>NZ_JACOQI010000001.1 GCF_014297285.1 Dysosmobacter segnis
ACGTACGAGTACGTGTACGACGAGGTGTTGTTCGCGTAGAAGTAGAAAAGGCCGGCACAGCCGCCGCTGCTCCAGTCGCCACCGACGCGGAGGACACGCCAGCCAGAATTGTAGTAGGCGTAGTCCGGAATATAGGTTGTTTCGCTTCCTCCGACCCCCGTAGGGAAGAACGCCCAGGGCATGGCAGCCGCTACGCCGATGGCCGTGATGTACCCATCGCTCTGTATCTTGGAGCCGATGTTCGTATAGTTGGTCGCGGTGTCATCTGCATAGCTCGCAGGGTTCAGGCAGACATATACCGTTCCGTCGGAGAAGTTGATCCCGTCGATAAACTCGAAGACATTGCCGTAGGGATTCTCGATGTGCCGGTACTGGACGGCGGTCTTTCCGTTCGTCCCAGCTGCGCGTCCGGTGTGGTAGATCATGCTGTCTGTGCCGCCGGAAGAAATGGCAGAGTTGTTGCTGTCCACATAGCCGCGCCCGATTTTGCTCTGGCTGTCCCAGTCGGAAAACTCCACCAAATAGAGCAGCCAGACCGCGCACCAAGACGCGAAGTCATACTCGCTCCACTTACTACCCTTTCCTCTGGCACCGGAACGAGCCGATGCGCGGGTCAGGTTGACCAGCGGCGCAGCGCCGGTCTTGGAATAATGGCCGGAGATCGTGTTGTAGCGGCCGACATACTTGCCGGAGCCGGGGTGTTTGGTGAAGCCGCTCTTGGCCTTATCCGCGATGTAGAAGTACCGTTTCTTGTTGGCGGCATCGTCGATAATACGGAAGTAATACTCGGGGATGAAGACGACGGTATCGTAGCTGCTTCGAGAGAAGCCGCTCTGCCCCTTCTTGTAGCTTACGGCATTGTTGATGATGTTGTACTCGTCCATGCCGCTCCACGGGAGATAGCTGTCGAAGGGGGAGCTGCCGGCGCCGGTACCGACCGCAGGCGCGGGATTCGTGGTGATGTCGACATTGACCAGTCCGTTCGGATCGGTGGACTTTTTCAGGCGGGTCAGCGCCGTCGACTGTGCATTGTAATTCCAGCAGACACCGAAGACCTTGACATAGGACAGCTCCAGCGTATAGCCGGTGTAGGAGCTGCAAGCTACGCTGCCGGTGGCCGTCTCGCCGTTCTTGGTGGCGGTGACGCTCCACGTGCCGGTGTTCGGCAGGTAGAACTTTGCCGTTCCGTTGCTGGTGGCCGTGAGCGTGGTGGAACCGTTGACCGCCTTGACCGTAGAGCCGCTGTCGATGGTGACGGTGAGGGTGCAGAACTTCACCGTTGCGGTGTAACTGCCGCCGGAGGTCGACACCTCCGCAGACGCCGTGGACGAGGATACCCCGCTCTTGGTGGCCGTCACGGAATAGGTGCCGGCATAGTTGACGGTCAGCGCACACTTGCCGTTGCTGCCGCAGGTGCCGGTATACTGCTTCGTGCCAAGTGTGGCGGTCACGACTGCGCCGGATTCCGCCGTTACGGTCAGCGTAGCCGCGAAGTAACTCAGCGTCACCGCGTACTGCTTGACCTGATCCACGACCACAGTCTCGGTGGCGGTGGTCTGCCCGTTCAGCGTGGCATACAGCGACCATGTACCGTAGCCGGGAAGATCAAAAACGCATTTACCGCCGACGCTGGTGCCGGTCAGAGTAGTCTCGCCGTTCGTACAGGTGATAGCCGATCCGGTGGCAACAGAGACCTCCAGCTGTGGAGCCACGCCGCCGCCCTTGGGCTTTTCCCATGTATATACGCCGGTCTGATCGTTGGCTGCCGTGCAGTAGAAGGTCTGCATGGTGTCTGTGTTCAGATACGACTGGCCGACCGAGCCCTTCGTGCTGGAGGTCGGATCGGTCTTGCCGGTGAGTGGCTTACTTCCGTCCAGCCCCTTGGAGAGCGTGTCGAGGTCGCTGGAAACGCCATCAAGGAAGGTGTCGAGCGATTCACCGTTATAGGTCAGATCGGCCGCGTCGCTGGCGCCGGACAGCTTCCACTGATACTTGCCGCTGCTGTCCTTGCCGCTGCAGACGTATTCCTTGCCCGTAGCGCTGTCATAGTAGTGCTGCCCTGCGGTACCCTCGGTCGTGTCTGTCGGCGCTCCTGAGCCTGTTGCAAGTGGATAACCGTAGTCCTTTCCGGCGACTGCCGCAGAGATATTCCCGTTCCCGTCGCCCAGCAGCAGACCCTTGACCATGATCTTATCCTGCTTGGTCTTTACCGCCTCAGTGATGGCAGCGGACATATCGCTCTGTGTGACGCAGGCGCTGGTGTCGACCGTCACCGTCCATGTGCCGGTATTCGAGCAGGAGATCAGCGCGTAAAAGGTGTAGACGAAATCCGGCGATTCTGTCTTGCTGGGAATGGGAACGCCCTGCTCCAGCTGGAACAAGGCGATCATGGCGGACGCTCCTCCGTTCACGCTGGCAGATACGCGGAACTGATTCAGCGTATAGGCCGTATTCGGCGCAGCGATGCGGAGCTTCAGGCGAATGCCGGAAGATACCCTCTCGCCGCCCAGCAGGCTCGCGGTCTGCTTTTCATTGACGAGGGCGGTCTGTGCCATCATTGCCGCCGCCGCGACGGTGCCCTGCCCCGCAGCTGCGCTGTCGAAGTTCAGGGTCTTTTCATTCACCCACTCATTGAGCAGGCTGTTGCCGGCGTTGGTGATGACGCCGTTCCATGTTGCCATAGTAAAACACCTCCGTGTCAGTATCGAATGGCGGCCGCGCTGTCGACCAGCTCGCAGCCGATACAGGCCGCGCCGAAATACTCTGTTGCCAGTCCTCCGGCGTCGTAGTATTCTACCTCGTCCAGCACCGAGCGCAGATTCTTGTAAAAGTCAACGCGGTCGATCACGCGCTGATGTCTGACGGGGTCGACATCCTCATAGGTGGCGTCGATCAGCAGCTTGAAGTGGTACGGCTTGCCGCCGTATTCCCACCATTCGCTGACCTGCGTATCGGGGTAGATGGCGGAGATCGCCAGCACGACTGCCGCCTTGGTGCCGAGCCTGCGGTGAACATTCCATGAGTCTTTCAGCGTCCGGCGCTTTTCCTCCAGGGTGTAGTTGGCGTCCCACCAGTCAACCTTGAAGTCGTTCGCCAGAATGTCCAGCAGCTCGTTCGGGAGCCGGTCGATCTGTGAGTAGATCGACACGCTCTCGATCTCGCCTACGCGGGCAGCCAGCGCCTCGGCAACAGCAGAGGCAAGCGCTGCCATATTGTCGTCATTGGCAAGGACTGCCGGCAAGGAGGCCAGCAGGTTTTCCTTCGTGATGCCGTGCGCCTTATTCATCCTCGTAGCCCCCATTCGTGGCCGTGATGGTCCCGACCGACGCAACCTGCGGCGTCGTGTCGTCGGAGCCATCCCGCAGCGTGGTAAAGACCGGGCTGGTCAGCGCCACGCGCTTGATGCCGGTCTGCATGAGCTTTCCAATCAGCACGGAGGGGTTGATGTCGCGCCCCAGCTTCCCGCACTGCCACGCGACGAACTCAGCCACGGCCTTGTCGACCGCAGCCTTGATCTCTGTGGAGCTGAGGGCGCCGTCCTTCGGCACATAGTAGGTGAAGGTGATATTGTAGCTCACCTTCTGCGGGTCCTTGACAGAGACCTTGTCTGTCAGCGGCCGCACCGTGTCATCGTTGCAGGCAGCGAGGACAGCATTCTTGATCTCCGTGGTAGCGATGGTGCCGTCGTCCATGAGGACATAGAGGTCCACCGCTCCGTCGCTGGGGCTGTTCGCCACCACGTCGGCGATCTTGGTGCTGACCTGCTTGGCAAAGTAGATATACCCACCCTTGGCTCCGGCGCAGCTGTAAGCGTCCTGACTGGCGCGCATCAGCTCATAGAACTCGTCGTCAGTGGCCTGGTCTGCGCCGTCATCGCTGGCGGTGAGGTTTTCGCAGCGCTCACAGTAGTCGAACAGGTCAACGAAGGTGTTGATCTGTCCCACTGCGTAGCCGTTGCCGACCGCACCAACAGTCTGGCAGCGGATCTGCACATCGGCATAGGTCTCGCCGATGGACACATAGGCATCCGCGACCGTCTCCCATGTCAGCGTACCGCTGGCGTCAGTGACGCGCGTACCGGCAGGAATGAGGATCGCCGTGGTCTGTGCCTCGGAGATATGGAAGCGCTCGGTGCAGACCGCAGCCTGCGCCGCCGGGCGCTGCGTGACATAGAACAGCTCGGCCAGCGCGTCCAGGTTTTCCCCTTCCGCGCGGCTTGGGATATTCTGATTGCCTGTGTAATTGTTCAGCCCGCGCTCCTGAATCACCACGGCGGCCACGAACTGGATAAACAGTTTTTCGGGGCTGGCGGGCTTCACGCTGACGCCGGTGATTTTTTCGTAAATGGAGATCAGCAGCGATTCCACCGCTTCGGTGTCGGTAGAAACAAACTGATATCCCGTATTTCTCTCACTCATTGATGATGTTCACCTCCACGGTAGGGATCAGCCTGCCCGGGGCGTTTCTGTCGGCCGCAAAGGTCACATTCACCACCTCGGCGCGGGGCTCGTATTCTTCCACTGCCTCTTTGACCTCGGAATACATCATAGGCATAGCTACCGGCAGAGGCTTATCCACGAACTTCTGAGGAAGACCGAAGCCGCGATACAACGGACAGGTCCCCTGCCGCGTGGAAAGGATAATGGCGATATTCTGCAAGACAGAGCGGACGGTGTCAGTCTCGTTGAGCTGCACCGCGCCGATGTCAGATGCGGTCACCTTGTAGCTCATGGCAGCTTTACCCCCTCAGATACTCTTGCAGGCTGACGGACACGGTGGCGCTGGTGACGTTGCCGCGTCCGTCATAGGTTTTCATCTTCATCTTGTGATCAAGCACGGACCAGCGATATTTCCCGTAGCCCTTATTGCCGATCACCAGCGGGACGGCGATGCCGCCGCGCTCATAGTTCCACAGCTTCACGACCTCGGCGATAGGATCAACGCCGAGGTAAGCGGAGAGAACGATGTCGAAGGTCATCTTGTCGGGGTCAAGGCCGGTGAACTCCGTAAGAGCGTGTGTGCCGTGCCGCTGATGGGTCGCGTACCGGGCCGACCCAGACCAGGTGACATTATTGATCGTTTCGATCGTGCGGTCAGACACCGTAAAAACGATGTCGCCCAGACAGCCGACCATTCCCATGCTCAAAAACCTCCTAACACAAAACCGTCCCCGTTGAATACCGGAAGGTATAGGCAGAGGACGCGGTCATTCACCTTCGGCATCCAGTAGGTCAGATGCGAGCCGGGCAGGTGGTCGTGGTCGGGGAATTCGCTGGCTGTGCCGCCGCCGGTGAAGGTGTCCGTGATCTCATGCGTGTGCTTTGCGTCCGGCTTTATGTAGAAATTCGCTCCGTAGTGCTGGATCACATAGAGCCAGTCCGAAATGATACCTGTGTCCTTAAACTTGACACGAGCCCTGCGCTTTGCGCTGTCGACGGCCGTTACCGTGCCGGTCTGAACGAGCCTCGAAAGGATATTCTGCAGTTCGTCCATCAATATCCCTCCAATGTCTTGCGCAGCTTGACCTGCGTGGTATAGCCGGACGAGCCGACCGAGTGCGCAGCCTGCTCCACAATGTATTTCCCGTCCCACGCACCCCAGCCGGTGAGCTTGGCTGTGACGCCGGCCACGATATCCGGATTGCCGGGCAGCGTAAAGGTCGCGGTCTTTGCGTACTTGTTGTGCAGCCGGAGATATTTTTCGGCCTTGGTCTTGGCCTCGGCCACGCTTGCCACCTTCGCGGTGATCTCCAGCTGCTGGTTGTTCTTGGCCTTGTCGTTGTAGTCCTCGACCTTGACGGTGGCCTCGATGCACTTCCCTGTACCGGGGTCTGTGTAGCTGACGCGGCAGGAAGCGTACTGCGTTCCGGCCGTTCCCGCGTTCAGCTTGTGCTTGGTGTAGCTGCCGCTGCCGCGGACGATGGTCAGCACGGGGGATTTCTTCTCGTAATCCTCCTGGTCGAAAAGTACGATCAGGTTATTGGTGGCTTTCAAAGAGATGCCCGCCTCGTGGCACAGCTTGGAGAGAAAGGCGATGTCGCTCTGCTTGTACTGCTCCACGCGGCCATAGGACGGGTCGCTGTTGGCGAGGAACATACAGGTCATTCCGTTGGCAGCGGCCATCTCGTTTGCGATGCCGGAAAGCGTGTAGGCCTCCCATGCCTTGGATTTCTCCGTCTGGCGGATCTGTGCGCTGTACGGAAGAGCCGTCGCCTTGATGGTAATGGTGTTCGGCGGGCCGGAGGCGTCAACGCTGTCCAGCTCAAACTGTCCGCAGTCCAGCACCTTATCCCTGCCGCCGCCCGTCCAGTTCTCCCGAACGAACACGGCGCTGATCTTGAAGCCGGCGCCGGAAGCAGAGGCAGGAGCGGCGGCAGAAGCATCGCCGCCCCCGCCGCCGGATTCCTTGATGTACGATGCGCTGACATAGGCGGTTTTGCCGTTATAGCTGACCTTCGCCCAGCCGTTTTCAATGCCCTCGACCTGCAGCTCCGCGCCGCAGACCAGAGCACCGTATTTACCGTAGCTGGTGCTGGGGCCAGAGCGGACATTCAAGCCGCTTTTGGCGGTGACCTTGTAGAACTTTGCCGCACCATCGGTCTTGGCCTTGGAGGACGCGGACAGGCTCCCTGCGGAGGCTGCTGCGTCGATGGCATCGGCCAGCCACTTTTTGAGCCATATATCATCGCGGTCCTGAAGCTTCAGCTGCAGATCGTCGGTGCCGTCCGCCTCCTTGTCGGTGTAGGTGGCCGACAGGAAATAGGGGCGCATACTGCCGGTGATGTCCGCGCCCTGGAAAAATATCTGCGCCGTGACGCGGCGTGCCTGATTCGGGCTGCTCATCCGACCACCTGCTTCCACGGGGGCAGGGCATCGCCGACATCCTCAGCAGGGTCGGGCAGCTTCAGCACGATCCCGGCCGGAAAGGTGTAGTACCCGAGATACTGCGGATTGAGATTCATCAGCCGGTCGGTGTACGCTTCGCTCCCCAGCTGGGAGAAGGCGATGCTGTCCCACATATCGCCCTGAATGGTGGTGTAGGTCTTCCTCATTTGTAGGCCCTCCTTGCGGTGTCGATGCCGGCCTCCTCCATGACTTCAAGGACGCGCTCGGCGAACTCGTCTCCGTACTCACGCAGAGCTTCCACCGTCTCGGGCGATGCGCTGCCGTTGATCTGAAACACGATCTGCAGCTCCACCGATCCGGCGCCGGAGCCTGCGCCTGGCTCTGCCGAAAGCGCGCCGTCGCCATGGATGGCGTGCAGTGCCTCCAGCAGCTGCGGGGCGAAGGTGATGGCCTGGATCTCCATGCTCTCGCGCATAGCGGCGGTCTCCTCGGCGGTCATGACCTGCTCGCCGCCGTTGAAGTAGACCAGCTCCGGGCCGTTTTCGCCGACGAGGGCAAAGCCGGGTGCGGCGGACTGCGTACCAACTGCGTAGCCGGGAATGCTGCCGGCCGTTCCGGTACCGGACGCGGACAGTGCGGCTCTGGCTGCGGCGGCGACGCGGTTGTAGGCAGCGGTCACCTGGGGCAGCATACCGACAGCTCCGTCGATAAAGCCCTGAATGGTGGCCTGCGCGCTTGCCTTGGCCTCGTCGCCAAGGTCCATCGCTTCAATGTCCTCAGCAAGCGCCGTCTGCAGCTCGTCCATGGTGGCCGTGAAGTCGGTCTTGAGGTCGGCTACGCTCCCCGCTGCGTTCTGCTGCTCCTGCTGCAGAGTCTTCCAGTTGGCTACCATCGTGGCCAGCTGCTCGTCGGTGGCGCCTGCCATGCCGGCGATCGCGTTCACGCTGTCGGAGCTGCCGTCAGCAAAGGAGGCGATCATGTCGCTCAGTCCCTCGATGTCGGCGCTGCGGTCAGTCAGGGATTGCAGGTTGGCGTTGTAGTCCTGCCAGTAGGTGATCTGGCTCTCCAGTGCAGAATTGATGCTGCCTGCGCTGGTTGCAACGACCTTTGCGGCCTCGTCCCAAAGCTGATACTGTCCGGATATGCTTTCGTATGCCGCGCTGTACGCCTCGTTGTAGGACTCCACAAGGGCAGCGATCTTTTCCTGCACGCCGGAGATGGCAGCCTGGAACTCGCTGACCTGTGCAGCAGCCTCCTCGGACGCGCCAGTGCCTTCGTTCATGGAGGCGGTCAGATTCTTGACCGCCTCTTCCGCGAGGGCGATCTCCGCCTCAGCATCGGAAACGGCGTCTGCGTCCTCCTCCATCGCCTTGTTGTAATTCTTGATGGACTTCTCAGCCGCCCATATCTCGTTGTTGGTATCGTAGATGGAGTTTTGCAGGTCGTAGTATTCCTGCGAGAGGAAAGCGGTCGCATCGGTGTAATAGCCGTACTGGTTGTAATAGGCATCCGCCTGCTTCTGCGCGTCTGCCCATAGCGCATCCATCTGCGCGTAGGTATCAGACAGCTTCTGCTGGGCGGCCTCCAAGCTGTACTGCGCCTTGGTGAGCCCGATGCTGTTTTCTTCTGCCTCGATCAGCACGGCGGAATACTGGGAGTACAGCTCGGTGAGCTGATCCTGATAGGCCTGCTGCATGGCATTCTGCTTCCACGCCTCGGTGTTGGCGCGGAGTGCTTCGGTGCCGCCGTTGATGGTGTCGGTTTCGAGGTCGATATAATCGGCCAGCTCCGGTACCACCTGGCAGAGCAGAGCCAGGGTGTTGTGGTACTGCCTGTGCTGCTCGTCGGTATTGAGCCCCGCCGCCTCCATCTCCTCCAGCTTGCCGATGTAGGTGTCTGCGACGCCTGCAGCGGCCATGGTGGAGGTAACGGTATCGTCATAGGTGGCCTTGGCCTCGTCCATCGCCTCCCGCATTCCTCGGGCGGCTTCGGTCAGCTCCTTCACACTGGGTACGGCGTCATTCGCCGCAGCGGTGGCCAGAGCAACGATGCCAGCCGTGATTGCGGCCACGGCAGCGGTAACGCCCATGATGACATTGACGCCGGGGATCGCCGCAGTGAGAATTGCACTGGCGGCTGCGGCTATCTTTGCAGCGACCGCATAGGCAGCCAGCGCGGCGACGACCGCGCCGATCACGCCTGCAAAGGCGGTGATGGCATTGACCAACGCCGGGTTCTTCTGAATGAACGCCGTAATGCTGTTGAGGACCTTTGTGCCGACGCCGTAAGCCTCGCTGAGCGCGGGAGTATAGGCGTCGCCGATGGCTACCTTGAGGTTGTTGTAGGCGTTCTGCATCATGGTCAACCGGCTCTGCGCGGTGGCATAGCGCTTGTTGGCCTCGTTGGTGAGGGCGGTATTCTGCTGCCAGGCGGTATTTGCAGTGTTCACCGCGCCGGTCATCTGGTCTGCGGCAAGACCCAGGGCTTTGAGCATATTGCTCTGCCGGATGCCGGTCAGACCCAGGTCTTCCAGTACGAGGACGGTGCTCTCGCCCTGCTCGTCCAGCTTGCCGAGCCCGCCGATGAAGGAAGTCAGGGCGCTCATGGCATCGTTCTTCCACGCAGAAGAAAATTCTTCGGAGGACATACCCGCGATACGGGCGAACTCCGTGAGGTCGTCCCCGCCCTTTGCAACGGCCTTTTCAATGGCGTTGAGCGTCTGGGTCATGGCGGTACCGCCCGCCTCGGCTTCGATGCCGACAGAGGACATCGCCGCCGCCAGAGCCATGATCTCCGGCTCGGTCAGTCCGGCCAGCTTACCCGCCGACGCCAGGCGCGTACCCATCGCCACGATCTCGGATTCCGTCGTGGCGAAGTTGTTGCCAAGGTCAACGATGACAGAGCCGAGCCGTCCGTAATTGTCCGTTGCCATGCCGGTAATGTTGGCGAAGCGCGCAAGGGAGGTTGCTGCCTCGTCAGCTGTCATGTTGGTGGCAGTGCCGAGCATGGTCATGATCTCGGTGAAGTCCAGCAGGGCGTCCTTTTGGATGCCGAGCTGTCCCGCGGCTTCGGTTACCGCCGCGATCTCCTCTGTGGTGGCGGGGATCTCCGTGGACAGCGCCTTGATGGAATCCGACATTGCCGCCAGTTCCTCGTCTGTGAGGTCTGTGGTCTTGGCGACGCCGGTAATGGCGCTCTCAAAGTCCATCGACGCCTGCGCGCAGCTGGCGAAGTATTCGTAGATCTCTTTCAGGGCGACGGCGATGCCTGCGGCCACGATGGCCTCGTGTACCTGATTAAAGGCCTGCCCCGCCTTGTCGCCGAAGGTCATAGCTTTATCGGCGGCCTCGCCCTGCTTCTTTTTCAGCGTGTCGATCTTGCCGGCAAGCTGCTCGGAGCTGTGGGAGAGGTCGTCGGTATTGACGCCTGCCTCTTCCAGAGCCCCGCTCAGCTCGTTCAGCTTTGCCGTCTGCTTCTCCAGCGAGGCGGAGGTCTTGTCGATCTGAAGCTGCTTTGCCAGCAGCTTGTTCTTCATGTCGGCGGACTCGTTGCCGGTTTCCTCCATCTCCCGCTGAATATTGTCATATTGCTGCCGCAGCATTTCCAGCCGCTTCCGTGTCGCTTCCACGGCTGCCTGCTGCTTTTGGAATGCGGAAATATCCGCCTGCGTCTTGGAGAGGGCCTGAATTTCCTTCTGCATGGACACAATTTCCTGCTGAGCGGCCTTGAAGGTCTTGCTGTAATTGCCTCCAAGCTGCGCGTTCAGCTGGAATAGCATCTCATACTCTTTGCGGCCTGCCATAGATGGCCCTCCTTTCAGATTTATTTATTCTTGCGTCGCTCCCGAGCCTCCTTCACAAGCTGGTTGCTGACCTTGATCCACTTGCACAGAGACGGCAGGGGCAGCGATAGCCAGTAGGAAACAGGGGTCTGATTGGTTTTCGCCATCGTAAGACATTGCCTGCGGAGCCAGACGCCGCCGTCGCCGGTTACAGCTCCGATGCCAGTAAAAAACTGCGAGCCTTGCTCCGCACACGGTTGAACTCGGAGATAGGCAGCGCGCGGAGCGCATCATCACCGAGGCGGCGCGGCCTGCCGCTTCCGTCAACGATGGTCGCGGTACAGGCGCGGGCAGCCATGCGAATCAGGAACTGCCCGGAGAAGGTCGGCGAAATGGTGGGCTTGCCGATAGCCTGAAGCTCGTCCTCGATGGCCAGCGCATCGTCGCCGGTCAGACTGTCGAAGTCGAAGGTCAGTTCGGAGAAGGTCTGCCCCTCGTAGGTGAAGGGCTTTTTCAGCTTCACGGTGAATGCGCTCTCGCTAATTCTGGCCTGCTCCTCAGCGGCAGCGAACTCGTCATGATCCACAGCGGTGGAAAAAGCATCGGGAGAAATAATATTCTTGTTGTCAGCCATGATGAAACTCCTTTCAGAATTGAAAAATATGCCCGGAGCGGAAAACCGCCCCGGGCGAAATGTGGATTACATGCCGAGCGCCGTGCGAACAGGCGCCAGATAATCGACGCCGTTGATTTCGCACTTGAAATTCAGCGGATCGATCTCGCGCACCTTCTTGCCGTCGATGTAGGTCGCCCAGTAGCGGACGGCGTACTCGCCGGAGCCGTTGGAGGGAGAGGCGGGGGCAACGGTGCCTCCCTTGTCGCTCTTGGGGATAACAACAAAAATGTGCTTCACAGCGCGCACGACAACCTCGCCTGCGACGACATCCTCGTCCTGCTGTGCCACGCGCAGGTCAATGGTGTGGCGGCGGGGCTCGGAGAGCTTCACGCTCTGCGCAGTGACGGTGCGGAAGTTCAGCCCCAGCGTCATCGCGTCGAAGTGGCCGAGGATGACCGCCTCCACATTGCCGGCAATGCCGGCGCCAGAGATGGACTGCGTCAGCGCGGTCAGGTCAGGCAGGGTCGCCTGTGCCATACCGACATATTCAACAGAGTCCTCGTAGACCTTGAAGTTGATAATGCTCTGATCCATGATTCAAACCTCCTTTTAGCCCTGCAGGGCGCTGGTGACATAGCTGGCGTCATACTCCAGCACGAAGTCGATCTCCTGAGCAGGAGAGGGCGGCGTCATGTAGACATGGAGCTTGATGATGCCGGCCATGAGGTTGGTCAGCGGGTTTTCGTTC
Organism: Dysosmobacter segnis; assembly: GCF_014297285.1. Classification (GTDB taxonomy): domain Bacteria; phylum Bacillota; class Clostridia; order Oscillospirales; family Oscillospiraceae; genus Oscillibacter; species Oscillibacter segnis. The sequence goes on from NZ_JACOQI010000001.1 coordinate 11,991, forward strand.
TCCAGCATCTCCACACGAGCGCCCAGAAGGTAACCCATACCCACCAGACCGTTGAGCCAGATGTTGGCGGAATCGAGAACGGTGTCGATCAGGCGGCGGGTCATAGGCTTGTCCAGCTTGCTCCAGAAGGTCTTGATGAGGGAGTTGCCGACCCAACCGAACATACGGCTGACCGGGATAAAGTAGTCCTTGACATCGGTGTTGGAGGGATAGCAGGCGGTGTAGTTGCCCCACGCCACCCAGCCGCTCATGAAGTTCAGCGCGGTATCCACGCCGACGCCGTTGAGGTAGTTGGCCTGCGCAAGCGTCAGGTTGACCTCGGTGCCGTCCTCCAGGCAGAGGCCGTCGCACTGCAGCCCCTTATTGGAGGGGGACTCATAGGGGCAGCCGCCGTTGCCGGTGTCGATCTGCGCCATCAGCCCCGCCATCTGGGTAGACAGGTGGAACTTGTAATCGCCCAGCTTCGCCATCGGCCAGAAGGCGATCTCGTCCTCGTCGGCGATGTTGGCGGCGTTCTTCTTGGTGAGAACATCGGAATAGGTGCGCGCACCGGAAGCGCCGCAGTCAATGTCGATCAGTGCCTTGGCGCGGAACAGACCGTTGATGTTGCCTGCCTTGGCGGTCATCGCAGCGGCCACGGTAGACTGCTGAGAATAGCCAGGGGCGCACAGCAGATCGGGGACGATGCCCAGCAGGGTCAGGCACAGCTCCACATTCTCCATCGCGGAGGCGATGTCAGATGCGGTGACGGTGGATGCCTTGACCTTGTTGTAGGCGATGTTTACCTGCTCTGCGTCATAGGCGCTGCCGGTAGACAGCAGCTCCACTACCAGATGCTCGCCGCTGTAATAGGCGTTATAGTCGGTGCCGGACACATAGGCAGAGCCGGTACCGCCGGCAGGCTTGATGACCAGAGTGGAATCGTTGATGGCCGCGATGGGAAGCTTTACCTTGTGCTCCGTCACCGCAACATCGGTCGCGGCAGACGCCTCCTTTGCGGTGGCGATATCCAGAACATTGCAAAAAATGACGGGCTGGCAGGCGAACAGCTTGAAGTGCGAATACATGAATTCGCAGAGCGTGTAGGTTGCCCAGTCGTCGGAGTAGCCCAGCTTCTCCGCCGCCTCGGACCAACTGGTGCAGAGAACAGGGGTGCCGGGGGCAGCAGGCTTATCCGCCGCCTGAACAGGAGCCAGACCGACCACGAAGGGGACGCCGGACTCCGCCACGACAGGGGTGCTGACGCTGGTAGCCTGCTGAGAGACATATACGCCGTGGTTCATTGAAATTTCCTCCTTACTTCATGCCCTTGGCCAGCTTGTGATAATTCACATACAGCAGGTTCCCAGGCGTTTTGACTTTGATGCGGTCGGCGGGGAGCGTTTCGTCGCTCACCACCAGCGACGCGATCAGCGGGTGCTGCTCGATCACCGGGGCAAGTGTGTCAAGGACTTCCTTCCGGCCGCCGCGATAGATGGTGCCGCGCTGGATCACGCCCATCATGGTCGGACCGAGATAGACGCAGAAGCCGCCGGTGTCGGCGACCTTCTTCGGCGCGGCAGGCTTTTTCTTTGCCGTCTTTGGTGCGGCGGGCTGAGCCGCCGTGTCGATGATTTTTTCGCTCATAGGTTAACCTCTCTTTCCACGGGGGGAAGCTTCCATGTGGAGATCATTTCCCCCACGAAATAGGGGGCGGTGTCATCGGGATAGACCAGCGTTTCAAGCCCCGCCTCCAGGTCAAGGGTAAACTGCCCCCCGATCACGACCTGCCTGAGCATCGCTATGCGCAGCCGCTCCATGAGATTCAGCAGCATCAGCCCACCCTCCTGCTCGTCATCGTTATAGACACAGCAGATAGACCGGACCTTGGCACTGGAGGTCACGCGCTGTCCCTGCGGCTGTTGATCCATGCCGGTAATGACCTGGTGCAGCACATAGGGGGCCTTCTTGGTGGCGGAAGTGCCGTCCGGCAGGCGCGTCAGGTAGACATTGGCAGGGCGGAAGCTCTGCTCCGTGTCGCCCTTCTGCAAACGGGTCGGCATGATCAGGTCGGCGGTGACCTCCTCAGTAAAGGCCCGCAGGCGTTCCAGCAGAATGATCCTTGTCATAAATCAGCCTCCCCATCCGTTCAGCACGCGCAGGATTTCATGCTCAATGCGCTTTTCGTAGGTGTCGCGGATCGTTTCGTCCATCTTCTCGATGACTTCTTCGTTCCGCATCATGTGTCCGGTAGACGGACCAAACTTCTGCTCCACAGGAAAACGCGGCGAGCCGACGCGCTCGAAAACGGCAGTCGGGCCGAAAATACGGGCCACGAATGCGTGTTGAAGCGTCGCGGCTCCGCCGTTGCGCTTTACCTGTGTCTGCACGGTGCCGTCCCGGCTGTATGTGGTGTTGAAGGTCAGCAGTGGGAGCACGGTGCCGGAGAAACTGATGCTCATACCCATCACGCCTCCCGCACCGCCTGTGATGTGGGTCTTGGAGTGAACTCTTCGCATGAATTCACCCTTGTTGATGGTGTACTCGGCGGCGGCGAACTGTCCGGCGCGGGTCTTGGCTGTATCTCCGGCGCGCCTCAACGCGGAGAAAGCCGCCTTGTAAACGCCGCCCGGAACATTGTGCAGCAGCTTGTTCACGCGCTCCAGACTGCCGCCGCCGACCTCGTTGACGCGGATAAAGCTCATTCGTCCACCGCCTCCAATTCTACGCGCAGCATACCCATCTCACAGACCGAGGACGCGATATAGAACTCTCGGAAGAAGCCTCCGCCGCCCTCCTGGTCGTTGATCCTGATACGCTGCCCCCGCTCCGGCTGCACCCCGCCGAGATCGGACAGGGCGCAGTGGAGAACGGAGGAAACGATGTAAAGCCCCTGGGCATGGTCACTCATCAGCTGGCGGCGGTCCTTCTCCTTCAGACCGGAGAGGACGATGGGAATATCCTCGTAGGTCGCCCCGTCATACTTGACGGTGCGCTTTTCCGCGAACTCGTCGCAGTTGAGGAACACGCCGAAGTTGTCGCGGGCGACCATATCCTTGAAGCCGCTCATACCACAGGCGCCTCCGGCGTCAGCACAGGGGGCGCTTCGCCGTCGTCCACGCCGTCGTCGTCCTCGGCAATCGCGTCCTCCAGCGGAACATCCGTAATGGCGGCGATCAGCTGCGCCTTGGTCTTGAGCTTGGCGGTGTCGATACCCATCTCCTTGGCCAGCTCCGTGAGCTTGGCGTTGGTCAGCGTTTTAAGCTGCTCGGGATCAAGGTGGGCACTTTCCGCGTCCTCTGCGCCCTCGTCGCCGTTAGACGGGTCAGCGCCAGCCCCGCTGCCGTCCTCGCCCACAGGGGGCGTTGCAACAGCGGGAGAGGGCGTTTCCGTAGCGGGGCGGGCGACGCACAGGGCGAAAAGGCGCTGCGCCTCCTCTTCGGAGACCTCGCAGATACCGCCGCGGTCGATGGGAATGGGGTGCTTCGAGCCATCCGGCCTGTAGCCGTATGTGCCGCAGATGATCTCAATTTTCGTCATAGCAGTCTCCTTTCCGCGCCGGGTCAGGACACAACTTCCGCCGCGTAGATGTACGGGCAGTAGTTGTGAGGAGCAGCCAGGGGGCGAGCGCCCAGACGCAGCTTGCGGATGTCCGCCTCCTGGTTCAGAGAGAACTTCGGAACGCGGGTCGCCGCATGGGACGCGAACTCGGTGGAGCCGTAGTCGATCTGGGTGATCTGGCCATACATCAGATGGCCGCAGCCGGGGGCGGTGACCATGGCGGAGGTGGCGGGGAAATACTTCTGCTCCGCGCCGCTGCCGTCGATGTAGGTTTCGTCTACGGAGATCAGGTTCAGCTTGAAGCCGCCGAAGTTCAGCGTACCCATATAGACCACGCCATCGTAGCGGCTGAGTTCCTGGTCGATGGTACCGATGATGATGCCGCTGTTGCGGTCGAGCAGCTTCTGCACCTTCTCCATGTCGAGGATCGCGTCGGCTGCGTCAGAGCCGAGCACCAGGTCAACCGCGCGCAGGCCGCGCTTGGACAGCTTGCGGCACATGGCCTTCACATCGCCGAAGAAGTCGCCGCCCGTGGCGTTCCACTTGGTGGCCACGGTATAGGTGTGGTCGCTGGCGTCATCGAAGAACTTGACATACAGCTTCTCGCCCTCGGTCTTGTCGTCGATGTAGGTCTGCATGGTGCAGGCGTTGTTGATCATGGTCTGCGCGCACATCCACTCCTCGCGGCGCACGATGCGGCGGTCCATGTCGGTCAGGTCACCCAGCTGCAGACGGGCCGCGCGCTGGGCGGGGGTGCTGTTGGCGTAGATGGCCTCACCGAAGCCGCGCTTGCGCAGCTCGTCCAGCGTCAGCAGGCGGGACGGAGCGATGAAAGCGGGCTGATACTCGTGGATCTCGTAGCCGCGGCGATCCATGGGGATATCGCCGGCGCGGGCGGAGACGAACGCGGCCATCTTGCGGTCGCCCTTGCGGTACTCAGTCAGCACCTTGTCGCAGGCGAAGATGTCGCCCTCCCCGGTGGGGAAGTAGCGGTCCTTGAAAAAGGTCTGCTGAGGAACGATCTCCTCGGTGATCGCCATCAGCACATAGGTGTCAAAGAAATTCAGTTCAGAAGCCATTGTTGATTCCCTCCTTAGTTGGCAGCGGCAGCAGCCTTGAAGACGATGCCGCGCATACGCAGGTTATCCTTATCACCCTCGGTGATGGTGTAGCTGGCCGAGACCGTCACCTTGCCGATGTCGAAGCAGCCGGCGGTGTAGACTGCCACCTTCTCGTCGGCGGCGGTGCCGACGTCGATGTCGTCGCACAGGATGCAGTCGGGGGTCAGGGTCTCGTTTTCCTTGGCCGTGCTGCCGAGAACGACCAGCTTGCCGTCGCCGGCCGTGCCGGAGGACTTGGCAAGAATGGTGCCGCGCTTGAGCGTGGCCGCAGCGGACAGCTTGCGGATAACGCCGCCGCGCACTTCGGGCGCGGGCTTGATGTCGGTGATCAGACCGTCAAAGGTCATCTCGCCGAGCTTTTCACTCAGATTGATCATGTTCTTAGCCCTCCTTCTTCTTGCCCAGCAGGTCAGCGACCATGCTCCGGGCGTTGGTCATGCGCGCCTCGGGGGTGTCGTTCTTCTCGCCGTCTTCGCTCTCGGGCGTTTCGACTGCGGGGGCAGGAGCGGCAGGAACGCCCTCAGCGCCGGATTCCTCGCTGTCGTCCTTCAGATCGGTCAGAAACTTCTTGCCCTGCTTGGCGGCGTTCTTGGCCGCTGCCATCAGCAGGTCGGCAGCAGAGCAGGGCTTGTCGCCGTACTTGGCCTGCTGCACGTCCGTCGCGTCGAGCAGGCCGGAAATCTCGTCGATCTCCTGCATACGCGCACGCTCGGCCTGGATCGCGGCGTTGACCGCCTCAGTGTGATCGACGGAAGCGCGGGCGTCGGCCTCCACCTGGGCGATCTCGTCCGGGTACTTTGCCCGGAGCTCTTCCTTAGTCATGGAAATTCCTCCTTCATCGCCGGTGACTTCCGGCTTGTTTTTATCTGTCTCAACCGGGGCGGAGGCCTCGGGTGTGACCGTGGGAATGTTGTCCGGCGCAAACATGCCGGGGGCAAGGTGCATCTGCCTCCCGTTCACGAACAGGCTGCGCCCGTCCGCGCTGGCGGCGATGCTGGTCGGCTCCGCGTCCTCGATCAGCTCGTCCGCAAAGCCCTTGTCGATGGCCTCGCGGCCTGTCATATAGGTCGTGTCCGCCATCATGTGGGAAATCACCGTGGCCGACAGCCCGGTCTTGCGCGTGTAGACCTCCATCTGCATCTTGTCCCACGCCTCCTGCTGGGTAGCCTGTTCCCGTAGCTCGTCGGCGTTGTAGCCGCCCCACAGGAAGGTCCAGCATTTGTGGATCATGACGAGGCTGGAGGGATTGACCCTGACCGTATCGCAGGCGCACATGATAAGACTGCCGCCGCTCATGGCCACGCCGTCCACGATGCAGGTAAGCTTCGTGCCGTTCCGCGCCAGCTCCCGCAGGCGGTTGTGGATCATGTTGGACGATCCGGCGTCGCCGCCGTAGCTGTTCATGCGGATAGTGATGGACGTGCAGCCGGAGATCTGCTTGAGGTCCTCCAAAAACTCGGAGAGCAGGATGTACTGCCCCTCGACGGGCTCGCCCCACCAGTTCGTAGGCTGCTCCTCGTAGATGTCTCCGTACATGGTGATCTCGGCATCACTGCCGTCCACCGTGGCCATCGTATAGACCTTTTTCGAGATGCTGACGGCGGGAGACTTTCGCCCAGCTCTCTTTGCCGGAATACTCATGCGCATTACCTCTTTTCTTTCCAGATATCGCTTGACGGAATGTAGGGACTGTTCAGCCACTCGCGGATTCCCGCGCGGCAGTTCTCGTTGCAGCGGCGCTCCATGTTCTTCGGGCAATAGGCGCAGTAGTCGCTTGCATAGTTCCAGATGGCGAGCGCCATGCTCCGCACATTCAGGCTCTGCAGATGCTCGAAGTTAGTCTTCATCGCCGTCACCTTCTTTCGGCGATGCCGATACAACGGTGACCTTGTTGCCTCCTGCCTGTGTCAGCAGCTCGTTTTCTCGCTGCAGCTGCTCCACATTCTCCTCCCAGTCGCCGCCGCTCATCTCACGGCTGACCTGCTCATGGGTCTTGATGGCGTTGTCGATCAGCATGAGGGCGGCTTCCGCCTCCTTCTTGGGGTCAAGGCTGCCCTGCACGGGGCCGATCCAGCGCGCACCGCACCATGCCTCCCGCACAAGGGGGTCCGTGAAGAAGCCGGGGGCGTTGATGCGCCCCAGAGCGACCGCTTCGGCCAGGAACATCTCATAGACCGGCTGGCAGAAGTCGTCCACAAACCACTTCCGGCGCATTTTGAATGCTTCCCACGCCTCCAGCAGCGCGCCTCGGCTTGCGGAATAGGAGCTGTTGAACTCCTTGATCAGCACATCGTAGGGCAGCTCCAAGGCTGCGCCGACCAGCTTGCACAGCGTCTTGACAAAGGTCTCAAAGCCAGCGGTGGGGATGTTCGGATTGCCGAAGTTGACCTTTTCCCCGGGGGCGAGGTGCGTCACCGTACCCGGTCCCATCTCGTACTCGTTGTCATCATCGGAGATGTTGTTCGCCATCGGTCCGCCGTCCGCGTTGACCTCGGTGGGGACGCCGGCAATATCTCCTGCGCCGACCTCGTTGAAGGGTGTATCGGAGGGGTCGGTCTCCGTTTCGATCCATGCAGTGAAGAAGCTCTGCACCAGCGCCGCCATCAGCTCGGACTCCGTATAGCGCCGAAGCTGGAGCAGCGGCTCGATGACCTGCGCCAGATAAGGAACACCGCGGTACTGGTCCGGGCGTTCACTGTCCATGATGTGGAGAATGTTCGGCAGGCCGGTCTTGGCACCGTAGGCCTCAACGCGCTGCCACTTCTGCGGCTCGCTGGTGATCTCGTGCGGGTAGGTGTTGCTGATGTGATAGGCGACCACGCGGCCGTTGCTGTCCACCTCCACGCCGTCGTAGACCTTGTGGCCTGCGCCGGGCTTTCCCTCGGGGATCTTGCCCTCCACGAAGCCGCCGATGGTGACACCGCCGCCATATTCGCTTGGCGTGCAGGCGCGGTCTGCCTCCACGATGTGCAGCCGCAGGGTATAGGGGTTTAGCGGTGTTGCCGGGTATCGCTTGACCAGTGCGAACACGTCGCCGCTGAGCAGCCACGACTTCAAGGCGAGCTGTTGCAAACTCTCAAAGTTGTTCAGGCCCAGCGCGTCGCAGTTCTGCTTTTTCCCTGCCCACAGCCGGAATTCCATCTCCGCCGCGTGCTGCCACTTCTTCGCCGCCTCCGGGGAGATGCCCAGCACCTCGCGGTCCACGGACGCTTTGAGCGTCAGCCCCGTCCCGATGACCTTGGTGCGGTTGGTATTGATCGCCGCCGTAGCCACCGGCGCGGCCATGTAGAGCATTCGCGCCCTCTGCCGCAGGGTGGCGTTGTTGCGGTTGATGTCCTCATTGGGAGCGCCGCTGTCCGGAACAAATCCCTTGAGCGCCCGCCGCGTCAAGCTGGCCCCGGCTTCGCTGTACCCCTTCGCCTGCGGCGCGGCTGCGCGGCGGCGGTCTTTCTTGTTGCTCAATGCTTATCGCCTCCCGTTTTCGGAATAAAAAACAGGCCGCCCGGCGGCGAAAGGAGCAAACTCCGCCGGACTGCCTGTGCAAAAAGCCCTTTCGGGCGCTTTGCCGGTATCATTTTCGTGACCTCACGAAAAAGGTCACCAGTCGCGTGGAACGATGCCGAAAGCCTTTCTCGGCTTGCGGCCATTCAGCTCCGCTAAAAGTTCATCGACCTTCTTCTCCGCGTCCTCGATCTCGTCCTTCAGATCAGGCAGGTCGAAGCGCGTCAGCTCGCGGTCGTCGATGACATAGCTTTTTACGCCGCCGTCCACAAGAGCCAGATATGCGGCGCGCAGCTTTGAGAGGGCGCTCTGCCAGAAGTCCAGCCGCGCCCGCAGTTCAACTTTATCCATATCGGACACCTCACCAATCGTCGTAGTATTTCTTTCCGCTTCTGCGCTTCGGCCTCTGCTTGGCGGCGGGAGGCGGCATGACAGGCGTTGCAACAGGGGCAGGAGCGCGTTCGCCGCCCGCCTCCTTTAGCCGCCTGTCTATCTCGTCCAGGTTCTTAGGAAGCGCCTTGAACGCCGCCAGCGCATAGTTGCGGCAGTCCAGCGCCTCGTTACGCTCGTGGCCGGGGATCTTCTTCCACTGCCACGGCTGCTTTTTGTTGGGGTCGTAGACCTTGACCTCGGAGAGCAGCCCTGTGAAGTAGCCGGAGCCGTAGTCATCCCGCTTGGGGAAGTGACAATATTTCGCGCCCGGCGTCTGTACGCGCAGGTTGTCCATGATGACCTCCTTGCCGGAGTCAACGCCGATCTGGTATTGCCAGCAGGTGCCGACCGCCGTCTGCTTGATGATGATCTTCTGCTTTTTCGGCGGCGCGGTGTAGGGCTTATCGCTGCCGGGCATACCCTTGATGCAGAACACCTTTTTGCCCAGCCGCGCCCGGCACTGCATACGGACCTCCTGCGTGAAGTGTCCGCCCTCGTCCACAAAGGACATTGACATTTTCAGCCCCACGCCGTTCTCAAAGCGCAGAACGCGGTCAAATACCAGCTCGTCCAGCTGCGCCCATACGGCATCGTCGTCGGGCCGTCCCATGATGATGCCTTTCTCAATGCCCCATGTCTCACCAAAGTGGCCGTGGCCGACGATCTCATATTCCATGCGGTCGTCCTGGGTATCGACACCGGCCGTCAGAACAAGCACGCCCTCCGGCAGCTCAGCCGGGTATTCCTCCCGGCGCGCCATCAGACTGTCCTCGTCCTCCAGGTCTCCGCGATCCTCCCACAGCTCGCCGAAGCAGGTGTTGTAGACGACCTGCATCTTGCGGGTACTGCCGATGGCGTTCAGGTATTTCAGAATGATGGATTCCCAGCTCGCCCACTGGCTGACAAAGGCGTTCAGCCAGAACGAGCGCGTGCCCTGCTCATAGGCAGCGGGGTTGTCCGCCTCCCATCTTGCCGGGGCGCGCTTCATTTCCGCCTCGGTGGAGATGCAGCCGCAGCCGGGGCAGGCATAGCAGACGCTGCGGACCTTGTAGGTCTTTTTCCCCGCGACGATGATCTCGTCGTGCTCAAAGCGGATGTCCGCCCATTGGATCTCGTGATACTCGCCGCAATGAGGGCAGCGGGATTTCCACCTCTCCATCGTGCCTGTCGCGTAGGCGGCTTCAATGGCGCTGGCGTTTTTGACGGTGGGCGTGGACACCTCACCGCTTTTCGCGTTGTAGAATGTCGTCTGCCGCGCCATCGCCAGATCCCACGGGTCGCCCTCGTTGCCGGCGGACAGCGCCCAGCGGTCGCGCTCGTCACCCAGCACATAGCGGATGGGCTTTGACGCCAGAGCGTGGGCCTCGGTGGAGCCGCACATCGTGAGGATGCCTCCGGGGTAGGTCTTTTGCAGAATTGTGTTGCCGCTGTCGCGGCTCTTGGGGTCGCTGACCTTCTTTCTCAGCGTGGGGCAGTCGCGGATCATCGGCGCGATGCGGAGCTTGGAATACTCCTTTGCGTCAATGGTGGTAGGGTGTACAAACAGGATCGAGCCGGGGTCCTGGTCGATCACATAGCCGATGCAGTTATTGAGAAATTCAGACTTGCCGACCTGGGACGCGGCCACCATGACGATGTGCCGTATCTTTGGGTCGGTCCATGCATTCATCGGCTCGCGGAGATAGGGGGTGCGTTCGGTGCGCCACGGTCCGGGCTCTGCGGCGCTCTCGGCCGACAGGCGGCGATTCTGCTCCGCCCATTCGGTCACGGTCAGGTCGTCCGGCGGCTTCATGCCGGCCAAGACTTTCCCGATGACGACATTCAGCCTCTTTACCCGCTCGCGGGCCTCTTTCTCCTCTATGAGCCGGCGCGTTTCCTTATCCGTCATCGGCATCACGCCCACTGTCAGCTTCCCAGGCCCTCCGATCCCGGACGCGCTCCTCGTATTTCTTTGGGTCATAGCGGTAATTGGAGAGCTCCCGCATGGCCTTGTTGACCTCGCGGCGGATAATCTCGGCGGCCTCCGCTGGGGAGTTCGCCGAGGCCACGTCCACGGCCAGACGGCCGGGCAGGGCCATCATCGCCCCGCGAATGGCATAGATCAAGTCGGTAGTCATCGCGGCCACGTCCTCGCTCCGGTGCATTTTGCCTTTCAGCTCCTCAGCCTCCAGCTTGGCAATGGTGGCCTTGGACGCCTTCATCGTCGTCTCCGCCACGCGGCGGGTCTTCTCCAGCTTCTTATCCTCTTCGTCCATCGGGCCGTCAGACAGGAACTTAACATACCGCTGGACGGAATCGGCAAGGAGGAAGCGCCCCTTGCTGACCTTTTGCAGCTGACCGTCCTCCGCCATCTGGCGAATGCGCCGTCCTGTGATGCCCAGGACGCAGGCCAGCTCTGTCGTGCTTACCTCTGTTTCCCCGGTAATGACATCAATAGCTTCAGACATGGCGCTCCTCCTTCCTTGCGCAGTCCAGCCGGCTTGACTGTCTGCGTAAATTGTGATATGGTATTGATGTTCATTACCGTACCCAGAGGAACGCAAAGCCCGACTGTTGCAGCAGTCGGGTCTTTTTTATGTCCGAATGCGGGACTCACCAGAATTGCACTGGAGCACACAGGCCGGTACCAGCAGCTTTGTGCGAGACCCTTATCCCGCGTGTGGTCTTATATAAATAGGAGGCCTTTATCTGGACTTCCTCCACATTCCCGCAGAGAAAGACGGATAAAGCGATGAGGGATTGCGGCAGGTACCGCCACAGGTGCCGCGCTTGGCACCAAAAGCAACGCCAAAGCGGAACGGAAATGCCAAAATTTTGCCTTGGTAACTACGCTTTTTTCGGGGTCGGCGAGCCCGCGGCGTGTGGGGCGGGGGTCGTCACAGTACCTTTTGCCGTCGTCGCCTGTTGCAACGCATTTCCCCGCCCTCAGCGCGACGATGCCGAGAGGGGGAGGGCGCAACACAGCCAGACGCAGATACGCCGCTCTCGTGCGATGTATGCGCCTGGCTGTGGTATTGTGTTATAACTTCGTCAGCAATTCCGCATGGCTATACCCCTTAACGCCCTTGGTCATCATGCCGAGGAAGTCATCACGCGAGAAATCAGAGAGCCGGAATACTTCTTCGGGTTTCATTCCGAGCTGTTTGCCGATCTCCTGAACGGACTTGCCCTCGTCCAGCAGCCGCTTTACGATGGCTTTCATCGGCTCAAGCAGATGTGTACCGCGAGCGCGGTTGTGTGTGACGGTGCCGTAAATATCCTCGGTCGCGTCATCATGCCGCACGATTACCACCGGCACCTTGCCTTTGAGCATGGTGTGCAGCGGCTCCTCTCCGGCCACGGTCCAGCGGTGAAAGCCGTCGATGATGGTGTAGTCGGGACGCACAACGATGGGAAGCGTCCAGCCATTGGTCATGATCGATTGCACCAGCAGTTTCAGATTCTCACGGTTGACCTTGTTGGGGTTGTAGTCATTGGGCTTGAGCTGCTCCCGGTCTACCCATTGCAGGGAGGATAACGGGGCGAACAGATCCGCGTCAGCCATTTGCCTCACCTCCCTTCCGGAAGCGCTTGGCGTAATCAGCGTAGGCGCAGGATATGTCCTGATAGATGGCGCGCAGGGTGCGGAGCTTGGGATCTCCAGCAGTCAGACCGCCGTACATTTTCTTGTAGTCGCGCGGCCGCGCCATTCCGTCCATCTGAATGAACATCTTGCGGTACTGCTTGGCGATCTTGCGCTTATGCTCCGTATTGAAGAAGTCTCCCGGGCGGACGAACAGCATCTCCTTCAGGAGCGCACGGTAGTCCTTGGTGTCCTCGCCCTCCAGCTCCCGGCGCTTCCTTGTGGTGCGGTGGAACATTTCGCTGTCCCAGTACAGCATGGCAAGGTAGGCGTTCGGCTCACGCCGGAGGACACGCTCCATGAGCGATGGGTCATATTCGCCCAGGTGTACCAGCACGGGTACGGTATCAACGGAGAAGAACTGCGACACGCGCAGCTGATTCCGATTGACGCCGACCTGATACATCTGCAGGTAGACCTCGGGGACTTCGATGCGCTGATCTCGCAGGTACAGCCAGACATCCGCCGTCTTCCAGTCGTAGATGGGATAGATGGTGTTCGTGCCGGTGATGCCCTTTGCGCCCATATTCAGAGCCGCCATGTATTGGAGCCGCTGAATGGACTCTGCCGCGCGGACGCCGGTGATCATAATGCCGTCCATCGTCACGCGGGGCAGGAAGGATTGATAGTTGTCGATCCTTGGCCGGAGCTGCGGGTGATTGCGGATGGCAAAGGGCGGCGGCTGCCGCACCCAGACATCGCGCTTGCGCCGATCCCAGCAGACGAAGGTTTCATCGCTGGACAGCTCATTGAGACAGCTGAAATGCTTGACCTCGATGCACCACCATTGAAACTTGGCGCCGGCAAGCAGGAACTTCTTTCGCCACGCCTTGGTCGTCGCTTCAATGGAATCGAAGATTGCCTCCTCGTCCACGAAAAGGACGGTCAATTGCGAGGGATTGATCTCTCCGGCCTGGATCAGCTTATAGGTCAGGTCGGCAAGAACGATACTGTCCTTGCCGCCGGAAAATGAGAGGTATACGGGGACGCCATTGGAAAATACATTCTTGATCCGCTGGCGCGCCGCAGTCACAACGTCGATGTCTGAGCTGATGCGCTTTACAGCCATATCCGCTCACCACATTTCGGGCAGAGGATAAACCTCTTGGCGGGCTCGGTGGAAGACGCCGCGCCGCTCTGCACGGGTGCGACTTCCTCAGCCTGCGCCGCAGCAGCTTCTTCCCGGGCGGCGTATTTCTCGCGCGTCTCGGTGATGGCCGCAGCCTGCTCCGGCTCAATGGTGCCGTACTCAAGCAGGGCGTCGCTGGCTTCGTCAGCCTCCATCACCATCGCACGGAGAAGATCCTCTTCGTAGCCGGGAATGTCCAGGTCATCTTTCAGGTCGAGGATAAAAGCGTCCAGCGCGGCCAGATCGTCAACGCCCAGGTCAAAGACGCGGTTATCGGCCAGCATGAGCTTTTTCTTCTCCGCCTCAGTCAGTCCAGACACGACATAGCAGTCCGCCTCTGTGCGGCCGAGGGACAGCAACGTTTCATACAAGCCGTTGCCGGCGAGAATAACGCCGTCCTCGTCGACCACGATGGGGCGGATCTGACCGAACATTTCGACAGAGCGTCGGAACTCCTTCAGCTGCTTGTCGGTGTGCATTCGGACATTCCGATCCGGTCGCCGCAGCTCGGTCAGAGGCTTCTTTATGACCTTCATGCCTGCACCCCCTTCAAGAAGGCGCGAGCGCTGTCAATCTTTTCAGCCGCCGCAAGGACGATGCTGGGGTCGATATCGTAGACCTCGCGCCAGCCGTTCTCGATGCTGCCCGTCCATTGGCGGGCGGGCCACGGGTGAGTGCCGCACAGATATCCGTTCTTCCAGCCGTAGATCGGCGGAAGCGGGAGCTGATGGTAGTGAATATAGGCAAGGATGTGCTCATGCTTCCACGCAGCGAGCGGGCTGAATCGCGTAACACCTTTGCCATCGGTATAGATATTGCTGTTGCGACCGACATAATTGCCGTCCGCACGGCGACGGCCGAGAATGATGACGTCCAGCTCGTGCGCCTTGAAGTATTCACGCTGCGCTCGGTGCTGCACGATAGAAAACCATCGTCCGGCCGCGGCGGAGTCCTTGGGGAAAAGCATCTCTTGATGCTTCGCCAGCCAGTCGATATCTTGATGCGTGTTGATGACTTCGCAGCCTGCCGGCTTATGCTCCTCGATCCACGCGGCAAAGGCGGGGTATTCCAGGTCGCACACGCCGATCATGCAGTCAGTGACGCCAGCCGCTTCGCACAGTTTGCCAAGGACAATACTGTCCTTACCTGCGCTCCACGCATAGGCCGCAGCCTTACCCTCTGTATGGGCTTTGATGTCAGCAACAGCCGCGGCGGTCAAAGCGTCCAGCTCCTCACGGGAAACGGCGTCCTCGATTGTTGCAACGGCTTCCAGCCATGCGCTGTTGTCGATGCTCTGCTTCCTCCCGAGGCTCATGCCTTCACCGCCTTTCTTGAGGCGATAACGGCGACAAGGCCGCTGGACAGGACGGTCGTCAGACTGCCTGCCGCTTTCACAGCCGGAATGCCGGCGAGATTGCCGTAGGCGAAGATCGGAAGCCCGACACACAGCGCGGTCAGCACACCAGCAAAAACGCCCTTGCCCGTCAGCTTCTTGCCGAGCAGCGTCATGACCGTCGGCAGCAGCGTCGAAGCGCGGAGCGTTCCGTAGAACAGGAATAGGTATGTCACCGTCAGGCCGGGAATGTTGGCGATGGCGATAGCCACGATCAGCAGGCAAAGCATGGTGCGGCGCGAAGTCTGCACCGTGTCCTTCCCAATGCCGAGCCAGTCTGTCGTGAGCGACGCTGCCGCGCAAAGGTTGCTATCCACTGTGGAGAGCAGGCCGGAGATAATCATAAACAGAAACGGGACCAGCACCCATGTCGGAAGCAGCGAGGAGACGAATTCAAAGTTGACCATGCCGGTGTCGCTGGCCACAAAGCCGGATCCAGCGGCAAGGAAGCCCACCGTTCCCATGCAGATCGGAACGAGCGCAAACAAAAGCGCACCGGCAAAAAACGATCTGCCGATGCGGTCGCGCCTGATTGCGAAAGCTCGCTGCCAGAAGCACTGATCCCCGAATGGGCCGGAGATCAGACCGACAGCCATCGGCAGACCGTAGCCAAGCAGGACCTCAATGCCCGTGGAGGAGGTGAGCGAAGTATATTCTCCAGAGACAGCACCGAGCCCTGCCCGTACCGTGTCAAAGCCGCCGGTCATGCGAAGGCTCAGAACGACCAGCAGAGCGCCACCCATGAGAATAATGCCCAGCTGGACGACATCAGTGATGATGGAGGCTTTCAGCCCAGAGAAGCGGGAGTAGGAATATGCGATAGCTGCCAGGGCGAGCGTCATGCTCCAGAATGGCAGTCCCGTAATGAGGGCCAGCGTCTTTCCCCCAGCGAGCAGCTGCACTGCCGTTGAAAGAACGGCCAGCGCGCCGAGTTGGAAGGAGTAGACGCCCTTGACCTTGCCGGAGTGATAGCGCTCCGCCATGTAGCCGGTCAAGGTGATGCCCTCCGGGTACTGCGCCCGAATCCTTTTTGCAAAGGGGATAAACAGGATCAGGCACAGCACATTCGGTACCGTAAACCAGAACATCCCCGGGATGCCGCGAGTATAGGCCATCTCCGAGGAAGTGAACAGTGAGGGAGCCCAAATCCAAGTGGCGGCGATGCTCATGGCGGCAATCACCGAGCCGATGCGCCGGTCCGCCACATGGAAGCCCTCTGCGTCGGTCGTCTTTCGGGTGAACATCAGCGTGACGCCGATCATTAGCACCGCATAGACGGCCAGAATGACAATTCCGAACATTTTGGAAATCTCCTTTTATGATGTCACCGCTGCCCTCTGCTGGCGAACATCGGACCCGGTGCATGACCAGCGCGCAAGGAGTAACGCGCAGGCCTCAACCTCCTTCCCATACGAATGACGGCCACCCCGCGAGGGATGGCCGCCTGGCTTATGTAGGATTTTACGAGTCTAATCCTAATACATGGTGCGGGGAATATCAAGAAACGAGTTGCAACAGCGAAGAACAGCTTTTAACTGCCGAGGTAGCGGTAACACACCATCTTTACCGAATCCTCCGAATTGCGGCCTCCTATGACCGCTGCGACCTCTTTCCATGCGAGTCCTCTCAGGAAGCGCAGCCGGAAGATCAGGCGCGTCTGGTCATCGTCGATGCCTTGAATGAACGGCATGATCTGCCCCTCGCTGGCCTTGACCTCTTCCTCCAGAAATCCGACACGCGCATCCATATCCACAATCTCAGCTGCGAGGTCGCCGACCTTATCCTTTATGCCGGGAGTATGCGGCATACCTGTGAGGGCAGCCGCGCCGGGGCAAGCCGCGTCACGCAAGGACTGTAGCATCTCCCTTGCCCTTGCCAGTTTCTCTATCAGCTCAAAATGCTGATTCAATTCCGAAAGCGTCGTAATAGCTCACCCCAATCTGTTCTTACTTCCTCTTGCCGCCCTGCTGGCTGACAGTCTCTCCAATCTGCATTTGCCGGTATGTTGGCTGCACTACCTCTACCGACACCACACGGGTATCTCCGTATCGCTCCAAATCCTGAGCAATCTGCTCCTTTATGCCAATGGCCTGTCCTGCCGGAGCATTGACGTGAACGGTGATAATGAGCATCATCGCACCGTCTGATAGGTGCGAGCTTTCTTGTTATAGGCCAGATCGACCGGCGCGCCGCAGGAAAGGCAGCTGTAGGTGAAGAAGTCCTCCTCGAAATTCGTCCGGTATTTGAAGTGCTTTCCACACTTGCAGCGGATGTGCGCCGACGTGAGATCGTGCAGCGGCGTCTCTCCGTTGCAGGTTGCGCACCGATAGGACGAGATAGGCTGTTTTGCACAAAAGCCGCGCAGCTCGCCGCATTGTGCGCACCGAATAAGCAGAAATCCCTTGTATGTCTTCGGCGTGGTCTCCTCGGCTTCCGCTCTATCAGGGATAGCCCATGTCTCTTTCGGCCCGAACATAGTCTCCGCGCGGCTGGGCTTTGCACGAAGCGAAGTCGGCTCTGCCTTGTGTATCTCCGGCAGGGAGGCCTTCGTTGCAGCGCCGCGCCACACAGGGCGGCAGTCTATGCCGTTTCCGAGACGGCAATGCCATCTGTTCGCGCCGCTGAACTCCTCTTTCTCTCCGTGCTCACAATATTCGCAGTTGCCGTTCAGCCACAGCAGGGCGGCAATATCGGTCGCGGCGGCGTTGATTGCTTCCTCCGCTCCTGCGAACTCCTGCACCAAGTCAAAAAGGCGACTGTAATCGTCGTACGGAATGCGCCCGTTCTCGTTCAGCTCATTGATAAAATCGAGCAGGTTTTCAAATCGTTCCATAGAAGCTCCTTTTCATTCCATCACCACACAACCGCAGGCTGTGCATCGACCGTGAAAGTGTCCGTTGCTGCGTGCTCTGGCGCCGACCAGCGTATTCTCCCCGCCGCAGGAGGGACAATCCATGCGTACTTCCTCCGGCGGCTTGCTCCACTCCTTTGTGAGCGCATCGGGCAGAAATCTTTGACCGCAGAAGATGCACCGCTCCAAACTGTACGGCATATTCCCACAGGAGGGGCATTCGGGAACTCTGCCTCCGTCATAATCCTCAGTCCACCGCAGCTGCACAGGCTCGGCTTTGCCGTTCTCTTTATCGTCGGCGGCGAGCTGATGTTTGCAGGTGTCGCAGTAAAAGTCCTTTTTGCAGACCAGTCTTTTGTTCCAATGGCAGAACATCGTGACATCCCCGGTATCAATCATTTCTGTCGTCCTCCTTCGGCGGCTCCGGGAGAGGCATCCAATAGGTGACTGCGACATCGTCTCTATCCCCAATGCCGATATGGACACTCCATTTCGCCCTTTCGGTAGCGCACCAGCCCATATAGACGCCCCATCTTTCGTGCCAATACGCGACAACGAGGACATCGCTACGATCTTCCGGTAACCTCTCTTTTACAGATACCCATTTGGGCATCCGTTTTGCCGCAGCATTCAGCTTCAATTCGAGCCGGCCGGAATAGCGCTTGCTATCCTCGAACATCATCCCCATCTTTACGATTTCGTCCGGCATCAACTCTGTTGCTTCGTAAGAAGCCAGCCGCGCCAGCGCGACCTCATACCCACGGCGGCAGTAAAGCCGCCCATCCTCGTCATACCATGTCAGCTTATCCATTGCGTTCCTCCCTCGACTTGAAGCTGCCCGCCGCCCGGCAGCTCCCCCAGTGGGGAGCGAAGCCGGTGCCGGTGGCCTTGTGCGGATCTTCCGTGTACTCACAGGAAATGACCTCGCCGTTAGGCGTGACGATCTTTTTACTGCCGGAGCGGGGCTTTTCGATGTAATAGCGCGGGGTGGCGTCACACGGCATGGACTTCCCTCCGGGTGTTCTGATCCAGACGATAGCCGCGCCGCAGCCTTTGCAGGTAGATGCTCTCATTCGTCGGTCGCCTCCCCGAAAAGCTCATGTGTTCCGTCCTGGAGCGCCTTTTCATCGTCGGACATCTCGTAGCCCAGCTTGACGAGCAGAGCATAGATGCGATCCAGCTTCTCGTTTTCCTCGTGCTTCATGGTGTAGCTGTTCCAGTAGCTGCGGAAATAGCCCTCGGATTTGCCATCACCCAGGCGCGCATAGATCATTCGCAGGAGCGCCTTTTCGGGCGTCTTGCCGATCGCGTCGGTCACGGCCTGGAGCGTAAAAGCGGCATCGTCCTCGCCGTCCTCGTCATCTTCGGCAAGGGTCTCGGCGCCAGTAGCCTGCGCGATCTCCTCTTCGGTGAGCCAGCCGGTATCATCCCAGTATTCGGCGTAGGCCCACAACGCCACGATGTCCGCAAGGCGCTTTTTGATGGCGGCTGCGGAAACGGTAGCCACGAAGTCGGCGCGAAGCTCATAGGCGCGGGCGGTTGCTTCGGACAGTGCCTTTACTGCGGCGTCCTTTCGCTCCTGTTTCAGCTGTTCCTCGCGCTCTTTCGCTTCTTCCTCCGGGGTAAGGGTGGTAGGCTCATCCTTGACCATCAGCACAATATAGCCCCATGTTTCGACGAAGAAGAAATACTCAATGGTATCGGCATCCTCCGGGCGATCCACTTTGACTTCTCCGTTGGTATAGAAGCTATTGACTCTCTTATAGCCGGTCTTGTCGGTGATCTGCGTCGCAAAGGTACTCAGCTGCTCTACCCATAGGGCTTTACGCGCCTCTGCAGCTTCATCATTGATGGCCTGTTTCAGCTTGTACTTGAAGTTCTCAGTGCCGATGTAATCAAGCATTTCGTTCTTGCGCTCCGGGCTTTTCAGCTTGTCCAGCTCCATGTACTCGAAAAGGCTGACGCCGCGCTCCTCGGACTTCTTGAATTTGTCCTTATCCAGCTCCAGGAGCTTCACACGGCGCCGGACGGTGGTAGCGGAAAAGCCGGACTTTTCCGCGATGTCCTCGACGGTATCGCCCATGTCAAGCATCATCTGGAAGCCCTGCGCCTGCTCATAGACCGTCAGATCGGACCGCTGCATATTCTCCGTGAGCATCGTACTCAGCTGCTCCCGCTCCGACATCTCGACCACGACGCAGGGAAGCTCCTCCAAACCAGCCAGCTTTGCGGCCGCAAGACGGCGGTGGCCGATGATGACGCGGTAGCTTTCTCCGTCCCACTTCTTTGTGATTTCCCCGATCAGCGGAACAACGGTGAGGTTTTGGAGTACGCCGTTGACCTTGATGCTCTCGGCCAGCTCGGTCACATCGCCCAAATCTTTGCGGGGGTTATCAGGGTGCTGCCACAGCTTTTTAACCGGAATGTACTTGATTTCTGCCATAAAATGCTCCTTTCTTATGCCGAGCTTTGCCCCTCGGCTGGGACAGTTTATTATTTTCGGCTCATGCCGTTCACGCGGCACCAGTGCCGCTGGGCCTGCTTCTTCCTCGCGGTGCGGCAGGCCGCGCAGAAGCGGTTTTCCTTGCGCTCGTAGAAGGTGCCGCCGCACCGTGCGCAATACTGAGGCTGAATACGCCGGAATGCTGTGCAGCTGTCGCAATCCGTACACCCTGCGGAGCATCCGCCAATGTCGTCCCAATTCATGCACATAAACCGCTGCCAGTAAGGATCATAGCCGAGATCGTTCATGCGCTTACGAAGGACCGTTGCCAGCGCGGATAGGTCGCGCCTGACCTGATGGCAGGTGCGGGAGATATAGAAGCCATGACGGACGTCCATTTCCGGCGCACCGTGCCCCCACGAGCCATCACCGAGCATTTCCCGCACCTTGTCGGCGTTCTCGGTCAGATAATCGTTGTAGACCTTGGATCGGACGCACTTTTCGGAACGGCCGACCGCCTTGCCTATGGCAGCGTAGCTGTCGCCGTGTCGGATGCCGTCTGCCAGTATTTCAAAATCCTCGCTGGTCCATGTGCCACGCTTGCCGGTCAGCTCCATCGAAACAGGGCGATCCTTGATGCCGAGGTCACGGCAACGGCGCGCGATCGCACCGTGAGAACGATGCATCATCTCGGAAATTTCCGCCCATGAGTACCTGTGCTTACTGAGTAGCATCTTCAGCCGAGAGTCCTCGTCCTCTCCCCACGGGTCTTTCCTCTGAATGGCATAGGCCTCAAAGTCTTTCTTGCGCTGCTCGGCTACCCAGCCCGGCTCCTCACCGAGCGCCAACGGCTCCATCTTGGAAAAGTCGATGAAGCTGCGGTATCGCTCGGCCCACTCCCAGAACTCCTCAATGTAGACCACACGAAAGCTGCAGCGGTTGACCTTTTTCGTGTGGACGGGCAAGCCGCGATTTTCGACCCAGCTTTTCATCTTGTAGCCGTAGGAGCTGCTTTCTCCGTTCACCGCCAGCAGGAGTTGATTTAGAGTGACATACTCGCCGGCCATCAATACCGCGCCTAAACCCAGACGCTGAGCTCTGACCTTGACGGCGTTTGTGGTGCGATTGAGTTTCTTTGCGATGGCCGGAACAGAAATCTGCCCCCACTTTTCCATCAAATAATCTTCTTCCTCGGGCTTCCATGTCCGGCTCCCGAGAGGCGGCGGCTGCCGCATTCCATTCCCTCCCATCAAAATAGAGTGAGCTGGCCGGTTTTCGTTTCCGCCAGCGGTTGAGATTGTTCCGGCGGCGCGGCAGGCGTCGGCGGCTCTGCCGGTACCTGCTCTGCCGCGTTCCGAAACAGGAGATCCATTTGCGCCCCGATGCGGCGGTAGTGCCAGACATCGCGGAAATACATCGGCGTGTACCAGACCTGCGGGCCGTCCTTTGGCAGCAGACCGCGGGTGTCGTAGCTGACGGACGGGCGCAGGAGCGAGTCGTCAATGACAACATAGCCAGGGCAGCCGAGCAAGCTCAGTTGGATGTAACACATACACCCGGCGAGGAAATCTATGTCCTGTGCCACAAACAACACCGAGGTCTGGTAGTTGATATGCTGTCTCCTGCACTCGTTGGCGAATGCAACCAGCAGCGCACCGGCTCCGCAGGCGGGGTCGTTCACGGATATCCAGCCCTGCTTTTCTATCCGCGCCGTCATGTCAGGCGCATAGGACATCGCGGACATCGCCCTGCAGACACTGTATGGAGTGAAGAACTGTCCTTTCCATTCATTTCCGAGGCCGAGCGCCATAAAAAGCTCACCGAGGAAGTCCTGCTCGGGATCGCGCTCCAGCTCGGCTACGAGCTCAAGCAACATATCTGCAAAGACTTCCAGCTCCTTGGCGGAATACTTCTCTGCGCGGCTGCGGTACATTTCTTCCCTGGCCTTGACCTGCGGACCTCCCATCGTGTTGGCGATTGCGGTGGCCGACATGATGATGAAGTCCTGCCAGATGTCCCAGCGGGAATACTTCCCGCTCAGCCCTTCTATGAAGCGGACAATATTCTTCTGACTTTCCCCTCTGACGTGCCGCAGGGCGTTTCCCATGACTTAGCCCTCCTTGCCCGCCGCTTTCAGCTCTGCGGCTTCGCGCAGCTGAGGTGCGACCGACTTAACGGCGGCTTGATACCCGGCGTCATACCCGCGTTTCCACACGCGGCTGAGGTAGGCCGCAAGCGTCGCCTTGTCCATGTGCTTGATTGTCTTGTAGTCCTCGCGGCGCATCTGACCGGCAAGCTGCAGGTCGTGTGC
This sequence comes from Dysosmobacter segnis, assembly GCF_014297285.1. Taxonomy (GTDB): domain Bacteria; phylum Bacillota; class Clostridia; order Oscillospirales; family Oscillospiraceae; genus Oscillibacter; species Oscillibacter segnis. The sequence continues at coordinate 34,334 of NZ_JACOQI010000001.1, forward strand.
GGTATGCTTATTTGCATTCACGGTCGGCATCAATCTTCACCGCCTTCCGTATCGTCAGGCTCGTCGGTGGGGAGGACCTCGCGGCCGTCGGATCCGTTATACGGACCGACGACACCAAGCTCCTCCAGTGCGTCAATCAGACGCGCAGCCTTTGCGTAGCCAACGCTCATACGGCGTTGCAACAGCCCCACAGTCGCTTTATTCTCTGCCCGAACAATGGTAATGGCCCGCTGAATGTCGGGGTCGTCCAGGTCAACCTCGGGGCCATCCTCGCCCTGCATATCCCCCTCGTCCTCCGGCTCCTCGTCGGTATCGCCAGCCTCGTCCTCGTCAATGACCGGCATGAGGCCGCTGCGCAATGCGTTCTTTTCCAGCACATCGCGAAAGAAATACTGCTGCCAGTAGGTAATCATCTTCACCAGAATGGACTCAATCTTGGTGCGGAGCGTCTTGCTGATGGTAAAGGTGCCGCCCGTTACCTTCGTGTCCAGACCGCCGTCCTCGAAGATCCAGGACATGGAGGCGTCGGGGCTGCGGTAGCCGACCTCCTCGACATTCTCCAGCATGGAAATCTGTGCGTCCATGCCCTGTACGGGCTTGATGGTAAAGATGATGGGGTATCTGTCTTTTTCAAAGCGATAGACGAGATCGTGCTCATCGCACAGGCCCTGCATCTTCTTCTTTTGGGCTTCATACATGGAAATTTCGCTCATGGTGGTAACTCCTTTCAATTCAGTTGAGCAGGAGCAGCGTGCCATTCCACGCCGTCTGCACTTGATATTTCTCCAAGTCGGCCTCCGTCACATACTTGCGGCCGAAGTGGTCTTTCATGGTCTTCCAGATGTCCCAGGGGACGCAATAGACCATGCCGGAACTGAAACCGGCGATGACAAAGCAGCGAGCGCCGAGCGCCTGATGCCTGTCCATATAGTCCTGCTGGCTCTGGAGGACGCGGCTCTGCTCCATTCGGTCGGCGGCGGTGAATTTCGCCTCGAACATGACCGTCCTACCGCCCTTGATGGTGCCTTTATAGTCCGGCTGTGCCTGCTTTTCGTAGTAGGCGATGAACTTGCCATTGCCGAGATTTTTCGTGGGGTGCATCGGCTCCGGCGTCTTTTCGATGATCGCATAGCCTTTCTGTGCGTAGTAGGCAAAGGAATCGTCGATGCGGCTCTCAAACTGCTTGCCGCGGGCTTTTGCGATCTTGCCGAGCAGCTGGCGCTTCGGGTCTTTCTTCACAGTCATGAGAGATACCCTCCCAACCATAGCCCACCGGCGAACATTCCCAGCCCGATGCAACCTTGCCGGAGTATCTGGCTCATGGGGATAAGGTCGCAATCGCTGGCGCCGGCAGTTCCGAGGACCAGGAGAAAGCCGAGCGCGGCGATGATGCCGCAGGCTTGCCGAAATCTCTTTCGCGTCATGCTCGTTACCTCCAGATGTATTCGCGGCAGAAGACGTGATCTCCGATCTGCCCCCATACGCGGTCGTTCTCTCCATTGCGGGAGAAGAAAACCACGTCGGCGTCAAGGATCGTATCTCCATACAGAGCGCCGTTGATGGCGTCATACTGCGCTTGCGTCGGCGTCGCGGTGCTGACCGCGTAGATGGTGGAGAACTGGGGAACATCGCCGTCTTCTCCTTGGTGCAGCACATCGTGTACTGAGTCCGGGAAAGCGGAGTGTAGCACGCGGTTGAAAACGACTTCGACAACGGCCTGCTGCCCCTCGGCGCGCTGATTGCCGGCTTCGAGGAATACGACCGCAGCCAGTTCTGCCAGCTCCTCGTCAGTCATTTCGATGTTGACATACCGAGCTGCACGGGCGGGACGATCTTCGGCCCTGGTAACTTGCTCAGCCTCGGCCATTTCTACTTCTAAAAGCCGGACAGGTGCTGTCGTTGCTGGTTTTTCTAACTTGCCGGTCATTTGTGCTGACGCTGCGGTTTCCTCGCTGACACTGATGCGGAGAGCCACGATGCAGGCTAAAACTGCGAGCAGGCAGATAAGCGGCGCCGGCGAAGCCCTCCTTTTTCTTCTTCGTTTCATGTTTTCCCTCCTATCTGCTTCATGCCCGGCCCGACCGCTTTGCGCGGCCCGCTGTTGAGCGCGCTTGTCTGCCGGATGATCGTTTCATATGCGGACTTGAAACCGTCGTAGTTGTAATACTCGTATGTCTTTACGGTGCCGTCGCCAAAGGTGCGCTCTCCTGTTGCAATCAACCGAGAGGGGCCACCCATAGTCTCAATGACGCGCCTGATATCCGTTCCCTCCGACAATCTTGCCACAGCCTCCTCTGGTGTTTTCCCAAAGTCCATATCGAGCTTGAGGTAATTCCACGCCTGATCAATCCGCGCCCTCACTTCGGCCTGCACCTTTTCGGCTTTTTCCTTGAATTCTGCGATAGTCGGCGGGAATTTACACTCGCGCACCAACTTTACAACAGCCTGCTGCCCCGTCCAGAAGTCGATCTCCGGCAAGCAGGTCACCCACAGATTGATGGTAGGGCCGAGCTTTGCGATGCCGCCCTTGAAAACCTCTGCATTCGGATAGGCAAGGAGCATCACGGCGAATATCTCGCTCATTTCCTTGTGCGTCATAGGCTTTCCTCGCTGGCGTACATCTGGTGGAGCTGCTGCAGGTCGTCCATAGCGCTCCCGCTGGTGCTCGATCGGCTGCCGTTGCCGGCACGGATGCCCCAGCGTTCACGGCTGCACTTCCGAATGACAAGATTCCAGTCGCGCCACTTGTTCTTGTTGCCGTGCATTTGAGCGGACTCGTCTATGTAGTCGATGCAGCGCGTCAACTCTTCTTCGCCGAGGTCGTCGATCAGCCGGGCGTATTCCTCTTCGGTGAGCCGCACCCATCCATGCGCGCCGTGCTTATGGCGGGGGACCTCGGGGTGGCCATCTTCTGCAGCGTTATACTGCGCCGTTACGGTAGAGCGCTCGTTGTAGCGCGCTGCCAGGTACTCGCGGAAACGATCGTTCTTGACCTTGCGAATCTCGCCCAGCAGCGGCTTGTTGAGCTTTTCGGACGTCGACCAGTTGTATCGACACCAGTTAAGGATCAGCAGCTCCTTGGTCTGCGCGCTGTACCGAATGACATTGTGCGCGCTATCCAGGCGTTTCAGCAGGCGCTCCACGGAATCGTTGTTGTACCCTGTCTCGTTGGCAATTTGCTTGATGCTGACCTCGTAACAGCCGCAGAGATTGGTGTGCGGATTGGTCATGCAGTAGAGATAGATGTACCGATCCTCGGGCGTAAAGTCATCGACGACCTTGCTGTCCGTCCAAAAGTCCATGCTGATATTCCGATAGCTCGCCATAGTGTTCACCTCCTTCGGTGGGCTGTCGCCCGGTTCCCCGGGCGACCGTTTCAGAATGGCAGCTCTCCATCATCCTCGCCGACTTCACTAAAGTCACCGTAGTCAGAGGCGGGATATCCACCAGGAGCAGTGCCGCCATAAGAGCCGCCCGGCGCACCGTAGCCCTGGCTCTGCTGAGGATATCCGCCCTGCGGCGCGTAACCGCCCTGCTGATAGCCGCCTCCGTCACCGTCGCGTTTGGAATCCCCAAAGTAAACATTGTCGGCTACAATCTCGGCGGATCGGCGCTTGTTGCCGTTGTTGTCCTGCCAGTCGCGGATCTGCAGTCGCCCCTCGACGATCGCCATGCGTCCCTTGCTGAAATATTTGCAGACGAATTCAGCGGTCTGGCGCCAGGCAACGATGTCGATGAAATCCGTTTCCTTTTCCCCGGACTGGCTTTTGAAATCGCGGTCGCAGGCGACGGAGAAGCTGGTCACAGAAAGGCCGGACTGCGTACGCCGCAATTCTGGGTCGCGGGTCAATCGACCCATGACGATGATCTTATTCAGCATCGGCCGTATCCTCCGGCTCGTCAGCGTTTCGCAGCACCAACATCTTCATGCGGAACAGCGCACTGCGCGCCTGCTGAATGGCATCGAGAACTCTATCGACATTGTAGCTGTTCTCACCCTTGATGGTCGCTTCCAGCACATCGCGCTCAGTTTCAGCGCGGATCAGCTCCTCGTAGCGATCCTGCGGAACGAGGACAAAGCCGGGGTCAAGCATCAGATCAGCGACCAGCTCAGCGGGGGTCTTTTTGGTATCTTCCATAACGGTCTCCTTTCGTTTCTTTCTCAATGATTTCGATAGCCTTGCGGCACTGGCCGACATCAAACATTCCGATGTGGGTCTTCTCCACAGGCAAGCCCATCTTCTGGGCTAGCCACGCATAGGCAGCGTTGCGATGACCGCGAAAGCGGCCATACTTCCACAGAGGGTCAAATACGGCGTGTGCAGCCTTTTTCCAATTCCGCAGTTCCGCATTGGCCAGCCGACCGAGGGGCTTGTCCGTTCCCTTATGAACGCCAACATAAGCCATGCAGTTCCGGCAGAGGTAAATCTTGCCGTAGCTCTTGCCGTAGATGACCTTGCTGTCGACATACTCAGTCTCTCGACCGCAGTAGTCACAATAAACTTTGCGCAATGAATTCGTCCTCCTCTTCATCAAAGAAGCCCTCGGAGGCATCTTTGGGTGGGTATCTTGTCTGAATTTCCGCTTCAAACAGTTCGATATACTTTAAGGCGATCCTATCGAAAGGCTCATCATAAAGCGGCATATTCCCCTTGAGCATTGAGATGCAATTTCGGATATGACGGCTATCCATCTTGCGAATGCTGATGCTGCTCCCGTCCGAGGTAATCCACACCTTGGCGCCGATAGCTCCATAGAAGCGGCACACCTGGTCCTTCCGGTCTTGCTCCTCGAGTGCTTCGGCAATCAGCATTTCAGTCATAAGTTCTTCGCCATAGCTCATCGACCCCATTCCTCCTTGTATCTGGCAATCTGCTCGGGGGTGTCGGTTTCGATGCCGACCTCCTGGCACTCGGAAATGATGCCGTCCAGAAAGACACTCATTTCTTTCGTGGAATATTCGCTGGTGCCTTTGATCGCCCGGTAATGAATGAACTTCTTCCCCTCGACATAACCGACGCCAGTTTCTGCGTAGTGCCGCGCCACCAGTGCAGGCGGTACGCCCTCCCGTAGGGAAAACAGTACCTTGCACTCGTTCCCGGCCTCGTCGGTGTATGTCTCGCCGGTGCCGTAGCGCCGGAGCATTTCCTCGTAAACAGAGTCCTTGTCCGACTTCACCGCGACGGCCAATTTCTCAATCAGCGACCACGCGTAGCTGTTCGCGTTGAGGCTTCGGGGGATGACGCGCCTTTTGATGGAGAATGTGATCTCCTGATCGCCGAGCGCATCCCACAGCTTCTTGCAGCTCTCTCTGGTCGTGATGGTCAGGACGCTTTCGCCGGTGCGAGAGAACGACCAGTCTTTCAGCTTGCCGTTCATAATGCAGCCCACTTCTCCTGATAGACCTGCATCAGATCCACTGCCCGGAGCCAGTCGAAGAAGTCGGAAATGACAGGGAAGATGCTGGGAGCGTCCTCACGGCGGTACGTTTCCGGCCATACATCGCGCCCGTTGCTGGCGATGTAGGTAAACTGCCGCGCTTCGGGGATTAACTCGAAGTAGGTGGGGTGCTGGGTACTGCCGAAATATTTTCCAGCGTCATAGCTCTTGGTGAACTTGACGTCGATGATTTCCCCGGCTTTCAAGCAGTCCAGACGGCCGTACAGCAGCAGGCTCACGCCGCCGACTTCGACAACCTTCTTGGCCTTGTACTGGAGGATGCCCTCGGCGCACCGTCGAGCGACCTTTTCGGCAGCGGCATACCACTGATTGTTCGGATCGCCGCGGCCGTTGATAATGCTCGTCACCAAATCTTCAAAGTCGATGCCGTTCTGCATGGCCTCGGTGGTAGGCGTCGGCTCCCGGCGCAGCGTCAGCATAAACTCCGCCATCGGGTCGCGCTCCGTTGTCATATCCTCATAGGGGTTGCCCTTCATGGTGTAGAGCCAGGACGACAGCAGCGAATGGGTCATCAGGTAGCGTCCCATTTACTCAGCTCCCTTCTCCTCTCCGGGCGCTGCCGGCGCGGGCGTGTACTTTTTCAGCACCTTATCGTAGAACAGGCCGCACTCCTTAACCTTCTTGTTCCAGAGGACGCCCAGCTCCTTGTTGGAGGTCAGCGCGTGCTTAATGGCCTGATATTTCGGCATGGCGGCGTTGGCGGTGTCGGCATCGACAATGCCGGCGATGATGGCCGTGCCCTCAACCATCGCGGCCTCGTATGCCGCCTGATCAACAGCGTTCTGCTCGACCTCGGCAGTGGCCTTGGCGTTGTACTCGGCGAACAGCTTCGTCAGGAAGTCGTTAGGGCTGGTCGGGCCGAGTGCGGGGATCTTGCGAATGCCGGAGATGCCGCGCGTCCCCTTGGCGAAATACCTCTCGCAGTTGGAGAAGCCGATGGTGCGGTCATTGCCGTAAATCTCCACGAAGCCGCCCAAGTCCATAGGCTCCCAGACATTGTTTTTTGTCTGCCCCTCGACCTTGATGCGGAGGCGGGTGTTGTCGCCGTCCTTTTCCTCGGTGGCGTGGAATACAATGACGATGTTCTTCTGCAGCTCATAGAAGCAGTAGTCCATCAGCCGGACGAACTCCTTACCGACGAAGCCATAGCCCTTGAGAGAGAGGCTGCCGTCGCGCTGGCCATACTTCGGGTCTTTCTTGATAGCCCACAGGGACATGAGGGAAATGAGCTTGCCGCCGGTATCAAAGACGAGGGTATCGAAGTCCTGAAGATTGATGGGGGTGAGGTCGCCAAGGATCTCGTCGTAGCTCTGCGGCTGGATGTACGGCTTGCGGTAGCGCGGCTCGATGCGGTCGATGCCGAAATCGACGTCAATGTGCAGGGGATTGGGGGCGGACAGTGCCAGAGTGGATTTTCCGATGCCGGGATAACCGGCGATCAGCATGCGGATTTTCTTTGCGCCCTCCTGGATGTCGTTCGGGTTTCTAATCATGGTGATAGCTCCTTTCAGTTGGTAGCGGCTTCGCGCCGCAGAGTGATGATTTCGTGGCACCGGAAACCGAAATTGCTTTCCCGGTACATTCCGGTCAGCTTGAACTTCTCCTCGTCATAGATGCTGGAGCAATTCACTAAGCCCTCGGTCTTATCGGGGTGATAGGCGCGGAACGCGGCACAGGCCGCGTGAGAGTCCGGGGCTTCGACCTCAGTCCAGCCGCCGAAAAACGGCTGACCGTCCGTGCCGTAGGTAAAATAGAACTTTGCCATTATCGCGCCTCGCTTTCCCACTTGATGCCGCCGCCGCTCAGACTGACGGCCATTGCGCCGAGGAATTTGACGTCGTCCTCGTCCAGCCCGATAAAGTCTCTCTCGCCAGGCGTGGTGAAGCCTTCTTTGAGAATCACGATGTTTCCGACAATGGGATTTCCGTGGCGCACGGTATCGTAGAGAATGCAGCCGAACAAATTGAGCGGCAGACCGTGCAGCAGTCCTTCCTCGTTGACGACCATGCAGAACGGATCGGGCAGGCCCTTCGGGTGTACGACCTCGATCCATCCGCCGACAGCCTTTCCGATGGTCTCATAGGCAGGCTCGCCGAACTCCCTGACCTGCATCTTGTTTTCGGTAGTGATAACCAGTCCTTTCATCAATGCTCCTTTCCGGGGAAGCACTCCGGCTCCTCCCATGCGTCGGACTGCTTGATGCAGATATCGCAGCCGACGATATTCAAATCTTTGTCTCTGAAAATTTCCTCGCACTCTTCACCACAGACGGGGCAAATCGGGAAGGTCGGCTCCTTGCCGTCCGGGTAGCCGGTGCGCTCCATGTTTTGGATAACGGGGTGGTCTGGCAGATCGTAGTTCATTCGGTTTCACCTGCCTCTGCGATGTAGCGGCGGACGGTGGCGGTCAGCCAGTCCTGTGTGGTGGCGTAGCCCTCAGCCGCTATCAGCCGTTGCAACTCCTCGTAGTCGGCGGTTTCAAGCCTTGCCGAGATACGACAGGTCAGCCGGTGCGCGTCCTTTTTGGCCGTCTTACGGCTCTCTACCAGCTCCGGTGCGAAGTGCGCGTAGAGCGCCGCCATCGCGTCCGGCCGCAGGCTCACACCGTAGGCGTCTCCGTTCTCGCACTTGCTCTGAACGGTCTTGTCGTACTTGGGGTAGATGGCTTGTACCACCGCGACCATATCCTTGGCCGGTATCTGCTTGGAAAGCCGGAGCTCTCTCAACTCTTCTGCCACGGTTGCACCTCCTTTGTTCTTGACGAGGCTCGACCCGGCTGGTAAACTGTGTACGGGTATCCATTTGCCTGAGTCCGTTCCCGTTGCGCCGGGGCGGACTCTTTTTTCGTTTCCGCGCGGCAATCACAGGCTTCACCCGGGTCATTATTGCTCCCGCAAAGCGGGCAAGTCCGGTAATATGCCATTCTTTCAACTCCCTTCATTTTGCGGATCTGCCTGCGCGTCTGGCTGCGGTTTTTGCGTCCAGCGCTTCGCGTCCACCTGGCTGCCGAAGTATTCCGTGGATCAGATCCAGCGTCGCTGCGGCGAGGTTGTCCCGTACAAAATCAGGAATCTCCGCCGTGTTGATATGTACTTCGTTCACCAGCTCGCTTTCCTCGGTTGGCGTAAGCCTTGCGACCTGCATCGGAACCTCCTCTCTCCCATTAGTTCAAAGCTATTGAACTTCAATGGTAAAAAAATAAGCAGGAATGTCGGAATCGCCAATCTCCAGCAGAGAACAGGCCTTGGAAATCTCCGGCTGCTTAAACGGTACTTTGCTGTTGAGCTTCAGAGAAAGGCTGCGCTCAGACATTCCCATCGCGCCGGAAAAGCGAGCCTGCGTTCCAAACTTTTCGGTGATGCGACCCAAGAGCTTGCTGTAATCGTACGCCATTTTTATCCTCCTTTCAGCTTGTTCAAAAGTTCAATTTCCTTGAACCTGTCGTTAGAATACCATACGCCTTGATGATTTGCAACACATTTTTTCAAAAAAGTTGAACTTTTTTTCTTTTCGCTATTGAACTTTTGTTCAAAGCCCTTTATAATGATGTCATCTGCAAGGGGAGGATAGACCGATGAAAGAGTACAACACTTCTCAGCGTTTGAAGCAAATCATGGACATCAAGAAGATGCGCCAGGTCGATATTCTTCACGCTGCAGAGCCTTATTGCAAACGGTTTGACGTAAAGCTCAACAAGAACGATTTGAGCCAGTATGTCTCAGGGAAGACCCTTCCCGGGCAGGACAAGCTTACAATCCTCGGCCTCGCACTCGGCGTTTCCGAGGCCTGGCTTATGGGATATGATGTCAGCATGGAAAGAAGCGTAACGCCCACCGCTGAAACGAGCGATGGGCGCACAAAAGAGTATATTGAGCTATTCGAGCTGCTGACCCCGGAAAAACAAGATATCATCATCAATGTGATAAAAGGGCTTTTAGCTGGCTGATTATCATATCCTGCTGGCTTTCGGAAAGCTTTGAAAACAGCTCGGCCGCGAGCAGCGTTTTCAATATGCTCCTCGCTACTGCTTCCGATTGATGATCGTGTCCCATGCCCGGACTCCTTTCTTTGCAAAATTGCCATCTACGGCATCGTTATTCTATCAAAATTTATGCAGTTTCGCTTTGAAAAGATATATTATCACTTTCGACTGACTTCGCATCGTGGTATGGTGTAGGAGCGGGAGTTTGAGAAGCGAGGAGGTAAACATGAAAAGAGTGTTCAAAGGCTGGCCAGTTTTCTTATGCTGTGTATTGGCATTATCATTAGCTGGGTGCTCGTCCGAAGTCCAAGAAAGTGCCTCTGTCGACCAGGAGCTGCAAGCCCACGAAGATAGCCTTTCTTCTATGCTGTCTGGAGTTGTACCTGTTTTATCTCTGTCCGTCGGAGAAGAAGACGGCATATATAGCCTCCGTGTTTCCGTTGGAACCTCCGGGAGAGAATCATCTTTCGGGGACTATGTACTGGCAACGCGCGAAGCATTTGAAACTGAGTTCGATGCCGATTCCCGAGATTGTTTTTCTGTTAGCATGGCTGTGACTGGAAACTCAATGCTCCGTTTCAGCAGTGATGTCTATTCTGATGAGGCTGATACAATAAGTGGTCTATTTTCTGATACGAGATCTGGCTCTGTGGTAACCACCCAGATTTCAAGTCTCGACGATTTATTCGAGAAGTTCCCCGCAGCGCGCTTATATGCGGAAAATCATAAAATCGAACAATAGATACCCTATAGATATGGTATCTATACCGTATCTATAGGGTAGCGATACATCGCGTGCGCGCGTGCGTGTGCGCGCGATCGTGCGCGCACTGTCTCTGTACCTGTATCTGTATCTGAGACTGTATCTGTAATCTGTTTCTGATTCTGAATATCTACTACTGCAAATCTATCGTTAGAAGGGGGTGGCGCTGTTGCCAAGAAAACCTGCAAAGCACCCGGCGAAACCGAAGCGGGGCAAGAAGCTGGAAATCGAAGAGCCGGGCGTTCTCTACGGTCGGTACAGCAGCCACAACCAGAAGGACATTTCCGTAGAGCAGCAGTTTGAAAAGGGCTACGAGCTGGCGGTGGAGTATGGCATCAGGATCATTGACACCTATGCCGACCGCGCCGTTTCTGGCCGCACCGACAAGCGCCGTGACTTCCAGCGCATGATGACTGACGCTGCAAAAGGGAAGTTCCGCTATGTAATCGCGTGGAAGTCTAACCGCATGGGGCGCAATATGCTGGAGGCTCTGATCAACGAAGCTCGGCTTCAGGATCTTGGCGTTCGTGTTCTCTATGTGGAGGAGGATTTCGACGATACTGCGGCTGGACGCTTCGCCGCCCGCTCGATGATGAATGTCAACCAGTTCTATTCCGAGAACATGGCCGAGGACATCAAGCGCGGCCTATATGACAACGCCGCGAATTGCATGGTGGCGAACGGCCATCTGCCCTACGGCTATAAAGCGGACGAAACGCTGCACTATGCCATCGACGAGCCGAAGGCTGCGGTTATCCGGGAGATATTCACTCGCGTTTCCTGCGGTGAGGCTTTCGTTGATATCATGGCCAGCCTGAATGCCCGTGGAATCAAGACCTCGTACGGTCGCCCGTGGGGGCGGTCGAGCTTTCAGAAGATCCTTTCCAACGAACGGTATCGCGGCATCTATATTTACGGCGATGTCCGCAAAGAGGGCGGCATCCCGAGGATTATCAGCGACGAGCTTTACTTCAAGGTCCAGGAGGTGATCACCACGAAGAAGAATCCGCAAGGGCGTCACCGCGTCAATGGTGACTATCTGCTTACCGGCAAGCTGTTCTGCGGGCATTGTAAAAGCCCCATGACTGGCGTCTCCGGCACCGGACGCTCCGGCAACCTGCATTACTACTACGTCTGCCAGAAGCGTCGAACGGAAAAGACCTGCGATAAAAAGAATGTGCGCCGAGATGAAATTGAGCTGCAGGTCGCCCAGGCCATCAAGGACTATGCTCTGAAGGACGATGTTATCGAGTGGATCGCCGACAGCACGGTCGCCTACAATGAGCGCAAGGAAGCCGAGAGCAAGGTCGGCATTTTGGAAGACCAACTCGCCGGCACGGAGCATGGCATAAAAAACATCATGTCCGCCATCGAGCAGGGCATCATCACCGAAACCACGAAAAGCAGGCTGGTCGAGCTGGAGTCTGAGCGCGCTACCATCAAAGCTAATATCGCAGCGGCTCGGGCAGACATCGTGACTGTCAGCCGCGATGACATTATATCCGGCTTGGAGATGTTCCGAGATGGCGATGTTCACGATAAGAAGTACCAAGCGCGCCTATTTGACACATTCCTGGTCGCGGTGTATGCTTATGACGATGATCTGCGGCTGGTGTTCAGTTTCTCCGGCAATAAAAATACAATCCAGATCCCAATAGAATCCGCAGTTAACGCAGTAGAGAATAACGAGGCTGAGTGTTCGTTTAAGCTCTGCTCTGCTCCACCAAAAGAAATGGACATGACTTTTCGTCATGTCCATTTCTTTTGGCGGTAGAGCTTTTTCACACATCCCCCATCCTCGCGAAAGAGCGGTCCCGGGTGTCATATCCGGGACCGCTGTTGTTTAAAGCTGATTTTACACGTTGAAGCGGAAGTAGATCATGTCACCGTCCTGAACCACATACTCCTTGCCTTCGCTGCGGAGCTGGCCCTTCTCCTTGGCGGCGTTGACACCGCCGTACTTGATCATATCATCATAGGCAATGACCTCCGCCCGGATGAAGCCCCGCTCGATGTCAGTGTGGATTTTACCGGCGGCCTGAGGGGCCTTGGTGCCCTTTTTGATGGTCCAGGCGCGGCACTCATCCTTGCCGTAGGTCAGGAAAGAGATAAGGCCCAGCAGGGAGTAGCTACACTTGATGAGCCGGTCCAGACCGGATTCCGCAATGCCCAGCTCGTCCAAGAACATCTGGCGGTCCTCGCCCTCCAGCTCAGCGATGTCCTGCTCCAGCTTGGCACAGATGGGCAGCACCTCGCTACCCTCCGCTTCTGCCAGCGCACGGACCTTCTTCAGATACTCGTTGCCCTCCTGATTGGCGAAGCCGTCCTCGTCCATGTTGGCGGCGTAGATGATGGGCTTGAGGGTCAGCAGGTCGGAGGTGGAGATCAGGGCCTTGTCATCATCGGAGCAGTCAAAGGTCCGGGCAGACTTGCCGCCGTCCAGATGCTCCGCCAGGGCCTTGAATACATCCACCTCATGAAGGAACTTCTTGTCGCCCTTGGCGGCCTTCTGGGCCTTGTCCACACGGCGCTGGACCATGTCCAAATCCGCCATGATCAGCTCCATATCGATGGCCTCAATATCCCCCACGGGATCTACGGGCACGTTGGTGCCGGCGTCTGCCACCACGTGCATGATGTTTTCGTCATCAAAGCAGCGGACCACATGGACGATGGCATCGGTCTCGCGAATATTGGCCAGGAACTTGTTGCCAAGGCCCGCACCCTGACTGGCGCCCTTCACCAGACCGGCGATGTCCACGAACTCAATGACCGCCGGGGTCTTTTTGTCCGGCTCATAGATCTCTGCCAGCTTGTCCAGCCGTGCATCCGGCACTGCTACCATGCCCACGTTGGGGTCAATGGTGCAGAAGGGGTAATTGGCGCTCTCGGCACCGGCGTTGGTGATGGCGTTGAACAGGGTGGACTTGCCAACATTCGGCAGTCCCACGATACCTAATTTCATAAAGCAAATTCTCCTTTTGCTGTTGTTTGGCGTTTTCTAATAGCACATTTTATCATCCTATTGGGAAAAGCGCAAGTAGGGCGGGGGGAAAAGACTGCTGCTGATGACGTTGAAACGACAGCTATATCATCGGGGACAGCCAACCGGTAAGGCTTCGTAGCGCCGCCTACGGCTGCCGGTCTTATGGAACATGACCGGCGAAACAGTCTGGTTGGCGTAAAGCTCAATAAAGGTGCAAAGGGCATAACAAAACCCTGTAACCGTTGAGATTACAGGGTTTTGTGTGGCGGAGAAGGAGGGATTCGAACCCTCGAGACCCTTTAGGAGCCTACATGATTTCCAATCATGCGCCCTCGACCAACTAGGCGACTTCTCCATAGCTGTGTCCAGCGCTTTTCCGCTATGCACTTGTTGCCTTGAACAGACAGCGATATTATTATAACAGAGACTTTAAAAAAGTCAAGCCCTTTTCTGTATTTCTCTTGAGAAATTTGCGCTTTTTGCCGGAACCCTTGCGGCGAGCGGCTTTGCGCCTGCCAAGAAAGCGACAGATTTTCTGCAGCGGTGAGGAAGCGTGTGCGCGGCCACCCCAAAAAGGGTGCTGCGTTATTGAAATCAAAAAGCTTTAGAACAGTTGTAAAGCTCTGAAAATAGACTCAGCAGAGAGAAAAGACTTTTTCTACACGCTGAAGCGGCATGGCAGAACGCCATGCCGCTTCATGATGCTTGAAAACTTACTTGTGGTCAACGGCAGACATGTGACGGATCAGCTCCACCATCTTGTTGGAGTAGCCGCACTCGTTGTCGTACCAAGAAACGACCTTCACGAAGGTGTCGGTCAGAGCGATACCAGCCTTCTTGTCGAAGATGGAGGTGCGGGAATCGCCCAGGAAGTCAGAGGAAACAACTTCCTCATCGGTGTAACCCAGAACGCCCTTCAGCTCGCCCTCGGAAGCGTCCTTCATGGCCTTGCAGATATCCTCATAGGTGGCGGGCTTAGCCAGCTTGACGGTCAGGTCCACAACGGAAACGTCCAGAGTGGGAACACGCATGGACATACCGGTGAGCTTGCCGTTCAGTTCGGGGATAACCTTGCCGACAGCCTTGGCAGCGCCGGTGGAGGAGGGGATGATGTTGCCGGTAGCAGCACGGCCGCCGCGCCAATCCTTCAGGGAAGCGCCGTCCAGCAGCTTCTGAGTGGGAGTGACAGAGTGAACGGTGGTCATCAGGCCTTCCACGATGCCGAACTTGTCATTCAGAACCTTGGCAATGGGAGCCAGGCAGTTGGTGGTGCAGGAAGCGTTGGAGACGAAGGTCATGTCGCTGGTGTACTTATCCAGGTTGACGCCGCAGACGAACATGGGGGTGTCATCCTTGGAGGGAGCGCCCATGATGACGTGCTTGGCACCAGCGTCGATGTGGCCCTGGCAGAGCTCCTTGGTCAGGTGTTTGCCGGTGCACTCGCAGATGTACTCAGCACCCACGGAAGCCCAGGGAATGTCCTTGACCTCCATAGAGGTGAAGACGGGGTACTTCTTGCCGTTGACGATCAGACCGCCGTCATAAGCCTCGACAGTGCCGGGGAACTTGCCGTGAACAGAGTCATACTTGAGCATGTAAGCCATGTACTCGGGGTTCATGAAGGGATCGTTCAGAGCGACAACCTCAACATCGTCATGAGTCAGGGCAGCGCGGAAAGTGAGACGGCCGATGCGGCCAAAGCCATTGATACCAATCTTCGTGAGCATGGGAAAACTCCTTTCAATATTGAAAAAACTTTAAAAGATTAAAGAATCGTTTGCGCAAACGATTATTTCTTTGCTTTTACTATCTTATCATGGACGATAAAAAATGGCAATCAGCATTTTGCATAACATTCTGAGAGCATATTGGGCAAAATGGCGAGGATTTGGTTGGAATTTGATAAAAAAGCGAAAAAGTAGAAGAAAGGAGCCAAAAAAGACTTGACGTTATATGAAGCGGGGGCGTATACTGTAAAATGCAAATGATTACGCAAACGTAGAAAAATTGCGTAAAGAGGTGAACGATCATGAAGGTGACCATCAGCGATGTGGCAAGGTTGGCGGGTGTTTCCACCGCCACGGTTTCCCACACCATCAACTCGACCCGCTACGTCTCCGGCGAGACCAAGGAGAAGGTCTACCGGGCTATCGCGGAGCTGGGCTACACGCCGGACGCCTCGGCCAGAAGCTTCCGGACCGGAAAGAAAAAAACCATTGGATTTATCGTTCCGGATATTTCCAATAAGTTTTTCGCAACGATGATCGAATCCGTAGAGAATTATCTCTCTGCCCACGGATACCATCTGATCATTGCCAATACAAAGGAGAACCCAGAGCGGGAGGAGACCAATATCCGCCTGCTTTCCGCGGGACTGGTGGACGGGCTGCTCATCGCCAGCACCATGGAGGATTTCAGCCGGTTCGAGTCCCTGATCCCCGCCGGATTTCCGGTGGTGCTGGTGGACCGGACCTTTGACACAAAGCGGTTCCCGTCGGTGAGCGTGTCCAATTTCCAACCGATCTACCGCAGCGTCTGCCGTCTGGCGGGCAAGGGCGACAAGCGGATCGGCATGATCGGCGGCCTGCCCCGGCTGTCCTCTACCAAGGAGCGGATCGCTGCCTATCAGGAGGCTGTGGCGGACTGCGGTCTGCCTCAGGATGACCTGCTGATTCGCTACGGCAACTCTATGGAAAACAGCGCCCAGTCCTGTCTGGATGAGCTGCTGGAGCAGAAGTGTGACGCGCTGGTGGTGGCCCAGGGCCTGATGGCCTCGGAGACGGTGATCTACCTCCACAAGAAGGGCTTCAAGCTGGGAGAGGACATCGACCTGGTCACCTTTGTGGATTATGATTCGGACATCAATTACCTGTATTCCAACCAGATGGATTGCATCATCCAGCCGGTGGAAAAGCTGGGTGAGACTGCCGGTGAACTGATCCTCCAGCGGATCGAGACGCCGGATGCCCCTGCCTTTGAACAGGTGCTGACTTCTACCTATCAGCCCTGCGGCATGTAATAAGAAAAACGTTTATGCCCCGTCCCGGATCATTCCGGGGCGGGGCTTTGTCTTGACAGGACCATACGGGTATGTTATGGTTGGAACGTCTCCGGAAAGTGCTTCTGACCGGCGACACCATGCCCGCATACCGTTCTGCCGGTGAGGATGCTCCGAACCGAAAGATGAGGAAGGACAAGATCGCTGTACATTTGTCATCCCCTCTGCTGAACGGCAGGGGGGATGTATTACTTTATTGAGAAGGAGAGACCGCTGTGGAAGCTGTGGAAACGCGGGTGGCTGTCATTGCCATCATTGTCCGGGAGGGCACGCAGGTCGCGGCACTGAATGACCTGCTGCACCAGTACGGGCCGTATATCGTGGGCCGCATGGGCGTACCCTACCGGGAGAAGGGCGTGAACATCATCAGCGTGGCCATGGATGCCCCCGGTGACGTCATCTCCGCCCTGTCTGGAAAGCTGGGCCGCTTGGAGGGTGTCACCGCCAAGACCGTCTATGCCCCGGCGGGGAGCGTATGAAAGGAAGAAAAAACATGAACTGGAAGAAAAAACTGTTGGCGCTGGGCCTGTCTCTGGCCCTGACCCTGTCCCTGACTGCCTGCGGCCAGAAGGCCGCCGAATCGGAGCAGCCGGAGGAACCTGCCCAAACGGAAGAACCGGCGGTCGAAGCGCCGGATGGTACAGAGGCAGACACTGCCCATTTCAGAATTGCCGCACTGAAAGGCCCGACTGCTATGGGCCTTGTGAAGCTGATGAAGGACAATGATGAAACGATCGGCGCCCTGCTGAGCTCTGCCAAACCCTACGAGGGTGAGGTGGGCAATCTTTACACCTTCACGCTGGCCGGCTCTGCCGACGAGGTGACCCCGGCCCTCATCAAGGGGGACCTGGACATGGCCTGCGTCCCCGCCAATCTGGCCGCCGTGCTGTACGGCAAGACCGGCGGCGCCGTGGAAGTGCTGGCGGTGAACACCCTTGGTGTGCTGTATATCGTGGAAAACGGAGAAACGGTGCAGTCTATGGCGGACTTGAAGGGCCAGACCATCGTGGCCGCCGGTAAGGGCAGCACCCCGGAATATGCCCTGCGGTATCTGCTGACGGAAAACGGCATTGACCCGGACAAGGATGTGACCATCGACTGGAAGAGCGAGCACAGCGAGTGTGTGGCGGCACTGGCCTCCGGCCAGGCGGCCATCGCCCTGCTGCCGCAGCCCTTTGTCACCGTGGCTCAGACAAAAATTGAGGGCCTTCGCATGGCGCTGGATCTGACAGCGGAGTGGGACAAGCTGGACAACGGCTCCGCACTCATCACCGGCGTCATCGTGGCCCGGCGGGATGTGGTGGAGGCCAATCCCGGCGCGGTGGACAGCTTCCTCCAGAATTACGCCGCCAGCGTGGAGTGGGTGAACGGCAACACTGCTGAGGCTGCCGCCCTTGTCGGCGAGTACGGCATTGTAGATGCCGCTGTGGCGGAAAAGGCTCTGCCCTATTGCAACATCGTCTGTCTCACCGGCGGTGAGATGAAGGACAAGCTCTCCGGCTATCTGCAGGTTCTGGCCGACGCGGAGCCCTCCTCCGTGGGCGGCGCCCTGCCCGGGGATGATTTTTACTATGGCGGATAAAACCGAAAAATCCGCGCAGGCAGAGCTACACTTGGCCTATATCTGAATTTACGATA
Source organism: Dysosmobacter segnis (assembly GCF_014297285.1). Classification (GTDB taxonomy): domain Bacteria; phylum Bacillota; class Clostridia; order Oscillospirales; family Oscillospiraceae; genus Oscillibacter; species Oscillibacter segnis. The sequence continues at coordinate 52,220 of NZ_JACOQI010000001.1, forward strand.
GAAAGGAGCGCCGCCTATGGACAGGAAAACAGACCTCCGCCTGTGGGCGGTGCTTTTCTGGCTGGTGGTGTGGCAGCTGGCAGCCATGGCCCTGAGGGCGGCATACCCCCATGGAGAGCTGCTGCTGGCGTCTCCGGTGAATGTGCTGCTGCGGCTGGGGCAGCTGGCCGTTACCGCCGCTTTCTGGCGGACGGTGGCCTGGTCCGCCATCCGCATCTTCGGCGGATTTCTGCTCGCCACGGTGTTGGCGGTGGTGCTGGCGGCACTGGCGGCGTGGAAACAGTGGCTCCGGGGGCTGATGGCCCCGCTGGTGGCGGCGGTCAAGGCGGTGCCGGTGGCGTCCTTCATCATTCTGGCGCAGGTGTGGCTCAACAGCCGGAGCCTGTCCCTGTTCATCTCGGCGCTGATGGTGTTCCCGCCGGTGTACCTGAATGTGCTGGAGGGCATCTGCCGCACGGACCGTCGGCTTCTGGAAATGGCCCGGGTGTTCCGGGTCCCCCTTGGGCGGCGGCTCCGGGGCATCTATCTGCCGCAGGTGATGCCCTATTTCCGCACGGCGGTATCTTTGGGCCTGGGGCTTTGCTGGAAAGCCGGGGCAGCGGCGGAGATCATCGGCTTGCCCGCCGGGTCCATGGGAGAGCGGCTATACACCGCCAAGGTCTACTTCCAGACGGCGGATCTGTTTGCGTGGACCGTTACCATTGTGGCGGTGTCAGTGGCGTTTGAGAGACTGTTTTTGGCGCTGGTGGACCGACTGATGGGAAAGGCGGGGCTGTGATGGAAGTCAAAAACCTATGCAAAGCCTACGGAGACCTTCCGGTGCTGGAAAACGTGTCTTTTACCGTCGGTGTGGGAGTCACGGCCCTGTGGGGGCCGTCAGGCGTGGGAAAGACCACCCTGCTGCGGATCCTGTTGGGCCTGGAAAAGCCAGACAGCGGCGAACTGATGGGAACGGCCGTCCGTTGGAGCGCCGTTTTTCAGGAGGACCGCCTGTTAGAGGGGCTGGACGCCTTGGGAAATCTCCGGTTTGCGCTGGGGACGGACTACGAGGAAGCGAAAGCGGCGGCCATGCTCACGGCGCTGGGCCTGACCTGGGAGACGGGCAAGCCGGTGGGGGCGTGGTCCGGAGGCATGAAGCGCCGTCTGGCCTTGGCCCGGGCGCTGCTGGCCCCGTCGGAGGCTATTGCCCTGGACGAGCCATTTACGGGACTGGATGATGAAAACCGGCAGCGGGCCATCCGGGCCATCCGCCGGGTGGCGGAAACAAAGCCGGTGCTGCTGGTGACCCATGACCGGACGGAGCTGAACCTCCTGCGGGCGAATATTGTAAATCTATAAGTAAGAAACCCGCCGCTGACTTTTGTCAGCGGCGGGTTTTTGCTGGATTCAATTTCCAAAACCGTTTTGCTTAAGGTGGCGGCGCATATCGGCAAGGGCCCACACCAGACTGGCGCCCAGTGCGATCCCAAGGGCATAAAGAGCGGTCTGGCGGGCAAAGTCCGCCGACAGATCCATGTCCTGCTGAACGGCATAGTACATGGCATAATAGAGCGGTCGTCCCGGCACCAGCGGGATCAGCAGCGCGGGGATCAGAAACAGCGTGGCGGGCGCACCCATAAACCAAGCCAGAAACTCCGCATACAACGCGGCAAAGGCGGCGGCGGTCAGGGTGGGGAGCAGGATACCGGACCAGATCGAGGCGGCCGCCAGATAGACACCGCAGGTCAGCAGACCCCCCAGAGAAGCGGCGAACATATACCGCCGACGCAGGTGGAACACTAGACAAAAACCCAGCGCCCCGGTAAAAGATGTGAGAAGCTGCACGATCACAGTCCGATCCCTCCCATCAGTAAAAAGGCGCTCATGAAGCCCATAGCCAGCGCCCCGGCCCACAGCAGCGTTTCGATGAGCCGCATGGCGCCGGAGATCGGGGAGCCTACCATGGTGTCCCGGACGGCGTTGGTCATGGCCAGACCGGGGATCAGCAGCATGATGTCACCGATCAGGATTTTGTCGGCGTGGAGCTCCGGCAGGAAAAAGGCGCACAGGGTAATGCTGATGCCAACAGCCAGAGCGGAGAGCAGATTGAATACCAAGCGGTTGGGGCACTGAGGGCCAAAGTGCCGCTGGAGGCGGCAGATCACCAAGCCAAACAGGGCAGCCACCAGACCATCCGTCATGGAACCGCCGAAAAACAGGGCGCAGCTTCCTGCGGCCAGCGCACTGCCCAGGTAGACCAGCAGCGGCTTGGGGGCTTCTGCCGTGATCTGGGCTACTTCCCGGCGCAGCTCATCCAGCGGAATAGGATCGGCGCAGCACCGGCGGCTCAGATCGTTCAGCGCTTCCAGAACGGTGAAATCCGTGCCGCCGGGAGTCAGGATCCGGCGGGTCTGGGTGATGTCCCGCCCGCTGGGCAGCGTCATGGTTACCACGATGCTGGAGGTGATGACAAAGGCGTTCATCCGAACAGCCCCGTAGGCCGTGCCCATACGGGTCAGAGTGTCCTCCACCCGGTTTACCTCTGCCCCTACGGCCAAAAGCGCTTCCGCAATGTCCATGAGACAGTGCAGCAGGACCTCCGGCTGCGCCGGGACAGGGATCTTATCTGCGTTCACGTCACTTAAAAGCCGAAGAGCATAGAGCGATCAATGTCGGCCAGGCTGTGAGCACCGCACATGGCCATGGTGTCCGCAAGCTCTGCCTGAAGCTTGTCCACATAGGCCTGCACGCCTTCCTGAGCGCCGCCGTAGACCGCGGTGACGAAGGGGCGGGCAATGAGCACCGCATCGGCACCCAGAGCCAGAGCCTTGAACACGTCCATGCCGGAGCGGATGCCGCCGTCCACAAAGACCTTCATCTTGCCGCCCACAGCGTCCACAATGGCGGGCAGGACCTCGGCGGTGGCGGGGCACTGATCCAGCACACGGCCGCCGTGGTTGGAGACGATGATACCAGCGGCACCGGCTTCCAGTGCCTTTTCCGCACCCTTCACCGTCATGATGCCCTTGAGGATAAAGGGCTTGCCTGCCATGGCAGCGATCTCCTTCAGCTGATCCATGGTCTTGCTGCCGGCGGGGGGAGTCATCCCCTTCAGGAAGGGCAGACCGGCGGCGTCAATGTCCATGGCGATGGCGCAGGGATCAGCGGCCTTTACCAGGTCCATCTTCTGCCGGACGGTTTCCAGATTCCAGGGCTTCACAGTGGGAACACCGCAGCCGCCGTTGGCTTTCAGGGCATCCGCAGCGCCTTCCATGACGGCGGGATTGGTGCCGTCACCGGTGAAGGCGAGGATACCGGCTTTGGCGCAGCCCTCCACCAGTACATTGTTATAGCGCAGGTCGTCATATTTGTCGCTGTAATGCATAGCCACGGCACCAACGGGGCCGGCCATTACGGGGATCGTCAGCTTGTGGCCGAAGAAATCATAAGAGGTGTCCACATCACCGTTTTCGCAGATGGTGTCCATATTGACGCACAGTTCCTGCCATTTCTGGTAGTTGCGGATGGCGCCGGTGCCCAGACCCTTGGCGCCGGGACCGGGGACCGTGTTTTTGCAGGCGAGGCCGTTGCACACAGGGCAGGCATGGCATTTGCCCATGCAGGTCCGGGCCTGCTCCAAAACTTCCTGATAAGTCATTGCAGTTTCCTCCTGAATCGTATAGCTTTGTAAAAATCCCGTTAAAGATCAAACATATTCCCGATTGGCCTCATTTTACAGCAGGCGGCAGAAAAATACAAGTCGGTAAAATGTTGAGAGCGGCGGAACTTTTTGGCGGGAATTTCGTCTATATAAGTAGAAGAGCGGCACGACCGCTGAAAAAGGAGGAGGCGCCATGAAAAGAAAGTTATTTGTCTGTTTTCTCGCAATGATTATGCTCCTGAGTCTGACTGCCTGCGGAGCCAGCAGCAAAACTGCGGCTTCCGTTGATTCCAGCGCCAACGACCACCCTGCGGAAAGCCCCGCCGTGACAGAGGAGAAGGGAGACGCTGACACCAACGGCTATGATGACGAGGGTCGGGACAGCGGCGGAGGTGTTCTGGAAAACCAGAAGATCATCTACACCGGGGACATCAATCTGGAGACCACGGAGTTTGACGAGGCCGTCAAGGCGCTGGCATCGCTGGCGGAGGCCAAGGGCGGCTACCTGGAGAGCAGCACCGTAGGCGGCGGGAGCCGGGGCTACCGGTGGGCGGATTATACCGTCCGGGTGCCCTCCGCTCAGTTTCAGAGCTTTCTGGATCAGGCCGGGGAGCTTGCCCATGTGACGTGGCGGAACACCAATTTGGAAAATATCACAGAGACCTATTATGACACGGCAGGCCGCCTGAAGACCCAGCAGATCAAGCTGGAGCGGCTGCAAAAGCTGCTGTCCCAGGCGGAAAACATGGAGGACATCATCACCATTGAGTCCGCCATTTCCGAAACAGAGTGGAATATCGAGGACCTTTCCGGTACCCTGCGGCACTATGACGCGCTGGTGGACTTCGCCACCATCAACGTCCATGTGTCGGAGGTCTATAAGTATTCCGACACGGAGGAACTGCCGGAGAATTTCGGAGATCGCCTGAGCAGCGCTATGAGCCGGGGCTGGCATTCCTTTGTGAACGGCATGGAGGACTTCGCCGTGGCGCTGGCGTACAGCTGGATGTGGCTGATCCTGTGGGCGGTCATCATCGCAGCGGCGGTGGTCATCCTGCGGAAGATCCGGCGGCGGAGCGGAATGAAAAAACCGCTGTTCAAGAAGAAAAACGATGTAAAACCGGATGACAAGTCCGGTGATACCTGATAGACTAAAGGCAGCGGGAGACCGCTGCCTTTTCTGATATTTTAGGAGGGATCGTTATGAAGCTGACCTGGCTGGGACACGCCTGTTTTCTTTTGGAGGAGGACGGCTATCGCATTGTACTGGACCCGTATACCGGCGTGGCGGGGTATCCGCCTTTGCACATACAGGCTCACGCCGTTTTTTGCAGCCACGGCCATTTTGACCATCACGCCACAGACTGTGTGGAGCTGCTGCCGGAGCGGGAAAGCCCGTTTACGGTCCGGGAGGTAGAGACCTTTCATGATGACCGGGGCGGCGCGCTGCGGGGGACCAACACGGTCCGGATTTTTACAGCCGGCGGCCTGTCTGTGGCCCATCTGGGCGATCTGGGGCACCAGCTGACGGCGGAGCAGGCGGCGGCCATCGGCCCGGTGGACGCCGTACTGGTGCCGGTCGGGGGTGTTTACACAGTGGATGCCGCCGGAGCAAAGGCAGTGTGCGATGCGCTGCATCCTCGCTGCGTGGTGCCCATGCACTACCACCACGCGCCCTACGGCCTGACGGAGGTGGACAGCGTGGAGCCGTTTCTGGAGCTGTGGCCCGCGGAGGCGGTCCACCACCTGCAAGGAGCGGCGTTTGAGCTGACCGAGCAGACTGCCGGGGTCATGGTTCCTTCGTTTTGAAGAATAGCTCTTGACAAAACGATGAATACTATGTAATATAGTTTTGAAAACTATATTACATGGCAATGAGGTGATCGTATGGTACAGAACAGACAGGTGACCCTGTTAGGGGATTCCATCTTAAAGGGAATTCAGGTAGATCTGGGTGACCGGCGCTATCGTACTCATAATGAGATCAATATGGAGGCTTTGGAATCGGAATTTCAGCTTTCCATTCATAATGACGCGCACTTTGGAGCCACGGTCCGCAAGGGCAGCCGCTTGCTGGACCGGATGCTGGCCCGGAAGCTGCCCTGCGACATGATGGTGATGGACTTCGGCGGCAATGACTGCGATTTCCGCTGGAAGGAGATCGCGGAGGACCCCACGGGAGACCATCAGCCCAACGTGCCGCTGCCAGAGTTTGTGGAGCTGTACCGGGAGATGATCCGGCGGGTACGGAGCCACGGTATCCGGCCCATCCTTACCAACCTGCCGCCGCTGGACAGCGAGCGCTTTTTCAACTGGTGGTGCGGAGATCTGGATAAAGAGGCTGTGATGCGCTGGCTGGGAGACGTGGGCAACATCTACGTCTGGCAGGAGCGGTATTCCCGTGCGGTGGAGCGTCTGGCCCGGGAGGAAAATGTGCCGCTGGTGGATGTCCGTGGAGCCTTTTTGGACTACGGCCATCTGGAGCAGACCCTCTGCGCCGATGGTACCCACCCCAACACCGTCGGTCAGGGCTTGATCACAAAGGCGTTTCAGGATTTTGGCCGGGGGCTGCGGCTGGCCGGTCAGACCGTCTGACAGAAGGACAAAAATACGGGTCGGTTTTGAAAACCGACCCGTATTTTTTACAGCTTTTTGAAGATGTGGATGCGGAAGGATGCCTGACAGTCCAGATTTTCCAACGCTTCCATCCGCTCTACGCCCGCCTTGGGGGTTTTCCAGCAGTAGGGCGTCATACGGAAGAGGGATTGGATATCCGCCTGATTTGCCAGATGGAGGGTGAAGTCCACCGGAACGATGGCCTCATAGGTGAAGCCCTCGTAGGGAGTTTCTTTTTCCTCGTTGGGGTAGGGCGCATCGTAGAGGACCCGCTTCAGCTCCCACAGATGGTCGGCGCCGGGTACCACATAGAGAAAATGGCCTCCGGGCTTCAGGACCCGGCGGAATTCGTCAATGGCCAGGGGGGAGAAGCAGTCCAGCAGCAGGTCTGCCGTTTCATCCGCAAAGGGAAGATGATAGCAGGAGGCCACTGCGAATTCCACCTGCTTTTCCCGTTTGGCGGCCAGCCGGAGGATAGATTTGGAGATGTCGATACCGGCTATAGCGGGCGTTTTCCCGGCGGCAGTCAGGGCTGCCCGGATGCCGGCAGTGTAGTACCCCTCTCCGCAGCCGGCATCCAAAATCACCGGATGCTCGCCCACAAGCGGCAAAATCTGGCTACAAAGCGTATTTAAGAGCGGCATATAATACTCTTTGGATAGGAAATCCCGGCGAGCTGCCGACATAGCCTTGTCATCGCCGGGATCGGCGGAGTGCTTCTGATTGGGGGGCAGCAGATAGGTGTAGCCCTCCTTGGCGATGTCATAGCTGTGTCGGTCAGCGCAGCGGTAGACCCGTTCCTCCCGGTCCAGCGGACCGCCGCAGACAGGACAGCGGAACAGAGATTTCATACGATCCCTCCTATGCGTTCAGATCTTGGGTCACGTCATGGATCCACTTGCCGCTGCGGATCCGGTGCAGGCCGAAGGGAACCTTCAAAGCGGATTCCGTGGCCATGATGAAGCAGAAGATGGCGATGGGAGCGTGGAGTACCAGCCCCAGCAGCACCAGCAGCGGCAGGGTGAAGCACCACAGGGGGAGAACGTCGATCAGCATGGCAATCCGCACATCGCCGCCTCCCCGGAGAACGCCCACGATGCCGGTGGTGGCAAAGGCGTGGAGCGGGGCAGAGATGGAGTAGCAGATCATCATGGTCACGCAGAGAGACGCTGAGGCGGCGGTCATGGAGAACAGAGGCAGCACGTGGGGCTTCAGCACGAGCCAGAACAGCAGCTGCTCCGCTATTGCGACACCAAAGCCGGTGCAAAAGGCCACAAAGGTCAGGGCCTGACCAATGGGATAGGCGTTTTTGCCGCCCATGCCAACCTCCTTGCCGACGATCACGGCGGCCGCCGCTGCCACGCCGAAGATGGCTACCGTCACCATCTTATCGATGTTGCCCGCCACGGTGTAGGCGGAGATCAGGTCTGTGCTGCCCGCCATGTGGCCCATGATGACGGTGTAGAGTGAGGTGCCGGTACCCCAGAGAGTCTCGTTCAGCAGCACCGGCGTGGAGAACTTCACAAAGCTGCGGAAGGTGGCCTTGCCGGGCCGGAGAATACAGGCGGGCATCAGGGGCATCTGCTTGCAGCGCAGGGCGTAGACAAGGGAAATGACAAATTCCACCACACGGGAGGAGAAGGTGGCGATGGCGGCGCCGGTGATCCCCAGTGCGGGCAGGCCCAGCTTGCCGAAGATCAGGATGTAGTTGCCTACGGTGTTGCAGACGGTGGAAATGGCGAATACCGTCATGCCGAAGCGGGGATTCTCAATGCTCTGCTGCATACCGATGTAGATGGAGGAGAGGGAGTTGAGAATATAGGAGAAGCCCACGATGCGGATGTAGGAGGTGCCCAGCTCCACCAGACGGGCATTGTCGGTAATGAGCATCAGCACCTGCCGGGGGAACAGCCCCATGGTCAGAGCGCAGAGGGTGGAAATGCCTCCTGCCACAAAGAAGCCGATACCCATGACCCGGTTGATGGATTCCCGATCTCCCCGACCCCAGAACTGGCTGATGAGCACGCGGGAGCCGCTTTGCAGACCGAAAACGATGAGCTGGATGATATAGATGGGTACATTGGCCACGGTGACGGCGGACATCTGCTCCTGACCGACCAGACCCACCATGAAGGTGTCCATGAAGCCAAGAGAGGTGGTGATGAGGTTCTGAAGGACCACTGGCAGAGCCAGTGTAAAGACCCGGCGGTAGAAGCCGGGCTCCCGGCGAAGATAGCTGAAATTCATAAAATGAAATTCCTTATTCAGAATAATAAATGGAATCCATGTTTTGTCAGGGCGTGTACCTGACAAAACATACTTTGCGGTTCACAAGTGTGCGAGCGTAGCGAGCTCTCCAGAGGGGCGTCTCTTGCAGCTTTGCGGCAATTCACCTTCTGCATAGCAGTGAACCGTGTGAGGAATTCTCAAGGGGGAGTCTGCTCCCCCTTGATATTTTATAGCTTTATAGCATGGGCATCCGGTGATTGTGATGATTCCGGAGAGCCTCCGCGCAGGCGTCGATGTCCGCAAAAGTAGTCTCCGGGCCGAAGCTCAGCCGGATGACACCGGCGGCCACCCGCTTGGGCAGATGCAGCGCCGCCACCACCTGGCTGGACTTGCCATGATGACAGGCGGAGCCGGCGGAGACGCAGATGCCCTGACTGCCCAGATCGTTCACCACGTTCTGACTGGGCCAGCCCGCCATGGAAGCGGACAGGACATGGGGGGCCTTGCCGTCCCCGATAATCTGGAGGTCCGGAATGGCCGTCAGCTTTTCCACGGCGTAGGCCTTGACCTCTGCCATGTGCCGGAGCTTGTCCTCCAGATGATCCCAGCGGAGCTCCACCGCTTTGGCGAAACCCGCGATCTGGGCAGTGGCCTCCGTACCGGAGCGCAGGCCCATTTCCTGACCGCCGCCGGGCAGCAAGGGCCGGGGATTCCGAACCCGGGGGCCGATATAAAGAGCGCCGATGCCCTTGGGGGCGCCGACCTTGTGACCGGAGATGGCGATGAAGTCCGCTCCCAAAGCTTTGGCAGAGAAGGGGACTTTCAAAAAGCCTTGGACCGCGTCGGTGTGGAGCAGGGTTTTTTCGTTGACGGCCTTCAAACCCTTGGCGATGTCTGCAATGGGATAGATGCTGCCCAGCTCGTTGTTCACCATCATCACGGACACCAGCGCCGTGTCCGGCCGCACCGCCGCCAGAACGGATTCGGCGGAAATGTCGCCGTTTTGATCCGGCAGGATGGTCGTGACCTCCCAGCCCTCCTGCTCCAGCTGCTGGCAGCAGTTGAGGACGGCGTGGTGCTCCACGGCGGTGGTGACGATGTGGCGGCCCACATGGCGGTTCTGCCAGCAGGCGGCCCGGATGGCCCAGTTGTCACCCTCGGTGCCGCAGGAGGTAAAGAAAAGCTGGTTTGCTTCGCAGTCTACGGCTTTGGCAATCACAGCCCGCCAATCCTCCACGCTGCGGCGCATTTCCTGTCCGAAGGGATATTGTGCGTTGGGGTTGGCGTACTGTTCTGTCAGCACGGTGTACATGGCGTCCGCCACAGCCTTGGGGACCGGCGTGGTGGCGGCGTGGTCCAGATAGATCATAAAAAATCCTCCTCTTGCCCTATTCCGAAAATAAACGTATAATGGGAGGGAAATCACGGGAATCCCCCCGGAAATCTCTTTCAATAGCGTAATTATTCATTATATAAGAACGATTCTGAAAACGCAAGGAGAACCTATGAAAGTTGCCATTTACACCCTTGGCTGCAAGGTGAATCAATATGAGACGCAGGCTATGGAGCAGACCCTCCGGGCAAAAGGACATCAGGTGGTGGAATTTTCCGACGAGGCCGACGCCTATGTGGTGAATACCTGCTCTGTCACCGCCGTCAGCGACCAGAAGTCCCGGCAGGTGATCCACCGGGTACAGAAGCAGCACCCGGCGGCGGTGGTGGCGGTGTGCGGCTGCTATCCCCAGACCCATCCGGAGGATGTGCGGAAGCTGGGGGCGGATCTCATCGCCGGTACCGGCGACCGGGAGGGGTTCATTTCCCTGCTTGAGGAGGCTGCCGCCGGAAAGAAGAATCTGGAGGCCATTGACAAGTCCTTTGAGCGGCGGGTGTTTGAGGTGCTGCCTGCCGGCGGCATGGAGGGCCGCACCCGCGCCATGCTGAAAATCGAGGACGGCTGCGTGAACTTCTGCACCTACTGTATCATCCCCTACGCCCGGGGACCGGTGCGCTCCCTTTCGCTGGAACAGGCGGTGGAGCAGACGCGGCAGCTGGCAGCGGAGGGCTACCGGGAGATCGTGCTGACAGGCATCGAGATCTCCTCCTGGGGCCATGACTTCAAAAACGGCCAAAGTCTTATCGACCTGCTGGAGGCCCTGTCCGCCGCGGCGCCGGAGGTGCGCCTGCGGCTGGGCAGTCTGGAGCCCCGCACTGTGACGGAGGACTTCTGCCGCCGGGCGGCGGCGCTGCCGAACTTGTGCCCCCAGTTCCACCTGTCTATGCAGAGCGGGTGCGATGCCACCTTGAAGCGGATGAACCGGAAGTACGATACCGCCCGGTATCTGGAATCCGTGGAACTGCTGAACCGCTGGTTTGACCGCCCCGCCGTTACCACGGACCTCATCACCGGCTTCCCGGAGGAAACAGAGGAGGAGTTCGCTCAGACCTTAGACTTCATCCGGAAGTGCCGCTTTGCCCAGATGCACATTTTCCCCTACTCCATCCGTCCCGGCACCCCAGCGGCCAAGATGGAACAGGTACCCAAGGCTGTCAAGGAGGAGCGGGCCCGCCGGGCGGCGGCGGTGGCGGAGGAAATGCACAGGAGCTATTTGGAGGGCTGCGTGGGCCGGACGTATCCGGTGCTGTTTGAGCAGCCGAAAAACGGGAAGTTCTTCGGCCATGCCCCGAACTATATGGAAGTTTTGGTGGACGGTGCGGAATTGCATAATGCACTGCGGACCGTGCGGATCACCGATGTGGACGGCGAGGCCCTGTTGGGAGAAATCGTGGAACAGGAGGCGGAAGCATGAGGATCGGCAGTCACTTTTTCGCTTATCTTTCCCGGATGCGCTTCATCCAGCGCTGGGCGTTGATGCGGAACACGGCCCCGGAAAACGTGCAGGAGCACAGCCATCAGGTGGCGGTGCTGGCCCACGCTCTGGCGGTGATCCGCAATGAGAAGTTCGGCGGCCATGCGGACGCCGGAGCGGTGGCGGTGGCGGCGCTGTATCATGACGCCAGCGAGATCCTGACCGGCGATATGCCTACGCCCATCAAGTACGACAACCCCGCCATCCGCAAAGCCTACAAGGCGGTGGAAGCGGTGGCGGAGGAAAAGCTGCTGCATATGCTGCCGGAGGAATTTCAGCCGGTGTACGCCCCCATCCTCACGGTGACGGACCCGGAGACGGAGCGGCTGGTGAAGGCGGCGGACAAGCTGTCCGCCTACATCAAATGCGTGGAGGAATTGAAGGCCGGGAACAGCGAGTTTCGGGACGCCGCCGTACAGACCCGCGCGGCGCTGGAGGAATACGAGCTGCCGGAGGTGACGTATTTTCTGGAGACCTTCATGCCCAGCTTTTCTCTCACGCTGGACCAGTTGAAATAGCGGGAAAGCTGGCGGAACGGCCCCGTGGAGGCGAATTCTGTGAAGATAACGATCGATTTCGGACATCCGTATTTTGAGGAGAACGTCTTATTGGGGCTCACACCGGATGACCTGAATTGCTTTTACGGGGACGCAAGTGAAGTAGACCGGCTCAACCTGTTCTTCGTTTTGGAGGCGTCACTGCATAGGTTTCAAGGGAAAGAACGCATGAAAACCGCTGCCTACTGTGCGTTTTTGATGGCGTATTATCTTTTTATCGCATTGACGCCGCCCGCGTCTTTTGAGCTTGCGGAGTTCTATATCGACAGGGCGCTGGAGTGGGATGAAACCCCGGAGTATCGCCAGTGGAAAGCGATCATAGATGAGGGAAATTGACGGAGCGAGGGCGTCCCCTCCCGCGTGGTATCCGCCTCTTGCCACAAAATCAAAAAGACCGCAAAAAGCCAAGCCGCGTTCCGCGGCTTGGCTTTTTTGCCAGTTATATGGAACTGCTTTCTTATTTCTTGGGCGGTTCCCGCCACTTTTCGGCGGGGACGCGCCGCTGCTTCAGCCGGTGGACCGTGAGCTGCCGCAGCAGGGCGTACAGCACGCTGCACAGGGGAATAAACACCAGCATTCCCAGAATGCCCATGAGACTGCCGCCCACTGTCACGGCTGCCAGCACCCAGATGGAGGGCAGTCCCACGGAGGAGCCCACCACATGGGGATAGATGAGGTTGCCCTCGATCTGCTGGAGCACCAGGAACAGGACGATGAACCACAGCGCCTGCCAGGGATCGTTCACCAGCATCAGCAGCGCACCCACGGCGCAGCCGATGAACGCCCCTACAATGGGGATCAGAGCGGTCAGTGCGATCAAAACGCCCACCAGCAGCGCATAGGGGAAATGGAGCAGGGTCATGGACACAAAAAACATGGTGCCCAGGATCACGGCCTCCAGACATTGACCGGAGAGAAAGCTGGAAAAGGTTCGCTCACTGAGCCGCAGAATATTCAGAAGCTGATCCGCGGCGGCTTCCGGCAGAAAGGCGTAGCAAAGCTGACGGCCCTGCCGGGCCAGTTTTTCCTTTTGCAGCAGGATGTACAGAGAAAAGATCAGGCCGATGAAAAAGGTGGTGACGCCGCTGACGATGCCGCTGACCAGTCCACCGCCGGAGATCAGAAGGCCCTTGCCCCAGTTCTGGACCAGCCCCACGGCTTTCTGGGAAAGACTGGCCCAGTCGATAGACAGCCCTTCGATCTGGTTTGCCAGAAGGGGCAGGTATTCCTGAAAGCGGGCGGCGCTTTCCTGCAAGCGCTCAAAGGCTTCCGGCACCTGCGCCGCGATGGAGGCGACGGCGTCCCGCACGCCGGGGACGATCACCATGCCGGCCAGCGCCAGCACGGCGGATACTGCCGCAACGGTGAGCAGCAGCGCCAGCGGGCGGCGGAGCTTATTGGCCTTTTTGACGTGGGGAAACAGGCAGTGCTCCAGCGCCCGCATGGGGACATTGAGGATAAAGGCGATGGCGCAGCCCAGCAGCAGCGGGGCCAAAATGCCCAGCAGCCACCCGGCGGCACCTGCCACCACATCCAGATGCAGCAGCGCCGCGGCGAAGGCAATGCCGCCGCAGACAACGCCCAACAGGGCCTTTACGGTCTGCTTGTTGAATTCCATATGTCAGGTTCCTTTCGTTGAATCAGCCACCAGCCGGGTTTCCTTCCACTTGCCGCTCCGGAAACGGATCGTAAACAGCGCACCCCGGAGACACTCGTCACAGGCCATGGCAATCCAGATGCCCACAAGACCCCAGTTCAGCGCGTGTCCCAGCAGCCAGCTTCCGCCTACGGCCACGATCCACATGCTGAAAATGCCCACGCCCACAGGGTACCAGACGTCTCCGGCGGTGGTGAGGCAGCGGGTCATGACGATATTGATGGACCGCCCAATCTCCAGACCGAACTCTACATAAAGGATCTGCCGGCCCAGCGCGTGGATCACAGGATCATCGGTGAAGATGCTGTAAATGGGATCGCAGAAAATGAGGATCAGCAGTGTCAGCAGCTCGGAGGCAGCCAGCGCGATGCGGATGGTGGACCAGACACGGCCGCTGACCTCGTCCAGCTTCCGGCCGCCGATCATGTAGCCCAGAATGATCTGGGTGGCCTGCCCCACGGCGATGGAGTACACATAGGCCACGTTGGCCAGCATACTGCCATAGACCTTGGCGCTGACCACCGCCGCACCCATCAGATTGATGAAACGGAGGATGAAGGTCTGGGATACGTTGTAGGACAGGGCCTCCGTGCCGGAGGGCAGGGCGATGCCCAGCAGGGCGCGGAAGGTCTTTGCGGGGAAGGGGTGCAGATATTGCAGGGAAAAACGGACGGTGCATTTGCGTTTCAGGGTGATGCAGGCCAGCGTCAGGCCCACAGCCTTGGAGATCACGGTGGATACGGCGGCGCCAGCCACGCCCATTTGCGGGAAGCCGAAGAAGCCGTTGATCAGAATGGCGTTGCCTACCACATTCAGAAGGTTCATGGAAACGGAGAGCACCACCACCTCTTTCAGCAGGGTGTAGCTCCGCAGAACGGCGCAGAGCTGGATATACAGCCCCTGAAGCAGTACCGTACCGCCTACGATGCGGGTGTAAAGGCAGGCACCGTCAAAGGCGTCCTCCGGCGTCCGCAGGAGCTGAAAGACCAATTCCGGCTCTAAAAGCAAAAACAGGCCCACCAGAAAGCTGAATACGGCGCTGACCGTAACGGCCACGGTGACGATCTCGCTGCATTCCCCACCGACCCGGCCTGCGCCGATGTGCTGGGTCAGGAGAATGGTGGCGGCGGTGCTCATGGTGGTGAGCACGATGATGACCACGTTCATCACCTGATTGCCGTTGCCGATGGCGGCCACGGCGGCGGAGCCGAAGTGGGAGATCATGAATTGGTCCATATTGCCCACCAGAAGCTGCAAGAGAAGCTCTGCGAAGATGGGCAGCGAGAGGTGAAAGACCCGTCGGGTTTGAGGTGAAAACTGCAATGTCATATAAATAGCTCCTTGCTTGAGAAGTAATCGTTTAATATCGGAGCAAGTATATGCGTACAACGGTTTGGTTGCAAGCGGCAAAGCGCCGAAAGAAGTGTGAAATTCCGGGCTTCTTTCAGCATTTTCCCTATTTTTGGCGCAAATCAGTCCTCGCGGTACCGGTCTGCCTGATGACAGTATTCCCGGGCGGATTCCCGGTTGCTCTCGATCTCGGCCTCCGTCAGGGGACGGACCACCTTGGCGGGGCTGCCCAGGATCATGGAGCCGGCGGGAGCGTCCATTTTGCCGGTGACCAGCGCTCCGGCGCCTACGATGCAGTTATCGCCGATCTTTGCACCGTTGAGAACGGTGGCGCCCATGCCGATGAGCACGTTGTTGCCCACGGTGCAGCCGTGGACAGTGGCCCCGTGGCCGATGGTGCAGCCGGAACCGACCGTGGTCTCCTCGTGCAGCACTGCGCAGTCCTGAACGTTGGTGTTGTCGCCCACTTTGATGGCACCGTCATCTCCGCGGAGGACGGCATTGTACCACACGTTGACATTCTTTCCCAGGGTCACGTCTCCCACGATGGCGGCACCGGGACAGACAAAAACGGATTCGTCAAATTTCGGTTTTGTGATCATATAATTCTCTCTTTCTTGTTAGGTCTGCTGCATCAGATGGCAAAGTTTCCGTTGATAAAGACGGGGATCTCCCGGCCGTCATGGGTGGTGCCCACGATGGAGAGGTCGGCGGTGCCAACCATGAAGTCCACATGGGTCAGCGAATAGTTCAGGCCGTGGGCCTGCACCTCCTCCCGGGTCATGGACTCGCCGCCTTCAATGCACTCGGGATATGCCTCGCCGAAGGCCAGATGGCAGGAAGCGTTTTCGTCAAACAGGGTGTTGTAGAACAGGATCTTCTGATTGGAAATGGGGCTGTCATAGGGGACCAGGGCCACTTCTCCGAAGTAGCTGGCGCCTTCGTCCACACTGATGGCGGCTTTCAGGAATTCCTCACCCTTTTCGGCGTGGGCTTCCACGATCTTGCCGTCCCGGATGATGAAGTAGAACTTGTCGATGATGTTGCCGCTGTCCACCAGAGGCATGGCGGAATAGACCACGCCGTTGATGCCGGTTTTCAGAGGGGCGGTGAAAATCTCCTCCGTGGGCATGTTGGCCACGAACTCCACCCCGTTTTTCATCACGGAGTTGCCGGCGGCCCAGAGATGGTCCTCCGGCAGCTGGATGGTGAGGTCAGTGCCCAGAGAATTGGTGTAGTGCAGGTATTTGAAGTGGTACTCGTTCAGCAGCTTTTTCCGGCGGCCCAGGGTGTCCAGATGCTGGCGCCATGCGGAAACGGCGGTGCCGTCTCCCTGAATGCGGACGGAGCGGAGAATGGCATCCCACAGCTTTTCCATGGCCTGATCCTCCGGCAGCTCCGGAAACACGGTGGCGGCCCAGGAGGGGATGGGCACCGAGGCAATGCACCAGGGGAAGCCGTTGCTCATCTGGAGCCGGTCAAAGGTCTTGCGGAGCACGGAACCGGATTTCTGAGACCGGACCAGCCGGTCGGGGTCCACGCCCTTCAGCGTTTCCGGATCGCTGGCGGCAATGGCCAGATAGGCGGCTCCCATTTCCGCATAGCAGGTGAAAAACTTTTCGCGCCACTCCGGTGTGTCATCGAAAACGGAGGCGTCCGCCCGGAGGAACTTCTGCCGACTAAGATAGTCGTCGCTCCAGTTCATGATGACCTCCCGGCAGCCTGCGTCATAGGCCGCGTCAGCACACAGCCGGGCGAAGGAGGCGCACTCCACCGGCGATGAAATGATGAGAGTCTGGCCCTTTTGAACATTCAGGCCTACTTCAATCAGTAATTTTGCATATTCCTGCAGTTTTGTATCCATAAAACAGCTTCCTTTCCCGCAGCGAGGCCGCGGCTGAGATTTGACAGACGATTTATGTCTTGGGTATGTTGACGCCCTGCTCCAGACGGTCCTTCCGCATACTGATGAGCACACCATTCATCTCCGCACCCAGAATCAATGTGAATGCCGAGAGGTTCAGCCAGATCAGCACCACAATGACGGCGCCGATGGAGCCATAGAGCACAGAGTAGTGGGAGAAGTGGTTGGCGTAGTAGGAATAGAGCCAGCTGAACGCCATCCACGCTGCCAGAGAGAACAGAACGCCGGGACAGATATTTTTCAGGGGTTGGATGGTATCCTGGGCCAGGGCGTAGAGCAGGAACAGTGCCAGAAAGCTGACGGCCCCGGCTACGGGGAACCGCAGCGTTACCCACAGCTTCGCCAGGAATTCCGGCAGGTGAAAATGCTCCACGGTGTACCACAGCGCCCGCTCTCCGAAGGTCATCAGAGACAAGGTCAGGGCGATGGTGACAATGAGGGTCACGGTATAGAGCAGCACCTTGATCCATTGGGTGATAAAGCCCTTGGGCGGGCCTAAATGGTAGGCTATCCGCACGGCGGCCATCAGAGAGTTGGTGGCCCGCATGGGGAAGTAGATGGAAAAGACCAGACCGAATACCATGAGTTGGGGGCTGGGATTGTCGGTGACGTAAGTGAAGTACATCCGGAGCAGGTCCACCACTTCCTCCGGCAGAAAATCCGAGAGGACGGTCATCATGCCGGTGATGTTCAGATTCAGCAGACCCAGCAGGGCACTGATGAAAATGAGGAAGGGAAAGATCATGAACAGCAGGTAAAAGGCCAGCGCCGCACTCTGCGTGGCCACGTTATGCCGCCCGCAGCGATGGACCATCAGTACACAGAAGCGGAGAAATCGGTTTTTCGGCAGGGTGTTGTCCCACATAGCAGTGTCTCCCTCCGGGAAGATTTTACTCCCATTTGGCCCAGACGTCCGGGCAGTAGCCCACAGTGGCCTCCTTGCCATTGCGGACAATGGGGGTGTTGAACAGCTCCGGATATTCCAGCAGCTTTTCCTCTTGGGCGTCCGGGGTGATATAGGCCATGTAAAGCTCCTCGTACGCCCGGCATTTTGTATTCACCAGCGCCTTAAAGCCAACTTTTTGCTTGACGGATTGGTACTCCCGGGGAGATAATCCCTTTGAGGGAACGTCGATATACTGATATTTGATGCGGCGCTCCTTGAACCAGCGCTCCGCCTTCTTCGAGTCAAAGGATTTGGAGGAGCCGAAGATCTGAATGTTCATAGATAACTTCCTTATTATACAGACTGGAGGGGTATTTTTATGACGGATGCGGTCAGAACATTAAAGGAATGGACCGACGCGGCCCGGAAAATCGTCTTTTTCGGCGGGGCGGGGGTGTCCACGGAGTCCGGGATCCCGGATTTCCGCAGCACCGGCGGCTTATACCATCAGGAGTGGAAATACCCTCCGGAGACTATTTTAAGCCATACGTTTTATAAAAGCAATCCCGAAGAATTTTTCCGCTTTTACCGGGCGAAGATGCTCTGCCCCGGCGCAAAGCCCAACGCCGCCCACAAAAAGCTGGCGGAATGGGAGCGGGAGGGGAAGCTGCTGGCAGTGGTGACCCAGAACATCGACGGACTTCATCAGGCCGCTGGCAGCAAACAGGTCTATGAGCTGCACGGCAGCGTACACAGGAATTACTGCGAAAAATGTGGAAAATTCTACGATCTGGATCACATCCTCCACACCACAGGAGTTCCCCGGTGCGATTGCGGCGGCGTCATCAAGCCGGACGTGGTGCTCTATGAGGAGGCCCTGAATGACCGGATCATCGACGGCGCGGTGAACGCTATCGCGCAGGCGGATCTGCTGATCGTGGGCGGCACCTCCCTGAATGTGTGGCCTGCGGCGGGACTTATCAACTATTTCCGTGGGGACCGGCTGGCCCTCATCAACAAATCCCCGGTGGCCCGGGATCTGGCGGCTGGGCTGGTCATTACGGACCCCATCGGCGAGGTTTTGTCCCAGCTTTGAGGCCCTGTTTTTCCGGGCGGTTTTGCCGCCCGGAAAATTTTTTTAGAAAAACCGCAAATTCTGGTTGACATTATGGATACGAATGGATATAATAATCAAGCAGTCTTTTTTAGGCGGTATTTGTTTGCGGCTGTGCTGGAACTGGTAGACAGGCCAGCTTGAGGTGCTGGTGTCGATTCGACGTGTGGGTTCAAGTCCCGTCAGCCGCACCAGTTTTCTCTCCGGAAAGATTGCTTATGCGCGCGAGTGGTGGAATTGGCAGACTCGCTAGATTCAGGTTCTAGTGTCCGTTACGGACGTGCGGGTTCAAGTCCCGCCTCGCGCACCAGAAAGCCCCATCGGAGTTTCTTCCGATGGGCACCCTTCGGGGATTAACTTCATATTGATACGCGCGAGTGGTGGAATTGGCAGACTCGCTAGATTCAGGTTCTAGTGTCCGTTACGGACGTGCGGGTTCAAGTCCCGCCTCGCGCACCAAACAAGAGCATCACTGTAAAGTGATGCTCTTTTGTTCTTAGGCCGGATAGGAGGCGAAATCATGACAAAGGACGAGCTGCGGGAAAAGGCCAACGATCTGCCCTTACAGCCCGGCGTCTATCTGATGATGGACAAGACCGGGAAGGTCATCTATGTGGGCAAGGCGAAAAAACTGAAAAACCGGGTGAGCCAGTATTTTCAGGACAGCGCGGCCCACAGTGTCAAGACCCGGCAGATGGTCAGTCAGGTAGATCATTTCGACACGATCTTCGTCACCAGTGAATTTGAGGCGCTGGTGCTGGAAAACTCCCTCATCAAGCGGCATATGCCCCGGTACAACATCCTGCTGAAGGATGACAAGGGCTATCCGCTGGTGCGCCTCAGCCGGGGGCGGTATCCGAAATTCACTCTGGTGAATCGACCCGCCAATGACGGCGCGAAGTACTTCGGTCCCTTTGGCGGGCGGTACGAGACCCGTCAGGCAGTGGATGCGGTATGTCAGGCTTTGCGCCTGCCCACCTGCCGCCGACAGTTTCCGCGGGACATCGGCGCGGAGCGGCCCTGCCTGAATTTCCACATGGGCCGGTGCGACGGGTTCTGCCGCCCGGAGATGCCGGAGGCGGAATATGACCGCCGGATGGAGCAGGCGGCCCAGCTGTTGGAGGGACGCTCCAAGCAGCTCCTCCGGGACATGACCGCCGAGATGGAAGCGGAGGCGGAGGCCCTGCGGTTTGAGCAGGCGGCCCAACTGCGGGACCGTATCCAAGCCATCAGCGCCCTGAGCAAAAAGCAGACCGTCATCGCGGGACTGTGCGCCGATACGGACGTGTGGGGCGTGTTCCGGGGGGCGGGCAAGAGCGGCTATGCCGTTCTTCACATGGAAAACGGCGATCTGGTGGGCCGGGAGACGGAACTGCTGACCGCGCCTATGGAGGAATCGGCGGCGGAGCTGCTGGCGGCGGTCACGGCCCAGTATTATCTGCCGCGGGCCATTCTGCCCCATGAGATCTTGCTCTGCGTGGACACGGGGGACTGCGAGGAACTGTCCGAGGCCCTGACCCAGCGGGCGGGGCATAAGGTCTGGGTCCATGTGCCCCAGCGGGGAGAGAAGTCCACACTGGCGGATATGGCGGTCCGCAACGCACAGGAGGAGGTCCGGCGGGCCACCACCGCCGAGGAAAAAACGGCGTATACGCTGGAAGCCCTGCAAAAAATGCTGAACCTGCCCCAGCCGCCCAGACGGATGGAGTCTTTCGATATTTCCAACACCGGCGCCAGCGACATTGTGGCGTCCATGGTGGTCTATCAGGGGGCGAAGCCTTTGAAATCCGCCTATCGCCGGTTTCAGATCAAGGAGCTGACTGGCGGCCATCCCGATGATTACGGCTCCATGCGGGAGGTCCTGCGGCGGCGGCTGCAAAGGGCGGCGGACGGGGACGAAAAGTTCCTGCCCTTGCCGGATGTGTTTTTGATCGACGGCGGCGTGACCCATGCCGACGCCGTCCGGGAGGTGGCGGAGCAATTCGGCTGCACGGTGCCCATCTTCGGCATGGTGAAGGATGACCGCCACCGCACCCGGGCGCTGGTCACCCCGGAGGGCCGGGAGATCGGCATTGTGAACGATCAAGCGGTGTTTTCACTCATCGGCCAGATCCAGGAGGAGACCCACCGTTTCGCCATCACCTATCACCACCAGCACCATACCAAGAGCGCCATGCGCTCCGCACTGGACGGCGTTCCCGGTCTGGGACCCAAGCGGCAGGCGGAGCTGCGGAAGCATTTCGGCACGGTGAAGGCCATCCGGGAGGCGGACGAGACGGCACTGGCGGCGGTGCTGCCGCAAAATGTGGCCCATACCCTTTGGATCAGACTCCATGAAAAGGAATCCACTTAAAAAAACGTCCTGCTGCCCCACGGGGCAGCGGGGCGTTTCCGCCATCGGGCGTATCCACCCCGCCTGTCGCCTGTTTTCGCAAGATTTCAGTAGAAATACCATTGTGTATTTGCCGGTAAACTGATATAATAAAAAAACCTATCGGATGAATTTCATGATTTCTGAGGGACAGGCCAGCCTGCCCCATCGGAGAATGAGGTAAGGAATGAGCAATAAGAAACTCTCCCGCCTGTTGGAGCCGAATTTAAAATTTTATTTCGCCGTTATGTTGCTGTTCGCCGTGGCGGCCATCCCTGTCAACTGGCAGCTGGCCTTGGCTGAGGGAACTCTGACCGTTCTGCTGTACTTCTATTTCCGGCAGAGCAATCAGAAGCGGCGGCAGGGCGTTTTGCAGTACATCGACTCTGTCACCGGCAGTGTGGACACCGCCAGCAAGTCCACCCTCATCAACTCCCCTCTGCCCACGCTGGTGTTCCGGCCGGATACGGGGGAGATCATCTGGAGCAACGAGAGCTTTTTGCAGCTGGCCGGCGTCCGGGAGCATCTCTTTGAGATGCGGCTTTCCGAGGCTGTACCGGATTTTCAGGTCCAGTGGCTGCTGAGCGGAAAACAGGAAAGCCCGGAGCGGGTGGAGCTGAACAATCACCGTTTCCGGGTCTACGGCAGCCTGGTGCGCTCCCGGAACCGCACCGGCGTGCAGAGCCTGGTGGCCACCACCTACTGGGTGGAGACTACGGAGGCCGATCATCTGAGAGAGGTCTACGAGGCCAGCCGCCCGGTGGCGGCGATCCTGATGCTGGACAACTACGAGGACCTGATGAAGGCCTGCGAGGATACCCAGCGCAGCGCGGTTCTGGCGCAGATCGACGAAAAATTGCAGACCTGGGCCAACGCAGGCCAGGGCATCCTGCTGAAAACGGACCGGAACCATTACCTGTTCCTGTTTGAAGAACAGTATTTTCAGCATTTTGTAGACGAAAAGTTCTCCATTCTGGACACTGTCCGGGCGATCCGCGTGGCGGAGAATATCCACCCAACCTTGTCCATCGGCATCGGCAAGGATTCTCCCAGTATCCCGGAGCTGTACAAAAACGCCAAGCTCTCGCTGGAAATGGCACTGAGCCGGGGCGGCGATCAGGCGGTGGTGCGGAATCAGGTGGACTTCGCCTTCTACGGCGGCCGCACCAAGGCCACGGAGAAGCGGACCAAAGTGAAATCCCGCGTGATGGCCAACGCCTTCCGGGAGCTGATCGCAGACGCGGGAGAGGTCTACATCATGGGCCACTCCTTTGCGGATATGGACGCCGTGGGCGCTGCCGCGGGTATCTGTTGCGCCGCCCGGAAGCGTGGAAAGCAGGCACGGATCGTCATTGACCGGGAGCACACTGCGGCCGAGACCCTGATCGCCCGGCTGGATGCGCTGCCGGAGTACAGCGGCGTGTTCCTTACCCCTGCTGAGGCATTTTTGCAGATGCGGGCCGACACGCTTCTGGTAGTGGTGGATACCAACCGTCCGGACATGGTGGAAAATCCCCAGCTTTTGGAATCCTGCAACCGGGTGGCGGTCATTGATCATCACCGCCGGGCAGCGACTTATATCGAAAATGCTGCCTTCAACTTCCACGAGCCTTACGCCTCGTCCGCCAGCGAACTGGTGACGGAGCTGCTGCAATATCTGGTGGAGCCCACCGATCTTCTGCGGGAGGAAGCGGGGGCGCTGCTGGCGGGTATCGTGCTGGATACCAAGCATTTCACTCAGCGGACCGGCGGCCGCACCTTTGAGGCGGCGGCCTTCCTGCGGCGTTCCGGTGCGGATACGGCTGAGGTCCAGCGGCTGTTCCAAGGCGATTTGAAGGATATGGTCACGAAATATGACATCATCCGCCGCGCGGAGATGTACCGGAGCAACATCGCGGTCTCCGTGGTGGAGGAGCCGGGCGTGGACCGCGTTGCAGCGGCCCAGGCGGCGGACGATCTGCTGACCCTGAAGGGTGTTCAGGCTTCCTTCGTGGTCTACGCCGCCGAGGGAGCGGTGCTGATGTCAGCCCGTTCTTTGGGCGAGATCAATGTGCAGGTGATCCTGGAGGCCCTGGGCGGCGGCGGCAACTCTACCACCGCAGGCGCACGGATCGAGGACACGGACCCGGAGAGCGTCCGTCAGCAGTTGATTGGGGTCTTGGACGCATACTTTGAAAAGTGAGGCAGCCTATGAAGGCGTTTTTGAAGGCGTATGCGGTCTGCCTGATCCTGATGGAGGTATTTATCTTCTTTGGTGGGTGGATGCTGTTTGATCTCAGAGGTACCGGCATCTATCGGGCAGGCGCTGTGATTGCGCTGATTCTGGCGGTCGCTGTCTGCGCGTGGAGCAGTACGGCGCAAAAGGTCGAAGCGCTGGAAGCAGAGCTTCAGGAATTGAAAAAGCAAATTCATTCAGAACATTCGGAAAGTGAGGATATATAACATGAAAGTGATTTTACAGCAGGACGTGAAGGGTCAGGGCAAGAAGGGCGAGATGATCGAGGTTTCCGAGGGCTACGGCCGGAACTTCCTTCTGCCCAGAAAGCTGGCGGTGCCTGCCACGGCGGACGCCATCAACACCATGAACCTGAAAGAGAAGGCCCGCAAGGCCGAGGAAGCCCGGCTGAAGGCTGAGGCGCAGGAGATCGCCGGGAAGCTCCAGAACTGTCCCGTGAAGCTCAGCGCCAAGGCCGGCAACGGCGGCAAGCTGTTCGGCGCCGTGACCAACAAGGAGATCTCCGAGGGCCTGAAGGCCCAGTACGGCGTGGATATTCCCAAGCAGAAGATCGTGCTGGATGAGCCGATCAAGGCCTACGGCAGCTATCAGGTGAAGGCCAAGCTGGGCTTTGAGGTCAGCGGTACCGTGTACGTCACCGTCTGCGAGGAGAAGTAAGACTAATTCAAGGGGGATCAGGATACACCGTCGCGGCAATACGATTTGCAGTCTCTATGATAAGACTGCAAATCGTGCCGCATCCTCGAAACAGCCTTGCTTATTCCGCCACTGGCGGCGCTGCGGCGGTTTCCCCTTGAGTAAACCCTGCACCAGTGAGATCCGCTCACTGGTGAACGCTGCCCAAGGCAGCTGAGTCAATGTGTTTTTGCCAGGTACAGAAGGTGAATTGCCCCGCAGGGGCAAGAGAGGCTCCCCTGGGGGACGCCCTGACAAAAATGATTGTATGTCTGAATGTCTAACTTGCGCTTCCGGAGAAGCGGGAAGGAGAGTTCCATGGCTAACGAAGATCTTCTGCTGCGGCAGATGCCCCATTCGTTGGAAGGCGAGCAGGCCGTTTTAGGTTCCATGCTCATCGACGAGGGCTGCGTCAAGGACGTGATGGATAAGCTGGTGCCCTCGGACTTCTACCTGCGGCAGAACCGGGAGATTTTTGAGACCATCTACACCATGTTCACCTACGCCCGGCCTATTGACGGCATCACCGTCTGCGAGGAGATGCAAAAGGCCGGGACTTATGACGAAAATACCACCCGCTCCTATCTGGCGCAGCTGATGGAGATCACCCCCACCAGCGCCAACGTGATGGAGTATGTGGCCATCGTTCGGGATAAGGCGTTGCTGCGGGGCGTTGCTCAGGCGGCGGGGGAGATCACAGTGCTGGTGCAGGAGGGCATCGGAGAAGCCGCTGCCATTCTGGAAGCTGCCGAGCAGAAGATCTACGCCGTCCGCCGCGGCCAGAGTGCGCAGGATATGGTGCCTCTGCGGATAGTGCTGCCGGATGTGCTGGACCGGCTCAACGAGATGAGCGAGAGCGAAAGCCGACTTCCGGGCCTGTCCACCGGCTTGTCCGCTGTGGACCGGAAGATCAGCGGCCTGAATAAATCGGACCTGATCCTGCTGGCGGCCCGTCCCGGTATGGGCAAAACCTCCTTTGCGCTGAACGTGGCGCTGAATGTGGCGAAGTCTGAGAAAAAGACCGTAGCCATGTTTTCGCTGGAAATGTCCCGGGAGCAGCTGGCGACCCGGCTTCTCAGCTCCGAAGCCTGTGTGGAGAACACCCGGCTTGTTACCGGCTCTCTGCGGGAGACGGACTGGGAGAAGATCGCCGCCGCTGCCGGCGTATTGAATAGAGTGGATATCCGTATTGACGATAACCCCATGCTGAGCGTGGCGGATATGAACGCCAAATGCCGCCGGATCGACAGTCTGGGTCTAGTAGTCATCGACTATTTACAGTTGATGACCTCCGCATCCGGTGGACGAAGCGGCGAGAATCGTCAGCAGGTGGTCAGCGAAATGTCCCGTATGCTGAAGGTCATGGCCAAGGAACTGAATGTGCCGGTGATCTGTCTGAGCCAGTTGTCCCGTGCTAACGAGAAGCGGGACGATAAACGGCCCATGCTGTCGGACCTCCGTGAATCCGGCGCCATCGAGCAGGATGCCGACATTGTAATGTTCCTGTACCGTGACGATTACTATAACGAGGATTCCGAAAAGCGGAATATTGCCGAGTGTATCGTAGCGAAAAACCGTCACGGCGAGACCGGCAAGGTGGAACTGCGGTGGATGCCGGAGTACACCACCTTTGCCACGCTGGAAAACCGCTATGATGAGGATGACTGATCCTCTGACGGCGGTGGAGCTGCCGGAGGGCGGCGCACTGTGCGCCGTGTCTGGCGGACTGGACTCCATGTGCCTGCTGGAAATGACGGTCCGGCAGGGGCAGAAGCAGGGACGGCGGGTAGCCGCCGCCCATTTCAATCACCAGCTCCGGGGGGCGGAGGCGGACCGGGACGAGGCCTTCGTCCGGGACTGGTGCGCCGCCCGTGAAATTCCTTTTTTCGCGGGCCGGGGCGATGTCCGGGCCTTTGCGGAGGAAACCGGGCGCACCGTTGAGGAAGCCGCCCGACAATTGCGCTATGAATTTTTGGAGGAGACCTGGCGGCGGGAGGGCTTTGGCTGCATTCTGACCGCCCACCACGCGGATGACAGCGCAGAGACCATGCTGTTAAATCTGCTGCGGGGCACGGGCCTGAAAGGGCTGACTGGCATTCCGGAAAAGCGGGACTGTATCCTGCGTCCGCTGCTGAGTGTGACCCGGGCGGAACTGGCGGCCTATGCCGCCGCCCGTGATGTTCCCTATGTGGAGGATTCCACCAACGCTTTGGACGATGCCGCCCGGAACATGCTGCGCCATCAGGTGCTCCCGGTTTTGAAGAAGCTGAATCCCAGAGTTGTGGAGAACATGAGCCGCACGGCATCGCTGCTAGCGGCGGATGAAGCGGCTCTGGACGCTGCGTGTCGAAAACTGCTGGCCCAATGCGCCGTGACCCCAAACGTTTCCGGAATGATCCCCCTCGCCGTGCTGCAAGACGCGCCGGAGGCCCTGCGGGGACGGCTGGTGCTGGCGGTGCTGGCGGCGGTGGCAGGCCATGAAAAGGACTTGACCGCCGCTCATATCCGGGCGGTTTTGACGTTGGACCGGGGCCAGCTTTCCATGCCCTACGGCGTCACGGTCCTCCGGGAGCCGGCGGCGCTGCGCTTTTTCAAGGCGGCGTCTGCGCCGGCGGTGCAGGCCGTTACCGTGGGAGAGATCGTCACATTCGGTCAGTGGCAGGTTAGTCTGGCAGAGTCGGCCGGTGAGGGTGTTCTCATTTCCATCTCGGAGACCGCCGACCTGACTGTGACGGCCTGGGACTCCAAGGACCGACTGAACGGCCGCACTGTCAAGCGCCTGTGCGGAGAACGGGGAATTTCCCCACAGGAGCGGGACCGGCTTCCGGTCCTGCGGGTGAACGGCATCGCGGTGGCGGTGCCGGGGCTGCCTATCCAGGAAAATTTCGCGCCGGACCGATATGAGCGGGCGGTGCGGGTGATATTTTTAAAAGTGACAGAGGAGAACAACAATGAATAGTGAGATGGAGAAAGACATTCTCAAGGTTCTGGTAACGGAAGAGGAGCTGAAGACCCGGATCGCGGAGCTGGGTGAAGCGCTGTACAAGCGGTATGAGGGGCATCGGCCCCTGTTTCTGGGGGTGCTGAAGGGCTCCTTCATTTTCATGGCGGACCTGATGCGGGCTTCCCAGCTGATGTGCGACGTGGAGTTCATCGCTGTCAGCTCTTACCAGAACGGCACCGTGTCCAGCGGCCGGGTGCAGATCACCCATGATCTCCAGCAGGACATCACGGGCCGGGAGATCGTCATTGTGGAGGATATTCTGGACTCCGGCAATACCTTGGCCTTCCTGAAAAGCTATCTGATGGCAAAGGGTGCCAAGAGCATCTCTATCGTGACGCTGCTGGATAAGCCCTCCCGCCGGGAAAAGGCGGTGGAAGCGGACCTGTCAGGCTTTGTGGTGCCGGACGAATTCGTGGTGGGCTACGGCCTGGATTATGCCCAGCTTTACCGGAATCTGCCTTACATCGGTGTGCTGAAGCCCGCCGTTTACGAAAACACCTGAGCATGACCGGCGATTCCCGGCAGGTGCGGGAACCGCCGCAGCCGCCTGTATGCGGCGATAATACAGAAAGGGGGGATCCCCCGTATGGTAAAAAGAAGACCCGGCGTCAGCATTCTGCCGCTGATGCTGATCGTGATTTTATGTGTCAGCTGGCTGACCCAGCTCAATCAGCGGGATGAGATGACCTATGATGAGATGGTGCAGCTTTTTGAGCAGCAGAAGGTGGAAGCCTTCCGCTTTACGGATTCCAGCACGCTGATGCTGCAGGTCAAGGGCAGCGACCAGCCGGTCCGCTGCCGGATCCATGACTATATCCTCTTTTACAGCGATCTCAACGATCTGGTAAAGGAGCAGAAAGCAGCAGGGATCATCAAATCTTACAGCTATCCCCCTCCGGAGGGGACTGACTGGCTGGGGATCATGCTCCCCTATCTGATGATGGCGCTGATGTTCGGCGGTATGTGGTACCTCATGAGCGTCCGGGCACAGGGAGGCATGGGGCCGGACCGGATGGCAAAGTTTGGCTCCGCACAGATCCGTGGTCTCAGCGAAAAGGATAAGCAGGTCACCTTTGCCGATGTGGCGGGAGCCGACGAGGAAAAGGAGGAGCTCCGGGAGATCGTGGAGTTCCTAAAAAATCCAAAGAAGTATATCGATCTGGGCGCCCGGATCCCAAAGGGCGTGCTGCTGGTGGGCCCTCCGGGTACCGGCAAGACGCTGCTTGCCAAGGCGGTGGCCGGCGAGGCCGGCGTGGGCTTCCTGTCCATTTCCGGTTCCGACTTTGTGGAGCTGTATGTGGGCGTAGGCGCCAGCCGTGTCCGGGACCTGTTTGAGCAGGCGAAAAAGCAGTCCCCCGCCATTGTGTTCATTGACGAGATCGACGCCGTGGGCCGCCAGCGCGGCACCGGTCTGGGCGGCGGTCATGACGAACGTGAGCAGACCTTGAACCAGCTTTTGGTAGAGATGGACGGCTTTGCCGCCAACGAGGGCGTGGTGGTCCTGGCCGCCACCAACCGGGCGGACGTGCTGGACCCCGCATTGCTGCGGCCCGGCCGGTTTGACCGTCAGGTGTATGTGGGCCTGCCGGACATCAAGGGCCGGGAGGAGATCCTGAAGGTCCACGCCAAGGGGAAGCCTCTGGCAGAGGACGTGAGTCTCCGTAAGCTGGCTCAAGGCACTGCGGGCTTCACCGGCGCGGATCTGGAGAACCTCATCAACGAGGGCGCACTGCTGGCAGCCCGGAAGGATCAGCACTTCATCACCATGCAGAATCTGAAGGATGCGGAGATCAAGGTCATCGCCGGTCCGGAGAAAAAGAGCCGGGTGATCCCCCAGCACGAGCGGGAACTGACAGCCTATCACGAGGCGGGCCATGCGGTGGTCATGCACATGCTGCCGGGACAGGACCCGGTGAGCCAGATCACCATTGTCCCCAGAGGTATGGCCGGCGGTATGACCATTTCCCTGCCGGAGGAGGACCGCTCTTACCTTTCCAAGCACTACATGGAGGATCAGGTCGTGGGCCTGCTGGGCGGGCGTGTGGCTGAAAAGCTGTGTCTCAACGATATTTCCACCGGCGCCAGCAATGACATTCAGCGCGCCACCGCCATTGCCCGGAAGATGGTGACGGTATATGGCATGAGCGAGCGGCTGGGAACCGTGTCCTTTGACAGCGGCAATGACGAGGTGTTCATCGGCCGCACCATGGGACACAGCCGGGGCTATTCCGAGGCTGTGGCCGCCCAGATCGATCAGGAGGTCAAGGATCTGGTGGACGGCGCCTACCGCCGCTGCCAGGATATTCTGGAAGCGCAGCGAGATAAGCTGGAGCAGGTGGCCCAGTACCTGCTGGAGCACGAGACCATGGAGCGGGACGCCTTCCTGACGGTGTTCGGGGAGAAAACCCATGAACAGCCGGAGAACGTTCCGGCTGCGGACGCCGAGGATCAAGACTAAAGTACACGCCGGGGGAGCTATGCTCCCCTGGCGTTCAGCGTGGCGAAAATATTTTCGCCACGCTGCTCTTATTTTCAGAACTTTGTTAAAGTTCTGAAAATATTTGATTTCAATGGTGCGGGACACCCTTTACCCGCAAGGGGTATGCAGCATCCGTAAAGCGGCAGAGCCGCTAACGGCTGCCCTACCTTACCGTCACGGAGGATCTACCACTTTATCGATAGTTTCACACGCCGGAGGAGCATAGCTCCCCCGGCGTTGCATTTTAGGTGGACTTCGTGTATACTGGTAGCAATTTCTGAAACCGAGACGGGCTTGGAAAAGCCTTTGCAAAAAGGAGCGTTTATGTACTATGTGATTTTCGGCCTGCTGGGGGCGGCGCTGCTGGGCGCCGATCAGTGGGTCAAGGCCTGGGTCGTGGGCCATTTGCAGATGGGGGAGACCACTTCTTTGTTTTCGGGATTTCTGGAACTGATGCGGGTCCACAACTACGGCGCGGCGTGGTCCAGCTTTGCCGGGCAGAAGTGGCTGCTGCTGGGTGTCACCGGCGTCATTTTGGCGGCGGTACTGTGGGTGCTGGCCCGAAGGATCGTCCGGCACCCGCTGGGGATCTGCGCCTGCTGCCTGATCCTCTCCGGCGGCATCGGCAATATCATCGACCGATTCCGGCTGGGCTATGTGGTGGATATGCTCCACTTCCAATTCTGGCCCAGCTATCCCACGTTCAACGTGGCGGATGTGTGCATCGTGTCCGGGGCCATTCTGGGCGCGATCTACTATGTATTGATCTACGAAAAGCATGACAGGAGGAAAACGGATGGAGCCTCTGATCCTGCAAACGGCCAGTGAGGATGCCGGGAAGCGGCTGGACGCATGGCTGGCAGAGCAAACGGAGCTGACCCGCTCCGCCGTTCAAAAACTGATGGAGGAGGGCCGGGTGACGGCGGCGGGAAAACCCCTCGCTAAAAACACCCGGCTGACCGACGGGGAAACGGTGTCTGTGAAACTGCCGGAGCCGGAGGCGGCGGACATCGTGCCTCAGAATATCCCGCTGGACGTGGTGTACGAGGACGAGGACGTCATCGTGGTGAACAAACCGAAGGGCCTGGTAGTCCACCCCGCACCGGGGCACCCGGACGGTACGCTGGTGAACGCCCTGCTGTACCACTGCGGGGACAGTCTTTCCGGGATCAATGGGGAACTGCGGCCCGGCATCGTCCACCGCATCGATCGGGACACCTCCGGTCTCATCATCGCCGCAAAAAACGACTTCGCCCATGTGAAACTGGCGGAGCAGCTTCAGGATCACACACTGGCCCGGACCTACCGCTGCATCGTCACCGGCAATCTTCGGGAGGATACCGGGACGGTGAACGCTCCCATCGGCCGCTGTCCCGCAGACCGGAAGAAAATGGCTGTGGTGGCCGGCGGACGGAACGCCGTGACCCATTGGACGGTGCTGGAGCGCTATCCCGGTGTGAATTATGTAGAGTGCCGTCTGGAAACGGGCCGCACCCACCAGATCCGGGTGCACATGGCCTACATCGGCCATCCGATTTTGGGAGAT
This sequence comes from Dysosmobacter segnis, assembly GCF_014297285.1. GTDB lineage: Bacteria > Bacillota > Clostridia > Oscillospirales > Oscillospiraceae > Oscillibacter > Oscillibacter segnis. The sequence goes on from NZ_JACOQI010000001.1 coordinate 83,371, forward strand.
ACCGTATACGGCAACAAAAAACCGGTCCCCGGTTTGCAGGGACAGTGCCTTCACGCTGTAGGGCTGAAATTTATCCATCCCCGCACGGGAGAATTGGTGGAGCTGACCTGCGGTCTGCCGGAGGAATTTGAAAAGCAGCTGAAAAAATACCGGAATATGGCATAAGCAAGGGGCCTCGCTGAAAGCGAGGCCCCTGAGACTGTCGATAAAGCGGTTAATTCTCCGCGACGGTAAGGTAGGGCAGCCGTTAGCGGCTCTGCCGCTTTACGGATGCTGCATACCCCTTGCGGGTAAAGGGTGTGCGCGGGAAACCCAAGAAGGGTGTCCTGCGCCATTGAAATCCTAAGTTTTCAGAACTTTTATAAAGTTCTAAAAACTGGCTCAGCGGGGAGAAAAGACTTTTTCGACACGCTGAGGGGCCTCGCTTTCAGCGAGGCCCCTCTTTTGTTCCGTATGGTTTTTCGTGTTGTTTCGCAGATCAGGAATGGACGGCGGCGATCCGGTCTGCGATATAGGGCTGGACCGCCTCGTAGGGAATTTCCAGCGCGGCGGCCAGCTCGCCGAACAGAAGCTGCTCTGCCTGCTTGAGATAGCGCTCGTCCACCATGCCGAGGCGGCGGTTCTGGGATTCTGCCTGACGGCGCTTGGCGTGAATGGACATGGCGAGCTCCACCAGACTGCGGCAGTTATGCTGCCGGAGACTGGCCTGATACTGCTGAGTCAGCGCCTGAGTGGTGGAAGCCCGACAGGCAGCGGGATGCAGAGTGGGAATTTCACCGATAAGATCTTCCGCCTCCTGCCGGGAGATAATGGGTCGCATGGACACCTTGTCATTGTCTACCGGGGTATAGATCAAACCGCCCTGATAGATGGGTTTAAGCTGATAGTAAAGCCGCTCTTGACGGGTGCTGCCCACCCGCTCCTGCCGCCGGTCAATGGAAAGCACCCGACAGACGCCGGTGATGCCATAGACCAGCAGATCTCCTGCCTGAAACACGGGAAGTGCCTCCTTTCCAAAAATTGCAAAGATTTCAGATTCATAACCATTCTAACATTATTTTGGCAGAAATGTCAGGGAATATACGAAAAAAGTAAAAAATCTCTGTTTTTCTGAAAAGAAGGCGCTCTTTTTTGTGGAAAATATAGGGATTTAGCGCATGATATACACATGGACAGGGAAAAAGCGCCCGAAAGTGAGAACTTTCAGACGCTTTTTTTACAAATGGGAAACCAAATCACGCACGATCCGGGCGGTCATGCCCCAGATGGCGTGGCCTCCGTAGAGCCACACCGGGACCTCTACCTTGCCGCAGTTCCAAGGGTAATCCCGGGGAATCCCAACCGCTTCATAGGGGAAAGACTCCGGGACACGGGGGATCAGATCATAGGCACATGGCTGGGGCAGGGTGGTCCTGAAAAATTCCACCGGTACAGTGAACACCTCCGCTACCTCAGCGGGGGCGGGACGCAGGGCTGCGAGACCGGCAGGGGATACCAGCCCCGGCAGCGGCCGCAGAAGAAAGCCCCGCTGATTGCAGATAAAGTCCCCTTGGCCCAGAAGCCGAATCTCGGCGCGGGGGATAGACAATTCCTCCTCCGTCTCCCGGAGGGCGCAGTCTGCCGGGGTCTCTCCCGGCTCCATCTGCCCGCCGGGAAAGCAGGTCTCGCCGCTTTGACTGACCCCGGCAGACCGGACCTCAAACAGCAGGTGCAGTCCATTCGGACGCTCTACCAGAGGACACAAAACAGCATATTCGTGCCGGGCTTCCAGCAGCGTGGGAACATGATCGTCGTAAAACCGGCGCAGATTTGTCAGTTCTTCTCTCATAGCAGCATCGTCAAAGCCCGCTGGCAGTTGGTGATGTCCACCGTCGGCTGGCTGGGTTCGTACTCTCCGTCCAGGGACCAGGGCAGATCCTCGTCCGTTTCCACATGAAGGGCCGACACATGGCGGAAAATGAGACCGCCGCTGTTATACTGCTGATTCAGCAAGGCCCAGATCAGATTTTGCAGCTCCGATGCATTTTGGGGGTGGGGCACCAGCAGCAGCTCAAAGAGGCCGTCATCCAGAATGACCTCCTCCCGCTCCAGCTTCATCATACCGGCGATGGAGGTGGAGTTGGCAACGGCGCCGAACAGGTATTCACCGTCCAGCGTCTCCCCATCAGCGGTGATGCGGACCTTATAGGGGCGCAGCGTATCCAGATCCCGGAGGCTTTCCAGCAGATAGCCGAAGTGGCCCAGAGCATTTTTCACATCCTGAGAGGCGGTGTAGGATGTCCGGGTGAAGGCTCCGAAGGAGGCTACATATACGAAAATACGCTCACCGAAGCGGCCAATGTCAAGTTGACGGCGCTGCCCCCGGACGATGGCCTCCGCCGCCTGAACGGGATCTGAGGGGATCTCCAGGCTGGCGGCAAAATCATTGGTGCTCCCCTGAGGCAGATAACCCACCGCCGGGGGAGTTTTAAGCGTTTGGATGCCGGAGATGACCTCGTTGAGGGTGCCGTCGCCGCCCACGGCCACCACAGTGTCATAATCTCCGCCCTCTTGGGCGGCAATGCGGGCTGCGTCCCCGGCGGCGGTGGTGCGGCGGATACGGAGCAGATATCCGGCATCGCACAGGGCGGCAGCCGCATCATATAACGGCCCCCGGGGCTTGCTGCGTCCCGCCCGGGGATTGACGATCATCAGGAGCTTCTTTTGGGGTTCCATGTCCATGCCTCCGAAAATGATTATAAATGTTAACAGACGGTTAAAGTAGTATAGCATGGGGAATTGAGGATTGCAATTCCCCCGGGCGACGTGTAGAATAAAGTTTATATAAAGGTTTCGGGAGAAGTCTGCCGCAGGCGGGCGGACCCTGTCGGCAGGAGGCGGTTGGATGAAGAAAAAAGACAGCGCGGTGCGGTGGGGACTTGCCCTCTTTTTGACCGTGGGCGCGATCCTGCTTTTTTACGATACCCTGTTTGGCCGCCGGGTACTGCCATCCTTCGGCGGTCAACTGCTGAAAGCACTGCAGCCGGTTCTGATCGGCGCGGTACTGGCGTACCTGCTGGCGCCGGTCATCGACTTTATTGAAAACCTGTTTTTTCCGGAACAGATGAAAAAGGCCCACGCAGAGGGGCGCATGACCTCCCGAAGCGCCCGGGCCGTCAGTCTGGTGGTGACCTGGGCCATCATCGGCCTGCTCTGCTATCTGCTGGGCCATGTGCTGATCCCGCAGCTGTACCGGAGCGTGGTGCAGTTGATTTCCAGCGTGGAAGGCTACTACAACACCATCAGCGGCTGGGTGGAGCATCTGCTGGAGAGCAACCCCACCGTGGAGGTTTGGGTAGCCGACCAGATGGATAAGTTCTACGAGTCCGCAACGGAGTGGCTGAAAAATCAGGTCTTTACCCGGACGCAGATGCTGATGATCGCCGTCTCCGGCGGTGTGCTCAGTACGCTGGTGTTCTTGAAGAACCTGCTGGTGGGCATGATCGTCTCTGTGTACTTCATGGCTACCAAGGAGCGCTGTGCCGCCCATGCCCGGAAGCTGGCTTACAGCCTGTTTTCCGAGGAAGCGGTCTACTGGGTCTTTCGGGGCAGCGCCAAGGTCGACCGCATTTTCTCCGGCTTTGTCCGGGGCAAGCTGCTGGATTCCCTCATCATTGGTGTGCTGTGCTTCATCGGCTGCTCACTGCTGGATATGCCGTATACGCCGCTGGTGTCCGTTTTTGTGGGCGTCACCAATGTCATTCCTTTCTTCGGCCCCTTCCTGGGGGCGATCCCCAGCTTCTTCCTGATTTTGTTGGTCGATCCCATTCAGTCTTTGTATTTCCTGCTGTTCGTGCTGGCTCTCCAGCAGCTGGACGGCAACGTGATCGGCCCCAAGATCCTGGGAGAGAGCACGGGCCTTTCCAGCCTGTGGGTCATCATTGCCATCCTGGTGGGCGGCAGCTTTTTCGGTGTGGCGGGTATGTTTTTCGGCGTGCCGGTATGCGCCTGCCTGTACAGTCTGGTGGCGTTTCTGGTGGACCGACGTCTGGCGGAAAAGGATCTCCCCGTGGAAACGGAGCATTACACCGCTCCGCTGCCAGAGCAGGAAACCGAGCCTGAAAAACCGGAGAAAACGTCGGAAAACTTGTAAAAAAGGCTTGCAATCAGCCGCAGTATCCTGTACAATACAGCCTTGCGGACATATCGTTAGAAAAATAACAAACGATGTGTCCCAGGGCTGTTTTTGCGGATTGGCCACCGCATATTCCCTCATGGATTTTCAGTACCCGTAAGGGACTGGGAATTTGCGGAACGGAGAAAACCGCTCCGCGAATACACTGACTCCCCGGAGCAGTGATATAAAAAGGAGAATTGCATATGAAGAAGAGAATCCTGACGCTTTTGGCGGCGGTCTGCCTCCTGAGCGCCGTACTCAGCGGATGCGGAGGCGGCAGCCAGAACGGGACGACCGGAACTACGGACCAGAGCACCGCGAACACCCAGACGGAAGGCCCCGCGGCCCGCGCTGCGGCCGGCGAACTGAACGTGGGCATCGCCCAGGACCTGGACAGCAGTCTTGACCCTCACAAAACCGTGAAGGCAGGAACTCGTGAGGTCATGTTCAACGTATTTGAAGGACTTTTGAAGCCCGACGCCAGCGGCAACCTGAATCCCGCTGTGGCAGAGAGCTATACCGTTTCCGAAGACCATCTGCTGTATACCTTTAAGCTCCGCGCCGGTGTGAAGTTCCACAACGGTCAGGAAGTGACGCCGGAGGACGTGATTTGGTCCTACCAGCGCTGCGGCGATGCCAATGCCCCGGCAGACATCATCCAGGTGGCGGCTTTTGCCAACGTGGAGATGTATCAGGAGGGGGATGACACCGTCTGCTTCCAGCTTCAGGAACCCAATAATGAGTTTGCTTCTTACCTGACCACCGCTGTGCTGCCCAAGGACTACACGGAGCAGGATACCGCCCCCGTGGGCACCGGCCCGTTCAAGTTCGTTTCCCGGACGGCTCAGGAGTCCGTGGTGCTGGAGCGGTTTGATGATTACTGGGGCGAAAAGCCCGACCTGACCAAGGTCACCTATAAGATCATTGAGAATGCCGACAGCATCCTTCTCAGCCTCCAGAGCGGCGCTGTGGATGTATTTGCCCATCTGACCACCAACCAGATCCAGCAGCTTGGCGACGGCTTCCATGTGGAGGAAGGCACCATGAATCTGGTGCAGGCCCTGTACCTCAACAACGCCGAGAAGCCCTTTGACGATGTGCGGGTGCGGCAGGCTCTCTGCTACGCCATTGACCGTCAGCAGATCCTGGATCTGGCCTTCGACGGTTACGGCACCCTGCTGGGCTCCAGCATGTACCCCGCTTTCAGCAAGTATTTTGATGATGAGCTGACCAACTACTATACTTACAACACCGAAAAGGCCAAGGAACTGCTGACGGAGGCCGGTTATCCCAACGGCTTCGATATGACCATCACCGTCCCCAGCAACTACCAGTCTCACATGGATACCGCACAGGTCATCGTGGAGCAGCTGAAGGCTGTGGGCATCAATGCCGCCATTCAGCCCGTCACTTGGGAGAGCTGGGTGCAGGACACCTATTCCAACCGGCAGTTCCAGTCCACTGTGGTGGGCGTGGACGCTTCCAACATGACCGCACGGGCCATGCTGGAGCGGTTCGTCTCTACCGCCAGCCGCGACTTTATCAACTACAACAACGCGGACTATGACGCTCTGTTCGCCCAGGCTCAGGCCTGCTATGACGATGGGGAGCAGACCGCCCTTTACAGAGCAATGGAAAAGAACCTGGCGGAAAACGCTGCCAACGTCTATATTCAGGACATGGCAGACTTCGTGGCAGTGCGGGATGGTCTTGAGGGCCCCTCCTTCTACCCCATCTATGTTCTGGATCTTTCCACTATCCACTATACGAAATAAGTGATGAACAGCGGACGTTTTGACGCCGCTGACCCGGAAGGGAGATGACAGTCATGCGATACACGGCGCGGAAAATTCTGACGCTGCTTGTCACCATGCTCGTCGTCTCCCTTCTGACGTTCGCGGCTTTTGATATGATCTCCGGAGACCCCGCCGCCACCCTGCTGGGGACGCAGGCCACGCCGGAAAAGGTGGAGGCCCTCCGGACGGAAATGGGATTGAACCGCCCCATGCTGGTGCGGTACGGGGAATGGCTGGCCGGTTTCTTCACCGGAAATCTGGGCGTTTCCTTCCAGTACCGCCAGCCGGTGCAGGCGCTGTTAGGCCCGAAAATGCTGGTGACGCTGTGCTTGAGCCTGGTGAGCTTTGTGCTGATCGTTGTGGTATCGCTGCCCTTGGGATTGTTGTCTGCCAACGGAAAGCTGGACGGGCTCCACACGTTCCTGAATCAGTTCTGTATGGCAGTACCGCCGTTCTTTACCGGTATCCTCATTTCCTGGTGCTTCGGCATCTGCCTTCGGGCCTTTGTCCCCGGTGACTTTCCAGGACTGGACCGGAACCTTGGCAAGTCTCTGGTGTACTTATTCTTTGCCGCCGTGTCCATCGCCATCCCCCGGGTGGCGATGACGGTGCGGATGCTGCGCAGCACGGTCATCAGCGAGATGAACAAGCCCTATGTCCGCACGGCCATTGCCCGTGGCAATGACCGGCGGCAGGTGCTGTGGGGCCATGTGCTGAAAAACTCTCTGGTGCCCACCGTCACATTCCTGGGGCAGACCATGGCGGAGATCGTAGCGGGCAGCATCGTGGTGGAGCAGGTGTTCTCTGTTCCGGGCCTGGGGCGGATGCTGGTGGCCTCCATTTCCAGTCAGGACTACCCTGTGGTGGAGGCCATCGTGGTGATCCTGGCCTTCTGGGTGGTGCTTTCCGGCACTCTGGCGGATCTGGTCAATCGCTGCATCGACCCCCGGATGGGAGGGATCGGCAAATGAAAAAGAGAAATCCTTACCTGACAGTGGGACTGGTGATGACCGGCATCCTGACGGCTCTGATCGTTCTCGGCTTTTTCTGGACGCCCTATGACCCCAACGCCATGGCAGCGGGGCCGAAGCTGACGGGGCCGTCTCTGGCTCACCTGATGGGAACGGACAGCTTTGGCCGGGATATTTTCAGCCGGGTGCTGAAGGGCGCCGGGACCACCTACGGAATCGCGCTGTGTACTGTGGCCGTGGGCGCGGTGTGCGGCACGGTGCTGGGCGCCGTTACCGGCTATTTCGGCGGCATCGTGGACGATGTGCTGATGCGCCTTGGCGATGTGCTGACGGCATTTCCCAGTATTCTGCTGGCACTGGTGGTCATCAGTCTGCTGGGCCCCGGCAAGACCGGGAACGTCATCCTCGCTCTGGGGCTGGTGTTCATTCCCAGCTTTGCTCGGATGGCCCGTGGTACCTACGCCGGACTGCGGGAGGTCAACTATGTAAAAAGCGCCCGACTCATGGGGGCATCCAGCAGCCGCATCCTGTGGCGGCATATCCTGCCTAATACTTGGAGCGTGCTGCTGCCGGCGCTGACCATCGGCTTCAACAACGCTGTGCTGGCGGAGGCATCCATGAGCTATCTCTGCATCGGCGTAACGCCGCCGGACGCCTCTCTTGGCTATATGCTCTCGGAAAGCCAGGGCATGTTTATGAGCGCACCCTGGTACGCGCTGGGAACGGGCCTGACCCTTGTGTGGATGGTATTCGGCGTGGGATTGATCGGCGAAGGACTGCAGCGCCGGGGCGGAGGTGAGGTCTGATGCTGGAAATTCAGGATCTGCATGTGAAATTTCATAACCGGGACCGGGAAGCGGTCAGCGGTGTGAGCCTGACCATTCAGGACGGCGAAATCTTGGGTCTGGTGGGTGAATCCGGCTCCGGAAAATCCGTCACCGCCATGAGCGTGGCGGGTCTGCTGCCCCGGAAGCAGTGCGACTATACCGGCCGCATCCTGCTGGACGGGCAGGAACTGCTCCACGCGGACCGGTCCGTTTTGCGGGAGATTCAGGGAGCGGAGATCGGCGTGGTGTTTCAGGAGCCTCAAAGCTGCATGGACCCCCTGATGAAAATTGGCTCTCAGGTGGAGGAGACCCTGCGGATCCATACCCAAATGCCGAAAGAGGAACGCCACCAGCGGGCGCTGGCGGCAATGGCGGCGGCGGAGCTGCCGGACCCGGAGGGGATCTGCGACAAATATCCCCATGAGCTTTCCGGCGGTATGCTCCAGCGGGCTATGATCGCGGCGGCTATCGTGAACCGGCCCAAGCTGCTGCTGCTGGACGAGCCTACCACGGCGCTGGATGTGACCATTCAAGCCCAAATTCTGGAAATGCTGAAAAAGCTGAACCGGGAGAGCGGCGTGTCCATGCTGTTTATCTCCCATAACCTGAATGTGGTACGGAAGCTGTGCCGCCGGGTGGCGGTGATGCAGCGGGGCGTTCTGGTGGAGGAGGGAGATACCGATCAGGTATTCTACCATCCTCAGCACCCCTACACCCAAAAGCTGATCGACGCCATCCCCACCCGGAACCGAAAGGAGGAGCGGCCATGACGGACGAATTGGTACTCTCCCTTCAACATGTTACCGCCGGGTATCGGGAAGGCGGCGTGCTGGGCCGTAAGTACTTTCACGAGGTGCTCCACGATGTTTCCTTCGATGTGCACCGGGGTGAAATTTTAGGATTAGTAGGCGAGTCCGGCACCGGAAAATCCACGCTGGCCAAGACCATCTTGGGCATGGTGCGGCCGGAGGCCGGACAGGTCATCCATTATACGAAACGGCCTCAGATGATCTTTCAGGACCCGTACAGCTCTCTGAACCCGGCGTATCCGGTGGAGTGGCTGTTAGAGGAGCCGCTGCGGATCTACGGAAAGTATGACGGCCCGGAGCGGAAGCGCCGAGTCCGGGAGATGCTGGAACGGGTGGAGCTGCCGGAGGAAGTGCTGAAGGCGAAGCCATCGGAGCTTTCCGGCGGACAGCGGCAGCGGGTGTCCATCGCCGTGGCCCTGATCCAGCGGCCCCGCTTCCTCATTGCTGACGAGCCGGTCAGTGCACTGGACGTGACCATTCAGGCCCAGATTTTGAAGCTGCTGCGGGAACTGCGGGATGAACTGGACCTCAGCTACCTATTCATCTCCCACGATCTGAACGTGGTCTACCAGCTTTGCGATTCTGCTCTGGTGATGAAGCAGGGGCGCATTGTGGAACAGGGGACGGTGGACGAGCTGTTTGACCATCCCAAGGACCCGTACACAAAGCAGCTGTTGGCGGCGGCGGAATAACCGCATAGCCGAACAACTGGATATAAGGACAGCAGGCGGTTCCGCCTGCTGTTTCCAAATCCTGAGCTTGAAAAATGACAGATGAGGCATTGCTATGAGCTTCTGGAAAAAATATCGAAAACTGCATATCGGGCTGGCTGTCGATCTGGCGGTGTTGGGCCTGTATCTGGCTCTGCGGCAGAACCGGCAGCTGATGAACAGCTTTGCGGATCACGTCACCACACCGCTGAAGGCGGCGTTGGGGCGGCTGTGCGCGCTTACCAGCCTGTCCATCATGGAAATCCTGTATGCTCTGGCGGCAGTGGGGGCTGTGGCATATACCGTCTGGTCAGTGATCGCCGTGGTGAAGGCCAGGGGTCACCGGGGACGGCGGGTATACAGCGCCCTTTTGGGAGCGGCGGACGGTATTTTGACAGTTTACGTCCTGTTCTGCCTCATGTGGGGCGTGAACTACTGGACAGACAGCTTTCAGGATCGCTCCGGCATCACAGCTCAGCCGGTGGCTGCGGAAGATCTGAAAAACGTGACCGCCTATTTCGCAGAGCGGCTGTCCGAAACGGCGAACACGGTGCCACGGGACGAAAACGGCGTGTACGCGGTGTCGAAAGAGCAAATCCTTTCAGAGAGCCGGTCGGTCTACGGCGGTGTGACGGAACTGTTTCCCTTTCTCAAATTTCCGGATACCGGGGTCAAGGCGGTACGCTGCTCCCGGTTTATGAGCGTCATGGGCTTTACCGGAGTGTATTTCGCCTGTGTGGGGGAGTCCAACGTGAATGTGGACAGCCCCGCCTGCCTGCTGCCCTCCACCATTGCCCACGAACTGGCCCACCAGCGGGGCGTCGCGTGGGAGCAGGAGTGTAACTTCTTGGGCGTGTTGGCCTCTGTCACCAGCGGGATGCCGGACTACATATATTCCGGCTGGCTGCTGGGATTCATCCACCTTGGCAACGCCTTGTACGAAACAGACCCGGAGGCTTACTGGGCCATTCGGGGCACCCTTCCGGCAGCGGTGGAGGCAGACCTCCGGGACAACAGCGTCTATTGGGATCAGTTCCGGGACAACGTGGTGGAAAAGGTATCCGACACAGTGTATGACGCCGCGCTGAAATCCTACGGTGACGCCAACGGCATGAAGTCTTACAGCATGGTGGTGGAGCTGCTGGTGGCGTATTATAAGAATCTGGTATAAAACTTCATGCATGAGCGGCGCACTACGAAAACGCGCAAATGCCAGTGCATGAAGTTTTCGCGCAGCATTTCCGGTTGCCCCGTAGGGGCGAGGAAATGGCGCATTTCTTAATTTTGCTATGCTTTTGCATAGCAAAACTTCATGCATGAGCGGCGCACTACGAAAACGCGCAAATGCCAGTGCATGAAGTTTTCGCGCATCATTTCCGGTTGCCCCGCAGGGGCGAGGAAATGGCATATTTCTTATGTTGCCATGCTTTTGTATAACAAAAAGGACTTCCGCATTGCTGCGGAAGTCCTTTTTTGAATCATTGGGGCAGTTCGTTTTCCTTGGGCCAGGGGTGCAGCGAATAAGACTGCTCCGGGGTCATGGCAAAATACTGCTTTGTGCCGGTGTTCCCCTGATCCCCCCAGGTGGCGTCGATGTGGACGGTCTCGCCGTCCAGTGTGGCCACGGTCCAGATGTGGGTGGCGTTGGGGAGAGCGTAGCAGTCGATGCCCTCCAGCTTCAAAAGCAGATTGTAAGCGCCGGTATACCCGTCGCAGACGGCCTTGCCGTTATGAAACAGGCTGTAGGGCAGGTGGCTGACGGAGGTGTTGTCCCCGGCGTCATCGTAGGTGCAGTTGGCGGCGATCCACTGGTAATAGGCCCAGGCGATCTCCCGCTGGGTGGAGGCGGGGGTAATGGTCCCCTGCTGCCACAGCGCGTCATGGACGGCAATGGCGGCAGACAGCGTTTCCGACCGGTATTCCTCGGTACGGTCGCCGGCGATGGAGCTGAATTTCAGGATCATGGTCCCGGCGGCGTTATAGGAGCAGGAGGCGTTGTTATAGCCTTGCTCGCAGTGCCGCTTGACCGCCAGCAGGGCATTGTTCAGAGCCTCCTGAGCACTGGAAACGGTAAAGTCCTGATCGTATTTCAGGGACAGGGTGTTTTCCCCCTGAGAGAGCATATAGCGGACGGCCTGGTCATAGTCCGCCGCAGTCTCTGGGGCGGCGATGTAGGTTCCCGCCGTGACCAGATCCTCGTAGGCGGCCCCCTCGGCGCTGTAAAGCTCCGGCAGGTGCCAGTCCGGCGTCAGTCGAAGGGAGGGATCCACCATCCGGGTCAGCATGGCTGCGGCGGCCCCTCTGGTGATGGGAGAATCCGGCAGAAAGGAGCCGGTCTCGTCGCTGCCCACGCTGATCCCGCAGCGATAGAGCTTGAGAATGTCATTATAATAGGGAGTGTATTCCGTCACGTCGGTGATCCGGCGGCGGCTGGCGTAGGCCTGAGTGATGAGGGAATCGTTGACCGGGGGCAGTACTGTTTCCGGCAGGAGATTTGCCAGCACATGGGCCATCTGGGCTCGGGTAGCCACATTGGCGAGCTGCTCGTCCAGAGCCTTGTCTAAAACACCCTCCGCCTGTAAGTACCAGAGGTAGGGAGCATAGACCCGCTGGGCGTCCTTCAGACCGATGGCGGCGGCAGTGAAGGCGGCGGGGCCGGCCTCTGGGTCTCCGGTGCGATACAGGCTGCGGATGCGCCCGGCGAAGATCACCGCCTGTCCCACGGTCATAGGCGCCGTCAGGCCGTAAGTGCCGTCGGCCTGGCCGACAGACAGACCGTATTCATACAGGGCGGCTACATTTTCATAAAAGGTATGGCCTTCCGGCAGATCAGAGAACTGACCGGCATAGGTTTTGCCGCGGACAAAGTTGTCCGCGCTGTTCTCCTTGGCCAGAGCGGGAACGCTCATCAGAGACAGTGCCAGCAGCAGGGACAGCGCTTGCTTTTTCATGGAGTGTCACTCCTTTCCGGAGGTCAGGACGGAAGATGCAGGTCCTCCGCCGTCCGATCCTCCACATAGGGGTTGAGATAGGTATTCACCAGAGTCAGAGTTTCGTCCGGGATCAGATAGATATACGGAGATCTCCACTCGTTAGGCAGGGTGGAGAAGTCGATCTTGTCCACGCCCATTTTCAAAACCTCTGTGCCCAGCCAGGCCAGATTGCCCACGGACAGGTCGGTGTCTACATACTGATTGAAAATTTTGGCGTAATCGTCGATTTTCGTCAGGATATTGCTGGCGGTGAGCATTTTCTTCGCCACGGCCTTCAAAAACTTCTGCTGGGTCTGCATCCGGCCCAGATCCTCGCTGCCGTAGCCGGTGCCATCGTTGTTGTGGCGGAAGCGGACTACCCGCATGGCGTCGGCGCCGTTGAGATATTGAACGCCCTTTTTGAAATGGATACTGAGGTTCTGAATGGGATCGTCATAGTCCATGTTGATGGGTACATCAAAATTCACGCCGCCAATGGCGTCCACCAGCGCTTCAAAGCCGGTGAGGTCCACGGAAACGGTGTAGTCCACCGGGATGCCCAGCTGATCGGACACCACCTCCGCCAGCTTGGTCATGCCGCCCTTGCCGAAGGCGGCGTTGATCTTGTGGGATTTTCCATCCCATACGGCCTTGGAGTCACGGGGGATGCTGACGCCATAGACATAGCCGTTCACCGTGTCCACGGCTACTAAAATATTAGTGTCGCTGTTGCCGTTGCCATCGTCAGAGCCGGAGACCAGAATGGTGTAAAAGCCGCCCTTGCGCTCCAGATGGGACCGCAGGGCCTCCTGAGCCGCCTGCTCCTCCTCGGATAGCTGGGGATCCCCTGCGGAGGCAGACTGGGACGGCAGCTCATCCACCTTTTGTTCCGGGGCTTTCAGGAAAAATGCCTTCACCGCCACGCAGGCAGTGAGCAGGATCAGGACGATGGACAGGAAAATTTGCAGGGTAGTGAGGTGCTTTTTGTGGCGGACTGCTCTGGACATGTGAACGGACGCTCCTTTAACGCGCGGCGAAGGCCGCTTCTCTTTTTCGACAGATTTACATAATATTCTATAAGGATACGGCACAAATTACAAGGGGTTCCGGGAAATTTCCAGTTTATTCACAAACGGCCTGTCCGAAAAACGCTGGCCTACGGAAATCGGCGTTTCTTAAAGGAGGCGGGGGACCCTCCGAAGGTCCCCCGCAGCCTGCTATTCGCTTCCGGCGCTGTTCGCCAGCCTTTTCAGCAGGCACCGGATCTCGTCCAGCTGCCGGGTCTGCTGGGAAAGGGCGCAACTGATATAATGAAGCTCTGCTGCCAGTCCCTCCGGCGCGGGATGGACCGCTACCGGGTGGGGCCATCGGCGCATGACGGGCTGAACTGCCGGAGCGGCGGGCAGTTCCGGGACAGCGTTTGACTTTTGGGGGCCGCTTTGGCGGCGGCAGCCGCCGGGATCACGTACAGCCATGGGACTTCCTCCTTCTATGTACCCTTGTATTTTTTTCGGGTGGCGATGCCGCCCCGGATGTGCCGCTGGGCCTTGTTCACGTCCAGCACCTCCTTGACCTGCAAGTACAGCGCCCGGTTAAAAAGGGGCAGCCGTTCTGAAATGTCCTTGTGTACCGTGTTCCACATTGGTGTCGGTTTCTACGGTCTCCGTCAGACGAACGGGAACGGTGAAAACCTCGTCGTACTCGCCGCCGATTTTGAAGTAGACATAGATTTCTTCTTTGCTCTTGACAACGATTTTGTCAATGATTTTCTTGAGGTCTGCGTTTGTCAGATTTTCCGTAAGGGTGAAAGCGGAAAAATCGGACACGAACGCAGACAGCCTCTTTTTGACCTGCTTCATGACCTCCAGAGATTTGTCCGCTTCATTCAGCTTGAAGCGAAGTTTTTCAACGCGGGCGTTCAAAGGGAGCATATCCTGTTCGGCCTCGTCCAGCGTGATGATACCGCGGCGAGCCATTTCCTTAATGCGTCCGCGTTCCTTTTCCAGCCCGTCAATCTGTTCTTTGAGTTCGTCCACGGTAAGCCCCAGCGTAGAGCCGAGATATTCTTGAATGATAGCATTACACTTCTGCTCCGCCATGGCACAAAACTTCTGCTTGTCCCGCACCATAGAGCCAAGCAGTTGGCGAATGGAGTTCAACAGCCAGTCCTCGTCAATGCGGATGTGCTCGCTTTCGCAGCGGTCAGAGCCATAGACGGAACGGTGTGAGCATACCCACCACGCACGAACGGGCGTATTCTCCGAGTATTTCCGCTGAACGCGGCGATAGGAGAAGCCGCAGGAGCCGCACTTGATAAGGTTGGAAAAGATGTGCTTTTCACTTTTTGTTCCAAGGGTGGGATAGCGTGCGGCGTTTTCCTTTCTCAACCGCTGAGCCTTTTCAAATTGTTCGTCGCTGATGATACGGAACTCCGGTCGCTCAACAACAATCCAGTCCTCTTCACTATGCTTGTCCCGCTGATTTGTCAGCGGGCCTTTCGTGGTCTGTCTGCCGTTGACAACTTTCCCGATGTAGATTTGATTGGTAAGGATTTTTCCGACGGTCGCATTCGACCAAGCGTCCTTTTTGTTCTTTTTCGTCTTGACGCCGTTCTCGTGGAGATACTTGGCGATACGGGCTTGTCCCCAGCCGTCCTCCGTATAGCGATTAAAGATAAAGCGGACGGTTTCGGCTTCTTCCGGATTCGGCTCCATCGTCCATTTGTCGATACGGTCATAGCCGAATACGAAATTAGGGACAATGCCTTTCTGCTTGCTCAAGTTCTTGGCAAACTTGATACGGGTGGACATCTTCTCGCTTTCGCTCTCCGCCAGCGTTGCGAACAGGTTCAAAATAACGGGGTCAACATTCGTTCCGCCCAAATCGACATAGTAGATGTTAATGCCGAGTTCGTAAAGTTCCGACATGACATTGACGAAGTTTTTGACATTACGGAACAGGCGGCTGACATCTTTGACATAAACGCGGTCGAACTTGTGGGCTCTCGCGTCCCGCAGCATTTCGTTCAATGCCTTTCTGTTCTCCATTTTCGTAGCCGACTTTCCGTCGTCGCAGTAAATGCGGGTGAGCGTGTCGCCCCGCTGCTCAATAAAGGTCTCAAAAAATGACCGCTGGTTGATGAGGGAACTTTTCTGTTCCTCCTTGTCCGTCGATACGCGAATATACGCCACCGCCCGCATTTTCTGGGGATTTGCATAGGCCAAGTTGCTGTTCATCATTAGGGAATCGTCCTTTCTATATTTTAATTGTTTTATATCTCTGAAAAGAGCCACCCCCGAAACCGAGGGTGGCGTCAAGAATTATAGTAAGTTTTCGGCATCTCTATCAGCCTGCTCTTTTCATCTCGTTAATAATTTGCTCGGAAATCGTCCTTGCCGCGACATCCGCGAGCATGGCAGTAATGCCCATTTCCAATTCCTGACCTTCCTCTTTCGTAAAAGAACGGGCAGGTAAAGCCATAATTAAGTAAGTTTCCTCCTTTCCTTATCGGTATTCTATTGTTATGATGGCTTGTCCCATATTATGTTCGGGAGTGGTGTTTTTTTCGGAGACATCTTTATTATAACGCAAAAAGTTTTCGGAAATGGACAATATGGAGTGTTTCTATAATTTTTGACGCTTTGTTGTGTTTTGACGATATATTTTCGTTAGACTTTCCCCTTGATTTTTTTGATTTTTTGCGACAAGATTTCTGCTCCCCGCCCGTGCGGAACAGATTTTGAAAAACAATATTCTAAAAGCCCTCCGGTTTTGTTGATTTTCGCCTTGTTCTGCTAAATATTACTGGTTTTGTGCGGAAAATATTCAAAAAATACTATGAGCATTAGATTTTCAAAATATTAAAAATCTAACAGACAAAAAAGACGCTTGGCGGTCATTCCGTCAAGCGTCTTTCTTCTTCACCAGTTTGCTTTCTTTCGCCTTTTGTCATTCGGGCGGCCATAGTACATTCCTGCCTTGGTTATTTGTGTAGCGAAAATCTCTCCGCTCGGAGAGTGAGCGGCTCAACGCCGTTCCTACTATAATAGTATGCGGTGCTTCGGCAAATATAACTCTTTTTCGCGGGAATCAAACATTTTTATTTCCTTTATGCTTTTGGAGAGAGAAAAGAGTATAGTATTTCTTATATTTTTTAATTTTTAACCCCTTACCTGAAATTGAAAGGCTTTTCGTCTATCATCGGGGAGGTGGGGGGGTAGGTCAAGACCCGTGCCACAACCGGCAGGCCATTTCAAAATCGGGGGAATGAATCTGTTCCCTCGATTTTGGCCGTTCAATTTCATTCCCCCCTGTGCTTATTAAAAATAAAAAAAGCACAGGGGAATGAAAGAACATCAAAATGTTCATCAGGTTATCAACCAAGCTCCGACGGTCTTAGGTCTGCCATTATACCGTAAGGCTACCACGCCTACTCACTCGCCCCCCACAAACAGGACGGTCTCGCTCGCCGCTCGATGACTGCGGCAGCCTCTCTCGTGGGATTCACGGCTCGCACCTTTCACGCCCCGAAAGCAAGGGGCGGTACTCAGATTTTGAGCAAGAAAAGGACGCCACCCTTTCACGGCCGCGTAAAGGGTGGTTAGCCCTCCAGTTATTTTTGCGTGAGACTTTCAACACGGGCGACGCTTCCATTCTTTCGTGCGGGCGTAGCCAGCCCTGTTTTCAATTTTGCTTTCCTTATACAATAAGCAGGGTTGCCCGAAATATTCCGTTTTAGTGTTTGACAATGAAAATATCTTGCTATTGTGCTGACTTTCCATTAAAATAATAATATCATTGGGCTAACAAATCAGGATTTATGGAGGAAATAATATGGGTCTATTTGGAAGTATTTTAAAAGGCTTGTTTTCTTCAGGCGACAACGATACCATTTGGCATTGTGATGGTTGTAATGCTATTTTAAATGAACAAGATGGATTTAACACAGATAGTGGGACTTGGATATGTGCAGAATGTGGTTTTGTAAATGATGTAACCCCGGATAATATTTATGAAAGTGAAGAAGATTATCAGGAGTCTATGGGGATTCCGAGATGTCCAAATTGTGGAGGTATGGTGCAGGGTGATGCACCAGATGCAACTTATTGGTTTAACTGCAAATCGTGCGGCGAACGCTTTTACCTTGAAGATGGTGAATTGATTAGTCCATTTGATAGCAGCAGACAGAATAGCAGTCGTATATGCTCAAATTGTGGACAATCTTTAAGTGGAGGAGAATATACCGCTCCGTGGGAAAACGGAAATAACTCTGAAGGGTATGTTATATGCCCGCATTGTGGGTATACCAATTTTGAGTGGGATGATTGATAAGACGGGTTCTGGTTTGTACGGTAAGCAAAGGAGAGCCGAGCGGTCAGCCGCTCGGCTCTCCTTTACACGATAAGCCCCGCCACCTCTGGACAGGTCAGCGTGATAAAGTCCAGCCGCTCCATTATCCACCAATACCGCCCGTCTATGCGGCGGAGAATAGCGGCCTTCGCTCTCTCGCTGGCGACACACACCGTCAAGCGTGGTTCTATCTCGTCGATGTCCTCGAACTCGCTTTCGCTGTCAAAGAAGCCCTTTATGCGTTTGGCTATGGTTGCGGGGTTTGTGGACTGCGGAAAATAGGCCATGAGCCGAACGCCGTGCTTGCCGTCGTCCTTGGGGACGATACCCTCTGAATAAAAGCCCTGTGCGTGTAGGAGGGTGAGGTAGCCGCTCCAGTCGGCTTTTCGGTGCTGGCTCATTGTCCCCGCTTTCAGCCCGTCCAGCACAAGACCACAGTGTAGGGGGACGGTCGGGAACTTCGCCAGCCAATATTCCGTCAGCAGAGCGGACTTCTTGAGGTTGTAGCCCGTCAAGGTGAAGCTCCTATTGGGGTTGCCTATCCATTTGTAAAAGGCATGACGGACAATGAGAAAACGCAAGCCCTCCACCTCGTACCGTTTCAGGAAATTCTTTTTGGCAAGTTCGTCTATATCGTCATGGGAAACATCACTGAAGGCAAGGAGCTGCCGCTCCAAGCAAGCCCCGCCGAAAGCGTCATAGACAACTTCTAAGATTTGTACCTCTTTGGGTGTCAGTTCATTCATACGCTCCCCCTCATGCTCTCACAAAATGAATACTCGCCCCTATGGCTTGGGCGGTGGCTTCTTTCAGTTCCAGTTTTTCCTGCGTGTAGTTGCTGGTCGTGATTTCGACAGCTACCAGTTCGCCTGATGTGCTGGTATAGACCATATCAGGCACGGAGTGCCGCTGACCGTCTCCGTGGCCGCTCCCGTGTAGCGACTCGCGGTATATGTCCCGTGTCTCTGTCTCCGAGTTGGCGGTCATGCGTTCAGTGGGCGACAGGCCGACGTACTGGCGGAAAAGCGTGGTGTCATGCTTCACGGCGTTGGGCTGCTTCGGGTAGAATGTCCGCCCCTGTAGTGTGTCTATCTTCCGAATAAGGTTTTTCCCTTTACCCGTGTAGGTCAGCACAGACTGCCCACGGCAATCTACACGCTGTTCCAGATAGCCCCGCTTCAAAAATGTTTCAACACGGTTGCAGCTGATGATTTTCTCCATATCTGCCCGCATGGCATAGCCGCAGACCCGCAGTCCGTTTAATGCTTGAATGTCTCGGAAGTTCAAACGGTTGATATTACGCATAAGCAGAAACCTCCTTTTTTGACATACTACGGCGATTGAACGCCGTAGTATGCGAAAAAGAGGTTTGACACAGCCCCGCAGGGCTGTGAAGCCTGCTCCCGTCCCTCGTCCCCCGTCTTTCGTCCCCTCGTCCCACCGCCCGACCAGAGCAAAGCCGCAAAAAAACAATGTCCGCCCATACTCCGCAAGAGTGTGGGCGGCATTGTGGTCTGCCACGCTCCACAAGCGTCGGCAGATTTTTTCGGCGGTGTCCTGCTATTTTGTGATAGCGGCAAAATAGCGGGACTTGCGGCGGGAGGGACGGTGCTATTTTCACTTTCGTTCTTTTTTCCCCTTGTAAAAAGGCGGTACGCTCATTGAAAGCATACCGCCTTTTGTCCTATCACGCCGAGAAATCGAACACCATATTGAACCGACACTTAAAGTATCTACGGTATGGACCGTGGATTTGCTGATGCCGAATTTGGCAGCGGCGGCGCGGACCGTGGTCCGGTTCTCTATGATGTAAAGAGCAAGGCGCTCCGCCCGCTCCTCCATATTTCCCTTCAAAGCACAACACTCCCCGCCTTTTGTTGCTTTATCCTATGCGGTCCAAAACAGGCTTATGCAAGGGGAAATATGGCCGCTCCCCATGAAAAAATATTGGAGAATCAAAAAAACCGTGATAGAATAACCATAACGATCTTATTGCAAAAGGAGTGTTGGCCATGAATGAAGCATTAAAGATTCTGAAAGAGCGCCGCAGCATCCGTGCATTCCGCCCGGAGCCGCTGAAAAAGGAGGATCTGGACGCCATTGTGGAGGCTGGCCTTTACGCGCCCTCTGCCAAGAATCTCCAGAGCACCAAGCTGGTGGTGGTACGGGACGCCGCCGTGCTTGCCAGACTGGAACGGCTGAACAGCCGGATTTTAGGCACACCGGAGGGGACACCCTTTTATGGTGCGCCGGAGGCCATTGTGGTGCTGTCCGACAGCGAGTATCCCAACTGGCTTCAGGACGGCTCTCTGGTAATGGGCAACCTGATGAACGCTGCTGCCGCATTGGGCATCGGCTCCTGCTGGATCAACCGGGCCATGGAGACCTTTGAATTGCCGGAGGGCAAGGCTTTGCTGGCGGAGTGGGGTCTGGGCGAAAACTGGAAGGGCGTCGGCAACTGCATTTTAGGCTATACGGATCAGGCTGTCCTGGGGGACAAGGCCCGGAAAGAGGACCGCGTTCTGTATGTGTGAGGAGGGCAGACTATGAATGAAGCGATCCGGCAGGTGACCCACGTTCAGAACATCCGCTATGACAAGGCCACGGAGCGGCTGTACATCATCGACCAGACGCTGCTGCCCAACGAGGAAAAAGAGATCGAGCTGCGCACCGTGGAGGAGATGATCGAGGCCATCAAAATGCTCCGCATCCGGGGCGCGCCGGCCATCGGCATCTGCGCGGGCTACTGCATGTACGCGCTGGCCCGGGACATTGACGCCAAGGACAACGAGGCCTTTTACCGGAAATTGCAGATCGACGGCGAACTGCTGGGGGCGGCCCGGCCCACGGCGGTGAACCTCCGCTGGGCGGTGGGGGAGATGCTGGATGCCGCCAAGGCCCACTTGAAGGATGACCGGGCGGAATTGCTGGAGGCCCTGTACCGCAAGGCGGTGGACATCCACGAGGACGACATCGCCAAATGCACCGCCATCTCCGAATACGGTCTGAGCCTGCTGAAGGACGGCGACGGCGTTCTGACCCACTGCAATGCCGGTCCGCTGGCCACCTCCCGGTACGGCACCGGACAGGGCCCCTTCCTGCTGGCGGCGGAGCGGGGCATCCACATCCGCGTGTTTGCCGACGAGACCCGCCCCCTTCTGCAAGGGGCGCGGCTTACCAGCTATGAGCTGCAGCGGGCGGGGGTAGACGTGACCCTCATCTGCGACAACATGGCGTCCATGGTGATGAAAAACGGCTGGGTGCAGGCCTGCTTCGTGGGCTGTGACCGCATCGCCGCCAACGGCGACTTCGCCAACAAGATCGGCACCAGCGGCGTGGCCATCCTAGCCAAGCACTACGGTATCCCGGTGTATACGCTGGGGCCCACCTCTACCATCGACATGAACTGTCCCGACGGGGCGCACATCCCCATCGAGCTGCGGGACGGCGACGAGATCAAGAATCTCTGGTACGAAAAGCCCATGGCCCTGCCGGAGGTGAAGTGCTTCAACCCGTCCTTCGATGTGACGGACCATGAGCTGCTCACCGGCATCGTGACGGAGAAGGGCATCTGCTACCCGCCCTTTACCGAGAGCCTTGCGGCGCTGTTCAAGGACAAAAAATAAGGAGGATCTGATATGGCTATTTTAGAATCTCCCTCTGCCTGCATCGCAGCGGAGGAGGGCGTCATCGCCAAGGCGATACTGATGCCCGGCGACCCTCTGCGGGCGAAATTCGTAGCGGAGCACTATCTGGAAAACCCGGTGTGCTTCAATACCGTGCGGAATATGCTGGGCTATACCGGCATCTATAAGGGTCGGAAGCTGTCCGTCATGGGTCACGGCATGGGCGTTCCCTCTGCGGGACTGTACGCCCACGAGCTGTATAACTTCTACGGCGTGGACACCATCATCCGCATCGGCTCCGCCGGAGGCATCGGAGAGGATGTGAAGGTGCGGGACGTGGTGCTGGCTATGGGCGCCTCCACCAATTCCCACTTTGCCGACCAGTACCGGTTCCCCGGCCAGCTTTGCGCCACGGCGGACTACGGCCTTTTGAAGGACGCTGCCGCAGCAGCGGAACGGCTGGGCATCCGGGCGGACGTGGGACAGGTGTTCACCTCCGACCAGTTCTATAATGACAATCCGGAGGCCAACGCCACCTACCGGAAGTTCGGTATTCTGGCGGTGGAGATGGAGACCGCCGGTATTTACTGGACGGCTCAGCGCTTCGGCAAGCGGGCGCTGTCTATCCTTACCATTTCTGACCATATTTTTACCGGCGAAGCCCTGAGCGCTCAGGAGCGGCAGGACTCCTTCCATGAGATGATGGAGATCGCCCTGGAGACCGCGTGGAACGCGGCGGAATAAGAGAGAAAGGCATCATACATGTATCGCACAGTGATTTTTGATCTGGACGGCACGCTGCTGGATACCATCGGGGATCTGGCGGCCGCCGCCAACGCAGTCTGCCGGGAAAACGGCTGGCCGGAGTACACCGTACAGGCCGTCGAGGGCATGGTGGGTCACGGCATCCCCAATCTGGTGAGCCGGTTCTCCCCGGCGGAGGCGCAGGAGCCGCAGACGCTGGAACGGACCCTTGCGCAGTTCAACCGGGTTTACGGTGCTCACAATATGGAGCTGACCGCGCCCTATGCCGGGATGCCGGAGCTGCTGAAAAAGCTGAAAGCCGCCGGAGTGCAGCTGGCGGTCTGCTCCAACAAGGCGGACGAATTCAGTCAGGTGATCGTAGCTCACTACTTCCCCGGTATTTTTGAGGTGATCCGGGGGAATCTCCCCGGCACACCGGTGAAGCCGGACCCCGGCGTGGCCCGCGGGATTCTGGAAAAGCTGAACGCCCGACCGGAGGAGACGCTGATGGTGGGAGACAGCGATGTGGACATCCGCACCGGACACAACGCGGGCTTGAAGGCCTGCGGCGTGACGTGGGGTTTCCGCAGCCGGGAAAATCTGGTAAACGCGGGAGCGGATTTTCTGGCAGATACCCCGGCGGAACTAGAAAAACTCCTGATGAACTGAAAATCGAGGTGGTCCCGCAAGGGGCCGCCTCAATTTTTTGCTGTCTGAAAAAGTTGCCAGGGGAGGGCTGAATGCACTCAAAAGTGCATAAAATGAAGCAGCGGAACGATAGAAAAACGGTTAACGGAAAAAGTTTTAATTGCTATCAGGAAAGCGATAACCAATTATAGAAAAAAAGCATTAACAATCCGTTCACAATTATGGTATACTTGACGATAGAGGAGAGAGGCAACCCCACTTTAATTGTGTAAAAACACAATAAGCAGTCCCAAGAACCTATCAACAAGCTTTGGAAGAAAAAAGGAGGAACCCTATATGGGCAATACCCTGAACAACAAGAAAGCGAATGGTCTCGCACTGCTCCCGTTCCTGGTATTCATCGTTGTCTACATGGGCGCCGGTCTGGTTTACCAGTCCAAGGGCGTCGACATGGCATTCTATCAGTTCCCCTCTGTTACCGCGATGTTCCTGGCCGTTCTGGTGGCCTTCATTATGTTCAAGGGCAGCATCAACGAAAAGTTTGATACCTTCGCCAAGGGCGCTGCCAACGTGGACGTTCTGACCATGCTGATCATCTACATCCTGGCCGGCGCGTTCGCCACCGTGGCCGCTGAGATGGGCGGCCGCGACGCTACCGTCAACCTGGGCCTGAGCCTGGTTCCCGTCCAGTTCCTGGCCGCTGGCCTGTTCGTCATCGCTGCTTTCATGGGCACCGCTACCGGTACTTCCATGGGCACCATCTCCGCCATCACTCCCATCGCTGTCGGCGTTGCGGAAAAGGGTGGCCTGAACATGATGGTTGTTCTGGGCGCAGTTATCGGCGGCGCTATGTTCGGTGATAACCTGTCCATGATCTCCGATACCACCATCGCCGCTACCCGCAGCCAGCACTGCGAGATGCGTGATAAGTTCCGCGTGAACTTCCTCACCGCTCTGCCTGCCGCTCTGGTCACCATCGTGGTGCTGCTGATCGTGGGCCGTCCCGAGACCGTTACCGAGATCGGCGACCTGTCCTACAGCTTCATCAAGGTTATTCCCTATCTGCTGGTTCTGATCCTGGCTCTGGTCGGCATGAACGTGTTCCTGGTGCTGACCATCGGCATCTTCGCTGCCGGTATCGTGGGCATCGCCACCGGCGCTATCGATCTGGCCGGTTTCGCTCAGGCTGTTTACAACGGCTTCTGCGGCATGAACGAGGTCTTCTTCCTGACCCTGCTGTGCGGCGGTATGTCTGAGCTGATCGCCAAGAACGGCGGTATCGAGTGGATCATCCAGAAGTTGGGCAAGGTCATGAAGGGCAACAAGTCCGCTCAGGTGGGCATTGCCGCTATGGTCTCTCTCTGCGACTGCGCTACCGCTAACAACACCGTGGCTATCATCGTGGCTGGCGACATGGCCCGTGAGGTCTCTCACGAGTACAAGGTTGACCCCCGCCGCACCGCTTCTCTGCTGGATATGTTCTCCTGCGTGTTCCAGGGCATCATCCCCTACGGCGCGCAGCTCCTGGTAGCTTCCTCCCTGTGCAACGCTACCGTTACCAACGGCACCACCATCAGCGCCGCCAACATCCTTGGCTCTCTGTGGTATTGCTGGTTCCTGGCTGCTTTCGGCATCCTGTCCATCTTCATCCCCTTCGCCGATGGTATCTGCCGCAAGGATCCCTGGAACTGGGAGTATGACTGCGCTGAGTCCAACGTGGCCGCTAAGAAGGCCCTGTTGGAGAAGGAAGCCGCTGAGGCACAGCAGTAATCAAACATTGGATCTCTCCTACTCTCGCACTCTCCTAACGGAAAACGCCGGCCATTGGCCGGCGTTTTCCTGTTGCCTGCAAGGTTCTGTGTTTCAGGCGAAAAGAACCTGCGCAAAAAATAAACCGGACGAAATCGTCCGGTTCATTTATTTATATGTGCTTATTTGCCGACGATCTGACGATGCAGGGAAGAGGTATATGCAATGGAACGCTGAATAGACTGTTCCAGAAGGCGGACAAATCCCTCGGCGTGAGAGGAGAGCTTGGCGTTCTGCGGATAGATCCAGCCCAGTCGTACCGGATCCTTGTCTGCCAGAGGGATGGTGACCACATTGGCGGGGGAGAGATGCTCTGCAAGGAGGCCGCTGCCGGTGCTGTAAGCGTCCGTATTGGCCAGAACATTCATGGCGGTGGAGCGGTTGTTGACAATGATGGCCTTGGAGGGCTTACGCATGGATACCATGGGAAGCTCTTCAGAAAAGTCCACGGCTACGCCCTGAGCCTGTTCAAAGGAACTGTAAGGATAGCCCTCCAGATCTGCCTCCGACACGTGTTCCAGTTGGGTGAGGGGATGTCCTTTCCGGACGTATACACAGGGGGGCACCGCCGCCAGCTCGTGGAAGGTCAGCTCCCGGGCGTCCAGCAGACGGCAGACGATCTTTTCCGTTAATTTGGTCAGGAAGATGACGCCGATGTCCGCCCGGTGGTCATACACATCGTCGATCACGCCGTCCATGCTGGTCTCTTTCAATGTATATTGATAGCGGTTTTCCTGATTTTGCTGGAGCATTTCCAGGAAAGCGTCCTCAGTAAAGGGATACCGCTGGGTGGAAACGCTGAAATGCACCGGCGCGATGGTGCTGCGGGATTCGCCGTACAGGCTCTCGATCCGCTGCTTCTGCTCCAGCAGCGAGACTGCATAGCCCAGAAACTCCTTGCCCTCCGGCGTGAACTCCACGCCCCGGTTGCTGCGGACGAAGAATTTGATACCCAATTCCTCCTCCAGTTCCCGCACGGCGGTGGAAATACCGGATTGGGACAGGAACAGCTTGTGGGCGGCCTTGTTGATGGAACCGCATTTGGAGATTTCTACCACATACGTCAGCTGCTGAAAGGTCATTGGATCGTCTCCTTTTTACAAAATTCATAAAATTTTTCACAGGATGCCGCAGGGGAACACAAGTCCGTCCGCCGGGCTCCCATGGATATAGTTACGCATCATTTGTTGAACCACATTATACGGAGCCTATCACGAAAAGTCAATCCATTATTAAAATAACTGTGAATGAATTGCGAAAAAGAGATACTAACACCTTTTCGCGGAACGTGATAGTATAATAGGTGAAATCCAATAAAAGTATCCGATGAGACTTTCCGGTTTACGGCAAATGTTTACATAAATTTTGCGTGTAAACACCTCTCTACTCGACTCGCTCTCTCCTTTTGCCAGAAACGTGGAAAGTTCTTACAGATAACTGAAAAACGATAACAACAAAATTTGCCGGTCTCACCGGCCCCGGAACAAGGAAAGGAAGGCATTTATTATGGATTGCAAGAACATGGGCTTCGCTACTCGTCAGATTCACGCTGGTAAGCATGACAACGGTGTCGGCGCACTGTGCACCCCGATTTATCAGACCTCTACCTTCGAGTTTGATACCGTGCAGCAGGGCGGCGCCCGCTTCGCTGGTCAGGAAGAGGGCTACATCTACTCCCGTCTGGGCAACCCCTCTCTGACTCAGGTCGAGGAGAAGCTGGCTGCTCTGGAAGGCGGCGAGGCTGCTCTGGCTACCGCTTCCGGCATGGGCGCTATCTCCTCCGCTCTGTGGAGTTCTGTTGAGGCCGGTGACGAGATCGTTGCCAGCGATACCCTGTACGGCTGCACCTTCGCTCTGCTGAACCACGGCATGAGCAAGTTCGGCGTGGGCGTGAAGTTTGTTGACTTCGCCGATCTCGCTGCCGTGAAAGCCGCTCTGACCGAGAAGACCAAGGTTGTCTATCTGGAGACCCCCTGCAACCCCACTCTGAAGGTGGTTGACATCGCTGAGGTCGCCAAAATCGCTCACGAGTACAACAAGAACATCCGCGTCATCGTGGATAACACCTTCTGCTCTCCTTACATCCAGCAGCCCCTGAGCCTGGGTGCTGACGTGGTTGTCCACAGCGCTACCAAGTACATCAACGGCCACGGCGACGTGATTGCGGGCTTCGTGATTTCTGACGCTGAGTTCATCGGCAAGTGCCGTATGTTCGGCCTGAAGGATATGACCGGCGCCGTTATGAGCCCGTTCAACGCCTTCCTGATCGCCCGCGGCCTCAAGACGCTGGACATCCGTATGGAGCGCCACAGCGCCAACGCCATGAAGGTTGCCGAGTTCCTGCACGATCATCCCGCCATCGACAAGGTCTATTATCCCGGTCTGGAGGACTTCGAGGGCCACGAGATCGCCAAGAAGCAGATGAAGCTGTACGGTGGCATGATGTCCATTGAGCTGAAGGCCGACCGCGATGCCGTTGCCAACGCTCTGAACAAGCTGCAGTTGTGCACCATCGCCGTGTCTCTGGGCGATGCCGAGACGCTGGTCGAGCACGCCGCTTCCATGACTCACTCCACTTACACTCCCGAGGAGCTGAAGGCTTCCGGCATTTCCGAGGGTCTGGTCCGTATCTCCGTCGGTCTGGAAGATCCCGATGACATCATCGCTGATCTGAAGGCTGTCCTGGACACCTTGGTGTAATTTACACAAAAAAATTGACCCGCCGCTCCTCTTGAAGGAGGGGCGGCGGGGTTTTTGACCGGATCGGCAAGGGTTGACAGAAGCCGGATCCGTGTTTATACTTGAATCGTGGACGATTCAAGGAATTCTGTCTACGGCATGATTTGGAAAATCAGCACGAAACGATTTGGAAAGGAAGTACATCATTATGAATTACACCAACACTCCCGATGCCCCCGCCGCAATCGGCCCCTATTCTCAGGCTATCTCCGCCAACGGCTTCCTGTTTGCTTCCGGCCAGGTCCCCCTGATGCCCGGTACCGGTGAGATCGTCGGCACCACCATCGAGGAGCAGGCTGAGCGCGCCTGCCAGAGCATCAAGGCCATTCTGGCTGCTAACGGCCTGGGCTTCGAGGACGTCATCAAGACCACCTGCTTCCTGGCTAACATGGAAGACTTCGCTGCTTTCAACGGCGTGTACGGCAAGTATTTCACCGGCAAGCCCGCTCGTTCCTGCGTGGCCGTGAAGGAGCTGCCCAAGAAGCTGCTGTGCGAGATTGAGATCATCGCTGTCTGCAAGTAAGACATTTCTGACAACCAAAGAGCACCAAAAAGCAAAGCGTTTGTTTTGAAATGGACAGGCCGCTTTTCCGCTGAACGGCGGAAAAGCGGCCTGCAGTTTTTGAAAATAGTTTAATAGAGGAGAGAGTCCTGGCTGCCGGGAAGAAAAGGTATGTGTGCGGAAAACCCAGGGGACGCGCCATTGAAATCAAACATTTTCAGGACTTTTGTGAAGCTCTGAAAACAGAAGACAGAGTGTGTCGAAAAAAATTCAACACGAAAAAAGAGACGCCCGACCGGGCGTCTCTTTTTGTGCATATAGGGGGATTATGTGAAAAACGGGGATAGCCGAATAAAACCAGTCGCTATTTTCTGCGCGGTCACATCTGGAACAGGGTGATCATCAGCGGCATCGTGATGATGCAGAGCAGCATGGTCACCGTGTTGATCAGACTGGCATAGAGGGCATCCCGACCGAACATCTGACTGAACTGGGTCACAATGTTGGCGGAGGGCGCGATCACAGAGAGCAGACTGATGATGATCAGCGTTTCTCCGTGAGGGGCCAGCGCGGCCAGACCGCTGTATTTGGCAACGCAGACCAAAATAACCGGCAGTACGATCAGTCGCAGCAGCACAGGCTTCCAGAGCTGGCGATAGGAGCGCAGATGCTGCATATCCATATCCGCCATCAGCATACCGATGATCAGCATGGCAACCGGGCCCATGGTATTTCCGGCCATGGCGAATGCCGACCGAATGACTGCGGGCAGCTGGATCTGAAATGCAAACAGAAACAGACCTATGGCAATCGCCAGAATGTTCACATTGCATACCAGATCCCGCAGGGAGATCTCTTTTTTGCCGCTGATGAGGATCCGGGCATGGGTCCATACCAGAATGGTCTGCACGATAGAGTAGCAGGTCACATACATGACCCAATCTTCACCAAAAATTCCGATGACAAGCGGAACCACCATGTTGGTGCAGTTCGAGTACATGACAGAGGCTGTTTCCACTGTATTTAGGCAAAACAGCTTTGCCGACAGTCTTCCCAGCACGAGACTCAGCACGTTCATCATCAGTGCAGATAGAAGCGAAAGCTCCATCATGCGTACGGTATCCGTTGTGCGCTCGATCTGAAAAGCGTTCAGGATCACGCAGGGGATGATGACATACAGCAACAGCATGGACAGTACACGACTGTCCTCTGATTTCAAGATACCGGCCTTTACAATGGCCCAACCCAGAAAGATAATGATAAACAACTGGGCGATCTGCTGCAGCAGGATCAGACTCAGCATTTCTCCTCTACGTCTTTCAGACGGCCCAGATAGGGACTTTCCGTAGTGCTCATGCTGGAAGCGGCATTTTTAAAGCGCTCCACGCTGGCGGTGGATTCCTTGACGGGACGGAGGGTGCCGGCGCCGGCCACGCAGCCGCCGGGACAGCCCATGCCCTCCAGCAGATAGCCGTTGCGCTTGCCGGCCTTAGCCATGGCCAGCATCTTGCGGCATTCCTTCAGACCATCGCCGTACTCAATGAGGATCTCACGATCCGGGTCAATGTGCTTGATGGCTTCCACCACAGCGGCAGCCACGCCACCGCCCACGGCGAAGCCGCGGCCAAAGCCGCTGCCCTCGTCCATGCCGTCAGCAGGATCTGCCTCAAGGGTCTTGAAGTCGATCTCCTTGGCGTCAAACATACCCAGAAGCTCCTCGAAGGTCAGCACAAAATCCACGTCGGAACGGACGGACTTCCGGTTGGCCTCCAGCTTCTTGGCGGCGCAGGGCCCGATAAAGACGATACGGGCGTTGGGATGGTCCTTCTTGACCATCCGGGCGGTGATAACCATGGGGGTCAGGGCCATGGAGATGTTGTCCTTGAACTGGGGGAAGAGCTTCTTGGCCATCATGGACCAGGCGGGGCAGCAGCTGGTGCCCATCCAGTCAATCTTTTCCGGCACCTCCCGCAAAAAGTCGTTGGCCTCCTCCACGGTGCACAGGTCAGCGCCGATGGCTACTTCCACCACGTCGGCAAAGCCCAGGGTCCGCATGGCGGTTTTCAGCTTGGCGGGAGTAGCGTCGGGGCCGTACTGTCCCACAAATGCGGGAGCCACGCAGGCGATGACCTCTTCACCACGCTTGATGGCCTGGATCAGCTGGAAGATCTGGCTCTTGTCGGCGATGGCGGCGAAGGGGCAGTTCACCAGGCACATACCGCAGGAGACGCACTTATCATAATTGATCTTAGCCCGGCCCAGCTCATCGGACTCGATGGCGTCCATGCCGCAGGCGGCAGCACAGGGGCGCTCCACCTTGGAGATCGCCCGGTAGGGGCACTGGTTAAAGCACTTGCCGCACTTGATACACTTGCTCTGATCAATGTGGCAGCGCTTGTTTTCATCCAGATAGATGGCGTCCTTGGGGCAGACGTTCATGCAGGGGTGGGAAATGCAGCCCTGGCAGCTGTCGGTGATGCGGACCTGCTTGGGAGGGCAGGCGTTGCAGGCATAGGGGATGATATTGACCAGGGGCTCGTTGAAATATTTCTGATCCGTGGCGGCATCCTGGATATTGGCGCTGATGGGGGCAGAGGGGCCGTTGGGGTCCAGATCCATGCCCAGAGCCAGCTTGAGCCGGGCGGAAACAATGGCCCGCTCCAGGAACACGTCATGGCGATGGTGGGCAACCTCTCCGGGAACGATCTTGTAGGGGATCATGTCCACCTGCTTGTAATCGTCGCTCTCATAGGCCAGTCGGGCCACTTCTGTGAATACGCTGCGGCGGATATCGTCTACCGCGCTGTGTACACCTCTCATGTCTTTCCTCCTGTGTCCGGCAGCAGTCGCATTCTACTCCGGCATCGTTAGTGTCATCTGTTTATGAGCAGATGCAGTCAAGCATATTATAAGCAAACGTTTTTTCCTTTTCAACTGCCCTTTTTCACAGCTTTTTTGTAATTTTTTTCCGATTTTGCACACACTTCTCAATTTCTGCCGTCGTGCTCCTTGAGAAATCCTGAAAATCCGGCAGCTTTTTAAAGTTTTCCTCGCTTATTGTGTCCGGCTGTGCTATAATATATGGCCGTAATTCCAATGCTTTACATTTTTGAGGAGGTCCGTTCATGGCAAATCGCCGCTGTCCCCGTTCCCAGCTCCACGCAGTCATGCGGTGGGGGCTGCTGGCCCTGTTGGTCCTGTTTGTATATTGGGACAATACGGCGCTGCGGACTGATTCCCTGACCTATACCTCCACTGCACTGCCGGCGGAATTTGACGGGCTGCGGATCGTGCAGCTCAGCGACTTGCACAACCGGGAATTCGGAAAGAACAATCAGCGGCTGTATGCGGCCGTGAAACAGGCAGTACCGGACCTGATCTTCCTTACCGGCGATCTGGTGGACGAGTACGCCGAGGCCCCGATACCGTATGCAAAGGCGGTAGGGAAGGCCCTCAGCGCCATTGCCCCCACCTACTATGTGACCGGCAACCACGAATGGGCGCACGGCAACGCCGCCGTGGAGGAACTGAAAACAGCCCTGCGGGAGTCCGGCGTTACGGTGCTCTCCAACCAGTTCGTTCCTCTGGAGCGAAACGGGCAGACGATCTTCATCGCCGGGATCGACGATCCCAACGGCTACGCAGACCAGACTACTCCGGAGGAGCTGGCGGCGAAGCTGTATGCCCAGCAGGAGGCCCCCTTCTGGCTGCTGCTGGCCCACCGCAACACGCTTTTCAACGGCCGGTACTGCCGTCTGGGAGCGGACCTGACCTTCTGCGGCCATGCCCACGGCGGCATCTGGCGTCTGCCCTTCACCGACGGGCTGGTAGATACCAACCTGAACCTGCTGCCGTCCTTCACCAGCGGTTTTTATCACTGCAACGATGTGGACTGCGAGGGGGCGGAGGTGTTTGTATCCCGAGGGTTGGGCAACTCTCCCAAGTGGGCCTTCCGTCTGTTCAACCGGCCGCAGGTGGCGGTCATCACCCTGAAAAAAGGATAGAAATGTATGGAAACCTTTTCTGCCGGACAATTTGATATTGCCGTCATCGGCGCCGGACACGCCGGCATCGAGGCGGCCCTGGCCGCCGCCCGCCTGGGGCTGGAGACCATCGTCTTTACCATCAACCTGGACGCCGTGGGCAACATGCCCTGCAACCCCGCCATCGGCGGCACCGGCAAGGGCCACCTGGTCCGGGAGCTGGACGCCCTGGGGGGCGAAATGGCCAAAGCCGCCGACGAATGCTGCATCCAGTACCGGCTGCTGAACCTCCGGAAAGGCCCTGCCGTCTGGTCCCTCCGGGCCCAGGCGGACCGCCGGAAGTACCAGGAGCGGATGAAGCGCACCCTGGAACGCCAGGCCCACCTGACAGTGCGTCAGGGCCAGGTGGTGGAGGTTAGGACGGACCGCGGTGCCGTCAGCCAGGTGGTCCTTGCCACCGGCGCGGTGTACGATGTGAAGGCCGCCGTTCTGGCCACCGGCACCTATCTCAAGGGCCGCACCATCATCGGCACCTGTGTGGAGGATTCCGGCCCTGACGGGATGCACGCCGCCGGTCCGCTGACGGACTCTCTGCTGAAGCTGGACCTGCCCCTGCGGCGGTTCAAGACCGGTACGCCCCCCCGGGTCAACGCCCGGACGGTGGACTTTGACGAGATGGAGGTCCAGCCGGGGGACGAGATTCCGGTGCCCTTCTCCTATTCCACGGAGAACCCGCCCTATAACCAGGCGGTATGCTGGCTCACCTGGACCACCGAGGAGACCAAGCGCATCGTACAGGAGAATCTGGACCGGGCACCCATGTACTCCGGTTTGATCGAGGGCATCGGGCCTCGGTATTGCCCCAGCTTTGAAACAAAGATCGTCCGGTTCCCGGACAAGCTCCGCCACCAGCTGTTCGTGGAGCCCATGGGTCTGAACACGGAGGAGCTGTATATTCAGGGCTTTTCCTCCTCCTTGCCGGAGGAGGTGCAGATCAAAATGCTCCATAGCGTACCCGGCCTGCGCCGCGCGGTCATGACCCGCCCGGCCTACGCCATCGAATATGACTGCATCGACCCGCTGGCCCTGCTGCCCACGCTGGAAACAAAGCAGGTGTCCGGCCTGTACGGCGCGGGGCAGTTCAACGGCTCCTCTGGGTATGAAGAAGCCGCCGTTCAGGGCTTTGTGGCCGGTGTCAACGCCGCGAGAAAGCTGAAAGGGGAAAGCCCCTTTATCCTCTCCCGGGCGGAGAGCTACATCGGCACCCTCATCGACGATCTGGTGACGAAGGGCACCAACGAGCCCTACCGCATCATGACCTCCCGCAGCGAGTACCGGCTGGTGCTGCGGCAGGACAACGCCGATCAGCGGCTGACCCGGCGAGGCTATGAGATCGGTCTCGTGCCGAAGGAGCGGCTCCGGGCGGTGGAGGAAAAGTACGATGCCATCCAGCGGGAGATCAACCGGCTGGAGCACACCGGCGTGGCTCCCTCCCCGGCACTGACGGCCTTTCTGACGGAGCACGGCACTGCCGATGCCCCGGATGGCTGTTCTCTGTTGGCGCTGCTGAAGCGGCCTCAGCTCCACTATGATGAGCTGGTGCCCTTTGACCCCAACCGTCCGGCGCTGACGGCGGACATTGCCGAGGAAATTGAGATCTCTGTGAAATATGAGGGCTACATCAAGCGCCAGTTGCAGCAGGTGGCGGAGTTCAAGCGGGTGGAGGGTCACAAGCTACCCCCGGACCTGGATTACAACGCGATTCAGGGTCTGCGGCTGGAGGCGAGAGAGAAGCTCTCCGCCGTGCGGCCGATGGATCTGGGACAGGCGTCCCGAATCTCCGGCGTCAGCCCCGCCGATTTGACGGCGCTGATGATCTGGCTGGAAAATAAACGCTGAAAGAAGGATATTCATGCGAAAGTTTTTAGCAATCGTGGTCTGCAAGCTGGGCCGATTTGTAGGCAAGCTGGTGGGCAAGGGCAGCTCTATGCCCGGCAAGTTCGCCCTGAAGATCTGCCCGGACATTTTGAGACGGGTACAGCTGCCGCCCCACATCATCGCCGTCACCGGCTCCAACGGCAAGACCTCCACGGTGGAGATGATCGCCACGGTGCTGCGGGGGCAGGGGAAGAATGTCATTTACAACGCCGAAGGCTCCAATCAGGTAGAGGGCGTCACCACATTGATCCTGACCCACGCCACCCTGGGGGGGAAGGTCAACGCAGACGTACTGCTGCTGGAAAGCGACGAGCGGTATGCCGCCCACAGCTTCAAGTATTTCCACCCCACGGAGTTCGTCATCACCAACCTGTACCGGGACCAGCTGACCCGGAACGGCCATCCGGAAAGCGTGTTTGATGCCATTCTCCCCGCCATCCACCCCGATACGGAGCTGATTTTGAACGGCGACGATCCCCTGTCCAGCTGTTTTGCCATCGGCCACGAAAAGGTGAAGTGGTTTGGCCTGAACCATTGCGCCACGGATACGGAGACCTCCACCGGGGTCTATCATGACGGGGCCTACTGCCCAGTGTGCCACGCGCCCATGGAATATGAGTACGTCCACTACAACCACATCGGCGCGTACCGCTGTACCAGCTGCGGCCACGCCCGGCCCGACCCGGACTACGCCGCCACGGAGCTGGACCTGCAAAACGGCAAACTGATCCTGGACGGGCAGTTCACCGTGGCATTGGCCTTCCGCAGCATTTACAATGTGTATAACATTCTGGCGGCCTATGCCGCCTGCCGGGAATGCGGCGTGGAGGGAGCCGCCATTGCGGACACCCTCAGCAGCTACATTCTGAAAAACGGACGGATGCAGACCTTCACCCTTGGTCAGCACCACGGCATCCTGCTGACCAGCAAGCACGAAAATTCCATCGCCTATGACACGAACCTCCGCTATATCGCTTCCACCAACGAGGATTGCACGGTGCTCATCATCGTGGACGCTGTGTCCCGGAAGTATTTCACCAGCGAGACAAGCTGGCTGTGGGACATCGACTTTGACCAGCTGAATGTCCCCCATGTGAAGCGGGTCATCCTCTCCGGTATGTACCGGAACGATCTGGCGGAACGGTTCCGGTTCACCGGCGTTCAGAACTGGGAAGTCATTCCCGGCATTCCGGACGCGGCAGCAGCGATCCGGGACAGCGGCAGCGAGGCGTTGTATGTAGTCACCTGCTTCTCTGACCGGGACAAGCTGCTGAATTTGCCGGATGTGAAAAAGGAGGGCTGAGCCATGGAATTGAAGATTCTGCATTTCTATCCGGATCTCATGAGCTTGTATGGCAGCTATGCCAACGTGTCCATTCTGAAGCGGACGTTGGAGGAAATGGGCAATACCGTCACTGTGGAGCGGGTGGAGCTTGGCGGAGACGCCGATCTGACCCATGCGGACTTTGTTTACATGGGCGCAGGTACAGAGCGGGCGCAGAAGGCGGCTCTCCTGTATTTTTCCAAGCTGGGAGATGCTGTAAAAGCGGCGGCGGACGCAGGCGTGACCATGCTGTTCGCCGGGAACTCCATGGAGCTGCTGGGCAAGACCATCACCGATGACGCCGGAAAGGTGTACGAAGGACTGGGACTGGCGGACTTCACTGCCGTCCAGAACAAAAAGCGGTTCGTGGAGGACGTTTACGGCCACACGGACCTCTATGAGGACGCAGTGGTGGGCTTCGTCAACCGCTGTTCGGTCATTACCGGCGTGGAGACGCCGCTGCTGGCTTCCATGGACATGGGCCACGGCAACGAGGGACCCTGCGGCCCGGAGGGATATCACAAGGGCAGCGTATTCGCCAGTCAGCTCACCGGCCCCATTCTGGTAAAGAACCCGGCGCTGCTGAAGGTCATGGTCCAGGCCATTTACCGTCACCGGGGAGAGACCTGCCCGGAGATCCCGGTGGATCAATACATGGCCGAGGGCTGGGCCATCACAGCGGAGCAGTTGAAGGCCCGCTGCACGAAATAAAAGAAAAAAGCACGGCGGAAGCCGTGCTTTTTTGTATCTTGACCGTTCAATTTACCATTCCAAGGACCGGACCCGGATCACGTTGGCTGTGCGGCGCACATCCTCGATCACGTTGTCACCCACCTTGCTGCCAAGGTCCACCATGGTATAGGCGTAATCCCCACGGGACTTGTTGCTCAGATTTTCCACGTTGACGCCGTCCCGGCCAAACAGACTGGTGATGTTTGCCAGCATGCCGGGGACGTTCTTGTGCAGGACGCACAGCCGCTGGACACCGCTGCGGTCCATGGTCATCTCCGGTAGATTCACGCTGGAGCG
The DNA here is from genome assembly GCF_014297285.1 of Dysosmobacter segnis. Lineage (GTDB taxonomy): Bacteria > Bacillota > Clostridia > Oscillospirales > Oscillospiraceae > Oscillibacter > Oscillibacter segnis. The sequence goes on from NZ_JACOQI010000001.1 coordinate 119,303, forward strand.
GATGTTGCCGCTTTCCAGATAGTCCCGCAGTGTATCTACTGCCATGGCGGCGCAATTCTGCTCGCTTTCCGGGGTGGAGGCCCCCAGATGGGGCATGGCGATGACGTGGGGAGCCGTCAGGAGACGGTTGTTGGGGAAGTCGGTGATGTAGGCGGCCACCATACCGGTGTCCAGCGCCGTCAGCATGGCTTCATCGTCTACGATCTCGCCCCGGGCCAGATTGATGACCCGCACGCCCCGCTTCATGGCGGCGATGGCGTCAGCGTCGATCATGTGGGCGGTCTTTTCTGTATAGTGGATGTGCATGGTGATGTAATCCGACCGCTTATAAAGATCGTTGATATCCTTTACCACATGAACGTGGCGGTCCAACCGCAAAGCGGTATCCACGGACAAAAACGGATCGTAGCCGTACACATCCATGCCCAGAGAGATGGCGGTGTTGGCCACGATGGAGCCGATGGCTCCCAGACCGATAATGCCCAAAGTCTTTTTATAAAGCTCCGGGCCGATGAAGGCAGACTTGCCCTTTTCCACCACGGTGGAGACATCCACCCCGGAGGCTGCCTGTTCCCGGACCCAGCGGATGGCACCGGGAATATCCCGGGAGCCCATCAGCATGGCGCAGATCACCAGTTCCTTCACGGCGTTGGCGTTGGCGCCGGGGGTGGAAAACACCGGGATACCCGCCGCTGCGCAGCGGTCCAGAGGAATGTTGTTGACCCCTACGCCCGCACGGGCAATGGCCAGCAGACTGGGGTTGAATTCCAAGTCCAGCAGCTTGGCGGAGCGGACTAAAATTCCCTGAGGGTCCTGTACCGCATCCCCGACCTCGTACAGCTCGGAGGGGAACCGGTTCAGACCTACGGGGGAAATTTTGTTCATGGTTTGAATACGATACATGGGGATATCCTCCTTGGCGGCTCCAGTGAGCCGCAATACTCCCGGCGGAACGTGCGGCGCTGGCGTCGCTTCCGTCGAGGTAAATTTCATTATACGGTCCTTTCTTTCGGAATCAATGTCCGAAAACGAAAAAAAGTTTTGCTTTTTGTGGAATTCTTTGTTCAAAAAAGCGTCAGTCCTTCTATGACGCACAGATACAAGAAAAACCTCACGTTTTTGGCGGAAAATGTGAAATTTCCCATTGAAATTAGGGAAACTGTGCATTATAATATGTGACTGTATGTGAAATCTGTAAGGCCATCAGTTGACAAGAATCGACAGACGTTCTTCTCTGATTCGGAGGGCTGTCTGCCGACTGTTGTCAATTGATGGTAAAAAACAAGAAGGGATGTTCCAGATATGCAGAACGAACATTTGAGAAACGTAGCCATCATCGCCCACGTTGACCACGGCAAGACCACCCTGGTGGACGAGATGCTGAAGCAGGGCGGCGCTTACCGGGAAAATCAGGAGGTCGTGGACCGTGTCATGGACTCCGGCGACTTGGAGCGTGAGCGCGGCATTACGATTCTGGCCAAGAACACCGCCGTCCGCTATAAGGACGTGAAGATCAACGTGGTGGACACCCCGGGCCACGCCGACTTCGGCGGCGAGGTGGAGCGTATTTTGAAGATGGTCAACGGCGTTATCCTGCTGGTAGACGCCGCTGAAGGCCCCATGCCCCAGACCCGTTTTGTGCTCTCCAAGGCTCTGGAGCTGGGCCATCGGGTCATCGTGGTGGTCAACAAGATCGACCGCCCCGATCAGCGCATCCACGAGGTCATCGATGAGGTGCTGGAGCTGCTGATGGACCTGAACGCCACCCCCGAGCAGCTGGATTCCCCCATGCTGTTCTGCTCCGGCCGTCAGGGTACCGCTTCCTACTCTCCCGACGTGGTGGGCACCGACCTCACCCCGCTGTTTGAGACTATTCTGGAGTATATCCCCGCTCCCGAGGCGGATGTGGACCAGCCCTTCCAGATGCTGGTCAGCTCCATCGACTACAATGAGTTCGTGGGCCGTATCGCCGTGGGCCGCATTGAGCGGGGTACCCTGAAGCAGAACCAGGAAATCGTGGTGTGCAACTATCACGATCCCGACGCCGCCCCCAAGAAGGCCAAGGCCGTTTCCATCTATGAGTTTGAGGGTCTGGCCCGGAAGCAGGTGACGGAGTCCACCGCCGGCAACATCATTGCCATGAGCGGTATTCCCGACATCACCATCGGCGATACCGTCTGCGCCCCCGGCGCCGTGGAGCCGCTGCCCTTCGTGAAGATCAGCGCTCCCACGCTGGAGATGACCTTCTCCGTCAACGATTCCCCCTATGCCGGCCGTGAGGGTAAGTTCGTCACCTCCCGCCAGCTCCGGGATCGGCTGTACCGTGAGACCCTGAAGGACGTTTCCCTGAAGGTCTCCGATACCGACCGGGACAGCGCCTTCAACGTGGCGGGCCGCGGCGAAATGTCCCTGTCTATCCTCATTGAGACCATGCGCCGGGAAGGCTATGAGTTCCAGGTCTCTCCCCCCCGTGTGCTGTACAAAGAGATCGATGGCAAGAAGTGCGAGCCCATTGAGCGTCTGGTGGTGGACGTGCCCGGCGACTGCGTGGGCAGCGTCATCGAGAAGCTGGGCCAACGCAAGGGCGATCTGGTGGAGATGACTCCCGTGGGCGACCGCATGAAGGTGGAGTTCCTGATCCCCGCCCGCGGTCTCTTCGGCTACCGGAATGACTTCCTCACCGACACCAAGGGCGAGGGCATCATGGCTTCCGTATTTGATTCCTATGCGCCTTACAAGGGCGATATTTCCCGCCGCGGCATGGGCAGCCTGATCTCCACCGAGACCGGCGACTCCATCACCTACGGTCTGTTCAACGCGCAGGAGCGCGGCACCCTGTTTATCGGCGCGGGTGTCCCCGTGTACGAGGGCATGATCATCGGCGTGGCCAACCGGGGCGAGGACATCGTGGTGAACGCTTGCCGTAAGAAGCAGCTGACCAACACCCGTGCTTCCGGCTCTGATGACGCCCTGCGTCTGGTGCCTCCCCGCCAGATGAGCCTGGAGCAGTGCCTGGAGTTCCTGGCAGATGACGAGCTGCTGGAGGTCACCCCCAAGAGCCTGCGGATGCGCAAGGCCATTTTGAACCACGAGCAGCGCATGAAGTCCCTGAAGGGCAAGAAGTAAACACACCTTACAGCCCGCCGGATGACCTTCGGCGGGCTGCGTTTTGAAAAGGAGAATTCAATGAAGAAGTTACTGACTGTATGCGTGGCGGCCGTTCTGCTTCTGAGCCTTACCGCCTGCGGCAAGACCGATACGGACACCATCACCGACAGCAAGGCCGACAAGCCTGCGGCTGAGACGGCGGGCGTGGGCACCCACCACGCGGAGATCGACATTCAGGACTACGGCACCATCACCGTGGAGCTGGACGGCGACGCCGCCCCTATCACGGTGCAGAACTTCATGGACCTGGCCAACGCTGGTTTTTATGACGGCCTTACCTTCCACCGCATCATCTCCGGTTTTATGATGCAGGGCGGCGACCCCAACGGCAACGGTACCGGCGGGTCTGAGAACACCATCAAGGGCGAGTTCTCCGCCAACGGCGTGGAAAATACGCTGTCCCACACCCGGGGCGCCATTTCCATGGCCCGGAGCCAGAACCCCGACAGCGCCAGCTCTCAGTTCTTCATCTGCCACGCAGACAGCACTTTCCTTGACGGCCAGTACGCCTGCTTCGGCTATGTGACCGACGGCATGGACGTGGTGGACGATGTGTGCGAGGCCGCCCAGCCTACGGACGGCAACGGCACCATCCCTGCGGACCAGCAGCCGGTCATCACCGCCATCCGGGTCATAGACTGAGTTGATCGATAAAGGTCCCGCTGAAATTTTCAGCGAGATTTTTGCGGAAGGTGGGAACTTTTTCCGGCTGCCCTCCGTCTATTCAGGCAAACGGAGCATTCTTCCGGAGGCTCCGACCCTGACGAAAGAAAGGAAGATCATCTATGAAATTTTCTGTGAAGCTGATCGCAGCGGCCCTGTGCGCCGCTATGCTGTGCGTCCCCGCTCTGGCAGCCGGGACCCAGCGGAAGCTCCCGCTGCTGGCTCAGGCGGCTGGTAACGCCACCGGCGCGGGGGCCTACGTCCCGAACCCTCAATATACCGTGATCTCGGGAACCGTTGCCCATCAGAAGGACGGCGGCTTGCTGATGAGCACGTCCACCGGAGAACCAACGGAGGACTATATCCTGTGGACGGAGGGCGTTATGATCCTGGACGCCGTCAGCGGCGAGCCGGTAGATGCAAAGTCCATCAAGGACGGCAGCACCGTCTATGCGTGGCTGGGGGCGCAGACTGCCGTGGCCATGAGCCTGCCCCCGCAGGTCACACCGGAGCTTCTTCTGGTGAATGTCCCGGCGGACTACAAGGTTCCTCAGTACGATGTGATCGTCCGGTCTGACGGCCTTACGGGTTTGGGAATTCCCAACCGGAGCGGTATGTCCGTCACCCTGTCCGACGGGACGGTGTATCAGGTGTGGCAGGACGCGCAGGTGAAACCCTATCTTACCCGCAACCGGGTGACGTATCAGGATCTGCTGCCCGGCACCCGGGTTCTGGTGTGGGCCGATGACAAGGGGCAGGCCAGCAAGATCATTGTATTTCCTTACGAGTACAAGGGAAGCGTTTCTCTGGACGGCTACGGGCGGCTGTATGTCAACAGCGTCGTGGCGGCGGAGCCCTCAGCCCTGCGTCGGCCCTACGGGGATGAACGGCTGTATGTGCCCATCCGGGCGGTGGCGGAAGCCGCCGGGTATGACGTTTCCTGGGATAAGGAGTTTGGCGTGACGGTGAAGGACGGCGGCGAGATCGTTTTCCAGATCTGCCCGGACACAGATCTGGCCCACGGTCCCGCCACGGCTGACCGGCAGAGTCTTTCCGGCCCCTGCCTGATCGCCAATGGCATCACCTATCTGGAGGCCGGGGACTTGGCCCATCTGCTGGGGATGTTCTACGGCGGCTGACGGCGATTATTACAAACATGATATGGAAAAGCCCCCTGCTGAGATTTTCTCAGCAGGGGGCTTTTACTGTCTGGACGGGCTGAATATGGGAAAAAATCCGCTTTAACGGGGTCACACATAGTCATACAGTCCCCGGACGGAGACCTCTCCGGAGGTCAGAGTCTCCGTGGAGCCGTCCTCCCAGCGGACGGTCAGACCAAAGTCATCGGAAATACCTGTGGCGGTGCCGATGCGCTCTCCTGCACCGGAGATGACCTTTATCGGATTGCCCACCGTCAGGCAGTCCCGGCGAAAGCACTCCAGATAGGCGGCGTTTTGGGCAGGGAAGTCATCATATAACGCATTCAGCGCCCGGAGCACCTGGGCGGCCAGCTCTGTTCGGTCCGGGGCCGTTCCGAGGGCCTGCGCCAGAGAAATGGCGATGGGGGCTACCTCCGGGCCGAAATCGGCTTCATCCTGACTGACGTTGATCCCCGCGCCGATGATGACGCAGGAGAATTCACCGCTTTCCACCTCCCATTCCAGCTCCGTCAGGATGCCGCAGAGCTTTTTCCGGTTCAGCACCAGATCATTGGGCCACTTGATGCCGGGGCGGACGCCGCAGGCGGCTTCCACCGCGTCGCAAAGTGCCACGGCGGTCCAGGCTGTCAGGGTGCTGATCTCAGAGAGTGGGCACTGGGGGCGGAGGGCCGCCGATAAATACAGCCCCTTCCCGGCGGGGGACACAAAGCTCCGTCCCCGGCGTCCCCGGCCGCCGGTCTGCTGGTCTGCCAGAATCACCGTTCCATCTACGGTGCCGCTGACTGCCCGCCGCTTCAATTCGTTGTTAGTGGAGTCGATGGTGTCAAAGTACAGCAGTTCCCGGCCGATCCGACGATCCCGGAACTGCTCCGACAGCTCCTCTGGCCGGAGCCGCGCTGTCACGCGGGTCAGGCGGTAGCCCCGGTTGGGGACGGATTCAATACCGTAGCCCTCTTGCCTTAACTGCTCCACAGCCTTCCACACCGCCGCCCGGCTGACACCGGCCTGTCGGCTGATAGCCTCGCCGGACAGAAATTCCTCTGTATGCTCCCGCAGGAGTTTTAAAACGATTTGCTTCGTCATGGTACATCCCTCCAACGGTACTATACGGCGTCCATGCCGGATTGTCAACCTGATTTTCACAAATGGTTGACAATCGGGACCGCGTCTGCTACACTTTAGGCGCATCAAACCGAAAAGGAGTTTTTCATTATGAATCATCATGATATGACCCGCAATATGGTCCTCGCCGCCCTGTTTGCCGCCCTGACCGCCATCGGCGCGTTTTTGCAGATCCCCACAGGCACCGTACCCATTACGCTGCAATTTCTGTTTACCGCATTGGCCGGTCTCCTGCTGGGGTGGAAGTGGGGAGCTGTTTCTCAACTGCTCTATGTGGGCATCGGACTGCTGGGCCTGCCGGTCTTTACGCAAGGCGGCGGCATCGGCTATGTGCTCCAGCCCAGCTTCGGCTTTTTGCTGGGGCTGATCCCCGCCGCCGCCGTGATCGGCGCGCTGACTGCTCGTCGCACCGGGTATCTGACCGTTCTGGCGACGGTTCTGGTGGGAGATCTGATCCTCTACGCCGTGGGCGTCCCCTATATGTATCTCATCCTGCACGTTTATATGCAGTCTGCCAAGACCTTTCCTGCGCTGCTGGCGGCCATGCTGGTGTATGTTCCCGGCGACACGCTGAAGATCGTTGTGGTGACGGCGCTGGCGCCGGTTCTCCGCCGGACCCTGGCAAAGGCGGTGCCTAACCTGTAAAAACGAGGTCATCCGCCTGCGAGAACGGCAGAATGACCGGCTGCCCTCTTGCTATCCGAAGCCGGGTATGATAAAATATTTTATCAAATTTTGAGAATTCGGCGGGAGGGCTGTCTATGAATCGCATTAGCAAGGAAAACTATTATCTGGATATTGCCGAGACCGTCTTGGAGCGGGCTACCTGCCTGCGGCGGATCTATGGCGCCATCATCGTGAAAAATGACGAGATCATTTCTACGGGCTACAACGGCGCCCCCCGGGGCCGGGCCAACTGCGTGGATATGGGCTATTGCTCCCGGGAAGCCATGAAGGTACCCCGCGGCGAGCGGTACGAGCTGTGCCGCAGCGTCCACGCCGAGGCCAACGCCATCATCTCTGCCTCCCGGCGGGACATGGCGGGAGGCACCATTTATCTGGTGGGCCGCAACGCTGCCACCGGGGAGCTGCTGAATGATGCCACCTCCTGCCTTATGTGCCGCCGCATGATCATCAATGCGGGTCTGGACCGGGTGGTGATCCGCCGGACGGAAACGGAATTCGAGGTGGTCCCCGTGGAGGCGTGGATCGCAGAGGATGATCTGCTGACCCCGGAAAATGTGGTCATGGACCTGAAATGAGCAGGAGATCTGCGGAAAGGAAGTCGTTTCGTTGAAGGCGGGACTTGTTACCTTCTATCATATCCACCATTACGGCGCTTTACTTCAGGCGGCGGCCACAGAGCGGGCTGTGGAGCGCTTTGGCTGGGACTGCGAGATCATTGACTACTTCGTCAATCAGGACAACGCCCTGTTCAAGCGGCCCACCGGCTTGGGTTCCGCCGCCCATGACGCTCACACGGCCCTGCACTATCAGGCGCTGTCGGAGCGTTACCGGCGGTTTGAGAAGTTCAGCCGGGACCATCTGCGGATCTCAGATCGCCGCTATGGGCGCTTTGACGAGCTGGCCGAGGGGCCGCTGCCCTATGACCTGATCCTCTCCGGCAGCGACCAGATCTGGAACCCCAAGATCTTCCCGGACGGCCGGTTCGACCCGGTGTTTTTCGGTACGTTTTCTCAGAAGCGCCGCATTGCCTACGCACCATCCTTCGGTGTTCCCACCATCCCGGAGGGGATGCAGGCGGAGCTGAAGGGCTATCTGGACGGTTTTTCCCACCTCTCCGCAAGGGAGACTCAGGGGAGCGCCATCATCCGGGATATCGCCGGGAAGGACGCCCCGGTGGTGCTGGACCCCACCCTGTTGCTGACGGCGGACCAGTGGGCCGCCATGGCCGATCACCCGGCCAATTATCCCAAGGGCGGCTACATTCTCTGCTACTGCATCAGCCGCCCCGGTGCGCTGATACCCTATCTGGAACGGCTCCATCAGGAGACGGGACTGCCGGTGGTGCAGCTTTGCGGCATCCGTCAGAAGGTCCATCCCAAGGCGAAGCAGATCATGGATGCCGGTCCGGCGGAATTTTTGGGCCTGTTCCAGAATGCCGCCTATGTTGTCACCAATTCCTTCCATGGCACGGTGTTCTCCGTCCAGTTCCACCGGCCCTTTTTCACCACGGTCTCCCCGGCGGAGCTGTCCGCCCCGGAACGGTCCCGGACGGTGAGCATCCTGAGCCGGTTGGGTCTTGCCAACCGGGTCATCGGTAAGGGGGATACGGCGGAGCTGCTGGACCCCGTTGACTGGGAAGCTGCCGAAGCGGCTTTGACTGCCGCCCGGAAGGATTCTCTGAATTATTTGCAGGCAGCGCTGGAAGACCGGCCCTATGCGCCGGAAGCGCCGCTTTCTCCCCGGAGTTTTGCCCCGAAGCTGGCAGAGCGGAGCCGCTGCACCGGCTGTACCGCCTGCGCCGCAGGCTGTCCCCATGACGCCATTACGATGGTCCGGGACAAAACTGGCTTTGATTTCCCGGAAGTGGATCTGGAAAAATGCGTCCATTGCGGACGCTGTACCCGGCTGTGCCCAGTTTTGCAGGAGCGCGGTCCGGCGGCTCATCTGCCCGCTGCCTTCGCCGCCTGGAACCGGGATGACGCCGTCCGGAAGGACTCTACCTCCGGCGGCGCGTTCACTGCCATTGCGGAATATGTGCTGGAGGGCGGCGGCGTGGTATACGGCGCTGCCATGGACGGCCATCAGCATCTGCGGCACATCCCCTGCTTCCGGAAAGAGGACCTGTGGCGGCTGCGGGGAGCCAAGTATGTCCAGAGCAATCTGGACGGCGTGTTCCGGGAGATCCGGGAGGCGTTGAAGACCCGCCCGGTGCTGTTTTCCGGTACACCCTGTCAGGTGGATGGGCTGTACCGCTTTTTAGGGTGCCGCCCGGAAAATCTCACCACCTGCGATCTGGTGTGCCACGGCGTACCATCCCCCGGTGTGTGGGAGGACGAGGCCCGGTTTATCGAAGGAAATAAACGGCGGCGGCTGGCAAATGTCCGCTTCCGCAATAAGGTGGAGGGATGGAAGAACAGCCACTTTACCGCTGTATATGACGATGGCACTGCGGATTCCGCACCCTTGTTTGCCACAGGCTTTGGCCGGGCCTTTGGCCGGGCGCTGTTTCTGCGCCAGAGCTGCCACGGTTGCCAATATACAAATCTGAACCGTCCCGGCGATTTTACGTTGGGGGATCTGTGGGGCCTGCGGCCGGATGAGTTTCCGGAGCAGCAGCACGCAGGCGTCAGCCTGCTGCTGGTGAACACACCCCACGGCAGCTACCTCTTCGACCAGCTCAAGCTGAACTGCCAGCCCTTCCCGGTGGAGCGGGCCGTGGCGGGAAATCCCCGGCTGGCGCGGCCCATCGGCCCGGCGGCGGACCGGGCATCATTCTTTGCCAGCTATGCGGTAGAGTCTTTTGAGGAGGTCCGCAGACAGTTTTTCCGGCTTCCCAGTCTGCCGGTGCGGGCGGCGGGAAAGCTGCTGTCCCCGGAGGCCAAGGCGAAGCTGAAGGCCAAGCTGCACAGATGATTTTCACACAAAAAAGCACGTTCTCTTTCAAAAAGAGAACGTGCTTTTTTCAGGCCAGCGCCACGATGAGCCAAGCAAGGCCGATGGTCCCGGCGCCGATCAGGGTGTATACGATGGGGTTCAAAGTCCGCCATCGGCTGGAAAAACGGCTGGTCCCGCTGGACGCATAATTATGGGCCACCCGCCGGGCTTCCTCCACCAGCTCCCGGGAGGTGATCCCCTCTCCTGCAGCGTCATTGCGGACGATGAAGATGGCCTGTTCAAAAAAACGATGCTCCGGCGCGTCTACCACCACGACCCGCCGGGAAATGCCTTTTACCATGCGTGCTGTCCTCCTCAGTTGATCTGTTTCCATTTTCCCGCAAGGGAGGGAAGTCTATACCAACCAACAGCGGCTTTTTGAAAATTTTCCTCATACCGGCTGCTCCGACTCCGGCAAGCGGTAGAGCACCTGCACGGCGCAGTCATCCTGCAGCCGTTCCCGGCGGATACTTTCAGAGAGGATCAGATTGGCCAGCGTCTGAGGATCGTCCCCACCCCAGCCCGCCAGCAGGTCTTGGAGCCATTCGTCACGGCTGGGGTCTGCCACGCCGTCGCTGATCATCACGGCGAAGCTGCCGGGCTCCAGCGTCACGGTGGTTATATCCGGTGCGGCAGGAGTGCCCCGCAGTCCCACCGGCAGGCTGCTGCCGGTGATCCGGCGGACGGCGCCGTTCTTTTTCAGATAGCTGGGGGCAGCGCCGAACTTGTAGAAGGTGGCCTCCGAGCCTTTCAAAACGCACAGATCCACCGTGGTAAAGCTGCCGGTCTCCGCACCCCGGAGGGCCATAGCGGAATTCAGGGTGGTGAGGGCAGCCTCCGGCTGGATATCCGCCTCCAAAAACTGCCGCAGCAGCCGGCAGGTGAGGGAGGACTCCCGCCGGGCGGCGTCCCCGCTGCCCATACCGTCCGCCAGCAGCAGGCACCAGAGACCGCTGTCCGTGCGGAAGGCCTCCATGGTGTCGCCGCAGACCATTTCCCCCTCCTTGGGCCGCAAAGCCGCGCCGATAACGCAGGCAGGGATCTCTCCAAAGGCGGGGGCCGCCCCGCTGAGACCGGCGGCCGCCGCCGTCAGCAGGTCCGACATCTGGGCGTATTGCCCCTTGGCGCTGCGGCGCGTTTCTTCCAGTTGGCGGCGGTACTGCTTCCGCAGCAGAAAGGCCGACAACTCCCCATTGATGGCCTGCAGCAATTCTGACAGATGGATGCAGCGGTCGGCGAAGTGAACGGGGAAGTCCTTGGCCTTGGCCTTTCCGCGCTCGAGGAGGTAGGGAGTAGCGTCATTGAGGGCGTTGAAGGTGGCGGTGTAATCCTTTTGCCAGCACAGCTCGCACAGGGCGCACCCCCGGCATACCTTTTCCGCCGCCCGGTCAAAGATGACGGCGGGGTTTTCCTCCTGAGGCGGCGGGGTGCGGCTCATGCTGTCATATAGCTCCCGGAGCGCCTCCGCCGCCCGGTTGAGATGGGTTTTCAGGGCCGTGCGCTGGGCGGTGTTCGGGGCCGCTTCCCGCAGAAGCCGCTTTCCGCCGAAGATCCGCCGGGGCAGGGCTAAAAACAGCAGGGAACCGGCCACCGTTTCCAGAAGAAGCGTCTGGGCCAACTCCTCCCGGGAGGTCAGCATGGCCGCTGCTGCTCCGGAAAAGAAGGCAAGCGCAGCCATGCTTCGCCGTCTGCATTTCGCGGCGCACAGTCCCGCCACGCCGTAGGCGGCGGTGAACAGCCCGCTGGTTCCGGCAGAGAGATCCGTGATGAGTCCCAGTCCCAGCCCCGCCGTCACGCCGGTCATGGGACCTTGATCATAGGCAGTGTAGGCCAGCAGGGCGCACAGCAGGACCCGGCCCACGGAGACGTTCAAGATGGTCAGGTCTCCTAAAGCCAGCGTCAGGGCCGCCCCTAAAAACAGCAGCCCCTCCGGGGCCAGCCGGTCCTCCTCCGGCTGGAACAGCCGGGTGAAGAAGTGGGCGGAAACGCCTGTCAGGGCCGATGCTGCGGCACAGGGGGCGGCGTGGCTCAGCGGGTCTAAGGATTGCAGCACATAAATACCGCCCACCGCCAGTACCATCCCGGCCGCCAGCACCGGCAGCACCCAGGGCTTTTGCAGAAAGGCAGTGTCCCGGAACGCCGTGGCGGCAGTCAGAATCAAAATGCCTACGGCGGCCAAAGCCAGGACTTGCTGAAAGTCCAGAAACAGCAGCGCCCCCGTCACGCCGCCCAGCAGCGCCGCTGCCCCGTCTGCCCCCGGTCCGGCTGCCGCTATGCAGCCCAAGGCAAAGGGGGCATAGCCGCCGGCGGTCTGGCTGGCGGTGAGGGCCGCCGTCAGGAAAAAGCGGATGCCCCAGTTCAGCCACCGGCCGGACTGAAGCCGCTGGATGCTCATAGAACCATACTCCATGAAGGATTCCTCCTTTTGTGTAAAGCTGATGATATAGTCCCAGTTTACAGCCTGTCCGGGAAGAAAAGCGTCGCAAACAGGATCGGGGGACGCAATTTCTGTTATCCTTGCATTTTTGCCGAAATTCCGCTAAACTATTAAAATCAATGTGCTGTGGAAAGGGGTGTGCGTCATGCGCATCGGAACTGTGGAGATCTCCTCAAAATTAGCGCTGGCTCCTATGGCAGGGGTGACGGATGCCGCTTTCCGGCAGATCTGTTCCGAGCTGGGAGCGGGCTACACTATTACGGAGTTGATCTCCTCCAAGGCTCTGTGCTACCATGACAAAAAGACCTTTTCCCTGCTGACCCAGTTTCCCGGAGAACATCCCGCAGCTGTGCAGATCTTCGGCAGCGACCCCGTCTGTATGGCGGAGGCCGCCCAGATCGCCATGGAACACACCGGGGCGGATATTTTAGATATCAACATGGGCTGTCCCATGGGTAAGATCGTCAACAACGGTGACGGCGCGGCGCTGATGAAGGACCCGGAGCTGGCGGGACGCATCGTGGAGGCGGTGGTGAAGGCCCTGCCCGGCGTGCCGGTCACGGCCAAGTTCCGCCGGGGCTGGGATCTGGGTCACTGCAACTGTGTGGAGTTTGCTCAGACTCTGGAGCAGGCGGGAGCGGCCGCCGTAGCGGTCCATGGCCGCACCCGGGCGCAGGTCTACGGCGGCACCGCCGACTGGAACTGCATCCGGGCGGTGAAGGAGGCTGTGTCCATCCCCGTCATCGCCAACGGCGACATCTGGAAGCCGGAGGACGCGGAGCGTATTCTGCTCCACACCGGGGCGGACATGGCCATGATCGGCCGGGGCTGCTTCGGAAATCCCTGGATCTTTCAGCAGGCCAAAGCCGTGCTGGAGGGACAGCCGGTGCCCCCGCTGCCGCCGCTGGCAGAGCGGTGCGAGACCGCTGTGCGGCAGATCCGCATGGCCGCAAGCTACAAGGGCGAGCGGGTGGCGGTGCTGGAGGCCCGGAAGCAGTATTGCTGGTATCTCAAGGGGATCCCCCATGCCAATTACTATAAGGAACAGATCGTACAGATGAATACCCTGGAGGATGTGGACCGCATTACGAAAGGCATCCAACGGGATCTGCGGGATTAGGAGGGGCCATGAACGATCAGGAACACAACTTGATACAAGCGGCCCGGAACGGCGATCAGGCGGCCTTCGGAGAGCTGGTGCAGCAGTACCAGAAGCGGGTGTTCGCCCTTGCGGTGCGGATGTGTCCCACGCCAGAGCTGGCAGAGGAGGCGGCGCAGGAGGCATTCCTCGCCGCGTGGCAGGGCCTGCCCTTTTTCCGGGGAGATTCCGCCTTTGCCACATGGCTTTACCGGCTGACCTCCAACGCCTGCGTGGATCTTCTGCGGAAGGAAAACCGCCATCAGGGACCGTCCCTGGACGATGAGACCGTCAGCGCCGAGGTTCCGGATCCCGCTCCCACGCCGGAGAAGGCTGTGGAGCAGCAGGAGCTGCGCCGGCAGATCGAGGCGGGACTGCAAACGCTGTCCCCGGAGCACCGGGAGGTGCTGATCCTGCGGGAGATCCAGCAGCTAAGCTACGATGAGATCGCCGACGTTTTATCGCTGGATCTGGGGACGGTAAAATCCCGAATCAACAGGGGACGGCGGCAATTACGGGAATTTTTGCTGAAACAGGGGAACTTTTTATCGTCCGCTGCGTCTAACAAAACAGAAAGGGGGCTGTGAAATGAATATCCATGAAAACACCGCCCTGCTGGACGCCTTTGTGGACGGCGAGCTGACCAGTGAAGAAATGATTTTCGTCCAGTCCCATCTGGACGAGTGCCCGGAGTGCCGGGCCTATGTGGATGACGCGCTGGCGATCCGGGCGTCCTTCCCCACGGAGGACGATGCGGAGCTGCCGGCAGATTTTGCGGAAACGGTGATGAAGGCTGTGGCGGAAACGCCTCAGTCCCGGCCTAAGAAGCGGCAGCCCTGGGGCAAGCTGGCGGCGGCTGCCGCGTGTCTGGCGATGATCGTACTGATGCAGCACGGCACGTTGGGCAGCATCAGCGGCAGCAGCAATACCTCCGCTGCCTGTGATACGGCCCCGATGGAGGCCGCCGCAGCGGAAAGTGCTCCCGAGGAACGGTGCCTGACCGCCGCCGGCGGGGACAACGACTCGGACAGCTTTGCCGATACGAACACAGAAAGCAAAAAGACAGATGTGTATTATGCCTGCGCTCTGCCGCCGGATCAGACCACTATGGAGAATGACAGCGCGGCAGCTATGACCGACGGTTCCTCCGCTCAGGATGACCTCCCCACGGTGACGGTCAGCAAATCGGATCTGGGCGAGCTGCTGGATGACCGGGAACCCACCGAGGTAAAGCCGGGTGTGTGCCGGTATCTGCTGACCCGGCAGGAGTTTGAGGACTTGGCGGCGAAGCTGGCCGACCGGGGTGTGACACTGGAAACAGAGGACACCGACAGAGACCAGATCTGGCTGGAAATGCTCGACGAATAAACCGCGTAAACGGAAATGCAGAAAAAGCAATGCCTTTTGGCATTGCTTTTTTGTTTGAATTATGCTATACTGCCTTTTCGACAGGTGCCATCTCCCTGTCCAAGCGCCTTTGACCGGGCGTTCGTTCGGCAAGCCAACATAGGCCCGCCGTTCTCTAAACAAAAAAATGGAGGTTTTTTTATGTCCAAATGGTCTACCCGGCAGATCGCTACTGCTGCCATCATCGCCGCACTTTACACGGTGATGTCCCTGCTGTCCTCAATTTTCGGCCTGACCTATGGCCCCATCCAGTGCCGCTTTTCTGAAGCACTGACGGTGCTGCCCTTTTTCCTGCCGGAGGCGGTCCCCGGCCTGTTTGTGGGGTGTCTGGTGACAAATTTGATGAGCACCGTCGGCCCGCTGGATATCATTTTTGGCTCCATGGCCACGCTGCTGGCAGCGCTGTGGACGGCGAAGATGCCCAACAAATTTTTGGCGACCCTGCCGCCGGTAATCTGCAACGCTGTCATCATCGGCGCAATGATCGCGTGGTATGAGGGCGGCTTCTCCGCCCAGTTCCCCGCCCTGTTCGCCTACAATGCCCTGACGGTGGGCATCGGCGAGGCCATCGCCTGCTGTGTACTGGGATTGCTTCTGCTGGAGGTCATGCCCCGGATCCCTGCCCTGCGGGGACGGCTGGCAGTCCGGTAAAGCCTGTATACAAAAAGAATCCGCTTTGACATGATGTCAAAGCGGATTTTTTCGTATGTGCTGCTGAAATGATAAGCAAATCAGGCTTTGCTTGCGAAATAGGCCCGGGCATCATCGGCGTTCCGGCGGATCTCCGCTTTCAGAGCGTCCAGAGAGTCGAAGCGGATCTCGTCCCGGAGCCGCTTGTAGAATTCCACCCGGATGGACTGGCCGTAGAGATCCCCGTCAAAATCCAGCATCCAGGATTCCACCGTCAGGTCGCTGCCGTTGTTGACGGTGGGGCGGGTACCCACGTTGGTAACGGCGGCATAGCTGCTGCCGTCCATAAGGCAGACACGGGCGATATAAACGCCGTCTCCCGGCACCAGTACATGAGGGGGCGGCACCAGATTCACCGTGGGGATGCCGATGGTGTGGCCGATGCGGCGACCGTGCCGCACCGTCTGGGTCAGGATATGGGGATGGCCCAGATACTCCATGGCCCGCTCCACCTGTCCAAGGCTTACCAGACGGCGGATGTAGGTGGAGCTGACGGTGATGCCGCCCACCGTGACCTCCGGGATAATGTCGCAGCCAAGACCCAACTCGGCGCACTTGCTTTTCAGCAGTTCCGGAGTGCCTTGGTTCTTGTGGCCGAAGCGGTGGTCATGACCGGCCACCAGATGGACGGCGTGATACCGCTTAATGAGAATTTCCGTTACGAAATCCTCCCAGGAGGTGGTCATCATCTCCTTGTTAAAGGGCACCATGATGACCTCATCGATGCCGTAGAGACTTTTGGCCAGCCAGGCCCGGTCCTCCGGGGAGTTGATGAGGGGCACCGGTACACCGGTGACCACCTCCTTCGGCGGCTGTGCCCAGGTGAACACCGCAGAGCGGACGCCCCGGCGTTTGGCTTCCTCCACGGTGCGGCGCAGCAAGGCGCCGTGACCCAGATGGACCCCGTCGAAAAAGCCCAGAGCAATGACTTTTGGTTGAATGGACATGGTTTTATGCTCCAAAAAAGTTCTTGATAGATGTCAGTGTGCCGTTTTCGGCACAAGAAAGACAGAGAAATTCACCGTTTTTGCCATGGACCCGATAGGTGCCGTCCGCCAGCTCCGGCACCGTAATGGGGTTGCCGTTGCGGACCCGGGCCTCCTTGCCGGGAGATGACAGGGTATAAAGAGGATAGGACGCAAACATGGACTCCACAGGCCGCAGCAGAGCTTCTCCTTGGGCTTGTACGTCCTCAAGGGAGACTGCCTCCGCCAGTGTGTACCCGGCGGCCATGGTGCGGCGGAGACTGAACATAGTGCCGCCGCAGCCCAGCGCTTGCCCGAGGTCATGGCACAGCGTCCGCAGATATGTTCCCTTGGAGCAGCGGCAGCGGAGCAGATAGTCCGTCTCGCTGACCTGTTCCAATAGCTCTAACTCAAAAATGGTGATATTGCGGGGCTTCCGCTCTACCTCCTTGCCCTTTCGGGCCAGATCATAGAGCTTTTGGCCGTTGATCTTGATGGCGGAATACATGGGCGGGATCTGCGCGATAGGGCCGGTGAAGCGGGGGAGGACGGCTTCCAACGCCGCCCGGTCCACAGTGACGGGATGGGTCTCCAGCGTTTCCCCGGACGTATCCTGGGTGTTGGTGACCAGCCCCAGCCGCAGACCGGCGATATACTCTTTTTCGCCGTTTTCCGCGAATTCTACAGCACGGGTAGCCTGTCCCACGAACACAGGCAGAACGCCGGTGGCCATGGGGTCTAACGTGCCGCCGTGGCCTACCCGCTTTTCCTTCAGAATCCCCCGGGTCTTGGCACAGATATCCATGCTGGTCCATCCGGAGGGTTTATCGATTATTACAATGCCGCTGGCCATAGGCGGTTCCTCATTTCTTGAAATCCGGGACGATCCGGGCGATGGCGTTCAGCATTTTTTCCTCTGCCTCCGCCTGGGTAACGCCCTCCAGCGTGGCTCCGGCGGCGCGGGCATGGCCGCCGCCGCCCAACAGACGGCAGACCTCCGTGGCGTTGACCCGCTCGCCAGTGCGGAGAGAGAACTTCCAAACGCCGTCTCCCAGCTCCCGCATGGTCACGGCGCAGTCCACCCCCTGGATCTGGGGGCCTAAAGCGGAAAGCTCCTCCGCATCGCTCTCCGTGGCGTGAAATTTTTCCAGCAGCGACCGGGGGACGGACAGCACCGCCGTCCGGTTGCTGTCGTAAAATTTTGCCTCTGCCAGCATGGCGGCCTCCAGCTGCATCTGCACGCGGGATTTCGTCTGGAAGAACAGCTTGTTGACGGCGCGGTAGTCAATGCCGGTGTCCATCAGCTCCGCTGCGGCCCGGTGGGTGGCGGCGGTGACGTTGGAGTAGATGAAGCCGCCGGTGTCCGTGGAGATGGCCACATACAGCGGCAAAGCGATCTCCGGCGTCAGGGGCGTCAGCTCCCGGACAATGTCCAAGATCAGCTCGCCACAGGCGGCGGCCTCCGGACGGACGATGTTGGCCTTGCCGAAGCCCTCAAAGGAGGGGTGGTGGTCGATGGCCAGATCAACTTTATCCGCGTAAGACTTGGCATTGTCGGGGAACAGTCCCACCGTGGCGATGTCCGTGGATACCACTTTTTCCGGCACGAAGTCCGCCGGAGCGCTGTAAGGGGTAAAATAGGGAGCGGTATTCTCCGTCAGCCCGGGATTGGGCAGCAGGTAAGCGGTCTTGCCCATGGCCCGCAGCGCGGCGCACAGCCCCGCAGCACAGCCAACGGTATCACCGTCGGGCCGGATATGGGTCAGGATCAGGACGCGGTCAAAGGAGCGCAGCAGCGCGGCGGCCTCGGAAACGGTCAGCATCCCTTATTCCTCCTCCGGCAAAACGGCGTCATTGTCAGGGTTCACCGGCTTTACCTTCTCCGGATCCCGAAGGACCTCCAGAATGTGTGCACCGTAGGCGATGGAATCGTCAGCGATGAACTGAAGCTCCGGGGTGTAGCGAAGCTGCAAGGCGTGGCCCAGCTCCCGGCGCAGGAAGCCGGAAGCGGACTTCAGTCCCTTCAGCACATCCTTTTCCTGATTTTTATCCAGAACACTGACATAAATTTTGGAATAGCGCAGGTCTCCGGTGGTGTCCACACGGGTGATGGAGACCATGCCTACCTGAGAGACGCGGGGATCCTTCAGACGGCGAAGCTGGTCTGCCAGCTCCCGCTGGATCTCCTCATTGATGCGTCCGATACGGTTAGATGCCATAAAAATTCTCCTTTCTGATAGTGGGAGATGAAAACCGGGCGGCGGCTATGCCGCCGCCCGGGGTCAGTTGGAACAGATTTTTTGAGAGGGTTTAGCGGGGGATCTCCTCCATGGTGTAGCCCTCGATGATGTCGCCCAGCTTGATGTCGTTGAACTTCTCCACGGTCAGGCCGCACTCAAAGCGCTCCTTGACCTCCTTGACGGAGTCCTTGAACCGCTGCAGGGAGCCGAGGACGCCCTCGTGGACCACGATGCCATCCCGGACCACACGGACGGAGCAATCCCGGCGCAGGCAGCCGTCCTGCACGTAGCAGCCGGCCACGGTACCCACGGAGGAGACCTTGTAGGTCTCCCGGACCTCGGCGTGGCCAAGGACCACTTCCCGGTACTTGGGAGCCAGCATACCCTTCATAGCGGTTTCGATCTCGTCGATGGCGTCGTAGATCACGCGGTACATCCGCATATCCACGTTCTGACGGGCGGCGCTTTCACGGGCAGCGGAATCCGGCCGGACGTTGAAGCCCACGATGATAGCGTTGGACGCGGCGGCCAGCGTCACATCGGACTCGTTGATCGCACCCACAGCGCCGTGGATGACCCGGACGTTGACCTCGTCATTGGACAGCTTCTCCAGAGAGGCCTTCACAGCCTCCACGCTGCCCTGAACATCAGCCTTGACGATCAGAGCCAGCTCCTTGCGCTCGCCGGACTTGATCTGGTCGAACAGGTTCTCCAGAGAGACCTTCTGCACGGGTGCGGCGGCCTTAGCGCGCTCCTCTGCCTTGCGCTGCTCCACCAGCTCACGGGCCATACGCTCGTCGGCCACGGCGAAGAAGGGCGCACCGGCCACGGGAGCCTCGGACAGGCCCGCGATCTCCACGGGGACGGAGGGACCGGCCTCGGTGAGACGGTTGCCCCGGTAATCCAGCATGGTGCGGACACGGCCCACGGAGGTGCCGGCGATGATGATGTCGCCCTGCTTCAGAGTGCCGTTCTGCACCAGCAAAGTGGCCACAGGACCCCGGCCCTTGTCCAGACGGGCCTCGATAACGGTGCCCTGACCGGCCCGGTTGGGGTTGGCCTTCAACTCCTGAACCTCTGCCAGCAGAGCCAGATTTTCCAGCAGGTTCTCAATACCGATGTGCTTCTTGGCGGAGATCTTGCACACGATGGTCTCGCCGCCCCACTCCTCGGGCACCAGACCGTATTCCGTCAGCTGCTGCATGACCCGGTCGGGGTTGGCATTTTCCTTATCAATCTTATTGACGGCCACGATAATGGGAATATTGGCGGCCTTGGCGTGGTTGATGGATTCCACGGTCTGGGGCATGATGCCGTCATCCGCAGCCACCATCAAAATGGCGATGTCCGTCACCATGGCGCCCCGGGCACGCATGGAGGTGAAAGCCTCATGGCCCGGAGTATCCAGGAAGGTGATGGGCTTGCCGTTGATCTGCGCCTGATACGCGCCGATGTGCTGGGTGATGCCGCCGGCCTCGCCGGAAGCCACGGAGGTGTTCCGGATGGTATCCAGCAGGGAGGTCTTGCCGTGGTCCACGTGGCCCATGACCACCACAACGGGGGCACGGGGCACCAGGTCCTCGGGACGGTCCTCAGTGGTGTCAATGAGCTTCTCCTCGATGGTGACGACCACTTCCTTTTCCACCTTGCAGCCAAGCTCCTCGGCCACGAAGGAGGCGGTATCGAAGTCGATCATCTGGCTCAGAGAGGCCATGACGCCGTTTTTCATCAGGCACTTGACTACCTCTGCGCCGGTCTTCTTCATGCGGCTGGCCAGCTCACCCACGCTGATCTCATCGGGGATCTGGACCTTGACGGGGGCCTTCTTAGCGATTTCGAGCTGCAGCTTGCGCATCTTCTCGGCCTCGTCCTGACGGCGCTTGTTGGAAAAGACCTGACCGCCCTGACGGCCCTTGTTGTTGCGGAACTTCTCCTTGCCGCCCTTCTGGGCCATGCGCTCGCCCCGCTGACCGCCCAGCTCTTCCAGACGCTGGTCATACTTGGCCAGGTTCACGTCGCCGCCCTTGCGGGTATCCACCAGCTTTTTCTCAGGCACACGGGTGGTGGGCTGAGCGGTGGCTGTGGACTTGTTAGACTTCTGCTGGGGGACTGCCTGCTGCTGCGCGGGCCGCTGGACCTGCTGGACCGGCTTCTGCTGAGGCTGGGCCTGTGCGGGCTTCTGCTGTCCCTGCTGGGCAGGACGCTGCTGGGGCTGCTGTGCCGGCTTTGCGGTCTGCTGCGCCGCAGTGGGCTGAGCCTTGGGAGCCTCGGCCTTAGGCGCTTCCACCTTGGGGGCTTCCGGCTTCTTAGGCTCGTCAGCATAAATGGCAGCAATATTGGAAATCTGGTTGTTCTGGGTCAGATGCTCAAATACGATGGACAGCTCATGGTCCTCCAGCGCCTGCATGTTGCTCTTGGGCGCAGTGGCATACTTATCCAGAATTTCTGTGATGACCTTGGCGGGCATACCGAAGTCCCGCGCCACATCTCTTACTCTATATTTTTCAATAGCCAATCAAAACACCTCTTACACTCTCCAACCCGGGGGCTGGGCTCGTTCATCTATGAAAACACCGACAGCGTATCAGCTTTCCTTCTTGCGGAAGGAGCCTTTGCCCTTTTTCACCGGGCGGCTGTGGGCGTATGGATTCGGCCTCCCCTTGGGTTTGGGGCGGTTGCTTTTGGAAGGGCGGGACCCGCTCTTGCGGAAGGGCCTGCCGGTGCGGTCATCCTTGGCAAAGGATTTTGCCGTTCCGCCGTTTTCGGCGGTTCTGCGGGGACCGGCCTTTTCTGCGCGCTTGTCGGACACTTCTGCGCTGCGGCGCTGCTTCTCGCCGGACGGCTTACCGGAGACGTCTGCGGGTTTGACCTCTTTCGCATCGGGCACTTCCTGCTTTTTGGGGCGCTTGATGCCCCGACGCAGGTTCTTTTCGTGCTGGGCGGCTTCACTTTTTCGCTCTGCGGCACGCTTGGCCTTTAGTTCCAGCTTGGCAAGATCTTCGTCATATTTCTCCGGGTCCATCTCCGCCAGGCGGCGGACCACGGCGACTGCGAGGCCGATGTCTGTAATAGCGACCACGGCGGCGGAGCCACGGCCGGTGGCCTGCCCCAGTTCCTGCTTGGTAAAGGGGATCCGCAGCCACACACACTGACCGGCTTCCGCAAAGTGCTGCACCCGGCGGGCGGTATTGTCCGCCGCATCAGACGCCAGCAGGAGCACCCGTGCGTCTCTGGCGCGGGCCACAGCTTCCACCGGTTCTTCGCCTACTTCCAGGTTCCGGCCCCGGAGGCACAGGCCAATGAGGGAGAGAAACTGTTCATTCCTGTTCATTGTGTCCCTCCAATTCCGCTTCCATGGCGTCATAGACCTCCGGGGGGATGGCTGTGCTGAAAGCACGTTCCAGCGCTCTGGATTTCCGGGCTTTTTTCAGACATTCCACATCGTGGCACACATAGGCGCCACGACCGGGCTTTTTGCCCACAAAATCCAGACTCACAACGCCCTCCGGGGATTTGACCACCCGCAGCAGGCTTTTTTTATCCTTCATCTCCCGGCAGCCCACACATTGCCGCTGGGGGATCTTTTTCACTTTCTGCATTCAGACAGCCCTCCCTTACACATGGCGCGGCGGACCGCGCCGGGCTTTATCTCCTTCTGTTTCTTCTGCTGCGCCGCAGGTACAGCACTGCGATACCCGCAGCCACGCCGCAGAGAAAGAAACTCAACTGTGTCACTGGACGGGTTCCTCGTCCACGATCTCCTCATCGTCCTCACCCTGATAGCTCTCCGGCTTGATATCGATCTTATAGCCGGTGAGACGGGCGGCCAGACGGGCGTTCTGGCCCTCCTTGCCGATGGCCAAAGACAGCTGATCGTCAGGCACGATGACGCGGCAGGCCTTGCCTTCCTCCGCCATCATGACGTCCACCACGTCGGAGGGCGCCAGAGCAGCGGCGATGAACTGGGCGGGGTCCTCGCTCCACTTGATAATGTCGATCTTCTCGCCCCGCAGTTCGTCCACGATGGCGGCGACACGCTGGCCCTTGGGACCCACGCAGGCGCCGATGGGGTCCACGTTCTCGTCAGCAGACCAGACGGCCATCTTGGTGCGGCTGCCGGCTTCCCGGGCGATGGACTTCACCTCCACGGTGCCGTCATAGATCTCGGGGACTTCCAGCTCGAACAGGCGCTTGACCAGGCCGGGATGGGTCCGGGAAATGAGAATCTGAGGGCCGCGGGTGGAGCGGCGGACATCCACCACATACACCTTCACGTGCTGGCCCTCCACCAGCTCCTCGCCGGGGACCTGCTCGCCGGAGAGCAGCAGGGCCTCAGTGGACTCCGTACCGGTGCCGATCCGCAGGGACACGGCGTTGGTGCGGGGGTCGATCCGGGTCACCACGCCGGTGAGGATCTCGTGCTGCTTGGAGTTGAACTCGTCATACACCATGCCCCGCTCCGCTTCACGGAGGCCCTGGATAATGACCTGCTTGCCGTTGCCGGCAGCGATGCGGCCAAACTCCGTGTTGTCCACAGGGATGTTCACCACGTCGCCGATCTCGTATCTGGCGGAAATGGTCTTGGCCTCCTCAACGGGGATCTCGTTGAAGGGGTCCACATAGTCCTCCTCCGCCACCACGTTCTTCTGCACGTACATCTTCAGCCGCTGATGTTCCTCATCCACGTCCACAATGACGTTTTCCACGTCCTTGTGGTCCCGCTTGTAGGCGGTGGTGACAGCCTGGATGATCTTATCCATCATGAAGGTCTGGGGAATGCCCCGTTCCTTTTCCAGCATAGCCAGAGCTGCGAAGATCTCCGGGATGTTCATACCCGCGGGTTCCTTCACCTTTTTCTTGCCTTTCATTGCGATTCTCCTTTTTACTTTATACGTCTTTTTTTGAGACAGGGATAACAGATTAAAATTCCACCCGCAGGCGGCACAGGGCCACATCCTTCTTGCCGAAGGTATAGGCAGTGCCGTTGAGGTCCACGGTGAGAGAACCGTCGGCCTCGTTGTAGGCGGTCAGGGTGCCGGGGAATTCCTTGCGGCCGTCCACCGGCTTGTAGAGCTTCACCAGCACGGGGCTGTTCAGATACCGCTGGAAGTCGGCGGGACGCTTCAGCACCCGCTCGGCGCCGGCGGAGCCTATCTCTAAGGTATAGCTGCCTTCGATGGGGTCGGCCTCGTCCAGCAGATCGCTGAGGGCGCGGGAGATATTCTCACAGTCCAGAATATCCACGCCGCCCTCCTTGTCAATGAGGACCCGGAGGTACCAGGTGCCGGCCTCCTTCACATATTCCACGTCCCACAGGGAGCAGCCCTGTTCTTCCACGATGGGTGCCGCCAGACGGGCGGTGAGATCGGTGACCTTTTCCATGGGATTCTCCTTTCGGTTTTTCATTTGCGGCGGAGTGCGGATACCACAAAAAAGAGCGGACCTTGCGGTCCACTCACAACTTACACTCCTTTAATATGCATTAAGATAACACACTTTATGATAAATTGCAAGGGCGTTTCCAGACTTTTTTGAAAAAATCACGCTGATTTTTTACAATTTTCGGCCAGTTCCGGAGAAAAATCCCCGGAACCGCCGAAAAACAGTCAACGCACCCGGCAGCCGCCCCATTCCACCGCCGTGAAGCCGGTGCGCTCCGGAGCGGTAAGGCTCTGGGCGGGGATCTCCATGAACTTGTCCAAGGGCTTCCAGGCCATGAATACCCGCAGCAGGGTGTCCGGGGCCGGGTCGATGGTCAGCTTTGCCGCCTGCGTATAGCGGTCCGACTGGAAGGCGATGAGATTATAGGGATTCTCCTGCATCTGGGGCAGCCAGTAGACGATGAACTCGTTGGCCTCTCGCCGGGTGAGGCCCAGCTGGGCCAGCGCATCCTCCAAAAAGGCAGCGGTGTCGGTTCCTGCCACGCAGAAGCCTTGGGAGAAGTCATACGCGATGGTATCCGTACCCTCCCAGTAGAGATAGCTGTAAGTCTGTCCGGCATCGTCTGTCAGAGTCCCATCCGGGCAGGCAGTCACTGCCCAGCCGTCGCCGTAGGTAGGATAGGTGCAGGTCAATGCTCCGGCGTAGTCCAGCTTTACCGTGACGGCGGTCTCCTCCTCCGGATAGAGGTAGATCACCGGCTTGGCGGCGGCCTGTTCCTCCCGACAGGCTGACAGGCTCAGCATGCAGGTCAGCGTCAGAAGCGCTGCGAAAAACCGTTTCATAAAGAAGAGCTCCTTTCTGTTCAATAAACCGAGGGGGTTGATTCCATTCTACCTGTATAGACGGGAAAAAGAGCGGTTTGGTTCCGCACGAAAGCAAAAAAACAGAGCGGAACTTCTGAAAAGAAGTTCCGCCCTGCTTTACGCGGTAAAGAACATGGCCAGAATGGAGGTGATGATGCCGCAGACACATAGAGCGATGGAGCTCATGGCGCCCTGAAGAGGACCAATCTCCAGCGCCTTGCTGGTGCCCACCGCATGGCTGCACGCGCCGATGGCCACGCCCTCCACCACCGGATCGGTGACATGGAATACCTTGGCAAACAGCGGGGCCAGCATAGCGCCCTCGATCCCGGTGATAATGACCGACGCCGCAGTCAGAGCCGGAAGACCGCCGCTGCTCTCCGCAATGCTGACGGCGATGGCCGTTGTGACACTTTTGGGCAGCAGAGAATTCAGCAGGGAGGCCTCCGCTTGAAACAGGCGGCAGAGCACCTGTACCAATAGCATGCTCACGAGACTACCCACAAAGCAGCCCAGCACCACCGGCCAGAAGTGCCGCTTCAGAATGGCCCGCTGCTGGTAGATGTTCAGAGCCAGAACGGCGGTGGCGGGAGCCAGCAGCAGTTTGATAATGCTGCCGCCGGCGTTGTAGTTGTCCAGAGGGATGTGGAACAGCAGCATGATCCCGATGACCAGCAGACTGGCCACCAGCACCGGATTGCAGATCAGAAGCCCCGTCCGCTTCTGGAACCGGACGGCCAGATACCAGCAGAGCAGTGTCACGCCGAGACCGAAAAAGGGCGTGGAAGTCAGCGTATCAATCATGGGACGCCTCCTTTGCGTGAAACAGCTTCATCAGCAGCCGGACGCTCCAGACTGTTGCCGCGTACACCAGCGGTGTGCTGACAAGGGAGACCACCAGGAAGGGGACAAGCTGCAGCTTCAGCACGTCCAGATATTCCAGAGTTCCCACCACGGAGGGAATGAAAAACAGCCCCATATTGTCGATGAGAAAGTGGGAGGTCCCCTGAATCGTCCGCTCCTTGACCCCGCCGCTGAGCAGCAAGATCAACAGCAGGATCAGGCTGATGACACTGGCGGGCAGTGTAAAGGGCAGCAGCGCCGCGATCCATTCACCTGCCATACAGATGAGAAATACAATACAAAATTCTACAATCAGATTCATAACGATCACCTCGGTAAAAAGCAATCCTCAGTTTATGCGCGGCGGCCGGGGAAGTCAATGTGAGAAACAGAGAAAGAAACGGTATTTTTTCGCAGATTTTTAGCAGGAAAAAGCCGACGGGGCGAAACTGCTGCTTCGCCCCGACGGATCAGTTTTCGATTTTTTAAAACCGGGAGCCGCTTGGCTGTTCTCCGGTAAGGGGAGTGAACCGTCATTTCCGCCGGAGAGCGGCCAGCAGGCAGGCAGCCAGAAAAACCGTCAGGTCCGCAGCTACCACCGTTGCCCCTACCGGGGTAGAAAAGCCGAAGGAGATGGTGAGCCCCACGCAGAAGCACACCACGGAGGTCACGGCGGCGCAGAGGATCACGCCACGGAAGCTCTTGAACAGTCGCATGGCGGTCAGAGCCGGGAAGATCACCAGCGAGGAGATGAGCATAGCGCCCATCATCCGCATTCCCAGCACGATGGTCAGGGCCGTGAGGATGGCCAGCAAGGTGTTGCAGGCATCTACCTTCAACCCGGTGGCCCGGGAGAAACTCTCGTCAAAGGTGACGGCGAAGATCTGATGGTAAAAAAGCAGGTACAGCGTCAGCACCGTTACCGACAGGATCACGGACAGGGCCACGTCTCCCTTTGTCATGGCAAGGACGCTGCCGAACATATAGTTGTCCACATCGGTGGTCATGCCGGTGGTCCGGGAGATCACCAGAATACCGATGGCCAGCGCCGAAGCGCTGACGGCGGCGATGGCGGCATCACTGTTCCAGTGAGGATGGCTGGCCATCCGAAGCAGGAAAAATGCCGCCAAAATGACCACAGGAATGGAAAAATACAACGGCGTTACGCCCAGCGCCACGGCGATGGCCAGCGCACCGAAGGAGACGTGGCTCAGGCCATCGCCGATCATGGAGTACCGTTTCAGGACCAGCGGAACGCCTAACAGGGCGGCGCACAGGCTCACCAGCACACCGGCGATCAAAGCCCTTTGCATAAAGGGGTAAGAAAACATCTGCAAAATATTCATGATTCCAGTTCCTCCCGGAAGCGGCGGCCCTGGGGACTCGCCAGATAGTCGGATGCCGTGCCGGTAAAGAGGCCCTTTCGTCCGATGTGCAGTACTGTGCGGGCGCTTTTCAGCGCCGCCTTCAAATCGTGAGTCACCATCACGATGGCCATGCCCTCCTTTTGATTCAGGTAGGCCAGCGTTTTGTAGAGGTCCTGAGCGGCGGCGGGGTCCAGACCGGTGATGGGTTCATCCAAAATCAAAAGCTGGCTGGCGGCGCACAGGGCGCGGGCCAATAGCACCCGCTGCTGCTGGCCGCCAGAGAGATCCCGGTAGCAGGCGTCCTTCAGCTCCAGAATTCCCAGCTTGCCCAGGTTCATCATGGCTTCGGACCGCTGGGCCGGGGTGTAGAAAAAATACAGCCCCTGCCGGTTCAGGCAGCCGGAGAGCACCACCTCCAGCACGGTGGCGGGGAAATCCCGCTGGGCCCGGGTCTGCTGGGGAAGGTAGCCGATGGCCCCGTGCTTCAGTGCCGGGGCGTGCTCAATGGTGCCGCTCTGGGGTTGGATCAGTCCTAAAAGTCCCCGCATGAGGGTGGATTTGCCGGAGCCGTTGTCCCCCACTACGCAGAGGTAGTCCCCCTTTGCAATCGTAAGGTCCAGATCGGTAAGCACCGATTTTCCCTCATAGCCGAGGGAAACGTCTCGGCAGACGATCAGTTCGTTATCCTTCATGCTTTGCCTCCTGACAGTGGTCGCAGAGCCCGGTCAGCACGGTGCGGCGGGGATCAATGCGAAAGTGGTGTTCGGAGGACAGATGGCGGCAGACCTCCTCCAAGTGCCGGCAGTCCAGATGGATCATCCGCCCACAGCCCTCACACCGCAGCAGAAAGCAGTCGTGGGAATGCCCGGCCTGGGGACAGTATTGGTAGAGCGCCCCCTCCTCCGTGGTGACCTTATGGACCAACCCTTGCTGGGTCAGCTTGTCCAACTGGCGGTAAACGGTTGCCAGCCCTACGGTGAGACCGCCGTGCCGCAGTTCCTCAGAAAGATCGGCGGCGGAGAGACATTCCTCCGCCCGCAGCTGTAAACAGCGCAGTACCGCCTGCTGCTGTTTGGTTTGATAAGCCATCCTTGCCTCCAATATGAAAATGATTATCGTTTTCATATTATAACCGGAAAAACAAACCTGTCAAGACCGTTGCAAAAATTCAAAAAATAAGGTATGGTAGAGGGGAATATAGAACGGCGGCAGTGCCGCCGGGCCAAATATCGAATAGACAAGAGAAATAAAGGAGAAGCAATATGGCTGTTTCTTTGGTGATCATGGCGGCAGGCCTCGGTTCCCGGTATGGCGGCAGCAAGCAGGTGGACGGCATCGGCCCCAACGGCGAAATTCTGATGGAGTATTCCATTCACGATGCCCTGCGGGCCGGCTTTGACAAGGTGGTGTTCATCATCAAGCCGGAAATGCGGGAGATGATGGACGAGCTGGTGGGCTATCTCAAGGAGAAAAAGACGGCGAAGGGCCAGCCGGTGCAGGTGGCCTACGTCTATCAGGACTATACCTCCGTACCGGACTTCTATCACATTCCTGAGGGACGCACCAAGCCCTTCGGCACGGTCCACGCCCTGCTGTGCGCGGAATCCGCAGTGGACGGCCCCTTCTGCGTCATCAACGCCGATGACTATTACGGGGTGGACGCCTACCGGACGATTTATGAGGAATTGGTCAAGCTGCCTGCCGAGGGCAAGGGAACCATGGTGGGCTATCTGCTGAAAAACACTGCCAGTCTCCACGGCACCGTGTCCCGGGGCGTCTGTAAGGTCAAGGACGGAAAACTGGATACCATTCAGGAGGCGCTGAAGGTCCAGCTCTATCCCGACGGACACCTGACGGATCTGGACACCGACACGGACCTGGCCCCGGATACGGTGGTCTCCATGAACTTCTGGGGCTTCATGCCCTCGATCTTCCCGGCGCTGCGGACCTATTTTGAGAACTTCCTCCGGGGGCTGCCTGATGACGCGGTGAAGGCGGAGTGCCTGCTGCCGCTCATGGTGGGCGAGGAGTTGAAGGCGGGACGCATGACCGTTTCCGTGCTCCATTCCAAGGATCTGTGGTTCGGTATGACCTACCGAGAGGACCGGGGCCGTGTGGCAGAGGACCTGCGGCGACTTCACGAGTCCGGCGTTTATCCGCCCTCTCTGCGGGACTGAATAGAAGAATGCGCATTGGCCCGGAGGCAGGACGGCGGTCCCGCTTCCGGGCTTATGTATTTATTGTGAAAAATTTGTCACCAAATTGTTATTGAATTTTTTCCAAATTGTATCGACTTTTTTCGGTAAAAAGTGTCTAATAGGAGATGCACTGTGTTTACATAATGTCAAGCGCTGAAGGAAAGGGGGAATGTGTCCGTGGCAGGTAAGCGTATGAGGAAAAATCCGCATGGCTGGATGCTGGCTGCGGTGCTGCTGTTGGCGGCTGCTGGCCTGCTGGCGGTACATTCCCATCAGACGGCGGCGGTCCCACCGGAGGAGCCGGCACAGGAGGAGCCGTCCGTAACGGTGATCCCCGCGGAACCGGAATTGCCGGAAGAGCCAGTGGAGGAAGAGCCTGTCCCGGAGAAACCCTGGGGGCCGATGGCGGAATCGGCGCCGGTGGATGACAGCTATTTTGACGATGTGGCTTTTGTGGGGGACTCCCGGACTGATGGCTTCCGGCTTTACAGCGGATTGAACCGAGGCACATATTTCTGCGTTACCGGAGAAACAGTGGCCTCCGCTACGGAACTGGAAAACTGGAAGGGCGAAAATGGGAAAAAGGTCTCTCTGGCAGAGGCCGTGGCCGCCGCAGACTGCGGAAAGATCTACCTGATGCTGGGCGTCAACGAACTGGGCTGGAAGGGGACGGACATCTTCCGGGGCCATGCGGAAAACCTGATTCGCCGACTGAAGGCGGACCATCCCGACGCGGAGCTGGTGATTCAGTCTCTGCTGCCGGTCTCGGCGGAGCAGGACACCAAAGGCTCCTATGTCAATAACCAGCGAATCTTGGCCTATAATCAGGTTTGGCGGGAGCTGGCAGAGGAAAACGGCTGCGCCTATGTAGATGTGGCGGAGGCCCTCACCGGAGAGGACGGCTGTCTGCCGGAGGAGTTGAGCTTCGATGGCGTTCATCTGAACCGGGCGGGCTGCCGGCTTTGGCTGGACTATCTCCGGACGCACAGCGTAGCGGGGAAAGTACCGGGGGAATCTGCGTCCGCGCAGACGGAATCGGAAGAAGCCGGTCCTGCACCTGCGCCGTCGGAATCGGAGCAGCCGTGAACCCGCGGGGCTGAAGACCCTTGGATCAATAAATGAAAACTGCCTGTACCGGGTTTGAGGATCGGTACAGGCAGTTGTTTTTTATGGGAGAATATGTAGAAAGACGGACGGCGTGAGCCGTCCGTCTTTCCGTGTAAGATAGAGAAAAGAGAGGGAAAATAAGATTGGTTGGGATTGCTTCTATGGCTTTATCATACGGTGTGAAAACGGAAAAGTCAACAGGTGATGCCGATTCTTCATAAATTGTTCACAGAATAACAAAACGAATAAATCTGTTCATAAAATGTTCAAAAATACAGGTGAAATATTGGGTTGACGAATGTTTTAACGTATGATAATATTTAGCATACTAAAAATTAGGACACTAAATGTAAAGGAGCTGATACCGATATGAAACCAGCCTGCGGACCGGATTTTTTGGGGCCTTTGTTAGGCCACGCGACCCATCTGGCACGGGAACGGATGGATGCCCGGTTATCCCGGTATGACATGACTCCCTCCCAGACCCATACGCTGCTGTATCTCAGCAGTCACGGCTACACCGCCCCCCAGCGGGATGTGGTGGAACACCTGCGGGTGCGGCCCTCCACTGCCAACGGTATTCTGGACCGGATGGAGGAAAAGGGCCTGATCCGCCGCACGGCGGATGAAAATGACCAGCGGCAGAAGCAGGTCACGGCCACGGAGAAGGGCCGGGAACTGAACAGTCTGGTGCAGGCTGCCTTTCAGGAGGCGGAAGCGGTCATGGTCAAGGGGCTACGGCTGGAGGAGACTGAAGCGCTGCGGCTGCTTCTGTATCGCGTTATCGAGAATTTAGAGGAGGACCGAACCACATGCTGAAAAAACTCGGGCCATACGCAAGGCCCTATTCCAAATGGATCGCGGTGGGCGTTCTGTGCAGCGCTGCCGAGGCTATTTTTGAGCTGCTGATCCCGCTGGTGATGGCGGATATTGTGAATATCGGCATTGAAACGGCGAATCAGAACTACATTCTGCAAAAGGGCCTTCTCATGATGGGGATGGCCGTCATCTCCCTGTGCTTCGGCCTGGGGGCTGCGGCATCTTCCTCCGTTGCCGGACAGGGTTTCGGCGCGGAGCTGCGGCGGGCGGAGTATGAGCACATTCAGGATTTTGCCTTTTCCAACATCGAGAAGTTCTCTACCGCGTCCCTTGTGACCCGGCTGACCAATGACGTCAACAATATGCAGATGACGCTGATGATGGGGATGCGGCTGCTGGTGCGGGCCCCGGTGATGCTGGTGGCGGCGCTGGTGCTGTCCATCCGGCTGAGCCGTGACCTGAGCAACGTATTTCTGGTGGTGATCCCCCTGCTGCTGATCGTCATCGTCCTGATCCTCACCAAAGCGGGGCCGCTGTTCCGCTCCCTCCAGGAGCGGACGGACGCCCTGAACCTGGTGGTGCAGGAAAACCTCACCGGCATCCGGGTGGTAAAGTCCTTCGTCCGGGAGGACTACGAGGAGGAGAAGTTCGCCAAGCGCAACGGTGATCTGAAGGAAAGCTCCATGCGGGCCTTCGGCATGGTGGTCATCAATATGCCTGTGATGATGCTGGTGGTGTACAGCACTATCATCGCCGTCATGTGGTTCGGCGGCAAAATGGTCTACGCCGGGACGCTGCCGGTGGGCGACCTGACCGCCTTCTTCACCTATATCACCCAGATTTTGATGTCCTTGATGATGGTTTCCATGATGTTCATGATGATGACCCGGTCCATCGCCTGCGCCAAGCGGATCGTGGAGGTTTTGGAGGAGCGGCCCGCCATCACCGACGACAGCGCCAAGGCGGACGCCGCCGTGAAGGACGGCAGCATCGACTTTGACCATGTGTTTTTCAAATACAGTGAAACCAGCCCGGAGTGGGTGCTGAAGGATGTGAACATCCACATTCCCAGCGGAGCCACAGTGGGCATTTTGGGCGGCACCGGCAGCGGAAAGACCAGCCTCATGAGCCTGATCCCCCGGCTGTACGAGGCGCAAGAAGGCACCGTCTCCGTAGGCGGACGGCCGGTGGCGGACTACACCATGGAGCATTTGCGGGAGTCCGTCAGCGTGGTGCTGCAAAAGAACACCCTGTTCTCCGGCACCATCCGGGAAAATCTGCTCTGGGGCGATCCCAACGCCACGGAGGACCAGCTTTGGGCCGCCTGCCGCGCTGCCTGTGCCGACGAATTTCTGGAGCGGATGCCTGACGGTCTGGACACCGATCTGGGACAGGGGGGCGTCAATGTCTCCGGCGGACAAAAGCAGCGGCTGTGCATTGCCCGTGCTATTTTGAAAAAACCGAAGGTGCTGATTTTGGACGATTCCACCAGCGCTGTGGATACTGCCACGGATGCGAAGATCCGTCAGGCATTCCGGCAGGATCTGCCGGGAACCACCAAGCTCATCGTGGCCCAGCGGGTGACGTCCGTCTTGGACGCCGACCTGATTCTGGTGATGGATGACGGCGCGGTGGCGGCCCAAGGCACCCACGAGGAACTGATGAAGACCTGCGAGATCTACCGTGAGGTCTACGAATCCCAGCAGGAAGGAGTGAGCATTGGTGGCTGAGAACAATACGAAACGCGGACCGGGCCACGGTCCCGGTGGACCCCGGGGCGGCTTCCGAAAGCCCAAGGACCTGCGGGGCACCCTAAGCAAGCTCATGGGCTATCTGGGGCGGTATAAGGCGCTGCTGGTGATCGTGGTGATCCTGCTGTTTATCAGCGCCGCCTGCTCCGTGGCAGGCTCCTATCTCATCAAGCCCCTCATCAATGATTATATCCTCCCCGGCGATTTTATCGGCCTTGCCAAAATGCTCTGTGTCATGGCGGGGGTCTATGTTGTGGGGGCAGTGTGCTCCTACGGTTATGCGCGGATCATGGTCCATGTGGCCCAGAACATCGTGGCAAAGCTCCGGGTGGACCTGTTCAACAAAATGCAGAAGCTGCCCCTGAAATTCTTCGATACTCACACCCACGGTGAGCTGATGAGCCGGTACACCAACGATATCGAAACGGTGTCCGAGGCTTTGAACAACAGCTTCGCAAGCCTCATTTCCTGCTCCCTGACCTTTGTGGGCACAGTCATGATGATGATCGTCCTCAGTCCCATCCTGACGGCCATCACCGCCGTGATGCTGGGGGTCATGCTGCTGGTGGTGAAAACCATCGGCGGCCGCAGCCGCCGGTACTTTGCCGCCCAGCAGAAGGCCATCGGCGCGGTGAACGGCTATATCGAGGAGATGATCGAGGGCCAGAAGGTCATTAAGGTCTTTAACCACGAGGATGCCGCCAAAGCCGGCTTTGCCGGACTGAACGAGGCCTACCGGGACGCCGCCACCCGGGCGCAGGCCTACGCCGGGGCTATGATGCCCGCCATGGGAAACCTGAGCCACATCAATTACGCCATCACCTGCTGCATCGGCGGCCTGCTGGCCATCCGCACCGGCGATCTGGGCGGGCTCTCCGCCTTTTTGCAGTACACCAAGCAGGTGAGTCAGCCCATCACCCAGATCTCTCAGCAGGTGAACACCATCCTCTCCGCTGTGGCCGGCGCGGAGCGGGTCTTTGAGATCATGGAGGCGGAGCCGGAGGTAGATGACGGCAAGGTGACACTGGAGCGAGTGAAGGAAAACCCGGACGGCACCCTCACCGAGGCAAATTATGACACCGGGGCGTGGGCGTGGAAAAAGCCGGACGGCAGTCTGGTGCCCCTGCGGGGGGATGTGCGGTTCGACCATGTGGTGTTTGGTTACGATGACCGGAAGATCATCCTCCATGACATTTCCCTCTTTGCCAAGCCCGGTCAGAAGATCGCCTTTGTAGGCTCCACCGGCGCCGGAAAGACCACTATCACCAGCCTTATCAACCGGTTCTATGAGATCCAGTCCGGCACCATCACCTATGACGGCATCAATGTTCGGGACATTCAGAAAGACTCTCTGCGACGGTCACTGGGCGTGGTCCTGCAAGATACCCACCTCTTTACCGGCACGGTGGCAGACAACATCCGCTATGGCCGTCTGGACGCCACCGACGAGGAGGTGGAGGCCGCGGCCCGGCTGGCGGGAGCGGACGGCTTCATCCGCCACCTGCCTGACGGTTATCAAACGGTCCTCACCAGCGAGGGCGGCAGCCTCAGCCAGGGCGAGCGGCAGCTTTTGAACATCGCCCGCGCCGCCTGCGCCAACCCGCCGGTGCTGATTCTGGACGAGGCCACCAGTTCCATCGACACCCGGACGGAAAAGCTCATCGAAAAGGGCATGGACCGGCTGATGGCGGGGCGCACTGTGTTCGTCATTGCTCACCGGCTCTCCACCGTCCGCAACTCCAAGGCCATTATGGTTCTGGAGCAGGGCAGTATCATTGAGCGGGGCGACCACGAGGACCTGCTGGCCCAGCACGGCCGCTACTACCAGCTCTACACCGGTCAGGCTGAACTGGCGTAAAGAAAAGTCCCGCCATATAGGAAAGTCCCTGCGTACATAGTACGCAGGGACTGAGGCTGTCGATAAAGTAGTAAATTCTCCGCGACGGTAAGGAAGGGTGTGCGCGGGAAACCCAAGAAGGGTGTCCTGCGCCATTGAAATCCTTAGTTATCAGAACTTTTATAAAGTTCTGATAACTGGCTCAGCGGGGAGAAAAGACTTTTTCGACACGCTGAGTCCCTGTGTACATAGTACGCAGGGACCTTTTTGATGGCATTGAGCATGTTGGTCAGTCAGACCAGCTTTTCAAAATAGAAGAAGGTCTCGTCCTCACCATTTCGCCGCATACAGGCGGACAGCATCTTGTAGGATGCCTCATTTTCCTTGTAGCACTTTGCCACGATCCGGCTCAGATTCACCTGATACAGACCCCATTCCGCAGCACACCGGAAAGCTTCGGTGCCGTAGCCGTTTCCGGCATAGGCCTTATCGATCCGGCAGCCCAACTCCGCGCTGCCCCGGTAGTCAAAGTTATAGAGCACCGCCTCACCGATGAGCGTTCCATTCAACCGCACGGCGAAGTTTACCGCCATCCGATTTTCAAAATCCCGGCGGGCCACGTCATAAAAGCTGCGCTCTGTCACAGGCGCGCCCAGACCACCCACATCGTCATAACCCCACCAGCGGTTTCGGTCACTGTCCAGCACCAATGCATTATAGGCAGGGATGTCCGCCTCCGTGATGGCGGAAAGGGTCAGTCGCTCGGTTTTCAGTTCCGGGATCGCGGAAACGTGCCGCAGCAGCTCGTTCTGAGGCAGAAAATGATACTTGGGAGACAGCTTGGCGGGGCCGTATTGCAGCTTGGAGGTCCGCAAACCCCGGTCCCCGGCGTCATCCTCCCGGTTCACATAGGCGCAGCCGTCACCAAAGGCAGCCACCTCCGCCTGTACCATGGCGGGATATGCGCCGGCATAGGAATAAAGAGCCTTTTCAATGTGGATGATGAGGGTCTCACCGCATTTTTCGCAGAGAGACAGGGCAATCAGCTTTTCTCCGTCGAACATGCCGCCCCGCAGGAGCCAGGGCTTGTCCGGCATGGCCATCATCTTTTTGGAGAGTTCCAGCTCTGCCATGGCCTTGCTGCCGCTGTCC
Organism: Dysosmobacter segnis; assembly: GCF_014297285.1. Taxonomy (GTDB): domain Bacteria; phylum Bacillota; class Clostridia; order Oscillospirales; family Oscillospiraceae; genus Oscillibacter; species Oscillibacter segnis. The sequence continues at coordinate 155,233 of NZ_JACOQI010000001.1, forward strand.
TTGGGAAATTCCGCTTTGAAATCGATCCAGAACTGCTCAATGGCCTCGGCGTCCTCTTTGACGCTGAGGGGACGGAATTCCGCATTGGGCCATTGGGCGTAGAACTTTTTGATGTGGTTCCGCTGGCCGGAGTATCGCCGCCCGGCGAAGAGCTGGAGGTCCTCCTTGTAGTACAGGTAGTCCCGCCAGGTGCGGATGTTGCTCACCCGCACATAAGGATACCGGGATAGCAGTACAGGGGCTTTTTCCTCCGGCACGATGGAGATCTCCGGCTGAATACCCGTTTCCATGCAGTAGGCTTCAATGGCGGACAGGGCTGCGTCCTCATCCCCATCCGGTCCGGCCACCGGATAATCGAAGGATACCCGTCCCTCGCTTTCGCACCGGATGATCAGGCAGCCTGCCGCCTCCGCCCAGGCATAACGCAGCGCGCTCCGCCACATGAGCTTGACACCGGCGGAGTATTCGCATAGCGCGTAATCGCAGTTTTCGTAATAGCGCCGCAGCATGGCCGCGTCCCGTACCGTAATATTTTTGAATGTCAGCATAAATCCTCGCTTTGATCGGTTTTCTCTATCATACGCCTGAAACGGGCGGACGATACAGTCGCTTTTGCAACTTTTTCAAGAAAAAGTTTCCGGTCCAGATGAAAACTCCCCCGGAATTCCGGGGGAGAGGCTGGTTAGGTCATTTGCTTGCGGCGGCTGAGGTTCATAGTGCCGTCCTGCATGGAATTCAGGGAATCCAGGCTCTTGCCGGTGCCCAGAACCACGCAGGAAATGGCGTCGTCCGCCACAGTGGTGTGAATGCCGGTGCGGGCGGTAACCAGCTTATCGAAGCCGTACACCAGGCTGCCGCCGCCGGTCATGATGATGCCATTGGTGGACACATCCGCCACCAGTTCCGGGGGCGTCCGCTCCAGAACGGAGTGAATGGCCTCCATGATGCGCTCTACCGGCTCCTCAAAGGCGTCCATCATCTCCGTGGAACTGACGGTCACTACCTTGGGAAGGCCCGTCAGCAGGCAGCGGCCCTTTACGTCCATGGTCTCTTCCTCATCCTTGGGGAAGACGCAGCCGATCTGCTTCTTCATTTCCTCGGCGGTGCGCTCGCCCACCAGCAGGTTGTGCTTGCGGCGCATATACTTCACCACGGCCTCATTCAGCTGGTCGCCAGCGATCTTGATGGAGGCGGATTCCACCACGCCGGAGAGGGAGATCACGGCGATGTCCGCCGTACCGCCGCCGATGTCCACCACCATGTGGCCGTCGGGCTGGGTGATGTCGATGCCTGCGCCGATGGCGGCGGCCACAGGCTCCTCGATGAGGTAGACCTTCCGGGCGCCAGCCTGAATGCCTGCGTCGATGACGGCGCGCTCCTCGACCTCCGTGATGCCGGAGGGCACGCAGATGATGACCCGGGGCTTGAAGAAGGAGAAGCCCGCCACCTTGTGGATAAATTCCTTCAGCATCCGCTCCGTCATGTCATAGTCGGAGATCACGCCCTCCCGCAGAGGACGGATGGCGATGATGTTGCCGGGGGTACGGCCCAGCATGGCCTGGGCGTCGGTGCCCACCTTCAGAAGCTTACCTGTGGTCTTGTCCATCGCCACCACAGAGGGCTCATTGAGGACAACGCCCTTGCCCTTTACATATACCAGAACGGAAGCGGTACCCAGATCGATACCGATATCTTTTGCAAACGTCATATTGACACCTCGCTGCACTTTCTGCAAGTCTATTATAAGCGGTTTTTCAACACACAATCATACATTTTCTATTATACGTGTGCTTTTCCCTGATTGCAAGACGCTATCTATGAATTTTTTCCTTTTTTCTCCCGTTTTGGCGTTCTTGCTGCCGTCAGGCAGAGGATGGAAGCAGCCCCATTGTCCCGCAGTACCCGAACACACTCGGACAAAGTGGCTCCGGTGGTGTGGATATCGTCGATGAGCAGGATTCGTCGATCCCGGATCAGTTCCGGGTCCGCAGGATCGTAAACGCCCAGCACATTGGCCCGCCGGGCGGCTTCTCCCTGCAATCCGGACTGGGCGGGATTGTCCTGCACCTTCACCAGCAGTTGCATCGGCCGGGTGTCCCAATGGCGGCAGACGGCCTCCGCCAGCAGCCGGGACTGGTCATACCCGCGCGTTTCCAGACGCTTCTGGCTCACCGGCACCCAAGTCACCGTGTCGAATTCTCCACCGAACCGCTCCGCCGCACACCGGGCCAAAAGCTCACCAAAGGGTTCCGCCAGAGCGGAGCCGCCCCGGAATTTCAGACGCAGCAAAGCCTCCCGCACCGCGCCCTCATACCAGAGCGGGGCGGCGCAGGTCAGGTCCTTGTCGGTCATGACCACCTGTTCCTCCGGAAGCCACGGCAGGTCCTTCTCGCACTTGGAGCAGACGCCCACGGCGTCCAGAACCTTGCCGCAAAAGGGGCATTTGGGAGGAAAAAACAGGTTGATGATGCTTTCAAAAAAATGATTCATTTTTTCTTCCGAGGATAAGGCTTCGGCTCATCGGTCAGGCCAACTAAATAGTCGATGCTGACGCCATAGTATTCGGCCAATTTGATGATTGCGTCCAGCGGATACCGTGAAACGCCAATTTCGTATTGGCTATATGTGTTTTGGCTGACATGGAGCACGTTCGCAACGTCTCTCTGCGTGAGGCCTCTGTCGTTTCGCAAATCTCGGATTCTTCCATATTTCAATATCTCAGTTCGCATATACATCACCTAAAACGAGTATATGTATCTTGAAATAAGATATTTTTACTTTATCTGGAAATCAGATAAAACCGTCTGCTCCCGCAGAGGGCAGTTCCCACTACGGGGCAAGGGGAAGGGGCCTTTGGCGCAAAGGTCCCTCCCCCTTAGACCCCCACCCGAAACATGGGGGACGCCACCCGTCCCCCATGCCCCCTCGTGGCACAAAGGGGCGGGCTGTGGCCCTCCCCTTTGGAAACCCCTCCCGGAGTTGGACGGGGGAGCGGCAGCGGAAAGAAGAGCAGGGGATGTCCTATTTGCACCCCGTTGTGCTCCATGCCCGTAGATGCGGCGGCGCACTGATTTGAGATTCAGGTATAGCGCAGCCGGCAGGGGAGTTTCAAGTTCAGTCGGCAGTTCGTGACGGCCAGCCCCCGTTTTGGGTGAGTTGACCGCTCCGTCGGTCAACTCATCCCTAAGCGTCTTTTCTTTTGACCATGAATGGCCGTTTTCTTTTCGGCAAGACGAAAAGAAAATGGGGATTCAATCTAGTGCCGCATAGCGGCACTTCCCACGGCAAAGCCGTGCTTCCTTGCGCCAAAGATACCTCCCCCTTGCCCTGTAGTGGGAACTACCCCCTGTGGGAGCAGAGAGAAGCGGGTGCATTCTGTGCCGCATAGCGGCGCTTCTTACGGCAAAGCCGTGCTTCCTGTCCCGGAAGCCGGGACGCCCCTTGCACTATTATGACGCGATCAAAACAACCTTCTTGTGAAATCCCCCAATCCATGGTATGATAACATGAAAAATCTCAAAGGATGTTTAAGATGAAACAAGTCACTATTTATACCGATGGTGCCTGTTCCGGCAATCCCGGACCCGGCGGCTGGGGAGCCATTTTGATGTACGGTGCCCACAAGCGGGAGCTTTCCGGTGGGGAAGCCGATACCACCAACAACCGCATGGAGCTGACTGCCGTGATCCGGGCGCTGTCCCTTTTGAAGGAGCCTTGCATCGTGGAGCTTTGGAGCGACTCCAAATATGTGATCGACGGCCTTTCCAAGGGCTGGGCTAAAGGCTGGAAGGCCAAGGGCTGGGTGAAAAGCGACAAAAAACCCGCCCTGAACCCGGACCTTTGGGACGAGCTGCTGCGGCTGGAGAGCGTCCATACCCTTCGCTACCACTGGGTCAAGGGCCATGCGGAGAACGAATTCAATAACCGCTGCGACGAACTGGCGGTCGCCGAGAGCCGCAAATTCCGATAAGGACGGCATTTTTACCGTTTTTCACGGGCATTTGTGGAAAACATGGTCGAAAAGTTGAAAAGGGCTCGGAACGTTTACAAATTGTTCACAACAAACACATAATTTCGCAAAAATGTTCGGGTATCTTAATACTTGCAAAGGGTCCTCCCAACCCGATGCGTTTTCTCCCTCCTAAAACACACAGCAAAAACCCCTCGCCGAGCGGCGAGGGGTTTTTGTGTTTCCTCACTTGTAATAGTCCGTCTCGTCCGTCAGGGCCATGGGCAGGCCGTTGTGATACACCGGCATCAGCTGGAATTTGAAGCGGCTGGTCCGGTGGAGCCGGTCGATCTTTTCCTTCACCGCCGGGTCCACGACGCCCTTGCGGACATACTCGTTGACAGCGTGGTAGGTAAAGCCCAGATTGTCCTCGTCCGTCAGGCCGGTGAGCCCGTCGGAGGGGGGCTTGATCAGAAATTTTTCCGGCAGGCCCAGCTCCGCACCGAGGGCGATGACCTCCTCCGTGGTGTACATTCCCAAGGGGGAGAAGGCTCCGGTGGCGTCGCCGTAGACCGTGCAGTAGCCCACCCAGTCCTCCGAGAGGTTAGAGGTGTTCAGCACGATACCGGCGTCCTCGCTCTGGGCGATGGCGTACAGCGTCACCATCCGCATCCGGGAGGGCAGGTTCACCGTGGTCTGGCGGCTGGGCTTCATGCCTAAATGCGCCATCTCATCCAAAATGCTGCTGGTGCCGCCCTGAATGTTGAATACATAGTGGCGAATTCCGAGAAATTCCACCAGACCATTGGAATAGTCAATGTCCGGCTGGATGCCGTCAGGCATCAGCACGCCCACCACGTTTTCCTTTCCGTAGGCCGCTACCGCCAGCGCCGCCACCACGGAGCTGTCCTTTCCACCGGAAATGCCAATCACGGCGGTCTTTCCGCCGCAGGCCTTCATCTGCTGCCGCATCCAGTCCAGCAGACCGGGCAGCTGCTCCTTCGCGTGAAATTCCATACGCTCACCCTTTCTGATTTATGATGCCCCATTGTAAAGGGCTGGGCCGTAATTTGCAAGCAGATTCCTGTTTTTTGGCAAAAACACGAAAAATGGCGTAAAATTCAGATTAGATTCGACATCTGCAAAAAAATTCCGCCGGAGCGGGAAACGATTTGTCCTGTCATAACGTTTTATCAGTGAAAGCGCTTTTCAATCACACAACAAAGACCTGCTAAGAAAAGTCAAGTAGAAATTTCAAGGCAATGCAGCTTATAAAAGTGCCGCACCAAACCAAGCCGCTTTGCATCTCAAAATGAAACGGCGGCCAGCCAATGGCTTTATGGCGAAGATCAGACGGTGTGTTCCAAGGACTCCAAATAGGCTTTTACAGTGGCGTAGTAGATCCGCAGAAACTTGTTGGCGAAAGCCATCATGTAGACGCGGTAGGGCTTGCCCTCGGCGCGTTTCCTGTCCATGAACTGGCAGACCGGTTCATCCAGCGGTGCGGTCTGCAAATAGACGCTCATAACAAGAAAGAGTGTCCGCCGTAAAGATGATGCACCAATTTTGCTCATGGATTTGTGCCTGCCGGTCACATCGCCGGAATCATTTGGCGGAGCATCCAGCCCAGCGTAGGCTACGAGCGCTTTCTTGGAATAAAAGCGGCGCACATCCCCGATTTCAGCTATGAGCTGCGGGCCGAGCGTCGGGCCTACGTCGAACATGTCCATGACAACGGGATATTCCGGCAGCACGGAAGCCAATGATTGCATTTCCTGCTTGAGAGCCGCAAGCGCGGTAGAAGTCGCCCTGAGCTGTGCAACCGCCTGTTCTACGAGCAACTTCGTTGTTTCGGACTTTGGCATGACGCCAATATGTCCGCTGGCTTCGGCGTAAATTGTGTGCGCCTTTGCTTCCCTGAAGTTGTAGCCGTGCTTCCTGCACCAACGCAGGTATTTGCTTGTGAAAGCTCTTTCGGATTTCTCGCTGGCGCAGCGGCAATGCCAGAATTCAGCCACAAAATCCACCCACTTTTCACTCCCATCCCCACGGATCGGGCTTGAAAACAGACGGTTGGCGTTTGGAAACACCGTATCCAGCAGCGAGATCAAATTGTTCTTCAGAACCGTCTGCACCTTGGAATACTGCCGGTACTGGCGGTAGCAGTTCTTCAGCAGCAGCCGGGTATCTTCCTCTGGGATATACCTCGGCAAAGTAAGCCAGCGGTCAAGGCCATAGTTAGCCAGTTTGACAGCATCCTTCCTATCGGTTTTGACACGCCGTAATTCGTTGTTCCCGTAGCCGTGCACCAGCTTTGCATTGATGACGGAAACATATAACCCTGCGTTGTGGAGCAGCTTTGCCACCGACGCATGGTAATTTCCTGTGGCCTCCATGACCACGCGAGTCTCACCGTCCAGACTTTTGAGCTGCTTTGCCAGCTTGCTCAGTTCACTGCCGGTGTGACGGACTTCAAAGGGTGAGATGACGACCTCTCCAAAGGGACGCATGACGGCAATTGTGCTCCTGCCTTTGGAAATGTCGATGCCAACAGAGTTCATTTGCATTCCTCCAACACGAATTTGCAACCGGAATCCATCTTTTTCTCATTGCCGATTCAATCTATTGGGTGACGCGAACTCCAAGGCTCAACCTGCTCAAATCGAACGCTGCAATAAGGGGATGGCTGACAGTCTTTGTTACGGACATAGAAGCCCAAGGAGGCATTGGTCAGCCAGTTGCTCCCCTTATTGTAGCTTAGGCATGAGATGGAAAGAAAGCCGGACTGGCTGCCCGGCTTTCCTGTCCAAATTTATTGTAATAGGAGGCATTGCATGACGGAAGCACAGCTCAGCAATGCCATGGATGCTTATGGCTCCACGGTTTACAGGCTGGCCCTGACCCGGATGCAGAATATCGCCGACGCGGAGGACGTGTATCAGGAGGTGTTCCTCCGGCTGTGGAAGCAGGCGGCGGAGGACTGGGACGGAGACCGCGCCAAGGCATGGCTTATCCGCACAACGTTGAACCGCTGCGCGGATCTGCACCGGTTCCGCCTACGGAGGCCGGTACTTTCTTTCGCGGAGATACCGGATCTGGCACAGCCGGAGGACGAGAGCCGGGAGCTGTGGGAAGCGGTGAGCCGCCTGCCGGAAAAGGCCCGGACGGCGGTGCATCTTTATTACGCCGAGGGGTATTCGGCGGAGGAGATCAGCCAACTGATGCACATTCCCGCCGCCACGGTCCGAACCCGGCTCCACCGGGCCCGCAAGCAGTTGAAAGAACTTCTGGGAGGTATTGACGATGAAACGTGCGTATCACGATCTGATGGAACAAATTTCGGTCCCCGGCGGGCTGAATGACCGGGTGCTGCAAGCGGTCCGGCAGGAGGCGGCCGGTGTCGGAACGCGGCGGAAACGGACGGCGCTGCGGGCGGCGGTGTGCGCTGCCTGTGCGCTGGCTCTGGTGCTGGGGACGGTGCGGCTTGCGCCCCGTTCGGCAGAGGAACCCGGACTGCCCCAACTCACCTACAGCTTTGGTCTGACGGCCTATGCCGCCGACATCGGGGAGACCATCGTCCCCAATGCCAACGGCGGGTTGGCTCTGCGCAGCGGCACCGGGATCTGGGACCCGCTGCAGGGGTATTTTACCGGCTGCCTGTTTCAGGTGACCGGAGAAAATCTTCAAAAGGTGACTTTATCTGTGGACCGGGGCGGACTGTACCGCAGCGAGACCCGAAAGGCTTTGTCTAATGATGAGGCGCAGGCACTCTGGCAGGCGGAGGAGAACGGGGAACTGGTGTGCAGCGTCTATGGCGCAGACGAGGGCGCCCCCATGAATGCCGATGTCATGACGGCTTTGGGCAGCGATGTGACCGTGGACTATGATCCTTCGGCCAGCTATGGCTTCTGGGTGCCCCCGGAGGAGCTGCCAACGGCGAGCGGTGACATGAAGCAGGATACGTGGGACAGCATCGACACCTTTGACGGAGCGCATCTGACGGTGGAGGCCACTTTTCTGGACGGCAAAACAGAAACTCGGACCTACACCCTCTCCACCGGCCGTCTGCGGCTGGATCGGTATGAAAACGGGACATGGACGGTCCTGCCCCAGCTGGCCGGGGACGAGGAGGCGTACGTTTACGGCATTTATGCCGTCAGCGAAGAGGAGAGCCGCTGGTTTCAATGGCCGGTGGAGGGCAGCAATACCATCAGCCTCAGCAACCCCTTCGGAGCCAGATGGAATCCCGGCGGACAGGGGAAAACCGTCCACAATGGGATCGACATTCCAGCCGAACGGGGAACCCCGGTGCTGGCGGCGGCGGACGGCACCGTGACGGAGACCGGCTTTGACACGGAACGCGGGAATTACCTGATGATCGACCACGGCGATGGACTCACCACACTGTACGCCGCGTGCAGCAAGGTGGATGTGAACGAGGGCGATCCTGTAAAGGCGGGGACGCCGATTGCCGCTGTGGGCAGCACGGGAAGGTCCACCGGTCCGCACCTTCATTTTGAGGTCCGGCAGGACGATGTTCCCCAGAATCCCACGGCCTATTTCGACGCGGACGTTCGATCGACCCTGCGGATGGGATAAATAGGCAGCGCCCACGGCGAAAGCCGTGGGCGCTGAGGCTGTCGATAAAGTGATAAATTTTCCGCGACGGTAAGGAAGGGTGTGCGCGGGAAACCCAAGAAGGGTGTCCCGCGCCATTAAAATCCTAAGTTTTCAGAACTTTTATGAAGCTCTGAAAACTTGCTCAGCGGGGAGAAAAGACTTTTTCGACACGCTGAGCGCCCACGGCGAATGATATGCTCCCTCTATGAGAGACAGTGAAAAAACAAACTGTCAAACATGGAGGGAGCATTGTTATGTCGGAAAGAAAAAAACAGAAACCAGAAGAGAAAGTAAAAATCGTCAAGAGATATCTGGCCGGAGAGGTAAGCATGAGCGAAGCGGTCACAGAGGCCGGCGTGAATTGGAAAACACTTCAAAAGTGGGTCATGCAGTACGAGGCAGAGGGCGCGGCGGCCTTCCTGCCGGGCAGGCGGGAGCACATATACAGTCCGGAATTAAAGCTGCAGGCAGAGTTCAGCAAAAAGTATGGATTACGGGACAGAAGGCAGCTCCGAAACTGGCTGAAGGTGTATCATGCTCATGGAGACTTCAACTCCAGAAAGAATTCAGGAGGCGGAAGCTGCATGAGGCAGGGACGGGACACCACGCAGGAAGAGCGCATTCAGATCGTCAAGGACTGTCTGGCCAGTGGAAAAAAATACGGCGAGATGGCCTTGAAGTACAAGGTGAGCTACCAGCAGGTGCGCACATGGACGCTGCGGTTCGAGGAGATGGGCGAAGCCGGTCTGGAGGACCGGCGTGGAAAACGGAAGAAAGATCAGAAGCCCAGAACCGAGCTGGAGAAAGCGCAGATCGAGATCGAACAGCTTAAGCACAAGCTGTATCTGGCGGAAATGGAGCGTGATCTGCTAAAAAAATTGGACGAAATAGTAAGGAGGGATGCCTCGGACAAGTAAGACAGCGCCGCATCTATGCCGCGATCCGGGAAGCGCACACTGAAAAGGAATATCCCCTTGAGCTGGCCTGTGAGCTGCTCCATGTGGCGCGCTCAGCATACCACAAGTGGGCTTCCGGCAAGCTGAGCCGGCGGGCCGCGGAGAATGAGCAACTTGTGGAGAAGCTCGAACAGCTCCATGCGGAAAGTCCAGATAAGGGATACCGGAGGCTCAATGACAATCTGCGCCATGACTGTGGCATTCATGTCAATGACAAGAGAGTGCTCCGCATCTGCCGGGCCAGAGATATCCGTTCCACGATCAAGTACAACAACCATGGCTGCACGCGGCGAGCGAAGACCCCGCAGTATCTTGCCGAAAACCTTTTGGACAGGCAGTTTTATGCCGCAAAGCCCAATGAGAAGTGGCTCACCGATGTGACCGAATTCAAGTGGTTTGAGGGTATGAAGGTACAAAAGCTCTATCTGAGCGCCATCCTCGACCTTTGCGACCGGCGCATCGTGTCCTATGTGCTCAGCGAACGCAACGATAACCTACTGGTTTTCAAGACCTTTGATAAGGCTGTGAAAGCCAATCCGGACGCGCATCCTCTATTCCACAGCGACAGAGGGTTCCAGTACACCAACCGCGCTTTCCACCACAAGCTCGTGCAGGCATGACGCAGAGTATGTCCAGTGTTGCACACTGCATTGACAATGGCCCCATGGAGGGCTTCTGGGGCATTTTGAAGCGGGAACGCTATTACGGCAGACGGTTTACCTGCAAGCGGGAGCTTGTGCAGATGATTGAGACCTATATCCATTATTACAACACCAGACGGGTTCAGCGTAAACTGGGCGTGTTGACCCCGATGGAAAAGCACGAACTCGGTCTCGCCGCATAAAAAGCGGCCAGCAGCACATGGCTGTCGGCCGGAAAAACTTTATATTTTTTCACTGTCCTCTTGACGGGGTGCGGTTCAGCTTTTATTTGGTTTCCGCGTAGATCCCGCCTTCACCAGCCCACCACATGGCATCATACAACTGCTCAAGATCGGCGCAGGAGCCGGCGTAATCCTTCGCATCATCATAGAGGGGACAGGGCTTGCCGTGGGAAAACCGCTCATTATAGTCAGCGATGATCCGGGGCAGGTCTTGGTTCAATTCCTCCACCGTCAGCACACGGGACCAAGGCTGGCCGTTTTCGTCCCGGAACGCACATTCTATTTCGTCCAGATTGCCGATGATTGCCAGCACCGCCGCCATGTCCTGATAGAGGCCCTTTTCAGAGTCGCCCATTTTACCGGAAGTCTGGGGGACGGAGAAATTCAGCGTCAGGCGGTAAGGCACGGAGGAGGTGTGCAGCGCCATCGTATAGCTGCCGCAGGTGTCGAACCGTAAGGCGTTGAGCATCCGGCCCACGGTGGAGGCGTCCCCCGCATAGGGCGTTTGGGCCTGATAGATTCTGTCAATCTGCGGCGAGATCTCGACACCACCCTGCCAGATCAGTTGATCTCCCAGATAGACCGCGTTGACGCCCTCCGTGTTGAGGACGGCCCGGTAATCACCGGAATTGCTGAGGGGAGAGGGCAATACCTGACGGCAGGTGATGCGGACGATCCCCTCCGGCTCCTGCTCCATTTCCCACTGGCGGCAGGCCGTGCCGGACCAGATGGCGTACACCTGAATGTCCAGTTGTCCCGGCACATCCGTGTTGATGGTCCAGCTCATGCCCTGTGTCTGGATCGGCGTGCCGATGACAAACAGCTTTGCCGCGACGCCCACAGCGAACAGCAGAACCGTGACGGCTACCGCCGCCGCCACCCGCCGCCAGCCCCGGCGCTTTACTTTTTTCAGATAGTCTACCTCTTTTGCGTCCTCTGGGGCCGCCTGCTCCGGCGCGCCTGCCAGCGCCGTCCGAAGCTGGGCACAGTCCGGACACTCGGACAGATGACGCTCCACCGCTGTATTGCTCTCTGGGGAGGTGAGGCCCTCCACATAGGAGGGGAGCAAATCCCGCACCACACCGCAGGTTAGATCATTTTTCATCGTCGCAGCCTCCTTGCTTCAATCGTTCCTTGCCCCGGTAAAAGGTCACTCTGGCCCAGGTCTCCGTTTTGCCTAAAACGTCTCCAATCTCCCGGAAGGACAGTCCGCCGAAGGCCCGGAGGTAGACCACCTCCCGCCCCGGCTCCGGTAATTCATGGACCCGCCGCAGCATATCTAACTGCCCGGAGCGGCTGACGGCCTCATCCTCGGCGGAGGGCATCAGCGGCAGCTCTGCTTCCTCAGGAAGCGCCGTTTCCCGGTTGGCCTTCCGCAAATGCTGATACCACAGGTGCTTGGCGATCTGGCACAGCCAGACGGACACCTTGCAGCTGCCGTCAAACCGGTCGATGGACCGCACTGCCTGATAAAAAGTCTCTTGGGTCAGTTCCTCCGCCGTCTGGGGGTCCCGGCATTGGGAGAGCAGAAATTTATAGACCGTCTGCGCGTGCTGGCGGTAGACGGCATCCAGATCCTTCACGGAGTTTCTCCCCCTTTCAGCGGTGTTTTCATCTGCTATATCCGTTTGGGGCGCGGTTCGTTACAGCGTTGGAAAAAGATTTTGAAAAAAAGGAGCCGTGCGGCTCCTTTTGCGATGCTCAGAAGGTTTCAGACTGGACCAGTTCCTCGTAGGAACGGATGTAATAGTCGCACAGACGCTGGATCTCCGGCTGATCCTGCTCCGCCGTGGCCTCATAGACCCCGGCCACCCGGAAGCCTGCTGCCTTGGCGGTGCGGATGGCGTGGAGGGCGTCCTCAAATACCACGGTGTCCCGCTTGTTGGACTGGAGCCGCCGCATGGCCATCTCGTAGATGTCGGCGCTTTCAGATTTGTGATTTCCCGCGTCGGCGGAGGTGACGATCCCCCGGAAATAGTGGTCGATGCCCGCCGTTTTCAGGGCCTTTTCCGTCAGCCGCCGATGGGTGGCGGTGGCCACATACATCCATACGCCCTCCATTTTCAAAATGGAGAGAAATTTTTCCAGACCCGGCTTGGGCCGGACCTGGCTGGAATAAAACGTCTCCATCCGCTGAATGATCTGGTCGATGATCTCCTGCTGGGACCACGGCAGACCGCAGACCTCCCGCAGATAGGGGATCACGTCGCAGTCCGCTAAGGTGTGGAGCATCCGGTCCTGCTCCGGTGTGGCGGAAATACCCGCCTCCTTTAAAAACGTGGGCCCCAGCTCCCGCCAGGTGGGCATGGAGTCCAGCAGGGTCCCGTCCATATCAAAAATCGCGCTTTGTAACCGCATTGATGACCTCGATCTCCGTAAATTTTGAAACTTACAGCATATGCGCCGATAGAGCGCAGATGAAAAAACTGGTATTTTATTGTTCGTTACTGCCGATCCAATAGCACCCTGCACCTATGATAGCAGCTAAAAATTCAATTGCCTTGAGATACATATCATAGCTATGCCAACCAATGATAAAACCAGATAATATATAAATCACTGCAAATACAACTACCGAAATAACCGCCCGCTTTATTTTGCTTTTCATCAAAGAGATCTCCTTTAAAATTCAGATGATGTTTGCCAGGGCATCCCTGGGGGACTTCCCTTGCCCGCGCGGGGCAAGGGACTTTTTTGCCTGACGAATGATACTCTGATGAAGATACTTTGTGTCCCGCATGGAAAAATTGAAATCATTTTTGTCAGGACATGTGCCTGACAAAAATACTTTGATCTAAGTGCCTTGGGCACGTTCACCAGTCCGCAGACTGGTGGGAGGTGGTTAGGAGGGGGACAAGTCCCCCTCCTAAGTAGTCAGCACAGCTTGGAACCAGCCGGGATCTGATCGTCCAGCATGATGAGGTTCAGCTTTTCCTCGCCCTTTTCTGTGCGGACGGCGGAGAGCAGCATACCGCAGCTTTCCAGACCCATCATCTTCCGGGGAGGCAGATTCACGATGGCGGCCAGGGTCTTGCCCACCAGCTCCTCCGGCTCATAGAACTTGTGGACACCGGAGAGGATCTGCCGGTCGGTGCCGGTGCCGTCATCCAGCGTGAAGCGCAGCAGCTTGTCAGACTTTTTCACGGCTTCGCAGGCCTTGACTTTCACCACCCGGAAATCGGATTTGCAGAAGGTGTCGAAGTCCACCGTTTCGGTGAGCTGAGGCTCCACCTCCACGTCGGGCTGCTCCGCCTTCTTAGCGGCGGCCTCAGCGGCTTCCAGTTCCGCGAGGGCCTTGTCCAGATCCAGACGGGGGAACAGGTTTTCACCCTTGACCACGGCAGCGGTCTCAGGCAGTTCGCCCCAGAGGTCCGCAGACTCCCAGGTCCGGGCCTCCGCACCTACGCCGATCTGGGCGAAGAGCTTTTCCATGCTCTCCGGCATGAAGGGGGTCAGCAGGATACCGCAGATGCGGGTGGCTTCCAGCAGGTTATAGAGCACATGAGCCAGCCGGGCACCGTTGGCTTCCATATCCTTGGCCAGTGCCCAAGGGGCGTTCTCGTCGATATACTTGTTAGCCCGCTGGATCAGCTTGAAGGTCTCAGACAGGGCGTTGTGAGGGGCGAAGGTGTCCATCTCATGAGCGTAGGCCTTCTTCAGACCGGCGGCCTGTGCCACCAGCTGGGCGTCGTACAGCACGGGGTCCACAGTGTCGCCGTTGGCGGCCAGCTCCACGCTGCTGCCCATGCGGACCATGGCGGCCAGCTGCTTCTCGTCCTCCGTGGCACCGCAGCCTGCAGGCAGGGAGCCGCCGAAGTACTTGTTCACCATGGCGGTAGTGCGGCTGAGAAGGTTGCCCAGATCATTGGCCAGATCGGTATTGATGGTCTGGATCAGCAGCTCATTGGAGAAGTTGCCGTCAGAGCCGAAGGGGAAGGTCCGCATCAGGAAGAAGCGGAGGGCATCCACACCGAACTGCTCCGCCAGCAGGTAGGGGTCCACCACGTTGCCCTTGGATTTGGACATCTTACCACCGTCCAGCAGCAGCCAACCGTGGCCGAAAACGTGCTTGGGCAGAGGCTCCCCCAGACTCATCAGCATGGCGGGCCAGATAATAGAGTGGAATCGCACAATTTCCTTGCCGACGATGTTGATGCCGGGCCAGTATTTCTTGTAGTCATTATAGCGGTCATTCTCATAGCCCAGCGCGGTGATATAGTTGCTCAGAGCGTCCACCCACACATAGACCACGTGCTTGGGGTCAAAGTCCACGGGGATGCCCCAGGAGAAGCTGGTACGGGAAACGCACAGATCCTCCAGACCGGGATCAATGAAGTTCTTCACCATCTCGTTGACGCGGGAGCGGGGCTGGAGGAAGTCAGTGTTTTCCAGCAGGTCCCGAATACGGTCGGCATATTTGCTCAGACGGAAGAAGTAGGCTTCCTCCTCGGCGTCCACAACGGGGCGGCCGCAGTCGGGGCAGCAGCCGTCCTTCAGCTGGCTCTCCGTCCAGAAGGACTCACAGGGAGTGCAGTATTTGCCCTTGTAGGTGCCCTTATAGATGTCGCCCTTGTCATACATCCGCTTGAAGATCCGCTGGATGGCCTTCACATGGTAATCGTCCGTGGTGCGGATGAAACGGTCGTTGGAGATGTTCATCAGCTTCCACAGATCCCGGACGCCACGGGGACCGTCCACGATGCGGTCCACGAACTCCTGGGGAGTGACGCCGGCCTCGTCAGCCTTCTGCTCGATCTTCTGGCCGTGCTCGTCGGTACCGGTGAGGAACATGACGTCCTCGCCCTTCAGCCGGTGATACCGGGCCAGGGTGTCGGTGGCCACGGTGCAGTAGGTGTGACCGATGTGCAGCTTATCTGAGGGGTAGTAGATGGGGGTTGTGATATAAAAAGTGTCCTTTTCCATATCCGGTTCCTCTTTTCTTCTTTATGATAAATTTTGAGTGATCGCAAATAAAAACGCCGTCCCTGAGCATACGCTCAAGGACGGCGAAGAAAGCCGTGTTACCACCTTGATTCACCCACACCTCGCAGCGTGGGCCTCTGCGGGTACAAGCCTGCCGAAACCGGCACGCGATACCCTGACGCTGTAATGGGCGCACCCATCGCAGCCTGCGCCAAAGCGCTGAGCCGCGCGGCTCCGGGGCCATGTTCTGCCCACCGCATGGGTCCCTTTTCAGCTGCCGGGACTCTCTGAACCATGCCGCGAGGACGTACTCTCCCCTTCATTGCATTCTCGATTGCACTCACTTATACCATATTTTAAACGATTAGTCAATCATCCGGTCAAAATATTTCCGATTTCCGCTGTTTTTATTCGCTGTGGTACTTTCCCCGCCATTTTCCGGCAGCATAGTGATAGACGGACAGAGCGCAGGCCACGGCCCAGCCGATGCCGTAGCTCCAATACATAGCGTCCGGGCCGAAGCGGTTTGCCAGCAGGTACAGGAAGGGGACCCGCAGCAGGATCACAGAGGCCACCACGTTCACCATGGGATACAGGCTGTCGCCCGCGCCCCGCATGGCGGAGTTCAGTACGAACAGAATGGCAAACAGCACGTAGGGCGGCATCACACATTGCAGATACCGGGCGCTGGCGGCGATGACCGCCGGGTCCGGGGAGAAGATCCGGGACAGAGGGACGGACAGCCACACCACAAAGGCGGAACTGAGAACTGTCCACACAACGGCCATGGTCACGGTGATCCGGACACCCTGACGGACCCGGTCCTCCCGGCTTGCCCCCATATTCTGCCCCACAAAGGAGATCACAGCGGCGGCCAGGCTTTGGACCGGCAGAAAGGACAGGGTATCCAGTTTATTGCCCACGTTGAAGCCGGCAGTGAAGGCCTTTCCGTAGCTGTTGACCTTGGAGAGTACGCCCATGGCGCCCAGGGCCACCAGAGACATCTGGATACCGCTGGGCAGGCCAATGCGGATGATTTCACAGAACAGTTTGCGGTCGAAGATCCCGTTGAAGGGATGGATGGCCAGCTGCGGATACCTGCGGTTGATATACCAGATACCGAACAGCCAGCTGCATAATTGGGCGATGACGGTGCCCAGCGCTACACCCAGCACCCCCAGCGGTACCGCCAGCACCAGTGCCAGATCCAGAAAGATGTTCAAAATCGTGGACACCGCCAGAAACAGCAGTGTGGTGGAACTGTTGCCCATGCCCCCTAAAATGCCGGCGTTGAGATTATAGCCGATGCTGCCGACAAGCCCCGCACAGACCACCAGCAGATAGGTCCGGGTCTCTGCCCAGGCGGCGGGGTCCACCCGTAAAACGGTCATC
This sequence comes from Dysosmobacter segnis, assembly GCF_014297285.1. Taxonomy (GTDB): domain Bacteria; phylum Bacillota; class Clostridia; order Oscillospirales; family Oscillospiraceae; genus Oscillibacter; species Oscillibacter segnis. The sequence goes on from NZ_JACOQI010000001.1 coordinate 171,956, forward strand.
AAGGGATGCACCAGCAGCAGCGCGGCGGCGGTGATGGGCAGAATGCTGCGGATAAAGGCGGTATACAGGCTGTCGATGGCGCTCCGGACCCGGTCCGGTCTTCCGCCGCCGAAGGCCTGAGCGATGACCACGGTGCCGCCGGTGGCGATGCCGGAGAACAGGGAGGTGAACAGGAAGATCACCGGAAAGCCGACGCCCACGGCGGCCAAGGCTCCGTCGCTGACATAGTTGCCTACTACCCAGCTATCCACCATATTGTAAAACTGCTGTAAAAAATTGCCTGCCAGCAGCGGCAGGGTAAACATCAGAATATGGTGGAAGGGATTGCCCACCGTCATATTCCGGATTCCGCTTTCCGTCCCCACGATGCACCTCTAATCATTTTTATTTTACTGTACTCCTTTTCGTCGGAAAGGGCAAGTTGATTTCCCGTCGAAAACCGGGTAAAATGGGGGAAAACCGTCAAAAACCGCCGCCGGGACCGGGCGGCGGGGAAGGAGCCTCTATGAAACTGGTATCTTGGAACGTCAACGGCCTGCGGGCCTGTCTCGGCAAGGGCTTTCTGGACTTCTGCGCCTTTGCGGACGCAGATGTGATCTGCCTGCAGGAGACGAAGATGCGCCCGGAACAGGCGGAATTCGACCTGCCGGGCTATGAGCGCTACTGGAACAGCGCCGACAAGGCGGGCTATTCCGGCACCGCCGTGTTTACCCGGCAGACGCCCCTCTCTGTTACCTATGACTTCGGCAAGGAGGTCCACCGCCACGAGGGACGGGTCATTACGGCGGAATACCCGGAATTCTATCTGGTGTGCTGCTACACCCCCAACTCCAAGGACCAGCTTTCCCGGCTGGATTACCGCATGGAGTGGGAGGACGATCTGCGGGACTATCTGATGGAGCTGGATCAAACGAAGCCGGTGGTCTACTGCGGCGATCTCAATGTGGCCCATCAGGAGATCGACCTGAAAAATCCCAAGTCCAACCGCATGAACCCCGGCTTTTCTGACGAGGAGCGGGCCAAAATGACTCAACTGTTAGCAAGCGGCTTTACGGACACATTCCGGTATCTGTATCCGGACAAGACCGGCGCGTACTCCTGGTGGAGCTATCGCTTCAATGCCCGGAAGAACAACGCCGGGTGGCGCATCGACTATTTTATTGTCTCCGACCGGCTGAAGGACAAGATCAAAAGCGCCGACATCTGGAGCGAGGTCACGGGCAGCGACCACTGCCCCGTGGTGCTGGAGCTGGACCTCTGACCCTATGACAGCAGGGCGTTGATCTCCTCAATCTCCAGATCCTGCAAGGCCCAGTTGATGCCGTAGCCGATGACCTTACCCAGGTCCCGCACCTGCTGGTCAATGTCCCGGGGCGTGACCATGAGGTTTTCCGGGCGGCTCCGCAGGGTTTCCAGATCCGGCTCGGGAAGCCCGGATTCCTCCAATAGATCCGCCGCTAACGTGGCGGCGTCCACCACCGTGGGAACGCCCACGGCCAGCACCGGTACCCCCAGCGTTTCCCGGTTCAGGGCGGAGCGGTGATTGCCTACGCCGCTGCCGGGGATGATGCCGGTGTCGCTGAACTGGACGGTACAGCACACCCGCCCCACCCGGCGGGAGGCCAGCGCGTCCACGGCGATGACCACCGACGGATGGAGCCGGTCCACCAGTCCCCGCACCGCCTCTGCAGATTCCACGCCGGTGGTCCCCAACACCCCCGGCCGCAGGGCCGCCACCGGGCGGAACCCGGAAAAGTGCTGGGGCATAGCGTCGATGAGATGGCGGGTGATGAGGATGCTGTCCGCCGCCAGCGGGCCGACGGCGTCCGGCGTCATGGCCCGGTTTCCAAGGCCCGCCACCAGCACCGGACCGCTGTCCGGGGTCAGCTCCTTGACTTGCTGCCCCACGGCCCGCACCGCCCGGTCGAAAAACCCATCCCCCCTCTGCCAGAAGGCGGTGAGGTCAAGGGTGCGGTAGCTGCCCGCAGGCTTTCCCAGTGCGGCCTCCCCCTCCCGGTCCAGAATATCCACCTGTGTGACCGGATATCCCTGTATTTTCTTCTCCGTGGCCTTTACGCCTGCCAGCCGGGTGGTTTTCCCGGCGGATTCCTGCCACAGCTCGTGGGCCTCGATTGCCAGATCCGTCCGTTTTGTAAACATTTTGCCCTCCTGACACAAAATCTTGTGGTATTAAGGGTAGCTTTTGCGGAGATATTCGCGCTATACAAAAAAATATAGAAATATTAAAAAAAGGCTTGCTTTTTCTGAACTTCTCTGCTAAAATATCATTCTGCACGGTGGAAATTATGAAACCGCGCCAAGAAATGCCAGGAGGAGGTGTTTGGTTTGCCGAATATCAAGTCTGCCAAGAAGCGTGTCCTCATCGGTGAGGTCCGCAACGCGCGCAATAAGGCTACGAAGTCCGATCTGAAGACTGCCATCAAGAAGTTCGAGGCGGCTGCCGCTGAAGGCAATCGCACCGAGGCCGATGGCGCTTACAAGGTCGCGGTCAAGAAGGTCGATCAGGCTGTCGCTAAGGGCGTTCTGCACAAGAACACGGCTGCTCACCGCAAGAGCGCTATGACCCTGAAGCTCAACAAGATCGGTTAATAGGCCAAACAAAAGGACATCCGTCAGGATGTCCTTTTTTGTTTTACCTTAAACTGACCTTATAAGATTTTGCAATTCTGAATATTGAGATAGTATCAAGCTGGGATATAATGAATGCAAGAACAGGCGGTACACGCCGGAACAGGTGAAGTGCAATGGAAAATCAGAAGGTAAGAAAGTTAGTTCTCAGTGCTTTGATGGCCGCCCTTGTCTATGTGGCTACCAGCATCATTCAGATCCCGTCCCCCGTCAACGGCTATGTGAATCTGGGCGACTGCTTCGTGCTGCTCTCCGGTTGGCTGTTGGGGCCTTGGTATGGCGCGGCGGCGGCCGGTATCGGCTCCATGCTGGTGGATCTGCTCAGCGGCTGCGGACACTATGTTCCCGGCACCCTGATCATTAAGGGTCTTGACGCCTTGGTAGCGGCGCTGATCTTCCGGGCCTTGGGCCGCGGGAAGACTGCCATGCTGGTCAGCGGCATCGTGGGGGAGACCATCATGGTCCTGGGCTATTTTGCCTACGCCTCCATGATTCTGGGCAAGGGTCTGGCGGCAGCCGCCAGTATTCCCGGCAATATCGTTCAGGGGATCGCCGGTATCGCCATCGGCCTTGTGTTGGCTGTGCTGTTGCAAAAGGCAAAGGCGCCTGCGCTGAGCGGTCTGGAACTGTAAACGAAAAAATAAGGCGGCCGTGTGAGAAAAATTCTCACACGGCGCCTTGTGCGTAAAACAAAAGGGAGGCTTATATATGGCAGGAACTACGGTACATACATTGGAGAATCAGCAGCTTTTGGAACAGGTAGAGCGGGAGTCCGCCGCTGCGGCCCGCCAACTGGCGGAGACTGCCCATCTGCGGAAGGGACAGCTCGTGGTCATCGGATGCAGCACCAGTGAGGTGGTAGGGCATCAGGTGGGAAGCTGGTCTACACCGGAGGTGGCGGATGCCATTTTCCGGGGCCTTGACAGTGTGTTCGGCCCCATGGGCGTCTACATGGCCGCCCAATGCTGCGAGCATCTGAACCGGGCTTTGATCGTGGAATACGAGGCGGTCCCCGGCGGGGAGATCGTCAATGTGGTGCCCCAGCCCAAGGCGGGCAGCTCCTTCGCTACCGCCGCTTACAAGGCGTTTCGGCATCCTGTGGCGCTGGAGGAGATCCGGGCAGACGCAGGACTGGACATCGGCGGCACCCTCATCGGGATGCACTTGAAAAAGGTGGCGGTGCCGGTGCGGCTGGAGCAGGATCACATCGGTCAGGCCATTGTGCTGGCGGCCCGGGTACGGCCCAAGTTCATCGGCGGTGACCGCGCCGTTTATGATGAGACCCTGAAGGAGGGCTATCCCGATTTTACGGACTGATCGGGTATCTGCTTTCCTTACGCGCAATTATTTTATGGGAAAGAGGCCCCGGGAGAAAGCAGTTGTTTCTCCCGGGGCTTTTCATGCAGTTCCGCTTTGAGATCGTATCCAATGGCGTCAGGTGTCCCCTGTACTTTCGGGGGAGCAAAGTGCAGATTGGAACTTGCTGCAGCAAAAAACAGCTCCGGTCCGTACTGGACCGGAGCTGTTTGCTCACATTTTATAGCTGCTTGACCGTGTAGTAGACAGCCAGCGCGAAGACCACCGCTGCCAGTGCCCACATGGCGTAGTAGGAGATGCCACCGCCCAGCAGAGAGGCCAGCAGAGCCAGCGCGGAAAGACCGCAGGCTGCATATACCGGCAGCTTATCCGCTTTGGGGGGCAGGAGCTTATTCAGCTTGCCGCTCTTGGTTAGCACGGCGAGAACTGCCAGCAGGACCAGATAGATCACAACGCAGATCTTGACGGTGGTGCCCACATACATGCTGGAGCCGTACCGACGCACGCCCCACAGAACAAAGAGGGAGGCTCCCAGCACCGTCAGAGCCAGTGCACATTCCCGGTCATACAGCGCCCAGAGGATTCCCAGCAGCATGATGACCGGCACAACGATTGTCATAAAAGAGAGGGTGGCCATATTTAAGCGGACCAGAGCCGTAGCCGCACCCACAAAAGCGCCTGCCGCAGCAAGGATCCAAGCGGACTTCTGCTTCTTGGCGCTGCCCCGCAAAACCAGAGCGGCGATCACGCCCACTGCCAACACACCCGCGCCGATCCCGGCCAGAGTCCAGAGGTAGTGATCATACCAGGCGATCCGGGTCAGTTCAGAGTCGGCATTGATATAAAAACGACGCAGGATCAGTAAATACAGTTCTGCTACGCAGCCAGCCAGGAAAAATTTCATTGCTCCATTCATGGGTTCGTCCTTCGGAGCGACCTTTTTATTCGGATTTTTTGCCATCTATTAAAACCTCCAGGGTTATATTTCCCAAAATGCGGGCAGTCCATTCCAGACCGGTTCCCGCCGACACACGTTCATAGTATACCAGTCTCTTTTCCAATTTGCAAGGAAAACCTTCATTGCTTTTTTACAATATTCGCGGTATACTGAAAAAATCGAATCAAATTCTAACGGAGGACGCCATGAAACGGTTCTCAATTCTGATACTGACCCTGTGCCTGTGCCTGACAGGCTGCGGAAAACAAACAACGGAGGCTACTGCCCAGATCTTCGCCATGGACACGGTGATGGAGGTCGCGGCCTATGGTGAACATGCGGAGCAAGCGGTAAAATACACAGAGAAAAGGATCGAAGAGTTGGAAAATCGGCTCTCCCGTACAAAGGCGCACAGTCTGGTATCCGGGCTGAATCGGGACGGCAGCATCCGGCACTTGACTTACGATTACTGGAATCTCATCGCCCGTGCGAAGGAGTATCGGGACGCCACAAACGGCGCGTTTGATATTACCATTGCTCCCGTCATGGATGCCTGGGGCTTCACCGGAGACAGCTTCCGGGTACCGGAGCAGTCCGAACTGGACACACTGTTGAAAAAGGTGAACAGCGATGCGATTCAGATGTTGGGGTCGCCCTCTGATTCTGTGACGCTGGGGGAAGGACAAGCCATCGACTTAGGGGGCATCGCCAAGGGCTATACCTCCGATTGTGTAGAGGCTGTTTTCTATGACCATGAGATCGAAAACGGTAAAATCTCTCTGGGCGGCAACGTGTTCGTGCTGGGGACCAAGCCCGACGGCTCCGACTGGCGGGTGGGGATCAAGGATCCCCGGAATGAGAGTGGCCTTGCGGCGATCCTGTCCCTGCGGGACGCCTACGCCATCACCTCCGGCGGCTACGAGCGGTACTTTGAGGAAAACGGAAAAACCTACCACCATATTATTGATCCCGCCACCGGCTATCCTGCGGACAGCGGTCTGCTGTCAGTGACGGTGGTGGCGGATGCCAACGGGCCGGATCAGGAATGGGTTCTGCCCGGAAACGGCACTATGTGCGACGCTTTTTCCACGGCGTTGTTCGTCATGGGAGAGGAGCAGGCGCTGGACTTCTGGCGAAATGGCGGGTATGACTTCGATCTGGTGCTGGTGACGGAGGATGGCCGGGTGGTCATCACTGCCGGACTGGCGGACCGGTTTGAGGAAGTGAAGGACAGTGGGTACACCTATGAAACGGTTTCCTGAGCTGAAGCCCAATTTCTGGGATGTGATCGTGGTCTTGGCGGTCATTGCGCTGGCGGCTCTCTCGGCCATGACGGTCTGGCGTGGCGGCACGGAAACCGGTACCCTGACGGCGGTGGTCACCGCTGATGGGCAGGAGATCGACCGCTTTGCCCCGGCAGACCTGCTGGACGCGCCCCGCACCTATTCTTACAACGGCGTGACGCTGACGGTGGCGGCGGAGGACGGAAACGGCCTTCGGGTCAGTTCCTCCGACTGTCCCACCCAGGACTGCGTCCGCACCGGAACTATTTCCCGCAGCGGACAGAGCATCGTGTGTCTTCCGGCCCGGATCGTCATTCAGCTCATCGGCGGCGCGGCAGACAGCAGCGGCGTGGACATTGTAATCGGTTAGGAGGGGAACTGTGAAACTGACAACGAAGCAGTTGACCCTCTGCGCCGTGCTGACAGCGCTGGCGCTGGCGTTCAGCTATCTGGAAAACTTTTTCCCATTATCTCTGGCCATTCCCATCCCCGGCATCAAGCTGGGCCTTGCTAATATTGTGACGGTATTCGCCCTGTACGCACTTGGCCCCGCTCAGGCGCTGCTGATTTTGACAGGCCGGTGCCTGTTGGGGGCGGTGTTCGCCGGGAACATGAACGCCCTGATCTTCTCCCTGCTGGGGGGCTTTTCCGCCATGCTGGTGATGATCTTGCTGTCCCGATCCCGGCATCTGTCTATCTACGGCGTGTCCATCGGCGGCGCGGCGGCCCACAACTGCGGCCAGATCGCCGCAGCCTGCCTGACGCTGGGCTCGATGGCCCCGCTGTACTATCTGCCCATCCTGCTGGGAGCCTCCCTGATCACCGGAGCAGTGACAGGCGTGGCGGCGGCCTGCTTGTTCCGGGCGCTGGTCCATACAAACATTTTGCGGTAACAAACCGGCCTATTTTCCCATAGAATGGAAAAATGGTTGACTTTCCAATGGAGAGGTGCTACACTAAACTTGCTATGAGAAATGAATTTGTAAAAACCTGTTGTTGTAAGACATAGGGCGGCTGAACTGCTGATGGCAGATACAGGCGTCCGTTTCAGTGTGCCTGTGTCTTGCATGAAGAGCTTTCAGGAGCGATGTGCAAGCGCACATCGCTCCTTTTGTTTTACCCGGCCGCGTTTCCCAGAGATGGGAAGATTCAACATGAATTATATTGATGAGGAGGATACGTTATGAACTTCACACATTTGGTAGGGAACACCCCCATGATCCGCATCCGCTACAAGCTGGACGGCCGGGAGGGCTTTGTCTGGGCAAAGCTGGAGGCATACAACCTCTCCGGCAGCATCAAGGATCGTCTGGCGGCCCACGTCATTACCAAGTCCACCGCCAACGGCACCCTGAAGCCCGGCCAGCCCATCGTGGAGATGACCAGCGGAAACACCGGCATCGCCTTCTCCGCACTGGGCACGTTCACCGGCCATCCCGTCCACATCTTTATGCCGGACTGGGCCAGTGAGGAGCGGAAAAAGCTGATGGCTATGTACGGTGCCACCCTGCACCTGATCTCACGGGAAGCCGGCGGCTTCAACGCAGCCCTTCAGGGGGCCAGAGATCTGGCGGAGGAGATTGGCGGCTTCCAGCCCAAGCAGTTTGAAAATCAGGATAACCCAGAGGCCCACTACCTTACTACCGGCGTTGAGATCCTGCGCCAGCTTCCGGATGTGACGGACTTCGTGGCCGGCGTCGGTTCCGGCGGCACCCTCATGGGCACCGCCCGCCGTCTGAAGGCGGATCACGCCGTCCGGGCTGTGGCTGTGGAGCCGGATGCAGTGCCTCTGCTTTCCGGCGGAGCTATCAAGGGTGCTCACCACATTGAGGGCATCGGCGACGACTTTATCCCTGCTGTGGTGGACCAGACTCTGGTGGATGGCGTAATGGACATCAACGATATGGACGCCATTGCCATGGCGGCGAAATTTGGCCGTGTACTGGGCCTTGGCGTGGGTATCTCCTCCGGCGCTAACTTCCTTGGCTCTGTGATTCAGAATCTGGAGCCGGGCCGGAAGGTGGCTACCGTCTTTGCCGATGACAGCAAGAAGTATCTCACCACCATGCTATCCAATCCCCCGGCAGAAACGGCGGATATGTGGAGCTCCCGCATTGAACTGCTGGATTACGAGCCGGTGGAAACTCTGTAATTTGCGATTTTTGTGCAGCTTTTCCTTGCGGAGCCTTTGAATTCATGTTAGAATCGTCTGTAAAGGGACAAAACAGTCGGCGGAGCCGGGCTTGTTGGCCCGGCTTCGTTTTGCTTACAGAAGGGAGAGACCAGATGTTTCACACGATTTTATTTGATCTGGACGGTACATTGACGGATTCGCGGGAGGGGATCGTCAACTCCGTGAAATACACCATTGAAAAGTTGGGCGGGACCATGCCGGATGCCCAGACCCTTCTGAAATTCATCGGTCCGCCGCTGCAGGAATCCTTCATGGAGCACTGCGGCTACAGCCGTGAACAGGCGGTGGAGGGCGTTCGGGTGTTCCGGGAGCACTATGTACCGGTGGGACAGTATGAAAACGAGGCGGCCCCCGGTATGCGGGACGTTCTGGAACGGCTGAAGGCCAGGGGATACACTCTGGCGTTGGCCTCCTCCAAGCCGGAGGAGCTGTGCGTGAGCATCTGTCGGCGTTTTGGCTTTACACCCTTTCTGTCCGCTGTGACCGGCAGCCCTGCGGGGGCCGACTGGGAAAAGGCGGATGTCATTCGGGAAGCCATGCGCCGCCTGCGCTTGACTGATGCGGATAAGCCCACCGTTTTGATGGTCGGTGACCGGAAGTATGATGTGCTTGGTGCGCAGGAATGCGGCCTTGCCTGCGTGGGCGTGGAGTTCTTCGGGTACGCCGCACCCGGCGAACTGGCGGAGTCCGGGGCTGCCGCAGTCGTGCGGACGGCGGAGGAGCTGGAACAGTTTATCCTGAATCATTGAGCGTGAGAGACGGACTTTGTCCGTCTCTTTTTTCACCTGTTTTCCGCAAACGTGCGCTGAATTTTTGAAAATCGTCATTTTTGTGCATATTTCCCTTTACAAAACCAGGGAACTCCTATATAATATCATGGCTAAAGTAATCTATATGGAAATTGGAGAATCAGTATGGCTTTGATCGAATATGACGTTTATAAGCAGAAGCTGCGGGACCTGGAACCGGAGCTGAAGAAGCTGGGGGACGCCCTTGACATCGACGCTGTGGCTCAGGAGGCTGCCCGTCTGGAGGATGAGACCACTCAGGACGGCTTCTGGAACAATCTGGAGCGCTCTCAGAAGGTGCAGACCCGCCTGAAGCAGCTTCAAAACAAGCTCCACCGCTTCAAGAAACTCATGAGCACCTGGGAGGATCTGACCACCCTGTGCGAGATGGGCCAGGAGGCGGAGGATGAAGAGATCCTGGAAGAATTGAAAACAGAGTTCCCCGCGCTGGAAACCGAGATCGAAGAGATCCGTATGACCACGCTGCTCTCCGGTGAGTATGACGCAAACAACGTTATTCTCCAGCTCCACTCCGGTGCCGGCGGCACCGAGGCCCAGGACTGGTGCCAGATGCTCTATCGGATGTATACCCGCTGGGCGGAGCGTCACGGCTACGCTTGGAAAACGCTGGACTACGAGGAATGTGACGAGGCCGGTATCAAATCTGCCGTTATTTCCATCGAGGGCGAGAATGCCTACGGCCTGCTGAAGAGCGAACACGGCGTCCACCGTCTGGTCCGCGTGTCCCCCTTCGATGCCAACGCCCGCCGTCAGACCAGCTTTGCCGCTGTGGAAGTCATGCCGGAGCTGCCTGATGACGTAGAGGTGGAGATCCGCCCGGAGGACATCGAAATGCAGGTGTTCCGTTCCTCCGGTGCCGGCGGCCAGCACATCAACAAGACCTCCTCCGCCGTCCGCCTGATCCACAAGCCCACCGGCATTGTGGTGTCTTCTCAGCAGGAACGGTCCCAGTTCCAGAACAAGGATAACTGTATGAAGCAACTGCGTGCCAAGCTGATCGAACTGAAGATCCAGCAGCATGCGGAGAAGATCTCCGACATCAAGGGCGTTCAGATGAAGATCGAGTGGGGCAGCCAGATCCGCTCCTATGTGTTCATGCCTTATCAGTTGGTAAAGGACACCCGCACCGGCTACGAAACCAGCCAGATCGACAACGTGATGGACGGCGACTTGGACGGCTTCCTGAATGCCTACCTGACGCAGTTAGCCACCGGCGAGCTGAAAAAATAAGTTGTCGGCAGGCTGGTTTCCCGCCGCTTATGCGGCGAACAAGCGTTTTGCGGAGCAAAACCTTGAAATGGACGGGCTTTGCCCGGACATTTGAGTGAAATGCAGGGTTCCCATGTGCCCCCGGCACATGGGATGCAACCAGCCAGATCGACAACGTGATGGACGGCGACTTGGACGGCTTCCTGAATACCTACCTGACGCAGTTAGCCACCGGCGAGCTGAAAAAGTAAATGCCAGAAAAGGCGCGGCTGAAAGGCCGCGTCTTTCTTCCGAAAGCTGATATGAAAGGAACCAATCTAATTTATGAGTAAGCAAAACGCCGCGGGTGCGGCTCCCCAGGAAAACAAGATGGGCGTTCTGCCGGTAGGCAAGCTGCTGGCCGGTATGGCGGTGCCCATGATGATCTCCATGCTGGTACAGGCGCTGTACAACATCGTGGACAGCGTGTTTGTCTCCCGGCTCAGTGAGAACGCCTTCAACGCCGTGGGTCTGGCGTTCCCCCTCCAGAGCCTGATGATCGCCGTGGGCGCGGGCACTGCCGTGGGCATCAACGCACTGCTTTCCCGCTCTCTGGGTGAGAAAAAGCAGGAGATGGCGGACCGGGCTGCCGGCGCAGGTATCTTCCTGCTGCCCATTTGCAGCTATCTTGTCTTTGCCTTCATCGGCCTGTTCCTCTCCCGGCCCTTCTTCGTGGCGCAGGCCAAGGCAGTGCCGGAGATCGTGGAATACGGCGTGCAGTACACCCGGATCTGCTTAGGTCTTTCCGTGGGTATTTTCAGCCAGTTCTGCTTTGAGCGGCTGCTGCAATCCACCGGCCGTACCAGTCTGGCCATGTGCACCCAGCTGTTGGGCGCCATCATCAACATCGTCATGGACCCCATTCTGATCTTTGGACTGTGCGGCGCACCCCGGATGGGCGTGGCCGGCGCTGCTGTGGCCACCGTTGTTGGACAGATCGTGGCGGCGATCGTGGGCCTGATCGTGAATATCAAGTGCAACCACGACATTCACATCCACCGGAAGAACATCCGCTGGGATCCCATCGTGGCCAAGGAGATCTACCGGGTGGGTATCCCCTCCATCATCATGCAGTCCATCAGTTCTGTGATGACCTTCGGCATGAACAAGATCCTCTTTGTCTTTACCCCCACCGCCACCGCCGTGTTCGGCGCGTATTTCAAGATCCAGAGCTTCGTGTTCATGCCCATCTTCGGCCTGAACAACGGTATGGTGCCCATTATTTCCTATAACTACGGCGCAGCCCGGCCTCAGCGGGTGTGGAAGACCATCCGTCTTTCCAACATCACCGCCATGGTCATTATGGTTGTGGGCTTCACCATTTTCCAGCTGTTTCCCTCCACACTGCTGGAACTGTTCGACGCATCGGAGACCATGCTGGCCATCGGCGTTCCCGCCCTGCGGATCATCAGCGTTTCCTTCCTGCTGGCAGGCTTCTGTATCATCGCTGGCTCGGTGTTCCAGGCCATCGGCAATCCGGTGTACAGCCTGATCGTCTCCGTGTGCCGTCAGATGGTGGTATTACTGCCGGTGGCGTGGCTGCTGTCCCGGACTGGACGGCTGGAGCTGGTGTGGTGGTCCTTCCCCATCGCGGAGGTCATGTCCTTCACCCTGAGCACAATCTTCCTGCGCCGCACCGTCAAGTCCGCCAACGAGGTCATGAATTCCAGCGCGGACTGACCGCATGCCTGATTTAAAAGTACACCCCGTTCTTCTGAAAAAGCGGAAGAACGGGGTATATTTTTGCGCATAAAACTGCATGCATGAGCAGCGCACCGCGAACATGCACAAATGCCAGTGCATGAAGTTTTCGTGCATCATTCCCGGTTGCCCTGCGGGGGCGAGGAAATGGCACATTTCTTATTTTACTGTGCTTTTGCATAGCAAAATCCCCCGGAAGAGACCTTCCGGGGGAGAGATGTATGTAGGATTTCAGGACAGGAGCATTTTGTCATTGGCCTCGTCAGAGCCGCTGGCGCGGCTGAACAGGGCCAGCAGGTCGGGGACCGTCAGCTTCTTCTTGTCCTCACCGGAGATATCCACCACCACCCGGCCGGCATCCATCATAATGAGCCGGTTGCCGTGGGCGATGGCGTCCTTCATGTTGTGGGTGATCATGAGGGTGGTGAGGTTGTTCTCCTGCACGATCTGGTCGGACAGAGCCAGCACCTTGTCAGCGGTCTTGGGGTCCAAAGCGGCAGTGTGCTCGTCCAACAGCAGCAGCTTGGGCTGCTTCAGGGAGGCCATCAGCAGCGTCAGCGCCTGACGCTGACCGCCGGAGAGCAGGCCCACCTTGGCGGTGAGGCGGTCCTCAAGCCCCAGATCCAGCGTTTTCAGCAGCTCTCTGTAATCTGCCCGCTCCAAGGCGGTGATGCCCCACTTCAACCCCCGGGGCTGGCCCCGGCGGGCTGCCAGCGCCAGATTTTCCTCGATCTGCATAGTGGGTGCGGTGCCCATCATGGGGTCCTGAAACACCCGCCCCAGAAATGCCGCCCGCTTGTGCTCCGGCAGCTTGGTAACGTCCTGTCCGTCGATGGTGATGGTGCCGGAATCCACCTGGAACACGCCAGCGATGGCGTTCAGCATGGTGGACTTGCCCGCACCGTTGCCGCCGATAACGGTGACAAAATCCCCGTCATTCAGTGTCAGGTTCAGATGGTTCAAAGCTACCTTAGCGTTGATGGTATTGGGATTAAACGTCTTGCAGATATCCTTCAGCTCAAGCATGGACGGAACCTCCCTTCTTGGTGTGGATGTGGCCCTTCCAGTAGGGGATCGCCAGGAACACGGCCACGATCAGGGCGGACACCAGCTTCAGATCGTTGGTGTTCAGACCCAGCTGCAAAACGATTTGCAGAACGATGTAGTAGATGACGGCACCGATGGAGACCGCCAGCAGCTTCAACGCGAAGTTGATGAATACCTTGCCGAAGGCCACTTCGCCGATGATGACGGCGGCCAGACCAATGACGATAGCGCCCCGGCCCATGTTGATGTCGGAGGAACCCTGGAACTGGGCCAGCAGACCGCCGGACAGGGCTACCAGACCGTTGGACACCATGAGTCCCAGCACCACGTTGGCGTTGGTATTGATGCCCTGAGCCCGGGCCATGTTGGGGTTTGCGCCGGTGGCACGGAGGGAGCAGCCCTTTTCCGTGCCGAAAAACCAGTACAAAACGGCAATGAGCACCACCGTGAATACCACCAGCAGAGGCAGGGGGTTATCCAGACTCACGGTCCGCACATACCGCTGGGATACCAGCAGATCATACTTATCCACGCCTACTGCCTGATTGGCCTTGCTGCCCATGATCCGCAGGTTGATGGAGTAGAGGGACAACTGGGTCAGAATACCGGCGAGAATGGCGGGGATGCCGCATTTCGTGTGGAACAGGCCGGTGACAAAGCCGGCCAGCATACCTGCCAGAAAGGCGCACAGCAACGCGGCCCAAGCGTTCAGACCTGCCCGGATCAGCATGACGGCCACGGCACCGCCGGTGGCCAGAGATCCGTCCACCGTCAGATCAGCTACATCCAGAATACGGAAGGTGATGTAGACGCCGATGGCCATCAGGCCCCAGATCAGGCCCTGGGCCACAGCGCCCGGCAGCGCATTGAGAAGGGAGGATAGAAAACTCATACCGTTTCTCCTTGTTCACAGCGGGAGGAGGGGATTGCCCCCTCCCGCCAGATTTTCGTTATAGGATCGCGTTTGTTTTGGATCAGCCCTCAATGGCCTCATAGCCGTCCAGAGGCTGGATGCCCAGCTCCTCGCAGATGGTGGGGTTGTACTTGGGGGTGGCGTTGGTGTATTCGATGGGCATGGTGGAGATATCCGCCTCGCCGGTGAGGATCTTGGCAGCCATCTTGCCAGTGGTCACGCCCAGATCATAGTAGCTGATGGACAGGGTCGCCACGCCGCAGCCGGAGCAGATACCCTCCTCGCCGCAGATAGCGGGAACACCGGCGGGCACCAGGATGTTGGCGATGGCCTCGGTGTTGGAGGCGGCGGTGTTATCGGTGGGGAGATAGACCACATCCGCGTAGTCAGCGGCAGACTGGGTCACGGACGCCACGTCATTGGAGTCGGTGAAGGCAAATTCCTTGGTCTCAATGCCCTTGTTGGCCAGGCAGGTCGCCACTTCCTGGATCTGGTAGCTGGAGTTGGGCTCGGCGGAGCAGAACAGCAGGGCCACCTTCTGGGCCTCGGGGAACCACTCGGTGATCATATCGGCCTGCTTGCTCAGGTCGGCCAGGTCGGAGGTGCCGGAGATGTTGCCGCCTACGGTGCCGTCGAAATCGTCAAGATCCAGGGCCACGCCGTAAGCGGTGATGGAGGTGCCCAGAATGGGAATGTCGGCAGTCGCGGAAGCGGCGGCGGTCAGGGCGGCGGTGGCGTTGGCCATGATCAGGTCCACGCCCTCGGAAACAAAGCCGTTGACGATCGTGCCGCAGTTGTTGGCCTCGCCGGAGGCGTTCTTGTTTTCAAACTCCACCTGGCCGGGGAGGGCTTCATTCAGAGCGTCGATAAAACCTTGGGTTGCAGCGTCCAACGCAGGGTGCTGCACCAGCTGGCAGATGCCGACCTTATAGGTGGCGCCCTCGGCGGAGGAATTGTCAGAGCTGGCAGAGGAATTGTCAGAGCCGGTGGAGGGTGTCTCCGTTTTGGAGCCGCCGCAGGAGGCAAGGGACAGCGTCATGGCCGCAGCCAGAACAAGAGCGAGCAATTTCTTTTTCATAGTGATCTTCTCCTTTTGTCCGTATTCGGACGAATTCACAAAGTTGGATGCCTTCCAAAAAACAAGGGGGGCTCTGTCCGTGGAACAGAGCCCCCCTCGCGTTTAACGAGTGCAAGCCTTATGCCCGGCAGAATGCCTGTTCCGTTTCTGCATTATGAAAGAAGCCCGCAAAATAGCGTGCGTAGCGGTAAATATAGGTAAACATTCCGAAACGCATTGTGAACTCCTTTCCGCCGCACCGGGCTTTGTGATGTTATTACCATACAGCTTTAAACGACTAAAGTCAACTGTGATTTTCCACAAAATACGGTGAGATTAAATCCGAACTGACGAGCCGCTTTGACAATTTCGTGAAATTCTGCTACACTGCTCATCACAGAGGGTCGGTTACACCTGATATGCCGCGGCTCTCAGAAAAAGAGGATCTGCTATGAATCATTTCAAAAAAATTGCCGGTGTGCTGGAGGCCCACGGCCTGGACGCTGTGCTGCTGACTTGCGAGGCCAACCGCTTTTACGCCTCCGGTTTTCACTCCTCCGGGACGGACGGTGTGGCCATCGTCACTCGAAACCACAACTATTATTTCACCGACAGCCGGTATACGGAGGCCGCAGCCCGCCATGTACGGGATGCGGAGATCCGGGAAACGGACCGGGAACATCCCTACTCCGCCCTCATCAACGAGGTCATCGAAAAGGAACACATCACCCGCATGGGGTATGAGGATGAATATATGACGGCGGCGGATTTCCGCCGCTTTTCGGAGAAGCTCCACTGCGAGCTGGTCCCCGTCACGGAGCTTTTGTGGACGCTGCGGGCCGTCAAGGATCAGGCGGAGTTGGAGTGTATGATCCAGGCTCAGCGGATTGCGGAAAAAGCGCTGGCGGACATTCTCGGCGAGATCCGTCCCGGCGTTACGGAAAAGGAAATTGCCGCGCTGCTGCTCTATAAAATGCTGCACTACGGCGCGGAGGACAAGTCCTTTGATCCCATCGTGGTCTCCGGCCCCAACGGCAGCCTGCCCCACGGTGTTCCCAGTGAGAAGCCCATTCAGGCCGGGGAGTTCGTCACCATGGACTTCGGCTGCAAATTCGGCGGCTATTGCTCGGATATGACCCGCACAGTGGCCGTTGGTCATGTGACGGAGGAGATGGAGACTGTTTACAACACGGTCCTCAAGGCCCAGCTGGCCGGAATCGCCGCGGCAAAGGCCGGCGTCACCGGCGCAGCGGTGGACGGCGCCGCCCGGCGGGTCATCGCGGACGCCGGATACGGTCCCTATTTTGGTCACAGCTTTGGCCACAGCGTTGGCGTGGAGATCCATGAAAATCCCAATGCTACGCCGTCCAACAGCAAGCCGCTGCCTGCCGGCGCTGTCATCAGCGCGGAGCCGGGGATCTATCTGCCGGGGAAGCTGGGCGTTCGCATTGAGGATGTGATCGTCATCACAGAACAGGGCTGTCAGAACATTACGCTGGCATCCAAGGAGCTTCTGATCCTGTAAATGGTCCGGAACTATACAAAATGGGTTGTGAGACTGTACTTTCGCACGGTCCATTTGGTGAAAGGCACTGTTGACAATTTCACGCCGGACTCTCATAATCATGAGAGAAACAGAATTTAGAAACGATCCGAAAGGAGCTGTGGAATGGACAAAGTTTACATTACCGGCCATCGCAACCCGGATACCGACTCCATCGTATCCGCCATGGCCTACGCCGCACTGAAAAACGCTCTGGGGCAGCGGCAGTACTGCGCCGCCCGCCTGGGCCAGATCAGCGATGAGACGAAAGCCGTTCTGGACAAATTCGGTGCCCAGCCGCCGGAGCTGATCAACAACGTTCGGACGCAGGTCCGGGACCTGGACTTCGATACGCCGCCCACCCTGTCTCCCGCCGCTACCATCAGCCGGGCCTGGCAGATGATGCAGGCGGACCGGATCTCCGTACTGCCTGTGGCCAATGAGGACGGTACGCTTTACGGTATGCTTTCCGCCGGTGACGTGGCCAGCTACGATATGCTGGCTGTCCGCAATTCCACGGTCAAGAACGTGCCGGTCTATAACCTGCTCTCCGTTTTGGAGGGAAAGGTCCTCAACGAGGGCGGCCAGATCCGGGATGAGATCTCCGGCGAGGTCACCATCGCCCTGCCTGCGGGACGGGAAAACCTGCTGTTTTCCTCTCCGGACAGCATCGTGGTCTGCGGCGATCAGCCGGACATGATCAAGCGGGCACTGGAGCTGCGGGTCACCTGCGTCATCGTCTGTCAGGCGGAGGTCAGCCGGGAGCTGCTGGAGCTGGACACCGATACCTGCATCATCTCCACGCCTTATGACGCGTACCGGGCAGTCCACCTGATCTGCCACTCTCTGCCTATCGAGCGCATCTGCAAGAGCCACGATCTGGTTTCCTTCCATCTGGACGATTATATCGATGACGTGCGCAATACCGTGCTGGAAAGCCGATTCCGGGCTTACCCCATTCTGGATGAAAATGAGCACGTGGTGGGAACCCTGTCCCGATTCCATCTGCTGCGTCCCCGGCGCAAGCGGGTAATTCTGGTGGACCACAACGAAAAGGCCCAGTCTGTGCCCGGTCTGGATCAGGCGGACATTCTGGAGATCGTGGACCACCACCGTCTGGCGGATATTGAGACCAACAATCCTATTTATGTCCGGAATGAGCCGGTGGGCAGTTCTACCACCATCGTTGCGGATATGTATCAGGAAAAGGGTCTGATGCCCTCTGCCAAAATGGCGGGCCTCATGGCTGCCGCCATCGTGTCGGATACGGTCATGTTCAAATCTCCCACCTGCACCCAGCGGGATATCGACATTGCCAACCGGATGTCCCGTATTGCCAATGTCTCTCTGGAAGAGCTGGGGCAGACCATTTTCTCCGCCGCTACCGGTGAGGACAAGAGCGCTGAGTCCATTATCCGCACCGACTACAAGGAATTTCACATTGGCGGTCACAATCTGGCGGTGAGCCAGATCACCTGTCTGGATTCCGATCGTCTTATGGCCCGGAAAGAGGAATTCCTCGCCACGATGGAGACCATCCGTAAGAAGAACGGTCTGGACATTGTGCTGCTGATGATCACGAACGTATTGGTGGAAGGCTCCTATCTGCTGTATTCCGGAGATACGGAGACCATCCGGCAGGCATTCAATATCACCGGCGAGGAAAAGAACTGCGTGTTCCTGTCCAAGATCATGAGCAGGAAAAAGCAAATTATCCCGTCCCTCTCCGCTCTGTGGGGCTGAGAAACGCCGAATACAGACAAAACACCTCCGCGTGGATTTTCCACGCGGAGGTGTTTTTGCGCGCTAAACTGCCGAAATAGCGAGAAATAGCAAAAAGGCCCCCGGCGTGTCTTGTAAGACACGCCGGGGGGAGTCTTTCGATAAAATGGTAGATTTTCCGCGATAGTAAGGTAGGGCAGCCGTTAGCGGCTGTGCCGCTTTACGGATGCCGCATACCCCTTGCGGGTGAAGAGTGTGCGCGGGAAACCCAAGAAGGGTGTCCTGCGCTATTTAAATTAAATATTTTCAGAACTTTACAAAAGCTCTGAAAATATTGGCAGTAGGGCGAAAAGACCTTCCCGCCCTACTGTCTCCGGCGTGTCTTGCAGGACACGCCGGGGCAAGATCTGTCTTATCAGACTTACTTCATCAATCCGCACACCAGATCCGTGTAGCCGGAGGGATCGTCCAGCGGCAGTCCTGCGATCAGCAGCGCCTGATCGTACAGCAGCTTGGCGTAGATCTTGGCCTTTTCCGGGTCGGCGGTCACGGCGTTCTCCAGAGCGGTGAAGGCCGGGTGCTCCGTGTTCAGCTCCAGAATCCGCTGGGCCTTGATGCTGTTGTCAGGCTGCATGAGCTGGAAATACTTCTCCATCTCAAAGCTCAGGCCCTCGCCGGCGGTGAGACATACAGGGTGCGATTTCAGCCGTGTGGAGGGTTTCACCTCTGCCACCGCGTCACCAAGCGTCTCCTTCACGAAGGCAAACACATCCTTATGGGTGTCGGCCTCCTCTTTAGCCTTTTCCTGAGCGGACTCGTCGGATGCACCGTCCATGGCGGAGCGGAACTCCTTGTCCTTGTAGCTCCGCAGGGTCTGGGCCACGAACTCGTCCACTTCCTCTGTGAAGTAGAGGATCTCCACCCCCTGATCCTTCAAGGCCTCCAGCTGAGGCAGCTTGTCAATCTTGTCCACGGTGTCACCGGCGGCATAATAGATGACCTTCTGATCCTCCTTCATCCGGGAGACGTACTCATCCAGCGTTACCAGCTTCTTCTCCGTGGAGGACCAGAACAGCAGCAGATCCTGCAGCAGGTCCTTGTGGATGCCGTACTCGCTGACCACGCCGTATTTCAACTGGCGGCCGAAGTTCTTCCAGAAGGTTTCATAAGCCTCACGCTCGTCCTTGAGCATCTTGGCCAGTTCGCTCTTGATCTTCTTTTCCAGATTTCCGGCGATGACCTTCAGCTGGCGGTCATGCTGCAAAAGCTCCCGGGAGATGTTCAGACTCAGATCCGGGGAATCCACCACGCCCCGGACAAACCGGAAGTGCTCCGGCAGCAGATCCGGACACTTGTCCATAATGAGAACGCCGCTGGAATAGAGCTGCAGACCCTTTTCGTATTCCTTGGTGTAGAAGTCGAAGGGGGTGGCGCCGGGGATGAACAGCAAGGCTTTGTAGGTCACGGCACCCTCGGCGGACACGGTGATGACCCGCTGGGGGTCCGCGAAATCGTGGAACTTCTCCCGATAGAACTCGTTATATTCCTCCGGCTTCACGTCGGCCTTTTTCCGCTGCCAGATGGGGACCATGGAGTTCAGGGTCTCCATCTCCACATAGGGTACCTCGTCCGGCTTGTCGGACATGCAGGAGGCCACCTTTTTCGTTTTCGTGACCGCCATGCGGATGGGGAAGCGGATGTAGTCGGAATACTTTTTGATCAGCTCCCGGAGCTTCCATTCTTCCAAAAACTCGCTGTAATGTTCGTCCTCTGTATCATCCTTCAGGTGCATGATGACCTCAGTGCCCGCATCGGACTTATCACATTCCGTGACGGTGTAGCCGTCGGCCCCTGAGGACTGCCACTGATAGGCGGTGTCACTGCCGAATTTCCGGGTGCGGACCGTCACCTGATCGCAGACCATGAAGGCGGAGTAGAAGCCCACGCCGAACTGACCGATCACGTCAGTGTCCTTGGTGTCATCTCCCACCTCCTGCTTGAACTTGTAGGAACCGGAGGAGGCGATGACGCCCAGATTGTTCTCCAGATCCTCCTTGTCCATACCGATGCCGTTATCCGTAACGGTGATGGTCCGGGCGTCCTTGTTGACAGACAGGTCGATCTTGAAGTCCTTCCGGGTCAGCTTCACGCTGTCATCCGTCAGAGCCTGATAGCACAGCTTGTCGCAGGCGTCGCTGGCGTTGGAGATGATCTCCCGCAGGAAGATCTCCTTGTGGGTGTAGATGGAGTTGATCATCAGGTCCAGCAGCCGTTTGGACTCCGCTTTGAATTGTTCCTTTGCCATAAACCAAACACTTCCTTTGTGTATTTTCATATCGTATGTCATTTTAACACGGAATGTCCCGGAAAGAAATTACTTTTTTGTAAACTCCGCTGTTAAACCGTTGCCTTTCTCTGACCTATCCGCTAAAATATGTAAGGTAAAAACAGTTACGGTTCCGCGGGAGCCGACGGAAAGAGGCAACAGGCGTATGTTCTATAAATTCAGATGCGCGGTGGCGCGGTTCATGTACGGCCGGAACGGCATGGATCAGATGAATCAGGCGCTTCTTCGGGGCTACCTGGTGATTCTGGTGGCCCAGTTGATTTTCAGCCTTCTGCGGCTATGGATCCCCGCCCGGATCTGCGAATCCCTCCTTTGGGTGCTGATGGTGTTTATTCTGTTCCGGATGTTCTCCAAAAACCTGACCAAGCGCCGGGCGGAGAACCAGAAGTTTATGGGCTGGATCTGGAAGGCCCGGAACAACGCCGCCGGGGCCAAGGCCCGCCGGGCGGATAAGGAGCACAAGTACTTCACCTGCAGATGCGGCGCCATCTGCAGGGTGCCGGTTGGGAAGGGGAAGATCGTCATCACCTGTCCCAAATGCGGAGCGAAGATCGAAGCGAAAAGCTGATACAAAAGAGCGGTTCCGGAAGTTCCGGAACCGCTTTTCCCATATATTCGCAGTGGGTCTAACCCACGTCCGCGTATTTCAGCTTGTAATAGCTCCAGCAGCGCCACTTGCGGACGGCGGCTTTTAATTCCATGGACGCTTCATCCGTCTGCTCGTTCAAAATTCGCTGCGGCAGTACGGAGCCGTCCGCCAGGATATAGGTTTTCTTCTGCACCACCGGCGCGATCCGCCGGAGGGAGGAGAGAAAGTCGAACCACGGACTTTCCCCGGCGCGGCCGGTGAGGTCCAGCAGGACGCTGCCCAAAAAGGCGGCAGAGAGAACGCCGTCCTCCGGCAAATCCAGCGCGGCCACGGCCTCATTCCAGTTCAGCGTGTCTGCGGCGGCGTCATTGGCCCAGAGCACATAGGGGGTCTTGTAAGAGCAGAGAATGTCCTCCCGCTCGTTTTCCGGAATGGACACCTCAGATCCCAACTCCGCATAGCCCTTCTGGTTGTCCCCCAGATAGGGCAGGTGATCGCCGTAGAATACAAGCACCACAGGCTCCTCACGATCTGAGAAGTAAGCCGTCAGCCGGCCCAGCATGGCGTCGGCGTCCCGGACGCCTTCGGTGTAGACCTCCAGCATGGAGCGGGTCTCCGGGGAGATATCCGCCGTGGTGGAGACCGGTGCGAACGTGTGGCCCTCACCGTACTTGTCGGCGGTGTAGCTCATGTGGTTCTGGATGGTGGTGGTGTAGTTGAACAGGGGGCGGCCCTCGCTGACCGCCGTTTCAAATTCCTCCTCGATCAAACCAGCCATGTAGTCATCCGTGACCCAGCGGCCCTTGTATTCTAAATCTTTCATGTCCTTGGCAAATACCTCGTGCTCCGCCCCCAGCCAGCGGTAGACGTTCTCTCGGTTATAGAACCAGGCGTCGCCGGGATGGTAGAAGGAGGTGTGGTAGCCGTCCGCCCCGAACACTCGGAACAAGCTGTCCAGATTCCGGTTCACCACCCGCATGGCGGAGGTGGCGGTGACGGACAGTGCATTGGTCTGCATTCCCGTCAGCGCATCGAACTCCGTGTTGGCGGTGCCTCCGGCGAAGCCGGGGACCACGATGTGACCGGAAAGGGTGTGGGGGTCCTTCTGCAAAGCGTGGAGATTGGGCAGGGGATCGGTTTCCTCCGTCCAGTTGAACATGGTCTGGTCGGTGAGGTCGGAAAACGCCTCGTTCATCACAAGGATCACGCTGACGTCCTTGCCAAGCCCCGTTTGCCCGCCAGTCTCCCAACCGGCGGCCTCGGACTTGGAAAAGCCCTCCGGCTTGTCCACCGGATAGGTGGTGAACTGGTGGCAGAAACAGTAGGGGAAACCAAGCTCGTTGAACACCGAGGGGACATAGTAGGCGTTGCTGACCCGGAAAGAATTGTAGAGATCGTTGCTGGCGTACACTGAGAAGATCAGCGCAGTCAGAACGCCAAAGCTGAGGACCGCGCCCACGATTCGCTCCGGCCAGCAGCGGCCGGGGAACACGGCCACGGTGTCCCGTTTTGTCAGCTTGGCCTTCAGTGCGGCGAAGGACACCGGGCGGCTGGGAAACAGGACCCCAAGGCCGATGAGCAGTGCGGTGGTCAGCACCACCACGGCGATGGCCTTCACCGGATAGCGGATGTCATAGGACTGGATGGCGCTGCCTACCTCCCGCAGAAGGGAGAAGTCCCGGGGGAACACCGGCTCATCCCGGACCTCGATTTTGACCCGGTTGGCAAGGGACAGCGCGCAGACGAAGAAATTCACCAGCGCCCCGCTGTAAAAGACATTCCGGAACAGGAAGGCGAAGGCCAGCAGCAAAAGTCCGATGGGCAGGGCGTTCAAAACGATCAGCAGGGGCTGGGTCTTGAACCCTGCCAGCACCGTCCGCAGGGCGTTTGGCTGGCACCACAAGGCCAGTAAAGTAATACAGCCTGCCAGCAAAACGGCGGCCAGCAGACTCCCCCAGAGGGGCAGTTCTCTTTTATAGATCCGCTTTTCTTTCAAAACGTAAAGTCCTTTCATATCAGAATACCTCTATTATATGGATTTGCCTGAAATTTGCAAGTATTCCCGAAATTTTGCGAGCTTTGCGAAGCGGAAAGAAAACCGGGATTCCCGAAAAAACTTGCGGAATTACAATACAAAATGTCGATTTAAAAGTAAAAAATACGAATCGTATTGAAAGCGCGGGCGATTTGGCGCAGAATCAAAACCGCGGTGATACCGGAACAACAGACCCTCTTCAGCAATTCTGAGCGGCACAACGGCACTGAAATAACGGTTGATTTGCCAATGGCTTGCACGGTGACAAATATAAGAAGCGTATGCAAGAAGAAAAGCACGTTTCCTTGTCAAAAGGAAACGTGCTTTTTGAATATCAGTAGATCAGAAGGTCACGACCTCGTTGGCGGGCTTTTCACAGGGCTTGATGGAGATGATGTGCATTACCGGGCCCTTGCCCTTGTAGGCAGAGTGATTTTCCAAAGCCATACGGGCTTCGACTTCCACCCAGTCCCGGTTCTTGTACTTATTCAGATCCACGCCCTTGGCCACCAGACCCAAGAACTGCACGTCATTTTCACAGCAGACCATGGCGAACCGTCCGGGGCAGTGGGTACCGGGATACTTCTTGGAGTGGCACATGAGCAGCTTCATGTGAACGGTTTTCCCTGCCCAGCGGTCAGGGTAATCCATCACGTCCACATACCAGACACCGTAGTCATCGTCCGGAATGTTGATCACCGGCTGGTCCAGATCAAAGGGGCAGACCTCACCGTTGTTGTAGTCCTCGCTGTTGCCGTTCAGATCTTCCAGATAGATGTCCGCCCGGCGGTTCACCATCCGCAGATTCCGCTTCCGCAGTGCGGCCTTCAGCTCATCGGTGCAGCGGTTGAACACCAGCAGGTCGGCGTTGGTGATTTTTTCCATCATGATCTGGCCCATGTTCTTGGCATAGGTCTCAAAGGTATTGGCGTCCACAAAGGTCATCACTTGATAGAGGACCCAGTTGGCGGGCAGCACCTCCCGGTACAGCCGCTCCATGGACCACATACCGTTGTATTCAATGAGGACCTGCTTGGGTTTGTACTGCTTTTCCCATTCCTTGCACTGGGAACAGGTGAGAGCGGTCTCCTCGTCCACTGTGACCACGGTCACGTTGTCCAGAGCCTTCTGCTCGTATTCCAGCTCGCCCTCTTCACAGCAGATCAGGAGGGTTTTGTCCTCACGGGCGAAGCCGTCCTCTAAAATGCCGTTGATAAAATCCGTTTTGCCGCCGTCCAAAAAACCGGCGATGAGATATACAGGAATATCAGCCATGAATTTTTTCGCTTACAGGCCGAACAGCTCTGCCAGCTTTTCCTCCTTCAGATTGGAACCGATGACGCACAGGCGGCCGGTGTAGTCGGGATGGCCCGCCCGGATCTCATGCTCCTCCGGCACATAGTCGAACTCGATCCATGCGCCGTCGGTGCCGTTCACGATGCCCTTGGCCCGGAGAATGGCGCCGTAGTCACCCAAATCCAGCGCCGTCAGAATACGGTCGATGTCCGCCTGCGTATACACCTTGGGCGTTTCCTTACCCCAGGAGGTGAACACCTCATCGGCGTGGTGATGATGGTGATGGTCGTGGCAGGAGCAGTTGGGGTCATCGCACTCGCCGTGGTCATGATGATGCTCGTGTTCATGCTCATGGTCATGGTCGTGGTGGTGCTCATGGTCGTGATGATGCTCGTGCTCATCGTGGTCGTCATCGTCATCATCGTCGCCATGATGATGGTGGCAGGAGCAGTTGGGATCGTCGCACTCCTCGCCGTCGTGATGATGGTGATGGTGCTCGTGTTCATCGGCCTCGTGTTCCGCGCGCATCTTCTCCAGCAGCTCGTCCGCCAGGGACACCTTCTCAATGGCGGAGAGGATGGCCTTGCCGTCCAACTCGTCCCAGGGGGTGGTGATGATGGCGGCGTCGGCGTTCTTCTCCCGCAGCATGGCCACGGCGGCCTCCAGCTTCTCCTGCGTCATCTTCTGAGTCCGGGAGAGGATGATAGTGCCGGCGGCCTCGATCTGGTTGTTGTAGAACTCACCGAAGTTCTTCATATAGACCTTCACCTTGGTGGCGTCTGCCACGGTGACAAAGCTGTTGAGCTTCATCTCGGGAACGTCCTTTACGGTGTTCTCCACCGCCACGATCACGTCGCTGAGCTTGCCCACGCCGGAGGGCTCAATGAGGATGCGGTCGGGGTGGAACTGAGCCTCCACGTCCTTCAAAGCCTTGTTGAAGTCGCCCACCAGAGAGCAGCAGATGCAGCCGGCGGACATCTCGGAGATCTGGATGCCGGATTCCTTCAGGAAGCCGCCGTCAATGTTGATCTCGCCAAATTCGTTTTCGATCAGCACCAGCTTTTCGCCCTTGTAGGCCTCCGCCAGCAGCTTTTTGATGAGTGTGGTCTTACCGGCACCCAGGAAGCCGGAGACGATGTCGATTTTTGTCATGGTATCAGTCCTTTTCAAAAATTTTATACCACGATTATCATACCACGAAATCACAAAAATGCAACGCCGTCACAGAAAATTTACAGCTCCAGCGGCACAAAAAAGCATTTTTGCACCACTGGAGCCATTTTCAGAACCTTTGCGGTTTCGGAGACATTCTTCCTTACCGATTTCCTACCCGCTTTATTTTTCTGATGGTTGCCATTTTTACCGGTCCTTTCTCCTGCATTCCCCGGCGATCTCATCGGAGAGCAGCAACAGACAGACGAGGTTCGGAAAGGCCATCAGTGCGTTGGCGAGATCCGCAAGCTGAAGGACCGTGGCCATGGGGATCACCGCCCCGGCAAAAACCGCCAGTCCGTACAGCACCCGGCAGGGCCGTACCGCCTCCGGTCCCAGCAGGTATGATGCCGTTGTCTCTGCCTGAACCGCACAGCCCAGCACGGAGGTAAAGGCGAACAGCCCTAACGCCACGCCGATGAGCCATGGGGCCAGCGGCCCCAGCACCGTTTCAAAGGCCCGGAGGGTCAGCGCCGCGCCGGTGAGGGGGCGCCCATTGCCATCCGCCGCTCCCAGCGTGCCGGAGCAGCAGATGGCAAGGCCGGTAACGGCACAGATCACCATGGTGTCGAAAAACACGCCGGTCATGCTGATGAGGCCCTGACGCACCGGGTCCTCCGTGTCGGCGCAGGCGGCGGTGATGGCGGCGGAGCCAAGCCCTGCCTCGTTGGAGAAAACGCCCCGGGCCACCCCCCAGCGGAGGGCCTCCCGGCGGGTGACGATCCCCAAGGCCCCGCCCAGCGCGGCTTCCGGCGCCACTGCGCACCGGAGCATCAGGGTCACCGCCTCCGGCAGGCGGCGGAGGTTTCCCAGGATCACCGCCAGTCCGCCGCCCAAATACAGCAGCGCCATCACCGGCACCAGCACCGTGGAAATATCCGCGATGCGGCGGATGCCGCCCAATAAGATCGTCAGAGCCAGCGCCGCCGTCACCAGTCCTACCCGCCAGCGGGGCAGGGTGAAGGCGGCGGAGAAGGTGTCCGCCAAGGCCCCGGATTGGGCCAAAGCGCCCATGGTGAAGGCCATCAACAGGGCGAATACGGCAAACAGCTTCCCCATCCATCTGCCCGGAGCGCCCAGCCGGGCTTCCATCACCGCCATGGGCCCGCCCCAACGGGTGCCGTCCCGGCGGACACGGCGGTATTTCACCGCCAGCATACATTCGGCAAACTTGGACGCCAGTCCCAGCAACGCCGCCAGCTCCATCCACACCAGCGCCCCCGGCCCGCCGGATACCAGCGCTGCCGCCACGCCCACGATGTTGCCGGTGCCCACCGTGGAGGCCAGCGCTGTCATCAGGGAGCCGAAGGGGGATACGCCGCCCCGGCCCTTCCGCCGAGCCTCCCTCCCTAAAGACAGGGTCAGTGCCCGCCCTAAATTTCGCTGGGGAAAGCCCCCTGTCCGCAGGGTCAGCCACACCCCGGTCCCTAAGATCAGCGCCAGCGTCCCCGGCCCCCACAGGAGGGTATTCAGCACTTCCAGCATCCCATCGCCCCTTTCGGGACAGTCTATGCGGGATTTTGCCCGTCAAGACGAACCGGGGTGGTTTGGCCGAAAAAAGAGCCGGCGGCCAAAGGTCGCCGGCTGAGGCTGTCGATAAAGTGATAAATTTTCCGCGCCGGTAAGGTAGGTCAGCCGTTAGCAGCTCCGCCGCTTTACGGATGATGCATACCCCTTGTGGGTGAAGGGTGTGCGCGGGAAACCCAAGAAGGGATACACCGTCGGCTCAAGCCAATCAGCGGATACTTTATATCCGCTGATTGGGAGCCTTCCTCGAAACAGACTCGCTTGATCCGCCACCGGCGGCACTTCGTCTGTTTCCCCGCGCCATTAAAATCCTAAGTTTTCAGAACTTTTATGAAGTTCTGAAAACTTGCTCAGCGGGGAGAAAAGACTTTTTCGACACGCTGGAGCCGGCGGCCAAAAGACCGCCGACTCTCCTGATGATTTGAATTTTACATGGAAAAAATTTATTTTGCCTGCTTCATGGAAAGGCTGATGCGCTTTTTCTTCTCGTCCACCTCCAGAACGACCACCTTCACAACATCCCCCACGGACACCGCCTCGGAGGGGTGCCGGATGAATTTGTCACACACCTGCGAGATGTGCACCAGACCGTCCTGATGGACGCCGATATCCACGAACACGCCGAAGTCGATGACGTTCCGCACCGTGCCGGTGAGGATCATGCCGGGCTTCAAGTCCTTCATTTCCAGCACGTCCGTGCGGAGAATGGGCTTAGGCAGCTCATCGCGGACGTCCCGCCCCGGTTTCAGCAGCTCGGATACGATGTCCCGCAGGGTGGGAACGCCCACGCCGATCTCCTCCGCCGCCTTTTCCTCTCCGTAAGCGCCGAGGCGGGCGGGAAGGTCGGAAATGGCTCCATTCTTCACATCCGCTAAGGTATGGCCTGTCAGCTCCAGCAGGGCCTTGGCCGCGTCATAGGATTCCGGGTGGACGGCGGTGTTGTCCAGTACGCTTTTACTCTCCGGCACCCGCAAAAAGCCCGCGCACTGCTGGAAGGCCTTGGGCCCCAGCTTGGGAACCTTTTTGATCTGGGCGCGGGAGGTAAAGACACCATTTTCCTCCCGGTAGGCCACCACATTTTTCGCCGTGGTGCCGTTCAGACCCGCCACCCGCTGCAAAAGGGAGGGGGATGCGGTGTTGACATCCACGCCTACGGCGTTGACGCAGTCCTCCACCACGCCGTTCAGGGCCTCGTCCAGCTGCTTCTGGGGCATGTCATGCTGATACTGGCCCACGCCGATGGCCTTGGGGTCAATCTTCACCAGCTCCGCCAGGGGGTCCTGTAACCGCCGGGCGATGGACACGGCGGAGCGGAGATTCACATCATACTGAGGAAATTCCTCGGCGGCCAGCTTGCTGGCGGAATAGACGGAGGCCCCCGCCTCGCTTACGATCATATAGCTGACGTTCCCGCCGACCTTGCGGATCAGTTCCACTGCCATCTGCTCTGTTTCCCGGCTGGCGGTGCCGTTGCCGATGGCGATGTGCTCCACGCCGTGCTTGGCGATCAGCTTGCTGAGGGCGGCAATGGCCTCGTTCTTCTGCCGCTCCCCGTAGGTGGGATAGACCACGGCAGTATCCAGCACCTTGCCGGTGCCGTCCACCACCGCCACTTTACAGCCCATGCGGTAGCCGGGGTCCAGACCCATGGTGACCTTGCCCTTCACCGGCGGCTGCATCAGAAGGGGCTTCAGGTTCAGGGCAAACTGGCCGATGGCGCCCTCGCTGGCCTTTTCCGTCAGTGCTGTCCGCATTTCCCGTTCCAGAGAGGGGAAAATGAGCCGGTCATAGGCGTCCTCGGCGGCGGCCTTCACAAACTCCATAGCGGCGGAGCCGGGCTTTACCACCGCGCGCCGCAGCAGCGGCAGCGCCAGCTCCCGGTCCAGCAGGACAGTGACCTTCAGCTTCTCCTCTTTTTCACCCCGGTTGATGGCGAGGATCTGATGACCCTGCAAGCGGCTGAGGGACTGCTCAAAATCGTAGTACAGGCGGTAAACGCTGTCCTCCTCCGTGGCGGCGAGGGAACGCAGAGTACCCCGCCGCTCCAACAGCTCCCGCAGGCTCTTGCGGACGGCCGCATCGTCGCTGATCCACTCGGCGATGATGTCATTGGCTCCTTGCAGAGCGTCCGCCGCCGTCTCCACGCCCTTTTCCGAATCGATGAAGCCCGCCGCCGCATCCTCCGGACGGGGACAGTCCCGCTCCTGAGCAAATAACAGCGCGGCCAGCGGTTCCAGGCCCTTTTCCCGGGCCACGGTGGCGCGGGTGCGGCGCTTTTGCTTGTAGGGGCGGTAGAGATCCTCCACCTCTGCCAAGGTCTGGGCGCTGTCGATGGCGGCGGCCAATTCCTCCGTCAGCTTGCCCTGCTCCTCGATGGACTTTTTCACCGTATCCCGACGTTCCTCCAACCCGCGGAGGTATTGGAGCCGTTCCTCCAGCGTCCGGAGGGAGGTGTCGTCCATAGCGCCATGAAGCTCCTTGCGGTAGCGGGCAATGAAGGGGATCGTGTTGCCCTCGTCCAGCAGCCGGACCACGTTTTCCACATGCCGGGGGTCCTTATTCAGCTCCTGCGCCAGCGTTTGAATCATATCCATGCTTGTTGCATCCTTTCGTTGAAAAGCCACCGCCGCGACGGCGGTGGCTTTTGGCTGTTTGAAATTTCCCTTCTCAGGCCCGCTTGAAAAGCTTTTCAAGCTCGTATTTCGTGACCTTCACCACTACGGGCCGTCCGTGGGGGCAGTACCGGACCTCCCCGCTCTGCACCTTTTCCACCAAGATCTTCAACTCGGCGGGGTCGCTGGTCCAGCCGCCCTTGATGGCGGCCTTGCAGGCCATGGTGTGCAGCAGCGCCTCCCGCTTTTCGTCCAGATTCCGGCCTGTGCGGAGATTCTGTGCAAATTCCTCCAGCGTGGCGGCGGTGTCCGCCGCGTCCAAATCCGCCGGGACCTCCCGCACCAGAATTGCGCCGTCACCAAAATCCTCACAGCCGAAGCCGAACTGTTCCAGCAGCTCCAGATTGTCCAGCAGCAGGGCGGCGTCCTCCTTGCCGGGTTCCACGGCGATGGGCTGCAAAAGGGTCTGCCGCATGGGCGGCTCCTTGGAGGTCATCAGCCGGTCAAAGTTCATCCGCTCATGGGCGGCGTGCTTGTCGATGAGCCAGAGGGTCTCCGCGTCATCCTCGCAGATAATGTAAGTATTCAGGACTTCCCCGGCGATACGCCACGGGGCCGCCTCCGGCAGCACCGTTTCCTGCCCCGGCAGTTCTATGGCAGTCTGCTGGGCCGGGGCGGCGGGAATGGCCGGAACAAAGGGCTTAGGAGTCGGCGCGGGTTCCGCCGCCTTTTCCGGCACAGGAACCACAGGCTCCGCAGGCTTGGCGGTCACGGAGGCGGGAGCCTTTCCCAGGGCGCTGGCAGGCGCTGCTTTGACAGCATCCCGAGGCGGCCAGATGGGCTGGACGCTGTCCGCCACCCGGGCGCCGGTATTCCACTCCGTATTCCATGTGGGCCGAACCGGCTCCGCCCCTTTCACCGGCTGGGCGCTGAAAGCGGGCCGTACTTTCTCTCCGGAAGGCCGGGGAGAAACCGCCGGTTCCGGAGCGGGAGCGATGGGCTTGTGGCCCTGCTCCCGGTAGGTTTTGGCGTCCATGGACTGAAAAAAGTCCTGCCGGGGATTCTGGGTCTCCCGGACCGGCGGGGGAGCCGGCTTCGTCACAGCCCCACCGCGAGCATCCAACGCGTCCATGACCGTGTGGAACACAGCATCAAATACGTCATGCTCCTTGGCAAATTTCACTTGGGTCTTGGCGGGATGGACGTTCACGTCCACCGCCGTCACCGGCAGCAGCACCTCCAGCACACAGCCGGGGAACCGGCCCTTGAGAAGCTGATTCCGGTAGCCTTCCTCTAAAGCAGCGGTCAGAAGCTGGGACTTGATGAACCGGCCATTGACGAAAAATACCTGCATGGAGCGGGAGCCGCGGCCATTGACGGGAGCGGTCACAAAGCCCCGCACCTCGATGTCCCCGCCCCGGCCCTGTACCGGCACCAGCGTTTTGGCGAATTCCCGGCCCAAGGCGGCGTACACGGCGGATTCCAGCTTGCCGTCTCCGGGGGTATGAAGGGACTCCTGCCCGTCCTTGATGAACTTGAAGGAAACGTCCGGGTGACTCAGCGCCAGATGCTGCATCAGCCCCGCCACGGCGGCGGTCTCGGCACTGTCCTTCTTCATGAATTTCAACCGGGCAGGGGTGTTGTAAAAGAGATCCGCCACCCGGATGGTGGTACCCTCCGGGGCGCCCTCCTCCCGGACAGGCTCCATGTGTCCGCCCTCGCCATGGATAGCGGAACCCGTGGTATCCCCCGGCCGCCGGGTCAGCACATCCACCCGGCTGACGGCGGAAATGGCCGCCAAAGCCTCGCCCCGGAAGCCAAGGGTCCCGATCTTGGCCAGATCCTCCGCCGTGCGGAGCTTACTGGTGGCGTGGCGCAAAAAGGCGGTGGGCAGCTCCTCCGGCGCGATGCCGCAGCCGTTGTCTGTCACCCGGATCAGGCCCATGCCGCCCCGCTGGATCTCCACCACAATGGCGGAGGCTCCGGCGTCGATGGCGTTTTCCACCAGCTCCTTCACAACAGAGGCGGGGCGCTCCACCACCTCGCCGGCGGCGATCAGGTCGGCCACATGAGACGATAATTGTTGAATGTGAGGCATACGATCTCTCCTTACAGCAATGCTGCCAAAACAGGAATGGTAATAATAGACATCAGGGTGGTCAGGAAAATGCTCTGGGCCATACATTCGGTGTCACCGCCGTATTCCATGGCCAGCATACTGCCGTTGAGGGCGGTGGGCATGGCCATGAGGATCACGGCGATATTAGCCACCAGAGGTGTGCCGATACCGGTCCACTTCAGGAGCAGCCACAGCATAATGGGAAGGATCAGAAGTCGGAAGGCCGCCAGAGCCCACAGCCGCGGTGAGGTAAATGCCCGTCCAAAAGGCAAATCTGCCAGCAGAGAACCGACCAATAAGAGGGATAAGGGGGTTGTCAGGCTGCCTGTAAAGTTCAGACACTCCCCAAGTAAGGCTGGCATATTGATGTGGAACAGGGCCACCATCAAGGCAATCACCGAGGCAACGATACATGGCGATAGCAACTGCTGCCAACGAAACTTTGCCTGTCCAGCCAGTATCAAGGGACCCAGAGAATAGGACAGCAGGTTAAAGGGCAGGACCAGGATCACGGCATAGAACAGTGCCTCCTGACCAAAGAGAGCGACCGATACCGGATAGCCGATAAAGGCCATATTTGAAAAAATCAACGAATAGCGCCAGACACACTGCTGCTTGACTGTTCCACCCAACAGGTGGGGCACAAAGGTAGCGGCACAGAAACCCAGCCCATAATAAACGATTGCTACCTTTAAAACGGAAAGAATTTCCTCGGTACTGGGCAGGGTATCTCCAGCGGAGACGGAGCCTAAAATCAGGCAAGGCACAATGATACCCAGGAGCAAACGGCAAAGATTCTGATCCGTTTGCTTGCTCAGATATCCCAGCTTGTGGGCGAGAAAACCTGCGGCCATGCAGAAGAGAATGACCAGCATTTCAGAAAACACGTCAAAAAAACTCACAGAACTCCACGCTCGATTCTATATAGGGTATCACATACCTGCCAACACATGAAGGGCATTGGCGGCGGCGTGGAGCAGAATGGAGCTCCACAGGGTCCCGGTGTGGTCATAGGCCCAGGCCAGCACCAGACCCGGCACCAGATACTGCACCATCAGCAGGAAATAGGTGATGTCCTGCCGCACTACGGCAAACTGCCACACATGGAGCAGAGCGAACAGCAGACAACTCACCACATAGGCCACCGTCCGGCTTTTGCTTTTCAGATTGCCGAATACCAGCCCGCGAAACAGCACTTCCTCCACGAAGGGAGCCAGGAAAATTACAATCAGCAGCGTTACTCTGGGGGCGTCATGGATCTGGGCGGAGATAGTGGTGTCATTCAGGTTGGTGTGGTTGTTCACCAGCATCCGGGTCAGCCGGTAGACTAACTCATTGAGGCCGTACAGAGCGATGAGACCCACTAAGATCGACTTGCAGGCGTTGCCCAAATTGTCCGCGAAGTTCCGGGTGGTGCGGCCCAGAAAGCTGTGGAAAATAATGAGCGTAACGGCAAACAATGTGTAATAATAGATGGCATTTTGCAGCGAGGGCGAAATGCTGGCATCCAGCAGCCGCTCCGCCAATCGGAACAGGGGCGCTGTGGCAAAGGGCAGCACCACCAGATAGATCACAAAGAAAACAGTTCCGGCGATCTGCTCACCGGGGGTCATATAGGAGGCGGATTTACGTTTGGCCATTGCAAGGCTCCTTTGAATGGTTCTCCCTGAAAGGGAGGACCCAGAATGTGCGGCGAATCGCCGCAGGGATGAACCACGGTGCCGCTATGCGGCACGGGAAGGCACGGCTTTGCCGTGCAGAATGTCCCCCACATTTTCTTTTTGTCTTGCCAAAAAGAAAACGTGCCGGACACGGTACAAAAGAAAAAACGCTGAGGGGTGATTTGACACGAAGGTGTCAAATCATCCAAAACGGGGGGCTGGCCGTCACAAACTGCCGACCAAATCCAGAAGTCTCCTACCGGCTGCGCTATACCTATTCCGCCCGGAACTGTGTCCCCGCATCAGAAAGTCCGCCGCACACCAATGTTCCAAACAGGACGCCCCCTGCCCTTCTTTCCGCTGCCGCTCCCCCGTCCAACTCCGGGAGGGGTTTCCAAAGGGGAGGGGCCACAGCCCCGCCCCTTTGTGCCAGAGGGGGTATGGGGGACGGTGGCGTCCCCCCATGTTTCGGGTGGGGGTCTAAGGGGGAGGGACCTTTGCGCTAAAGGCCCCTTCCCCTTGCCCTGTAGTGGGAGCTACCACTTGCGGGAGCAAGGAAAATGGAATGTCCCCTTGTGGGAGCAGAGAGAATATCCCCTTTGGCTTCTCGTCCCGGAAACCGGGACTGCCCTTTGTGGGAGCAGCCTTTATTTGCTCAATTTCTGCTTCAATTCATACAACAGCCCCATGGCCTCAATGGGCGTCAGGGTGTCCGGCTGGCAGCGGCGGATGGCGTCCAGTACCTCGCCCTCGCTCATGGCGTCCAGCGAGACCTGATCGCTTTCCTTCCGAGCGGCCACGTACTGTACGCCGTTTTCGTCCTCCAGTTCCTTCAGGATGACCTTGGCCCGCTGGACCACCTTCTCCGGCAGACCCGCCAGCTTGGCGACTTCGATGCCGTAGCTGCGGTCGGCGCCGCCGGGGATGATCTTCCGCAGGAAGATGATATCCTCCCCCCGGCGCTTGACGGCGATGTTGTAGTTCACCGTGCCGGGGAGGGTGTTTTCCATTTCTGTCAGCTCGTGATAATGGGTGGCAAACAAAGTTTTGGCCCCCAGCGTCTTTTTGTCGGCGCAGTATTCCAGAACAGCCCGGGCGATGGCCATACCGTCAAAGGTGGAGGTGCCCCGGCCGATCTCGTCCAGGATCAGGAGAGAATTTTTGGTGGCCTGATGGAGAATATCGGAGACCTCCGTCATCTCCACCATGAAGGTGGACTGCCCGGCGGAGAGATCGTCACTGGCGCCGATGCGGGTGAAGATCCGATCCACCACGCCGATATGGGCGTATTTGGCGGGGACGAAGCTGCCCATCTGGGCCATGAGGACGATCAGCGCCACCTGCCGCATATAAGTGGATTTACCGGCCATGTTGGGGCCGGTGATGATGGCCACCCGTTCTTCCTTTTCACCCATAAAGGTGTCATTGGGGACGAACAGGCTGTCCTTCAGAACCTTTTCCACCACCGGATGACGGCCCTCCCGGATCTCAATGACCCCGGACTCGTCCACCTCCGGACGGCAGAAATTGTTGTGGACTGCTACGGAGGCAAAGGAGCACAGCGCGTCGCACTCCGCCACCGCCGCGGCGGTTTTCTGGATGCGCCCGGCGTTGTCCGCGATCTGCTGGCGCAGGGCGGAGAACAGCTCATATTCCAGCGCCACCACCCGCTCGGAGGCCGTCAGGATCTCATGTTCCAGATCCTTCAGCTCCTGTGTGATGAACCGCTCGCCGTTTACCAAGGTCTGTTTGCGGATGTAGGTTTCCGGCACCTGCTCCTTAAAGGCATTGGAGACCTCAATATAGTAGCCGAACACCTTGTTGTAGCCGATCTTCAGGGTGCGGATGCCGGTTTTTTCTTTCTCCTTGGCCTCCATCTCCGCCATAACGCCCTTGCCGCTTTTCAGGATGTGCCGCAGGCGGTCCACTTCTTCATTGAAGCCATCCCGGATGATGCCGCCTTCCCGGACGGAAAAGGGCGGCTCGTCACAGATGGCGGCGGCAATGTCCCCGCTGATATCGTCCAGCGTGTCCAGCTCGGCGGTCAGTTCGGTCAGACGGCGGTCGGAAAACCCGGAAAGCTGTTCCTTCAGGTTGGGCAGCTTTTCCATGGCGGCGCGGAGGGAGGTCAGGTCCCGGCCACCGGCGGTGCCATAGACGATGCGGCCAATGAGCCGTTCCATGTCTCCAAGGCCGGTCATTCCGGCGATGAGTTCTTCCCGGCGGATGGTGTCATCCACCAGTGCTGCCACGGCGCTGCTGCGGCGGTCAATATCCGTCACGGACAGGAGGGGGCGTTCTAACCAGCTTCGCAGCATCCGCCCGCCCATGGGGGTCTTGGTTTTGTCCAGCACCCAGAGGAGGCTGCCCTTCTTCTCCTTGCTCCGAAGGGTCTCTGTCAACTCCAGATTCCGGCGGGCGGCCAGATCCAGCTCCATGAACCGGCCCTGACGGTAGTAATCCAGTTCCCGGATGTGGGAGAGGTCGGTTTTCTGGGTCTCGTAGAGGTAGTTCAGCAAACCGCCCAGAGCCATGGCGGCGGCAGGTTCCCCGGCAGGCAGCCTGGAAAAGGCTTCCTCACCAAATTGGGCGCGGATGTTTTTCTCCGCCTCTGCCAGCCGGAACCGGCGCTCACCGCCGTTTTCATAGCGGCAGTGGAATTTGTCGGTAAGGACGTCTGTCAGCGCCTTCTCGCTGAATGCCCCGTCGCTGAGAATGGCCTCGGCGGGGCTGAACCGGCCCAGCTCATTGATGATGTGGGTCAGGGTATCTTTACCTGAGAAGGCGGTGAGGTGAGTCTCACCGGTGGAGAGGTCGCAGAAGGCCGCGCCGCCTCCCTGACTGTCCAGATAAATGCCGCAGAGGTAGTTGCCGGACTTATCATCCAGGCAGGCGGCGTCGATAACGGTGCCGGGGGTCACCACCCGGATAATATCCCGCTTCACCAGCCCCTTGGCGGTGGCGGGGTCCTCCATCTGCTCGCAGATGGCCACCTTGTAGCCCTTGGCGATGAGACGGGCAATATAGGACTCGCTGGCGTGATAGGGGATGCCGCACATGGGGACCCGTTCTTCCTCCGGCTTGGCGTTTTTGCCGTGGTCCCGGGAGGTCAGGGTCAGGTCCAGTTCCTTGGAAGCCAGCTTGGCATCGTCGGCGAACATCTCATAGAAGTCCCCCAGACGGAAAAACAAAATGGAATCCGGGTTGTCCTTCTTGATTTCCAGATATTGCTTCATCATGGGGGTCAGTTCCGCCATAAAAATACCTCTTTCTTTATCTTTCAGCAAATGTTTCTGTTTTATGATACCAGATCGTATAAGGGTGTGCCGCCTTGCGGCACGGGAAAGCATGGTGATACCATGCAGAATTGAATCCCCATCTTTTCTGCTTCCGCAGGGACTGTGCTCCACAGGGGATGCGGCGAACCGCCGCAGGGATGCAGGCTTTGCCTGCCGGAATGCACCCCCCATTTTCTTTTTGAAACGCCAAAAAGAAAATGCGCCGTGCACGGTGGAAAAGAAAAAGTGTTTGTTCCAAACTTGCACACAGGTGCAAGTTTGGGGGAAACGGATTCTGTGAGAACTGCTGTGCAGGTGAAGAATTGCGTACTAAATCACGGGCGGGGTGCAGAGCTTGTCCGGCCTTGTACGCCGTGCTGATAGTTGCATCAAACCTCAGGGTGCAAATAGGACACCCTCTGCTCATCTTTCCGCTGCCGCTCCCCATCCCCAAGAGGGGTTTCCAGAGGCGAGGCCCGCCTCCTTCTCCCAAGAAGGGTTTCCAAAGGGGAGGGCCGCAGCCCGCCCCTTTGTGTCGTTTCAAGGGGGTGCGGGGGGAAATCGAAATCCCCCCGCGTTTCTCTTTAGGGGGCCGGGGGGACATTCTCTTTTCAAAAGAGAATATCCCCTTGGCTTCTCCGTACCGAACCGGTACAGTTCCGCCGGGAACCCCGGTAATCTTTGCGCCAAAGGCTCCTTCCCCTTGCCCTGACATGGGAATGTCCCCCTGCGGGAGCAGCAAATCAAACCGGCTCCCCGTACAGCGCCCAGGTGTTGCTGTCCGTTATCTTTACGTCAATAAAGCTGCCGATCAGACTCTTGTCACCCTTCAGCCGCACCAGCCGGTTGCCCTCGGTGCGGGAGGCAAGGGGGAAGTTCTCGTCGTCACTCTCACCGTCCACCAGCACCCGGACGGTCTTGCCCACATAGGCGGCGTGGAGCTTGGCGGAATTGGCATTCTGGACTTCCAGGAGCTTATCGAACCACTTCTGCTTTTCGGCCCGGGTGGCGGGGTCCGGCATGGCTGCCGCCCTTGTGCCGGGACGGGGGGAGTAGATAAACGTAAACAAAGCGTCGAAGCCCACTTCCTCCACCAGAGAAACGGTGTCCATGGCTTCTGCCTCCGTCTCACCGGGGAAACCGATGATGACGTCGGAGGTCAGCACCAGACCGGGCATTACGCTTTTGGCGTAGCGAATTTCCTCTAAATATTTCTCCCGGGTGTAACGGCGGTTCATCTCCTTCAGCACCCGGTCATTGCCGGACTGGAAGGGCAGGTGCAGCTGCTTTGCCACATGGGGGCATTTGGCCATCACGTCAAAGAGCCGGTTGGTGGCGTCCTTGGGATGGCTGGACATGAAGCGGATCAGGTACTCGCCGGGGATCTTGTCGATGTCCTCCAGCAGATCCGGAAAGTGGTAATCCAGCCCCAGGTCGTTGCCGTAGGAGTTGACGTTCTGGCCCAGGAGG
This sequence comes from Dysosmobacter segnis, assembly GCF_014297285.1. Taxonomy (GTDB): domain Bacteria; phylum Bacillota; class Clostridia; order Oscillospirales; family Oscillospiraceae; genus Oscillibacter; species Oscillibacter segnis. Next base: position 210,522 of record NZ_JACOQI010000001.1, read on the forward strand.
GTAATGTCCTTGTACCCGGCCTCCACCAGCTCCCGGACCTCCTGCAAAACGCACTGGGGGTCCCGGCTCCGCTCCCGGCCCCGGACATAGGGTACGATGCAGTAGGAGCAGAAGTTGTTGCAGCCGTACATGATGCTGACCCATGCCTTCACGCCCTTTTCCCGCACCACAGGGATGCCCTCGGCAATGGTGCCGTCCTCATTGTCCACGGCAAAGACCCGCTTCCGGGTCTCGTAGACCTGCCACAAAAGCTCCGGAAATTTCCACAGGGCATGGGGGCCGAACACCAGATCCACATGGCGGTAGGATTCCTTCACCCGCTGAGAGACCCGCTCCTCCTGCGCCATGCAGCCGCACAGGCAGATTACCTGCTCCGGGTTTTCCTTTTTTGTGTGGGTGAGAATGCCCAGATTGCCGAAGACCCGCTGTTCCGCGTGCTCCCGGACGGCGCAGGTGTTCAGGATCACCAGATCCGCCTCCTTGGGGTCCTCTGTAAAGGTAAAGCCACTGTCGGCCAGCATACCCATCAGCTTCTGGCCGTCCGCTACGTTCTGCTGACAGCCGAAGGTGTCCACGCAGGCCACAGGATGGGCTTCCCGGGAGGTGAACATCTCCTTGATCTTTGCTTCAAACTCCCGCTGACGCGCCAGCGCGTCCTCGGACACCAGTACATTTTCTCGCTTCAAATGGTATATCCTCCTAAAGTTATCTGATAAAATGAGTGGCGATCCGATCTTCCTTTTCCGGGAGACCGAACTGCTCCTTGCCCAGCGCGATGCTGCGCATCAGGAATGTCATGTTCCGGGCCAGGGTCCGCATGGTCTGAAGCCCCTCGCCGTCCTGCTCCGCTTCACCGGGCGTCCGGCCGTGAATACTGTTCCAGTATTGGCTGGAGGCCACAGGCATTCCGGAGATGGTGAAATACTTGTTCAACTCATCAAAGGTGGCGGAGCAGCCGCCCCGCCGGGCGCAGACTACGCTGGCCCCCACCTTCATGGTCTTATCAAAGGATGTGCTGTGAAACAGCCGGTCCAGACAGGCGATCAGCGTGGCGTTGGCGGAGGCGTAATACACCGGACTGGCAATCACCAGACCGTCGGCCTCCTGAAGCTTGGGGGCCAGCTCGTTTACTCCATCGTCAAAGACGCACTTGCCGGTCTTGGCACAGGCGCCGCAGGCCACGCAGCCCCGGATGTCCCGGTTTCCCAGAACCACCGTTTCCACATCGACGCCATTCTCTTTGAAAACCGCTTCCATTTCCCGCAGGGCCACGGCGGTGTTGCCGTTGGCATGGGGACTGCCGTTGAGCATTAAAACCTTCAGGGACTTCATACTTCGCACTCCTTTCAGAGCCCCGGCCTTATGTGTTTATCCACTTGAAGCCGGGAGAAAAAGCACATAACTTAACTAAAATATCATAGCATAAAAGCTCCCGGAACACAAGAAAAAGGGAGGACAAAAGTCCTCCCTTTTCTGGAATGCAGTTTGTTACGGCAGGTAGTTCAACGGGTTTTTCGCCACGCCGTTGTACCGCACCTCAAAGTGGCAGTGGTTGCCGGTGGAGTTGCCGGTGGAGCCGGCCCGGGCCACCTGCTGGCCCTTGTAAACGTGCTGCCCCACACTGACGGTGAGACTGGAGTTGTGACCGTACCGGGTGACGTAGCCATTGCCGTGGTCGATCTGCACCAGATAACCGTAGCCGCTCATCCAGCCGGAGTAGGTCACCGTGCCGCCGTCGGCGGCGTAGATGGGTGTCCCTCTGGGGACGGCGATGTCGATGCCCTTGTGGTTGGTGGAACCGATGCCGCCGGGGGATTTCCGTCCGCCGAAGTAGGAGCTGATCCGACCGCTGGTGGGCCAGCGGAAGCTGCCGGTAGGCATCCAGGTGGGCCGGACCTTGGTGCCCCGGAGCCGGTATTCGGTGACAGGCTCTTTCAAAGTCACGGAGGAGAGAATGGTCCGCTCCGTTTCCTCACCGTTGACATAGGTAGCCTTAGCCATCACGTCCGCCTTGCCGTATTCACCCTTGGAGGTCACCTTATAGTCGCCCTGATAGAGGTCAGCGCTGTCGGTGTACTCAATGTTGTAGGACACATCATCCAGATACCGTTCCTGCTTTACCACAGTCATGGTCAGGTAGGGGACAGAGGCGGACAGGGTCAGCACTTCGCCGATCTGAAGCTTATTGATGTTGTAGCCGGGGTTCAGCGCCAGCAGCTCTGCGGAGGACATGTCATTCTTGGCGGCGATCTGAGACCAGGTATCGCCCTTTTTCACCTCGTAAGTGACCTCGGCCGTCTTGGTGCTGTAAAGCAGTTCCGCAATATAGCCCAGATTCATGATCTCACTGGTGGGAACGTACTCCTGCCGGATCTCAACATCCTCTGCAAATTCACAGGAAATGGTATCTTCATCGGAGGCCGCCTTCTGCAGCTGGTCCAACAGTTCCTCCAACGCGCCCTCGTAGGGAGTGGCGCCGATGCGCACATCGTTGACATACAGGCAGTATGCAGAGGTCACAAGACCGATCTCGTCGGAAAGCTGGTCCTCGTATACAGCCTTATCCTCAATGTCCTGACGGAGCATCCAGCCGGAATCGTATTGCAGCAGGGAATCGTCGATGGTGTAGGTCTCTCCCAGTGTCCGGGAGGTGATGCTTTCCAGATCCTTCCGGACGGTTTCGGCTTCCGATTTGGAAGCCAGCCGTCCCAACACCTGCCCGTCATAGGAGACGGTGGTGCCGATGGTGAAGAAGGAACAGAACAGGATAATGCCTGCCAGCGCACAGCTTCCTCCCAGGAACATCAGGGAGTGGAGGCGCTTTTCCTTTTCAAACCAGACGGAGAATCTGCTGGTGCGGAGGTTCCGCTCTCTGCGGCGGCCCAGCAGAATCTCCCGCAGCCGGCTGGCAGCGGAGGGCAGCAGCCCCCAAAGCATCAGCAGGAATTGCAGAGGCTTCCGGTTGGACTCCGGGAACCGATGGGCCTGAGCCTCCCGGACAACCCGGCGGCAGCGGCGGCCAAACCAGCGGACCTTCTTTCCGGCCCGGAAGCGGAGTTTGCCCCAGAGGTCTTCGGGCTCAGCGGGAGCGCGCCGCTTTCTGCGGGGTCTGGGCGCTTCCTGGGTCTGTTCCGCCTCTGCGGGCCAGTCCGGCAGATCATAAGGCTTTTTGGTGTTTTGACTCATAATGCTCCTATCGTATCGCGGGCAGATGCCCTTTAAAAATTTGTGAACCATAAAAAGTAACAAATTGTTACCGCTTTATATTATCCCTTTTATATTCGCCCGTCAAGCAACTTCTGGCTTCTTGGCATATTTTTATGTATTTTAACGATGCTTTTTTGCCGAATTTCGTAGTTGACACGCAAAAATCGGAAAAAATCACGTCCCAATTCGTCACTTTTTTCATTGACCCCGGCTGTGGACCGTGTATAATAAAGAGTGGAATTGAAACCCCGTTCCCTGAATTAAAAACTGGAGGAATCAACATGTTTGAATTTCTGATCAAAAAGCTGAAGGCGCATCCCCGCAAGATCGTCTTTACCGAGGGCACCGATCCCCGTATCCTGGAGGCCAGCGCCCGTCTGCTGTCCGGTACCTTCCTGACTCCCGTTCTGGTGGGCAACGCCGACGAGATCACCAAGGCTGCCGAAGAGGCCGGCTTCAACATCCGCGGCGCTGAGATCATGGACCCCGCCATCTTCCCTGACATGGACAAGATGGTGGCCCTGATGGTGGAGCTGCGCAAGGGCAAGATGACCGAGGAGCAGTGCCGCAAGTCCCTGTCTCAGGCCAACTACTTCGGCACCATGCTGGTGAAGATGGGCTATGCCGATGCTCTGCTGGGCGGCGCTACCTACTCCACCGCCGACACCGTCCGTCCCGCCCTGCAGATCATCAAGACCAAGCCGGGCAGCAAGATCGTGTCCTCCTGCTTCATTATGGTCCGTCCTTCCGCCACCGGCGAGAACGAGGTCCTGGCTATGGCTGACTGCGCCATCAACATCAAGCCCACCGAGGATGAGTTGGTGGAGATCGCCGTTGAGACTGCCCGTACCGCCAAGGTCTTCGGCATTGATCCCAAGGTGGCCTTCCTGAGCTACTCCACTCTGGGTTCCGGCAAGGGCGAGGACGTGGACAAGATGCGCAACGCCTGCGAGAAGGCCAAGGCTGCCATGCCCGACGTTCCCGTGGACGGCGAGTTCCAGTTCGACGCCGCCGTGTCTCCCGTGGTGGCCAAGACCAAGCACATCACCAGCTCCGTGGGCGGTCATGCCAACACCTTCATCTTCCCCGACATCAACGCCGGCAACATCGGCTACAAGATCTGCCAGCGCATGGGTAACTTCGACGCTTACGGCCCCATCCTGCAGGGTCTGAATGCGCCCATCAACGACCTGTCCCGCGGCTGCAACGCTCTGGAGGTCTACTCCATGGCCATCATCACCGCCGGTCTGGTGGATTGATCCCCGTCTTTGAAAAGTAAAAAGTCCGGATCATGCGACTCCCTTTGACGGAGGCGACAACTGATTCCGGAGATCCCCCGGCGGGTCATCGCGTTTGCGGTGCCCGTTGGGGTTTTTTTATTTTCTGAGGGCGTGGGCTATCTGTATCCTACTGAGGACTATGCGGCCAATGACCGCAGGAACAGCCGGGAAACAGTTCGTACATGGCATCAAACAGCAGATCGGTATGAAACGGCTTTGGAATAAAATGTGAGACGCCCAGAGCAAAAGCCTGATCGGTGACTTGCTCAGAAACGATGCTGGAGAGAAGGATGACCCTCTGAGGGGCAGTCCCCCGGCGCTGCAACTCATCCAACACGGTTAGACCGCAGACATCCGGCAGCGCCGTGTCCATCAGCAGCAGATCGGCAGTCTGTTTTTGCATACATAATAAAACATCGCGGCCACTGCCGACGGTTGCGAGGGAGAAAAAATCATGATTTGCCACATTTTTCCACATCAACCAGCGAAATTCCTCGCTGCCGTCGGCCAATAGCACACGCTTGCGACTGGTCATATTCTAAATCCCCCCCATATTTTCAGATACAGAAATGCTGCAAAAAAGGGACCTATGCGACCTCCTGCTGATCCTGCTCCCGGAACTGCTTTTTCATCTGCGCAAGAAACGCCGTCAGTTCATCAGGCTCCAGCATCAGTAAAAAGAATAAGAGAGCGATTGCAGAACAACAACTGCAGCCGCGCTCTAAATCGCCATAGGCCCGAACCGTGATATGTAACTGCTCGGACATTTCCTCTTGGGTCAGCTTCCGCTTCTTGCGAAGCGCTTTCGCCTGTACAGAAAAGTACTGCCGAAGTGACTCTTTATACCCGTTCATTCGTCAAAACCTCCGTATATCTGACTGATACCGAGATTCTATGTCAGGTGAAAGTGGGCTTCCATGAAGTGCACTTCCTCTTTTTCGGGTTTCACACGGAATTTACGGGTCAAACCCTGGGGGCGTAGATAGAAAACTCCCCTGCTGAACGTTTTCTCAGCAGGGGAGCGGTACTTCTTGCATATTTGCATTTGCGCGAATGGATCCGTTTGGAAGGAGCGGCCTCTGATCGCTCAGACGGCGGGTTTGGCCATGAATTCATCCTCTACATCGTCCCGGATCCCCAGACGCTGGTAGAGCCTGTGCATAAAAGAGAAGGTGAAGCCGCCGGGCAACATCCCATTGACAAAAATCGCCGCCAGCACGCCGATTCCGGTGTCCAGAATACGGTTCATGGCGTAGGTGATATAAGTGTCCGTGGGGGTGTTGAACAGCAGAATGCACAGCACCACGCCGCCGGGCTGTACACCGCCCACCCAGATGCGCTGGCACAGCAGGATCAAAATGATTACGCCGACGAAGGTCAAGGGGATCAGGACCCAGGCGTTGCTGCCGTCAGGGAACAGCTCCATGTAAATGGCAAACAGCCCCATGCCGATAAAACCGCCTACCATTGTGCCGAAGAAGCGGTTGCCGCCGTGAAGTCGGCTTTGCATAAAGCTGCTGCCCATGCCGAAAATAGCGCCGATGCAGGCGAAGGTGGGGTTGCGGTCCAGAAAGTAGTAGACCAGCGCACACAGAGCGGCCGCAAGGGCGGTCTTGACGTTGCGCATACCGATTTTAGGAAACAGGCATCCTGCTTTTTCATGGTGTTCCATGGCGTTTTTCTCCGTTCAGAATCATTCCGCGGCGGATAAAGGCAGCGGAAATATTGTTAAGAACGTGTCAAATTATACCATGGAACCAGTTGACTGTGAACCCCCTGACGGTATTTTTATGCAATTCACAGGAGAAAACGTTTGCGAAAATCAATGATTCTGTGGAAATGTTTGCACTTTTGCGAAGAAAATGCGGCTTCGCAGCAGAATGTGGGGACAGTGGGCCTGTCATATTTTTCAGATATCCGGGTAAAGCCAGCCGCTCCCGGCCCGAAGACTCCCGGCGGCGATCCGGAGACCGGAGCCGCCCAGCGCCGCGGCAAAGCGGTCCGCCAGAGACCGTTGGGCCTCCGTGTCGATCTGATTCAGGAACACGGCGTCGCACAGCTGTTCCGCCAAAATGGCCTTTGCGGCCTGTTCCGGCGTGACGGGGTCTGACGCAGCGGCGCCGGTCAGGACGCAGAACCGCTCCAGCCGGTGGACGCTCTCCCGGATGGGCTTCCCGAAACCGGATGCGCCCACCACGCAGATCACCTGACGGCTGACGGCGGGGATCACCGGCTCGTGGGCATCGTGGGCCTTCAGAGGCAGCTGCCGGGAACCGTCGGCCTCCACCAGCACATGGTCCGCCAGTGTGGCCAGCGTCTCCACGGAAAGGGTGGGGGCGGTCAGCTTGCCGTTTTCGCAGGGGGTTCCCAGACAGAGGACCCGATGGGTGGCTAAGGTATCCCGGATCGTCTGCGGCGTGGGGGCCGTCAGCAGGGGGTATTCCTCAAAGGGACGGATATGGGTGGTGGTACAGAGGAGGACCGTCCCCGGCAATTCTGCCGCCAGACGGCGCAGCAAACTGGTTTTACCGCCGCTGCCGATGACGGCGGTGACGCCGGGGTATACTTCCAGCAGCTTGGAAAAATCCATAATCCACCTCTTTCTGTTTGGTTTGTCCGCGATACTGCGGGCCTGTTTCACTTATCGCCTTACCATAAGGCGCTTCATGCCTTGCTCCAAACCCTCGGCGGAAAGGTCGAACATGGGGAACATCTTGGCCAACTGCAGATGGGTCAAGGTCCAGAAGTCCTGAAATGCCGGAAGAGGCTCCGGGTTCAGCCAGATGAGATAGGGGAAGTGCTTTTTGAACAGCTCCAGCCATTTCAGACCGGAGGGGCCGTATCGCTGGTTCTGCCAATCGTACTGCTTTTCCCGTAGCTCGTAGGGGTTCATGGCGGCATCGCCCACGAGAATGACCTTGTAGCTGGCATCGAAATTCTGCAAAAGCCATTCCGTAGGCGTTTGGCCGTCCTGCCAGAGGCGGGGGCCGTTGTAAACGTCACCGTAAATGCAGTTATGAAAATAGTAGGTGTGCAGCTCCTTGAAGTGGTTGGATTTGGTGGCCGCCTGAAACAGCTGGCTGCACAGCCCGGAATAGTAGTCCATAGAACCGCCGGAGTCCATCAGCAGCAGGACCTTCACCGTGTTCTTCCGGGGGTTTTTGTACCGGATCTCCAGCCGCCCCGCGCTCTCGCAGGTATCGTGGATCGTGGCATCCACATCCAGCTCCTTTTCGGCGCTCCGCTCCTGGGCGGACAGCTGCCGCAGCGTGCGGAAGGCCATCTGGAACTGGCGGGTGTCCAGCTTATTGTCTTTCCGGAAGTCCCGGAATTTCCGCTCCCCCGCTACCATCATGGCGGTGCGGTGCATGGACTGCCCGCCGATCCGGATACCGTTGGGGTGCCAGCCGTTGTTCCCCCAAGGGGTGCGGCCCTGAGTCCCCACCCAGTAGTTGCCGCCGTTGTGCTCCTCCGTCTGCTCTTTTAGACGTTCCTCCAGCATTTTTAGAAGTTCCTCCAGTGTTTCATCCGGGAACCCGGCGGCGCGCAGGTCCGCAATGGTCCGTTTCAGATCCTCGCTGGGGTGGTTCAGCCAGTCCAGCAGATCCTCCGGCAGCTCCCCGGTGTAGGGGACATCCTTGAAGAATTCCAGAAAGATCTGGTCGAAGTGGTCAAATTCCGTCTCATTCTTCACCACGATAGCCCGGCACAGGTGATAAAAGCCGGTGAGCGTTGAATGGTGCAGTCCCTTTTCCATGCCCTCCAGCAGCGTCATCCACTCGTTCAGGGAGACATGCAGCCCCCGCTGACGCAGCAGGTAAAAAAACGCGGCGAACATGGCTTACTTCACCTTTCGCAGGGTCTGAAGATCCTTGTCTTTTTTCAGCAGGACACCGGCGAAGGGAATCTCCTTTTCGATGCGGGCCGGGTCCACGCCGCCAGCCACCAGCGCCCGGATCCAGTCCACCAGCTCAGAGGTGGAGGGCTTTTTCTCAATGCCCCGCAGCTCCCGCAGCCAGTAGAAGGCGGCGAGGGACTGCTTTACCAGCTTTTCCTCCAAATCACCGAAGTGGACCCGGAGGATGGCTTCCATCTGCTCCTGCTCCGGGAACTCGATGTAGTGGAACACGCACCGACGGAGGAAAGCGTCCGGCAGTTCCTTCTCTGCGTTGGAGGTGATGATGACGATGGGGCGCTGCCTGGCCTGTACGGTCTCCTTCGTCTCGGGGATGTAGAACTCCATCCGGTCCAGCTCCCAGAGAAGGTCATTGGGAAATTCCAGATCCGCCTTGTCGATCTCGTCAATCAGCAGGACCACCTGCTCGTCGGCGGAGAAGGCTTCGCCCAGCTTACCCAGCTTGATGTATTTTTTAACGTCATCCACACCGGCGTTTCCAAACTGGCTGTCATAGAGCCGCTGCACCACATCGTAGACATACAGGCCGTCCTGAGCCTTGGTGGTGGATTTTACGTTCCAGATAATGAGTTTTTTCCCAAGAGCGTCCGCCACGGCCTGGGCCAGCATGGTCTTGCCGGTGCCCGGCTCACCCTTGATGAGCAGAGGCTTCTGCAAAGCCACGGCGATGTTAACGGTTTCCATCAGGTCGCGTGACGCTACGTAATTTGCGCTGCCGCTGAATTTTGTATCCATATTTGTTCTCCTTTGCGTGGGTTTGGTGTGCTGGGCCGATTATAGCAGACTTTTTTTCGGGAGACAATGTAAGTTTACGTTTTGACACACTATCCCAGCGCCACGTCTAAGATCATCATAATTAAAAAGCCTCCCACAAAGCCGCAGGTCCCGGCTTTGGAATGGGCCTGAGGCACCAGCTCCTCTACCACCACATACAGCATGGCTCCGGCGGCGAAGCTGAGGAGCCACGGCATCAAGGGACGGACACCGGCAGCTACCAGCACTACCAGAATACCGAAAATCGGCTCCACGCTGCCGGAGAGGGTCCCTAACAGAAAAGCCCGGCCCCGGGAGCTGCCCTCCTGCCGCAGAGGAAGGGAGATGGCGGCGCCCTCCGGAAGATTCTGGATGCCGATGCCCAGCGCCAGCGCCGCAGCCCCGGCCATGCCCTCTCCCTCTGCCGCCAGTGCGAAGGCGAGGCCCACCGCCATGCCCTCCGGTACATTGTGGAGGGTAATGGCTGCCATCAGCAGCGTGCTTTGGCGGCGGGTCAAGTCCATGTCCTTTGCCCGCCGCAGATGGGGCAGAACGGCGTCCAACGCGGAGAGAAAGCCTACGCCCAGCAGCAGCCCCGCCGCTGCGGGGAGCCAGCCGGGAACGCCGAAGTCCGCCGACTGCTCAATGGCAGGCAGCAGCAGGCTCCAGACACTGGCCGCCGTCATCACCCCGGCGGCGAAGCCCAGCATCGTCCGCTGGAACTGGGGCCGGGGCTCCTCCACAAAGAAAAATACCACCGCAGCCCCTAAGGTGGTCATCAGAAAGGTAAAGCCGGTGCCCAAAGCGGCCCAGCTCAATGCTTGCAGCATACGAATCAACGCCTTTTCCTCGATTCAGGCGGAATTTTGCCTGTACGCCAGTATAGGCGACAATTCCCGGATGTGTGCCGACGGTGTGTGCCGACGGAGAGGCTTGCCTTTTTCCCGGCGCCGTGGTATAATTAAACTATAAATGGAAATATGGCTCATATAATTCCGCTGATGGGATCGTCTCAGGCGCGGAAGTTTCTATGAGATCGCCTAAGATCTTGCTATGAGCGTCCGCTTATGCGGGCGCTCTTTTGTTTTGAAAGGAGGACGCAATGACCACCATTCTGAAAGGAAATATCGTTTCCGCGCCGGCCTGCGGCCGGCTGGATGTGACGGAACACGGTTATCTTATCGCTGAAAACGGCGTCATTACCGGGGTGTATCCGGTGCTGTCGGAGCAATATGCCGGAGCGTCTGTGGAGGACTATGGAGACTGCCTGATCGTCCAGTCCTTTGCGGACCTGCACCTCCACGCTCCCCAGTATCCCATGCTGGGGATGGGCATGGATCTGCCCCTGCTGGACTGGCTGAATGCCTACGCCTTCCCCACGGAGGCCCGGTTTGCGGAGCCGGACTACGCCCGGACGGTGTACCGGCAGCTGGCGGGGGAATTGGTGTCCTGCGGGACGACCCGGGTGTGCATGTTTTCCTCCCTCCACACCGACGCTACCCTGATCTTGATGGATGAGCTGGAAAAAGCGGGGATCACCGGCTATGTGGGCAAGGTGAATATGGACCGCAACGGCGCACCCGGCGTGTTGGAGGAGACCACGGAGGAATCCATGCGCGAAACGCTGCGATGGCTGGATGCCTGTCAGGATCTCCGGCACATCAAGCCGATTCTGACCCCCCGGTTCACCCCCTCCTGCACGAATGAGCTGATGGCATTTTTGGGAAAGCTGGCGGCGGAGCGCGACCTGCCGGTGCAGTCTCACCTGTCGGAAAACGGCGCGGAGATGGACTGGGTACGCCAGCTCCACCCGGATTGCAGACAGTATTGGGAGACCTACAAGAAGTACGGCCTTTGGAATGATCGCACCGTGATGGCCCACTGCGTCTGGTCGGACGAGCGGGAGCGGCAGGCCATGAAGGACGCCGGGGTAACGGTGGTCCACTGCGCCGACTCCAATCAGAATCTCTGCTCCGGCGTGGCGCCGGTACGGAGGATGCTGGACGAAGGCGTAAAGGTGGCTCTTGGCAGCGACATCGCCGGAGGCGATCATTTGGATCTGTTTGACGTGACGGCGGCCGCCGTCCGGGCTTCCAAGGCCCGGCGGATGATGGATGACTGGAACACCCCCTTCCTCACCGTGGCGGAGGGGTGGTATCTGGCTACCTCTGCCGGGGCCGCTTTCTTTGGAGAGCAACCGGGCTTTGCCGCGGGAAATTCCCTTCACGCCATCGTACTGGCGGATGACACACTGCCCCAGTCCCGCACCCTGACTCCGGCGGAGCGGCTGGAACGGGCGGTGTACCGCCGTCAGGAGGGGGCCGTACAGGCAGTCTGGTCCGCCGGAAGAAAAATCTACGCGAAGCCGTAAGAAAGTTGTCCGCAAGAGTTTGGAACATAAAAAACGCAGCCGTTTTCGGGAGGATCTCCCAAAAACGGCTGCGTTGTTTTTACATTTCATTGCGGTCGCGGCGTATTCCATTGGTTCCGTTGGAATTACTGCACGGTGACGGGCTTTGGATACACGCCCCGGAAGTCGAACCAGCCCCGGGGGTCCCGGATGGCACCCAGATAGGTGTCCCGCAGCTTCCAGGCCGTTCCCACCGTGTAGAGGGGGGATATGGCGCAGTCGATCTCCAGCAGCAGGTCCTCCGCGTCATGGAGACAACCCATACGGGCCGAGCCGTCCTCTGCACCGGCGATGATGGACATCAGCGTATCGTAAGCGCTGTTTTCATAGTGGAGGAAGTTGTCCCGATTGCCGGTGGTCCAGTCCATCAGGAAACATTCCGCATCGCTGCACACGGCGCTGACGGACATACCGGCCAGCGTGTAATTCCCGCTGCGCATAGCGGAGGCCAGTTCCGCCGGCGTTACGGCTCTGGGCGTCACGTTCACGCCCAGATAGTGGCCCCACATACCGCACAGGGCCATGGCCACGGTCTTGTTGCTGCCCTGATCCACATAGAGATATTCCAGAGCACCCAGCTCCGCACTCAGGTCGCTGCCCCGGTCATATCCGGCATTCTGCATCAGGTCCACAGCGTCCTGGCAGCGGTCGGCGTAGCTTTCCGGATCGTTGTCCAGCAGGCTACCGCCGCAGGCGCGGAAATCCAGATCTGCGTTGTCCTCCGGCACGCCGGGGGGCACCAGTCCCTCGGCGGGCTGTGCCGTAATCCCCGCCATGGCGGTCAGCTGTTCCCGGTCGATCACCAGGCTCAGGGCCTTGCGGATGGATTCATCCTCCAGACGGCTGCAGTTGAACATGACGGAGTAAGTCTCCAGAACAGGCTCTGCCTGCCAGGTCTCATCCGCTTCCATCTGCTCCGCCATCTCCTCCTCCGTCAGAGGCCAGACAGCGTCTACCACGCCCTGATCATACAGGACCTCCGCCGTTTGCGTGTCTCCGAAGCGGAAGGTCAGATCCTCCGGACCGGTCAGCTTTTTGCCGTAGGCAGTATTTTCCGTCAGCGTCAGAGCGTTTTCGTCCTCTGCGGAGGCAGTATAGGGACCATTGGTCACCAGACGGGTGGGATCGGACCACCAGCGACGGGGCGTCTCATCCTCTTTCAGATTATCGTTGGCGGCATCCGCCTCTTGCTTGAGCCGCTGTACAACATCCTGCCGCAGAGGCATGGTGGCGATGGAGGTGCAGACCTCCCGCAGGAACCAGTCATAATGACCGGTCAGGGTCATCACAAGGGTGGTGCTGCTTTTTGCGCTCACCGCCAGCAGACTCATGTCGCCGGAGGCCTGAGCCTCCGCATAGCCGCTGACAATGGACAGCAGCGGGGCATACACGGAGCCGGTGGCGGGGTCCGCCAGACGCTGCCAGGCGTATACAAAGTCGCTGGCCTTGACCTCTACGCCATCGGACCACTTGCCGCCCCGGAGGCGGAAGGTGTAGGTGACGGTGCCATCGCTGTTCTCCTTCATGTCCACGCTTTTGGCGGCACCGGGGACTGCGATGGTCTGGCCGTTTTCGCCCGTTTCCAGCCGCATCAGATTTTCATAGAGGTGGTTCAGGATGGTCTGGTCCCCGATCTGCTGGGCGTAGATGGGATCATAGGTGGCGGGGGTCTCACCCACGCAGACGGAGAGAGATGCCCGGCCATCTGCCGATTCCTTCCGGCCGCAGGCGGTCAGGAGGGTAACGCACACCAGAGCGCTGAGACACAGCGCTGTCAGGCGCTTCCATAATTTCATAGGGACTCCTTTTATGTTATGCCATGGTCAGGCTGCCGTTTTCATCGAATTTCACCGGCAGGATCTCATTGCGGGTGTTCTTGGCAATATCGTCGATCCGGATCTTGGAGGGGAAGTCCGCCACAAAGCTGACGGCCACGCCCTGCCGTTTGGCCCGGCCGGTACGGCCGATCCGGTGGACATAGTCCTGATTTTCATCAGGAATGTCGCAGTTGAACACGATGTCCACATCATCCACGTCGATGCCCCGGGCGGCCACGTCAGTGGAAACAAAGACCCGAAGCTTACCCTTGCGGAACAGATCCATTACCTGCTCCCGCTTCTTCTGGGGAATGTCCCCATGGATGCACTGGGCGTCGATGCCCCGCATCTGTAGGAACTTGGTGATGCGCTCCGTGTTGCCCTTGGTGTTGCAGAACACCATGCAGCGGTCAAAGCCGGTCTCGTTCAAGATCTTGGCGATGGCCTCCGCCTTGCCGTCGAAGCTCACATCCATGCGGAACTGCTTGATATCGGGCTTGTTCTGCTCGTCCTCCCGGACGGTGACCTCCTCCGCGTCCCGCTGATACACCCAAGCGATGTCCATGACCTCACGGGAGATGGTGGCGGAGAACAGTCCCAGATTTTTCCGCTTGTCCATGCGGTCCAGCAGCCGGGTCACGTCATGGATGAAGCCCATGTCCAGCATCCGGTCCGCCTCGTCCAGCACCACGGTTTTCGCCGTATCCACCCGGACGGTGCGGCGCTTCATGTGGTCGGACAGCCGTCCCGGCGTGGCCACTACGATCTGGGGATGTTTTTTCAGCGCATCGATCTGGCGGCCGATGGGTGCGCCGCCGTACAGGCACACTGCCCGGATGCCGGGTTTATAGGTGTAGAGGATCCGCAGCTCATCGGTGATCTGGATGGCAAGCTCCCGGGTGGGGGCCAGGATCACCGCCTGAACGCTTTCGTCCTCCGGGTCGATATGCTCTACGATGGGGATGCCGTAGGCAAAGGTCTTGCCTGTACCGGTGGGGGCCTTGGCGATCACGTCCCGCCATTCCAGCATGGGAGGGATGCAGCCCGCCTGCACCGGGGTGGATTGTACAATATTGCGCTCCATTAAAGCGCGCAGAATTTCCAGTGACAGCTCCAATGTGTCGAACCGGACGCCTTGAGTCAGTTCCATGATTAAATTCCTCGCATTTGCAGATATTTGCACATAATTAAAGATATTATACACACTTTCAGGTCATTTGTAAAGGGGACGTCCCGGACGGCTTTTTTAATTCCGATGCACGGTTTCGTGCAATTTTTCACCTTCGGCGGCATATACTGAGTAAGTTGCAAATGCAGATATCGCAAAGGAGGGAAGCGTATGGAGCTGAAAAAGCCCGTGGGCGATGTGGATGATCTGATCTTTCAGGACGCCTGGGAGGTCAGTCAACGATAAAGGACTGCCGCTAAGCGGCAGTCCTTTTGTTGTGCGGTTTTGCTGTGCAAAAGCATAGCAAAATAAGAAATGTGCCATTTCCTCGCCCCTGCGGGGCAACCGGAAATGATGCACGAAACCTTCACGCACTGGCATTTGCGCATGTTCGTGGTGCACTGCTCATGCATGAAGTTTTATACAATGAAGCCGCCGTCGGCGGTGAGGACCTGACCGGTGATAAAGCCTGCCCGCTCCGAGGCGAAGAATGCCACGGCATAGGCGATATCCTCGGGTGTTCCCAAGCGGCCCAGAGGCGTCTCGCGGATCAGCTCCTCCACGGTCTCCTGCCCCAGCACCTGCACCATGTCGGTGTTGATGACGCCGGGGGCCACGCAGTTTACCCGGATGCCGGAGGGGGCCAATTCCATAGCCAATGACCGGGTCAGGGCGATGATGCCTGCCTTTGTGCAGGAGTAAGCCACCTCGCAGCTTGCCCCCCGCTGGCCCCAGATGGAGGAAATATTTACGATACAGCCCCGCTTTTCAGAAATCATGTGAGGGAGGGCCGCCTTGACGGTGTTCCGGGCGCCGCTCAGATTTACCGCCAGATACCGGTCCCACATCTCGTCGGTGGTGTCCTGAAACAGCCCCTGACCCGACACACCGGCGTTGTTTACCACTAATTCTACCGGGCTGAAAGTCTCGCCCAGCTTCCGGACCATCTCGGCCACGGCAGCGCTGTCCGCGACATCGGCCTGGAACATGGCGGCATGACAGCCCGCTGCCGTCAGTTCCTCCACCAGCTCCCGGGCCTTGTCCGTCCGATTCAGGTAGTTGATGCCTACAGCCCAGCCCTGATGAGCTAATTCCCGGGCCACGGCCCGGCCAATTCCCCGGGACGCGCCGGTGATCAATGCGGTTTTCATAAGATACCCCCAAACAAAAACTTCCAGTGAAGCGTTAACGAAAAAGAAAAACCACTCCGATGGAGTGGTTTTTATGGTGGAGACGAAGAGGATCGAACTCTCGACCTTACGGATGCGAACCGTACGCTCTCCCAACCGGGTCACTTATATGCACCACAATTCCCGTCGAAGCAAGTATGTATTTGTCGCTGAAAATCGACCATTGTAGAGTAATTGTAGGAAAAATGTATATGGCCTCGTTTCATTCTTAGGCTGAAAATGTCTACAAATAGGTCAAAGAAACTTTCTTGCATTATAACTCGCATATTGTTGGGATGTCAACACAATGGCAACAATACGGTTCGCATCCCCTTGGGGGAATGTTGAAAATTGAAGATTTCGGACGATATGTTCGCATCCAAAGGCACTTATGGGTGGCGGTAGTAATAAGATCGTCAGTCCATGACATCTATGAGAAAACCATATCTTCCTGTGTTCGCATTTTTGGTGAAATGAATAAGGTTGACATTGGAATAATCAATTTCTGGAATTTCATTCTCGATAACAATAGTTTGGATTCCCTCAGAAGTGCTAGCGATATTTTCAAATAGTCCATTTCGCATTGACTGAGATGGCTTTTGAGTATCAATTTCTTTCAAAGAGAGAATCGGCGAATCTAAGAGAATTAATCCGGGTGCATAGTGTGCATGTTTTTGCATGTATCTTGACAATACTATCGCTACGGCAGAGTTCAGATATGCATTGTATCCTTTTCCGTTCGCACTTTTCTTTTTCCCGTTTAGAACAATATCCATAGTTGCTTTGTCAAATATTAGCGAAGTGAGATTTGGGTATTTGCAGTCTTCAAGGAACAGTTTTATCCATTTACCAAATTCAGAAACAAAAGAATAATCGAAGTAGTCTTTGACTTTAAACTTATTTTCAGACTCACCTAAAGACTCTGTATCTATTATGTCGCTTGTTTTTTGCTCAACTAATTTCTTAAGAAACGATATTTCATTTTGATATTCAAGAGTCTTTTTGTATTCCGCTATTTTTTCCTTCAATTGATTAGCTTTGGGAGTTAACTTATTGGCAACTAACTCTTCTGCAGACTGCTTTTTTGCAAGAAGACTCTCTATTGACGATTCAAGTATATCCTTTTCTGCCAACAGTTCGTCGTATGCCTTTTGCAGATCTTTTGCTTGAAGTTTAATTTTCTTATAATCAGATTTTGCCGCTTCGATATAATTGGGCGTTTTTTCAATACGGATTTTCCCATCACAAAAAGGACATTGTGTTTCTGATATCTGTGGCATATTAGCCGTACCATCTACTATAAAACTATCTGGAGGTGATACTATGTCTCAATCTGTGGTTTTTGACTACTACTACGGAGACGAAAGCAGCCAGTTTTCTTTTTACCGCATCCCCCGCCAGCTTGTCACCGGGCAGCAGTTCAAGAAAATATCCACTGACGCGAAGCTGCTGTATGGCCTCCTGCTTGACCGAATGGGCCTGTCAGTGCGGAACGGTTGGTACGATGACGCTGGCAGGGTCTATATCTTTTATACATTGGATGAGATACAAGAGGACTTAAATTGTGGTCACGAAAAGGCTGTCAAATTATTGTCCGAACTGGATACAGATAAAGGTTGCGGTCTGATCGAGCGAGTAAAGCAAGGGCAAGGCAGACCAACAAAAATCTATGTCAAACGCTTCACTACCCGCCGAGTACCTGCTGAAACCCCTGCGCCGCAGGAGACTCCCAGACTTCCGAAAATCGGAAGTCAAGAAGTCGGAAAATCAGAAGTCAAGAGTTCCGATAATCCGAAGTCAAGACTTCCGATTTTCCGAAGTGCAGACTTCGGAAAATCAGACGGTAATTATATTGAATCTAATCAAACTGATTTTAGCTATAAAAATCAATCTATCCATCCATCGCCTTCCGCCGAGCAGCCGGGATGGATGGATAGAAGCGAGTATCTGAGAGAGATCAAAGAGAATATCGAGTACCCGTTTCTTTGTCAACAGTTCAATGCCGATGATGTAGATGAGGTCGTGGGGCTGATGGCGGATGTGATGTGTTCCACACAGTCAACGGTACGGATCGGCGGTGAGAATATCCCGCTGCCACAGGTGCAAGCCCGCTTCTACCGACTGGACTACTCGCTGATGGTCTATGTGTTTGAGTGTCTGCGCCGCAATACCACACAAGTCCGTAATATCCGCGCATACCTGCTCACCACGCTGTTCAACGCCCCGCTGACCATGAATAACCACTATCAGGCCGAAGTCCAACATGACTTCGGCCCTTAATTTTGGTTGAAAATGTGGCTCAAATTGAGACACATTTTTCGACATAAAACTTGAATATGGAGGTAAATCAATGTCCAATGAAAAGAAAAACCCGCTGATTGGTGCGTTTCGGACACCTGTTGCCGGAGCGCCGCCCACTCCCGCACCGCCTATTCCTGCCAAAGGAACAAAACCGCCCATTCTATCGCCCGCCGCTGTCAAGCCCGGTGAAGTGAAGAAGCCTGCCGAACCCGCCAAGGATGATAAAGTGGCTAAGGATGGTAGGCCCGTTGCGGCTCCGGTCACTCCCGCCAAACCTGACGAGGGGAAGAAGCCCGCCGAACCCGCCAAGGACGATAAGGCAGCCAAGGATGGCAAGCCCGCTACGGCCCCGGTCACTCCCGCCAAACCTGACGAGGGGAAGAAGCCTGCTGAACTGGCCAAGGATGATAAGGCGGTCAAGGACAGTAAGCCTGCTGATGCTCCCGCCGCTCCCACCAAGCCTGGCGAGGTGAAGAAGTCCGCCGAACCCGCCAAGGACGATAAGGCGGTCAAGGATGGCAAGCCCGCTGCGGCTCCGGTCGCTCCCGCCAAAGCTGACGAGGTGAAGAAACCCGCCGAACCTGCCAAGGACGATAAGGCAGCCAAGGATGGCAAGCCCGCTGCGGCTCCGCTTACTCCCGCTAAACCCGACGAGGTGAAGAAGTCCGCCGAACCCGCCAAGGACGATAAGGCGGTCAAGGCTGATAAGCCCGCTGATGTTCCCGTCGCTTCCACCAAGCCTGACGAGGTTAAAAAGCCCGATGAACCGGCCAAGGCGGCGGTGACGCAGAAATCGCCGGAACAGCCGAAGGATGCTACTACGGCTACCCGTACCGCAGATGGGCCAAAAGGCTCTGCCGTGACCAAGGTGTTTGAGGATCGGCTGGATGCCCCTGCCGAAGCTGATTTTTTCAAGCTGCCCATCCCCAATGAGGGAGAAATTTACAGTATGGCCGTTCATCCGGCATATCTGAAGGACTTTCTGGATCATCCCTTTACGGTGAACCGTGAGACGCAGGACTATAAAGACCTGTTTGAGTCCATCAAGACCTATGGTATTCGTGAACCTGTCCTCTGTCGGCCCGGTCGCAACGGTGGCCTTGAGATCATTTCCGGTCATCGCCGCCATGACATCGGCGCACAGCTGAATTACCCTATTCCTGTTCTGATCGAGCGTGTGGACGAGGATGACGCACAGATTCAATGCGTAGACGGAAACCTCCACCGTAAGGATATTCCTATCTCCGAACTGGCCCGTGCCGCACAGATGAAAATGGACGCACTGAAACGCAAGGCCGGACGCCGCTCCAAGGCGGATATTCTGGCGGGTAAGGAGCCGATGAAGCGCAGCGATGAGCAGGTGGGAGAAGATTTAGGCATGAGCCGCGCCAGCGTGCAGCGATTGATGCGCGTTAATCAGTTGGAGGAGCCGCTGAAAAAAATGGTGGATAAAAAGGAACTGCCGCTGGATACCGCCGAGCAGATTTCCCACATGAAGCCCACCGAGCAGAAAACACTTGCGGACGCCATAGAAAAAGAGGGCGGAAAAGTCCCATCCAAGACGGAGGCGGTCAAGTTGAAGGAGGAAAGCCGTGCCGGTACGCTCACTGCACAGAAAATTGAGAACTCCGTTGCGCCCACCAAGCGGGAAATCGACCCGCCGTTGAAGGTAACTTTTCAAGATGACGAGTTGCGCCCCTACTTCCCGGACAAGGGAACCACCGTCGCTACGGTCAAGCGCACGATGTTCGAGGCGATGGATCTTCGCAAAAAGGCGCTGGAACGCCAGAAAATGAAGATGCAGACCGAGAAGGAACCTAAGAAGAAATCTGAGCCGGAGAGGTGACGGAGCATGACGGTTGTAATTGTTAAACCGGGGTATGCTCCGTATGAGGCGGAGATCAACGGCTTAGATGAAATGCAGGAGGTCGTAGGCGGAACGATCCAGGCCATCTACCCCTTTGAGGATAGGGCCGCAGTTGTCTGCAATGATGAGGGTATTCTTTTGGGAATGCCGTACAACCGAAGCGTTCCCGGCGGATATGGCGGCGTATTTGGCCCGTTTTTTGTGTGCGGCTTGGGCGAAGAGGACTTTTGCTCTTTGACCCCGGAGCAGGTCAAATCCTACAAGAAGGAATTTCACTGTGCTGAAATCCTGATTGGAGCAACAGGCAATACTCCCATCACGATGAAGGTGCAGCCCAAAGCGGTAGGCAGCCCCGGCCAAGAAAAAAGCCGGAATGACCCTCCGGGGCGGGAGTGAGCTGTCATGCAGGAATATACTTCCCCAAGCGAACGGCTGAAGGCACTGACAGATCAATTGGAGCAGGGCGTGTCAGATATTTTTCAAAGCGGTCAATACGCAGCTTATCTTACTGCCATGTCGAAATTCCACCATTATAGCTTTGGCAATACCATGCTGATTTTCATGCAATGCCCAAATGCCACCAATGTTGCGGGTTATCACGATTGGAGAAGGAATTTTGGCCGACAGGTCAAGCGAGGCGAGCGTGGCATCACCATACTCGCCCCTTGCCCATACCGCAGGAAGGAAGAAGTGGAGGAAACTGCTTTGGATGGTTCACCCGCTACCTCTGTTCAATGGGTGCAGCGCATGGGCTTCCGCACCGTTACGGTATTCGATGTAAGCCAGACGGAGGGAAAACCGCTGCCTGAGTTTGTAAAAAAGTTGACCGGCGATGTAGCACAGTATGAGAGCATGGTTGCGACTCTGCGCAGCATTTCCCCTTACCCCATTTCCATGGAGTCGTTTCCGGGCGGTGCTTATGGCTGCTGCAATTTTGCGGAACAACGTATTTTTGTCCAGCCCGACATGAGCCAAGCACAAACCATCAAAACCATGATCCATGAGGTCAGTCACGCTAAACTCCATGCACCAATAGAGGACGGTGACGGTGAAACACCACCACAGCGCAAGCGGCGCTTTGTCCGGGAAATGGAGGCTGAAAGCGTGGCTTATGTAGTCTGTCAGCATTTCGGGATTGATACCGCTGATTACTCTTTCGGCTATGTGGCCGGATGGAGCCACGGAAAGGATCTATCGCAGCTGAAAGCGTCATTAGAACTGATCCGTAATACCGCCGCAGAACTGATCGACGGTATCGACCCACCGAAAGAACTGCCCCCGCCTACACAGAAAAAACAGCGAACAAAAAGGAGAAATGCCTATGAGCGCAGTTGACGCCCGGAAAGAACACTATGAGGCCGTGGAGATTTTAGGCATCCCCGGCCTTTTCACTACCCTTCGAGTAGACCGTGCCACTATCCCAAAAGGCGTGTATGCCTATGATATGCAAACCAGTGAACAGGATTGGAGCCAACCTTGCCTGCTTGCCCGGCATATCACGGTGGAGCATTTCGGCACCGTCCTGACCGCAAGCCCTGTTCCCATTCCGCCCAATGGGTATCTCAATTTGTCCCCCGGTGATTTTGAAGGCCAGTTCTGCGGCGAGCGTATGACGCTGGCTGATTTTGAAGCCAAATGGCTATCCCCAGTCAAACGACCGCCCAAGAAAAAGGTGCTCCATAAAGCCGCACCCCGCCGTCCTGCACCGATTCGATGAGGTGCGTTATGGGAAAAGAAATCAGTTTGATCGCGTTTCTGGACGAAGTGGTGTCCCGGAATACGCAGCATTACAGAAAAGATTTTGAACTGGATGCTCAGAAACTGCGTGACGCACTGAACAGCCCCTATATGGATGAACGGATATTCTACTTCATGTCTCGCCCTAACGGGACATGGTGTGTGCTGGAACGGGATGTCTTTCTCCGAGACAGCGACGGGTATAAGATTTGGACACACTATGCGGATATGCCCGATGGCATCGAAGCCTATCGCGTCACCATCACTGGGCGGCGCGGCACAGCCCCTATGGGTCATGTTGTGAAGCTGAATTACCGGGAACAGGTACAGCGGGTCATAAAAGTAGCTATCCCCTTTGATGATGTGGAGCTTACTTTTTACTCCGGGGAGAAGTTTCGTATGCCGATGGAGCAGTACAGAAAGCAGCGGGAAGAAATTTTCTTTGAGTATGGAGCCATTCAGAATTTTCGCTGCTGCCCCAAAAGCGAGGCGGAATTGTACCGCGTTATTTCGATGGAACATCGCTTGCAAAAGTGCTGGCAGCCCAAAACAAAAAAGGGGCCGGACACTCCGGCCAGATAGGAGGTGTTGAGTCCATGCCTGAAAAAGACAGTGAGGACAGCTTTTATTATTTGAACGCATATCAGGACGATATTACGCCCGGCCAGAAAATGACGATCCTGCATAACATTTCTTTCAACGATTGGCGGGCCGGCCCTCATATCGCCCCGCTGGTCACGCTGACGAGAGAGGAAGTCACACAGCGCAAGGAGGCCAGCATTACGCTGGAAAAAGAGCTGTACGCCCAGCTAAAAAAACTTGCGGCGGCGTGGGATGAACAGGCCGCACAGACGATGCTTCTGGAACGGGCGCTGGAATATCTGCAAACGCCAGAGGTCGAGCATACCTCCAATGAGTGGAAACAGGACAAAAACGGGATATGGGAGATCAGCAACCGCACCTATAAAATGCGGTACAAAATCTTCTATGAAAAGGCCGCCGATGTTTACCTCGTCAGCTGGGGCATCATCTACAACGCACCCAAGCAGCCGAATAGTAACTACAAAAATTATTGGGGAGACAGTATCTATGTCGCACGGCAGGACAAGAAAAAATACCCCAGTATGGAGGCCGCACAACATTATATCCAAGGTCGGTTTGACCTGTATTGCCACCTGTTCCGGGAAATATCCCCGTCAGTCCCCAATGAGTGCAGACGGATGTTCAGCATCAACGGCCATCTGGCCCCCGGATACACACTGGCCCCTCCTGACAAATCAGAA
Organism: Dysosmobacter segnis; assembly: GCF_014297285.1. Lineage (GTDB taxonomy): Bacteria > Bacillota > Clostridia > Oscillospirales > Oscillospiraceae > Oscillibacter > Oscillibacter segnis. Next base: position 233,430 of record NZ_JACOQI010000001.1, read on the forward strand.
CCAAGCAAGCAGACAGTGGATGACCTGTTGGCCTGTCTGGACGATGTGGATATGGCAGAGCCGCCCGTCAAGCCGCCTGAGAAATGCCGGAAGGAGCAAAGGAAAACCGAGGCCCAAAAGAAGCATATCCCGACACGGTAGGACAGCGGCGCTCTGCGTCGCTGTCCCAGCCAGCATGGAATTTTGACATCAAAATTCCGCTGGTTAGGGGCGTGCCCCTAAGACCCCCCAAACTCAAAGGATGTGTGTTTGAAAAATATGCCTAACACAAAAATAATAATAGGTGCAACATACAGAAGAAGATGGCAAAGATGCAAAAAAAGAATATGAATACGTTGCAAATGAGGAGCATTTTCTGAAATATATCCGTTTAATTCTTTGATTATCACCTCGTCGCTTTTATCATTGGCAACAGTTTCTGCGGTTTCATTTTTGGAAAAGATATTTTTAAGCTTTCTTGTAAACCGATGAGCGTTTTTCTTCCCTGTATATAGGTTGATATCATATTCTTTGCAAAGATGACGAATGGTATAATAGAAATCCAGATCATCGCGCACCTCAGTATTACTTACAAGTCGATCGTACTCTAACTTTAGCCTCTCTAACTTTTCACAACATAAAGCTCTATTTGTACAAGATTTATTACCGCAATTTTGGCACTCCTCGTCAGGTATAGTATCGACTTGTGAAGTGCTATCGGTGTCATTGTGAGAAAAATTTGGAAGTGAACCGACTTCTCTCTTTAGACGCTTTACTTCATTTAAGGCCGTCTGAATTTTTGAAATACGCTCTGGATAACCCGCTTTGCTATTTACGATGGAATATATTAAAACGATAGTAGAAAGAATAATACTGCTATAAGAAGTCCATGTACTATCGAATAACCCGGGGTAAAATTCCGCAGACAGCGCATATACAATAAGGGCCATGCTATAATAGATTAGAATAAAATCCGAACGTTTGGCATCTTTTGATATTCTTTTCAACTGATTTGCATAATTGGATTGTGTCCTATCCATTATTCTGTAATATTTATCGCGATTATAAAGAGGAACGTTCATGTTTGTACCCCCAAGCATAATGCCATTAAATTATTTACTGATTATCTTTCATTTTACATCAAGCGGCAGATTTTTCAATTCCTAATGCGTCTCGAATTGAGACGCATTATTTTTTATCAGAAAGGAGACAACCATGCGAGAAACTGCAAAGACAATGGCACTCCGGCTGAACGCCGCGGAGTACGCGCACCTGTGCCGACAGGCAGAAGTGACCGGGCTGAAAAAGGAGCCGTTGGTACGGCAGCTCATTATGGGCGTAAATCTCCGTCCTCGTCCCCCTGACGCCTATGCCGACCTGCTTCGGGCGCTGTCCGCCATCGGGAATAACATCAACCAGTTGGCCCATCAAGCCAACGCCAGGGGCGCAGCCACCGGTGACGAGATCACGGAAGCGCTGCATCTGGTGCGGCAGGCCACACGATTGGTGCGGGAGCGGCTTTGAATGGCGTATACGAAGATCATTGTCATTCATAGCCGATTGGACAGGTGCCTGGGCTATACGCAGGACGAGGAAAAGACCTCTTTGGAAACAGTGCTGGACTACGCCATGAACCGGGATAAGACCGAGCAGGACTGTTTTGAAACTGCGCTGAACTGTGACCGGGAAACCGCCTATGCGGACATGATGGACACCAAGCGCCGCTGGGGCAAGACCAGCCGCAAACGCAAGGGCTATCATGTGATTCAGTCCTTTGCTCCCGGCGAGGTCGCGCCGGAGCAGGCCCACGCCATCGGCGTCGAACTGGCGCAGCGGCTTTTGGCGGATAAATACGAAGTAGTGGTGTCCACGCATTTGAACAAAGCGCACCTACATTCACATATCGTATTCAACAGCGTGTCCTTTGTGGACGGAACCATGTACCGTGACCGTATCGCGGACTTGCTGGGCGGCTCCGGGGTAGGTATCCGGGGAACATCGGATGCGATTTGTCTGGAGCATGGCCTGTCGATCATTGAATCCAGTGAGCCATCCGTCAGCCGTGCCGAGTGGGGGGCAGAAAAGGCGGGGAAGCCCAACTTTCGGGGGCTGACCCGTGCGGACATAGATATAGCCATCGCCAGCGCCTACACCATGCGTTCTTTTTGGGGAGAGTTGGTGAAAATGGGCTATCAAGTCAAACGGTATCCCCAAGTGACCCATGCGGCGGTCAAGCCGCCGGGCGGCGCACGCTTTCTTCGGCTGGACAAGCTGGGGACTGGGTATAGCGAGGCGGAGATATTCTCCCGCCTTACGGAGAACCGCACCGGCACAGCGCCGCCGCTCAGCAGCCATGCCCCCATCCTGCCGCAGCGGTATTTCCCCTATGGGCGGCGATACCGTGTGAAAGGCCATTTGCCATTAAAGACAGGCCGCGCACGGGGCTTCCGGCTTCTGTACCTGAAATATCTTTATCTGCTGAGGAAGCCGCCATCCCGGCGCAAGACCCCTGTCTCACGGGCAGAGGCCATTAAGTTTGAACGCTATCAGGAGCAATTCTACTACCTGCGGGAAAATCGCATCGACAGCGCAGAACAGCTGTCCATGCAGATGGATGCACTGCAAGCAGAGATAGACAATCTGACTGACCGCCGTGGCGATCTTTACCGTTTGCACCGACGGCTGCCGGAGGATGCGGCCTGCTCCGAGGAAATTGGCACGATCACCGCACGGCTGCGGATACTGCGCCGGGAGCTGAAGTTATGCGCTCGCATCGAAGGCGATATTCCAGCCGTGCAGGCACAAATCAGAATACAGGAAGAAAGGAGCCGCCATGAAAAAACTGATAAAAGCAGACCTGAGCAAAGTGTTGGAACTGACCGCAGCGTATCAACCCATCAACTGTGACAGCCTGAAAGCTGAACTGGAAATTTTATCGCAAAACGGATATAGCGATGATCTCTTTCTGGCCCGGAAAGACCGTTTTCGCTTGATGGCGCTGTCTGAGGTCTATACCGTCGGTAGTGATGCCAATAGGCTTCTCGCTATGTTTGAGGTACAAACCTGCTGGCCGGTTTTAACGCTGCTGCTTCACGCAGAGTACATGGAGGGCGATGTCCGCCGTGGGAGTGTGATTTTAATGGACTATCCTGAACTCGTCCGAGATGTAGTGCTTTTTAACCGGCTCCCCAATACCCAGCGAGAGAGGCATATCAAGCAGATGATAAGCCGCTGTCTGCGTTGCGCCCCGCAGTGTACGATGGTGGATCTGATCGGATATTTGAAAACCGGGAGGTGAAAGAAAATGGACGCAAGTGGAGAAGTGGCCGACCTGATGGTAAAGGAGAGCATCCAGCTGACGGAGGAAAGCATCAAGCTGTTGGCGGCAGGCTGTAAAAACCTGACCGCCTTTTTATATGCTTTGGCGAAGGATAATAAAAAGCTGGTGGGAAAGACCAGTATGAAGCGCCTGCTGCGGGAGGGCAAGGAATTGAAAACCTTTTGCATCAAGGCCGAGGATTTGAACGACTTCCGCAAATACGCCAAGCCCAATATTCTCTTTGCCGCGATCCGGGATACAAAGGAGGATGACGGATTGGTAGCGCTTGTTACCAACACAGACTTTGTATCGCAGGTCAATCTGTTCATGCAGCGCCGGGGCTATCCCGCCCCCACGCAGACGCAGGAGGACGATACCGTAAAAAAAGACGCACCCCGCACTCAACAAGGGAACTCCTCACCAGAGCGCGGGAATGGCTCGACAGTATCGAGAATGAGCCAGACGACGAGGACTACTGATACGGCTGAGAAAATCAGTGATATTCCCACGGTAAAAGGCCGATTGGCTGTGTTGCAGAAAACCGCTGCGGGGATGCGGGACGGTCAGGCGAAGCAGCGTTCCCAGCCCACACAGCAGAAATCAAGATAACAGGAGGAATTTTTAGTATGGCAAATCTGGAACAGATCGTGAGCCGTAAGGCCGAAAACGATACGAAGTGGAAAGAAGCCCAGCAGGCCGAGAGGGAAAATACTACGGCGATGCAGGACGCCGGAATCACGGAGATCACCAGCAATCCCGAAGCATACGCCCGCTATCTGGAGATGCAGGGGGACAACCCCTCTTACAGCGCCGGCAATATCGCGCTGGTGATGTTTGGGAACCCGGAGGCCACCGTGTTCGGAACCCGTGACCGCTGGAAAACGCTGAACCGTTCCGTTATGGACAGCGAGAAGAACAACGGCGTGAAAATTTTTGCCCGCTCTCCTATGGGGCGCGGTTATACGCTGGCGGATGCCTATGACATCAAGCAGACGCAGGGCCGGGATATTTCCCGGATCACCTTGCAGAATGACAGTAAGGAAATGGAGGCGGCGTTGACCACCGTTCTGAATTATGCCGTTGTGCCGGTGGTCATTGACAAGGAGCTTCCCGCGCCCGCCTTTTATGATTCGGCCAATCTGGAACTGGCCATCAACCCGGACTACCCCGACAACGAAGCCTTTGCGGCGATCACCGCCGAGGTAGCCCACAGCCGTTTCCATGCCAAGGGCGCCAATGCCAGCTATGACCGCGGCGAGTGTGAGTTGGACGCACAGAGCATTTCCTATATCCTCTGCCGCAGATACGGGATTGAACGGCCTATGCCGGATATGTCGAACCTCGCTGCTCTCTATGAGGGCTGGGAACCGCAGGAGTGCCGACAGGCTCTCGATAATATTCAGGATACCAGTAAGCAGTTTGGGCGCTCCATTGAGAAAAATCTGGAGATGGGCAAACAGCGCAGCCGCGCCCCGGTACATCGTCCTACCCGGTAAAGTCCCGACAACAGGGGGTGTCTCCCCTTTGGGGAGTATGAGCCACCGCCCACCCCTGTCAAGGCCGCACGATTGCTGGCGCAATCATGCGCGGAGTCAGCCAGTGCGCGCACTGGCTGAGCCTTGACCGGGCTGTTCGCTGGCTCATTAGGTAATCAAGGGGAGGACACCCCAAAAGCCGCTGTCAGCGGCTTTTGCCATATTGGGAGCGCGGCGCGTCCAACGCAGTGCCAGCGAGCCCGTCAGCCCGCCCCGCCGTGAGCCATCGGCGGGGCGTTTTTCAAAAATGCGGCTCAATTTGAGACGCATTTCTACATTATATCAATATGGAGGAACCACTATGAAACGCACAGTATCGTTGTGCATCACCGCGTTGCTCTCCTGCCTGTTGACCTGCCCAGCCTTAGCAGCGGATACGCTGCTCCTGACTCCGACGCTCTATCCCACAGAGGTCAACGAGTACGCCAGCGGAGAGGAAATGCGGTTGGAGCGCACCTATTGCCTGTCTCCCACAGATGATCCGGCCAGCATCCCCGTCGGCGATTTTGACCGGGAGGGCTGGCACTACACGCTGTTGGATGTGACCCGGCAGGAGAACTCCAAGAGCGATGAGAAGGACTATGCCGAAACCTACACGCTGAACATGGACACAAAGGACATGGAGAAGATCATGCCCCAGCTGGCTGCGGAGCGCACCGTTACCACGGAGGACGGTTACACCGGGACTTTGGTGCTGGACACCTCCAGCATCAAGGTAGAAGCTGCGGGCTATAACACTTCCACCAAGACTGTAACGGCAACCCGAACCTACCCAAACCTGTCTGATGCGGATATATCCTTTGTCCCCAAGAGCATTACGGACAATGGCCGCACGATGGAATTGGCAGATGTGCAGTGGCAGGAGTCGGACGGTTTTTATCATGCCTCGGCTACCTACACAGGAAAGGTATCCAGCAAATATGCTACCGGCTATATTGTCACGGCGGATTATTCCGGTGAGGTAGTCCGTACCACGATGGACGATACCATTTACACCGCAATTTTCAGTGGGACGCCTATCCAGCCGGAACGCAGTGCTTTCGACTGGCGCTATCTGCTGATTCTGCCCGCTGGTGCCGGTGTGGCTGGCCTCGTTGTGCTGGGCCGTAATTGGCTGAAAAAGCGAAAGAACGAAAAGAAATGGGAGGAGTACACGAAATGAAATGGAAAACCTTGTGCCTGACGGCGGCATTGACCGCCGTGCTGGCTGCGGTGCCCGCCTATGCGCTGGATTACACGGTGGACGCCCCGGAGGACTATCTCTTTGGCAGGCCGACCAGTGTGGAAACGGTCACAGAGTACGGCGCGGACAATGTTGACCGCAGCAAGAACACGGCACTGATCCCGCCCGCCTTTGGCAGTCCCACCAGTTACCTGCCCGATACGGGTGAGCCCCTGACGCCTAACCTGACCCCCGGCGCCCACAGCGGCGGGCTGGTCAGTTCCGTCGGATCTGTTGGCGGTGTGCCCTATCCCACAGTGGATAGCGGCGGCAGCTGGAACAGCACGGCGTACACTCCGGTTTCCTCTGACCTTTATTACAGCAACGGCAGTTTGGGAACGCTGAAAATCCCGGCCATCGGTCTAACCGTCAAGGTCTATGAGGGGACGGATAGCAACGCACTGAAAAAAGGAACGGGTCATTTCAGCGACTCCAGCATTTGGAATGGGAATGTGTGTATCGCTGGGCACAACCGCGGCGTCAACAATCACTTTGGACAGATCCACACGCTGACCGTAGGCGATACCATCACCTACACGACGAAGCTGGGGACACGAAGCTACACCGTTACCAGTGTGTCTAAGGTGCTGGAGACGGACACCAGCGGCACAACGGCCAGTAGTGACAACCGCCTGACCCTTTATACCTGCGTCAGAGATCAGTCGGTATATCGCTGGATGGTCTGCGCTGTGGAGCGCTAAAAACTGAATAGCGGCAGTCAAAATGCGGCTCAATTTGAGACACAATTCGACGATGTATTTCGTGGCCGTTGGATGATTTTTTGCGAGTTGTGTGAGATTATGACATAATAACGGTAGGCAGAAATGCCAATCATTCTTATGTCTGGAGGAAATGCCATGAAAAAACCATACACATCCTTTGTTGCCGGATTGCTGGTTGGCGTTGCCCTGTTCGGCGGGGCCACAGCCCATGCTGCGGGCATTATGGCAGAGCGCAGCACCCACCGCGTATTTGTCGATGGACGGGAAGTACAGATGGAAGCCTATGTCATCAACGGCAACAACTATGTGAAGCTGCGGGACATTGGCGAACAGGTCGGCTTCAATGTTTATTGGGACAGCGACAACGGCTGTGTGCAGGTGGAAAGTGGAAGGCCCTACACTGGGGAAGCGCCTGCAAAGGCAGAACCGGACAAGCCGGTACCGCAGCCAGAATCCACAGCCCCTGCCGATGTGGATGCCATGAAACAGGACATCGTGGAACGCACCAACGCGCTTCGTAAGGAAAACGGCATCACCGCCCTGACCACCAGCGACAAGCTCATGCAGGCGGCGCAGGTGCGAGCCGATGAAATGGCCGCCAACACGGTCTATTCCCACACCAGACCGGATGGTCGGAACTTCAATACGGTCACGGACTGCCCGTACATGGCGGAAAACATCCATCGGATCGCCACACGTTACCTTTCCCAACATGATGTGAGCCTCGCGGAAGCGGCAGTCGATGGCTGGGCCAATTCCGAGACACATCTGCGGAATATACGCAATGAACGCCTAAACGCTATCGGTGTGGGCATTGCCAAGGGCGTCAATGCTGCCGGAGAGGAAAGCTGGTACTGCGTTCAGCTCTTTCTCTATGATGGCTGTGTGATCTCACAGGTAGATACACCTATTACGCCCAAGTAAATATCCCTTTTCTGAAAGAGCAGGTCGTGTTATACGGCCTGCTTTTCTATTATGAAAATGTGAAAGGAAATCAGTGTATGAAAACATGGAAAACACGGATCATGTCAGCGATGTTGGCTCTTTTGACCTTGCTGACCCTGTTGCCCACCTCCGCTTTGGCAGCTTCCGGCAGCGGAACGGGCATCAAAGCAACCACAGACCCCAACCTCTGGTCTACCCGGCTGACCTCCACCGGCCAGCAATATTCCTACCGCCCGCCTATGGCTGCTGGAAAACAGCTCTATTGCATGGATCTCGGCTATTCCTATCGGTACGGGACAGCCAGTTTTTTGAACAGCTACACCTACCAAAGTGCCACCGGCGCGGACGCAGATGCCCTGTGGGAAAAAGCTGTTGCCAAGACCGGACTGGGCGAGATGGACGCCGCTGTCAAGGAGAATGTAAAGTGGATGATGTCCTATATCGCTGATTATACCGGCGACATCCCCGGCAGCTTGTTTATGGCCTTGCAGACCTACATCTGGGATCATCAAAGCGATAAATCCGCAGGCGGCGATACCTCCGGCGACATTGATGCCGGTGGCTTTGCCAACGCCGATACCTATGAAACCTATGTTGGCTATTACAACTGGATGCTGGCGCAGAAAGCTAAGGAGGATGCGGAACTTCAGAAACAGATCGAGGAATATACCGCGCAGGGCAAGCAGGCATCCATCGTGGAGGACATGTCTGGCAAGTGGGCCGTTCTTGCCACTTCCGGAACCGCTGGCCGCCAGAGCTTCTTTGCCTATCACGCAGCCCGTAAGGTTGTGACGGATGATAAGCCGGAAGGCGGTGACAATCCGCCTCCTCCCGTTGCCGGTGATGGCGACATCACGTTCAAGAAGGTGATTGCCGGGACTACCCATGGTTTGGATGGCGCTGTGTTCAACATCTACCGCGACGGTCAGATCGTCGGCAGCGATGTAACTCGTAATGGCGGCATCATTGAGGTAAAGGATGTCACCAAGGGTCTGTGGACATTCGTGGAGGTGGAAGCTCTGGAGGGTTATGCTCTGGACCCCACCCCCCACAGCGTCTATGTCGATACCACCGATGGCGACAAGCAGTACACTGTTTCCGCCAGCAACAGTCCTCTGCCCAGCCTGAAAATCACCAAGGCAGATGCCCAGACCTTCGCCAAGGTCAAAGCGACCTTTCTGGTGGAGTCTCTGACCGGCAGCTACTCCACCACCGTCACCGTGGACGGCGAAAAGACACTGCCCGATCTCCAGCCCGGTGTGTACCGCGTTACCGAGCAATCCGTGGAGGAGCCGTATATCAAGACCGGAACTCATCAGGACATCGCCCTGCTGGCCGGTGCCGGTACTGTGGAGGCCGCCTTCACCAACTATGTAAAACCCGGTTTGGAGATCCTGAAGAAAAACATTGCCACCGGGGAACCTATTGCCCATGTGACCTACAAAATTGAGCAGATCGACGGCAGCTACTCCACCACCGCGACCACGGACGGCGCGGGACGTATTTTCTTGGCGAATATCCCTGTGGGCAGCTACAAGGTCACGGAGGTCAATGTTCCCTCCGATGTGATCCTCTGCGACATTCCACAGACGATTGCCCTCGGCCCCGGCGAGACCCGCACGGTGACATTCTTCAACGCCATGAAGCCTTCTTTGAAAATCATCAAGCGGTGCGAAGTTACCAAAGCCCCCATCCCCAACACCAAGTTCCACATCTGGTGGGCATCGGACAACACAAGCACCGGCGCCATGAATGACCTCGGCAGCTTTTACACGGATGACCATGGCGAGATCATCTTCACGGGCGATGCCCTCAAGAGCGGCTGGTATAAAGTGACAGAGGAGGCCCCGGCATCCGGATTCGCCCCCGCTGACGAACCGACCCAGGAATTCTATCTGGCTGGCAACGAAAACGCGGTCAAAATCTGGGAGAATCGCCCCCTCAGCGCGCTGGTGGTATTCAAATATGATGAAAAAACCGGCGCGGCCTTACAGGGCGCGGAGTTCCAGATCCGTTACCTCGGCGGCACCTCCGGAACCGGCGGCACCGTCATTGGCACCTACACCACTTCGGAAAATGGCTCCATCATCCTCACCCGCCTGAAAGCGGGCACCTATATCGTGGAGGAAACCAAAGCCAGTCCGTTTTATTCCATCGACACGCCGCCCCAAACCGTGCTGCTGAGTGGTAAGGATCAGGATGTGGTGACGCTCCGGTTCAGCAACCAGCCTTACGGCTCCGTCCTCATCAAGAAGCTGGCGGATGATGCCAACAAAACACCGCTGGCGGGCGCGGCCTTCCTCGTCACCGACGATAAGGGTACGTTCATCGGCACCGCCAACGGTGAGTTCACCACGGACAAGTCCGGAGCCATCCAGCTCCCTAAGCTGCCTGCCGGTACGACCATCGTGGCAAAGGAAATTCGTCCCCCGGAGGGGTACGCATTGGACGGCACACCCCAGACTATTACGGTGCAGGCGGGTGAAAACGCGCCTCTGACTTTCTATGATAAGCCTCTCTGCAACCTGACCATTCTGAAGCGGGACGCGCTGACAAAGAAACCTCTGGCAAAGGCGGAGTTCATTGTGAAGGACAGTGAGGGCAAGCCCATTGGAACAGACAACGGGCGGTTCGTCACCGGCTCTGACGGTACTGTGACCATTACTGCCCTGAATCCCAATGCCACCATTATCGTGTCTGAGGATAAAGCGCCCATCGGCTATATCAAGGATGAGACGCCAAAAACCATTGTGGTCAGGAGCGGTGTACCCAATAGCCTGACCTTTGACAATGAACCTTCTACCACATTGGTGATCCACAAATATATCGAAGGAACGGAGAACGAGCCGCTTTCTGGCGTTGCCTTCAAGGTAGTAGATGGCAGCGGCGCTGCCGTTGGCCCCGATGACGGCGTTTATTACACGGACAAGGCGGGTGAGATCGTTTTGAACGGTCTGGAACCCGGCACTACCGTAGTTGCCCGTGAGATCAAATCTGTGGATGGATTCGTGCTGGACGGCACACCCCAGGACATTCTCATCAAGGCAGGGACGGTGCAAAATCTGACCTTCTGGAACAAGCGTCAGGGCGCGCTTATTATCAACAAGCTGGACGCTGTGACGAAGAAACCGCTGGCGGGAGTTACCTTCAAGATCACTACGGCTACCGGCGAGTTTGTCCCCGACGAAAACGGAAAAATCAGCTCCAACGGTCTGTATTATACCGATAAAAACGGGCAGATCATTCTCAAGGGCGTCACCGGTACGCTGGTGGTAACGGAGGAAAAATCTATTGACGGTTACACCATCGACGAAAATACCCGCACCCAAACCGTTGTAGTCAACCCCGACGATACGCAGTCCTTGTGTTTTTATAACGCCCCCATCGGCGGCGTGGAGCTAATCAAGGTCAATGCGGCGGACAAAACCCAGCGCATCCCCAACACCACCTTCGAGATCCGCCGTGTCAGCGATGGCGGACTGGTGGACACCGTCACCACCGGGCCGGATGGCCGCGTGTATGTGCCCTTGGCAAGTGACAGCTATTACGCCGTGGAGACTGAGGCAGGCAAGGGATACCAGCTTGACAGCACGCCCATTTATTTTACCGTGGAAGAGGGAAAGATGACCACCAAGACGGTGACTAACAAGGCTATTTCCGGCATCCTGATCCACAAGGTCAATGCCATCACCGGCGAGGGTATCCCCGGCGTGACCTTCCTGCTTTATGACGGCAATCATCGTCCCATCGGGGAGTATACCAGCGACCAGCGCGGCTATGTCTACATCGACGATCTGACCGAGAGCGGACGCTTTTATCTGCGGGAACTGGAGAATGAGGGATATGTTTCGGATACTGAACTGAAAACCGTCTATGTCCGTAGCGGCGAGGTGACGGAGCTGACATGGGAGAATACGCCGATCTGTGGACAGATTCAGGTTATCAAAAAATCTGCGAACGACAATCCTATCAACGGTCTGCCTGCGGGGACGCTGCTGGAGGGTGCGGTATTTGAAATCACCGATAAGGCAGGAAATGTTGTTGATACCATTCGCACCAATAACCGGGGATTGGCCGTCTCCAAGCGGTTGCCCTTGTCGCGGTATTTTGTGCGCGAGGTCAAGGCACCGGAACATTACGGTATCAGCGAAAAGGAACTGACAGTCTACCTTGAACATGAGGGTCAGATCGTCCGCATTGAGACAGAGAATAAGAGCCTTGCTACTGGCATTTCCATTACCAAGACCGGCCCCAAGGAGATCATGGCCAATCAGCCGGTTCGGTATGCGTTCTCGAATATCGCCAACACCTCCAATGTCAGCCTGAGCAATTTTTACTGGAGAGATACCATCCCGGCACAGGTGCGTTTGGAAAAGGTTGTAACAGGCACTTATAACTTCCCCGGCACTTACAAAATCGTCTACCGTGTCAATGGGGGCGATTACCGCACACTGGCCGACAACCTCTCCACCAGCAAGAATTACACGCTGGCAGCGTCCTCGGTGGCGTTGGGTTTGGCCTCCAACGAGCGCGTGACGGAGATCATGTTCGTATTCGGGCAGGCCCCGGCGGGCTTTAGTCAGGTCGAAGCACCCTATCTCCACTGTAAAGCTGTGGCCGGGCTGCCCGCAGGTTCCTTTGTAAATGTAGCTGACGCAGGCGGCACCTATAACGGAACATGGGTGCAGGCGGTAAGCCGCTGGGTGACATCCGTATATGGAAAGCCCACTGTTCCTAAGCTGCCTCGCACGGGATATTGATGCTGTCGAAATGTGTCTCACATTGAGCCGCATTTTTGAGACCGCTCCTGAAAAGGGGCGGCCTCTTTTTGCGTAAAGGGGGATTACATGAGACGAAATCAAAATCAGAACCCGCTGCTGTGGCTGCTGCCTGTGCCGATGGTGCTTTGGCTGGCAGCGCTGCTTGCAACAGAGTATAAGGCCGGAATGACCATGTTTACGCTGATGGGGCGGTTTTCGTGGCTGATGGAGCATCCCTTTTCTGTGCGGTGGACGCCGTACACGCCGAAATTTATGCTGTGGGCGCTGGCGGCCTATGGCTTTGCCGTGACGCTCTATCTCTCCACCTGTGAGAACCGCAGGCCGGGCGAGGAGCACGGCTCTGCAAAATGGGGCAGCGCCAAACGGCTGAACGCCAAATACCGGGACAAAGACCCACACAACAACACCATCTTGACGCAGAATGTCCGCATGAGCCTGAACGGCAAAATGCACCGGCGCAATTTGCTCCAAATCGTGATCGGCGGCTCCGGTGCGGGCAAGACACGCTTTTTTGTGAAGCCGAACCTGATGGAGGCAAATTGTAGCTTTCTTGTGACTGACCCCAAGGGGGAAACGCTCCGGGCCGTAGCGCCGCTGCTGCTCGAAAGGGGCTATGTTATCAAGGTGTTTGACCTGATCGAGCCATCCCGCTCGGACAGCTTCAATGCCTTTGCCTACATCAAGGATGATAAGGATGTGATGAAGCTGGTGAATAACTTTATCAAGAATACTACACCAAAGGGCGCACAACAGAACGATCCGTTTTGGGAGCGCTCGGAAATCGCACTGGATACAGCTCTCATCCTGTACCTGATCCATGAAGCGCCCCCGGAGGAGCAGAACTTTGAAATGCTCATTTACATGATTGAAAACGGCGGGGCCAGAGAGGATGACGATGACTACCAATCTCCCTTAGACCTTCTGTTTGAGGCACTGGAGGAGGAATACCCGAATCACATCGCCGTGCGGGAATATAAGATTTACAAACAGGCGGCTGGCAAAACGGCCAAAAGCATCCTGATTTCCGCAGCGGTGCGGCTGTCTGCCTTTATCCTGCCGGAGATCCAGAATATCACCGCCAAGGACGACATGGAGCTTGAAAAAATGGGAGAGCGCAAGCAGGCTGTGTTTGCCATTATCCCGGATAATGACGGCACCTTTAATTACGTTGTGGGTATGCTCTACACCTGCGCCTTTCAGAGCCTTTACTATCAGGCCGACAAGGTACACCAAAGGGCGCTGCCCGTTCCCGTGTGAATGATGATGGACGAGTTTTGTAATGTCTCTCTCCCAGATGATTTCGGCAAGCTGCAAGCTACCATGCGCAGCCGCAACATCATGTCCACCATTGTTTTGCAGAACATTTCCGCTCTCAAAGCGCTGTTCAAGGACGATTGGGAGGGCTTGATCGGTAACGCGGACACTCTATTGTACTTGGGCGGCAACGAGGTCAGCACCTTCAAATATATCTCTGAGCTACTGGGAAAGGAAACGCTGGATACCCGGACGCGCAGTGTATCCAAGGGGCGCAGCGGCTCCAGCAGCGTGAACTACCAGCAGACCGGGCGGGAGTTGATGACCCCGGACGAGGTGCGGGCGCTGGATAATGACCACTGCATTTTGTTTATCCGCGGTGAGTTGCCGGTGATGGACAGAAAGTATGACATCCTAAAGCATCCCGGCCTGAAGCTGACGGAGGATGGCGGTGCCGCACCGTATATCCACCGCCCCGGCCTGACCTATGCGCTGGAGGACTTGCCGTTGTCCACGGACAGCTGGGAGTCCATTGAAATTATTGAATGAATAGGAGAATGACACCATGAAGAAGAATCGTATTCCGTCTGAAGCCGACCGCAGGACTATCCGGGCCGGGCGCTGCTATGGGGCGCTCGTTTTGACCGTGCTGGCCTGCGCCGCACTGACCTGTCCCGCGTTGGCCGCTGATGACCCGCTGACCATCGTGGGGAATTTGTCTGACTTCGTGTTTTCCATCATCAAGGCTTTGGGCGTTATCATTCTCGGCTGGGGCATCGTGCAGGTGGGCATGAGCATCCAGTCTCACGACGCCAGCCAGAGGACGCAGGGCTTTTTGTGCCTTTTCGGCGGTTTGATGATTGCATTTGCAAAGGAAATTTTGAGCGCCATTGGTGCAGTCTAACGGAAAGGGGCAGGCCGTGGAGCCTGCCCCTCTTACTTCTCTGGAGAAATGGGGTGAAATTATTTGAATAACTGGATCGTCGGCAATCTGCAAGCGTCCTTTGATACATGGAACGAAAAGCTGACAGAGATATGGAGCCTTGTCACCACCACGCCGCAAGCCTTTCGCGGCGGCGAGATTTGGAATACCATCGTCACTATCAATGACGGTCTGAAAGCCTTCGGCTATGGCCTGCTGGTGCTGTTTTTCGCTATGAGCGTGTTCCGCTCTGCCGCCAGCTTCCGCGACCTCCAGCGCCCGGAATTTGCCCTGCGGCATTTCATTCGCTTCATAATCGCAAAGGTGGCCGTGGGAAGTGCTATGGAAATTATGACTGCCGTGTTTTCTGTGTGCGGTGGCGTGGTGCAGTCCATCATGGGCAGCATCGGCGGCATGAGTGCCGCCAGCGTGACACTGCCGCAGGAGATAGCTGACGCTATCGAAGAAGTGGGCTTCTTTCAGTCCGTCCCCCTCTGGATGGTCACATTCTTGGGGAGCCTGTTCATCACAGTATTGTCATTTATTTTGATTATGACCGTCTACGGGCGTTTTTTTCGGCTGTATATGTTTACGGCTCTGGCCCCGCTGCCGCTGGCCTCTTTTGCGGGGGAGGATACCTCTTTTATGGGGAAAGCCTTCCTGAAAAGCTATCTCGGTGTCTGCATGGAGGGTGCTATCGTGGTGCTGGCCTGTTTGATTTTTTCCGCCTTTGCCGCCAGCGGCGCGCCGATTGCGGATACTTCGCTGCCCGTTGTTACGATGAGCTGGCAGTATGTAGCGCAGACCATTTTCAATATGCTGATATTGGTGGCCCTTATCAAAGGTGCGGAACGCATCGCAAAGGAGATGTTCGGGCTATAAGACAAGAAAACGGCGGGCCGAAGCCCGCCGTTTTTCAGTCCCCATATTCAGGGATGGGTACGCCGTTGCACAGTTGAAAGCCAGTGATGGTACGGCCCTCCGCATTGGCACGGTGCAGGTCATTTTTGATCTGCCGCTCGGCCAGCCGCAGCATCTGCCGTTCCTGTACCCACTCCACCACTGGGCGGAGCCAGCAGGACAGCGCCAGCAATCCGAAAAATGCCAGAACGCCGTAGAACACAAAGGGATGTTCCGCTGCCCATTGGGGATAGATGCGGCCTACGCCCAGCCAGACCAGAATGGGCAGAAGTTGCAGATGCAGGAGCAGAGCGAACACCAACCGGATCGCAAAGATAAACAGAACAAATGCGGCGAAAGCAAGAAGTACCTGTTGCAGGATCGTCATAGTAAAAACCTCCTATATTTGGTACTTCTATTATCTCATACCTCAAAAATCGTGTCAAAAAATCGAAAAATAAATCAATTCAGAAGAAATGCGGCTCAATTTGAGACACATTTCGACGGGAGGCAGATATATGGAAATTAAGATACCCAAAGAAGTCCGGCAGCACAGCGAGACGATTTTCTTCGGCTTGTCTACTCGGCAGTTCATCTGTGCGGTGCTGGCCGTAGGCGCCGCCATCGGCACCTACTTTTTGACGAAAGGTGCTATCGGCAAAGAAACGGCCAGCTGGGTTTGCATCGTTGCCGCCGCGCCGCTGGCTGTGGCCGGCTTCTTTCGCTATAATGGCCTGACCTTTGAGCAGTTCGTGTGGGCGTTTATCAAGTCGCAGATTTTGTGTGCGGGGCCGAGGGTGTTCCGCTCTGAAAATCTGTACTGCAAAATTCTGAACGAGAAGGAGAAAAACATCTATGATTAAAACGCTGATTGCCGCTGACCGCAGTGAACGGGAGCGGTTCAGGATTCCCCGGAGCGTCCAGCAATCCATCCCCATCCAAAAGATCTATCGGGACGGTATCTGGCAGACCGGCGGCAAGTTCAGCCGGACTTGGCGCTTTGCGGATATTAACTATGCGCTGGCCTCCCATGACGATCAGCGGGATATGTTCACTTCCTACTGCGGTGTGCTGAACAGTCTGCCAACGGATGCCACTACCAAAATCACCATCAACAACCGGCGTCTCAACGGCGCGGACTTCCAGCGCAGTGTCCTGATGCGGGAGCGGGGGGACGGTCTGGACGGTTACCGCAGGGAGTACAACAGCGTCCTGACCGACAAGGCCGCAGAAAGTAATGACCTCATTCAAGACAAGTACATTACGGTTTCGGTGCCCCGGAGAAACATGGAGGAGGCCCGCACCTTCTTCCACCGGGTAGACGCTGACCTTGGGAAAAATTTTGGGCGCTTGGAGAGCGCTGCAAAAGCACTGGATAATCAGGAGCGTCTGCGAATCTTCCATGATTTTTTCCGTCCCGGCGAAGAAGAACATTTCTGGTTTGACCTGAGTGATGCCATGAAGAAAGGGCATGACTTCCGGGATTACATCTGCCCGGATGGGCTGTGCTTCAAAGCAGACCACTTCGAGATGGGCGGCAAAGTTGGCCGTGTTCTGTTTTTGCGGGACTATGCCAGCTACATCAAGGACGAGATGATCTCCAAGCTGTCTGATTTCCCGCAAAACCTCATGCTGTCCATTGATATTCTCCCCATTCCCACCGATGAGGCCATCCGGGAGGTGCAGAGCCGTATCCTCGGTATCGAAGCGGATATTGCCCGGTGGCAGCAGCGCCAGAACAGCCGCAATAACTTCACGGCCAGCGTTCCCTATGAGCTGGAGCAGCTGCGGGCGGAAACGAAGGAGTTTCTGGACGATCTGAGTACCCGCGACCAGCGGATGATTTTTGCCAATGTCACCATCGTACACATGGCGGACACGCTGGAGCAGCTGAACACCGACACGGAGATGCTGCAAGCGATTGGGCTGGAGCAGGCGTGTCAGTTCTCCGTTCTGCGATACCAGCAGGAGGACGGGTTGAATACGGCCCTGCCCTATGGCCTGCGCCGCATCAAGACCACCCGCACACTGACAACTGAATCTACCGCCGTTTTAATGCCGTTCCGCGTTCAGGAGATCCAAGACGCGGGCGGTATTTATTATGGCGTCAACGCCGTAAGTAAAAATCTTTTGATCTGCAACCGAAAGAAGCTACTGAACCCACACGGCTTTGTGCTGGGTGTATCGGGCAGCGGCAAGTCCTTCAGCATGAAGGAGGCTATCACCTTTATTGCCCTCTCTACCAATGACGATATTATTATGATCGACGCCGAGCGTGAGTATGGCGAGCTGACGCGGGCACTGCAAGGGGCGGTGCTGGAGATCTCTCCATCCAGCCCGCACCACATCAATCCGCTGGATATTAACCGGGGCTATGGAGCCGGGGAGAACCCGGTGGCTATGAAGTCCGAATTGATGATGAGCATTTGCGAGCAGCAGATGGGTGTCGGACAGCTGGGGGCGTTCCATAAGTCTATCATTGACCGTTGTACCGCCAATATCTATCACGATTTCATCAAGAGCGGCGGCGAAGGCAGGATTCCGACTCTCCCGGATTGGCGCAACGAGGTCAAGCGGCAGCCGGAGCGTGAAGCACAGGAATTGGCCCTTGCATCGGAGCTGTTCGTGGAGGGCAGCTTGAATATGTTCGCCCACGAAACCAATTTTGATATTGATAACCGCATTGTCTGTTTTGACCTCTACGAGATGGGTGAACAGCTCAAGCCCACGGCGCTGAATGTGGTGCTGGAGACGATCCAGAACCGCGTGGCGGCAAATCGGCTGGCCGGAAGGTACACATGGGTATTCGTGGACGAGGTGTATTTGTTCTTCAAGTATTACTACTCCGCACAATTTCTCTACAAGTGCTGGAAACGCTTTCGCAAGTACGCCGCTGCCATGACCGCCGCCACGCAGAATATTGAGGAATGTCTGCGCTCGGAAACGGCCCGTCTGATGCTGGCCAACAGCGAGTTTTTGATCCTGCTCAATCAGGCGGCAACTGACCGGGCGGAGCTGGCGAAGCTGCTGCATATCTCGGAAACGCAGATGAGCCATGTGACAAATGTGGAGGCCGGTCACGGCCTTATGCGGATCGGCAGTTCCATCATCCCCTTCGTCAACGAGTTTCCCCGTGACGGCACCCTTTATCGCCTGATGACCACGACACCGGGGGACAAATGAGCATTGTCGAAATTTGTCTCAAATCGAGACACATTAAGGGGGTGTACCAGATTGCCGGAATTTAAGGAGAAGACCAAAATGGGGCAGCCCAAAAGCAAGCGTACCGCTATGCTTGATCCCTGCCACCGGGCTATGGTGCTGAAGGAGAAGTACCGCCAGCAGTTGGCGGAGCGTCAGGAACCGGAATCAGACAGTGCGGAAACACAGGCTGTCGATGAAGTAGAGGACACGGCCAACTGGGCGGTGGACACGGTGCAGGATCGTGCGGCGCAGGTGCCGAGGGTAAGGCAAAAACCGCCAATAAAGGAAAAATCGTCTGCGAGTATTCCGCGTGAGCACAAAGCAAATGAGCAAACCGCCGCTTCGCGGGAACCCCCTGCAAGATACACAGCGCCTAAAAGTAAAAACTTCTTGGAGACTCCTTCCGCTGAAGAAGCAAGGCCACTGGATGAAAAGCAGCAGTTTGAAGCACGTTGCCAGTTCGTAGCGGACAAGCAGAAGAGCAAGCTGCTTTCGGAGCAACGGACCGTTCATTCTGTGGAGGAGCCGCCTGCTTTCTATGACGCAGAATGGGAGCCAGTTTCACCGTCAAAGACGGATACGCCGAAGCACAGCGCTTTCAAAGAGAAGAAACGGTTTGCCGTGAACGATCATAGCAGAAGCAAGCCAGAAAAGTTCCTGCCTGCTCCAAAGGTTAAGCGTACATCCTTCAAGACTGCGGCAAAGCCTATATCAGCAGCACAGAAAACCGCTTCGCAGCAACAGATCCACCAGACTGCGGCACAGGCAAAAAAGACCGCCAAGACAGCGGTAGAGCTGTTCAAGCGGGCAGCGGGGATGTTCCGCCGTGCCGCTGCTGCCCTAATCTCTGCCTTGGCCGGTTTCGTTGGCGGCACGGTGGTTTTGGTGGCGCTGGTGGTCATTATCATCATCGCGGCTGTGGCAAGTTCCCCCTTTGGACTGTATTTTGCGGCAGAGCGTAACGCACCGGATACTGTGTCGGTAGCTGAGGCCGTGGCGCAGGTGAATATCGCCTACAACGCCAAGCTGGAGGAGTTGCAGGCCGGAGACTATGACAGCATCGACATTCAAGGGCAGACCCCGGACTGGCCGGAAGTGCTGGCTGTCTTTGCAGCTAAAACCGCAGGCACGGATGATGGCGTGGATGTGGCCACGCTGGATGCAGACCGGGTGGCCCGTCTGACTGCCGTGTTCTGGGATATGACGGAGATCGCCTCTTGGGTGGAGACAATAGACCATCCCGGAAGTGGAGACGATGATGGTTGGACGGAGTACATCTTGCATATCACCATCACGCCGAAAACAGCGGATGAAATGCGGACGATCTACTCTTTTACCCGGTATCAGAATGAAGCCTTGGACGAGCTGTTGGCAGACCGAACCACGCTGGCTTCGCTGGCCTCCAGCCTGACCATCACCAATGCGGACGCAGAGGAAGTTCTTCAGAACCTCCCGGCAGACCTTTCCCCGGAGCGCCGGGCGGTCGTCCAAAATGCACTGATGCTTTATGGAAAGGTATCGTATTTTTGGGGCGGAAAATCACTGGTGCTTGGCTGGGACAGCCGCTGGGGGCAGCTTCGTCAGGTCACAGCCGCAGGCAGTTCTACCACCGGCACTTATCGGCCTTACGGGTTAGATTGCAGTGGATTCGTGGATTGGGCCTTTTACAATGCCACGGGCGGCAGTTACATCATCGGACATGGCGGCGGCGCCACGATGCAGCACTCGTACTGCACCGATATTTCGTGGTCGGACGCACAACCCGGCGACTTGGTGTTTTACCCGGACAATTCCCATGTCGGTATCGTTTGCGGCCGGGATGAGAATGGTAGCCTACTGGTGATCCACTGTGCCAGCGGCGCTAATAATGTGGTCATTACCGGCACAAGCGGTTTCATTTCCGTTGCGCGGCCGGATTACTTTTCAGATAATTGACTTTTTTCGACGGAGAAATACATTGCAAATCGAGGGGGTATCCTATATACTATGAATATAAAAAGAACTTTTTTGGCCGACAGGAGGAGATACCATGCTGAAGCTGGAAATCAAATTTAACGATGCTCAGATGCGAGCGGAGCATAAGTATGCTCCAGAGTCCATCTATGCCGCGTTGGACAAATCCTTCACCAAGTATGGCTTTCGCAGAGAAACGCTCTCTGATGGGACGATCTGCTATTACGGAAATGGGATGCCTCGTGACTATGGTACGTTTGGCCGGCTCATCACCACCCTGAAGGACAAGGAATGGTTTATGGCCTACCTTGTCAAATGGCTTTGGTACAATAGTGATGACGGTGAAAATGAGACGGACTTCATCGTGGAGGATGTTCTCTATCACTATGCCCACCGTGAGAGTGCTGCATAATGGCGAGGAAAGAAGCCAAGCGTTTTAAGGCTCTCTACTTTGATTTGCGGATCAAGGATTTGGAGGAATACTACTCCAAAACTCGGCCAAAGGGCGCTTATGAATTGATGAAAAAGTTCCTGACGAAACGGAACTTTTCCCATGAACAGTATTCCGGCTACCATTCCTGCTACAAAACAACGGATTTGGAGATATTCGATCTGATCCACGATATGAGCGACACCTTCCCGTGGCTTCAGCACTGCGTCAATCACTTTGAAGTGACCAACGTGGGGACTAACCATGACCTCATGGGGCTATTCGTTGAAGAAGTCGAAGATCCCGTCAGTCTGTGATTGCTGTCGAATTCGTCTTGAATCGAGACACATTATTTCAGGCCCACACTGCCATATTTGGTAGTGTGGGCCTGTTTTTATTTTGCTCTAAAACAATAGCGGCTGCCAACAAAAATGCCGGTAACCGCTACTTGAAGGATACAACATCGTTCGGAGTACAGCCAATGATCTTGCACAGCTTCTCCAAGGTAAGCATGGTGATGTTTCCACCCTTTTTGAGGGAGTCGAGCGTGTGATTATCAATGCCACTCTGCAAAAGCTGGTATTGCGTCACATTGTTTCGTCTCATGGTTTCCCACAGCGGCCCGTAATCGACTATCTCCATCACCACATTTCCTGTCTGATAAAGAAATTATATGTGGTATTCTGAGAAAACCATATTGTGATTATACCCACAATGCAGTAAAATGAGAGGTAAGTCAGATACGGGGCTTGGCGCACAAATCGTCGAAAAATGCGTCTCAGTTTGAGACGCATTAAAAGCTATTTCGATTTTATGATCCTGTCCGGGAATACGGAAGCGTTGATAAGGTCAGCGGGATCGACCTCCAGCGCATCGGCAATATCGAAGAACACATCCAGCGAGAAGCCGTGAGCCATGTTCGGCGCTTCAATCGTGCTGATGAGTGAGCGGCTGACACCGGCCTTCTCGGCCAGCTTCTCCTGTGACAGACCACGCATTTTACGGAGCGCCGCAATGGCGATCCCAAGCTGTATGAATCGGTCACGATTCTTGAAGGATACTTCTTTGCTCATACCGTGTCCTGCCTTTCTGATGATAAGAAAATTATACGGGTTCCCACTGCCCTTTTCTGTATATATCAGAAAGCTATTGCTTTAATTAGTGAGCAATAGTATATTATAGGAAAGCAAATGGTGAAAAACGAGAGAGAAAGCGGGTGGGCTTGGTGAATCATCGCTGTGCGGTCATGGGACAACATCCTCTTTGCTTCCCATGGGGGTTTGACGAGGAGGATACCCAGTGCCGCAGCATGAAGCTGGAGCTGGCGCAGCGCATCATGGAACTGCGCCAATGCGGGGTAACAGAGTTTCAGGTGGCCTGCGACCCCGGCGTGGGGCTATACGCCGCAGAGATCATCAACACGCTGAGGGAAAATGACCAAGCCCTTCGTTTGATCTGTGCCCTGCCCCACGAAGGGCAGGCTACCAAGTGGACACCGCAGTTGCGAGACCGTTATTTTAATATGCTGGCGAGCTGCACGGACATAATCTGCATCGCTCTCCATGAGCAGCCAGACGCCCAGTTTTCAGCCTATCAGCAAATCATCAAGCAGTCGGAGGTTTTAATGACTGTCTATGACCCCGACCTTTCCAATGGCAGTGCAGAAGACAAGGCCGTGGCCTATGCCCTTGCGCTGGGGAAGCCGACTCTGGTGATTCACCCTCAAACACGGAAAGCCCGTTGGGTCAATATGCCGGAAAACGCAACTGAATAGCTCTTACAGATGCGGTAAAATATCGGTACTACAATTTGGAGGTACTGATATGTCGAAAAAACACCCCGCTGTAACGATAACCATGATTGACAGATATTTGACCCACTTACGGGAGCAGGAGCGGTCTGCTGCTACACTTCAGAAATACAGGCATGACCTGAATGAACTCTGCGGCTACCTGCACAATGCGCCGCTGAACAAATCTACACTGATTGACTGGAAGGAACTGCTTATCAGCAAGTATGCCCCAGCTACGGTGAACTCCATGCTTATCGCCGTCAACGGCTATCTTCGATTTTATGGCTGGCAAGGGCTATCTGTGAAACTGCTGAAAGTGCAGAAAGCATTATTTATAGATGAATCAAAAGAGCTGACGAAAGCAGAGTATGACCGTTTGGTGCAGGAAGCACAACGGAAGAACAACGAGCGCCTTGCCCTTGTCATTCAGACCATCTGCGCTACGGGTATCCGTGTGTCAGAATTGCGCTTTATTACCGTTGAGTCCGTACAGAACGGCAGGGTCGAGATCAGCAGCAAAGGCAAACGGCGTATGGTGTTCCTGCCGGACAAACTGCGTCAGCTTCTTCGGAACTATGTGCGAAAACAAAAAAAGACCGCCGGGGTGGTATTCACCACCCGGACGGGTAGGCCGTTAGACCGGTCAAATATCTGGCGAGATATGAAGGGCCTGTGTGAACGTGCTGGGGTAGCGCCGGAGAAGGTCTTTCCCCATAGCTTGCGTCACCTGTTTGCCCGCACTTTTTACTCGCTGGAGCGTGATCTGAGCCGCCTCGCTGACATTTTGGGACATTCCAGTATTGTTACCACCCGCATTTATACGGCAGAGAGCGGAATCATTCACGCACGCCAAATGGGACGATTGGGACTTGTGATAACATAATTTGCGTTCTGTGGTATTTTATTGCATAACGCCTGAATATCCACTAATTTTGCGTTGAAATTATAGCATTGCAATATACTGTTTGCAACAGCTATTTCACAAAATCGACGAGAATCTATAACCTGTCACATTTCCTCGGATTTTTTTACGTCAATTTGTGAGGAATTGCGCTACGACGGTGCTTTGAACGGTGATAAATCTCACAATATGAGATTGTATACCACAGAACGCAAATTATGTGGTACTCTCCGCATTTTAAGTCTTGTTTTTTTGTTAATATACGCTGTTCATCAGTATATTGACTGATTGACCAACATTGAAATATCTTTGCTTTTTCCGGAATCAGCCTTTCTTCCGGAACGAAGTGCCATGACGATCAGTCTGTATTTTTGACCGCCGCGAAAGAAAAAGCAGCACCTGACTATGCCGGGGTTTTTAGATAGATATTTTATATTTAGGAGGAAAGAAACTTGAAAAAGCAACTGTTATCCCTGTTTTTATGTTTTTGCATGATTCTTCCCATGATACCGACGACGGCTTTGGCGGCAGAAGAATCTGTAACTGCCCCTGTTCTCGTTGATCAGGGTGATTCGTCGGCTACGAAAGTGGAAGAGTCTGTAGCGGAACCGCCAGCAGACGATCCCACGGCAGAAAAAAGTAAGAGTGAATCACTCGGAGAGCAGACTCCTGTAAGAGATACCGGAAGCACAAAGGCGGCAACTGTTCAAATTGGTGAGGATATCACCGCATATGATAGTTTTGCTGCTGCGTGGGCTGTGGCCTCTGCGGCATCGACCACCGAGGAAGCTCCTGCCAAGGTAACACTGTATCAGGATGTGACTACCGGCACCAACGCTCCTGCCAGTTGGCCTATTAAGGTTGCAGAAGAACAGTATATTGCGCTCGATCTAAATGGATACGACATAAATGGCGGCGAGGAGACAACTAATGTTTTGCGCATTGAAGGTACGTTGACGCTGAATGATAGCGGTGCAACCCCTCGTACTCGTTATGGCTATTGGAGTGAGGATACTTACAGCATTGATTCCTCACCCGCCTCTACCGGCCACTATGATGTTCTAACCGGAGGAATCATCTCCAGTAATGCTTCGTGTGAAGGAACGCGCGAAGGGTGTGTTCACATCGGGTTATGTGGAACATTTACCATGAACGGCGGTATTATTGCCGGTGGTAAACGTTCCGGCATCTACATAGACTCAGGTAAGACTCATCCCTTGGCAGATGTGCGATATGGTCATTTCGTCATGAATGGCGGCACAATTGCAGGTAATGCGAATATAGGCGTGTATGCACCCAGAACCTATACGGGACATGAGGGAGATATTGGATTTTTCATGAACGGCGGCAACATCCTCAACAACCGTTCTTCATATACAGGTGGCGGTGTAAACGGAGCCATCGAAATGTACGGTGGTCTTATCGCCTATAACCAGGCCGAAGCTTATGGCGGAGGAATCTTCAGCATCGCAGATATTGAAATATATGGAGGTTCCATCTCGCACAACAGCGCGGAAAGAGGCGGCGGTATCTATGCCGATGGTGGAAGCGTTACTTTGAAAAAAGATGGTGTTGTGTCAAATAACAGCGCACAACAAGGCGGTGGTATTTTTGGAGAAGGAGTAAGTACTGGCGGTATTTTTGTTTCCGGAAAAGTAACGGGTAATACCGCCGAGTCTGGCGGCGGCATTTTTGCAGATGGAAATGCTACGGTTCGTCTGCATAATACCGCAGAGGTTTCATATAATGAGGCTGACTGTGGCGGTGGCATTTATCGAAGATCCAATGCGGGATGGTACCCTATAGCCATTGCAGGCGATAAGGGCAGTACAGTTTCCCACAACAAAGCGAAAACGGATGGCGGCGGCATTTATTGCAGAGGTAGCGTAATGTCGTTTTCTGCCCCCAACATCGACGTAAGCTACAACGAAGCCGGAAAAAATGGCGGCGGATGGTATATTACGAAGATAGGGGCAGACGTTCGTCTTTATGGAGCAGTGTCGTATAATAAAGCCGGTGAAAAAGGCGGAGGTGTATATGTAACTGAGTTCATCAGAGATGACGATGCTAATACTGAGAGATCAGTCACTTGCGGAGAGGTATCCCATAATTCAGCCTCGGTGGGTGGCGGTGTCTATGTTGGTCAGTCAGCAATTCTGTATTGTTCTGATGGTATTATATCGAACAATACTGCTTCTGAATGCGGCGGTGGTGTGGCCAATGAAGGTGAAACCATACAGAGGGGTTCTCCCATCAAGGGCAATACTGCGAACGTGGGCGCTCATGATTTTTACAACATGGCAGGCGGAGTGTTTTCTTTGCAGTCCAAATATGACTGGGTTAAGGACGAGCCGAACAATCGATATAGTCATGAAAACTACATCCCGTACACTGTAGTAGAAAAAGATACTACTATACAGTACTTAACGCTGGGTGATCCGTTCACGGTGAAATTTGATACGAAGGGCGGAACGCCATCGACTATAACAGATCAGACAGTTAAGTATGGACAGAAGGCATACAAGCCAACGGAACCCCAAAAAACCGACTGCAAGTTTGACGGTTGGTATACAAGTCCGGATTACACGCAAAAGTGGGATTTTGCCAACGACAGCGTGACCAAGGATATTACGCTTTATGCCAAGTGGATCGAAAAGGTCACGCTTCATTGCGATTTCCAAGGTGGCACAAGAGGCTCGGACACAAGTTATACTGCCAAAGCATACCCCGGTGAGAAGGCGAAGATGCCTTGGTGGGGAGGGATTACCAGAGAGGGTTATTCATTCATAGAATGGAATGACAAACCGGACGGTACTGGTAAATCGTACTCTCGTACCATAGACAGCATTACAATGCCAGATCATGATCTGACTCTTTATGCGATCTGGAAGAAATTAGATGTCATTAAGGTAAGCTTTGATGCGCAGGGCGGCTATTTCCCTGATATCGATAACTCAACTACTTGGAAGTTCCTTGTCGAACGTCCGACGGGAGACGATAGTAAATACGTTTCGGATTGCGGTGATTATAGACGCGTTGACGAAGAAAGCGAAATTGTAAAAATTGTAAATGGAACGCGCTATCGCTTCAAAGGTTGGTACCTTAATCCAGACGATCCAAAGGCCAGTGAATCCCCGGCAGCCGTTCAGCTTACCGCTGAAAGTCCCGCCGAAATTACGTTCTACGCAGTTTGGGGAGAATACATCGATATGCCATTCACAGTTCACTATGAGACATTCGGTGTTGAGGAGATCCCGTCCAGGACAATAATGGAATCGGCATTGGAAAACGGCGGTCAACTTGAAGAGGTTCCGGCTCCGCCGGCGGGTTCTGGAATCACCGAATGGAAGTGGACTGTTAATTTGGTGGAGCTGCTAATGAATTCGCCCAAACCTGAAATGCAGAAAGAGGCGAAGGAAGCACTGCAATACGTCACTGATCAGCAGGCTGCAATCAATCAGGCCTATAACAATGGGGAAATTACTGAAGAAGAACGCAATGAATATATAGCAGAACTCCAAAATGAAGTTGTAGCGTTCCATTACCCTGTTTCTTATACTCCCCAGGGCAGGGAGATGAGCTTTGAAGCACTGTTGTTGGGATACGTAAAAGCAAGTGGGCAGAATGAGGTCACAGTCTATACATGGAACAAGGCTGACCAATATCCGGTGATCTATGACGCAAATGGCGGGAAAAACGCACCTGACATGGAGTCTTATCAATTCAATGCTTTGGTTAATATCGCAGATGGAGTACCTGAACGTGATGGCTATCAGTTCATCGGCTGGAACACCAAAGCGGATGGTTCCGGAGTTTCCTATACCAAGGATGACACATTCTATATGCCTTGTTATATGGTAACGCTGTATGCCCAGTGGAAGGCCAACACGACCTATACCGTCACCTACAAGGATGGCGTTGGCGGTGCTGCCTTTGGGGATCAGACAACCACCGGACTGCACAGCGGTGATCAGACTCCTGCATTTTCCGGAACGCCGACCCGCAGCGGTTATACCTTCAAGGGTTGGTCTCCGGCAGTGACTGCGACGGTGACAGGTAATGCGGTCTATATCGCCCAGTGGGCAAAGAACAACTCCTCCTCCGGCCATTCGACCCGGTACACCCTGCACTACGAGTCGAACGGCGGTACTTCCTATAAGGACGAAAGCTATTCCTCCGGCACGACTGTGACGCTGGACAAGGTTCCCATCCGAGAAAGCTATACGTTCACAGGCTGGTATGCGGATAAGGAACTGACCAAAAAGATCAGCAGCATCAAGATGACCAGCGACAAGACCGTATATGCTGGCTGGAAGGCATCCACTGTGCCGGATATGCTCAATGGCGATGACCACTACGCCTATGTGATTGGCTACTCGGACGGCAATGTTCGCCCGAATGCAAACGTCAGCCGCGCTGAGACCGCCACGATCTTCTTCAGGCTGCTCAACGCAGACATCCGTGACGGAAACCTGACTGCTGAGAACACCTTCACCGATGTGGTCGACGGTCAGTGGTGCAACAAATCCGTCTCCACCATGGCAAAGTTGGGCATCGTGAAGGGCCGCACGGCTGAGATTTTCGATCCCAATGCCCCTATCACCCGCGCTGAGTTTGCAGTGATCTGCGCCCGTTTCGACACGAAGCAGACCAACGGCAACAACAACTTCTCCGACATTTCCGGTCACTGGGCCGAAGCGGAGATCAAGCGGGCCGCAGCTTTGGGTTGGATCGCAGGTTATCCAGACGGCACGTTCCGTCCGAACGACTACATCACCCGTGCGCAGGCTATGACGATGATCAACCGTGTCCTCTGCCGTATGCCGCAGGATGAGGAAGATCTGCTCGGCAGCATGGTTGTGTGGCCGGACAACAAGCCCACCGATTGGCATTACCTTGCCGTCCAGGAAGCCACCAACAGCCATGACTTCAAGCGCAAGGGCGAGGTCGGTGAAAAGTGGACAAAGCTGACAAGCGCACCGGACTGGACGAAGTATCAGTAAAAAACACGATAAGGCATTAAGAGAATAGATGGAAAACTGCAAGGCGGCTCTACGGCGGGCTACCTTGCAGTTTTTCTTTTATACCAATTTTGCTAAAAGCTCGATATTCGACGGAAAACAACAAATATCAGCCAGTTTTAGTAGGGCATTGTAGAACGAATACGTGACACAAAGCGGCATTTATCGTGTATGATTGAGATACGGAGGATATGGATGTTTACACAGGATTTTTACCTGATGACCGTTCGCATAAAAGCCCCCGACCATCCCGCTTTTGCGATGAAAACGGAAAAATGGGGGATCCCCAACGGCAGAATTTAATTCCAGCATAGTTGAGGGCCCGTGCCGAGACCTATTGCAGGCCGAGAGGCCCGCCCCTACTGCGTTTTCTCTGTTTGTATCTTAATTTTTAACAGGAGGGGTATTTTATGCCTTTAGTTTATTATGTGCCTGAATATGAGCGGGACGCTTCGCAGATCTCACTGAATGCCGAGCGCCTGCTGAGACTCCTTGGCGCGAGTGGTAAACTGGCCGGTTTCCGCTATGCAGTCTACATGGTGGAGCAAGTCCGAGATCAGCCGGAGAATATGCTGTTAATTACAAAGCGACTTTATATGCAGACGGCGGAGCATTTCAACACAACGCCGAGCTGTGTGGAGCGCAATCTTCGCACTCTTATTCAGAGCTGTTGAAGCTATCCCGACCACAGCTTTTTGAACTTGATTGCTGGGACTGAATTACAGCAGCCACCGACCAACTCCCAGTTCATCGACATTCTGGCCGCTTACCTGAGAAACTGACTGAAAGGGAGAAAGGCGGCACATTGCCGCCTTTCTCCTATCCCTCCGCTGAAAATATGGCTCAGTTTGAGACATATTTCGACACTGCCGCCATTCGGCGCAAGCGCATTGAAAATACATCTGCGCGGGCTGGTAACAGCTTTTTGCTCATCACAGCTATGTGGTGAACACCTTGCACCTTGAGAAGTGAATGACCGTCCGAATCGGATATGCTTTCCGGTGAAGTATCGCGTCTGCGTACCAAGGAAATCAAAACGCCGCTGAATATTGTGCAGGGGCAGGAACGGGTTCGAGGAAAACGGCATTTTATATCAGGGCCATGTCCGCATGAGGATATGGCCCTGCCATTTTATAAAATATACGGAGGAATGGATTGTGAAGCAGAAGCAGACTGTATTTCCGCAGAGAACGCAGCAGCCGCAGACGATCTATGTGGATGGCTGCAAGGTTACGGTTCGATATGCCGGAAAGGAAAACCCTGCCGCAGTTCGTGAGATCAAGGATATTCTTCTTTCAAACGTCTCTAAAAAGCCATAAAATTTGTGTTTTCTACGTGAATATGAGATAATAATGGTGTAGATATGCACCTTGAAAATTGAAACGAGGCCATATACACCATTCCCAATATCGGAAGAAAACAGGAGTGATGTATATGTTAGAAGAATTGATAACAACAGCGCGGCGTGTTTATTGCCTTTATCGTGTATCAACGCTTGGACAAGTCGAAAAAGATGACATTCCCATGCAAAAGGAAGCGTGCCGGGAGTTTGTTCAGCAGCATCCCGGATGGGAAATCGTCAAGGAGTTTTCGGAAAAGGGTGTTTCCGGGTTTAAGGTTTCGGCCAAAGACCGGGATGCCGTTCAAGAAATCCAGCGAGACGCTTTGCAGAACAAGTTTGATATTCTGCTGGTGTTCATGTTTGATCGTTTGGGACGCAGAGAGGACGAAACACCGTTCGTTGTGGAATGGTTCGCCAAAAACGGTATTGAAGTCTGGAGCGTCAAGGAAGGCCAACAGCGGTTTGATACCCATGTTGACAAGCTGCTGAACTACATTCGCTATTGGCAGGCATCCGGGGAAAGCATCAAGACCTCTGTGCGTACCAAAACCCGCATGGAACAGCTGACGAAAGAAGGCTGCTTCACTGGTGGGGTGGTTCCTTTTGGCTACCGATTGGAGCATAAGGGCCGCACGAACAAGCGAAATCAGGACGTAGGAGACCTTGTTGTAGACCCAGACGAAGCGGAAATCGTTAAGCTGATTTTTCAAAAATATCTCTATGAGGGATACGGGGCGCAACGCCTTTGCCGGTATCTTACCGAACAGGGAATCAAAAACAAAAAGGGCCGCAACATTCCAACCACATCTATCAACCGCATCATCAAGAACCCCATTTATACCGGAGTTATCCGAAATGGAGATAGTCAGTCAGATGTGCTGACCGACCTTCAGATCATTGATGAAGAGACCTTTGAAAAGGCACAGCAGCTGATGGAAAAACGAGTGACCCGACATAATGACGTACCGCTCAATACAAAGGGACGGTCTTTGCTGGTGGGGAATATCTATTGCGGTCACTGCGGCGGACGTCTGACACTGACCACCAGCGGACGAAAGCGTGTCCGAAAGGACGGAACTGTTATACGCGAGACCAGAGCGAGGTATCAATGCCATTACAATATCCGGCATCCCGGCGAATGTGATGGGCAATCCGGGTATGGCGTTGAAAAGCTGGACAAGCTGGTAGATCAAATCATCCGTATCCAGCTGGGACGCATCTGGAGCGCACCCTCGCAGGAATTGATAGCGAAACAGCAGGCTAAGGAAGTAGACCTCGCAAAGTCCAAGCTGAACCTGCTGAACGAGCAATACCGGCAAAAACAGCGGGAATATCAAGACCTGCGGGCGGAGACCATCAAGGTCATTCAAGGCAACAGCCGTTTGAATGTGGACTTGCTTAATAGTCTTGTCGCAGAAACCTCTGAGCAAATCAAACAATTAAGCTGGCAGATTCAGACAGCCACAGCAGAACTTGAGGAAACTGTCCAGAGCGCCAGTCAGGTGCTGCGGGAATATGACCAGCTGATAGGCTGGGCTGAAATGTACGATAACTGCACCTTTGAAGCTAAGAAAATGATTGTGGCTCAGTTTGTAAAAGAAGTTCATGTGCGGCGTGATTATGAGATCGACATAGAGTTCAACGTGTCGTTTGAGGAATTTCAAGCACTGTATCTGGATAAAGAACCAGAGGAAATCAGGGGGAGAAGAAACGATACGGTTCTGGCGATGGAAACAAAAACAAGGCAAGTGGTATAACCACTTGCCTTGCTGATGGTGGACCCGAAGGGGATCGAACCCTCGACCTTACGGATGCGAACCGTACGCTCTCCCAGACTGAGCTACGGGCCCGGATATGAAATTTTGTGAGATGGGAACCGCTTGCGGGCAACTGAGTTAGACCGGAGAAAAAGAGGGGCTATAAGTGAACCGCTTCTCCTCCCAGCTGAGCTACGCCCCCATACAGCCCTGTTATTATAGCAACATTTCCTAAACTTGTAAAGGCCTTTTGCGGGAAAAATCAAAAAAAGATCGGCCTGCGCATACAGCGGCGGCCCGGAATGACTCCGGGCCGCCGCTGTCAGATTATATGTAGGAGTGCTCCACCTGAATCACGGGGACATAGTGGCTGTCGAAGGTGCGGATGAGGGCCCGGAGCTGCCGGGCTACCTCGGCGTCCTCCAGCCGAAAGCCGAAAGGCGTTACCACGTCGAAGATCAGATTGGTGTGGGTGGGGCCGGGGACCATGCGGAAATCGTGGATACTGAGGGCCGGATCGATGCAATGGGCCAGCTCTGTGATCTTATTCCGGAGGACAACGGTCATGCTGTCATCCGTGGCGATGGGGTCCATGTGGATCACCGCCTCGCAGCCCAGCTTCCGGTGCAGCTCCTGTTCGATGTTGTCGATGGCGTCATGGATCGTCATGACGCTGCCGGTGGCCGGGACCTCCGCGTGGAGGGAGATCATCACCCGACCGGGGCCGTAGTCATGGACCACCAGATCGTGAATCCCGGAGATTTCCTTGTGGGCCATCACCAGATCTTCGATTTCTTTAACAAATTCCGGTGTGGGAGGCTTTCCAAGCAGGGGATCGATGGTGTCCTTGGCGGCGTCTATGCCGCCCTTGAAAATGAGCAGTGCCACCAGAACACCCACCCAGCCATCCACCGGGAGCTGGAAGTAATGGCCGATCAGGGTGGCGACCAGAACGGCAGAGGTGGACATGCAATCTCCCAGCGAATCCGCCGCTGCCGCCAGCAGCGCCGGCGCGGAGAGCTTTTTGCCGAGGGAGCGGTTGTACATGGCCATATACAGCTTCACACAGATAG
This sequence comes from Dysosmobacter segnis, assembly GCF_014297285.1. Lineage (GTDB taxonomy): Bacteria > Bacillota > Clostridia > Oscillospirales > Oscillospiraceae > Oscillibacter > Oscillibacter segnis. The sequence continues at coordinate 266,482 of NZ_JACOQI010000001.1, forward strand.
AAGCAGCCAGAATCCCGATCACCAGCCAGCTGAACTCCACCAGAGCGGGGTGCAGGATCTTATTCAGGGACTCCTTGGCCAGTTCCACGCCCATCAGCAAAATCAGCATGGATACCGCCAGACCGGAGAGGTACTCCGCCCGGCCGTGGCCGAAAGGATGGCCTGGGTCCGGCGCTTTGGCGGCAATGCGGAAGCCCAGCAGCGTGACCACAGAGGAACCGGCATCAGAGAGGTTGTTGAAGGCGTCCGCCGTGATGGCGACGGAGCCGGAGAGGGTCCCAGCAAAGAACTTGCCCAAAAACAGCAGCAGGTTCAGCCCGATCCCCACAGCACCGCAGAGAATGCCGTAGGCCGTCCGCAGCTGAGCGGGGCTTTTCCCGTCGCTTTTACAGAAGAAACGGGCCAGAAGCGAGATCATACAGTTTTACACCTTTCTTTTTGAGAATAGAAGGAGACGGTCACTTCCCGCCGGGAATGACCAGCTTCATGTGGCAGCAGAGATCGTCCAGATCCCGGTCGGTGGCGGCGCTGAGCCGCAGGCGGGCGCCGCAGTCCCGGCATGTCAGCTCCACCGCGTCCCGGCGGATCTCCATGCTGTAATCGTGGCTGCCGCAGCTGCAGGTGATGCCGTTGGGCCGGGCGGCGATGTCCTTGAGCTCCGAGAGGAATTCGTACATGATCACATTGTCGGTAAAGGCCTCCGCCTCGCCGCTGTTCTCCTGCGCCTTTTCCTTAGAGATGGCAAAGCTGGCCTCACGGAGGTGATGTTCCACCGTGCCCTCATCGCCGATGAAGCAGCAGAACTGCCTGCTGTCCGGGCAGCTGAGGGCGGTGGCAGCGTGGAGCATCCGCTCCGGCGGACAGACGGCCTCGTGGGTCTGGCCGCAAACGCCGCAAGGCACCAGAATGTGATAGTTCTGGCCGTCATAGTTCGTCCGCAGGACGCTGCCGCCGCAGGAACATTCGATCTCGGCATCAGACGCTTCCAGCGCAAATGCGGAGCGGGCACCCATTACCTGCGCACCGCATTTCGGGCAGATATAGCCCAGAGTTCTCATATCGTCAGCCATAGAGGGCCTCCTTGCATGATTGATCAGATTTGGATATCCTGCGCGTGGGGCAGGTGAGATTGCGTATAGAGGAATACCTTGTCACCCGCCAGCAGCTTCAGGCCGCCGTTGGGGATCAGCGTCCGGTTCCGGCGGCGGACCATGATGATGACCGTCTGTCGGGAAATGTCCAGATCCCGGAGCGGGTGGCCCACCCAGGGATGGTGTGTCTGAAGGATGATCTCCTTTAGCTGGATGCGGACGTCATCCTCATAGACGCCTGCTCCCAGCACAAGATTGTCACCGGGAAGGAGCACCACATCGCCCCGGGGAACAATGATGTCCCGTCCCCGCTGCACGGCGGCGATGATGACGCCCTCCGGCAGGCCCAGATCCCGCAGCGGGGCATTGGCCCAGCGGTCCCGGGGGGTCAGGTGGATGCGGATGAAGTGAATGTCCGCCTCCGTGCCGTATTCGCTGATCCGCTTGAGGCGGGAATACTGGTCCACGAAGCCGGCGGAAATGATACCGGTGGGGATCGCCACCATGCCCACGCCCAGGAAAGTGATTAAAATGCCGAAGATCTTGCCAAGGGTGGTGATGGGGTAAATATCTCCGTAGCCCACCGTCAGCAGGGGGGATACCGCCCACCAGATGCCGGAAAAGGCGTTGGAGAACACCTGGGGCTGCGCGTCATGCTCCAGAGAGTACATACACAAACTGGAGGCGGTCATCAGCACCAGAATGATAAACACGGAGGAGAGAAGCTGCTGGGCCTTGCTGGTAAGGACTTGAGTAATGACGTTCAGGGAATCGTAATAGGCGTTGATCCGGAACAGGCGGAAGATCCGCACCACCCGGAACATCCGGAAGGCCACGGCCCCGGAGGGGAAGAAAAAGGGCATGTAGTAAGGCAGAAAGCTCAGCAGGTCCACAATGCCTGAGAAGGAAAAAATGTATCGGCAGACGGCCTTCCATTCCTTCAGATTGGGATGGTGGTACTTGGCAGTCCAGATCCGCAAAGCGCAGTCCACTGCGAAGAAGGCCACGGTGGCAGCTTCGATCCGCAGCAGCAGCGGACCGCAGGCGGCCTCTGCCTCGTCGAAGGTGTAGGCAATGGTGACCATCAGGTTTACCAGAATGACCAAGGTGTAGAAAATGTCATAGGCGCGGCTGATGAGATCGTCCGCCGTACCAATGTCAATAATGGTGCAGATCCGGCGGCGCAGGGACTCAAGAGACTTGAGATTCGGCATAACCGCCTCCTGATGTGTAGGTAGACGGCACGCTGCCTGGCGGTGTACCGTCGGGAAATATCTTTATATTATAGTAATATCCCTCCGGAATGTAAACAAATTTCTTCATTTTGCGGAAAAGAAACAGGAGTTCCGGAGCGTGTGAGGAAGCCCCACCCCGGCGCGGATGAAGGCACTTGACGCAGAGTTTACAAAAAAATCACAATTACTGCCTTGCAAACCTTCAAATGCAGACGTATAATCAGGATGAAAATTGAGAAAAGGAGGGATGTGCAATGACGATGAACAAGTTCATGGCAGATGTGGATGACCTGATTTTTGACGGTCAGGAGCAGAGCCACAGCGAACGGTAAAACCGGAAGGACCACGCCGAGAGGGCGTGGATTTTTTTATGCTTTTTGAGGGTGTCAAAAATTTCGACTACGCGTAATCGTTTTTCTGAAATTTTTCGTAAACGTTTGAGAAAAAATCGAAAAATTATTCACATTCTTATGTGTATTTAAAGAAAATACGGCTTAATATATATAAAAAAATTTGATAATTCGCATATTTTATGAATGTTAAATGAAAAATAAAGACGAAAATTTAAAAGCTTTCAAGGAAAAAATTGGGCAAAACGTAAAACTTATTTAAAGTAATTCACTCGTTAGGTAAATTTACTTGAAAAAAACGCGCGGTGTTGTTAGAATGATACAGCAAAGTTAGACACTCAATTTTATACAAAACGTTTAAGGAGTGGAAGGAATGGAAAACATCATTTGGGTAGTTTTGCTGTGCGCGGTTCTGGCTCTGCTGTTTGCCGCATGGAAGACCTCCGCGGTCTCCAAGGCTGACGCCGGTACGGAACGGATGAAGGAGATCGCGGGAAACATCAGTGATGGCGCCCGGGCATTTCTCTTCGCGGAGTACAAGATCCTGGTCATTTTCGTGGCGGTGCTGTTCGTGCTGATCGGCCTGTTCATCACCTGGCTCACCGCTGTTTGCTTCCTGATCGGCGCGATCTTCTCCGTGTGCGCCGGTTATGTGGGTATGAACGTGGCTACCAAGGCCAATGTCCGTACCGCTGCCGCCGCTAAGTCCAGCGGCATGAACAAGGCTCTTGGCGTCGCCTTCTCCGGTGGTTCCGTCATGGGTATGTGCGTGGTTGGCCTGGGCCTGCTGGGCTGCGCCGCCATCTATGCCTTCACCGGCAACGTGGAGATCCTCACCGGCTTCTCTCTGGGTGCTTCCTCCATCGCGCTGTTTGCCCGTGTGGGCGGCGGTATCTACACCAAGGCTGCCGACGTGGGTGCTGACCTGGTGGGCAAGGTCGAGGCCGGTATCCCCGAAGATGACCCCCGGAACCCTGCCGTGATCGCTGATAACGTGGGCGACAACGTGGGCGACGTGGCCGGCATGGGCGCTGACCTGTTTGAGTCCTACGTGGGCGCTCTGGTGTCTGCGCTGACTTTGGGCGTGGCTGTGGTCGGCACCTTCAACGGCGCCGGCGCTCTGTTCCCCCTGATCCTGGCTGCCGCCGGTATCGTGGCTTCCATCATCGGCTGCTTCTTTGTCCGGGGCGATGAGAATTCCAACCCCCATAAGGCTCTGAAGATGGGCTCCTATGTCTCCTCCGCCATCGTGGTGGTCCTGTCTCTGGTTCTGAGCAATGTGTTCTTCGGCGGTATGGCCCAGGCCATCGCCATCATCGCGGGTCTGATCGTTGGCCTGATCATCGGTATCGTCACCGAGATCTACACCTCCGGCGATTATAACTCCGTGAAGAAGATCGCCCAGCAGTCCGAGACCGGCCCCGCTACCACCATCATCAGCGGCATCGCCGTGGGCATGATGTCCACTGCCGTGCCCATTCTGCTGATCTGCGTTGGTATTTTCGTTTCCTATCAGGTTGCCGGTCTGTACGGCATCGCTCTGGCTGCTGTCGGCATGCTGTCCACCACCGGTATCACCGTGGCTGTGGACGCTTACGGCCCTATCGCCGACAACGCCGGCGGTATCGCCGAGATGAGCGGCCTGGATCACAGCGTCCGTGAGATCACCGATAAGCTGGACGCCGTGGGCAACACCACTGCTGCTATGGGTAAGGGCTTCGCCATCGGCTCTGCCGCTCTGACTGCTCTGGCTCTGTTCGTCAGCTATGCGCAGGCTGTTGGCATCGGTGATGCCGGCATCAACATTCTGGATTCCCGCGTGACCATCGGTCTGCTGATCGGCGGTATGCTGCCCTTCGTGTTCTCCGCTCTGACCATGGACTCCGTGTCCAAGGCGGCTTACAGTATGATCGAGGAAGTGCGCCGTCAGTTCCGCACCATCCCCGGCATCATGGAAGGCACCGGCAAGCCTGACTACAAGTCCTGCGTGGCCATCTCCACCACCGCTGCTCTGAAGGAGATGCTGGTTCCCGGCGTCATGGCTGTTCTGGCTCCCTTGGCCGTTGGCCTCCTGCTGGGTACCGGCGCTCTGGGCGGCATGCTGGCCGGCGCTCTGGTCACCGGCGTCCTGATGGCCATCTTCATGTCCAACTCCGGCGGCGCTTGGGATAACGCCAAGAAGTATATCGAGGACGGCAACCACGGCGGCAAGGGCAGCGAAGCTCATAAAGCCGCTGTTGTGGGCGACACCGTGGGCGATCCCTTCAAGGATACCTCCGGCCCCTCCATCAACATCCTCATCAAGCTGATGACCGTTGTTTCTCTGGTGTTCGCATCCATCTTCTCTGCCAGCGGCCTGCTGTAAGAGAACTGTCAGAGCTCAACAAGCTTTTCAGACCGGGCTTCCGCATAAGCGGAAGCCCGGTTTTTATTGCCTGCCGGATCGCGGCGGAAGAGCATAAGCATTCCATATTCTTTTTTAAGGTATGGTGACGACCCTTGACAGAGTAATCGTTTGCCGATATAATATGAACGAAAAACCGTCAAAATGCCGGGCCAGCTCTGGAAAAACCGGCAAAATTCGGAACGAATAGAAAAGGAGAGCGGACAATGATCTATTCCAGCGAAGTACAGCGTATGTGCCCGGTGGCCAAGGGCGCGTATCACGGACCGGCCCCCATCCCTGAAGAAGGAAAGTGGGTTCAGGCCAAGGAAATCAAGGATATCAGCGGTCTGACCCACGGCATCGGCTGGTGTGCTCCTCAGCAGGGCGCCTGCAAACTGACCCTGAACGTGAAGGAGGGCGTCATCGAGGAGGCGCTGGTGGAGACCATCGGCTGCTCCGGTATGACCCACTCCGCCGCTATGGCATCTGAGATCCTCATCGGCAAGACCCTTCTGGAGGCACTGAACACCGATCTGGTGTGCGACGCCATCAACACCGCTATGCGGGAGCTGTTCCTGCAGATCGTCTACGGCCGCAGCCAGACGGCTTTCTCTGAGGGCGGCCTGCCTGTGGGCGCTTCTCTGGAGGATCTGGGCAAGGGCCTGCGCTCTCAGGTGGGCACCATGTTCGCCACCAAGGAGAAGGGCCCCCGCTATCTGGAAATGGCAGAGGGCTACTGCACCCGCGTGGCTCTGAACAAGGACAGCGAGATCATCGGCTATGAGTTTGTGAACTTGGGCAAGATGATGGAAGCCGTCAAGAAGGGTGTGGACGCCAACGAGGCACTGGAGAGCGCCAAATCTCACTACGGTCAGTGGGACAGCGCCGCCAAGTACATCGATCCCCGTCAGGAATAAGAGAAGGAGGAATTGGAAATGGCTCTGTTTGAAAGCTACGAGAGAAGAATCGAGAAAATCAATTCCGTCCTGTCTCAGTACGGAATCTCCAGTGTGGAGGAGTGCCGGGAGATCTGCAAGGCTGCCGGCTTTGATCCCTATGAGATCGTGAAGGGCATCCAGCCTATCTGCTTTGAAAATGCCTGCTGGGCCTACTGCGTCGGCGCGGCCATCGCGCTGAAGAAGAATGTTCAGACCGCCGCCGAGGCCGCCGAGGCCATCGGCATCGGCCTCCAGTCCTTCTGCATCCCCGGCTCTGTGGCTGAGGACCGCAAGGTGGGCTTGGGCCACGGCAATCTGGGCGCTATGCTGCTGCGGGATGAGACCAAGTGCTTCGCCTTCCTGGCGGGCCACGAGTCCTTCGCCGCCGCCGAGGGCGCCATCGGCATCGTCCGCAACGCCAACAAGGCCCGGAAGGAGCCTCTGCGGGTGATCCTGAACGGTCTGGGCAAGGACGCCGCCCAGATCATCAGCCGTATCAACGGCTTCACCTATGTCCAGACCCAGTTTGACTACTACACCGGCGAGCTGAAGACCGTCCGGGAGGTGGCCTATTCCGATGGTGAGCGGGCCGCTGTCCGCTGCTACGGCTGCGATGACGTCCGCGAGGGCGTAGCCGTCATGCACCACGAGGGCGTGGATGTGTCCATCACCGGCAACTCCACCAACCCCACCCGGTTCCAGCACCCCGTAGCCGGTACCTATAAGAAGGAGTGCATCGAGCAGGGCAAGAAGTACTTCTCCGTGGCCTCCGGCGGCGGCACCGGCCGTACTCTGCACCCCGACAACATGGCTGCTGGCCCCGCTTCCTACGGCATGACCGACACCATGGGCCGTATGCACTCTGACGCCCAGTTCGCCGGTTCCTCCTCCGTCCCCGCTCACGTGGAGATGATGGGCTTCCTGGGCATGGGCAACAACCCCATGGTCGGCGCGACTGTGGCTGTGGCCGTCGCCGTGGCGGAGAGCCAGAAGTAATAGAAAACTACAGAAAATAGCAAAAAAACAAGAACTTTTTTGATATAAACAAAAACACCCGTTTCATAGAGAAACGGGTGTTTTTACTGTTTTGTCAACATTTTGTCAACCAAATTTTCAAAGCGTGTCCAAAAGCTTAGCTCCTTCCTCTGACATTTTATCGGTTAAATGCTGGTAGATTTGCATGGTCACCTGAATGTTTTTGTGGCCAAGTCTGTGCTGTACATATTTTGGTGATGCACCCCTTTCCGCCAGCATGGTCGCATGGGTATGCCGCAGACTATGATAGTCAAATTTTGGAATCCCCAGCTCATGCCTTGCGATATGGCTGACGTGTTGCATATTGCGGCTATTGATATAGGAACCATCCGGGCGGACCATTACCAAATGGATTTCTGCACCATTCCCATTGCAGTTAAGATGTCCGACATCATCACAGAACCAACGGATGTAGAGGTCATCACAGATTGCACGATTTTGTTCTTGACGTGCTTTTTCACGCTCTAAGGCATTAACAACATCTTGCGATAGTTCAATGGTACGGATGCTATCATATTTCGGCATTGTGAAATACCAATACGAATCTCTACCAGCAATCTTATCTTTTTCCTGCCATAGAATTTGCTGCCGAACCGTAAGTTTTTTTGCGGTCAGGTCAATATCCTTCCACTTCAAAGCAAAAGCTTCTGCAATACGCAGACCACACTTATAGCCAATCAAGAGAGGCAGATAAGAACTGCTTCCCTCCGGGAACCGTTGGAATAACTTCCCCATTTGCTCTGCGGACAGGTACACATGAGGTGCACTTCTGGTTTTGACTTTTGGCGTTGCACGAGTAGAGGGAATGTCTATATACTCCGCAGGACTGAATGGGATGTATTTCAGCGGCTGAACCGCATAGGAAAGACTCCCAGTCAGGATGCCTTTCAGCACCGCTAAGGTGTTGCGGCTATACCCCTGATTGAATTTATCGTTTATTAGCTTTTGCAAAGTTTCGGGAGACAGTGCCGCAAGCCGGTATTTTCCAATGGCAGGCTTGATATGTAGCCGGATTTTCTTATCATAGTTGCTGATAGTGCTGGGCTTGCAGTTGTTTTGACAATATTCCTTCATCCAGAAGTCCAGATAGTCAGAAACGCTGATTTCACTGGGCTTAAAGACTGCACCGGCACGATTGTACTCAGACATAGCTTGTGCACCTGCGGCAGAAGCTTCCGTTTTTGTACGGAATCCGCTTTTGCTGATGGTCTGTCGCTTACCATCAATACGAGCACCCTCAAAACTGTACTGCCAGTAAGGACCACGTTTTCTAAGTCTTAATTCGCTCAAAATATTAGCTCCTTTTCCTTTTGAAAAACGGGGCAGGTGCCCATATTGACACCTGCCCGTAGCCATTACCCAACTGCCAGTTCTTTGATATTCAGCGGATCGCTGAGATCATGGCCCTCGTACCGCTGAAGGAACTCATCCAGCGCCGCTTTGCGAACCCGAATGGAGCCAAGCTTCAGCGCAGGCAAAAGCCCCAAGTTGATGAGCCGATATACGAACGCCGGGTTCGTATGGAGCAACTGACTGACTTCTTTTACGGTGTAGACGGGGGGTGGGGAGGCTACAAGATTTTGTTCATTCATAAAAAAGCTCCTTACATAAATATTTGTTATGAAATTTGAATTTGCAAATGTCAGTCCAAGATGAAGAGACAACTGCTTTTGATAGGACCATTTTAACATACAGGATGAAATCAAGCAGTATTCCAACGGGCAATAAATAGAGAAAAATCCAGCCCGCACAGGAGCGGACTGGATGGCGGATATAAAGTATAATTAGAATATCGTAGGCTGTATAAAACCAGAGTCATTCGTGCTATCTTCGTAGAGTGTGCGATGAACAACCTCAAACATCTCTTCGTGGCGATTGGTATTCCGAATTTTCGCTATTTGGAATTTTTCCAAACTATCAGTAGATTTTTGCCTCAGGGGAGATGCGTATTTCAATCTCTCCAATAAAGTATTTTCACGGGGAATGCATCCGTAAAAATATAATGTAGGGGATTGCCAACGCGAGGTATAAGAATCAACAGAAATTCTGTCCTTTATCAGCATATGGATTCTATCAATGAGCATATCGTCGGTTAACCACTTATGCCCGGCTTCCTTGGCTGCACAGATAAAGTCTTTCGGATGAATGCTCGAAAAAGCAAGATAATCACTGGGTTTACCAGAGAGATGAAGTCCAATTGTTTTTTGAGTTGTGTAGAGTGTTGCATGTTCATCGTAAAGCCCGATCCGGGATAAATCCCCAAGGAGATACTTTTCAAACTGTTCCTTGGCAAATTCAAACCAACCATCTGGGGTCCGCTGCCAGTCGGGTGAAGTGACCTCATCGCAAGCGGCATGAAGCTGTTGTTCCCAGCATAAATCTTTGATTCGGCAGTCATAATCTGTCTGTCGAATAACATTTCGTATACACGCGACTCTCCAGTGAACTGCTGGACATTGAATTATTAAATTTCGATACAGTTTTAATAAGCGCTTGATAATTTCAATTCGGCAGTCAACCCAACTCATAGTGTTTTGCAGTTCTGATGCGGTAACACCTGCTGCACAATCCTCTCTGAATTTTACGGGTCTCTCAGATGCAGCACACTTGATGCCTAATTCCGATAGTAGTACCGTGATTTCAAGAGTTATAGACAGTCCAGTACACATTTCAAAGTACCAAGCATCTTCTTCTGTAAAGTCAAGGTCAAATTTCGGGACTTCACAAGGGGGAGGCAGCGTTCGTGTAAAGTACTTGAGCATATGCACGTATTCGGCCTTGTCCCCCCATATGACAAACCGTTTATATGCCTCTAATCTTCCTTTCTCACAAAAAGTTGGAACAATTAGCTTTATTCCGTCATTTAAACTGTTCTGATCCGAGACACTAATACCGAAAGCACTGTGTTTTTTTAGATGTGAAAATTTGCGATCCAATATTGGTTGATATGTCTCGGGACAATTTAAGGCCGTGATCTCACGTCTGTTAGATTGCTCGCTACGTTTATTTAAATACATTAAAAGAGGAATGTCATATAAGGTAAAATAGTTTTCCGGGTTCCATTTGTAGTAGAATACCGGATACGGGGATGAATGAAGTAAAAATTCAAGGTCTTTATTCAGTTTGGAAAGAATGAGATCATCAGCGATGTCCTTTTCACTGGCATCATGCAGTTCCTCGAATCGCTTGTTTGCTTTTTCAGCGATGCAATTCAACTTATTTAAATTCGGGTGGCGTACTGCATAGATTTCTTGAATAATAGGATGTCCTTTATAATCCAGAAATGTGAACGGGGATTTTCCCATGATAATTGCACATAGCAAATACTGCTTGAGCCATTTATAATTTTCAGACAACTCATGGCGTAAAGGCGAGGAGTTTATCTTGTATCTGCCTTGCCGAGTTTCATCGACTTTACGCCAGAAATCGTTGCTACCGCTTTGCTGTTTATCCATAATGCTTCCTCCATTGATTTATCCTACCACACCTCAAGCGCAAATGCTATTATTTATGCTAAAATTTATGCTTGACAGCCAAATTATTGCTATGATGTACGCTTTTGGAGAATTTGCATTTAAAAATTAGCATATTTTTTAGCATAGAATACATCTTGGAATGTGGTTAAAGTCTTGGTACACAATCAATAAGAAGATGACCACTTGCATCTGTGTAGAGAAACTGACCTACGGTGAGTCTGCGAATTAGAGTTTCGTATTCACGGACTTTTGATGTGTCGGAACAGAGTACTTTTGCGAGAGAATGTACCTGCCGATCCCCCGGGTAAAAATAGCCTCGCAGCGCAGCTTGCTCCAATGCCTGCACAGCAGTCTTGTTATCAATCCACTGGGAGGCAAACCAACCGTTGACATGGTATTTCCGCCCTTCACGCAAGATTCTAACCAACATGCTGGAGTCATTGAATGAAAATCTTTGGCATTCATCCAATAGGACCACCACCGGGCAGGTGTCTTTCGATGCCTGCAATTTATCTGCCCACAAGTCAGATAACAGCAGTTCTGTGATCAAAGACTGAGAAGCACGATCAGGAATTGTATCAAATTGCAGAATGGTAATACCAGGTTTGTCAAATTGCCAATCACAGCCATTACCGCCGGAAAACAATCGGCTAAGATCTTCCAAACGAACCAGAGATGGTTCCATCTTTGCAGCCCGCTCGGAGTCTGCCTCAATAAATGAAATCAGATTGGCAAAAGATGTGGAATGTGGAAAAGCTTGCATAAACAGATTGATTGCACGACGCAAATGAACCGGCTGTGCAGTACCACGAAAACGATAGGCGTCAAGGATAGCCTCCGTCAATCTGGCTGCGGTATCCCCTGCTTCCTCCGTGTAATACGGGGTAAGTTGTAGTGAACGAAAAGGGTTAACCCGTGCTTGCTGTCGAACATCGAGTATGTTGATTCTGGTACTTTTTAGAATTTCCTGCATACTGCTCTCTCTGAAATCGCCGGAGCAGTCGAAAATGTAGGCATGTACGCCTTGCTCTGGCAATTGGCTCAAAAAATGTTTAATTGCGTAGCTTTTGCCACGTCCAGATTGGCCGAGAAGGGCGATATGCCCATTGCTCGCATTTCCCCAAGGGAGGGACATTCCGTCTAAGGAATGCCCCAGATTAAGTTTATAGTCCATAATTCTCCTCCTCAAATTAGTGGCGGCTCACCAAGCCGTTCAAAGACCTCTCGCTTAAACTTATAAACGCGAATGCTTTGAACCCGTCCATATGCGTTGTAGCAGGCGATCCGGGTCAAATATGATTGGGCATTGACTGTTTTACCTGATAGAATTCCTTTTTCCTTTAGTTTCTGTTTTGTAGCAGAGGGGGGACATCCAGCTTCATTGCAAATACGATCAAAAGCTGCCTTGTCGAACGCAAAGTAGTTGCGGTCGAAATAAACGGTTCCTTGAGAATCCGTCGCTGTTGTGCATTGCCCCATCGGAGACAGCGAAAATCTCTTGTTGCGGAGCATGTTTCGCCCGACTTCGATAAAAATTTCTGCCAATCCATCTTCACCCGTTGCCTGTGCGCTATTGATGTCGAGAATTTCCACCAGTCCGTCCAACCAATCAGATTGATTGGCCAAGGGTGGGCAGTTCAAGCGCTTGTAGAAAATCTCGATAAAGCGATGTAGCGCAATCAAGATGCTAATCAATTCAGCAGTTTCTGCTGAGAATTCGTACTGATCAGCAATATCAAATGCAATTGAAATACTTTCCTCTAACAAAGATTGGAGAACAGAAGTGCTATCCATTGCAAAATCGGCAAATGCTGCCCAGTATTCCATTTGAGGAGAGGATTTCCCCAAATTCTTAACAGAAAAATCAAGATTTTCCAATTTGAGTGAAATCACCTCAGGCTGCCATGCCAAATAAGAACCCTCTTTGCCGAGAATGATGGGCGCTGTGCGGAGCGGAATCGAAACAGGGATATCGTCCTTATTGCAAAGATCAAGTTCACCTCGGCGGATAGCCAAACACAGGGCGGAACTGTTCTTAATAACCGCTCCGTTGACTGTACCTTCATAGATAATAAGGGGCTGATCTTTGTGGAATGCGATCTCACGCAAAAATGCAGTAGAGGACATATCCAGAGAAATTACTGGATTAGCGGCCTCACATAACATGTTTTTCAGGTGGGACTCGACACGTGCGCTTGGTAGTTCCAGGAATAACGCATGGTGAACGTGGCATCCCATTGCGGCCAATATTGTGCTCAGAAATGCGATATGCTGCCAGAGTAAAATTGCCAACCGCAGAGGGAGATACGTTATTGCATTAAAATTCTCCGTGAAGCGTTCAACAGCGATTTTGGCCGCAGCAGGTAACACATGCGGCAGCTTTGTACAAGCATGAACGGGGAGCGCGGTTCTGGCACATGTTCCGAGATTCTTAAAGGCTAAAAATTCCCAGCTTCCGCCTCTGGTACACCAGCCAGCAAAAAATGGCACACAAACACGAGTCATGAGTTGTGTTGCAATGCTACGTAGCAGCGTAGCAATTTTTGAAACTGGGCCGTACATGGTGATCTTGCACCCTGCCAATTGGAGATGATTCAAAAACTTGCGATCATTCAAGAAATCATCCACAGTGAGTTGAAACGCATCATGGTGGCTCACCTTGAGTTCAATCAACGCTTCCTGGTTGGTGCATGGGTCAAAACAATAAAGCCGAACATATTCAAAAACGAAGTCGGTAAATTCACGAACCACTCCACTCGGAAGTTGAGCCCAGTATGTATTGCCTTGCAGCCGGTATGCCTGCACCAGAGAAGATTCGCGCAGGTTTTTTTGCGATAGCTGATATTTCAAGCGGTCATATTGTTCCTGTATTTTCCGAATGGTTTCGGTAGCATAATAGAGATGGGGATCGATGTTTGGAACCGGTGCCATGACGGGCTGAATTGGGTCGATGAGGGGACCATAGGGCGTTGCGGACATGTTATTTTCCTCCGTTTAAAAATTAGATTTTAATACTAACTGTTGGACTAATTTTAACGGAAGTACAAGGGAAAAATCTAATTCCAGCGGTACAACTTTTTGGAAAAAACATGACCGCAAAGTGAAATAACGCTTGTCAACTATAGTAAATGTCAGGGGGGACTCATCCGTGTCTGGCAATCTGCAATGTAACTTTGTAATCAGACATAACATTACAGTAATGGGGACCCAATGGGGAAGTGGCGGCATCGCCCTTCCCCTTGCGAACCATAAAATATAAAGGGGACGGTTCTATGACGTCACATAGGAGGAAAAACATGGGAACGAAAAAAATTACACTTCGCATTCCTGAGAACGATTATGCTATCATCGAACACAAGGCACTGGAATCGCATCTAAGCTTAAACCAATATTTGATCAGGTGTGGCTGTGATAATGGGGTAGGGGGAGCGAGACATCTTACCGATTTGATGGGCCGTTTAGGGCGTCTGTATGACACTACCCAGAGGGCAAAAGAGTTGCCCCAATTAAAGGAAGATGTATTTCAATGGCGTGATGATACTATGGCATTGATAGAAAGAATGGCTTAATATGGCTACCTTGAAAGTTATTTGTAAAAACCCTGCTGACAGTTGCTATGACGAAAAGTATAAAGATGCTCTGGCAATCGAAGCAGTAGTTTCGTATGTCTTGAACCCTGATAAGACGCAAGGTTATATTGGCGGGTGGGGAGTATCACCTACCAATGCGGTGCGAGAGATGGAATTGCTCCAAAGGCTTTATCATAAGGATAGCGGAGTCCGCATCCGACATTGGATTATAGGTTTTACTCCCAGCGAGATTGAACGAGCATCTTCGAATGTGGGGGGCGCCATGGATCAATTACTCTGGACTATGGGAGCGCTTCTTGCCGAATACTATAAGGGAAACTATCAGGTTGTTTGGGGCGTGCATCTGGATAAGCCGCGAGAGCCGCATATCCACTTCGCAATGTCCACAGTTTCGCTTGTGAATGGCAAGAAATATTCGGGCAGTAAAACTGATTATTCTGCCTATATCGCATATGCAAAATCTGTATTGCGGTACTATGGAATTAACTTGTGGCCGATTAGCGACCAAGCAGTGAGCAAATATGTCCACACATATTAAATAAAACGGGATGGATAAATTTCTCCATCCCGTTTTAAACGTTTATGACACAGATGATTCCCCACAACTATGGCTCGTCACAGAGTTGTAGTTGAGGTTCATCCGACTATGGTAATCCATTACGCTACCCATGTAGTAAGGCTTTGATAAATCCGCCGTCCGCAGCCAGGCATCCATAGGAAGCAGTTCGGCGTGGTCAGAGTCATAGACGTAGAAGCCGAAGCGGTCTGCGTAGCTTTCCGTGACGCTATTGAGCGCCGCATGGAAAGCTGGGGCAGGCATAATGCCGCTGAACATATCGTAGGACGCCTTTGCCAAAGCCCGTACTGCCGCCATAAAATAGGGATAACTGTTTCGGAAATATCGCGCCTTGAAATCGTGGACGAGGCGCAGCTGATCTCCGTCCCTTATACAAAGGTCGCCAAAGTGCTGTTCCAAACAACGGATTTGGACTGCTCTCGTAATTTCGTCCGTATCCGCTGCCGAGTCGGCCACAGTCTGGAAAAACCATTCCGGCAGACTGTCTATGGTAGCCCTCCGGCTCTCTGAAATCGGCTGCTCTGAAAATTCATAAATTGTGCTGTGCATGGTTTATTCCTCCTTCCCGGCGTATTTGCTGCGGAACTCCGCAATCGTGGCACAAGGGTCATTGTCTACATAACCCCAATCCTTGCTGCTGTCGAAGTCCAAGTAGCCGCAGTCATTCAGCAGTAAAGGCTGTAAAGTCAAAATAGTTCCGTAGAAGTCAACAAAGATACCCCGTGCTAACTGGCAGGGATCACCCCAATCCTCGTCCGCATGGCGGACTTCATACATCTTCATATCTGTGGGAACGCTGGCCCTGTCCACACGCCAGTCGGTAAACAGGGCCGGTGTGCCAAGTACGATGATTTCGTCAAAGATGATCTCATTTGCGTTTTTTCTCATAGTTCATCCTCCTAATAAAAGCGGCCCCGGTATGCCCCGGAGCCGCAGCAGATAGTGTTGTTTATTTCAGCCGGAACACCGGCCCGTGGGGTGTAAAGGGCAGCCTGTTTCCGGCAGGGATCAGGAAAGCATGGGTGCGTTCACGGAGGTTTAGCCGGTCACAGGCCCCATCTGTAATAATGAGCAGGGGTGCTTCTCTCGGAAAAGCAGTATCCTCATCCAGAAGGTCAATTCCCGGTTGCAGCTTTGTTCCACCTCGCCCCCGCACTTTCACCATTCCGGCAATTTCATCCGGGGCCATGATCCCTTGATCGTAGGCGGCAGCGTCGCAGAATACCACCCGGACATGATGTACGTCCCGTGATTCCGCATAGCTGGCGATAGAACCCAATGCCGCAGCCAATAACCCACGTTCCATAGAACCGGATGTATCCAGCAGAACACCGAAGATCCGCTGCTCTGTCTGATCCTCGGGGAGAAACCACGCCGGACGGGGAATGTCCGGTGTCGCACTCTGCCGCCTGCTTAATCGGGCATAAGTTCTCCGAGGTTCCAACGGCTGAAATTGTTCATCAAACCAGCGGGCAAGCTGCACATCCCACGGGATCGGCGGCTGCTGAATGGCCCGGACTTCTTCCATAAAGTCACCGGGCAGCGTCCCCTGGTTATGCTGTTGGTGGTAGTCCAAGCCACGTTGAATTGCGGAACGGTAAAAGGAATCGACCTCCGCACCGTTCTGCGTTTCCCAATCGTTGTCGCTGCTATAAATAATGTCCTTGGGGTCAAGGCTCATGTAGTAGCGGATATTCTCGCACAGTTTGTCATAGACCGTTTCTGCGGACATTCCTTTAAAGTGTTCATCGTACAGCAACCCTTCCGGCATTTGCCCCACGTTCATTTCCACCAGCCAGCCGTTGATGATGTAGTCGCAGGCCACATTCCATAAAATAGGGTCACGTCCTTCCCGCCGTACATCATGCCGCAGGGCAGCGTGGAGAAATTCGTGTGCGAGGACAAACTTCCATTCCTCAAAAGACAGCCGACAACCGGGATTGACGTAAAGTTCCTGTAAACGTGCATTGACCGCCGCAATGGGGACACGCATCCGCTGGACAACGGCCAGATCATCCACCAGTTGAAATCCGGCGGCAACGGCCCCCAACAACGGGTAGCTGCTGACAAACCACTCTTTCGCTCTGTGGTAGCCAGTGTTGTTATTTTTTCGTGCTTTCTGCTCCGCTTTCGTCATCCCACCGGCTAACTGAATGGATTTCCGTAGGGACCGTCTG
Source organism: Dysosmobacter segnis (assembly GCF_014297285.1). Taxonomy (GTDB): domain Bacteria; phylum Bacillota; class Clostridia; order Oscillospirales; family Oscillospiraceae; genus Oscillibacter; species Oscillibacter segnis. The sequence continues at coordinate 283,337 of NZ_JACOQI010000001.1, forward strand.
AGGGAATCGGCAAAGGCGGCTTCAAAGTCACGGAAGCGGCTCACCCCATCCCAGACCATATCTGGCCTACCGTGTGACATGAGACTTAAACTTGTTTGTGGCTGCTTATTTGGCTCCGTAAGAAGCTGACGATACAGCTTTTCTTCATCTGCGGCAGCAGTATTCAGAATACCGCTGACATCCATCGGCGGCGTTCCGATTCTACCGTCCAGTAAAAACCGTGTCACCGCAATGTCACACGCCTGCTGCCATACGGAATCATGGATACGATCTTCCTGCAAGTGTCCCAATCCTAAGTGCAGCATGAGATGTGCAAGCACATACGTCCATTCCCCAATCGTCCCATCCTTGCGCGGGTTCAGGAAGATATGTCCGGAGCTGGTGACATACCCCCAATCATCCTTTGACATGGGACAGCTGTTATCTGTATGGATGTAGGGAATCTCCTCCGCCAGACCCACCAGCGGAGAAGCCCCGATCTTTGCAAGAGCAGCGTCTATGACATTCCCCTGACCGGATTGCTTTTGGTACTTCATAGCTCACTTCCGCTTTTTAAGTAGATTTGGAATGTCCTTAGCGGCCTCCACAACAAACCAGTTTGGCAGGTCTGTCCTGTCCTCCGGCGTGATCGACATTTGGGCAATTTCCAGACTGATTTCCGCCAACTCGATCAGCAGTTCCTTGGCCCGGAATGCCAATGCAAGACTTTCCCCGCTCAGCTTGCTGCGGGATTCCGGAAGTTCCTTGATCAGCTGACTGCGAAAACTCTGAGCGAGGAAATACAGCACATCCCGTTCCTCCGGCTTATTGGGCCATTTCTGCGTCCCATCCAGAATTTTCTTCAAGGAATACTTGCTGCGGACTTGCCGGACATAGGCTACAAATTGTGTAGCGTGAGCGGCAGTGAGACAGCCATAAGCGCACAGAGATAAGGTACTTTCCGGGATGTTCTCTCCGTAGCTGTGCAGAATATCGCTGAGCATTTCCCAGCTTCGGGGTGTGGAGAAAGGTTCCTCCGTCTTGGGCGGCTGTGCCCACAGATGATCCGGGCGGGAGCAGATGTAATCATAGACAAACCGGTGAATACCTTTCTGCGCCGCCCATTCCAGCCAGACACGGCTGTTGGCAGTCAGCTCCACATGAAACATCCGGTTCACCAGCGCCGAGGACATGGGCCGGGTGATGGCATTATCCTGCGCCCGGTTGCCCGCACCGATGACGATAGACCCCTCCGGCAGATGGTATTCCCCGATGCGGCGTTCCAGAATCAATGAATAAAACGCTTTCTGCACTTCATGAGAACAGGCATTCAGTTCATCCAGAAACAGACAGTACGGTTCCTCTCTTGCAATGCTCCGGGGCGGGCAAAATACGCTGCGCCCCTCTACGATCTGCGGCACGCCGATGATATCCTCCGGGGCTAACTGACTGCCCAGCAGAGAAACGCACTCCAATCCCACATCTGCCGCAAACTGCCGTACAATGGCAGATTTTCCAATACCGGGAGCGCCCCAGATAAATACCGGGCGAACAGTTGCCACATTCAGCAGCACATCCATAAGCTGTTTCTGATCTACTTGTACTGGCAAATTCAACGCTGACACCCCTTCCTATCCATACCATAGCAGTTGCGGTAGACAGCCTGTGTCCTTTTAGGAAATTTTCTCATACATCCGGCCCAACCTCTGTGACTTCGCCTGTCTCGCTGTCCACTTCCAGCACCGTGCCGGGAACAGCATACATATCTTCCCCGACATCCGTTTTGATGGTGCCATCCAAGGCCAAGCCCCGCTGAAAGTCCGATTTTAGAGGGGCATATTTCAGGACTTTCTTTAAAACTGTCTTTTTCGCCATTTCTTCAAAATTTGTCTGCCACGGGCCGGAAGAAAAAGACTTGCTGTACTGCTGTGCAAAGGTGCGGACAGCATCCATGCTCATTACATCAAAACCGAAACCACCCTCCTTGGTGCGGAACATAGCATAGACATAGGTTGACTCCCCACGGTCAGAGGCAGCGGGAATGTGCTTCAGCACCGGTTCCAAGCCAAAGGAATAGTTGAAGCTATCATGTTCATAGACCACCTGCGCCTGAATGATGCTGACCTCTCCGCTGCGATAGGCCAGATCAATTAAGCCCTTGTAGCCCAACTGGAATTGGCACTCGCTGCAATGAGTCTTATTATTATAAAATGGGATCAGATACGCCTGTCCCAAAGGCGTGTTTGGCTCCATGCCAAGCTGGGCCGCTGTCATCATAGCGGCAAGAAAAGACTGCGGAGTAGTCTGACCCAGCTTGGGATTGGTGGAAAGGGCTGAAAGCACAATGCGGGTAAAGCGTTCCGGGGTCATGACTGCCGGGAGGGCCTTTTTGATCTCCCCCTGCATCTGCTTGATGTAGGCTTGCATGGACGTTTTTGCGTCCGCTTTTGCCGCAGGCTGCGCCGTGGCTTTCTGGATCATATCATTACTCATCATTTTTAACCTGCCTCTCGTGTCTCTGTCACCTTAAAGGGACGGAGGCTTGTATTTTTGTAATAGGGGGCCAAATCAATGCTGGGGTGGTCCTTGGCAAACTCCTTTGCCTGAAAAGTCCGCCTTGACTGTGACTTCCAACTGATATGGAAGCTGCCGCAGAGGCCGCTTTCCGCTTCGCCCATGTCTGCCTTGATGGTATTCTCAATTTCTCCGATCCGGGTATCCAACGCCTTTTTATCCTCCTTCAGCCGCATATACTCCCGCAGAACGGTATCCCGCCCGAACAGGTCTGCGGTGGTCTGCTCGCTGATGGGGAAGATCTCCCGCAGCGCTGCGGAAGTTGCTTCGGAACCATCTGCGTTCGGGGGCGTATCCTGTTCCACCAGCTTCCAGAAGTCTGCCTCGGCAGCCATGAGCGCGTCAATTTCCGCCTGATCACGTTCCAGAACAAAGGCAAAGAACCCCCGGCCATAGGCCAGAACCGCCAGATACCAACGGTCTGCCCCAGTCACTGCCAGATAGTGAACGCACTGCGCGTAATACTGCACCGGGAACTCCACGCCGTTAAATTGTTTCAGGTCTAAGGAAAAGGTGGTTTTACACTCCAAGCCTGCGTTTTCGCCCATGACCATCCGGTCTACGTCAGCGTGTGCAAAGGGATACTTCGGATGATACAGCATGGCAGGCAGACGGTAGACCCGCTTGCCGGTTTCCTCCATCCAGCGGCGGGCCACATAGTCCTCCAAATCCCGTCCCTGCCGCATGGCTTCGGTGTCCTCTTTCTCCGCTGCCCGTCCGGTTTTATCTGCCCAGACAGAAAAAGGGCTTGTCCATCTGGACAAGCCCACAATCCCGGCAGCATCAGAGCCGCCGATCGTTTTTCTGCGCCGCATGAGCCATTCTTCCCGGCTCATGCCTTTGGTAGATACTCTCTGGATTCCTCGCATAGTGCGTCCCCTCCTTTATTTCATGCAAAGAGCGGCCATCCTGTCCAACAGGACATGGCCGCTCATTACCTTGTTCCAAGTATTTTCCTGATAGGTTTTCGTATTCCGGTGGGGCATACTGTGTGTCACAAGATCGCTGATAGCGTTGATCGCACCCCAAGCAGTCCCCCGGAACCTCCTGATGTCCGGGGCGAAGTAACAGATCATAAACTCGTCTTTGATCTTATCAATGGTAGCCTTTTCCCGCTCGGAGGTTTTGTCCGTAACAGGAAAGAGTTCATTCAGGATTTCCCGGATCTCATCATCCTGAACGGTCTTATTGGCCGCCATATCCGCATACTGCGCCAGTCCGTCCATATAATCCTCTGCGCGGAACAGGCAGTCCCGTGCTTCGTTCAGGCGCTCATGCACATTTTCCGTATGTCGCATAGACCAGGTGCGCTTGGCGGTTGCCAGCGCCACGTTCAGAGTATTATTGCAAACCACCCGCACCGGCGTCATGCAGACCCGGACGCCGCTGCTGCCATCATGGGCGTTGGTAAAGCAGAGATAGGGTTCTACGGCATCACCGGCGATCTGCTGCTCCGGCAGCTTCGCCAGAAGCCAGATCTGCTTGCCGTCCCGGAGAGAACCGGCGGTTTCGTAGCGGACATCCCCACCGATGAGGCCGTCCGTAAACTTGAAAGCGTCCCGGTTCTGCACCACCTTGTAACGATCTCCCACCACACCCAGCACGCTGTCATCGCTGTCCCGCACGTTGGCTTTGAAGCCCTTGATGATGCCGCCTCTGGAATTGAACACGTTTTCCTGACGGACATTCCAATCCAATCCCGCAAAGCGCAAAGCATCCTCACTGTTAGGCGCTTCGGATACCTCCACTCCCAGACCGTGCCACGGTTTCTCCCGCACATACATCATCGTCTCGACATTGGCTGCCATTTTCAAATACCTTCTTTCACAAAATTTCACCGAAAACGCCCTGCGATCCGCTGCCCTATGATACGTAAGATCGCCGAAGCGTCTCCGGTGCCATTATGATAGTATCTAATTGAAATCCGGTACTTTTACGGTTTTGGCCAACAAAAAAGGACTTGATGGCATTTCCATCAAGTCCTTTCTAACTATCTTGTTCAAATTTCGACACGATTTTCTAAAAATTTTGAGTTTTTTCGCAAAGTGACATTGAGTGTCCACATGACTTGCTATACTGAAGCTAACCTCCAAGAAACTTCGGCCCCATGCCTACGCGCGATTGCGCGGGGAAAAATACCGGGTAAATTCTCCGCCCGGGCCGCTCCCGAAAAGGCGGTTGTGGACGCTGTATCTTCGCATGGGTGCCGGAGCGGAGGATCAATCATCAAACATGAGAAACTTATAGGCAGGAACATCCAGTACGGACGAAATCGCAAAGAGCGTATCCAGAGAAACAGCTTTCTTGATGTTGGGCGCTTCTACATGACCGATAAATGCCGGGGTACGGTCGATTCGCTCTGCAAGTTCTTCCTGTGTCAAACCACGCAGCTTTCGATAATATGCAATTTTAAGACCCACTTGCAGATATTCCATCTCGAATTTGCTATTCATACCGTCACCTCGGTAATATGGTAATCGATGGCGACAGCAGTTGACATGATTTTACAATCATATTATTATATTTAACAGATATAAAAAACTAAGTAAAAGTGCAATGGGGAGGGTGAATGACCTTGGAACAGCAGTCTGCCGAGGCAAAGTCGGCCCGCTTATTAGACCTCTATGCGAGGTTCATATCCGGACAGACGCTGAACAAGCAAGACCTTGCCAGCGAGTATGGCGTCACAACACGGAGTATCCAACGGGATATGGAGTCTCTGCGGTGCTTCCTGATGGAAAAAGGATTGTCGCAGGAGATCATCTATGACCGTAGACACGGCGGCTATCGAATGGTGAGCAGCGTTCCATCCGGCTTAACGAACAGCGAGATTTTGGCTGTCTGCAAAATTCTGTTGGAAAGCCGCTCCATGCGGCGGGATGAAATGCTGCCGATTTTGGACAAGCTGGTAGACTGCGCTGTTCCCCCGGAGCAGCGCCAAGCAGTAAAGCTGCTGATAGGTAATGAAAAGCTGCACTATATTGAACCACATCACGGCAAGAGCATTTTGAACGGTTTATGGGAGATCGGACAGGCTGTGAAAGAACAGCGGGTCATGGAGATTGAGTACGAGCGCATGAAAGCACCGAAACTGGTGACTCGGAGAGTACAGCCGGTCGGAATCATGTTTTCTGAGTATTACTTCTATCTGACTGCTTTCCTTGAAAACAAAGATAATTTTGAAAACCCGGATGACCTCTTTCCTACGATTTATCGGCTTGACCGTATCCGCAGTTTTAAGGTCTTGGACGAGCATTTTCATGTTCCTTATGCCGGGCGATTTGAGGAGGGCGAGTTCCGTAAACGGGTACAGTTCATGTACGGCGGCAAGCTGGAACGGATCAAGTTCCGTTACACTGGACCGTCTCTGGAAGCGGTACTTGACCGCCTCCCTACCGCTAAGGTCATCAGCGAAGATGCTGATGGCTGGACGATCTCAGCGGAGGTGTTTGGCAAGGGCATTGAAATGTGGCTGAGAAGTCAGGGCGATTATGTTAGGACAAGTAGAGGTATGACATGAAAAGATTCTTCTGTGATAAATGTGGAAAATGCTGTGAAAAATTGCCAGCTCTTGTGATTGATCCCGGATTAGATGACGGAACTGGGAAATGTAAATTTTATGACTCACAAACCAATTTATGCACTATTTATGACCAGCGGCCAGATATATGCAACGTTGATAAGATGTATAGCGCATTTGCAAGTTTAATGAGTTATGAGGAGTATATAGACATGAATTATTACTTTTGTACAAAATTAAAGGAGGTTTAAAAATGATACCAGTATTAATTGTGTTAGGGAGTGCTGCTGCAAGTGCGGCAGGTCTATTTGTTGGGGCGGCAGCTACAGCAGCAGCTCACGAGGTCGTTCAAGAATCTAAAGATGAATTGAATGCTATTAATGCCGATATGCAGAAGATGACAGAAGATGCAAACTCTGCAATAGCATCTTGTAAAGAAACTTATTCTGTATCGATGGAAAAGTTCGATGATGCGCGTACAAACGCATATTTGTCTGTCCTTCCAGAGTTTACGCAAGTTATGTCCAATATCAAGCATACAGAAATGGGCGGAGATATTACTCTCACCCAAAAATTATCCGAAGTTGATAATGCAGTGGTATCGTGTCAATCAAATTTTGAATATTACAATCAATTTTGGAGCAAAACAGGAACCGCTTTTTTTACGACCGCGCTATTTGGTGGAATTGGGGTCGGTTTAGCAGTTTTTGGCGGACTTGTTTCGAACATTCGACTTTCTTATAAAATTGATGAAGCCTTTGATAAGCGCAATCAGCTCAAATTACAAATTGAAGAAATTAATAGGCAATGTACAAAAGTGAATCTTATTATGCAAGGTGTTATTTTAGCAATGTATAATCACTTTGCGAGATGGAGGAATAGATATGGGATTGTTTGATTGGCTTCCTGGTTATAGAACACCTAACATTGGTTTTCTGCCGGGTACATGATGCACTGAACTTTCCCTGAACTTAATAGTCTTACAGACGTGTGTGGGTTGCCCGCACACGTCTTTTTTTTAGCATTGTGTAGCCCCTTATGGTACACCCAATCCAAAGAAATAGTATAGGGCAGCATTGACAACTAAAAAATACAGTTTATATAATAAATTGTGTAGGAATATTTCAGGACAGGTCCAATCTAATCGGATTTTTTATTAAATGCTATGAAAAGGAGAATTCTTATGAGCAGATCGCTGAGCAACAAAGATGCAGGATTTCGGAATAAGCAGGAAAGGGCAGAATATTTTCTGCTTGATGAGCGGCGTTTGAGACAAACTAAGGTGACAGACCTCGACCGCAAATTGTGGGAAAAAGTTATACAGTTTAGTGATTTTTTTGAAGATATGCTGTTTACGCCGGGGACGATTACATATCCTTTCCTGGAGTGTAAAATATCGGATGACAACGGAAATGAGATCGCTCCTACCGCAGTTTTGCCTGTTGGACTCCACAATTTTAATTATAACAGCTTCTATTACCGCGTCAGAGAGATGACGCCGCCTTATATGGCTTGCTTTAATAAAGCGAATTATTCCCTCAAGGTCGATCCGCGTCATATAGACGATGACTATGTGATTCTGCATGAGATGATTCACATGCATGAGTTTGTGCTTGAAATTTACCCGACTTACTACCATGACGCAATTCTGTATAGTTTATATCATGATTTACGCAGTAAAATTGAAGATTTGGATCGCCGCATGGAACGTCAGGGACATATTGTGATGCAAGAAGAACTTGCTCAATTTGGCGGAGTGCATGATTTATTGTTCCTTCTCAAGAGTTTTGATTTGGACTTGCGGATGAATTATCCTCTTGGAACCGTGTTTGGGTATGGCATGGCGGACTAAAGCAATTAAATGCGTAGCAACTATCACCTGACAGTCAATCAGTACCTCTGTCGCAAGCCGGAGGGCCGTTTGGTGATGGATTGACGGAGCATAAAAACTGTTCCAGACAGGACAATCGCCCGAGCTTGGGTGCTTACTGGTGATTTCCGATCATCACGAATATGGCATTCCTTCACTTTTGACGTATTTTCAGTGGGCACCGAATTTCTAAGCATTTTCACTCTTGATAAAGCAACATAAAAGTAAAAAATACCAAGTAAGGAGTGGTGCAAATGCTTAATGAACAAAATTACACCAATACGGTCAAAAACATGAGAAAGTCTGCGGTGCGGTTAGAGCGTCAGGGAGATTATTGGAGCGAAGAGGACAAGGAAAACCTTTCTAAAATGTTCTTTGAAGGCGTTGGGATCACGGAAATGGCTGTGATTCTCCAGCGCTCGGAGACAGCGATTATTCAGCAGATTGAGAAAATGAACTTGTATGACCGCAGGCTGTATCCGGCTCGGCAGAAGAGCTGCTCTGCGCAGTCTAAGTGCTTATGCGGCACCTGCATGGCGGATCCGGCGTTGTGTCCCCTCCGCAGAGGTGGCCGCTGCTGTCAGGAGGGAGAATAAATGCTGGAAGAGTATCAGGAGATCCTCACCGTAGATGAGGCTTGTGAAGTCCTTAGAATCGGCTACAACGCCATGTATGAACTACTAAGCTCGGGCAAGCTCAAAGCATATCGGAATGGCAGAGTATGGCGGGTTCCAAAGGTCGCTGTGCAGGACTTCATTCTGCAACGAATCAAGCCCAAGGATTGAATAAAATGAGCGCAGGGAAGATCTCTGCGCTCGATTTATCAGCTAATTTTGCAGACTACTACTTTTCATTTCAACTTTTTATGATATACTATATGTAAAACAAGAGTTAGGAGGTGCTCTATGAGTAAGATTTATTCGCTGGCTGAATTACAGTCTATTTTAAATCCTGTCTTTTCCGAACATGGTGTTCGGAAGGCGGTATTATTCGGCTCTTACGCTAAGGGAACCGCCACAGAACACAGTGACGTTGACCTGCTGGTAGATAGTGGCCTTCGGGGACTGAAATTCTTTGGACTGCTGGAAAGTGTGACATGTGCCTTGAATCTTCCGGTAGATTTGCTGGATGTGACGCAGATCGAGCATGGTTCCAAGGTGGAGCATGAAATTCAAAACAGCGGGGTAGCCATTTATGGACAATAAGGATATTCGCGTTTTGGAGAAGCTGTTGCAGCACACAGACGCCATTATGCGTTATTGCCAGAACTGCAAGCAGCTTGCGGATTTTGAGGCGGACTCTATGCGTGTTGAAGCGACTGTTTTCAACCTCATGCAGATTGGAGAACTGGCAAAGACATCTCTGAGCGATGAAACGAAAGAGCAGATCACGGCTATTCCGTGGCGGCAGATATACGGTATGCGTAATCGCATTGTGCATGGGTACGATGGCGTAAATATGCTGATCGTTTGGGAGACTGTCTCCGAAGATATTCCACAGTTGAACCGGGAGTTGGCAAAGATTTTGGCAAAGTTCTGAGCGGATAATGTCAACCTCGTGTCAACCGTTCATAAAAACAAAAAAACATCCTGATAAAAGCAAGTAACAACAAAAACTAAATTCCATTCAAGAAAGCATCAATTTGACTCGGAATTTGTACTTTTTAGATCAGATAAAACAATAAAAATTTGACGTTCCCAATGGGCAACAACCCCATGGTCGGTGCGACCGTCGCTGTGGCAGTTGCCGTTGCTGAGGGCAAAAAGTAAACGAAAAGCCCTGAAATCATAAAAAGTAGGAACTTTTCCAGCAGAAAAACACCCGTTTCTTTACGAAACGGGTGTTTTTCTATCATTAAGTTCAGGAGAGCAGCATCCGGTCATTGCTCAGGGTCTTGCCGGTACCGGCCTTGAACCGGTGGATCAGATCCTCTACGGTCATGCCCGCCCGGTCAGCGCCGGAAACGTCCAGCACGATCCGGCCGTCAGCCATCATCAATGTCCGGGTTCCCAGCTCCAAAGCCTGCTGCATGTTGTGCGTTACCATCAGACAGGTGATGTTCCCCTCCGCCACGATCCGCTTCGTCAGCTCCAGTACCTTTTCCGCTGTGCCGGGGTCCAGGGCGGCGGTATGCTCGTCCAGAAGCAGGAGCCAGGGGGGATTCATGGTCGCCATCAGCAGCGTCAGCGCCTGCCGCTGGCCGCCGGAGAGCAGCCCTACCGGCTGATTCAGCCAATCCTCAAGTCCCATGTCCAGAAGGGCCAGCCGGTCGCGGAAACGAGTTCGATCCTTCTGGGTCAAGCGGGAAAACCAACCGCCATTTCCCGCTGCCAGCGCCAGATTTTCCTCGATGGTCATATTGGGGGCAGTCCCCTTCAGAGGGTCCTGAAATAAACGGCCGATCCGCTTCGCCCGTTTGTATTCAGGCAGAAAGGTCATATTGTGACCGCCTACGGTGATGGCGCCTGCATCCACGTAAAAGCTGCCGGCGATGGCGTTGAACAGGGTGGACTTGCCTGCGCCGTTGGAACCGATCACCGTGACAAATTCTCCCTTGTTCAAATGGAGAGACAGGTCCGTGATGGCCTTTTTCTCGTTGACAGTGCCGGGATTGAAGGTCTTGGAGATGCGTTGAATGTCCAGCATGTCAGTTCCCTCCCTTTCCAGCGGCCAGCTTCCGCTGCTGGAAGGCCGCCCACTTTCGGATGCTGGGAGCTGCAATGGCTAGAGCCACGATGACGGCCGTCAGCAGCTTCAGACACTCCACCGGTACAACCTTGGTGTAAAAGACAACGGCGTAGATAAACCGGTAGATCACGGAGCCGATCATCACCGCCAGCACGCCCTTGGTAACGGTCCGGCGGCCCAGAACCGTTTCACCGATGATGAGGCAGGCCAGACCGATGACCACGATGCCGGTGCCGGAGTTGATGTCCACCGTCTTTTGATACTGGCCCACCATGGCCCCGGAAAGGGCTGTCAGGGCGTTGGATACGCACAGTCCTACCGTGACGGTGAACGCCGGGTTCAGGGACGAGGCCCGCACCATGTCGGAATTGTCACCTGTGGCCCGGATGGAAAGGCCCATGCGTGTTTTCAGAAATGCCAGCAGCAGCACGCCTGCCAGAACGGTGACGGAAGCCGCCAGCAGCAGCTCGTACCAATCACTGCCGATGCCGCTGTCCCGCAGAAGGGTGAAGATCGTGCTGCCGCCCAGCAGGCTCTGGTTGGCTTTCCAGCCCATCGCCATCAGATTGACGGTGTACAGGCCCGTGTTGGTGACGATGCCCGCCAGAATGGAGGGAATCCCCAAGCGAGTCTGCAAAAAAGCTGTGACGAACCCGGCGCAGCTGCCCGCCAGCATGGCGGCAGGAATGGCCAGGATCGGGTGTCCCCCGGCGGCCAGCGTGACAGAGACCGCCGCCCCAAGGACAAAACAACCGTCGGTGGTCATATCGGCGATGTTCAAGATCCGGAAGCTCAGAAACAGGGCCATGGCCACCAAAGCGTATAAAAAGCCCAGTTCCAGAGCGGTTTGTGTGATCATCAGCAAGAGAATGCGCTCCTTTCATGCCGCTGCCCCCGGCAGCAGGCCGGGGGAGCGGGGCGGGGAATTTGACTGGATCAGTCCTTGGTGGTGGTGACCTCTACCACCTCGCCCATACTGTTGAAGCAGGCGTAGTCGGCCTGCTTGCCGATGAGGGCACAGGTGTCTGTGTTGACGGTGATGATGCCGCCGTCCATCAGGTAGTAGTCCTCCATGCCATCCATGCCCTCGGTCATGGCGGTGTAGGCCAGGTCAGCGGTCTGGGCGCCCAGGTCGGTGTAGTTCACGCCGCAGGTGGCGTAGGCGCCGTTGCGGACGAAGGAGTCAGCGCCGGTGTAGTGGGGGATGCCGTTTTTGGCAAGATCTTCATAGATAGCCAGCTCTGCGGCCATGATGACGTTATCGGTAGGAGTAAACACGGCGTCCACACCGGCAGCGATCAGGGCGGAGGCGGCAGCAACTACTTCATCGTTGGTATTGGCGGTCTGTTCAACGTACTCGATGCCCTTAGTATCCAGATAGGCCTTGGCGTCGGCAATGGGCTTGGCAGAGTTGGGTTCAGACAGGGAGTACAGCAGGCCGACCTTTGCGGTGTTGGGATTCTGGGCGAACATCATATCCATGATGAAGTCGGTATTCAAGGCGTCGCTGGTGCCGGTGACACAGTCGATCCCGGTCAGCTTGGCGGTCTCCGGGTCGGAGACTGCGGCGTAGACCACAGGGGTCTTGGTCTCCTCGGCGGAGAGGGCGGCGATCTGGGCGGCGGTGGTGGCGATGGGGATGATGGCATCCACGCCGTCGGCAATGGCCTGGTCGCTCAACTGCTTGAGAATGGTCTGGTCGCCCTGACCGGAGGTGACCTCGTATTCGATCTTCACATTCTTATCGGCGGAGATCTGATCCAGCTCCGCGGTGACGGCGTTGGCAATCTCGTCCAGAGAGGCGTGGTCCAGCTGATTGATGACGGCGACCTTGTAGGTCTTGGCATCGGTTTCGGTGGGCGCGGCGGTGTTCTGGTCGGCAGAGCTGTCGGCGGGGGATTCGGCCTTGCTGCCGCAGGCGGCCAGAGACAGGGTCATGGCACAGGCAAGAGTCATGGTCAGGAGCTTCTTCATCATGTTGTTCTTCATTTTGGGTTCCTCCAAAAATATAAAATGTTTGAGTGGCAGATGACCGTTTTGGCTGTGCCGGGGCCAAACGGAAATAAAAAACAGCCTTCGCCCCACTCATGGGACAAAAGCTGATGCTTCTGCGATACCACCCAAATTGACGTTTATACGTCCGCTCGCTTACGCGTACCATCATACGCGCCCCGATGGATAACGGGTGGGATTCCCGTCGGTCTCTACTTGGTTTCCCGTTCGGACCGCCCTCCGAAGTCCATTCGCCAGCCGACTCCCGCTCCGATCTCACCGCCCGGAACTCTCTGAAAGGCCATCTTGACTGGGTACTGCTCTCCGTCATAGGTTTGCTGTGATTTCCTTGTTGTGCCGTATTATAGGCGCGGAGATTCGGAATGTCAACCCTTTTATCCAAATTTGATGAAGCTGCCAAGAAAGGGGCCAAGAACTGCCGGGATCTCCGTCTGTTCTTACAAAATTGGGGCGAAATAATTCTCTGGCCTTCTGCGGTGAGCCCCTATAAATAGCATCAGCCCCCGCTTGTTCCAACGACAAACGGGGGCTACTTCTGCTGAATTTCTTTCAATACGGTTACCTCTACTTCCATCTATCTGCCGTTGAGAGCTGAAACACTGCCTGCCAATCCATGAAGCACCGTGCGTACAGAATTCATGTCTCACGCGATCCCATAAATGATGTGCTTCGTATTTGACCTTCCGGTAACGCTCTCCGGCGAAGAAAGAGGGTTTCCCATTGAGGGTTTTCTCTCCCTCTTTGTGTCTATAATATATAATGATATTGGCGGTAAGTCAATAGCTTTTGTGCAATTTCAACGTTTTTGACAAAAAGATCTGCGGTGGACAAGCAGGTCGCACAAAGGTGGACCTATCCGCCGAAGGCCGCCAGCAGAGCGGACAGGGAAAGGCCCTCCGTCTGCCAGAACTGTTCCAGCAGCGTATCCAGATTCTCCTCGTTATGCTCAATCTCACGGCTGAACAGCCGCAGGGCCTCCGGCAGTCCTACGAAACGGGAGAGGCGGTCCGTTACCAACACCCCCAGCGCGCAGAACTGCGCCCGCCCCAGCAGGTCTCCATCGTTGACGGCCTTCAGCAGATACCGGAAGGCGAAGTACACGGCGATGCGTTCCAGCTTTTCCGGGTCTTGGGGAGCGAAGCTGGGCAATTCCGGCGCTTGCTCCCATTGCTTCAGCAGCGCAAGCCAGTCCGGTTCCAGAATTTCCAGATCCTGTAAGCACCGGCAGGCGGCAGCTTCCCAAGAGCCGGAACCGGCATCGGTTTCCGCAGAAATCGCCAAAGATCCCGTGCAGAAGGCGGCCAGCTCCGCCATGTTTTCGCTGTCAAATAGCTGTTGGGCCTCCCCGGTGATGAGCAGGAAGTCCCGCAGACGGGCCTTTAAGGGACGGCTCCGGTCCCGCAGGAGATCCAGCAGGCGGTCCCGCAGAGGGACCAGCCAATCCAGCCATTCGTCCCCGTCCTCCGTGGGCTGGTTATCCTGACGCTCCGAGAAGGTCAGAGGGTCACGGGTGCCCAGCAGCAGTTCATTGGCCTTGGGACAGGCGGCAGACAGAGTGATCTCCTGAAAGGGACCGTAGTCCTCAATAAAACGGGGATGCTCCTGGCAGGTGACGGAGGTGGCCTCCGGCCCCAAGGCGCAGTGGATGTCGCAGAGGTTTTCCTGATTCAGAAAGGGACAGCGGCGGCCATCCAGCGGAAAGCAGACATCCTCTCCGTCCAGGGCCATCGCATCCCGGAGCCGCTCGCCCAAGGCTCCCGGAAGCTGCTGATACCGCCGGACCGTGTCCTCGTCCAGAACCACCTCCCACCCGATGCAGCAGCTATGGGGACAGGCCCCCGCCAGACAGGCAAATTGATCAAAATAATCCGGAATACGAACCAGCATGGAAATTCCTCCTGAATCTGGCAGGAAATTTCAAACCAAAAGTTGCAAACGCAACAGATTTTATGAGCCTATTATACGATACTAAGAGCACAAAAACAAGCCTGCATACCTGAAAAAAAAGGAGACACCCTATATGGTACGGAGAGTGATCGAGATCGACCGGGAGAAATGCAACGGCTGCGGCGCCTGCGCCAACGCCTGTCAGGAGGGGGCCATCGGCATGGTGGACGGCAAGGCCGTGCTCCTGCGGGATGACTACTGCGACGGACTGGGCAACTGCCTGCCCCATTGTCCCACCAATGCCATCACCTTTGTGGAGCGGGAGGCCGCCGCGTTTGACGAAAAAGCTGTTGCCGCCGCACAACTGATGAAAAAGGCGGCGTCCCTGAAGGGCAGCGCACCCATCACCCGCAGCGGCTGTTCCGGCAGCGCACCCTTACAGATGGACTGCCCCGGCAGTCAGGCAGACACACTGCATCAGGGAACGGACACGGCTGCCCCCATGCGGTCTGCCCCGGCCTCCCGGCTCATGCAGTGGCCTGTTCAGATCAAGCTGCTGCCGGTACAGGCGCCGTTCTATCAGGGGGCCAGACTGTTGATCGCCGCGGACTGCACCGCCTTTTCCCGGGCGGACTTCCATGAGCGGTTTATGAAGGGGCGGATCACGCTGATCGGCTGTCCCAAGCTGGACGAGGGGGATTACGCGGAGAAGCTGACGGAGATCATCCGTTGCAATGACATCCGGGAGGTCACCATCGTCCGCATGGAGGTGCCCTGCTGCGGCGGCTTGCAGAGGGCGGCGGAAACGGCGCTCCGGGAAAGCGGAAAGTTTTTGCCCTGGCAGGTGGTAACGCTGGGCCGGGACGGAACCATTCAGGAATAATGGAGGTAAATCGTATGAAAGCAACAGTGAATGAAACCTGCATCGGCTGCGGCCTGTGCGCGGGGACCTGCCCGGTGGTGTTTACCATGGGGGATGACGGCTTGGCCCACGGTGGAGAGATCCCGGCCAACCAGCAGACCGAGGCAGAGACCGCCCGGGACGGCTGTCCTGTCAGCGCTATCAGCATTGAGGACTGACGGATAATATCTGCCACAAGTATTCAGCGGAATTTCATTCTAATCAAATTGCAAACGCAGCCGTCTTCGGGAAAATGGAGACGGCTGCGTTTGCGTATGCGGAATCTGATGCCGACGGAAATACCGCCGGGACAGCTCAGACCTTGCAGGTCCAGCCATGGGGATCGGGCTGCGTGCCCCACTGGATCCCGGTGAGGGTGTCATACAGCTTCTGTGCCAGAGGGCCGGTTTGGAAGTTGTTGATGGTATATGCCTTGCCTTCGTAGGTCAGTTCACCGATGGGGCAGATGACGGCGGCGGTGCCGACGCACATGGCCTCCTCCAGCGTTCCATTGGCGGCGGCCTCAAACAGCTCGTCGACGGAGATGAGCCGTTCCTCTACGGGCATACCCCAATCCTCAAACAGCTGGAGGCAGGAGCGGCGGGTGACGCCGGGGAGGATGGACCCGGTCAGCATGGGGGTGATGATCCTGCCGTTGATCTTGAAGACCACGTTCATGCCGCCGCCTTCCTCCACATACTTATGCTCCACACCGTCCAGCCACAGCACCTGGGAATAGCCGTTGGCAAAGGCACGTTCTCCGGCCCGGTTGGAAGCGCCGTAGTTGCCGCCGCATTTGGCCTCGCCGGTGCCGCCCCGGATGGCCCGGACGTCCTCGGTCTCCACGATGATCTTCACCGGCTCCATGCCGTTGTCAAAGTAGCTGCCTACCGGGGAGAGAATGATGATGAACTGGGCCGTGTGAACGCCGTGAAGCCCCAGCTTCGCATCGGTACCGTACAGGAAGGGACGGATGTACAGAGAGGTGCCGGGATCAGAGGGGACCCAGCGCTCGTCAACCTTCACCAGCGCCTTGACGGCTTCCAGTGCGTCCTCCGGGGGAACTACCGGCAGACCCAGGCGGATGGCGGAGTTCTTCATCCGCTCCATGTTGTCCCAGGGGCGGAACAGCTGCACCTCACCGTCAGGACGGCGGTAGGCCTTCAACCCTTCAAAGACCTCGGCGCCGTAATGGAACACACAGGCGGCAGGGGACAGAGAGATGTTCTGGAAGGGGACGATACGGGGATCGTACCAGCCTTTTTCATCGCTGTAATCCATGATGAACATGTGGTCGGTGTAGTGGATGCCGAAGCCCAGCTGATCCGAGGGGAGGAGTGTTCCGGGGTGTGTCGTTTTCGTGATGCTGATATACATGGATGATACCTCCTGAAAAAATAAGAGTCTGTTGATAAAGTGGCAGATTTTCCACGACGGTAAGGAAGAGTGTGTGCGGGAAACCCAAGAAGGGTGTCCTGCGCATTGGAATTAAACATTTTCAGAACTTTTGTAAAGTTCTGAAAATAAGTTCGAGTTCTTTCAAATGTTTTACGCTTTGACAGCCGGATAACCGGAGCGAAAGCAAACAGAAAAGCGGCCCCGTCGAATCGACGGAGCCGCTTGGTGTTTCAGGTCCGATCCTCAGAGGATCGAAAGGGAAACCGGGCGTTGTACCGGGATTCGACAAATGGGAAAATGATGTACCAGAATAATAATGGGTAAAATAATAATGGACGCCAGCAGCAGGCTGGCGTCCAGAATCATAGCGATATTGGAGGGGGAAGAAGCTTCAGAGCAGACGGAAACGGCGCAGACTGCCTGCGCAGAAGCGTATGCAAAAGTAGAACCGGTCATGCAGGTCATCGTTTGTCTTCGCCCTTTCACTCAAGTTGGCTGCAGTTTAGCACGGTGAAGGCGGTCCGTCAAGAGGAAATCATGCAAACGCCCAAGAGATCGGCGGTGTGACCAACAACCTCATGTTTCCGAGCAGGTGATTTTGTAGGAATTTGCGGAAACGGTTGCCGATAGGTCGGCCTTTCCAAATACGGAATCAGGAAAAGGACCGGCAGCGGGGGTTGAACCCCCGTTGGAAATCTGTCATAATAAGAAAAAAACAGGCCGGGCAAGAGGCTCCGGCGGAAACGGATATTGCCCATGAAACAGATCTGTATCGGCATTCTGGCCCATGTGGATGCCGGAAAAACAACCTTATCAGAAGCCCTGCTGTACCGCGCCGGGGCCATCCGCCGCCTGGGCCGGGTGGACCATCAGGACGCTTTTTTGGATACCGACGCCATGGAGCGCCAGCGGGGCATTACCATCTTTTCCAAGCAGGCGGTGCTGGAACTGGGGGAGACCCGTGTGACGCTGCTGGACACCCCTGGCCATGTAGACTTTTCCGCCGAAATGGAGCGGACGCTGCAAGTGCTGGACTGCGCCGTGCTGGTGATCTCCGGCACTGACGGCGTACAGGGCCACACCCGGACACTGTGGGATCTGTTGGAACGGTATCAGGTGCCCACGTTCCTGTTCATCAATAAGATGGATCTGGCGGGCGCGGACCGGGCGGCGCTGTTGGCCCACTTAAAGAATAAACTCAGCGGCGGCTGCGTGGACTTTGGGGACCCGGATACCCTGTGGGAGGAGGCCGCCGTCTGCGACGAGGCAGCTCTTGAGCAATATCTGGAAATGGGAGAACTTCCGGAGGACATGATCTCCCGTCTGATCGGGGAACGAAAGCTGTTTCCCTGCTACTTCGGTTCCGCGCTGAAGGTGGAGGGCGTGGACGCGCTGCTTGCCGGCGTGGAGCGGTATGCCCCCCAGCCGGCCTATCCGGCGGAATTCGGCGCCAAGGTGTTCAAGATCACGCGGGACGCGCAGGGCGCCCGGCTGACCCACATGAAGATCACCGGCGGTGCACTGCACACCAAGGAACTGCTCACCGGCCGGGAGGGGGACACGGTCTGGCAGGAAAAGGCGGATCAGCTCCGACTCTACTCCGGGTCGAAATTCCACCCCGTGGACACGGCGGAGGCCGGGGCCGTAGTGGCGGTGACGGGCCTGAGTCACACCTTCCCCGGACAGGGGTTGGGGATCGAGCCGGACTGGTCCGGGGCGGTCTTGCAGCCGGTCCTGACCTACCGGCTGGAGCTGACGGACGGCACGGATCCCCACACGGCGCTGCAAAAGCTGCGGCAGTTAGAGGAGGAAGACCCCCAACTTCACATCGTCTGGAACAACGGGGAGATCCACGCCCAGCTCATGGGCGAGGTGCAGATGGAGGTGTTGCAGCGGCTTGTTCGAGAGCGGATGGGCATGGAGATCAGCTTTGGCGCAGGGGCTGTCTGCTACCGGGAGACCATCGCCAACGCCGTGGAGGGCATCGGCCACTTTGAACCCTTGCGGCACTATGCCGAGGTACATCTGCTGCTGGAACCCGGCGAGCCGGGCAGCGGCATTACCCTCGCCTCCGTGTGCCCCACGGACAAGTTGGATCTGAACTGGCAGCGGCTGATCTTTACACATCTGTTGGAAAAACCTCATTTGGGGGTACTGACCGGCTCACCCATCACCGATATCAAAATCACCTTGTTGGCGGGCCGCGCCCACGAAAAGCACACCGAGGGCGGCGATTTCCGACAGGCCACCTACCGGGCCGTGCGGCATGGGCTGATGCAGGCGGAAAGTGTGCTGCTGGAGCCGTGGTACCGGTTCCGGCTGGAAATCCCCGCCCAGCAGGTGGGCCGGGCCATGATGGACTTGCAGCAGATGGGCGGCAAGGTGGACCCGCCGGAGACCGTGGGAGAGGAAACGGCCCTCACCGGCACGGCCCCGGTGGCGGGCCTTCGGGATTATGCCCGGGAGGTGGCGGTCTACACCCGTGGACAGGGGCGGTTGTCCTGCGTCCCGGCGGGGTATTTCCCCTGTGCGGAGGCGGAAGCCGTCATCGAGGCCATGGGGTATGACCCGGAACGGGACGTGGAAAACACGGCGGATTCCGTGTTCTGCTCCCACGGGGCCGGTGTGGTGATCCCGTGGCGGGAGGTGGCCCAGCACGCCCAGGTGGACAGCGGCTGGCGCCCGCAGGGGACGGAGCCTGAACCGAAGGAAGCGCCCCCCCAGCGGCGGCCCGTCAGTACCTACGCCGGGACCGCAGCCCAGGATAAGGAGTTGCAGGCCATCTTCGAGCGGACCTACGGCGCGGTGAAGCGGGAGAGTTTTCTTCCACCCAAGGCTCCTAAGCGGCCTGTGGCCGATCATTCGGAGGAAAAACGGCGGGAATTGAAAAGGGCCTTCTCCGGCGAGGATTATCTGCTGGTAGACGGGTATAATATCATTTTCGCGTGGGATGAGCTGAAAAAGCTGGCGGCGGAGCATCTGGACGCCGCTCGGAAGAAGCTGTGCGACCTGCTGTGCAATTACCAGGGCTACCGGAAGTGCCGGGTGATTCTGGTGTTCGACGCCTACAAGGTGAAGGGCGGCCTGGGCAGCGTGGAAAAGTACCACAACATCACCATCGTCTACACCAAGGAGGCGGAGACGGCGGACGCCTATATCGAGCGGGCCACCTACGAGATCGGACGGCAGCACCGGGTTCGGGTGGCCACCTCCGACGGGCCGGAGCAGATCATCATTCTGGGCCACGGGGCGCTGCGGCTGTCGGCCTCCGCCTTCCACGAGGAGCTGATGGAGGTCCAAAAGCAGATCGGAGATACCGTATGGCAGAATAACCGGAAAAACGCCAACAGCGGCGCGGTGCGGGCGGCACTGGAAAAGGCGAAGGAGGACGGCGGATGCTGACACTGTTTACCGCGGCGGCGGTTTTGGCCGCCTGCGCCGGTTTACGGTGTTTTTTGAACCGCCCGGAGCGGAAGGACGCATTTTTCTGGGGAGGACGCATCCGATTGACGGCCCTGTGGAATGACGGCGCGGCCTTCAGCCTGCCTCTGAAACGGAAGCTGGTAACGGCGCTGTCCATTCTGATTTTGCCGCTGGTGTGGGTATTCCGCCGCCGCAGTCCCATAGGGGCGGGACTGGCCTTGGGAGGAGGGCTCAGCAACCTGTGGGAGCGGCTGCGGCGCGGTGTGGTCTATGACTATGTGCAGTTTCCCAAGCTGCCGAAGATCGGCCGCTATGTATGGAATCTGGCGGATCTCGCTATTTTGATCGGCGGATTGCTGCTGGCCCTGCTGGAACGGAAAAAATGAGCAACGCTGCCCGGAGGATATTCCTCCGGGCAGCGTCAGCGTGTCGAAAAAGTCTTTTCGCCCCGCTGAGCAAGTTTTCAGAACTTTATAAAAGTTCTGAAAACTCAGGATTTCAATGGCGCAGGACACCCTTCTTGGGTTTCCCGCGCACACCCTTCCTTACCATCACTGAGAATTAACCACTTTATCGACAGTCTCCAGCGTTATTTTGGACAGTGGAATTTTTTAGAAACGGCGGGGCGGGTGGTCAGGACTTGGCCGGGGCGGAAAGCTCCGTCAGGGGGGCGAAGCGGTAGCCCATGTCCTCCCACTTCGACAGCAGATCGTCCAGAATGGCGGCGTTGGTGGAGGAGGTAGAGTGCAGCAGCACGATGGCACCGTTGTGGATGCGGGGGAGCAGCTTGGCGTAGGCCTGCTCCGCTGTGGGCTGGTTGTCGGCATACCAATCCACGTAGGCAAGGCTCCAGAACACTGTCTGGTAGCCCAGTTCCTGAGCCAGTTTCAGGTTTTGCTCACTGTATTTCCCCTGCGGGGGCCGGTAGAAGTGGGACAATTCCTGCCCGGTGATCTCCTGATACAGCGCCGCCAGAGAATCCAGCTCCTTTTGGAAGCTGGCCTTGTCGGAAATGGCGGACATATCCGGATGGTGGTAGGTGTGGTTGCCTACGATATGCCCTTCCGCCGCCATCCGGCGGACGATGTCCGGGGCAGATTCGATCATGTGGCCAACCACGAAGAAAGCCGCCGGAGCGCTGTGCTTTTTCAGCGCGTCTAAAATGGCCCCGGTGTTGCCGTTTTCGTAGCCGCAGTCAAAGGTGAGATAAATGACTTTCTGACTGGTGTCTCCCACATACCAGGCGTTATACTGGGTGAGAAAGTCCGCCGTGGCATTGCCAATGGGGGTTTCGTGCTCCGCAGGGAAGGACAGTCCCCAGTTATCGGCG
This sequence comes from Dysosmobacter segnis, assembly GCF_014297285.1. Lineage (GTDB taxonomy): Bacteria > Bacillota > Clostridia > Oscillospirales > Oscillospiraceae > Oscillibacter > Oscillibacter segnis. The sequence goes on from NZ_JACOQI010000001.1 coordinate 304,920, forward strand.
GAGGCGGGGATGGCGGCGTCGCTGGACGCGGACAGGGCGGCGGGGGAGCCGCGGCCAAGGATCCCCATCAGCGTCAGACAGGGCAGAAGCAGCAGACAGAAAATTTGCAGACGTTTGCGCATGGCGTTCCTCCTGAGAATGGATTTTCATTAGTCTGCCCGGAGGGAAACCCCTTCATACCTGGTTGCGGAATCCGGCGAAAGCTGTTATGATGTGGCAGTGAAAATTTCGCAGGACCCAAAGGAGAAACAAAATGGCAAAGAAACGGCGTACCTCTCGAAAACCCGGCCGGAAGGAGGCCTTGGCAGTCATCATCCTGGCGATGCTCGTCGGTCTGGCCCGACAAATGCTGGCCCCCAGCTATGATCTATCGAATATCCCGGACTATGACGGCACCAGCGCTTACGCCGTCATCGACCGGAATCGGCCTTCCTTTACGGAGGAGGAATACACCACCGATTCCTATGAGTATTACAGCGAGCTGGACAGTCTGGGCCGCTGCAGCATCGCGGAGGCCTGCGTCGGCGTGGACCTGATGCCCACAGAAGAGCGGGAGAGCATCAGCAAGGTGAAGCCCACCGGCTGGGTGCAGCACCAATATGATTTTGTGGACGGCGGGAGTCTCTATAATCGCTGTCACCTCATCGGCTTTCAGCTTACCGGTGAAAACGCCAACGAAAAAAATCTCATTACCGGCACCCGGTACATGAACGTGGAGGGGATGCTGCCCTTTGAAAATCAGGTGGCGGACTATGTGGCCTCCACCGGGAATCATGTGCTCTACCGGGTGACCCCCGCCTTTACAGGCACAGAACTGGTAGCCCGGGGCGTGGAGATGGAGGCATATTCCGTGGAAGATCAGGGCCGGGGCGTCTGCTTTCATGTCTACTGCTACAACGTGCAGCCCGGTGTGGAGATCGACTATGCCACCGGAGAGAATTGGGAGGCATAATGGAACTTTGGAAGAATTTTGACCGGCTGGTGGTGTTCGATACGGAAACTACCGGAATTGAGTTCGGCCGGGACCGGATCATTGAGATCGGCGCTGTGGCACTGGAAAACGGCGCGGAGCGGGGAAATTTCAACGCCCTGATCCGCCTGCCGGTAGGACAGACCCTGCCGCCGTTCATCACGAATCTCACTGGCATTACGGATGCCCAGCTGATGCGGGAGGGCGTGGACGACCGCAGGGCGGCGGAGGGCTTCTGCCGTCTGCTGAACGGGGCGGAGCAGCCGCTGCTGGTGGCCTACAACGCCCAGTTTGACCTGAACTTTCTCTACTACCTGCTGCGGCCCCTGGGGCTGCTGTCCGCCTTGCAGAAGCCCCGGTTCCTGGATGCCCTGACGGTGTACCGGGACCGGAGGGACTTTCCCCACAAGCTGTGCAACGCCATCGAAGCCTACGGTCTGACGGAGGCGGAAAACAGCCACCGGGCAGTGGATGACGCCCGGGCCACCGTCCTGCTTTTGGAGGCGATGGCGGCGGAGAAGGACGATCTGATGCGGTATATCGACCTGTTCGGCACCCATCCCAAGTACGGCATGAGCGGGAAAAAGATTGCCTCCGTGACCTACTGCCCACAGCCCTATGACCGGCGGGCGCCGCTGTATGAGCTGGCTCATACAATGTGAAAAGTTTGTGAACATTTGAAGAAAATACTTGCAATATGACAACCTGTCGGGTATCATACCCGACAGGTTGTCATATTAGGAAGGGTATCCGGTTCCGCACAGGCTTTCTCAACGGGAGGAAGGGGTGTGCGCGGGGAAACCAGGAAGGTTTCACTGCGCCATTGAAATCATAAGTTTTTTGGGTGGTAACCCGAAATTCAGGCCGCATGGGAACCATGCGGAACCTGTCGGGTATCATACCCGACAGGTTGTCATATTAGGAAGAGTATCCGGTTCCGCACAGGCTTTCTCGATGGGAGGAAGGGGTGTGCGGGACCCTGTCCCAGATATTAGGGAGATCATTACGGATCGAAAGGAGGCTGGCGGATTGCCCAGCAGTACATTTTTGAATCTGGCACCGGAAAAGCAGGAAAAGCTGCTGTCAGCGGCAGTCCGGGAATTTACGGAGCGGCCCTATAACGAGGCGTCCATCAACCGAATCGTCCGAGAGGCGGGAATTCCCCGTGGCAGCTTTTACATGTATTTCCGGGATAAGGAGGACCTGTTCCACTATCTGATGGAGGAGAGCATCAACGAGATGCTTATGGTGTTTGAGGAGGTGCTTCGCAGTCAGGGTGGCGACATCTTCGCAGCCCTGCCGGCCATGTACGATCATCTTCAGAGCCGCCGGTCAGCGGACCGCAGTCTGGGGGGCATGGGCATGATGTCTGCCATCGTCAACCGCAATGACGGATTGCAGAAAGGCGGCCTGTTGGAATTTGTGGACCCGGAACGCATCCTGAAGCGGATAGAGAACTGCGTGAACCCGGATCTGCTGGAGCTGCGGGAGCCGGAGGATCTGCGCTGTATCCTGCGGATGCTCATTATGCTGATGGTCCCCATCATGTATAACGGCCTGCGGCCCGGAGCCGATCCGGAGGGCCGGGAAAAGCTGGAGCGCGCGTTGGAAATTCTGCGGCGGGGCATGGGGGCCAAGTCCCTCCCCGCACATCGTTCATAAAGGAGTTGTCTGTATGGAAGAACTGATGAAGAAAACGAAGGCGGGTCAGTCTGCGCCTGCGTCCGAAACGGAGCCGAAAAAGAAATTCGGCCTGCCCAAGAGCAAGAAAGCAAAAAAATGGATGAAAATTGCCATTGCCGCGGTGGTGATCGCCGCTGTGGCGGCAGGCTGCATGGCCAGGGCATCCAAAAAGGCAAACGCCTATCTCGGCGGTAGCTATCTGGTGGCTCAGGCCACCCGGCAGGATCTGACGCTGTCCGTTACTGGAACGGCGACCCTGAAGCCCGCAGATTCTTATAACGTCACCACTCTGATCTCCGGTGAGATCGAAAACGCACCCTTTGAGCTGGGCGATTTGGTGGATAAGGGGGATCTGTTGTTTGCCCTGAACAGCAGCGACGCCCAGAACAATGTGGATCGGGCGGAGATTTCCGTGGCGCAGGCCAAAATGGCCTATCAGCAGGCCAAGGAGGCGCTGAACCCCGTGGCTTCCATCAGCGGTACGATTCAGGAGCTGTATGTCCACAACGGCGACAGTGTGAACGCAGGTGCTCAGATCGCCAAGATCACCTCCAGCATGGATCTGTCCATCGACTTCCTGTTCCCCTACGCCAGCCCCACGGACTTCTATGTGGGTCAGGCGGCCACGGTGTATATCGGCAATTATGACGCCCCGGTGAGCGGCACGGTGGATTCCGTGTCCAACTCCACCAGCATTACCAGCAACGGCCTGTCCGCCGTCAGCGTCCGGGTGAAGCTGGCGAATCCCGGCGCTGTCTCGGATTCCTTCACGGCCTCTGCCCGGATCGGCAATTACGCCAGCTACGGCCAGACGCCCATCAATCTGGGTGGAGCCACCATTGTCTACGCCGGTGCCAGCGGCACCATTCAGGGCTTGAATAAGCTGGCGGGCAGCACCGTCAAGCAGGGGGAGCCCCTGTGCACTGTGGAGTCCGCCGATGCCCGGAACCGGGTGGAGAACGCCCGGCTGAGTCTGCAGAATGCGGAACTGGCGGCCTCTATGGCAGCGGACAGTCTGGATGATTACAACATCACCTCTCAGATCACCGGCACCGTGATCGAAAAGAATTTCAAGGCCGGTGACAAGGTGGAGGGCATGAACTCCGGTTCTCTGGCAGTGGTTTATGACATGAGCTACTTGAAGCTGGAAATGGCCGTGGATGAACTGGATATCAGCAAGGTGGAGGCGGGCCAGTCCGTCACCATCACTGCGGACGCGGTGGAAGGGCAGACCTTCACCGGAGTGGTGGACAACGTCAGCATCAACGGTACCACGGCGGGCGGCGCCACCAGCTATCCCGTGACCATCCTCATCAAGGATTACGGCGACCTCAAGCCGGGTATGAATGTCTCCGCTACCATCGAGGGCGACCGGGTCCCCAATGCCCTGTGCATCCCCGTGGACGCTGTGAACCGGGGCAACACCGTGACAGTCCCCGGCCCCGGCGCCATGAACGCGGACAATACCGCCGTGGCGGATGTCTCCAAGCTGGAAACACGGGAAGTGACGCTGGGCAAGAGCGACGGCGATTTCATCGAGGTCACCGGCGGTCTGGAAGAGGGGGACACTGTCCTGATCCCCAACCAAAGCTCTAACATGATGGCCGAAATGATGGGGATGTAAGCCATGGAGCATCTCATTGAATTAAAAGACGTCTACAAGATCTACCACATGGGCGACGAGGACGTTCACGCCCTGGACGGCGTGAGCCTTACCATTGACAAGGGGGAGTTTGTAGCCATTGTGGGCCAGTCCGGTTCCGGCAAATCCACCGCCATGAACATCATCGGCTGTCTGGATGTGCCCACCAGCGGTACCTATCATCTGGGGGGCGTGGACGTATCCACCATGGATGATGACCAGCAGGCGGAGATCCGGAACAAAATGCTGGGGTTCATCTTCCAGCAGTATAACCTGATCCCCAAACTGACCGTGCTGGAAAACGTGGAGCTGCCCCTGCTGTACGCCGGTGTCGGCGCGGAGGAGCGGAAGGAGCGGGCAGTGGCGGCGCTGGGCCGTGTGGGCTTGGCTGACAAGCAGAAAAATCTGCCCAGCCAGCTTTCCGGCGGTCAGCAGCAGCGGGTGTCCATCGCGAGAGCACTGGCGGGGAATCCCTCTGTCATTCTGGCGGATGAACCCACCGGCGCGCTGGACTCCCGGACGGGCCGGGAGGTGTTGGGCTTCCTCCAGAAGCTGAATCAGGAGGGGGATACCGTGGTGCTCATTACCCACGATAACTCCATCGCCGTAAAAGCCAAGCGCATCGTCCGCCTTCAGGACGGCCGCATCATCTATGACGGTGACGCCTCCGATCCCGCCGCCGTGGTACAGCCGGAGGAGACAGGCGCAGACGGGGAGGTGGGCGTATGAACTTTACCCAATCCTTCAAGCTGGCGCTGAAATCTCTGAAAACCAGCAAGATGCGGGCGTTTCTCACCATGCTGGGTATCATCATCGGTGTCGGCGCCGTGATCGTGATTCTGTCTCTCGGCAACGGCATGACCAATATGATGAACAGCCAGTTTGAAAAAATGGGCTCCAATCTGATCCAGGTCATGACCTATGGCCGGGGGACCGGCGGCACCCGTGACGTGGATGTGGAGGATCTCTATGAACTGGTGGACAAATATCCCCAGTACCTCACCGGCGTGACCCCCTATGTCTCCGCTTCTGCCAAGGTGCGCTACCAGACGGATGACTATGCCCGCACCTCGGTCTACGGCGTCAGCGAGGCGTTTTTCAAGGAGGACACCAAGGGCACCATGCAGGGGGAGACTCTTGCGGAGGGGCGCTTCCTCAGCTACATCGACGTGGATCGGCATCAGAATGTCTGCGTCATCGGCGATTATTTGGCGCAGACCGCCTTCCGGGGCGACGCACTGGGTAAGACCATCTCTCTGAGCGGTGTGCCTTACACCGTCATCGGCGTGTTGAGTAAAAGCGGCGACAGCAGCGAGGGCAGCGCCGACGATGTGATCTACATCCCCTATGAAAACGCCCAGCGGATGGGCACCGGCACCATGATGATGGGCACCGATGAAATGTTCCTGCTGACGGCCACCAGCCGGGATACGGCGTCCGCTGCCAAGGGCATTGTGGAAAAGCGACTGTATAAAACCTATCAGTCCTCGGACTACTACATGGTCATGACCTCCGCAGAGATGATGGATGCCATGAACACCATGATGAACACCATGCTGATCGTACTGGTGGCCATCGCCGCCATTTCCCTGCTGGTGGGCGGTATCGGCATTATGAACATCATGCTGGTGTCCGTCACGGAACGGACAAGGGAGATCGGCATCCGAAAATCTCTGGGCGCCAAGCAGAAGGACATCCGGGGCCAGTTCGTCATTGAAGCGGGCACCACCTCCGCCGTGGGCGGGGTGCTGGGCATCGTATTCGGCCTGCTGCTGGCCAGAGCTGCCACCATTGCGGTGGGGGCCATCATGTCCAGTTCCATGAACGGCATCACCTTCAGCGCGGTGCCGACTCTTTCCGACATTGCTGTCAGCTTCGGCGTCAGCGTAGGCATCGGCGTTCTGTTCGGCTACCTGCCCGCCAACAAGGCGGCCAAGCTGAACCCCATCGACGCCCTGCGGTACGATTAAATCTGTGCCATAAGTGAAAAGACCACCGGAGAGGTTCTGCAACCTGCTCCGGTGGCCTTTTATTAAAATGCGTTTCCACAATCGACGTTACCCTAAATCCCGGTGATCCAGCGCCGCAAGCCCAAACCGGGCGGCCATGGTGACGCGCTGGCGGTCCTCCTCCGTCTGAGCCTGCGCCAGCTGCTGCTTTAAATCCCTCAGAAACAGGCCCCGGAGGGAGTCCTCCTCCGCTTTGGCCCACAGGTCCTCCGCCAGCCGGGTCCGGTCCCGCAGTTCCAATGCGTAGAACCGGTCCGCCAGCGCCGCTTTCAGCGCGTCCGTATGGACGCTGCCCTCACCGGTCTCTCCGGTGAGCAGAATACGGTACAGGTCCTGCGCCGTGTCGGCGGGCAGCGCCGCCTCGATGGCGGCGCGGGGGTCCTGCTCGGTGACGTCCACCGTCAAAATTTCATACCGCCGCCGGGCGAAGGGGACGAAGGTAAGGCTGACCTTGCCGGAATCGTCTATCGTGCCGGAATAAAAGCCTTTTTCCCCCAATTCGTCGAACCCCCGTCCCTCCGGGCAGCCCGGCCACGCGCAGACGGTGCCGCCAAAGGTCAAAGGCTCCGCCCCCTTGTGGATGTGTCCCAGCGCCAGATAGGCAAGGCCGCTGGCGGCGATCTCCTCCTTGCGGATGGGATCGTACCGGGCCTCCGAGGGGTCGATCTCCCCGTGGAGCAGGCCGATATGGAGCTTCCCGTCGGCGGGGGCGGTGAAGCCAGTGAGGAAGCCGTCGGCTTGTTCCCCGTGGGTAAAGGCCGCACCGTGGAGCGCCAGATTTTTTTCCGGCCATTCCATCGTTTCCAACCGGGGCTGAGTGAAAATATGCACATTTTCCGGCCACTTCACCGTCAGGTAGGGACTGCCGGGGCCGTACCAGTCATGGTTGCCGGGGGCGATGTAGACCTGTGCCTCCATCTGCCCCAGAGCGGCGGAGAGTTCCTCTGCCGTGTCCCGGTAGGAGGCGGCGCTGTCAAAGAGGTCCCCCGCCAGCAGCACCAGATCAATGTTATTCTGGTTGACGTAGTTAGCCAGCCGCACCGGTAGCTCCCGGCTCTCCCGGCGGCGGGCGGCCGCCTGCCGGGGGGTCAAGGCGGCGAAGGCACTGTCCAGATGGAAGTCCGCCGCGTGAATAAATCTCAGCATAAGCCCCTCAAGCTTCCTTTTCTTCCGGACGCCAGCCCTTTGCCACATCCACCCAGGAGACGAAGTTGGAGGAATACTTCTCCAATTCCTCGCAGGTCAGTTCAATGGCACTGTTGCTGCTGCCGGCGGCGGGGAATACGGTCTCGAACCGCTTCAGGGAGATGTCCAGATAGGTTTTTACATTATCCGGCAAAGCGAAGGAGCACACGCCGCCGGGGTCATGGCCGATCATGGTATGGGCTTCCTCAAAGGTCAGCATTTTGGCCTTGGTGTGGAACTGGGCCTTGTAGCGGCTGTTGTCCACCTTGGCATCTCCCGCCACCACAATGATGATGGGTTCCTCTCCGACCTTGAAGCTCATAGACTTGGCGATCCGGGCGCCCTCCACGCCTACGGCCACCGCCGCCAGCTCCACCGTGGCGGAGGAAACGTCGAATTCCCGGATGCGGTCCTCAATGCCGAACTGCTTGAAATACTCTCTTACCTTTTGAATAGACATAGTGATTTCCTCTTTTTAGATTGATGTGACCGGAAGGTCATGAATGACCTCACTGTAAGGCTGGCCCCACAGACAGGGGCGCAGCATGACCTCCACGGCAGTACTGGTATTTTTCGGAAGGGCCTCCGTGGGGAACCAGCGAAGTCCGGCGTTTTTCTCCGGCTCCATGACGGCGGGTGTGCCGTCATATTTCCGGATGACGAAGCAGAGATCGTAATAGGTGCGTCCGTCGCCCCCGGCAACCCGGTGGCACAGGTGGACAAATTCCATGTCGGCGGGGTCCACTGTGATACCCAGTTCCTCCAAACACTCCCGGGCCACGGCCTGACGGGCGGTTTCGTTTTCGTCCACATGGCCGCTGCCGGCAAAGTCCCAGCAGCCGTCCATATAGCCGGTGTTCTGCCGCAGGTGCAGCAGCACCTCCTGCCCGTTGGCCCCCTCCCGCAGCAAAATGGGAAATACAGCGGAATAGGAACGGTAATGCTCAGGTCTTGTCATACAACGGCCTCCTTATCGAATGTCCACCCGCTCCACGGCGGTGCAGAGGCCGGTGGCGCTGTCCAGTGTGAAAATAGCCCCCTGCAGCTTACAGGGACCCTCCGGGTTGCGGTAGCGTCCCGGCAGACCACCCAAAAACGATTCCACCGACTGCGCAGGCTCTACGCCCAGAACGGATTCGATGGGGCCGGTCATTCCCAGATCCGTGATATAGCCGGTGCCCTTGGGATAGACCCGCTCATCGGCAGTGGGGACATGGGTGTGGGTGCCCCACAGGGCGCTGACCCGGCCGTCCAGATAGTAGCCAAGCGCCAGCTTTTCACTGGTGGCCTCCGCATGGAAATCCACCAGAGTAAAATCCGCAGTGCCCTGCTTCAGCAGCCGGTCCGCCATGGTAAAGGGGTTTTCGGCATTCCATTGCAGCGTACAGCGGCCAATGAGGTTCACCACGCGGAACCGCAGGCCATTGAGGTCAAAAATTTCGCAGCCATGGCCCGGCATTCTGCCGGAGAGGTTGGCGGGCCGCAGGAGCCACGGCGTCTCATCCAGCATACGGCCGATCTCCATTTTGCCGAAGGTGTGGTTGCCAAGGGTCACGGCGTCGGCTCCGGCGTCATAGACCCGCCACGCCTGCTTGCAGGTCAGGCCCACGCCGGAGATGTTTTCCCCGTTGACCACGGTGAACGAAATGTTTTTCAGTTTTTGCAGGGGCCGCAGATGGCGTTCCAGATGGGCGAGACCTGCCTCGCCTACCACATCGCCCACAGCCAGAACGGAATAGAGCATGGAGTACCTCCGAATATATAGGTTGAGGGATCAAATCAAAAATCACTTTATTTTATCGTATTCTCCGGCTGTTTGCAACCCACCGCCTATGGAAAGCCGCCGAAAGCGGGGGGCTTCGGACATCAAAAATTTTCAGCGTGTCGAAAAAGCCTTTTCTCCCCGCTGAACTGGTTTTCAGAACTTTTATAAAAGTTCTGAAAACTTAGAATTCCAATGGCGCAGGACACCCTTCTTGGGTTTCCCGCGCACACCCTTCCTTACCGTCGCGGAGAATTTACCACTTTATTGACAGTCTAAATTTTACAGAAGAGACGATCAGTTTACGGTTGCAATTCCAACGGCGGTTGCTTATAATGCTGATTGTAGCGATAAGACCCGCTGATTATGGAGGAAGCGCGTATGGCAGTAAAACTGGAATTGTACCGGGTGTTCAAGGAGGTCGCGGAGACCGGCAACATCTCGGCGGCGGCAAAGAATTTGTATATTTCCCAATCGGCGGTGAGCCAATCTATTAAACAGCTGGAAACGGCCCTGCAGGCCCGGCTGTTTGCCCGCTCCCCCCGGGGCGTGACGCTGACGGGAGAGGGCCAGATGCTCTATCAGTATGTCCGCAACGCCTTGGGTCTGCTGGCTACCGGCGAGGACAAACTCTCTCAGGCTCAGCAGCTGCTGTTGGGTACCCTGACCATCGGTGCCAGCGACACGGTGACGGGGCAGTTCCTGACGCCGTATCTGGACGAATTTCACCACCAGCACCCCGGCATCCGGCTGAAGATCGTCTCCGGCCGCAGCGCCAAGGTGGTGAGCATGCTTCGCTCCGGGGCGGTGGACATCGCCTTTGCCTCCTCTCCCAAGGACAGCACGCTGGAGACCTGGCCCTGCTTTACCACCCATTCCGTGTTCGTGGCGGGGAAGAATTACCACTGCGATTTTGACAAGATCTACACCCGGCAGGAGATGGCGGAATTTCCCCTGATCCTGCTGGAACGGAAGGCCAGCTCCCGTGTTTTTCTGGAACAGGAGTTTTTGAAGGCCGGCGTTACCCTGACCCCGGAGATCGAGCTGTCCTCCCGGCAGCTTTTGGTGACGCTGGCGGGGATCGGTCTGGGCGTGGCTGGTGTGACGCTGGAATTCGTCCGGAAGGACCTGGAAAGCGGCGACATCCGTCTGCTGAAAACGGACTTCACGATCCCGGAGCGCAGCGTGGATATGTGTACCTTGAAGGAAGTGCCCCCCACGGCCGCGGCTACCGCATTTATGGAAATGGTGCGGAGGGGCATGTGAGACATGGAGACCTTTCTCTTTCTGTTTGAAATGCTGGGCACCATCGCCTTCGCCGCCTCCGGCGCGGTGCTGGGGGTCCGGAAGGGACTGGATGTGTTCGGCGTCTGTTTCCTTGGCCTGACCACCGCCTGCGGCGGCGGTATGGTGCGGGATGTGCTGCTGGGCAACACGCCCCCGGCGGCGTTTCAGAATCCGACGGCCTCTGCGGTGGCGGTGGTCACCTCGCTGATCATGTTCCTCTCCGGCGTGCGGCACCTGCTGATGGGCAACCAGCGGCGGTATGATCTATTTATGCTGCTAATGGACAGCGCGGGCCTGGGCATCTTCACGGTCATGGGCGTCCGCGTGGTATGGAACTGCGTGGAAGCGCCGTCCCTGTACCTGCTGGTGTTCGTCGGCGTACTCACCGGCGTGGGCGGCGGGCTGCTGCGGGATGTGATGGCCGGAGATATGCCCTATATTTTTGTGAAGCATATTTACGCCTGCGCCTCTCTCGTCGGCGCGGTGATTTGCGGGGTGCTGCGCCAGCCGGCGGGGGAGATGACGGCCATGCTGGCCGGCGCGGCGGCGGTGTTTGCCATCCGGTGTCTGTCGGCCCACTACCGGTGGAATCTGCCCCATCCCAACGCCTGAAAAAACGGCGGAACTTTCCGGATATGGCGCGAATTTCCTGTGAAAATCGACAGGATGCGCCCCTTGACAATCCAAAAGAGCCGTGCTATCATAATTCCATTCTGAAAAAAGGCTTGGAAAAGGACGCTGTCCGGGAAGAACTTCAGAGAGACGCTGTCATGGGCTGAAAGCAGCGTCAGTCAGAACCGGAACAGTCACCGCCTTGGAGCTGCCCGCCGATATGTAGGCCGGGACGGGACCTCCCGTTACAGAGGACACGAGCGGCACAATGCGCAAAAGGACTTTCGCTGGCGGGAAGGAAGAATGTGTGCAAGAAACCCAGGAAGGGTGTCTTGCATGATTTCAATTAGAAGACTCCGAAGGAGTTTTTTACCCTGCTTGCACAGCGAAACAAATTTTGTTTTACTGTGCAAGCAGGGTGGAACCGTGGAGCTTTACGCCTCACCCCTGACCAAAACAGGGGTGAGGCGTTTTTTGTTTTGCCCCAAGGGCGGAAAGACCGCCGCAGGAAAGGAGACATTACTATGTCTGAGGAAATCAAGGAATTCAGCTTTGAAAATGAGGAATACCGCCAGACCTACTGGCACACCTGCTCTCACATCATGGCGCAGGCCGTCAAGCGCCTGTGGCCCGAGGTGAAGCTGGCCATCGGCCCCTCTATCAAGGAGGGCTGGTATTACGATATGGATGCACCCTTTGCCTTTACCCCGGAGCACATGACCGAGATCGAGGCCGAGATGCGGAAGATCTGCAAGGAGAAGCTGAAGCTGGAGCGCTTCGAGCTGCCCCGCGAGGAAGCCATTAAGTTCATGGAGGAGAAGGGCGAGCCTTATAAGGTGGAACTGATCCAGGATCTGCCGGAGGATGCTCCCATCTCCTTCTACAAGCAGGGCGAGTTCACCGACCTGTGCGCCGGTCCCCATCTGGACTCCACCGGCCGGGTAAAGGGCAACGCCATCAAGCTGCTGGCCTGCAACGCCGCCTACTGGCGGGGCGACTCCAACCGGGAGACCCTCCAGCGGATCTACGGCATCGCCTTCCCCAAGAAGGAGGAACTGGACGCCTATCTGGAGCGCATCGAGGAGGCCAAGCGCCGGGATCACCGGAAGCTGGGCAAGGAACTGGGCCTGTTTGCTTTCCGGGATGAGGCCCCCGGCTTCCCCTTCTACCTGCCTAAGGGCATGGTGCTGAAGAACACCCTGATCGACTACTGGCGTCAGGTCCACAAGAAGTGGAACTATGTGGAGATCTCCACTCCTCAGATCATGAAGCGGACTCTGTGGGAGACCTCCGGCCACTGGGATCACTACAAGGATAATATGTATACCACCGTCATTGACGGCGAGGACTTTGCCATCAAGCCCATGAACTGCCCCGGCAGTATTCTGGTCTATGAGCTGGAACCCCATTCCTACCGAGACCTGCCCCTGCGGTACGGTGAGCTGGGCCTGGTCCACCGTCATGAGCTCTCCGGCGCGCTCCACGGCATGTTCCGTGTCCGCTGCTTCACTCAGGACGACGCCCACATCCTGCTGGCCAAGGACCAGATCAAGGATGAGGTCATCCGCATCGCCCGCCTGTTCGACGAGGTCTACTCTCTGTTCGGCCTGCCCTACAAGATCGAGCTGTCCACCATGCCCGAGGACCACATCGGCACCCGGGAGGACTGGGAGAAGGCAGAGAACGCTCTGGCCGACGCCATTACCTCCATCGGCAAGGAGTATGTGGTGAACCCCGGCGACGGCGCGTTCTACGGTCCCAAGCTGGACTTCCACATTCAGGACTCTCTGGGCCGTACCTGGCAGTGCGGCACCATTCAGCTGGACTATCAGCTGCCCGGCCGCTTTGATCTGGAGTATACCACCAGCGACGGCGGCAAGGACGTGCCCGTGATGATCCACCGTGTTGTGTTCGGCTCCATCGAGCGGTTCATCGGCATCATCACCGAGCACTTTGCCGGCGCCTTCCCCGCATGGCTGGCTCCTGTTCAGGTGAAGATCCTGCCTGTCACCGACCGTGCGCTGGATTATGCCAAGGATCTGTCTGACGCATTGGACGGTCAGGGCTTCCGCGTGGAGGTGGATGACCGCAACGAGAAGATCGGCAAGAAGATCCGTGAGGCCACTCTGGAGAAGGTGCCCTATATGATCGTTGTGGGTGACCGGGATATGGAAAACAAGACGGTCTCCGTCCGTACCCGCGCCGGCGAGGATCTGGGCGCTATGAGCCTGGAGGACTTCACCGCCAAGCTGAAGGAAGTTGTAGACTCCAAGGTGATTCAGTAAGTTGCTCTTAGTTAAACTGCACAAAACACGCCCCGCTGGTTTTCCTGGCGGGGCGTGTTTTTGCAAGACGGACATTTGTTTTGCAAGACATTTGTGGGAAAACGCAGAGAATAGCGTGAAAATGCAAGATGAATACTTAAACATTGCAAAAAATCACCAAAAAGAGAAAATGACCCTTGCAAAATGAATGATATACATGTATACTATGCACATGCTTACGGAAACACCCTTGAAAAAAGCACCGGGCGTTTCCACCTAATTCAACTGTGAAAGAGGGATTTGGAATGAAAAAAGTGTTTTCTCTGATTCTGGCTTTGGGCCTCATCGCTTCTCTGACTGCCTGCGGCGGCGGTAACGCCTCCGGCAATGAGACTGGCGACAGCGCTCCCGCTGCTTCTACCGCGAAGCTGCGCTTCGTCACCGGCGGCGAGTCCGGCACCTACTATGCCTTCGGCTCCGTTATCGCCCAGCACGCCACCAACAATACCGATGTGTCTGTCACCGGTCTGGTTGGCAACGGCTCTAAGTCCAACGTGGAAGAGCTGGCAGATGGCAACGCGGAGCTGGCCTTCTGCCAGTCCGACGTGATGGCCTATGCCTACAACGGCACCAACCTCTTTGAGAACCCCATCGACTGCTTCTCCACCGTGGCCGCCCTGTACATGGAAGATGTGCAGATCGTCACCACCGATCCCAGCATTAAGACCGTGGCTGACCTGGCCGGTAAGAACGTGTCTGTCGGCGCTGCCGGTTCCGGTGTGTACTTCAACGCTGTGGACATCCTGAGCGCTTATGGTCTGGGCGATCTGGACGCTGACGGCAAGTTCACCAAGATCAACGCCACCTATCAGAGCTTCGGCGACAGCGCTGACTCCCTGAAGGACGGCAAGATCGACGCCGCTTTCATCGTGGCCGGCGCCCCCACCACTGCCATCATGGATCTGTCCACCACCAAGGCTGCTTATCTGGTGTCTCTGGATGACGCCCATATCGACGAGTTGCTGGCCGCCTCTCCTTACTACACCAAGCACGTCATCCCCGCCGGTACCTACAACGGTCAGGACGAGGATGTGACCACCGTGGCTGTGGGCGCTGTGATCCTGGCCCGTGACGATGTATCTGAGGATGCTATCTATGCTCTGACGGCTGACATCTTCGACAACGCCCCCAATCTGACCAGCAGCCACGCCAAGTACGGCGAGCTGTCCACCGAGTTCGGCGCTTCCATCACCTCTGTGCCTTATCATCCCGGCGCTGCCAAGTACTTCGCCGAGAAGGGCTTCGATGTGGCAACCAAGTAAAGATCTGAACGGGATCTTTACAGCATCACCGCCATTTCCTTACCCATAAGTATGTCATTCAGGCTGCGGCGGAGAAATCCGCCGCAGCCGTGAGTGGTTCTAAAGCGAAGCACAGCTCTCCGGAACGGAAAGGAAGGGTGTGTGCGGGAAACCCATCAGGGGATTCCTGCACCATTAAAATCAGCCTTTCCGGCGCGATGCGCCGGAAAGCTGCGGCGGATTTCTCCGCCGCAGCCGTGAGTGGTTCTAAAGAGAAGCACAGCTCTCCGGAACGGAAGAACAGAGCGCTTGCTGCGGACCAATTTACAAGAATTTACCCCGATCCCCGGTTGAGAAGGACAGAGATCCGCTGCCCCTGTCAACTGCGGATGTGAGAAAACGATCAAGGAGGAGACCATATGGGCCTGTTCAAAAAAAAAGACCCCATTGTTGAAGTGGAAAAGGCACTCGACCACGAGGTGCACGAGATGGAGCATGATATTCAGGCGGACGTGGATGCGGTCATGAAAAAGTATGACCGGGAATCCAACACCCGTATCTGGGAGGGGGCTCCGAAAATCGCCTTGCGGGTGCTGATGTCGGCCTTCTCAATCTATTGTATCCTGATGACCCTGTTCAGCAAGGCACTTCCGGAGCGGCGGCTGTCCCTGTTCCTGGGCTTTATCATCATCATCGGCTATCTGGTGTATCCCGCCAGAAAGGGTGCTGCCCGGGTGAACCATGTGCCCTGGTATGACTGGATCCTGATGGTTCTGGGCGCTGGCAGCTTCTTCTATTTTGCCATCAACGCTTTCTCCATCATTCAGTTGGCCACCAAGCTTCAGCCCATCCACATCATCGTCGGTGCCATCGGTATTGTGGTACTGATCGAGCTGTGCCGCCGGTGCGTAGGCCTGCCCATTCTGGTGGTGCTGGGCCTGCTGCTGATCTACACGTTCTATAACCAGCTCAGCTGGGACCCCAGCTTCTACAAGGCGCTGAAGAACATCGTCTATAAGCTGTTCTACACCACCAGCGGCGTCATCGGTACGCCGGTAAGCGTCTGCTACACCTACATTGTGCTGTTCATCATCTTTGGCGCATTTCTGGAGCGCACCGGCATCGCCAACTTCTTCATCAGCTTCGCCAACCGTCTGGCGGGCTGGTCTTCCGGCGGCCCCGCCAAGGTGGCGGTCATTTCCTCCGCCCTGTGCGGCATGGTGTCCGGCTCCTCCGTGGGCAACACCGTGACCACCGGCTCCGTCACCATCCCCATGATGAAGAAAACCGGCTACAAGCCGGAGTTCGCCGGCGCGGTGGAGGCCGCCGCCTCTACCGGCGGTCAGATCATGCCCCCCATCATGGGCGCAGCGGCGTTCCTGATGGCAGAGTACATGAATATCCCCTATGCGAAGGTGGCTGTAAAGGCCATCCTTCCCGCCGTGCTGTACTTCACCGGCATTTTCATCGCCGTCCATCTGGAAGCCAAGAAGCTGGGACTGAAGGGTATGCCCAAGTCCGAGATGGTCTCCTGGGGCGAGCTTGCCAAGCGTGCCTATCTCATCATACCTCTGGCCCTACTGATCTTCCTGGTTTCCTCCGGCAGCCGCACCATGCAGTTCTCCGCGGCGGTGTCCATTCTGGCCGCCATCGTGGTGGGTTTCCTGAACAAGGATGAGCGGCTGACCTTCGGTAAAATCGTGGAGGCACTGGAGGCCGGTGCCAAGGGCGCCATCACCGTGGCTGTGGCCTGCGCCATGGCCGGTATGATCGCCGGCTGCATCACTGTCACCGGTCTTGCTTCCATCCTCATCAACGCCATCGTGCAGATGGCAGGCGACGCTACCATGATCGGCCTGCTGCTGACGATGATCTGCTGCATCATTCTGGGTATGGGCGTTCCTACCACCGCCAACTACTGCATCATGGCTTCCACCTGCGCCCCCATTCTGGTGCAGATGGGCTTCCCTCTGGTGGCGGCTCACTTCTTCGTGTTCTACTTCGGCATCGTGGCGGACATTACGCCTCCGGTGGCTCTGGCTGCCTATGCCGGCGCCGCCATTGCCAAGGCCAACCCTATGAAAACCGGCATCAACGCCACCAAGCTGGCCATCGCAGCCTTTATCGTGCCATACATTTTTGCCTACAGCCCCGCTATGCTGTTTGACAATGTGAGCAGCGCATTTGAAGTAGTGCAGATCGTAGTCAGCGCCCTCATCGGTCTGTTTGGTGTGGCTGCGGCTTTGAACGGCTTCGTCTATAAGAAGATCCCCATGCTGTTCCGTCTGGCGATGGCTGCCGGCGGTCTGTGCATGATGATCCCCGGCACCGCATCGGATGTGGTTGGCCTCGTGATGGTCGGCGGCATCGTGCTGATCCAGCGCATGAGCGCCCGGCGGCTGGCTGCCTGATCTCCTGAAAACAACAAAAGTGACCGCACTGCCCACGATCCCGGGCGGTGCGGTCTGCTGTTATCAAAAAGTTTTTGCAAAAAAGGAAACCTTTTCGCAGTTGAATCCGTCTATTACAAATGAAAGCGGTTTTGATGGAATTTGTTACTGTTTTGTTGTTGATTTACCCTATTGGCTATATTAACATCAGTGAGCGAAGGTGAATATGCCTGTCGGCAGCCCTGTTTGGGCGCTGACAGCACTGGATCGGAAACAAGCGGGCCTCAGCCCGGAGAATCGTAAAAGGAGAATATGTCATGGCAGAGATCATGGAAGAGAAAAAGGAGCTGACCCCGGCGGAGACAGCCGCTCCGGCGTCACCGGAGACCCCGGCGAAAAAGCCGGAAAAAAGCACGGCAGACAAGAAAAAGCGGCGGCGTACGATCCGGCGGATCGTTGCGCTGGTGGTCGTGGCCGCCCTGATCGCAGGCGGCGTGAAATTCTTCAAAAAGAAGGACGGCAGCAGCGAGGTAGGCATGGCGACGGTGTCCTACGGCGCTATCAGCTCCGAGGTGGACGGCAGCGGTCTGGTAAAGGCCAAGAACAGCGAGACTATCAGCCTGACCACTGCGGGCACGGTGATGGATGTATTCGTGGAGGAGGGACAGAAAGTGGAGCAGGGGGACCCCCTGTTTACCATTGATTCCCCCAATGCTGCCACGGAGGTCCAGAAGGCCCGCGATGAGGTTGAGGGCTATCAGAAGCAGATCAATACGCTGCAAAAGGACATTGCGGGGCTGAATCTTTCTCCGTCCTACGCCGGAAAACTGATGGATGTTGTGACACTGAACCCCGGCGACGAGATTAGCAAGGGCACCAAGGTCGCCGTCCTCGCGGACGATACCCGGATGCGGCTGGAGCAGTATTACAGCTACGCCTACGCCGGGGAGCTGAAGGCGGGGCAGAAGGTGCAGGTCTCTATCCCTGCCCTGATGACCACCGTGGAAGGCACGGTGGAGGCTGTTCACATGGTCAGCCGTATTACCCCGGAGGGTTCTAAGCTGTTTTCCGCCGAGATCGTGATCCCCAACGAGGGTGTGCTGGCCAAGGATATGGTGGCTACTGCCACTACGATTGTGAACGGCGATACCGTGTATCCCTACGAAGCCGCTAAACTGCAATATTACCGGGTGGGAGATTTGAACTCCACCGTCAGCGGCACGGTGATCTCCAGTAATCTGGTGGACTATCTCGCCGTAACGCCCGGTCAGGTTCTGGTGCGGATCGACGGCGAGGACAGCGAGACGGAGATCTTCACCGCACAGCAGAATCTGGAAGAGGCCCAGAAGAAGCTGGAGGCCGCCCAGAAGAATCTGGACAACTGCAATGCGGTGGCTCCCATTTCCGGTCAGGTTATCGGTCTGTCCGTGACGCCGGGGCAGGAACTTCAGGCAAACAGTACCCTTGTGACCGTTTCCGACACCTCCACCGTGACCGTCAGCGCCACCGTGGACGAGCGGAACATCAGCTATATCAAGACCGGCATGTCCGTGAACCTGGACCAGTGGGGCACCAGCGCCTTCGGCACGGTGGAGACGGTGAGCCTTTCCAGCACTGTGAATAACGGCGTGGCCTCCTATCCCATCACCATCTCCGCGGACAACACGGACGGCAACCTGCAAGTCAACAGCTATGTGAACTATCAGATCCAGGCCAGCCAGAACGACAACTGCCTGATGGTGCCCATCCAGGCGGTGCGTACCGTGGGGCTGGAGGATGGTTCTTCCGCCACCGTGGTCTATGTGCAGGCAGACAGCCGGCCGGACAACGCGCTGGAGCTGCCCTATCAGGACGAGGAGATCCCCAGCGGCTTCTATCCCGTTCAGGTGGAGATCGGTATTCAGGATACATATAACGTGGAGATCAAGTCCGGCGTAAATGACGGCGACACCGTCTTTACCCAGATGATAACCGATCAGGCGTGGGGTTAAGCCATGGCGAAACTGATCGAACTGCGGGATGTCTATAAGATCTACGGCGAGGGCCTTGAGAGCGAGGTCCGGGCCCTGGACGGCGTTTCGCTGGATATTGAAAAGGGCGAGTTCGTGGCGGTGGTGGGCCAGTCCGGCTCCGGCAAGTCCACCATGATGAACGTGCTGGGCTGTCTGGACATCCCCACCCGGGGCACTTACCGTCTGGACGGCGTGGATGTCCGGGAGCTTTCCGACAAGGAGCTCTCCCGCATCCGCAACAAGCAGATCGGGTTCATTTTCCAGCAGTACAACCTGATCCAGAACCTGACGGTGCTGGAAAACGTGGAGCTGCCGCTGATCTATCAGGGCATCGATCCCATTGACCGGCGGGAGCTGGCGATACAGGCGCTGACCCGCGTGGGTCTCGCCGACCGGGCGCAGCATAAGCCTACCCAGATGTCCGGCGGCCAGCAGCAGCGTGTGGCCATCGCCCGGGCCATTTCCACCCATCCGCCCATCATCATGGCGGATGAGCCTACCGGCGCATTGGATTCCCGGACGGGCCACGAGGTGCTGGGCTTCCTCCAGCAGCTGAACAAGGAGGGCAGCACCGTCATTCTCATCACCCATGACAACGGGATCGCCGCCACGGCCCGGCGCATTGTGCGGATCGCGGACGGCAAGATCATCGAGGATCACCCCCAGGAGGTGAATTGGTATTGAACATCGGGCAGGCATTTAAGATGGCGTGGCGGTCCATCTGTGGCAAAAAGGGCCGCAGCGCCTTGACCATTCTCTCTATTTTCATCGGTATTGCCGCCGTTATGACCATTGTCTCCACCATGGAGGGTATGAAGGCCAAAACCATGGAGCAGTTTGCCGCCATGGGCGCCAACCGCATTGAAGTGAGCGTTTATGCCTATATGTATGATGAGGGCGGCAATCCTATCAGCAAGGACTATTTTGCCGGATTGTACCGCTTTTGCTCCGGACTGAAGGAGTCCATTATTGGCATTACCCCCAAGGGCTCATCCAACGCCACGGTGGTATACGGTACGAAAAACAGCTCCACAATGGAGTGGAAATATGACCAGCAATACAACGTGGTCAGCGGTCCCCCGCAGATCTACTACGGCTCCGACCAGTACAGCGCCTGCAACAATCTGGCAATCGCAAAGGGCAGAGACCTTGCGTGGCTGGATTGCGAGAAATACAATCAGATCTGCGTGCTGGGCGCGCAGGCGGCGCGGGTCTTTTTCGGCAGCGCCAACCCTGTGGGACAGATCATGAAGGTCAACGGCAACAACTTTGAAGTGGTGGGCGTGTATGGCGCCCGCGTGGAGCCAGATACCCCTTCCGCTTACCAGACGGATAACTTTATGATCCTTCCCTACACCGCTACCCGGCTGCTGGGGGATACGGCCCCCACAGAATTTTTGGTAAAGGCCAAGGATGACGCCAGCATGAAAACTGCCATCACCGAGATCGGCGGGTACCTCTCCGGCGTGGTGGATCAGAGCATGGGCGGCTATCAGGTGCAGAAGGAAGGCTACTGGCAGGATTATCAGAACCAGCAGCTGACCATGATCTCTCTGGTGCTGGGCGGCATCGCCGCCATCTCCCTGCTGGTGGGCGGCATCGGTATCATGAACATCATGCTGGTGACGGTGACGGAGCGGACCCGGGAGATCGGTATCCGCCGGAGCCTTGGCGCACAGCGGAGCAGCATCGTGGCCCAGTTCCTCATTGAATCCGGTATGCTCTGCGGCATGGGCGGCATTGTGGGCATTATCTTCGGCACCATCGGCAGTCTGGCTTTGGGCAAGATTTTGTTCCAGATGACCATTTTCCCCGCCACTTGGGTGACGCTGGCGGCCTTTGGCCTGTCGGTAGCTCTGGGCGTGCTGTTTGGCAGCTATCCGGCGGCAAAAGCATCGAAACTCCAGCCTGTGGAAGCCCTGCGGGCGGATTAAAGGAGAGAGACTTATGAAAAAACGAATTTTGACCTGGCTGCTGGCGATCAGCATGCTGGGCTCCCTGCTGACGGTGCCTGCCGGGGCGGCGGCTGTCACCAAGTTTTCCGATGTCAGCGACAGCTACACCGCCACCGCCGTGGAATCTCTGCGGCTCATGGGTGTGCTGGACGGCTACGGCGACGGCACCTTCCGCCCGGACACCATTCTGAACCGGGCGCAGTTCTGCAAGATGGCGGTCTACGCCATGGACGGCAGCGGCGAGTTGGGACGGTATTCCACCGTTACCATCTTCCCGGATGTGAAGCCCTCCCACTGGGCGTCCGCCTACATCAATATGGCGGCGAGGAAGGGGATCATCTCCGGCTTTGCCGACGGTAAGTTCAAGCCCGGCCAGACCGTGACCGCCGGACAGGCGGTGACGATCCTCATGCGGGGTCTGGGCTACAAGGACGAGGACATGGGCGGTGTGTGGCCCCAGAGCTACATGGCGGAGGCCCAGACCAACGGCCTTTTGAAGTCCACCGGTATCACCTCCGCCTACGCGGGCCTGACCCGCGCACAGGCGGCCAAGCTGTTCCTGAACCTCTTTGAGGCCAAGCACGGCAAGGGCGAAACGCTCCTGTTCAACTACAACGTAGGTAAGGATGAGGTCTATCTTACTGCCGTGGACGGCGGTCAGGGCACGATGACTGTCGGCGGTAAGACGTATACCATGGCGCACCCCGTTGCCTCTACCAGCCTCATCGGCTCCAAGGGCAAGGCGGTCCTCAACAGCGCCGGCGAGATCCTGACCTTCCTGCCCATCACCGGCAGCAATGGCGTTTCCAATGCGGCGGTCATCATCGGTGCCAACGGCTCTGTTGCCGGACTGGACTCCATGGCGGGTAACAACAGCTACCAGATTTACAAGAATGGTTCCCCTGCCACGGCAGCAGACCTCAAAAAGTATGACGTGGCGACCTACGCCTCCGCTACCAATTCCATCATTGTCAGCGATACCCGGGTGTCCGTCTACTACGAGGACTGCAAGCCCTCTCCCAGCAGCCCCGCCACCATTACGGTGCTGGGCGGCAAGGAACTGAATGTTCTGCCTACGGCAGTGGATTCCCTGTCCAAGCTGAAGCCTGGCAAGCAGATCGTCCTTCTGCTGACGGCGGACGGTCAGGTGGCCGGTGCCGAGGATGCCAACAACACCGGTGCCCGGGGCAATGCCATGGCGGTGGTGTCCGAAAAGGGTGATGTGCAGTTGGTCTGCGGCGGTGCGCTGCTGAACATCGGCACAGCGAGCGAATACGCCGGTCAGGTAGTGTCGGTGTATGCCGACAAGAGCGGCCTGAAGCTCAACAAGATCTCCGGCGGTGTCGGCGGTGACCTGCTTCCCAAGGAAGGTACGCTGGGCGGCAGAAAGCTGGCGGACAACGTTATGCTCTTTGACGGCGGCAGACAGATCGCCCTCAGCGAGCTGAGCCAGACCGGCGTCAACTCCGGCCGCGTCTCCTATGCCCGGACCAACTGGGCCGGTCAGGTGGACTTGATCGTGCTGAATAACGGCCTTGCAGGCGATATGATTTTTGGCCGTGCGATTGTGGACAGCAAGTATGATCCGACAACCGGCAAGGAGACTGACCGCACGATCACGATCGTTTGCAGTGATACAGAAAAATATACGGTTTATAGCGGTAACAGTGTCAGCACTGGTGCTTTTGTGGCTGCAAGTATCAAAAAGAGCGTGAATGACAGGCTCATGTTCACCAGATTTGACACCATGAGCAAGCTGAGCAACGTCTCTTCCAGTGCCTGGATCGGCAAGACGGCCGTGACCTTCGGCAGCCGGACCTACGAGGTCCCCTCCAATGTCCAGTGCTACAACGATGACACCGGCAAGTGGATGACGCTGGATGATGCCAAAGCCTACGGCGACACCATGAACCTCTATGTTTATGACGGCGTGGTCCGCATCGTAGAGATCAAGGCGTAAAAAAACCTGTGGCCTGACGGCTCAGCCGTCAGGCCACAGAATCACCTGAAAAGTAAATGATTGAGGAATGCAGGAGGAATGGATATGAAAAAACTTTTGGCTGTTTCCCTGACGATCATGATTTTAGGCACTCTGGGCGGATGCGGCAAGCAGGACACCCAGGAGCCGCCCAAGGTGAAAATTGACTACGGCAATTCCGAACTCTACACCCAGGAGGACATGGACGCTGCCATCCAGGTAATTGAAGCGGAGTTTGCCACCTGGGAAGGCTGTGAACTTCACAGCCTGGCCTACGGCGGCGACGCGGCCTGCAGCGACGAAAACATTGAGTGGCTCAACGGGCTGGAAATGAAAGAGCAGACTGAGCCTTTTACTCAGTGCATCCTGTTTTCCAGCAGCTTTCACTCCCCCGTGGAGCAGCGGGACGCCTGGGATGCCGATACGGAGTATGAGGGCTGGCAGTGGTGGCTGGGCCGCAGCGACGGCGGCGCCTGGGAACTGGTGACCTGCGGATACGGCTGATCTCCGTTTGTGCGCCCAATAAAAACCAATTGAAAAAGCAGCGCCCCGGTGCCCTTTGAACCGCACCCCGTCAAGAGGACAGGAGACCGCAGAAAATTCTGTGTAATCGGCGATCCTCGACAGTATGAAAATCTTCGATTAAGTCAAGAATGAGAACAAACATTCAAGACGAAGGAGACGAAGATTATGCAGCCAGTACCACAGGATTTGTTGAAGGGATATGTTCAGAGCCAGCACTTCACCAGCACGACGGAAATCATGGAGGCCATGAAGGAAATGTTCCGGGACGTCATCCAGACCGTCATGGAAGTAGAGATGGACGAGGAGCTTGGTCGAGAGCGCTGTGAGCGCTCAGACGAGCCGGAGGGAGCCCCCAGAAACTACCGCAACGGCTACACGAAGAAGACCGTCAAGACCCAGCTGGGTGAGGTGGACATCAAGGTGCCCCGGGACCGGAACGGCTCCTTCGAGCCTAAGATCATCGGCAAGTATGACCGGAATGCAGACGGGATGGAGGATAAGATCCTGGCGCTGTACGCCTGCGGTATGAGCCAGCGGGATATCGCTGAGCAGGTCAAGGAACTGTACGGCGTGGAGATCTCTCCGGAGCTGGTAACGAAGATCAGCGAAAAGATCATGCCGGAGGTCACAGCCTGGCAGAACCGTCCGCTGGAGCCGGTGTATCCGTTCGTGTTCATGGACGCCATTCACTATAAGGTTCGGGAAGACCGGCGGTACGTGACCAAAGCAGCCTATGTGGTGCTGGGTGTCACCATGGATGGCAGAAAGGACATCCTGGGAGTCTGGATCGGAGAGCATGAAAACAGCAAATTCTGGTTGAATGTGCTGAATGATCTCAAAAGCAGGGGCGTTTTGGATGTATATCTGTTCTGCACGGACGGCCTGTGTGGGATGATGCAGGCTATTGAGGCCGTCTTCCCAAAAAGTCGGCTGCAGCGCTGCATCGTCCACCAGGTGCGCAGTTCCACCAGATATGTCAGCTACAAAGACATCAAGAAAGTCGTTGCGGATCTGAAAAAGATCTACAGTGCCGTTACGCTGGAAGAAGCCGAGAAAAACCTGCAGGCCTTTGCGGAGGCCTGGCGTAAGCAGTACCCCTCCTGCGTGAAAAGCTGGGAGGAAAACTGGCCAGTTTTAAGCACATTCTTCGAATACCCCGTTGAGATTCGGAAAATCATATACACGACGAACATCATCGAGGGCCTGAATCGCCAGTTCCGGCAGATCACGAAGAACAAGCCCTCCTTCACGAACGACGACTCCCTGCGCCGGATGCTGTATCTGGCCTCACAGCGCATCGTGAAGCACTGGCACGCCAGATACCAGAACTGGGATCTGGTGCTCAGCCAGCTGGAGATCATGTTCGCAGACCGAGCCGTTGGCTGACTCCCTTGTCCTAGTATGCCACAGCGGCCAGGCTGGCATTCACGCCGTGCCCGCGCGCATACCGCTCTGACCGCCATGGCTTTCGGTAATCAAGGGATTCAGGCCAGAATCCGCCCTGCTTTCCAGCGCCATTCTTGACTTTGTCGAAAATCGCTTACACAAAATTTTACACCGGGCCGAGGACCCAGTGAAAAAATATAAAGTTTTTCCGGCCGACAGCCATGTGCTGCTGGCCGCTTTTTATGCGGCGAGGGCGAGCTCGTGCTTTTCCATCGGGGTCAACACGCCCAGATTACGCTGCACCCGTCTGGTGTTGTAATAATGGATATAGGTCTCAATCATCTGCACAAGCTCCCGCTTGCAGGTAAACCGTCTGCCGTAATAGCGTTCCCGCTTCAGGATGCCCCAGAAGCCCTCCATCGGGCCGTTATCGATGCAATGCGCCACGCGGGACATGCTCTGCGTCATGCCTGCCTGCACGAGCTTGTTGTGGAAAGCGCGGTTGGTGTATTGGAATCCTCTGTCACTATGGAACAGGGGATGCGCGTCCGGATTGGCTTTCACAGCCTTATCAAAGGTCTTGAAAACCAACGGATTGTCATTGCGTTCGCTGAGCACATAGGACACGATGCGCCGGTCGCAAAGGTCGAGAATGGCGCTCAGATAGAGTTTTTGTACCTTCATACCCTCAAACCACTTGAATTCGGTCACATCGGTGAGCCACTTCTCATTGGGCTTTGCGGCATAAAACTGCCTGTCCAAAAGGTTTTCGGCAAGATACTGCGGGTTCTTCGCCCGCCGCATGCAGCCATGGTTGTTGCACTTGATCGTGGAACGGATATCTCTGGCCCGGCAGATGCGGAGCACCCGCTTGTCATTGACGTGGATACCGTGGTCATGACGCAGGTCGTCATTGAGTCTCCGGTAACCCTTATCCGGACTTTCCTCATGGATCTTCTCGATCGTATCCGCGAGATGTTCGTTCTCCGCGGCCCGCCGGCTCAGCTTGCCGGAAGCCCATCTGTGGTAGGCCGAGCGTGCCACATGGAGCAGTTCACAGGCCAGTTCAATGGAATATCCCTTTTCAGTGTGCGCTTCCCGGATCGCGGCATAGATATGGCGCTGTCTCACTTCCGAAAGGCATCTCTCCTCTCAATCTCGTCCAATTTTTTTAGCAGGTCACGCTCCATTTCCGCCAAATACAGCTTGTGCTTGAGCTGTTCAATTTCGATTTGCGCTTTCTCCAGCTCGGTTCTGGGCTTCTGGTCTTTCTTTCGCTTTCCGCGCCGGTCCTCCAGACCGGCCTCTCCCATCTCCTCAAACCGCAGCGTCCAAGTGCGTACCTGTTGGTAGCTTACTTTGTATTTTAGAGCCATCTCGCCGTAGTTTTTTCCACTGGCCAGACAGTCCTTGACGATCTGAATGCGCTCTTCCTGCGTGGTGTCCCGTCCCTGCTTCATGTAGCTTCCTCCTCCGGAATTCTTTCTGGAGTTGAAATCTCCATGAGCATTATACACCTTCAGCCAGTTTTGGAGCTGCCTTCTGTCCCGTAATCCATATTTTTTGCTGAGCTCTGCCTGACTTCCTTTTCCGGACAAATACTCCTGTACCGCCTGCAACTTTAATTCCGGACTGTATATGTGCTCCCGCCTGCCCGGCAGGAAGGCCGCCGCGCCCTCTGCCTCGTACTGCATGACCCACTTTTGAAGTGTTTTCCAATTCACGCCGGCCTCTGTGACCGCTTCGCTCATGCTTACCTCTCCGGCCAGATATCTCTTGACGATTTTTACTTTCTCTTCTGGTTTCTGTTTTTTTCTTTCCGACATAACAATGCTCCCTCCATGTTTGACAGTTTGTTTTTTCACTGTCTCTCATAGAGGGAGCATATCACTTTGGCACCGGGGCGCTATTTTAGGGGCAGAGAAAAAGGACTCGGATGCATCAGTATCCGAGTCCTTTTCGCAATATTCGACAGAATTTATACAACTTGGAATAGATAAAACTTCAGATAATCCGTTTCGTCCACGCCCCAGAGGATGGGATGGTCGCAGCTCTGCTGCCGGGATTCGATCTG
Source organism: Dysosmobacter segnis (assembly GCF_014297285.1). Lineage (GTDB taxonomy): Bacteria > Bacillota > Clostridia > Oscillospirales > Oscillospiraceae > Oscillibacter > Oscillibacter segnis. The sequence goes on from NZ_JACOQI010000001.1 coordinate 331,955, forward strand.
CCGCAGCTGTACCCCGGCATCGTGAGCGGCGGAGCGGAGCATGGCCTCAAATTTCTCCGCTGTGGCGAAGTGGGAGCAGGAGCAGGTGGCCAAGTACCCGCCCCGGGGCAGCAGCTTCATGGCCCGGTAGTTGATCTCCTTGTAGCCGGTGATGGCATTGGCCACGGTTTTCCGGCTTTTCGTGAAGGCCGGGGGGTCCAGAATGATGAAGTCATACTTCATCGGTTCCTTTTCCAGCTGGGGCAGCAGGTCAAAGACATTGGCCGCCACGCAGTCCATAACGTCGGATACGCAGTTGCGCTCTGCATTGGCCCGGGCCATCTCCACGGCGGATTCCGACACATCCACTGCCGTCACATGGGCCGCGCCGCCCAGCGCGGCATTCAGGGCGAAGGAGCCGGTGTGAGTGAAGCAGTCCAGAACGGTTTTTCCCGCCGCCAGACGGCCCACCGCCCGCCGGTTGTACTTTTGATCCAAGAAAAAGCCGGTTTTCTGGCCGTTTTCTACGTCTACCAGATATTTGACCCCGTTTTCCACGATCTCCACCACCGGACTGTCCGGGGGTGTTTCGCCGGGGAGGGGATACCAGCCCTTGCCCTGCGGAAGACCTTCCTTTGCCCGGAGAGCCACGTCGTTCCGCAGGAATACGCCCCGGATGGGCTGGCCGTCCTGCCGGAGAATGTCCACCAGAGCGGGGAGCAGAAGGTCCTGTAAATTCTCCATGCCAACGGACAGCACCTGCACACTGAGCAGATCATGGAACTTATCCACCGTCAGGCCGGGGAAGGCGTCCGCCTCGCCAAAGATCACCCGGCAGGCGTCCAGATCCGCCGGGTCCATGACGGACTTCCGGTAGTCCCACGCCCATTGCAGTTTCCGCCGCCAGAAGGCTTCGTCAAAGCGGTCGTTGGCGTTCCGGGAGATGAGCCGCACACGGATCTTGGACTGCTGGGACAAAAAACCGGTGCCCAGATAGCGGCCCTTCTTGCTGATGACATCCACCAGTCCGCCGTTGGCCGTTTCACCTTCTATGTTCAGGATCTCTGCATCATACACCCAGGGATGCCCCTTGACGATGGCGTTTTCCGCCTTGGGGGTGACGGTATAAGTGGGATAGCCACGCTCTATTTTCATAAGCTGTGCTCCTTTTAGGCTTGATTTCCGGGCCAGTATAGCACAATTCCGGGGAAAACGCCATACCATGAAACAGACAGAATTTCACCATAACAAAAATCTCTGCACATTCATCATCTGTATGGGAGGGAACTCTGATGCCCATTGTGTTTTTAAGTCCGTCCACTCAGGACTGGAACCCTTATGTCACCGGCAGCGGCAGCGAGGAATACTGGATGAACCGGATCGTGGACGCCATGGAGCCGTATCTGCGGTCCAACGGCATCCGCTATCGCCGCAACGATCCGGACACCTCGGCGGGGGCCGCCATCCGGGAGGCCAACAGCGGCTATTATGACTTCTATCTGGCACTGCACTCCAACGCCATCGGAAACGGCTCCGCCCAGACCTCCGCCCGGGGCATTATCGCCTTTTACTATCCCGGCAGCGCTGGCGGGCAGCGGGGAGCGGAGCTGATCGCCAAAAATCTGCGGGAGATCTACCCGCTGCCCGACAAGGTCACCACCCGCCCTACCACCGCACTGGGAGAGGTGTCCCGGTCCCGGTTCCCGGCGGTGCTGGTAGAGATCGGCTACCATGACAACTATTCCGACGCCCTGTGGATCGAGGGCCATGTGGAGGCCATCGCCCAGCAGCTGGTCCGGGCCCTGACGGAGTACTTCGGCCTGCCCTTCATCCAGCCCATGGACCCGAAACGGGGAACGGTCCGCCTGAGCTACGGCACACTGAATCTCCGCAGCACGCCATCCCCCGCCGGTACGGTGATCGCCAACCTGCCAAACGGCGCGGAGGTGACGGTTTACGGCGAGTGGAATGGATGGTATGTGGTGCAATACGGAGATCAGGTGGGATACGCCGCAGCAGCCTATATCGACGTATAGGGAGAAAAGCGGACCGGCTGCGGGGGAAAAGCTGATCCGGTCAAAATTTGCAGCAAATGACTTGACATAACTACGCCTTCTGATTAAACTATATAGGGATCATTATAGGCGGCAAAAGGGGTGTCCGCCTGTTTGTGTTCTGAACCGTACCGGCCCGCTGACTGGTGGGACGGACGGTGAATTTTATGGCATTTTTCGCCAAAGTCAAAGGAAGGAGTCACAGTTTATGCTGACCGCGATTATAGTCATTGTTGCCTTAGCCGGCGGCTTTGCAGGTGGCTTCCTTTATCGCAAAAAAGTATCTGAAAAAGAGATCTCCAGCGCCGAAGAAGAAGGTCGGCGCATCGTCAACGAAGCAATCCGCAACGCCGAGAGCAAAAAGAAGGAAGCGCTGCTGGAAGCCAAGGAGGAGATCCTGAAAAGCCGTACTGATTACGAGAAGGAAGAAAAGTCCCGCAGAGCCGATCTGCAGCGGCAGGAAAACCGTTTGCAGCAGAAGGAAGAAAATCTGGACCGCAAGCTGGAGACCATTGAGAAGAAGGAAGAATCTCTGGCCCAGAAGCACGCGGCCATGGAGAAGGAACAGGAGGAGATCCGCACCATCAAGCAGAGCCAGACGGCTATGCTGGAAAAGATCTCCGGCTTCACCGCTGACGAGGCCAAGGAATACCTCATTCAGCAGGTGGAGAGCGAAGTGACCCACGAGACTGCCCTCAAGATCAAAGAGGTGGAGTCCCGGATGAAAGAGGAATGCGAGACCCGCGCCCGCGAAGTGGTGGCTCAGGCCATCCAGCGCTGCGCAGCCGACTCCGTGGCTGAGCTGACCGTCAGTGTGGTTCCCCTGCCCAATGACGAGATGAAAGGCCGCATCATCGGCCGCGAGGGCCGCAACATCCGCACCATCGAGACTCTGACCGGTGTGGATCTCATCATCGACGATACACCGGAGGCCATCACCGTCTCCTGCTTCGAGCCGGTCCGCCGGGAGATCGCCCGGCTGGCACTGGAAAAGCTGATCGCTGACGGCCGTATCCATCCCACCCATATCGAGGAAATGGTGGAGAAGGCCCGCCGTGAGGTGGAGGCCACCATCAAGGCCGAGGGCGAGCGCGCCATGTTCGAGTGCGGCATCCGCAACCTCCACCCCGAGTTGGTGAAGATGTTGGGCCGTCTCCATTACCGCACCAGCTATGGCCAGAACGTTTTGCAGCACTCCATCGAGGTGTCCCACATTGCCGGCATGATGGCCGCCGAGCTGGGCGCCGATGTGCAGACTGCCAAGCGGGCCGGTCTGCTTCACGATCTGGGCAAGTCCATCGATCACGAGATGGAGGGCACCCATGTGCAGCTGGGCGTGGAATTCGCCCGGAAGTACAAGGAGAAGGAAGAGATCATCCACGCCATCGAGGCCCACCACAACGATGTAGAGCCCCGGACCATCGTGGCCTGTCTGGTGCAGGCGGCGGACGCTATTTCTGCGGCCCGCCCCGGCGCCCGGCGCGAGAATCTGGAGAACTACATCAAGCGGCTGGAGCAGCTTGAGAGCATCGCCACCTCCTTCCAGGGTGTTGAGAAGGCATATGCCATTCAGGCCGGCCGCGAGGTCCGTGTCATGGTGAAGCCCGAGCAGGTCAACGAGGATCAGATGGTGATTCTGGCCCGTGACCTGGCCAAGAAGATCGAGGAAGAGATGGAATATCCCGGCCAGATCAAGGTCAATCTCATCCGCGAGACGAAGTGTGTCGAATACGCAAAGTAATAAACCGTCGAAAAACTCCCCCAAGGAATCGTTCCTTGGGGGAGTTTTGCTGTTCCAAGTGAGATTTGCGGCGGCGCGGTCAGTTGGCGCAGCGGCGGAGGATCGCTTCCATATCCACTACCTGAATCTTGACGAAGCCGCCGAAGGGGAAGCCGTTGGGCTTTTCGCACCGATGGGCTACCATGGCAGGAATGTCCTCCGCCCTGCCGCCTACTTCCTCCAGCGTGGCGGGCATACCCAAAGTGCGGAAGAAGTCCCGCAGACGGCGGATGCCAGCTTGCGCCGTGCGCTCCGGATGGGCGAAATCCATTTCACAACCGAATACGTTGACGGCGAACCGGGCAAAACGCATGACATCATGGCCGCAGACGTATTCCATCCAGGCGGGCATCACCACCGCAAGCCCCGCGCCGTGGGCGCAGTCATAGAAGGCGGACAGCTCGTGCTCAATCTGGTGGCTGGCCCAGTCCTGATCCCGGCCGATGCCGCAGGAATTGTTGTGGGCCAGCATTCCCGCCCACATGAGGTCCGCATGGGAGGCGTAGTCACTGTGATCCGCCAGCGCCTTGGGGGCGGCGTCCACAATGGTTTTCATCACGGCCTCGCACAGCCGGTCGGTGAGGGCTACGTCCGGCGTGTTGGTGAAATAGCGCTCGCACAGGTGGGCCAGCATATCCACCGCACCGCAGGCCAGCTGATAATCCGGCAGGGAATAGGTGTAGGTGGGGTCCAACACGGAGAATTTGGGCCGGATGAGGTCTGTTTTGGGGCAGCCCCATTTCAGATTGCCGTCCTCCTGCGTGATGACACAGCTGTCGGAGCCTTCGCTGCCAGCGGCGGAGATGGTCAAAACTGTGCCCACCGGCAAAGTGCGTTCAATTTTGGCCGTGCCGGTGAACAGGTCCCAGAAGTCCCCGTCATAGGGGATGCCCATGCCAATGGCCTTGGCGGTGTCGATGACGCTGCCGCCGCCGATGGCCAGCAGGAAGTCCACCCCCTCTGTCCGGGCAAGATCAATGCCTTCATACACCTTGCCACTGCGGGGATTGGCCTGAACACCCCATAGCTCACACCAGGGAAATCCGGCCTCTTTCAGAGAGGCGGCAACAGCGTCATAGGCTCCATTTTTCTTTACGGAACCACCGCCTGCCACCAGAAGGACCTTGCTGCCGCCGAACTGACGGACCAGCGCACCCACGCGGCTGGCTTCCCCTTGGCCAAAGGCAAACATGGTCGGGGCGTAAAAAGTGAAATTGTTCATGGCTGACCTCCTGATCCTGTTATAGAGTTATACTTTACAGAAGCTTGCAGATCTCTTCTCCACAGCGCATCCCGTCCGCAGCGGCGGAGAGGATGCCCCCGGCCCAGCCGCCGCCCTCGCCGCAGGGGTAAAGCCCCTGAATGGTGGACTGGCGATCGTTATTCCGCAGCAGACGCACCGGGGAAGAACTGCGGCTTTCCACGGCGGTGAGCACCGCGTCACTCTGGTCATAGCCCTTCAACTTCCGGCCCAGGATAGGCAGCGCCTCCGCAATGGATGCCGCCACGAAGTCCGGCAGACAGTCCCAGAGGTTCGTCCATGTAACGCCGGGGCGGTAACTGGGAATGACCCGGCCCGGCCCTGTGGAGGGACGCTTGACAAGGAAGTCCTCCACCCGCTGGGCGGGGGCAAGGTAATTCCCTTGTCCTGCCTGATAAGCGGCGGCTTCCAAATCCCGCTGGAAGGCGATACCCGCCAAGGGGCTGTCCCCACCGAAATCCTCCGGGGTGACGTTCACCAGCAGAGCGCCGTTGATGTTCTCTTTGTCACGGGCAAATTCGCTCATGCCGTTGGTCACCACCCGGTGTTCCTCCGACGCGGCGGCCACCACCTGTCCGCCGGGGCAGACGCAGAAGGAGAACACCCCCCGTCCGTTGGACAGGTGGCAGCTTAATTTATAGGTGGAGGCAGGCAGACCGGGGTGTCCGGCGTACTGCTTGTATTGGGCGGCGTCGCAGTCAGACTGCCGCTGCTCGATGCGGACGCCCACGGCAAAGGGCTTGGCCTCCATGGGGACGCCCCGGCGGTGGAGCATCTCAAAGGTGTCCCGGGCGGAGTGGCCGGGGCAGAGGATCAACTGCCGGCAGGGCAGCGTGTAGGTCCCCTCCGGGCCGGTGACGGTGATACCATGCAAGGCCCCGTCCCGGATGTCTAAATCTGTCAGCTGACTTTCAAACCGGATGTCCGCACCCAAGTCCAGCAGCTCCCGCCGCAGGTTTTTCAGGGCGATGTGGAGATAGTCGGTACCAACATGGGGTTTTGCGTCATAGAGGATCTCCTCCGGCGCACCGCAGCGGACCAGTTCCTCCAGAATAAAGCGGTGCCGGAGGTCCTTAGTGCCGGTGTTCAGCTTGCCGTCGGAAAAGGCCCCGGCGCCGCCCTCTCCGAACTGAACGTTGCTGGTGAGGTCCAGCTCTCCGGTGGACCAGAAGCGCTCCACATCGGCAGTGCGGTCCTCCACGCGGCGGCCCCGCTCCAGCAGAATGGGCCGTGCGCCTGCTCGTGCCAGTACCAGCGCGGCAAACAGGCCCGCAGGTCCCGCACCCACCACCACCGGCGGTACTTCCGGCGGGGTCACAGGCTCCGGGAGCTGATAGACAGGCCGGGGGGCCGCCTTGGAAACGTGCTTGTCCCGGCAGCGGCGGAGCACGGCAGCTTCGTCCGCCGCCTCAACCTCCACGGTGTAGACCATGCGGACGCCCTCACGGGCGTCGATGCTGCGGCGGAGAATGTGCAGCGCCAACAGGTCCTTTTCGGGGATCCGCAAAATGTGAAGAACGGCATTGCGCAGGGCGGAAGGACCGCCGCCGGGGGAAAGTTTCAGATTTTCGATGCGCAGCATGGCGGCACCTCCTGTTTTGATAGCTGTATTGTACCACAGGGACGGAAAAAGAAAAATGTATAAGGTTCACATTTGTTTAAAATTTTTTTCAGACAGTTTTAAGTTTTCGGTCCTATACTACAATCAAAGTTAAGGAAGTTCCCGGCGGAACGCAGATCAGCGCCCGCTTTTCAAGGAGGTTTGACTTATGTATAACGATGAACAGAATCTGTATCACTACACCTATCGCAAGGACGGCACAGAGCCGGGCCAGCGCTATGACGCCAAGCAGCCCACCGTGGACGAGCAGCTCAACAGCTACCGTCAGCAGCAGGAGCAGCAGACTCAGAACTCCCAGCCGGTGTATCAGTCCCAGCCTCAGGGCGGGCAGACGCCCCACAAGAACGGCAAGAACCGTCTGGGCCTGAAGATCGCGTCTCTGGCGCTGGTGTGCGCCCTGCTGGGCGGTCTGGTAGGCGGCGGCACCGCTTATCTGGTAAGCAACAGCTCCAGCAGCAATACGACAGAGGTGAATGTCTCCAACCGCAAGCCCACGGAGATCCAGCTGAAAACCGTGGACGGCAAGAATCCCATGACCGACGCGGAACTGTACGCCGCCAACGTCAACAGCGTGGTGTCCATCAACATCACCGCCACCTCTGACCCCAATTTCTTCGGCCAGACCACACAGACTGCCGGGGCCGGCTCCGGCTTCATCCTGACGCCGGACGGCTACATCGTCACCAACTACCATGTGGTGGGCGACGCGGACACCGTGAAGGTCACGCTGTATAATGGCGACAGCTATGACGCCCAGTATATCGGCGGCGACGAGGACTACGATATTGCCGTCATCAAGATCGAGGCCACCGATCTGCCCAACGTGACTCTTGGCAACAGCGACAGCCTGAACGTGGGCGATCACGTGCTGGCCATCGGCAACCCGCTGGGTGAGCTGACTTTCTCCATGAGCGAGGGCATCGCTTCCTCCGTGAACCGGGCCATTGACGTGGACGGCACCCCCTTCAACATGATCCAGGTCACCGCCGCCATCAACCCCGGCAACTCCGGCGGCCCGCTGTTCAACGAGTACGGCGAGGTGGTGGGTATCGTGTCCGCCAAGTATTCCAGCTACGCCAGCCAGAGCGTGGAGGGTCTGGGCTTTGCCATCCCCATCAACGATGTGGCGGCGATGATCCAGGATATCATGACCAACGGCTATGTCAGCAACAAGGCATATCTTGGCATCACCCCTGGCACCATGAATGAGCAGATGGCCGCTCAGTACCGCTACGATGTGACCAAGGGCGTGTTCATCTACTCCGTGGAGGAGGGCAGCGCCGCTGACAAGGCCGGGTTGAAGATGGGCGACGTCATTATGAAGATCGACGGTACGGATGTGGACTCCTATCAGGAGCTGGTGGCCCTGAAGAAGAAGTATTCCGCCGGTGACGAATCCACCTTCACCATCTACCGGGGCGGCCAGCAGCAGGAGGTCTCCGTGACCTGGGGCGCTGTGCCTGCCGATCAGGCCACGGACAACAACAGCCAGTCCCAGCAGAGCCAGAACAATAACAGCAATTCCAACAACGGCTCCTATAACGGCGGCAATGGCTATTACAGTAATCCGTGGGATATCTTCAACTACTACTTCGGCAATCAGGGCTGATCAGCTCACTGTTTGAAAAATTCAGAAAAAGCAGGGCGCTGTGCATCGCACAGCGCCCTGCTTTTATTGTCCTCGTTTAAAATTGTTTTTACGAAGAATTACTGCTCACCCGGAAGGAAAGTACTGTCAAAGCCGTAGGGCAGCAACTCCCGGAGGGTCAGCTCTTTGGCTTCTCCCTTGCCGTTGAGGCAGATGACCTGCATCTCCGGGGCGAACTCCTTCATAAACTGGCGGCACATGCCGCAGGGGTAGCAATAGTCCTCGCTGCGTCCGGCGATGACGATGCGGACGAAGTCCCGGTGGCCTTCGCTGATGGCCTTCCCCATGGCGGTGCGCTCGGCGCAGGTGCCTACGGGGTAAACGGCGTTTTCAATGTTGCAGCCGGTGAAAACCGTGCCGTCGGTACATTCCACGGCGGCGCCCACGGGGAAATGGGAGTAGGGACAATAGGCTCGGTCCAGCATGGCCACGGCTGCGGCCTTCAATTCGTCAAGACTCATGGATAAAGCCTCCTTTTCGCGGTCAGGACGCGGATTTCGGCGTCCACTTCACGCCCCGGTTGGGGCGCACGTCCAGGTCGATGATGTCTCTGGCATCGTAGAACTGGCTGTACCAGCCGATGACCTTGTCGCTGCCCCGGAGGGTGGTGCCATCCGGGTGGAGCCGGTCACAGATCACCGCGCAGATGTCGGTTTTGATTTTGGAGTAGGAGCTGATGCCCACGGAGGCGAACACCCGGAAGCCCTGCTCCTGCAAATACTTAAAAATGGGGCCGGTCTGCTTCACGTCGTCCCCGTCAGGCCGGGCGCCGTGGGGATAATAGAGAATGGGGGTGGGACCGATCAGACTGCCCACCTCGTCCATCCAGCGCTTGGTGTCCGCCTGTACCCGTTCCAGCGAGGAGGACGCAAGGTTGATGTGGCCCCAAGTGTGACTGCCGAAGGTCCAGCCGGTGCGCTTCAGTTCTGCGATGATGGGCTTCACCGCCTCACATTCCTTCAAACGGTTGGCCTCCAATTCATCATTCCAGACCTTGGTGTCCGTGTTGGTGCGGTAGCCTAAGATCCCCTGATAGCCGGTGAGGCTGAGGCTGCCCTTGGCGCCGAAGGGGGAAAAGTCAGGGTGCTCCCGGACAAACTTGTCCAGAATAGTCACGGCGTCCAGATCCTGAGAGATGACCTCGTTGCCCTGAGGGTCTAGCCCATAGCTCCAGATGAGACCGTCCTCTCCCAGGATCAGCTTGTAGGTAAAGCCATCCTTGAGCATATAGTCATAGTAGTTCACATCGTCATAGGAGAAGATCAGGGGCTTTTTGCCCTCCGGGATGTAGAGGGTGTTCCGGACCATCACCGGCTGGCCGTTGGCGTCGGTGCTTTCGCTCCATACGTCATTGATGTCCACCAGCACATAGCCCCGGTCATATACGCTTTGGAGAATTTTGTCATATTCGTCCACTGTGACCATCCAGTCATCGATGCCGTCGGCCTGACTGTCGCCGTCAAAGGCCAGCTCCGGGTAGGCCACGATGGGGTGGAAGAACAGATGCTCCACCACGCCGTCCCACGGTACATAGGTCACGCCGTCCACGGTGCCCCGGTCAACGGTGGGGGAGGAGATGACGTATGGCTCCTGCTGGGGTTCCTCCGGCTCCTCGGCAGGCTCCGGGGCGGTGTCGGGGGTCTCCGTCTGAGAAGCGTCATCGCCGGTCTGGGCGGGAGGGTTCGGCTGGGCCGTGCCGCCGCAGGCGGTGAGGGAGAGGGTCAGTAAAAGAGCTAAGAAAAGCGTGGTGATACGCCGCATAGAAACCAGATCCTTTCTGTCGAATCGTAGATGTAAGTCTCATTATATCAGTTTTTTGACAGAAAAAGAAGAACAATTCGGTGACAATTTGCGGACAATGCGGGAAAAACCGGGAGTGGCTGTGCCGCTCCCGGTTTTCTTATCGCTTGTCTCCCGGCTTGAAGATCAGGGCTATCACCACGGCGGAGACTACCGCTGTGGTGATGCCGCCTGCTGTGGCAGACAGACCACCAGTGAGGACACCCAGCCAGCCCTGCTCCGCCACCGCCTTTTCAACGCCCTTGGCCAGCGCGTGGCCAAAGCCCGTCAGGGGCACCGTGGCCCCGGCTCCGCCCCAATCTGCCAATGGCTGATACAGACCCACGGCACTGAGGAACACGCCGGCGACCACATAGCCCGTCAGAATACGGGCGGGGGTCAGCCGGGTGCGGTCAATCAGAATTTGCCCCACAGCGCAGAGAAGTCCGCCGCAGAGAAATGCGTTAAGATATGCCATACGCCCTACCTTTCCGTGCTGACGCACACCAGATGGCAGATGCCGGGAATAGACTCCCCCTGAAAACTGGAAGTGGGAGATAGCAGCGCCCCGGTGGGGGCGAACAGGATGCGCCGCCAGCGGCCCTGTTTCAAGCCGGTGAGAAGATAGCCGTTGAATACCGCCGCGGAGCAGCCGCAGCCGGAACCGCCAGCGTGCATATCCTGTCGGTCCCGGTCATAGAGGAGCATGCCGCAGTCCTCATAGTTTCGGGTCATGTCCACGCCGTCTTGCCGAAACAGGTCCATTACGATCTCGTGACCCAGCTCTCCTAAGTCCCCGGTGAAAATGGCATCATAATCCGCCGGGCCGGTGTGCGTGTCGGCAAAGTAGGCCCGGAGAGTGTCATAGGCGGCGGGGGCCATGGCAGCCCCCATGTTGTTGGGATCGGTGATACCCTGATCCACAATTTTCCCGCAGGTGACGTGAGTGATATAAGGCCCCGGCCCTTGGGCGGAGAGAAGGGTGCAGCCGGCGGCGGTGGCGGTCCACTGGGCGGTAGGGGAGCGCTGGCTGCCATAGGGGACTGGCATCCGGTACTGCCGCTCGGCGGTGCAGAAGTGGGAGCTTGCTTGGGCGGCGACGGTTTCCGCAAAGCCGCCGTCAATGAGCAGCGACGCCAACGCCAGTGCCTCGCCCATGGTGGAGCAGGCCCCGTACAGGCCGAAAAAGGGGATGCCCAGTTCCCGCAGACCGAAGGAGGAGCCGATACACTGGTTCAACAGGTCCCCCGCCAGTACATAGTCCACATCGCCCGGCTTCAGCCCCGCCTGCTCCAGCGCCCGCCGTAAAACCCGACGCTGCATGGTGGCCTCCGCCTTTTCCCACGTTTTTTCGCCGAAAAAGGAATCGTCGCACAGCTCGTCGAAATATTTGGCCAAAGGTCCCTGGCCCTCCATCCGTCCGCCGATGTTGGCAAAGGAGAGGACTGAGGGCGGTGTCTGGAGCGCAACTGTTCGCCTGCCGATCCGTTTGCTGTTCATACCATGCCTCCCAGCTGAAAGTCATGCGAACAGTATGCCCCATTTGGCGGGATCTATGAGAGGGAGACGAGAAAAACCGGACTGCGCGCCGCACAGTCCGGTTTTTTCTTGCTTATGATATTTACGATTTTTTCTGACGGGCCTTCCGCAGGCGGCTCCGTATGGTTTGGCGGCCCCGCTTTTTGCGGATCCGGATCACCACCAGCATTAGAGCCAAAAGGATCAGAACTGCCAGCAAGACCCACAGCAGAGGACTGGCGGTCCGCTCCTGCACACAGAAGGTGACGGTTTCCCGGTCGGAGGTGAACAGCAGATAGCTGCCGTCCACGGTGCTGTCCTGCTTTTCCCAGCCGTTTTCCGTCTTGACCCAGAGGTCATAGCGCTTGCCGTCCTCCGGGAGCCGGTAGTGGACCGTGTAGGAGATAGCGGTCATATCCGGATCGTCCACCGTGACGGTAACGGCGGTGCCGGTGCGGGCGGTGCCCTTCGCATCTGTCCAGGAGACAGGTTCCGAAGTGTGGCTGACGGTGGCCCGGCTGCTGAAGCTGCCATCCACCAGGATCTGGGGAAGGGTCTGGGTGTCATCCGTCAGGGAGGAGGTGTAAGGTGTGTAGACGGCATCCAGTGTCTGACTGGCGGTGAGATGGGTATAGTCCAGATCAGGCCAGACAGCGGAGAAACCCTTTTTCGCCGGGATCTCCGGCAGGCTGTCGATCCCCCGTCCGTACTGGAAGGGGACTACCACTACCACCTTGCCGTCCGCCCGGAAGGTCAGTTCCATCTGGGAGAAGGTCTTGGGAACAGTGTCTCCTGCGCAGAGAACATCGAAGGCGGCGGGCTCTGCCTTCCCGGCGTAGCTGATGCCGTCAATGGCACCCAGCGTTTCGTGGGTGAACAGGCAGCCGGTCACGGAGCCATCCTCGTCCACATCTCCCGCGATAGCACCGGTGTAAGCGCCGCCGTCCACGGTGACGAGACTGCGGCAGTCGGAGAGCGTTTTACCATAACCGGCGATGCCGCCCACATAATCCTCACCGGAAAGGGTGCATTTGGCCCAGCTCAGGCGGATGCTGCTGTCGGAGCGGCCCGCGATGCCGCCGACATAGCTGCCGTCGGTGGAGACGGCGCCGTAGCTCTGGCAATCGGTGATCTGACCGATATACGCCTGTCCCACGATGCCGCCGGCATAGTCATTCCGACCGGTGATGGTACCGCTGTTGGTGCAGCCGGTTAGAAGGGCGCGGGTCTGGTAGTGGAAATCCAAAGAATAGTTGCCGACTTTGGTCGTATCGCCGTCAGGATCGAAGTCAATCTCAATTCCCACGGAACCCACAATGCCGCCTAAATTTGTGCTGCCGGTGATCTCGCCTTTGTTTTCAGAGGCGGAGATCCGGCCGTCATGCTGTTTGGCGGGGTCGCAGGAATCGGACAGGTCCTGGAAATGATCCCGGATCTGATCCTCCTTGCTCTTGCTTTGATCCTGATTCCAGTCACTTTTTTCGCTGCGGATCAGATTCGTAATGGAGCGGAACTGGCTGTTGATGGCCTTGAGGTCGGCAATGAGGGTGTCGGCAGAGTCACTGAGCAGTTGGTTCAGAGCTTCACCGCTGTCCAGAAGGGCGTCCATGGCGTTTTGAAGCTGGCTGCCTTTTTCCGTAAGATCAGATCCGATGGGATCTATTTTGATTTCAGGCTTGTCAGCCTGCTTCCGCGTCAGTTCTTCCAGACCGCGGACCACCTGATCCAGTCGGTTCAGGGCCTTGTGGGCGGCGTTCTCCACATCCCCCAGATCCTCCAGCGCTTTTTTCAGCCGAGAAATATCTGCGGGCAGAGCATTCAGCGCCTGCCGCATCTGCTCCAGAGCGGTGCCGACCAACCGGAGGGCGGTGCTGTAATTCCCCAGTACGTCCTTCAGATGATCCAGAGCTTCCTGAGGATCCTTACCGCTGATGATGGCATCCAGAACATCTTTTGCTGCTGATGTGACTGCCTTATGGGTCTCCCGGGCAGCATCCCGGGCATCCCGCAGATTGGTAAGGGCTTTCTGAAAATCCTCTGCCGCGTCATTGCCGCCGGTCAGATCCTTCCGAACTTTTTCCAGCGTATCCAGCAGAGCGTCCAATGCGTCCAGTGCACTGCCTGTGTCATCCAGAATGTCTGCCAGATCGTCCAGCGCCTGAGAGATCCGAGCGGAAAGTTCATTGATTTCGTCAATGTTGCCGTTGGCCCAGTCCGTCATGGCATCGGTCAGTTCCTTGGCGATGTCCTTGGTGTCCCGGACCTTGCCGGTGAGATCGCTCATCTGGGCGTGGACGGAGTCGGAAATGCTGTCAGCGTGGTTGGCGGTACGATCCATGATATCCTGAAGCGTATCCAGCTGGGCCAGCAGCTTGTCGAGGAAATCCTCGCTGAAGGTCTGCAAGACCTCCGGCTCCAGCTGGCCCACGATGCCGCCCATGTCCTTCCGCCCACTGACGGAGCCGGTGTTGACGCAGCCATCCAGCCAGCCGGTGCTGCGGCCGACGATGCCACCGATGTTATAGCCGATCTGGTCATAGCCCACGGAGCCGCTGTTGGAGCAGCTCTGGATGGTGCCCTTGGAATAGCCTGCCACACCGCCGACGTCCGTATAAGCCGGGACGTTTTCCATGGAGTTCAGCTGGGCCAGATTTGTATAGTCGGTCTTGGGATCGTCTTCCAGATCGTGGGTGTTGATGCTGCCGCTGTTGGAACAGCGGGTCAGGGTCCCGCGGTTTTCGCCCACCACGCCGGCGGTGGAATGTTTGCCGGTAATGCTGCCGGAGAAGGCACAGCCCACCAGCTCGCCGCCGGTTTCATTGACGCCTACCAGACCGCCGATGCGGTTATCACCCATGACGGTGCCGGAGGCGATGCAGTTTAAGAGCCGTCCGGCGTTGCTGCCGGCCAGCAGGCCCAGTTCATCCTGATGCCCATTGGGGTGGATGGTGCCCATGACCGTCAGATCCTGAACGGTGGCGCCGTTTTGAATGTAGCGGAACAGACCCCGGACGTTGCCGCTGCCGGTAAGGGTCAGGCCGGAGATGGTGTGTCCGTTGCCTTGGAATGTGCCGCTGAAGGTGGGAATCGGAGTGAAGTCAATACCGTGGAGGTCAAGATCGTTCTCCAGGATCACGGTCTTGCCCTGAGACCAGGTGTCCAGCGTGCAGTTCCGGGACAATTCGGCCAAATCCTCGGCAGTTTTGATGGTAACGGTGCTCTCGGCCGCCAGCGCGGCGGGAGCGGCCAGGGTAAACAGCAGGGTCACAGCCATGAGAAGGGCGGACCATTTTTGAATGTGTTTCATTGGGTGTCCCCCTCCTTTCCGGTGACAGAACCCGCAGGCGGCGTGTTCGGTGTATCCTCCGGTGACGCCCCTGCTTCGGGCGGTTGGCCGCTGCCTTCCGGCAGATCATAGCTGCCGGAGGACATGATGGCGGAAATGTCGCCCTTGACTACGCCATGGATCTCCGCGTCCACAAAGCCGGAGATCCGCCCCCGGACACGGCCGTTGACAAAGGTGGTGCCGGAGAAACGCTGAGAAGCGATGGGTGTTGCGGGGAGCTTTACCTGGAAGCTGGTCTTTTCCACGATCCGGTCACCCAGCACCAGAATCTGAGGCAGGACAAACATGACCAGGAACATGGAGATCAGCGTGCCCCGGCTGAGGCACTGGCCAATGCCTACGATGGACGGCTCCGTGGTGATCTGCCCGATGAGGAAGCCCGCAGCGGACAGGATGGAGCCGGAGGTCAGTACCGTGGGGAAGGAGAGATCCAGCGCCTTGATCAGGGCCTCTCTGGGGCTCATCCGGGTCTTGAGGTCGGAATACCAGGTGGAAATGACGATGGCGTAGTCGATATTCGCGCCCATCTGGATGGAGGTAACGATCAGATAGCTCATGAAGAAGATGTTGGTGTGCAGCACCGTGGGGAAGGTGAAGTTGATCCAGATACTGCCCTGAATGACCAAGATCAGCAGAATGGGCAGACCCACGGACATAAAGGTGAACACCAGCACCAGAACCACGAACACCACGGACAGGACGCTGATCATCACATTGTCTCTGGCGAAGGAAACGGACTGATCGTAGTCACTGGTGGAGTTGCCTACTAAGTACACATCGTCGGCATCGTAGTATTTCTCCACGATGCTGTGAACGGTTTTCAGGAAGGCGAAGGTGTCGGTCCCCTCCTCCGGCAGATTCAGGTTCATGACCATGCGGGTGTAGTTGGGGCCCAGCATCTGGGCCTGGGCGTCGGTGATCTGCGTATAGGCGTCATTGATCTCCCGCTCATCCTCGTCATCCAGCGTCACATAGCCCTTTTCCTTCTCCTGATAGATAAAGAGGATCATATCCATGGCGGATACGGTATAGCTGTCGATGCCGCCCACGATGGGGCCGTAGTTATCCTCCTGATCTGCTGTATAGGCGGCGTAGAGGATGCAGGCTTCCTCGTAGGAAAGACCCATCATCTCCGAGAACTGCCGGGGCGTCAGCTTGTCGGTGAGGAAGTAGCCGGGCTTGGCCTCCACATTGGAAAGGCCCATGGCATAATCCACCTCGTCCAGTCCGCTCAGCTCCTTCAAAACGGCCTTTTCACTGGCGGTGTCCCCCTTGGGGACCACCAGTGCCATGATATTCTGGGTGCCGAATTCCTTTTCCACCCGGTCCGTCGCTGCCTGATGCTCATTGCGGCGAACGGTCATGACGGCGTTGTCGCCATACACATAGGGGCACTGGTTGGAGAGGAAGAAGCCTCCCACCACGCACACGATGAATACGGGCACGCCCACATGACGCAGGGCATAGACCAGCTTGCCCCAGCGGTCGATCTGGGGGATGAAGTTCTTGTGGCGGGTCCGCTCCATCGCCTTGGAGAAGAGCATCAGCAGTCCGGGCATCAGGGTGAACACGGCCAGCATACTCAGCAGGATGGCCTTGATGAGCACCAGACCCAGGTCAAAGCCGATGCGGAACTGCATGAACATCATGGCGGCCAGACCGGAAATGGTGGTCAGGCTGCTGGCGGAGATAGAGGGAATGGCGGCGCTGACAGCGATGATGCAGGCCGTCCGGTCATCCGGGGCGTGTTCCCGCTCTTCCAGAAAGCGGTGAAGCAGGATGATGGAGTAGTCGATGGCCAACGCAAGCTGGAGCACTACCGTCACAGAGTCGGACACGAAGGAGATCTCGCCGAAGATAAAGTTGGTGCCCTTGTTCAGCAGCGCCGCCGCCACAAAGGTCAGCAACAGCACCGGCACCTCGGCGTAGGAACGGGAGGTCAGCAGCAGCACCAGCACGATGACCAGCGCGGCCACCACTAAGATAATGCCCATTTCCTCATTCAGCGTTTCGGATTTGGAGTAGCCCACATCGGTAGAGATATAAGTGTCATAGGGGGCCAGCAGTTCCTTCACGGCGGCCAGACCGTCCTTGGCGGACTGGTCATCATTTTCACCCCGGAAGGTGACGGTGATGAGGGCGTCGGCGCCCTGCATGTAATCCTCATAGGTCTTGTTGGCAGCGGAGGGCAGGGTGGTATCATCCGCCGACTTGTCTGCGTCCCAGAAGTCCACGGAGGAGATGTTGTTCAGATCTTCGATCTGATCCGCCAGATCCCGTGCGATCTCATACGTCACATGAGACACGATGATCCGGGCGGTGCCATAGGTCTTCATCTCATCCTCCATCAGCGTCAGGCCCCGGCGGGTTTCCGTGGTCTCCGGCAGATATTGGGTCAGATCGTCGCAGACCTTTACCCAGCTCTGGGTGATCAGGCTGGCGATGATGGCAATGGCGTACAGAAAAAAGATCAGGTTCCGTTTATCCACGATAAACGTGGCCAATTTTTCAAAAAAATTGCTTTTTTTCGGCTGGTCGCTCATGGGAGTCCCCTTTCTATGGCGCGTTTCAACAGCACATTCACATGAAATCACTTGTATCATATCCGCGGACATTTGGAATTGCAACAGTCAAATTCGGTCATTTGTCAGAATTCTGCGATTTTCCAGTTTTTGACTGGACAGAGCCTGAAAAAACTTTTAAAATCTATGCAAACCGCCTGTAAATGAACAATGACAGCCCCCTTGACCTGTGCTATACTCTTAACAGAACTTAACGGAATGGGGCTGTAAGATGGGAAAAAGGTATAAAACCTCCGAGACCACTTGTCAGGCCATCAGCGGTGCGCTGAAGCAGCTCATGACCCAAAAGCCACTGGAACGGATCACCGTGGCGGAGATCATGGATACCTGCGGGATGCGGCGGCAGCATTTCTACTATTATTTTACGGACATTTACGATCTGCTGCGCTGGACCTTTGAAAAGGAAGCGCTGGAGCTTTTGCAGCAGCAACAGGGCGTGTCCCCCTGGCAGAACGGCTTTCTGCATCTGTTCCAATATATCAATCAGAATCGGGCGGTCTGCCTCTGCGCGCTGGACTCTCTGGGCAAGGAATCTTTGAAACAGCTGCTGGAGGCGGATGTCAGCAGCATCGTGGACCGGGCCGTCCGGCAGACGGCGGAAGAAAACGGCCTGTCGGCCTATTCGCCGGAGGTGGAAGTGGTGATCTGCCTGGTGACCATTATGATGGCAGGGGCGGTGGAGAGCTGGCTCCGGGGAGAGTTGACCCAGACACCGGAGGAGCTGACCCGGCGGATCGATATGATGTTTCAGGACTATATTCGCGGTGTGGCCCTTCGGCTGAAGGCTCCTGCCGCTGTATACGCATAGAAAACGAGGAGGGTGTGTTCCTATGAAAAAGCATGTGATCGCATTGGGCCGACAGTTTGGCAGCGGCGGCCGCGAGATCGGACGGAAGCTCAGTGAGTCTCTGGGGCTTGCCTACTATGACCGGGAACTGCTGAAGCTGGCGGCGGAGCGGGCCGAGGTAGGGGAGGAGCTATTCGCCGATAAGGATGAAAAGGCCGGCAACCCCTGGCTGTTCAAGGCCTTCTATCAGGGCGGCCCCAAGGTCAAGCAGGGGCAGTCGGCGGAGGATGTGCTCTTTCAGATGCAGAGCGAGATCATCCGGGAACTGGCGGAGAAGGAGGACTGCCTCATCGTGGGCCGCTGCGCGGATCTTGTGCTGACGGGGCAGGATGTGGATTGCCTGAGCCTGTTTATCTGCGCTCCCTTTGAGTGGCGGGTCCATCACCGGATGGAACTGGAAAATCTGGACGAAAAGGCCGCCCGGGCACTGGTGGAAAAGACCGACGCCCAGCGGGAGAAGTATTATACGCATTATACCGGCCGCCCCTGGGGCCTGCCGGAGAATTACGACATCTGCATCAACAGCGCACGGTTGGGGATTGAACGGACGGCGGCGCTGCTGGCGGAGCATTGCCGGGAGCTGTTCAGCAACCCCTGCTGAAAGTAAAGTGAACCCCGTCAGCCGCATTGCGGCTGACGGGGTGTTTTCTTCATTCAGGTATTCAGCAGGCGGAGCATTTCCTCTGCGGGGTCAATGACCGGCAGGGTGATCTGTCGGAGGAGAGCCTCTTTGAAATAGGGGAAGTGGGTGCAGCCAAGCACCAGCGCTTCTGCACCCAACGCCTGATACCAGTTCACAAGCTCCGGCAGACGGTTCTGTTTCACCAGCGTATCGGGGTCCTCTCCGGCCTCGATCCCCAACACCACAGGCAGAAGTCCGGTAGAGCGCAGGGTCAGGTCCGGGTTGGCACTGAGCAGGGTCCGCTCGATTCCGGCGGTGCCCTGAGCGTTGGCGGCGATCACGGCCAGAGAGTGATATTTGGGCGCCAGCAGCCGGTAAACGTCCAGCGGCGTGACGATCTTCAAGCCGGTTTCCCGGGCAACGAACTGGAAATCCAGCGCGCCGGAAAGAGAATTGCAGTAAATGAAGGCTTTTTCGCAGCCATGCTCCCGCTGCGCCGCGCACAGAAGGGAGACTACGGTGTCGATCTTTTCCTCCGTGGGAGAGATCTGAAAAGCCGTCTGCTGGTTGGGGTCCTCTGATATCGGGCAAAAGACGCCGGGCAATCCCTGTGTGCTGAGGCAGTCCATGCCCATCTGGGTATCTACCGGTGTTCCGGCCATGACAATGATCGGTTTCATATCCATCGCGGTCTCCTTTTCAACCAGATTTTATAAGCGCGGGCGCGTATGATGTAAAATCAACGATTCTGCCCTTATTATACGGGCTTTTCTCCCGGACCGCAAGACGGACCGCCTATAAGATTAACTGAACTGTCCTTATAAGGTATAACGCAGACACGCATAAAGCCGTTCTCTGGCCCGCTGAAGTGTGCGGCAGACGGTGGAGCGGTTCAGATGGAGCTTGGCGGCGATCTGCCCCATGGTGAGTCCCTGATCGTAGTAAAGCTCCAGCATCTGCTGCTGCCGCTTCGTCAGCACCTGCTGGCGGGCAAAGCGCAGATTCCGGCGCAGCCGCTCCAGGTCCGCAGAGTTATCCGGGGCGCTTTCCCGCTGCCAGTTGGCCAGATCCGCCAGAAATTGACCGCCTTTGGCGTCCAGACTGATCTGATTCATCGGTGAGCCTCCTTATCATAGTCGTAATAATGAGCGGTGAGTCTGGCCAGATCCCGGGCCTCCTGCCATAAGGGCAGCAGCGCCGCCACCCGGCGTTTGAGGGCCTGGACGGCTTCCGGGTCCGTTTCCTGTCGGGTCAGACCGCGAAGCTCCACGATCCGACTTCGGATCACGGCGGCGTGCTCCGCGTAAACAACAGACATTTCCAACAGCGTCATAGTCTGTCCTCCTTTCCTCGGAGCACCCGGCAGGGCAGGAGCTCCTGCCGGGCCAGGTCAGGTAGACAGTCGGTGCAGGCCAAGGTGCCGTTGCAGACCCAGTATTCCTCTCCTGACGCGATTTCCCGCCCACAAATGGAACAGCGTACCACGGCGGAAACGGAGCGCTTTTTTGTGCTCAAACAGATCCCTCCTAAAAAGAAATACGAAAATGAAAAAAAGTTGTTGACAAATTGATTATGTTCTGCTAAGATAATCCTTGCTGTTGGGAACTGCTGGTGTAGCTCAGCTGGTAGAGCAGCTGATTTGTAATCAGCAGGTCGGGGGTTCGAATCCGTCCACCAGCTCCACAATTTCATATGGGGGAATTCCAGAGCGGCCAAATGGGGCAGACTGTAAATCTGTTGTCACTGACTTCGGTGGTTCGAATCCACCTTCCCCCACCAATCGAACGCAGACTTTGTCTGCGTTCAATTTTTTTCTGCCCACAGTATTCGCCGCACGGTTTCAGCGGGTGGGCCAGAGAAAGCGGAACCGGATGACTTGCATGGAACAGCCTGCGGCCCGTCTGCTTGCTGCCATCCTTTCCATGTGGCTTTTGCTTATCACCAGGACAAGTTCCCTGTCAACGAGGTAACATTATCACAAGAATTTTGCTAAGTCAAGAATAATTTTACAAGAAACTTGTTAAAATGGATTGACAGCAACACTTTTTTTCGTTATGATTAAGACACCTGTGTCGAGAGTTGTCGAGGAACAGAACGAAAGGAGTTTTTTTCCATGAGTTTTGGCGAACGAATTAAATTCCGGCGTGGGGAGCTGAAGCTGTCCCGTGGGGAACTGGCGGGGCGGCTGGGAGTGTCCCCCTCGGCAGTGAGCAACTATGAAAACGGTCTGAGCTTTCCAAAGGAAGATGTGATGCTGCGGCTGTTTGACAGTTTGGAGACAGATCCCAATCAACTGTTTCGGGACAGCTTCCGGGGAGGCGGACAGACGCTGAGTTCGGAAGAACAGACTTTGCTGCGGAAATTCCGGGAGCTTTCTCCATTGGGACGTGAAACGGTGCAGTCTGTGACCGAAGCGCTGTGGGCCTGCCGACAGGAGACGTCCCCGCTCCCGGCGGAGCGGCCCGAGGGCAGGATCATCCCCCTGTACCACACGCTGGCGGCGGTAGGCTGTGTTTCCGCAGTACCGGGAGAGGATTTTGATGAGATCTCCGTCACAGAGCAAGTGCCGCAGACGGCGGAATTTGCCGTCCGCATCAGCGGGGACGCTATGGCCCCCTATCTGGAGGACGGCGCGGTGGCGTATGTGAGCCGCACGCCTCTGCGAGAGGGAGATGTGGGTATTTTCAGCGTGAACGGCAAGGTCCTTTGCCGGCAGTATGACCGGGACGATTCCGGTACGGTATATTTGTTTTCCCTGAATCGCCGCCGTGCGGATGGGGATGTGACCTTGCCTGCAGCGGAGGCCGGGACGCTGATCTGCTTTGGCCGGGTGCTTACAGGGACTCTGTCAAATCGAAATTGAATGGAACCTCTTGTACTGGGGCGGATCAAAACAAAAATCTTCCGAGTGCGCGATGGGGCATCCATCCGAAGATAGAAGATAAAACCCCCCTGCGGGAAACGGCATAGCCGCTTCCTCGCAGGGGGGTTTATTCAGTTAAGCGGTCAGCTCTGCCGCGTGGAGCTTATCGGCTCCGGCTTCACATAGAGCTTGACGCCCTCCATTCGCTCCGCGATCACGCGGGTCCCGATGGGCAGCACCGTGCCGTCGCTGCTGCGGGCGGTCCAGGTCTTGCCCTCTACATACACGGCCCCGGTGCCGGCCTCGTTGTCGATTTCCTCTGTTACCCGGGCAGTACAGCCGATGACCCGGTCCAGATTCGTGGGGACGGTTTTTGCGTTGGCTCGCTTTATCAGGGGCCGGACCGCCGCCAGAATACCCACGGAGACCGCCAGAAACAGGGCAATCTGAAGCCACAGCGCTGCACCTAAAAAGGACGCCAGCAGAGCCACCGCCGCACCGCCTACAAACCAAATGGATACCAATGCCGCGGTAGCGGCCTCCAAAACGCCGAAGGCCACCACAGCCCCCAGCCAGATCCAGTTCATCATCAAAGAACCCTCCTTTTTTGCAAAATCCATTTCTGCTTGCAGTATAGCACAGTTTTTGGCGAAAAACCACTTCCAATTTGCGGTGGGAGCACGGTTTCCGGTTGCGGATCGGCGGACAGTCTGTTATACTGACCCTAATATAGTTTTGAAAGTTGAAAGGAGACATGGACCATGACACTGACGGTTCCCTGTCTGTTTGGTTTGGAAAGTCTGGTGGCGGACGAGATGCGCCGTCTGGACTTAAAAAATGTCCAGGCGGAAAACGGCCGGGTCCACTGTGAAGGGACTCTGGCTGACATTGCCCGGCTGAACATCAACCTCCGCTGCGGCGCACGGGTGCTGATGGAGCTTGGCTCCTTCCCGGCCCGTGATTTTGAGGCGCTGTTTCAGGGGGTCTACGCCCTGCCCTGGGAGAATTATATCCCACGGGACGGCGAATTCCCTGTAAAGGGCTATTCCCTGAACTCTCAGCTTCATTCGGTCCCCGCCTGCCAGTCCATCGTGAAAAAGGCGTCCGCTAAGCGGCTGGGGGAGAAGTACGGCGTGGAGACCCTGCCGGAGTCCGGCAGCCGGTATCAGATCCAGTTTTCCATCATCAAGGATGTAGCGACCTTGTATCTGGACACCTCTGGCGAGGGCCTTTACAAGCGGGGCTACCGGGCCAAAAACATGGGTGCGCCCCTGCGGGAAACGCTGGCGGCAGCGCTGGTGACTCTCTCCCGTTACCGGGGAAAGGATCCCTTCTGCGACCCCTTCTGCGGCAGCGGCACCATCCCCATCGAGGCAGCCCTTATCGCCAAGAACCGGGCACCGGGCCTGGACCGCAGCTTCGCTGCCCAGAAGTGGAAGAACATGGACTCCAAGCTGTGGCTGGAGGCCGGTGACGAGGCCATGGATAAGGAATTCCACGGCCATTATGACATCTGGGGCGGCGATATTGACCCCGCCGCTGTGGAGCTGGCGCGGCACAACGCGGAGCTGGCCGGTGTGGAGGACTGCATCCGTTTTGAAGTGGCGGACGCAGGAAAATTCCACCGGGACAGCGAATACGGCCAGTTGGTGACCAACCCGCCCTACGGCGAGCGGCTGCTGGAAAAGAAGGAGGCCGAGGACCTGTATCGAATGTTCGGCGCGGCCCTCCGGGACCTGCCCCCCAAGTGGCGGGTGCTGGTGCTCAGCTCCCACACGGAATTTGAGCGGTGTTTCGGCCGTCCCGCCGACAAAAAACGCAAGCTCTACAACGGCATGATCAAGTGCGACGCTTTCATGTACGGAAGATGACCGGAGATCATGCCGTAACGGCGCAGCGCGCCGACGCCGCGTCAGCGGCGTACAAGCGTTTTGCCGTAGGCAAAACCTTGGACCGGGCGGGCTTTGCCTGACCGGTCAGGTAAAATGCGGGGTCCCCGCAAAATCAAAGATTTTGTGGGGAACATGATCAAGTGCGACGCCTTCATGTACGGAAGATGACCGGAGATCATGCCGTAACGGCGCAGCGCGCCGACGCCGCGTCAACGGCGCGCAAGCGTTTTGCCGCAGGCAAAACCTTGGACCGGGCGGGCTTTGCCTGACCGGTCAGGTAAGATCCGGGGCCCCGCAAAATCAAAGATTTTGTGGGGAACATGATCAAGTGCGACGCTTTCATGTACGGAAGATGACCGGAGTATTTTATACAAAAAGCAATCATGCGGGCAAAAATGACAATTTGTAATCAGAATTTGACGGTTTCAGTTGAAAGGGGAGCGGTCACCCGTGCAGCATATCTTCATCATTAACCCCCATGCCGGGAAAAAGGACCAGACGGGCCGCATTTATGAAATGGCGGACCGTCTGCGGCAGCATGGCCTGACCTGCCAATGCCTGCTGACCCAGCGGCCCGGCGGCGCGGAGGAGATTGCCCGACGGCTGGTGTCCTCCGGGGAGGAGGTCCGGCTTTACGCCTGCGGCGGAGACGGCACTCTGAACGAGGTGGTCAACGGCGCGGCAGGCTTTGACAATGCGGCTGTGACCTGCATCCCCATCGGGACCGGCAACGATTTTCTGAAAAACTTCGGTCCGGACGCCGCCAAGTTTACGGACGCGGAAAATCTGTGGGACGGGGAGGCCCATCCTCTGGACCTTATCGACTGCAACGGCCGCCAATGTCTGACCATTGCCTGCAGCGGCATTGACGCCCGGGTGGCGGAAAGCGTCCATGAGCTGGGGGATTCCCCCTTTCTCAGCGGCCGGGGCAGCTATCTGGCCGCCGTGGCGGTGAATTTCCTGTTCCGGGGTATTGGCCAGCACTGGACCGTGACGCTGGACGATGAGGTGATCGAAGACGACTTCGCCCTTGTATCCATGTGCAACGGCCGGTACTACGGCGGCGGCTCTACCCCGGTGCCGGAGGCCCGAATGGACGACGGGATTCTAAACACCGTTCTGGTGAAAAATATCAGCCGCCTGAAATTTGCTGGATTGTTCGGTGCCTATTCCGATGGCCGCTACCGCTCGCTGCCGCCGGAGGTGATCCGGGTGGTGACTGCCAAAAACGTCCGCATTCAGTCGGAAGATGACATTGTGACCTGTCTGGACGGGGAGACCATCCACAGCCGGGATGTGCGTCTGACTTTGTCGGAAAAAAGGTTGAATTTCTTCGGACCCAAGGGCTGTGATCCCAATTACGGTGCCGGTCCCAAGTGAGGGCGGGAACCGACGATTTTCCCCAATGGAAACTTCATAACTTATTTACAAATTACCCCTTTACAAACCGGGACAGTTGTACTATGATAACAGCGTTAGCACTCAAGGAGACTGAGTGCTAACGCTGAAATTTGTTTATCATGAAAAATATATAAGGAGGAATCCAGCATGAAACTTACCCCGTTGTCTGATCGTGTGATTCTGAAGATGGTGGAGACTGAGGAGACCACCAAGGGCGGCATCATCCTCACCGGCTCCGCGAAGGAGAAGCCCTCCGTGGCTGAGGTCATTTCCGTGGGCCCCGGCGGCATGGTAGACGGCAAGGAAGTCACCATGACCGTGAAGCCTGGCGATAAGGTCATCACCAGCCAGTATGCCGGCACCAAGGTGACCCTGGAGGACGTGGAGTACGTAGTTGTCCGTCAGAACGATATCCTGGCCATCGTCGAGTAACTCGTCACAAGCTGCACATCCCTCGCTTCGGCCTTGCGGCCAAAGCTCTCTCGTTCCGCTGCTCCTCGTTTTTCCGGCACAAACGCTTCGCTGGTTTGCGCCGGAAGGGGACGAAGGAACGGTGGGGCATGTGTCCTGACAAAATGCTTGAATTGATTTTTGCCGCGACATGTGCGTGGCAAAAATTCCTTGACCCCAGCCGTCCTGGACGGCGTCGCCAGTTCACAAACTGGCGAGGGGGAATCTAAAGGGGGGACGCAGTCCCCCACTTTAAGAAAAATTCGGAGGTATGAATTATGTCTAAGCTCATTATGCGCGGCGATGAAGCCCGCAAGGCTCTGCAGGCCGGTGTTGATCAGCTGGCCGATACTGTTAAGATCACCCTGGGCCCCAAGGGCCGCAACGTGGTTCTGGATAAGAAGTACGGCGCTCCCCTCATCACCAATGACGGCGTCAGCATCGCCAAGGAAGTGGAGCTGCCCGATCCCTTTGAGAACATGGGCGCTCAGCTGGTGAAGGAGGTTTCCACCAAGACCAACGATGTTGCCGGTGACGGCACCACCACCGCTACCCTGCTGGCTCAGGCCATGATCCACGAGGGCCTGAAGAATCTGGCTGCCGGTGCCAACCCCATCGTTGTGAAGAAGGGCATGTCCAAGGCTGTGGAAGCCGCCGTAGCCGAGGTAAAGAAGCAGGCCAAGAAGGTCAACGGCTCCAGCGATATCGCCCGTGTGGGCGCTGTCTCCAGCGGTGACGAGGAGATCGGCAAGCTGATCGCCGACGCCATGGAGAAGGTTTCCGCCGACGGCGTGATCACCATTGAGGAGTCCAAGACCGCTGAGACTTACAGCGAGGTCGTGGAGGGCATGCAGTTCGACCGGGGCTATATCACCCCCTATATGGTCACCGATACTGAGAAGATGGAGGCTGTCATTGATGACGCCTATATCCTCATCACCGATAAGAAAATCTCCGTGATCTCCGACATCCTACCCATTCTGGAGCAGCTGGTCCAGTCCGGCAAGAAGCTGGTCATCATCGCTGAGGACGTTGAGGGCGAGGCTCTGAACACCCTGATCGTGAACCGTCTGCGGGGCACCCTGAACGTGGTGTGCGTCAAGGCTCCCGGCTTCGGCGACCGCCGCAAGGAGATGCTGCAGGACATCGCTGTCCTCACCGGCGGTACCGTTGTCAGCGAGGAAGTGGGCCTGGAACTGAAGACCGCTACCATCGACATGCTGGGCCGTGCCCGTCAGGTGAAGGTCACCAAGGAGAACACCACCATCGTGGACGGCGCCGGTGATGCCACCGCCATCAAGGACCGCGTGGCTCAGATCCGCAGCCAGATCGCCAACACCACCAGCGACTACGATAAGGAGAAGCTGCAGGAGCGTCTGGCCAAGATGGCCGGCGGCGTGGCTGTCATCAAGGTGGGCGCTGCTACCGAGACCGAGATGAAGGAGAAGAAGCTCCGCATTGAGGACGCTCTGAACGCCACCCGCGCCGCCGTTGAGGAAGGCGTGGTCGCCGGCGGCGGCACCATCTTCGTGAACATCATCCCCGCTGTGGAAGCTCTGCTGGACAGCGTGGACGGCGACGAGAAGACCGGTGTCCGCATCATCGCCAAGGCTCTGGAAGCTCCTATCCGCCAGATCGCTGCCAACGCCGGCCTGGACGGCTCCGTGATCCTGGAGAAGGTCCGCAATTCCGGCAAGCTGGGCTACGGCTTCGACGCTTACAAGGAGGAGTACTGCGACATGGTCGCCGCCGGTATCATCGATCCCGCCAAGGTGACCCGCTCCGCTCTGGAGAACGCCGCTTCCGTCTCCGCCATGGTGCTGACCACCGAGTCCCTGGTGGCCGACAAGCCCGAACCCCCCGCACCTGCTGCTCCCGCTGATCCCGGCATGGGCGGCATGTACTAAGAGACACCGCAAAGCCTTGAAATCGCTTGATTTTTTGAGTGGGCAAAAGCGGATTTACGCCAAACTTACGCCACTTACGCCAAAAATTCAAGCGCATGATAGGATAACAGAAATCGGCACCTGCCAAAAGCAGGTGCCGATTTTTTTGCTTACCGGGAAAGTATCCGATTCTGAAAAATTCTATGTCAGTCCGTCAGCTTGGCGCAATCGGCGGGGCGGCCGGAGAGCATTTCCAGACCGTGACCGATGGTGGGCAGCACCGCCTCCAGATTCTCCTTAGCCGCCTTGGGGGAACCGGGGAGGTTTAGGATCAAGGTCCCTTTCCGGATGCCCGCCTGCGCCCGGGACAGCATGGCACGGCTGGTGATCTGCATGGAGGCGTAACGCATGGCCTCCGGGATGCCGGGGGTTAGCCGGTCGCACACGGCAAGGGTGGCCTCCGGGGTCACGTCCCGGGGAGCGAAGCCGGTGCCGCCGGTGGTCACAAGCAGTTGAATGTCACCGCCGTCGGCCATCTGCCGCAGCGCCGCTTCGATCTGCGCCTGCTCGTCCGGCACCACAGCGGTCCGGACCACCTCATAGCCCGCGTTTTTCAGCAGTTCCGCCACCAGCGGACCACCCTCGTCGGGGCGCTCGCCCCGGGAAACACGGTCGCTGACCGTCAATACAGCAGCATGATACATACGCTCATCTCCTCATTTCAACAGTAGAATATCCCTTGGCTGGACGGCGATCCAAAGCCCCTCCGGGCGGTTCAGCCGCCGCCAATCGTCCCGTTCCAGTTCCATCCGCAGGAGGGGGGCACCGGACGCGGCTCCCTTCGGCCGCAGCAGGACGATGGTGGTGAACACATCCTGAATGACCCGCTCCACCGTGCAGTAGAAAGCGTCCGGGGTGCCCTCCGGCACCGTCATCACGTGTCTTGCCCGGATGCCTGCCTGACGGACATCCGCCGGGACCGGTTTACCGCAGTTCAGCGTCAGGCCCCACGCAGGCAGCGTTACGGCGCTGCCTGCCGGTACGGCCTCCACGATGTTTTTACACCCGGAGAGTCGGGCGGCAGCCTCCGTTTCTGGCTCGTGAAACAGCTGCCGCAGAGTGAAGGTTCCTTGCGAGGCCCCCTGATCCAGTATGCACACCCGCTTGCAGTTGCGGAACACCTCGCCCCGGTCATGGGACACCCACAAAATCGGCCCGGAGAAATTCTCCAGAAAATCGGACAGCTTCAGCTCCAAGTCCCATTTCAGATAGCTGTCCAGCGCGGAAAACGGCTCGTCCAGCAAAATGACCTCCGGCTGGGAGCAGAGAATCCTCGCCAGCGCCACCCGCTGCTGCTGTCCGCCGGAAAGCTGGGCGGGATACCGCTTTTCCAGACCCTCCAGCCGAAAGCGGTGGAGGGTCGCCGTCAGTGCAGCGTTTTTTTCCGCCTTGGAACCGGAGCGGATGCCGCAGAGGATGTTTTTCTCCACCGTCATGGTGGGGAACAGGGCGTAATTCTGGAATAAGTACCCCACCCGGCGCTGCTGGGGCGGCAGGTCGATCCCGGCTTCACTGTCAAACAGCACCCGGCCGTTCAGCACGATCCGCCCCCGATCCGGGGTCATGATCCCCGCGATGCATTTGAGGGTCATGCTCTTGCCGCAGCCGGAGGCCCCCAGCAGGGCCAGCGTTTCCGTCTCCGCCTGAAAGCGGACGTTCAGATGGAAATTCCCCAGCTGCTTTTCAATCTCCACAAGCAGGCTCAAGCCGTCCCCCTCCTTTTCCCGCCGGATACCAGAAAGTCCCGGCGTTCCAGCATATTCACCGTCAGCAGCACCACGGCGGAGATGCTTAGGTTGACCATTACCCATTTCATAGCCAACGCGTCATTGCTGGTCTGCCAAAGCTGGTAGACCGTGGTGGAAATGGTGGCGGTCTTTCCCGGCGTGTACCCGGCGATCATGCTGGTAGCGCCGTACTCGCCCAAGGCCCGGGCAAAGGCCAGCACCGTCCCCGCCAGAATACCCTGACGGCAGCAGGGCATCCGCACCCGCCAGAAGATCCAGCTGTTGGGAAGTCCCAGCGTCTGGCCGGAATAGGCCAGCGTCTCGTCAAAGGACTCGAAGGCTCCGCGGGCGGTGCGGTACATCAACGGGAAAATCACCACGGCGGTGGCAAAGATGGCGGACCACCAGGTCATCACCACCTTCACGTCGAAATGACGCAGCAGCCACGCGCCGAGGATCCGCTTTGGCCCCAGCAGCCGCAGCAGCAGATAGCCGATGACGGTGGGGGGCAGCACCAGCGGCAGCGTCAGCACCACGTCCAGAACGCCCTTTACCAGCCGGGGCAGGCGGGCGATATAGTACGCCGCGAAGATCCCGGCGAAAAAGACGATCACCGTGGAAATAGCCGCAACACGCAGCGAGTTCCATAGGGGAAACAGGTCCATAAGTTACCTCCTGAGGGGGAAGGGATGGGGAGACCGGCGGTCCGCCGCCGTATCAGCGGCGGGCGAGCAGTTTGCCGTCGGCCTTTTCAGATAGTTTTCGGTCAAGCGGCGGAGAAGCCCACGGACTCAAACACGGTCATGGCCGCATCGGTCTGGAGATAGGCCAGGAAGTCCTGGGCGGCATCCTCCTTGTCTCCCTTGAGCACGGCGGCGGGGTAGATGACCTGGCCGCACATCTCGGCAGTGGCGCTGTCCACCACCGTCAGACCGGCGGAGTGGGCGTCGGTGGCGTAGATGATGCCGCAGTCCACGGCACCCTCGCTGACCTGAGCGGCCACCTCCTTCACGTTGTTGCCGTAGGTCAGCTTATTTGCGACGGCGGTCTCGTCGATGCCGTAGTAGTTGAAGATCTTCAGGGTGTACTGGCCCACGGGCACGTCGCTGTTGCCGATGGCCAGCATCACATCACCGCCCTTCAGCAACTCGGCAAGCTGGTCAAAGCTCTCAATGCCCTTGGGATTGCCGGCGGGAACGGTGAGCGTCACCTTGTTTTCCAGCAGGTCCACACGGCTGTCGGTGACGATGAGGTCAAGCCCGTCGGGGTTCTTCTCGGCATCACCGATGAGGCTGCCGTCCATGGCGTTCATCTGCTTGGGTGCGGCGGAGATGAACAGATCGCAGTCCGCGCCCTCCTTGATCTGCTTGAGCAGGGTGCCGGAGGAGTCGAAGTTATATGTAATGGTCACGTTGGGATTATTCTGCTCGTACATTTCTTTGAGCTGGTTCATGGTCTCCGTCATGGAGGCGGCAGCGAACACGATCAACTCCACCGGCTCACCGGCGGGGGCTTCCGTGGAGGCGTTGTCCTGCGTCTGGGAACCGTCGGCGGCGTTGGCACTGGTGTCGGCCTTGGAGCCGCAGGCGGCGAGGGACAGGGTCAGGCACAGGGCCAGCAGCAGGGACAAATATTTTTTCATGTTGGTTCTTCCTTTCTGATTCGATGGAAAATCTATCTCGACTTTACAGAGTAAAGCGTGATACTCAATCAAGATGAACGGTTCGGAAAAGCAGGAGCGCGCTTGGGCGCTCTCGCTTTTATTTTCCGAAGGGGCAGTTGGGCCAGTGACAGGGCTTGCAGCCAAGGCACAGCCCGCCCTCGCCCATCACGGCGAAGTCTCCGCGGGTCAGCTCCACACCCGCCGCGATCCGGGGAAGCGCCAGGTCGAAAATGGTGGCCCCGGCATACATGACGCAGCCGGGCAGACCGCAGATGGGGGTTCCGTCCTCAAAATAGCCCAGCAGGAACATGGCACCCGGCAGCACGGGCGCGCCGTAGGTGACGATGCGGGCACCGCTCGCCCGGATGCCGCCGGGGGTGTTGTCGTCCGGGTCCACGCTCATGCCGCCGGTGCACAGGATCAGGTCCGCGCCGGTTTTCCGGGCTTCGCCGATGGCGTTGGCCACATTTTCTACGCCGTCGCCGGAGTAGGCCACAGAGACCGTTTCAATGCCGTAGGCCGCCAGCTTCTCCTTCACCACCGGGGTGAAGGTGTCCTGGATCAGACCCTTCTTCACCTCGCTGCCGGTGGCCACGATAGCGGCGGTTTTCTTCACATAGGGTAGCAGCTCCAACAGAGGGCCGGCGCCTGCTGCCTGCTCAGCGGCTTGCAGTGTTTCCTCCTTGATGATGAGAGGGATGACCCGCATCCCCGCCAGTTTGTCGCCCTTTTTCACGGCGGTATTGCCGTGACGGGTGGCAATCATGATCTCCTCCAGCGAATTGACTGCCACCAGCCGGCGGCTGTCCACCCGGAACAGGCCGTCACAGGCGGCTCGCAGCTCGATCTTGCCCTCTTTCGTCTCACTGCGGACCATGTTCTCCTGACCGCACAGGGCCAGCAGCCGCTCCGCCGCATCGTTTTCGTGGACCATGCCGGGAGTCATCTCCCAGACATACAGGTTCTCCTTGCCCATGCTCAGCAGCACGGGAATATCGTCCTCCGTGACGATGTGGCCCTTGCGGAACCGGGCGTCCTTATATTGATCCTTGATGATCTGGGTCATATCGTGGCACAGCACGTGGCCCACGGCCTCCTCTGTTCGGATCAGCTTCACTTCAGCACCTCAATTTCGTCTCCGGGCCTGACAACGCCCTCTTTTACCACCACGGCGAAGATGCCCTCCGTGGGCATGACGCACTTGCCGACCGCCTTTTTGATGGCGCAGTCATTGTGGCACTCCTTGCCAATCTGCGTCACCTCCACCTCCGTCTCACCGATCCGCAGGTGGGTCCCCACGGGCAGATGCTTGAGGTCGATGCCCTCCGTGTTAATGTTCTCCGCGAATACGCCGGGGTCCAGAGCGATGGGGGAGCGGGGGCGCATGGTGTCGATGCTTTCCTCCGCCAGCAGAGAGATCTGGCGGTGCCAGTCTCCGGCGTGGGCGTCCCCCACGATGCCGTGGCGCAGTTTCAATTCAATTTCCGGAACGGGCTTTTTCAGCGTTCCCTTTTTCTCGCTGATATTGACGGATACGACCTTTGCCATGGTTCTATCAGTCCTCTCGCTTATAGTCTCCGCTCTTGCCGCCGGATTTTTCCAGCAGGCGGATGTTGGTGATCTCCATATCCTTCTGCACCGCCTTGCACATATCGTAAACGGTGAGGGCCGCCACAGAAACGGCGGTCAGGGCCTCCATCTCTACGCCGGTGACGCCGGTGCAGGTGACCGCCGCCTGTATCTCCACCATGCACGGCTGGTCCGACAGATGGAATGTGATGTCGATACCTGTCAGGGGCAGAGGGTGGCACATGGGGATCAGCTCCCAGTTGTGCTTGGCGGCCTGGATGCCCGCCACCTGGGCCACCGCCAGCACGTCTCCCTTTTTCAGGGTACCGTTTTTGATATGGACCATAGTTTCCGGTGATACGCGGATCTCTCCGGCGGCTACGGCCCGCCGGTGGGTCACAGCCTTTTCCGTTACATCCACCATCCGGGCGCGGCCCTGCTCGTTGAAATGGGTCAGTTCTCTCATGGTTCAGCCTCCGATCTCATTCATGGTCCGGGGCGTGTCGCTGGCATGCTCTGTCAGGTGGTGCCCCTTGGGCTTTTGCAGGATGCCCCGGAGGATGGCGTCCTCCAATTCCCTGCCGTGAAGTCCCCGGAGGGAGATTTCCTCCCGGCTGTGGAGACAGCCCTTCAGTTTGCCGTCCGCCGTCACCCGGATGCGGCGGCACGCTCCACAGAACTCGTGGCTCATGGGGGTGATCAGCCCCACAGTCCCCATGGCTCCCGGCAGACGGTACCGCCGGGCCACGCCATTGGGTTCGATTTCTTCCAGCGCCGGGAATCGGTTCAGAATCTCCGTTACCGGCAGGAAGCGTTCCTTTGGCCATGCCGCACAGGGCCCCATAGGCATCAGTTCAATGAACCGCACCTCCCAGGGGTGCTCTTTCGTCAGGCTCAGAAAATCCTCGATCTCGTCATCGTTCAAGCCGCCCATCAGCACGGTGTCCAGCTTCAGATTCTGAAATCCGGCGTCCTCCGCTGCCCGGATGCCCGCAAAGGCGTCATCCAGATCTCCCCGGCGGGTGATTTCCCGGAATCGCTCCGGCCGCAGGGTATCCAGACTGATGTTCAGCCGGTCTACCCCAGCCTCCCACAGAGGCTTTGCCAGCTCCGGCAGCAAACTGCCGTTGGTGGTGAGGCAAAGCTCCTTCAATTCCGGGATGGCCCGCAGGGTGCGGCAGATATCCAAGATCCCGTGCCGCACCAGCGGCTCTCCGCCGGTCAGACGGATCTTCCGGATCCCCAGTTTCACCGCAGTCCGGGCGATCTCACCGTATTCCTCTACGGAGAGGACGGCCCCATGGGGGCCTTTTTCCACGCCGTCCGCCGGCATACAGTATTGGCATCGGTAATTGCAAAGGTCCGTTACCGACAGCCGCAGATAATCAATTGTCCGGCCATATTGATCGATCATCGCATTACTTCCTATCGTCCCAAGCTGCGGCCCGGAATTTCTCCGGGCGTGTTCGCCGGGGCACACGGCCCGCAGCAGCGTCCGGCCGCCAAGTTTTCTAAGGTTGACCTTTATTATAGCAGATATTTCCTCAAAATACAAACCCCTTTTCCGCGGCTGGGGAAGGGCGGCGCGGCATGAAAAGCGGGTCCGGCTTGGAGGATTGTTTCACGAGAAGGAAATGCCCGCTGTGGTGTAAAAAATTCCGGCTGTTCGCAGCGATAAATTTTAACCGGATTGTAGCATCTTGTTCACAATTTGTTCATGATTGCAAAGTGACTTTCCGCTATGGTAGGTTTATAGAAGTGTACATAGGTGCTAAACTGAATTTAGGAGGTTTTTTATGAGACGGTTTTTCAGAAAACGGCTTCCGGCCTTTCTGCTGACGCTGGTCATGGTCATGACGATGGTCCCGGCCGTGTCCGCAAAATCTTCAGCGGATCTGACTTATGAAGTGGATAAGGGGGACTCTGTATCATTCAAAGAGCGGGAGTTCCGCGACCTTTACAGAAGTGAATATAGTGGTGATCCCAGCTATGTGGTATTCACCGATTACAGCGATCTGGATGACTATGGGTACTTGACCGCTGTGAATTACTATGATAAGACTGTGAGCCTCAGTGAAAGCGATCTGCGTAACACATGGTTTTATTATGACAGCCGCGATGTGCCCAAGAATATGGACTACGCGTTGGATGGCTTGACATTTGAAGCCAACCGCCGGGCCGACAGCGGCACGCTGCGGCTGAAATTTGAGATCTATGACGCCGACGGCAAGAATTATGTGTACGGCACCATGGATATTAAAGTCGGCGGCGGTTCCGGTTCCTCCAAGGGTGACATCACCTACACGGTGAAAGCCGGCGAGGAAGTTGCCTTTGACGATGAAGATTTTGTTAATGCCTATGACAAGGCTGGCGGCTCCGGCACGCTGAAGTATGTGGTATTTGAAAAGCCTTCCTCTGATTACAGCAATGCCGGTACCGTTTATTCCCGGTACGGCAAGCGGAATGCAACCTCTTTTACCCGCTCTGAACTGGACGATTACAAGTTCTACTACGGTGACAGCGACTATGGTGACTATGATCTGGACGAACTGAGCTTTGTGGCGGATAAGTCTTTTTCCGATAGTATTGAGATTGCATTTACAGCTTACGGCGGGAGAGGCAGCAAGGAGAATGATTCTGTCAGCGGAACCCTGAAAATCACATCTTCTAAATCTGCATCCTCCAGCAAGGGTGACATTACTTACACAGTGAAAGCCGGTGAGGAAGTTACCTTTGACGATGACGATTTTGAGAAGATCTATGAGAACAGCAGCTGCACCGGCAGCTTCAAGTATGTGGAATTCAGCCGGCCCGACAGCGCGTTCAACAATGCCGGTACCCTCTACTCCCGGTATGGCAAGCGGAATGAGACTGCCTTCACCCGTTCCAGCCTCAGCAGCAACAAGTTCTACTACGGTGACAGCGACTATGGTGACTACGATCTGGACGAGCTGAGCTTTGTGGCGGATCGGACCTTCTCCGGCAGCGTGGAGCTGAGATTCACTGTTTATGGCGGCACCGGCACCCGAACCAACCAGAATGTCACCGGTACGTTGGTCATCACCACCGATAAGACCGGTTCCTCCACGGCCAAGGGCGATGTCACCTACACGGTGAAGGCCGGTGACGAAGTTGCCTTTGACGAGGATGACTTTAAAAAGGTCTACGATAGCAGCAACTGCACCGGCAGCTTCAAGTATGTGGAATTCAGCCGGCCTGACAGTGCGTTCAACAATGCCGGTACCCTCTATTCCCGGTACGGCAAGCGGAATGAGACAGCCTTTACCCGTTCCAGCCTGTCCGGAACCACATTTGGTTATGACAGCTACGAAGATGCGGATTACAGCCTGGACGATTTGAGCTTTGTGGCGGATCGGACCTTCTCGGGCAGTATTACGCTGAGCTTCACCCTTTACGGCGGAAAAAACAGCAAATGCGATCAGTCGACCACCGGTACACTGGTCATCACCACCGGTACATCTGCGGTAACATCCCGATATGTGGGCAACATCCGCTACAATACCACGCCCAACACCGCCCTGCAGATCAACGCCAATGACATTGCCCGCCTTTTCCGTAAGTACACCTCCGGCGGGTCCTTGCAGTATCTGACGCTGACCAGTGTACCCGCTACCGGCAGTCTATACTACAACTATTACAATGCCAGCAAGTACGGCGCGACGCGGACGCAGCTCACCGCTTCTATGGCGGGCAGTATGATTTTCTCCTACAGTCCCGCCTCTGCATCGGAATATGATCTCTCCGAGCTGACCTACATCCCCAGCGGCAGCAATTACTGCACAGCCCTCACCTTTACCGGATACAGCAGCAGCGGAACGGCTGTTTCTGCAACCATTCTGATCAGTGTGACGGCTTCTCCGGTGTCTGAGGTTTACAGCGTGACCACCAAGGGTACCTCCGTGAACTTCCCGGCAAACTCTGTGTATTCCGCGGTGGCATCCGCCACTGGCTTCGGCCTTAGCAGCATCCAGCTGCTGGAGCTGCCTGCCTCCACTGCCGGTGTTCTGTACGTTGGCTCCTATGCGGCGGATACCACCAGCGCTTACAGCTATGGAAATGGAACTGATTCCATGGGTCAGCTGCGCTTCATTCCCAACAGTGGGTTCACCGGTTCTGTCTCCATTCCCTATGTGGCATTGAGCAGCAGCGGCACCGCTTTGGGGGCCGGTGTGGTCTCCATCGGCGTGGTGGACAGCGTGAAGAAGTTTACGGATATCTCCACCTCCACCTGGTGCTATAAGTATGTTACGGAACTTGCCAGCGCCAATGTTATCTCCGGCTACAGCAACGGAACGTTTCAAGAGAAGAATACCATTACTTACGGCGCGGCCCTGAAGCTCATCATGCTGGCGGCGGGCTACGGCGAGCAGGCCCCCACGGTGAAGGGCAGCCCCTTCAGCGGCTATCTGGCGAAGGCCAAGGCTGCCGGACTGGTGTCCGGCAATCCCAAGCTGAACGGGCCTATCACCCGTCTGCAGATCGCGCAGATCGCCGCCAAGGCGTTGAAGCTTTCTACCACCGGTCTGCCTAGCAAGAAACCCTTTACCGACACCAATGACGTCTATGTGCAGGCGCTGAATGCCGCCGGTATCATTGAGGGGTACTTCTCCAACGGCACCAGCACCTATAAGCCCAACAACACCTTGACCCGCGGTCAGGTCTCTGCCATCGTGTGGAGAATGAAAAATTCCGTACAGTAAAAACAGAATACTTGTGGAACCACGCGGTCAGCCGAGAGGCTGACCGCGTGGTTTTTTAGGTCGATAGAGCGCATGACTGCAAGCGGCGGGGGAGCCGTGATTCTGAATTTTCTGTGCCTCCTTTGCCGCCTTGAAGCCGGAGATCTGTGGGTCCCGCTTGAATTTCCGCATGGTATTGATATAATAAGCATATACAGATGTGCTTGCTTATGGCATTGAGGTCTCCTTTGAAAGCCTGCTCCAATGTATCCATGTGCGGCGTTCGGCTTCGGCCATGGCCGGAACCAGTGGAGGTCTTGTATTTTGCGTGTGTTGGCATGGCCGCGGAATAAAAAATCGAGAGGTGAATGGGATGAAACGCAGAATCTTGAGGTATGTTTGCTGCTGGCGCTGCTGCTGACCGCCTGCGGCGGGCAGAACAGGGAGCCGGAGAATCCGCCGGCTGCGAAGCCATCGGCACCGGGGGAGGAGGCAGCGGAACCTCCCGATGAAACGCCGGAACCTGAACCTGCAAAGCCGGAGGAAAAAGAACCGCTGAGTCTGGAAGATGTGCTGACAGACATCTACACCGTGGCGCCCGGCACGGCGGGCAGCTCTCTGCGGGCCGCCTATGCCGCCGGAGAGCTGCTGGACTGGATCGATGTGAACTCGGTGGAGCAGGAGGACGTATTCAGGTGGATAGATGAAAACGTGCCCATGGAAAACTCTGCGGAGCTGGCCCGGGCATGGGCGGCGGTGCTGACGGAGGCGGAGGCCCTCATGCGGGGCGATGAGACGGCCTATGACGCACTGGATGACGCGGGCTATACCATGGAACAGCCGTACCGCAGCACGGGCCGGGTGAAGTGGGCGGCGTGGAAGCTGCTCCCCCTGTTTACGCAGATTTTAGACCGTACGGAACGCGCGGAGTACCGCTACGAAGCGCCGGGGGATTACAGCGCTGTGACGGAAGAAGCCCTTGCGGGCATCTGGGTGGACGATGCGGGTACCACCGTTCTGCTGTTTTCCGAGGACGGCTGTCGCATCGTGTATCCGGAACTGGAGTTGCTTGGCGAAACCGCCTATCCCTTCCGCGTCCGGGACCGCAGCAGCGTGGGATACTGTCCGGAGTTGGACATTGACTATCTGCAAAATGACTTTTCCGCTCCGCTTGTTTGCTACGTGTCCGGCATCGACGATACCCACTTCTGGAGCAACACCCAGAATAAATGCTTCCGCAGACTGGCGTAAAAGGGGCGCGGAAAATCGGCCCTATCAAATGTGCCCTTGCAGGCGTGGACGCTTTTTCTGCGTGATTTTTCACACATATAAGTTGACGCAGCCGTCTCTGGGATGCTCTCCCGGAGACGGCTGCGTTGTTATCAGTCTGAAATGGATTTATCTTCTTCTGCGGCCGCCCTGCTTGCCGGAGATGTTCCGGTTCAGGTCCGCCATTTTCCGCTCCGAGGAGGAGAGAAACTGCTTGAGCTTGTCCTCAAAGGCCAGATCGCCGGAGGGGGTGGTGTCCGCTGCCTGAACGGCGGGCCGCCGGGGAGCCGCCGCGGGACGGGGGGCTGCTGCCGGACGGGGCTGGAAGCTCCGCTGGGCGGGGCGCTCCGGTGCGGGCAACGCCTTTTTGATGGAAAGATCCAGCTTTCCGTCCTTGATAGCAAGGAGCTTTACCTTAACGTCCTGCCCCTCCTGCAGGAAATCATGGACATCGTTGACATAGGTATTGGCGATCTCCGAAATATGTACCAGGCCGGACTTGCCGCCCTCCAAGGCCACAAAAGCGCCGAATTTTGTAATACTGGTGACCTTGCCCTCTAAGACTGTTCCGACCTCGTACTCCATAAGTGCTGTGTTACTCCTATTCTTATTCTTGTTAAAATAATAGTAACCGGCTGTGCCGGTAATGCTCAGTTGGATCGATCTAAAAACAGATAGCTGTTGCTGTCGATCATGCCCAGTTCTTCCCGGGCCAGTTCTTTCATTTTCTCCTCGGTGGGACCTTCTGCGATGTCGCTCCGCAGCGTCTCATTTTCCTGCTGGACATTCTCCACCTGCCGGGCATACTGATCCCGTTCCGCCTGCGCGGCCCGGACCTGCCCCTGAAGGGCATGAAGCCGCCAGCCCACTGTGGCCAGAAGCAGCAGGATCACCACATGGACCAGCAGATTACCTGATTTTTTCTTTTTTGCGGGTTTGACGGGCTTTGCCATGGGACATCCCTCCTTTGCGAAGGGGCTTCCATACTCCTTCAATATGTATTGTAGCGTATTTCCTGAGAAAATAAAAGAGGGTTTTTGCCTGAAATGCAAATTTTTTACAAACTGCGGCGCAAAACCGTCCCGGTAGACTCAGAAATTGGAACAATTCCATCCACCGGTCCATCCAGAAGTCCCAAACCGGCCGCAGGGGCCGCGAGAGCAGGGAAAAAAACAGAACGCCGCCGCCCAGACCTCCCAGCAGGATGAACCCCCGGAGCTGGCCATCCGACTGCCGCAGGACGAACAGAAAGACCGCCAGACCTACGGCCTGACAGTAGAGCAGGTCCAACGGCGCCGTCAGTCGGGGGTGCCGCAGCCGCACCGCCCGCAGCAGGTCGTACAGGACCCCGGCACCCAGACCCAGCAGAATCGACAGGAGGAACGTGCGGAGCTGCTCCGTGACATGGATGGCCATGGCCTATCCGAACAGACGGCTGAAAAAGCCGCCCTGACGGTTCGGAGTGTCCTCATAGGAGATGGAGGTGATGCGGCCATCCACATACAATTCGCCCCCCTCTAAAGACAGCTTACCGATGTGCAGGTCCTCCCCGGTGACGATCAGGGTCCCGGCGGAGGTGGTCATAATGACGCCGCTCTCGTCGAAGCGCTCCACATCCTCCACGCCGGAAACGGTGAGATGCGCCCGGTCCATCAACTCCAGCCGGTGGGGGGTGACGGGCATATTGAAGTCATTGGTCATAAGATCCCTCCCTGCCCTCAGTGTATGCGGACAGGGAGGAAGATAGAAGAACTTATTGGATCTGCCGGTACAGGGCGGCGGCATCGCTCTGCCGCACGGTTTCCTGAACGGACAGCACCTCCACGGTGACGGTCCGTACGCCGAAGCGCAGGGTGATCTGGTCTCCCTCCTTCACCTCGTAGGAGGCCCGGGCGGGCTTGCCGTTGACGGTGACCAATCCATTGTCGCAGGCTTCGTTGGCCACGGTCCGCCGCTTGATGAGCCGGGAGACCTTGAGATATTTGTCTAAGCGCATGATGCTTCCTTTCTTGAAAAATGAAAAAGGGGGCATAACGCCCCCTTTACGGTGTGAATTTATTCAGCCACAGCGTCCTTCAGAGCCTTGCCGGCCTTGAACACGGGCACCTTGGAAGCGGGGATCTCGACAACTTCCTTGGTACGGGGGTTACGGCCGGTGCGGGCAGCGCGGGACTTGACCTCGAAAGAACCGAAGCCAACCAGCTGGACCTTGTCGCCTTCCTTCAGAGCGGCGGTAATGGCGTCCAGGGTAGCGGAGACAGCAGTCTCAGCGTCCTTCTTGGAAATTTCAGCGGCAGCGGCCACGGCGGCGATCAGTTCAGCTTTGTTCATGAGTATATCCTCCTGTAAAATAATTGAAATCAATTTTATCTTTTATCGCGTTTCCGCAATGAAGATCTTAGTTTTCTTTGGCTTGCTCCCAAAGAGCGATTTTTTCTGCTTCCGTATAAGCGTT
Source organism: Dysosmobacter segnis (assembly GCF_014297285.1). GTDB lineage: Bacteria > Bacillota > Clostridia > Oscillospirales > Oscillospiraceae > Oscillibacter > Oscillibacter segnis. Next base: position 372,927 of record NZ_JACOQI010000001.1, read on the forward strand.
CAGCGGGCGGTCGGCGGCATCCGCCACCCGGCGGAAGCGACCTTGGTATTTGTCGCAGGCCCGGTGCAGAGCGTCCTCCGGGTCCACACCGGACATCTGGGCGATCTTGCAGAGAATGAACAGAGCGTCGCCCAGCTCCTCCCGGATGCCGTGAGGACTGTCCACAGGCTGTCCGGCCTCCACGGCCTGCCGCAGCTCGGCGGTTTCCTCATCCAGCTTGTCCAGCGCACCGGCAGCGGAGTCCCAGTTGAATCCGGCCTTTACAGAGCGGGAGACGATCTTTTCCGCCCGCCACAGCGCCGGCAGCGTATGGGGTACGGCTTCCACAGCGTCCGCCGGGGAGGTGAACCCCTTTTCCTTCTTTTTCTGAGCCTCCCAGCCCTCCAGCGCCTGTGCGCTGTCGGCGGCCTCGGCAGCACCGAATACATGGGTGTGGCGGAACACCAGCTTCTGAGCCACGCCGTCCACCACGTCATCTGCGGTGAAACGGCCCTGCTCCTCTTCCATCACGGAATGGAACACCACCTGAAGCAGAACATCCCCCAATTCCTCGCACATACCGGGGATGTCATTCCGGTCAATGGCGTCCAGCGCCTCGTAGGTCTCCTCCAGAAAATTCCGGCGGATGGACTGATGGGTCTGCTCGCGGTCCCAAGGACAGCCCTCGGGGGCACGCAGCAGGTGCATGATGGTGAGAAGATCCTCCCACCCATAGCGTTGTTTCCTTTGAAAATTTACCATATCTCCACTGCCTTTGCAAGCTATTTTATCCTGAAAACGTTGATATAACAGGATTTTTTATAAATCGTTCACTTCAAGCGCAAAAGTTTGGCTATTTTTTCGCCTTTAGGCAGAGCTTTTACGTCCTCTGCCTGTAAGATTCGCAGGGCAATGACCAGAACGCCGTATACCACCACACCGGCCAGAATGCCGCAGAAGGTAGCGAGGGCATTGGCACCGTAAGCGCTGTGGCCGTTGAGGACTCTGGCAACAAGGCCGCACACTGCCCAGGCGGCGGCGCCCATCACGGCGGAGGCTACGATGGGCTTTCCGAACAGCCGCGTGTACCGGGGCTTCTCCGGGGAATATTTCCACACGAAGAAAAGGTTCAGTCCGCAGATGGTCAGATAGCAGCACAGGGTAGAAATGGGCGCGCCGTGGATGCTGATGTCCGGGTTGCCCACCAGAATGTAGTTCATGACCACCTTCACCACGCCGCCGGCGATGACGGTGAAAATAGGAAGCTTCTCCTTACCATAGGTCTGCAAAATGGCATTGGTCAAAATCATCAGGCAGATGAAGATCAGGGCAATGCCTAAAATCTGCAAATGGGGTCCCGCCGCCAGCGCGTCCTCCGGCTGCATGGGCAGCATGAGCCGTTCAATGGGGGTGGACAGCACGGAGAGCCCCACGCCCGCAGGCAGCGCCAGAATGGCGATGAGCCGGAAGGCGGAGGAGATGATGCGGTCCGCCTCAGCGTGGTCCTTCCGGGCCAGCGCCGCCGCCGCGAAGGGAATCAGGCTCATGGTGACAGGATAAACAAAGGAGGCCACCATGTTGGGCATATTCATGGCGATGCGGTACTGGCCGTTCAGCACAGCCGCCGCCGTTTCTGAAAGGCCCAGTCCGTTTTGCAGGCGGCCCATGACGATCTTGGTATCAATGATGTTGATGATGCTCATGGCGGAGTTGCTCAGGGTGATGGGAACGCCGATGAGCAGGATCTGCTTAATGATCTGCCCGCTGGAGGAGGGAACGTCCAAAGATTCCTTCCGGTTCCGGTGGGTGACGAGATAGGCGCACAGGAACAGCATGGATACCGCTGTGCCCGCCGTGACGCCCACAATGGCCCCGGCAGCGCTGAGTTCGGCGGTTTTGCCGATGTGCAGAACGTACCACGCCAGCGGCAGGCCGATGCCCAGCTTCAAAAGGGCCTCCAGCACCTGACTGACGGCGGTGGGAGTCATGTTCCCCTGCCCCTGGGTATAGCCCCGCATACAGGCCAGCAGACACACGCAGAACACCGCTGGGGCCAGCGCCTGTACGGCGGTGGCGGCCAGAGAGTTGTTCAGGAACCGGGCCAGCGCGTCCGCACGGAAGAACATCAGCACGGAGCAGACCAGACCCAGACCGAAGAACAGCCAGATGGCGGTGGAGAAGATCCGCCGCTTCTCGTTTTCCAGCCCCTTGGCGTGGGCCTGACTGGTCATCCGGGAGATGGCCAGGGGCAGGCCCGCCGTGGAAAAGGTCAGCAAAAAGTTGTAGATCTGGTAGGCGGTGTCAAAATAAGTTTGTCCCGCGCTGCCCAGAATGTTGCTGAGAGGGATCTTGTAGGCCGCGCCGATGAGCTTGACGATGACCACAGCCGCCGCCAGAATGGCGGCGCCGCCTAAGAAGGATTGCTTTTTCGCAGGAGTTGCCATGGATGTTACCTCGAATTTTCAGATTGAGAGGGGCGGGGCGTATCCCCACTCAGCGGGCGAAAAAAATCTTTTCGCCCCGCTGAGCAGGTTTTCAGAACTTTATAAAAGTTCTGAAAACTTAGGATTTCAATGGCGCAGGAAACCCCTCTTAGGTTTCCCGCACACACCCTTTACCCGCAAGGGGTATGCGGCATCCGTAGAGCGGCGGAGCCGCTAACGGCTGCCCTACCTTACCGTTGCGGAGAATTTATCGCTTTATCGACAGTCTTTCGGCGGCGTACCGCCGCTATTGGTTAGGTATGCGCCGCAGGAGCGGAACATACCCGTCATTACAGCTTTTCGCCGCAGTCCCGGCAGTATACGTCCTCCGGCTGGACCTCATGTCCGCAGCGGGGGCAAATCAGATGGATGATGGGTTCTCCCTCCAGATCCCGGAGTCGGGCCTTGAGCTCATCGATCTCCCGCATTTTTTCCAGCAGCAGCTCGGAATCCGTAGGAGTGCCGGTGTGGGTGGCATACAGCAGCTCGCCCAGTTCCCGGAGACCGACGTTGACGCCGGCGCGGAGATCCGCGATCTCTAACTGCCGCTTGGCGGCATCCGTCAGCCGTTTGGCGCCCAACCCCATGGTACAGATGGCGTCCCGCGCCAGTCCTTCCGCCTTGGTCCAATACGCTTCACAGCTATGTTCCATGAATGACCCTCCTTGCGGCTGTGGCCGCCCGTTTAAGTTTCGGGAACGTATTTTTGATAAAACTCCGCGAAAGCAGCCTGGTTTTGCTGGATTTTCTCCGGCCGCTCCGTGTATTCCTTGGGATACTTCAGGTTAAAGACCCGCTCGATGTGGTTGGTGCCGGGCTCCACCATTTTAGTGGAACCGCCCGCACCGAAGGACAGGATGGAGCACAGCTCCGACATGATGTCCACGTTGTACCAGCACTCCCCGCCGGGGCGGCTCCAACCCACGTTCTCAAAGCTGCCGGACATATACTTCTGCCGGTAGAGGTAGTAGGGGACAAAGCCTGCGGCCCGCAGGGTAGGGGCGGCATAGTCCAGCATGGCCTGCACGGCGGCGCCATCGGGAATGGAGAGACCCTCCATGAGAATGCGGCTGCCCTTTTTCAGCGCCAGCGTGTGGATGGTGATGTCATCGGCCCCCAGTTCCAGACATTTGTCCAGAGAACGGCGGAAGCCCTCCGGTGTATCCGCCGGCAGACCTGCGATGAGGTCCATGTTGACGTGGGGGAACCGGTAGGTCCGCACCAGCTCCATGGCCCGCACCGTATCCGCAGAGACATGGCGGCGGCCGATGGCGGCGAGGACGTGATCCTCCATGGTCTGAGGATTCACGCAGACCCGTGTGACGCCGTGACTTTTCAGAACGGCCAGTTTTTCGGCGGTGATGGTATCCGGACGGCCGATCTCTACCGTGATCTCCGGACAGGCGGAGAGATCGAAGGATTCTTCCAGAGCCGTCAGGATGGCATCCATCTGATCCGGCGTCAGGATGCCGGGGGTGCCGCCGCCCATGTAGAAGGTGCGGGGCCGCAGATGGTTTTTCCGCACCATTTCTCCCCCAGCCCGGATCTCCGCGATCAGGGCCTTTACATAGGGCTCCACCAGAGAAAAACTTCGCTCCACGCTCTGACTGACAAAGGAGCAGTAGGCGCAACGGGTGGGACAGAAGGGAATACCCACATACAGGTCGATATCCCGCTTTTCCAACCGCTTCAACGCCTGATAGCCCACGGCACCAGTCTCCAAAGCCAGCGCCGCCCGGTCCTCAGGGACGAAATAGCGCGCCTTCAGTTCCCGCTTGGCTTCCTCCGGGGTCTTGCCCTCCATCAGCGCCCGTGTGATGGGCTTGTCGGGCCGGACGCCGGTGAGCATCCCCCAGGGGGGCAGCGTCAGCTTTTCCGCGGCGCGGAGCGCTTCCGGCAGCTTGGGATACAGATCCAGAAATGCCAGATAGAAGCAGGCCGCCACGGCGTAGCGCCGCTGGCCTTCTTTTTCAAAGTCCGTGCCGGTGAGGGAGGATGCAAAGGTCCCGGCGGCGGTGTATCCGTGATAGTGCAGCTCCGCTGTGACCTGACAGTCCGCCGCCGTTTCCCCGGCGGCAAGGCGGCACCACGCCTCGTCTCCTGGCTGCACCGCGTCATAGGTCGGTTTTTCCAGCGGAAAGAGGGTCATCAGGCTCTGTTCGACGATATAGCGCTCGTCATGACCTAAAAATTCCAGCTTCATATCAGCCTTGCTCCCGCAGTGCCATCTGCATATAGGGGTTGAAGCGCCGCTCCCGGTCCAGAGTGCTGGGCTCCATGTGTCCCGGCAGGACCCGGTAGTCCCCGGGAAGGGCGGCCAGTCGGGCCAGAGAGGCCATCATCTGCTTCATGCTGCCGCCGGGAAAGTCTGTCCGGCCGCAGGAACCGGCAAACAGGGTGTCCCCGCAGAACAGGGTATCTCCGCACAGCAGCGTGACGCTGCCCTCGGAGTGGCCGGGGGTGTGAAGCACCTGAAGCTCCAGCGTGCCCACCGTGATGCGGTCTCCCTCGCCGTAGAAATTCACGCCGCCGAAGGGGATCCGGGCCAGTTCGCTTTTCAGAGGGAACAGCTGGGTCTGCGGACTGTCAAAATCCGCCTGATGGATATAGACCGCCGTCGGCGGCAGCGTCTCCATCAAAGCTGCCACCGCACCGGTGTGGTCATAGTGGCCGTGGGTCAGCAGGATCTTATCCACGGTGCAGTCCAGCTTTTCGGCGGCGGAGAGGATCAGCTCCGGCTCCGCACCGGGATCGATCACGGCGCAGACCTTAGCCGCTTCGTCGCAGAGAATGTAGCAGTTGGTACCGATGGACCCCACCTGCAAGGCTTGGATCTTCATAAGACACACCTCATTGAAATCAGTTTACTCTTCCGTGTCGAACAGGATGGTGACCGGACCGTCGTTCTGGGAATAGACCTGCATGTCGGCGCCGAATTCGCCGTGCTGCACATCGAAGCCCCGCTCCCGGCAGTGGGCCATGAACCGCTCATAGAGGGGGATGGCCAGATCGGGCTTGGCCGCGCCGGAGAAGCCGGGGCGGCGGGAGGAGGTATCGGCGTACAGGGTGAACTGGGACACCACCAGCAGGCTGCCGCCCACCTGCTCCAGATTCAGGTTCATCTTTTCGTTTTCATCCTCAAAGACCCGCAGATTGCAGATCTTGTCCGCCAGCTTGTCGGCGGTGACCTCCGTATCGTTGGGGCCTACGCCCAGCAGCACCAGAAAACCGGTGCCTATCTGACCGTTGACCTGTTCATTGATGACAACAGAGGCGTTTTTGACTCGTGTAACAACAGCACGCATGGTAGCAACTCCTTATTTAATACCCGAAAGGGTATGCTTCGTAATGGGCCTTGCCCGCAAACCGGGCAGATCCGTGTATTCTGTATTTTATCAAGAGGGGATCTTTGCGGCAGCGGAGAAAATCCGTCCCCAATGCCGCGAAAGATCAGCCCACAGGCCGGTTGACCTGCAGAACGCCGGAGATCTGATGGAGCTTGTTCATGAGGGTGGACAACTGCGCGCCATCCTTGATCTGGATCTCGATGCGGATGATGGCGAAGCCGTCCTCCGTGCTGCGGGTGTTCAGACCCAGCACAAAGGTTTTGGTGGTGGAGAGGGCGGAGGAGATGTCCAGCAGCAGGTTCAGCCGGTCCTTGCAGACCGCCTCGATGGTGGTGGGATAGCTGTCATTGGTATCGGTGCCCCAGGAGACATGGATCCAGCGGCCGGGCTGCTCCTTCCGCTTTTCCTCCGAGGCGTTGGGACAGTCCGCCCGGTGGACGGACACGCCGTAGCCACGGGTGATGAAGCCCACGATGTCGTCTCCGGGGACGGGGGTGCAGCATTTGGAGAACTTCACCAAACAGTTGTCCAGACCTTCCACGATAATGCCCTGCTCGCTCTTGACGGCCTTGGGCTGCTTGGGAGTGTCCGCAGGCTTGGGGTCCTCCTTGGACTCCGTCACAGCCTCTGCCAGCATCTGCTCCTGCTGCCGCTGCTGCTGGCGGCGCTGCAACTCGCCCTGGATCCGGCTCACCGCCTTCTGAGCGGTGAAGCCGCCATAGCCGATGGCGGCGTAGAGATCGTCCAGCGTGGGATAAGCTACCTTTTTCAGCAGCACCGGCAGGAATTCCGGGTCCAGTACGTCTTTCATGGCGATGCCGCAGTGACGCAGCTCCGCGTCGAAGGCGGAGCGGCCGTTGGCGATGTTCTCGTCCCGCTTTTCCTTTTTGAACCACTGGCGGATTTTGGAGCGGGCCTCGTTGCTCTTGGCAATCTTCATCCAGTCCCGGCTGGGGCCCTTGGCGTTTTTGGAGGTCAAAATCTCCACGATGTCACCGTTTTTCAGCACATGGTCCAGCGTGACGATGCGGTTATTCACCTTGGCGCCGATCATGCGGTTGCCCACGGCGGAATGGATGGCGTAGGCGAAGTCGATGGGGGTGGCTCCGGCGGGGAGGTTCTGCACGTCGCCGTTGGGGGTGAACACGAACACCTCGTCGGAGAACATATCCACCTTCAGGGAGTGGATAAACTCCTCAGCATCGGCACCTTCCTGATTTTCCAGCAGACGGCGTACCCACTCGTACTTGCCCTCGGTGCCGGCACCCTGACCGTTCTGCTTATACTTCCAGTGGGCGGCCACGCCGTACTCGGCGATCTCGTGCATCTCCGTGGTGCGGATCTGCACCTCAAAGGGGATGCCCTCATTGCCCATGACGGTGGTGTGAAGGCTCTGGTAGCCGTTGGGCTTGGGGGTGCCGATATAGTCCTTGAAGCGTCCCAGAATGGGCTTGTAGAGGTCGTGGATCACGCCCAGCACGTTGTAGCAGTCGCTGACGGTGTCCACCACCACCCGGAACGCAAAGAGGTCGAAAATCTCATCCAGAGATTTGTTCTGGCTGAACATTTTCCGGTAGATGGAATAAGGGTGCTTCATGCGGCCGTAGACAATGTGCTTGATGCCCATTTCATTGAGCCGCTGATCGATCTGAGCCTGGGTGCGGCTCATGAGAGCGTCATACTCCGGGCGCTTGGCGTCCAGCTTGGAGACGATCTCATCGTAGCCGATGGGGTCCAGATATTTTAAGGAGAGATCCTCCAGCTCCCACTTCATCCGCTGCATACCCAGCCGGTGTGCGATGGGGGCGTAGATCTCCATGGTCTCCAGAGATTTCTGCTTCTGCTTGGCGGGAGTCTGATACTCCATGGTCCGCATATTGTGGAGCCGGTCGGAGATCTTGATGAGGATGACCCGGATGTCTTTACTCATGGCGATGAGCATTTTCCGGAGGTTCTCCATTTGCTCGTCTTCCTTGGTGGCGTACTGGATCCGGGTCAGCTTGCTGACGCCCTCCACCAGATCCGCCACCGTGGGGGAGGTGAGCTTGGCCACGTCATCATACGTGGCGTCCGTATCCTCAATGACATCGTGAAGCAGGGCCGCCTCGATGGACTCGGAGTCCAGGTGCAGTTCCTCCGCCACAATCTGCGCCACGGCTAAGGGGTGGGTGATATAAAGCTCACCGCTTTTGCGGCGCTGCTCGCCGTGATGCAGCTTGGCGAATTCATAGGATTCCCGGATGCGCTTGAAATCCGCGCCCGGATTGTATTCCCGGACGGTATTCTCCAATTTCTCAAACTGTTCGTCAATCGTCACTGCGAATCACCTCGTTTAACCTCCGCACCGCCCCGGAGGCGGCGCAGGCAGGGAGAGGCGTAGAGATCCACCTTTCCCTGAATGGGATTGAGACATAGCGTTACCCGATCCTCTTGCCGGGACAGGGAGATGAGCCCCCGCTCCTGAAAGACCGTCAGGGCCAGCGCGGCCCGGAGAAAACTGTCGCAGCCGCCTACCTGCGCCGCCAGAGAACGGAGATAGGGCAGCAGATCTGTTTCCAGCTTGCCCTGCTTCAGGTGCCGGTCCAGAATCCGCCAGAAGGCGGCAAACTGGTCCCGGGAGATCATGAGCCGGGCGGTCTCCTGGGCCGTGAGGGGCTGCTCCCCCGTCAGGCGGTGCAGCAGGTCCAAGGATTCCGCCTCGTGGCGGCTGGGAGTCAAAGAGGGACGCAGGTCCACCAGCTGCAATTGCAGGGTGGTGGTGCCCCGGAAGGTATTGGCCTGCAAATAGAAGGCGGCGTCCACCCGGCAGCCGGGCTCCAACTGAGCGGCGGCCTCCGGCATGGAGAAGAAAATGGCGTCAAACCGGCTGGGACCCTTGCTGAGCCGCAGTTTCAGGTGCTTGCCCTGGCCCACGGCCTGAACGCTGTCCACCGTGGCGCCCAGCAGGGCGAACACCGGGCGGGGATTCCCGGAGCCGTAAGGCTCCAATTGGGCCAGATGGTCCACCTGCTCCAGCGTCATATCCGCCGGGTTGGAAATGGCGGCGTCTACCTCCAGACAGCTCACCGCCCGCTCACCGCCGGAGGCGGCCTTTACGAAGCGGTTCATCCGCTGGCGGAAGGCAACGATATTTTCTTCGGGAATGGTAAAGCCTGCTGCCAGCTCGTGACCGCCGAAGCCGTCCAGCAGGTCGGAGCAGGATTCCAGAGCGGAAAACAGGTTGAACCCGCCGTAGGAGCGGCAGGAGCCCTTGCCGGAGCCGTCCTTCAGATGGATCATGAAGCTGGGGGCGGCGTATTTTTCACTGAGACGGGAGGCTACGATGCCCACCACACCCTGATGCCATTCCTCGCTGGAAAGCACCAGCGCGTTCCGTTCCTCTGGCCGCAACCGCTCGATCTGGGCGATGGCGTCGGCGCAGATGGACTGCTCCACCGCCTGCCGCTCCCGGTTCAGGTCGCATAGCTGCTTGGCCAGCTCTTCTGCTTTGACGGGATCGGTCTCCTGCAAAAGGTCCGCAGCCAGATCCGCGGCCCCCATGCGCCCGGCGGCGTTGATCCGGGGGGAGAGAACGAAGCCGATCTGGATGGAGGTGATGGGCTTGCCCAGCAGCCCTGCCTCTTTCAAAAGGGCATGGATGCCCACAAAATCCGTGTGGTTCAGGGCGGCAAGGCCGCAGGAGACAATGGTGCGGTTTTCGCCCTCCATCCGCATGACGTCGGCAATGGTGCCGATGGCGGCCAGGGTGCAGTATCGGGCAAACAGGGCGTTTTCCCGGTCCGGCCCGCCCAGGGCCAGCACCAGCTTCAACGCCACGCCTACGCCGGCCAGGTATTTGAAGGGATAGGTGTCATCCGGACGGTGGGGGTCCACTACCGCTACGGCCCTGGGGAGGTTTTCCTTACATTCATGGTGATCCGTCACCACCACGTCCATGCCGATGGATGCGGCAAAATCGATCTCCTCGTTGCCGGTGATCCCGCAGTCCACGGTGATCATCAGGGTGGCGCCCTTGTCCCGCAGGCCCTGGATGGCGTCTTTGGAAAGGCCGTAGCCGTCCTCGATCCGCCGGGGGATATAGCGCAGGCACTTGGCACCGCAGTTTTTCAGATAGTCCAGAAGCAGCACCGTGGAGGTGATGCCGTCCACATCGTAATCGCCGAAAACAGCGATGGTCTCATCGTTGGCCAGCGCCTTCTGGATCCGGGCCACCGCCTTGTCCATGTCCCGCATGAGCATGGGGGAGATCGTCAGAGAGGTCTCCCGCTCCAGCGCCTCGGCAGCGGCCTCGGAGGTGGTGATGCCCCGGGCGGCCAGCACCGTGGCCAGCAGACTGGGGTAGCCGGCTTCCTTCAAAAGGGCAGTGTCCTGTTCTGATGCCGTACCGATATGCCATTTCTGATACTTCATTCGGACACCCCCATTCTCAAATCAGGCGGAACAAACAATGTTCCACATTAACAAACATACAGTATAACAGAAAAACACCGGAAGGTAAAGCACATATTTATACAGAAAGGGAATGTTTCGGCGGCTGAGACTGCTGATTTTTCGATTTCCCGGACAGAACGGGCCATCTTCAACTGAATATGCGGCCGGAAACGCAAAAAGCCAGCGCTCCCGTAAGGGAACGCTGGCAAGGTTTCTTATTCGGCAGGCTGGTCCTCTGAGGTTTCCGCAGGCAGGACGTACCGGCTCAGGTTCTGCTGAAGCTGGAAGGAGAACTCGTCATTCTTCTTCAGATTGTGGAGATAGGCGTGGGAGGCGGCCTGTTTTTCCTGCTCCTCAATGACGCTGACAGCGATGTTGGAGCAATGATCGCCCACACGCTCGGCATTGTTCAGCAGATCGTTGAGGATGAAACCGAGTTGGATGGTGCACTGGCCGCTTTGGAGCCGCCGGATGTGACGGCTGCGGATCTCCTCCGTAAGGAGGTCCATAGTTTCCTCCAGAGGTTCCACCTGCCGGGCCATCTGGGGATCGTCCGACTGGAAGCTGCGCAGGGCGCTGTTCAGCAGATCCTCCAGCAGGGAGGTCAGCACATCCACCTCTTCCCGGGCAATGGGGGAGAAGGCCAGTTGCTTTTCGTGAAGCTCCTTGGCGGATTCCTGCAGGTTCAGAGCATGGTCGCCGATGCGCTCAAAGTCTCCGATGGCGTGAAGCAGGCGGGAGACGGTGCGCATATCGGCGGAGGAGGTGCCGTGCTGGGAGATCTGGACCAGGTAGCCGCCCAGACGGTCCTCGTAGGTGTCCAGCTTGTCCTCGTTGGCCAGGATCTGCTCCTCCCGGCTGCCGTCATACTGAATGAACTGGGCCAGAGCCAGCTGCATGCTTTCCAGCGCCAGAGCGCCCATGCAGTTGGTCATGACGGCGCATTCGCTGACAGCCACGCCGGGGGTCCGCATCAGCCGGGGGTCCAGGAAGGCGAAGTCAGAGGGCTTGTCCTCCGTGGAGATCACCTTGTTGGCAAGGCGCTCCAACTGCCGGCTGAAGGGCAGCAGCACAAGGGTGGTGCAGACATTGAAGATCGTGTGGCAGAATGCGATGCCAACAGCGCCGATGGGCTCTGTCAGGAAGGGCAGATTCAGGAACATCTCGCCGCCAAACAGGGCCAGCAGACCCAGAGCGGTGCCGATGAGGTTGAAGGAGATGTGGATGACGGACACCCGCTTGGCATTGCGGCTGACGCCGATAGAGGAGATCAGAGCCGTAACGCAGGTGCCGATGTTCTGGCCCATGATGATGGGGATAGCGATGCCGTAGGTGACGGAGCCGGTCATGGCCAGTGCCTGCAAAATGCCAACGGAGGCGGCGGAGGACTGGATGATGCCGGTGAAGGCGGCGCCTACCAGCACACCCAGGAAGGGATTGGTGAAGGCAGTCATGAAGTGGGTGAAGCCCGGCATATCTGCCAGCGGAGACACCGCACCGCTCATCAGCTCCATGCCGTACATTAGAATAGAGAAGCCCATCATCACCCGGCCCACGTCCCGGCGGCGCTGCCGCTTGGAGCCCATAATGAGCAGAATACCGATCAAAGCCAGCAGGGGGGAGAAATTCTTGGGCTTGAGGAAGTTGACAAAGAAGTTCTCGCTTTCGATGCCGGTGAGGGACAGCAGCCACGCTGTCAGGGTGGTGCCGATATTGGAACCCATGATGATGCCGATGGTCTGTCCGATCTCCATGACACCGGAGTTCACCAGACCCACCAGCATGACCGTCATAGCGGAGGAGGACTGAATGGCGATGGTGATGCCGGCGCCCAGCAGCAGACTTTTGATGGGGTTGGAAGTCATGCGCTTGAGCAGCCGCTCCAGCTTGCCGCCGGCCATTTTTTCCAGACTTTTGGACATGACCGTCATGCCATATAAGAAGAAGGCCAGCCCTCCGCACAGGGTAAAGAGAGAGAAAATGTTCATATCAGATCCCTTTCTGCCCGAAGTATCCATCGGACCAGGTATGCATCTCATTTATAGTATGACATTCTATTCCTGATTATAAGTGGTAAAGCGGGGATGTGGCTATTGACAAAGCGGACAAAAAAACGGAGAAAACCAACGGCAAGACATACTGTGTGCGCAAACTGACCAAAGAATGTCCGCGGCAGACATACGATGCGCTGCAGCCTGAAACCAGCCATAAATCGTGATGGTATATTCATAAGTACGGTTAATGCCTGCGGCGGCTGACTCCCCGAATGGACTGTGAAAAGTGCCAAACGAAAACGATTTTCCATGTGCACGATAACAGTTTTACACTTTGAGCAAAGTTTAAGATTGAATGTTTGCCATGTTTGTGCTAAATTAATACTGTCAGGAATTCGGCTTTTTGCCGGAAACATCCTGAAAAAAATGAAAAGGAGCAAATGAAGAATGAAGAAGTTGTTTGCACTGTCTCTCGCACTGGTAATGACTTTGTCTCTGGCTGCCTGCGGCGGCAAGAAGACCGAGGCCCCTGCCGACACCGAGAACAAGACCGGGACCGAGACCGAGACCCCCACTACCGGCGATGTCAAGGTCGCTGTTGTCCTGAAGACCCTGGCCTCTGAGTACTGGGGCTATGTGGAGGCCGGCTGCAAGGCCGCCGGTGATGATCTGGGTGTTGACGTGGTCGTGGTTGGCCCCGGCGCTGAGAGCGATATCGAGGGTCAGGTTTCCATGATCGAGCAGCAGATCGGCGCTGGCTGCGACGCCATCGTCTGCGCTCCCAACGATGCTGGTGCCGCTCAGGGCGCTCTGCAGGCTGCCATCGACGCTGGTATCCCCGTGCTGGCTGTTGACACCAACGTTGGCATCGCTGGCCAGACCTCTTTCGTGGGCACCTCCAACGTGGACGCTGCTTATGAGGGCGGCAAGTGGGCCATCGAGCAGGCCGGTACCGACGCCAAGGCCGTTATCATCTACGGTCAGGAAGGCGACAACACCTCCAACATGCGTATGGAAGGCTATGAGAAGGCCTGCACCGAGGCTGGCGTGGAAGTTCTGGCCAAGCTGTCCGGCAACAACCTGACCGACGGCGCTACCAAGGCCATGGAAGACCTGCTGAGCGCTTATCCCGATCAGATCGACATCGTGCTCTGCCACAATGACGATACCGCTATCGGCGCTATGAACGCCTGCAAGTCCGCCGGCGTGTCTGACATCACCATCGTTGGCTTCGACGGCAACGCTTCCGCCGTGAAGCTGATCCTGGACGGCGAGCTGGTGAAGGCTACCGTCGCTCAGCAGCCCTATGAGATGGGCTATCAGGTGGTCGAGGCTGCCGTGAAGGCTGTCAAGCTCGAGCCCGTTGACGAAGTCATCAATGCTCCCGTTCAGGTCGTTACCGCTGAGAACGGCCAGGCTTACCTGGACAACCTGGAGGCCATGAAGGGCTAATTCAGCCTGACTGCTATCCATAGCTGAAAAGCGAAAAAGCCGGAATACAGCGGCAGGTTTTCTGCCGCTGTATTCCGAAAAGCCGATCATGCGCGTGCCTGCAAGCGGAAACCTGATGGGTTCCCACGGCGGAACGGAAAATTTTCGGCACGCCGGGATCTGGCAGGAACCATTCTCTGTCTGATCCCGGTTACAATACGCACAGAAGAAAACGATTAAACAGCAAGCACATTTCAACGAAAATGACCCCGGGAATCGGGATCGAGAGAGCGCTTCCGCTGCGGTGGGAGCGGTTCGAAAATCAGGAAAAACAGAAACGAGGTAATTCCATGAGCGAGTATGTTGTCGAACTGAAACATATTACCAAACGTTTTCCTGGTGTTGTCGCGTTAAAAGATATGTCTATCGGCATCAGACCCGGTGAGATCCACGGTCTGATCGGAGAAAACGGCGCAGGTAAATCCACCTTGATCAAGGTGCTCACCGGCGTTCATACTCCGGAAGAAGGGGAAATCTTTGTGGACGGCCAGAAGGTCGTTTTCAAAAACCCTGTTCAGTCCCGCGAGGCAGGCATCGCCTGTGTGTATCAGGAGCTGAACATCGTCAAGCAGCTGCCTGTCACGGATAACGTTTTTATGGGGCGTGCCGTTAAGAAGGGATTGCTGCTGGATTATCCCCGGATGCACGCCGAGGCGGAAGAAGCGCTGAAAACACTGGGACATCCGGAGATCAACGTCCACCTGGAGTGCGGTAAGCTGGGCGTGGGTCAGCAGCAGATGGTGGAGATCGCCAAGGCTGTGTCCCTGGATGCCAAGCTCATTATTATGGATGAGCCCACTTCTTCTTTGGGTAAGGAAGAGATCGAGCAGTTGATGGAGACCGTCCGGGGCCTGAAGGCCAAGGGCGTGGCCATCCTGTTCGTGTCACATAAACTGGAAGAGCTCTTTGAGCTCTGCGACCGTGTGACCGTCATGCGTGACGGCGAACACATCATCACCGAGGATACCGTGAACCTCACGGAGGACTCCCTCATCAACGCCATGGTGGGCCGTACTCTGGATAACCTGTATCCCAAGGAATTCGGCACCAAGGGCGAGGTGTGGCTGGAGGCCAAGGGCCTCAACGAGGCCGGCGTCCTGCACGATGTCAGCTTTAAGGCCCACGCGGGCCAGATCACAGGCTTTGCGGGCCTCGTCGGCGCAGGCCGCACGGAGACCATGCGGGCGGTGTTCGGCGCTGACAAGCTGGACAGCGGCGAGATCTACGTCAAGGGCGAGAAGGTACATATCAGAACGCCGAAGGACGCCATCAAGAGAAAGATCGCCTTCCTGACAGAGGACCGTAAGGGTCAGGGCCTGGTGCTCAACCTGGATGTGCGGACCAATCTGGTCTTGGCCAATATGAAGGGCTTCTCCAACGGTCCCTTCTTGGACAAGGACCGCATTGAGCAGGCGGGCAATGACAATGTCAGCGCCCTGAAGATCAAGACCCCCTCCCTGAATGAGGTCGTCGGTCAGCTGTCCGGCGGCAACCAGCAGAAGGTGGTTATCGGCAAGTGGGTCAATACCGACGCCGACATCTTTATTTTCGATGAGCCCACCCGTGGTATCGACGTGGGCGCCAAGATCGAGGTTTACCGGGTCATGAACGATCTGGTGAAGGCCGGCAAGTGCGTCATCATGGTCTCCTCCGAGCTGCCGGAGATCCTGGCTATGAGCGACCATGTGGTAGTTATGCGCGGCGGCCGAGTGATGGCTGATATTGACCGGGACACGCCGCACTTCAATTCCGAAGACATCATGAAAGCGGCCTGGGGAGGAGAATTAGACTGATATGAAAAACACGAAAATGAAAGAGCTTCTGCAAAAGCTCGGTACACTGGTGGCCCTTGCCATCCTGGTTTTGATTTTCTGCATCACCATGCCGGACAAGTTCATGAAGGTCGGTAACTTCATGAATATCCTGAAGCAGGCATCCATTAACTGCCTGATCGCTTCCGGTATGTTGTGCGCCCTGATTACCGCCGGTATCGACCTGTCCGTTGGCTCCAACTGCGTGCTGTGCACCTGCACCATCGGCGTTATGGTCCAGTCCGGCATCACGAACCCCTTCCTGCTGGTGCTCTGCGGCCTGGCCGTCAGCACCCTGGCCGGCTTCATCAACGGCACGCTGCTGACCCGTCTGGATCTGCCCCATCCCTTCGTGTCCACCATGGGCATGAAGAACGTGCTGTGGGGCCTGGCACTGGTCATCACCGGTTCCAAGTCCATTGCCTTCACCAACACCGGCATTGACGGCCTCATGTGGATCGGCGGCGGCTCTCTGTTCACCACCTATTATGAGGGCACCACCAAGGTGAAGTTCCCCGGTATCCCCTTCAGCTTCATTCTGGTTATCATTGTGTTCATCATCTTTGATATCTTCCTGCGCAAGACCGCTCTGGGCCGCCAGATCTACTGCGTGGGCGGCAACCCCGAGGCAGCCCGTCTATCCGGTATCCCCTCCAAAAACGTGCTGACCTTCGTTTACACCCTGTCCGGCTTCATGGCCGGTATGGCTGGTATCGTGTCTGTTGGCCGTCTGGCTTCCGCTAACGGCAACGCCGGTTCCACCTATGATAACGACGCCATCGCAGCCTGCATCGTGGGCGGCGCTTCCTTCACCGGCGGCAAGGGCACCATCTGGGGCACCCTGATCGGCGCTCTGCTGATGGCTGTTATCCGCAACGGCCTGAACCTGGCCGGTGCCAAGAACGATGTCCAGTACATCGTCATCGGCTCTGTTATCATTCTGGCCGTTACCATCGACGTCTTCCGTAATAAGATGGAGGCCAAGGCCCGTAAGATGGCTGCACAGTAAACCGTCCCCCGGACGCACTGTTGAGTTGAATTACGCCGCCGCGAAAGCGGCGGCGTAATTTTATTTGGAACCGATCAAGTTGAATGGAAGGAGACGCTTATGAAGGAACTGCGTGTTGGCATTGCCGGTCTGGGACGGCTGGGCCGGGTCCATGCTGCCAACCTTGCCCACAAGATTCCCGGCGCGGTCCTGACGGCGGCCTGCGTGCCCGGCGCGGACAGTCAGGCTTATGCCCGTCAGGAATTGGGACTTGAAAAGGTGTACGGCGATTTCAGGGAGATGGTCGCCGACCCGGAGCTGGACGCGGTGGCCATCGTGTCCCCCTCCGGAGAGCACTGCTGGCAGATCGAGGCGGCGCTGGATGCGGGAAAGCACGTGTTTTCCGAAAAGCCTCTGGGCGTTACGATGGAACAGTGCCTTCAGGCGGAGGCCGCCGTGGCCCGGCACCCGGAATTGGTGTGTATGCTGGGCTTTATGCGGCGCTATGACAAGTCCTACGCCTATGCCAAGGAAAAAATCGCCGCCGGGGCCATCGGCACGCCGTATCTGGTGAAATCCACCGGCATCGACCCGGAAGCCGTGGTGGAGGGGGCCATCCGGTACAGCGGGACCTCCGGCGGGATCTTCCTGGATTCCGCTATTCACGATATGGATCTGATGCGCTGGTTTCTGGGGAGCGAGGCTGCGGAGGTCTACGCTATGGGCTGCACCTTTAAGCATCCGGCTTTTCAGGACGCCGGGGACGATGAGACCGGCGTCGCCGTCTACAAATTCAAAAACGGCGCTATGGGCATGGTCCATGTGGGCCGCACCGCCCCCTACGGCTACCATATCGAAACGGAGATCGTAGGCACGGAGGGCACGATCCGCATTTCTGCCGTGCCGGAGAAGAACCGGGCTATGGTCTACGATGTGAATGGCGCCCGAACCGAATGTGTGGAATCCTTCCCGGAGCGGTTTGCGGAGGCATACCTCACGGAAATGGAGGAATTTGTCCGCTGCGTCCGGGAAGGGCGGAAGCCGGATACCGGCGTGGCGGACGGCATCTATGCCACACGGGTGGGCTACGCCACCACGGAGGCGTGGAAAACCGGGAAGATCGTCAAAATCTGATCCTTTTGTGGAGCAGGAATTCAAATTGTAAACAAGTTAGCAAAGAGAAGAACAGGCGCGTGGGATGCCCCACGCGCCTGTTCTCTTTGGGAGTGTTTATCGCCCGCAGTGACAGTCGCCGGAACAACCGGCGCAGCCGCCGCTGCATCCGCAGGTGTGCTTACCCTGCTTTTTCTGCCGGATGAGATACCGGACAATGGAAATGACAACGGCAAATAAGACTAGAGAAATGAGGAGGGTAGAAAGATTGGCACTCAACCAGGTCAGCATGGAAAATCACTCCTTTGAAAGAAATAGAAGATGGAAGATATAGAATGGAGGGTGAGGGGAAAATCAGACCTTAGTGGAAAGCTTGGTAGCTTCCTTGTAAGGACGAACCAGCATGTAGATGATAAAGGCCAGAGCGGCGATGGCAGCCACCAGACCGATGACGTTCAGGCTACCGGTGAAGGCCTTGCCGAACTGGTTGACCATCAGGGCACACAGATAAGCGAAGCCGCACTGATAGCCAATGGCGAACCAGGTCCACTTGGCGTTGTTCATCTCCCGCTTGATGGCGCCGATGGCGGCAAAGCAGGGGGCGCACAGCAGGTTGAACACCAGGAAGGAGTAGCCGCTGATCTGGGTAAAGACAGTTCCCAGAGCCTGATAGACAGTCTCATCACCGCCGCCGTAGAGAATACCCAGCGTACCAACGATGTTTTCCTTGGCCACCAGACCGGTGATGGAGGCCACGGCGGCCTTCCAGTTGCCCCAGCCGAGAGGTGCGAAGATCCAGGCGATCAGGCTGCCGATGTGGGCGAGGATGGAGCAGTCGATCTCTTCCTCGGAGAGCATCCGAAAGCCGTCCTCGGCCCAGCCGAAGTAGGTGGTGAACCAGACGAAGATGGTAGACAGCAGGATGATGGTGCCGGCCTTCTTGATGAAGGACCAGCCGCGCTCCCACATGCTGCGCAGCACGTTGCCCAGAGTGGGCCAGTGGTAAGCGGGCAGCTCCATGACGAAGGGAGCGGGATCGCCGGAGAACATCTTGGTCTTCTTCAGCATGATGCCGGAGATGATGATGGCGGCCATGCCCACGAAGTAGGCGGAGGTAGCCACCCAGGCGGCGCCGCCGAAGATGGCACCGGCCACCATGGCGATGAAGGGCACCTTGGCGCCGCAGGGGATGAAGGTGGTGGTCATGATCGTCATACGGCGGTCACGTTCGTTTTCAATGGTACGGGAAGCCATGATGCCGGGGATGCCGCAGCCGGTGCCGATCAGCATGGGGATGAAGGACTTACCGGACAGGCCGAACTTGCGGAAGATACGGTCCAGAACGAAGGCGATACGGGCCATGTAGCCGCAGGCCTCCAGGAAGGCCAGCATCAGGAACAGCACCAGCATCTGGGGCACGAAGCCCAAAACCGCGCCGACGCCAGCCACAATGCCGTCCAGAATCAGGCCGTTGAGCCAGTCGGCAGCACCGGCGGCTTCCAGAGCGTTGCCGATCAGTACAGGCACGCCGGGGACCCACACGCCGTAGTCGGCAGGATCGGGCTCGTCAAAGCCATTCTCCTCAAAGTAGGTGACAGCGTCCAGATAGCTCATGCCGACGGTGGTTTCCTCGTCAGCGTCAGCGGGGATGGCGTCATAGTAAACGGTCATGTCATTCATGGCCAGGGTCTCTTCGTCCTCCACTTCGATGGTGGTGGACGCGGAGTCGGGCTGAACCGCCTTCATGTCGGCCAGAGCGGCGTCGGGGTCGAAGTCATCGGCCTCGGTATCCAGCTCATAGTAGGCACTGATGGCCTCGGAAGCGGCGGTGTAATTGTCAGCGACCTCGGTATATTCGCTGGTGCCCATACCGAAGAGGTGCCAGCCGTCACCGAACAGGCCATCATTGGCCCAGTCGGTAGCGGCGGAGCCCACGGTCACCATGGCGATGTAGTACACCAGATACATGACCACGGCGAAAATAGGCAGGCCCAGCCAGCGGTTGGTGACGATGCGGTCGATCTTGTCGGAGGCGGAGAGCTGCCCCTGATTGTGTTTCTTGTAGCAGCTCTTGATGAGCTCTGCAATGTAGACGTACCGCTCGTTGGTGATGATGCTCTCGGCATCATCGTCCAGCTCCTTCTCAGCGGCCTGGATGTCGGCGTCGATGTGGGTCATGACATCGGCGGGGATGCTGAGCTTTTCCAGCACCTTGTCATCCCGCTCGAAGATCTTGATGGCGTACCAGCGCTGCTGCTCCTCCGGCAGGTTGTGCACTGCGGCCTCCTCGATATGGGCGATGGCGTGCTCCACAGGGCCGGAGAAGGTGTGCATAGGAACGGTTTTGGTGCCCTCGGCGGCCTTCACAGCGGCTTCAGCGGCTTCCATGACGCCGTCGCCCTTCAGTGCGGAGATCTCAATGATCCGCACGCCCAGCTCCCGGGACAGCTCCGCTACGTTGATCTGGTCGCCGTTTTTGCGGACCACATCCATCATGTTGATGGCGATGACCACCGGGATACCCAACTCGGTAAGCTGGGTGGTGAGGTAGAGGTTGCGCTCCAGGTTCGTGCCGTCAATGATGTTCAGAATGGCGTCGGGCCGTTCTCCCACCAGATAGTTACGGGCCACTACCTCTTCCAGGGTGTAGGGGGACAGGGAATAGATGCCGGGAAGGTCCATGATGACTACATTGTCATGCTTTTTCAGCTTGCCTTCCTTTTTCTCCACGGTGACGCCGGGCCAGTTGCCCACGAACTGGTTGGAACCGGTCAGGGCGTTGAACAGGGTCGTCTTACCGCAGTTCGGGTTGCCTGCCAAGGCAATTTTGATCTGCTTTTCCATACATGCTCCTTTTGGTTTGAGTGCTCAAACCGTATTTGAAAAATTTTTGTGTTTACTCGACCTCGATCATTTCGGTGTCGGCCTTCCGCAGGCTCAGCTCATAGCCCCGGACGGTGACCTCCATGGGATCGCCCAGAGGGGCGACCTTACGGACATAGATCTCCACGCCCTTGGTGATACCCATGTCCATAATGCGGCGCTTGATGGGGCCCTCTCCGTGGAGCTTGACGACCTTTACGGTCTCACCGATTTTGACGTCACGCAGCGTTTTCATACTTATTTCCTCCTACTGTTTCTATCAGATTTCAAATTCAAATGAATCAGATCATGATCTTGCGGGCCATCTCCTCGCTGATGGCCACCCGGGACTCCTTCACCTTGACGATGATGTTGCCTCCCAGAGCGGACACCACCGTGATGGACCCGCCGGCGGTGAACCCCAGGTCCTCCAAGTGCTTTTTTACCTCGGGATTTCCGCTGACCCTGCGGATCATGTATTCTTCACCGATATTTGCCAGTGCAAGCGGCATCATAACGATCCCTCCGAATCTGTTAGTTAAATTGAACTAACTATTATGGAAAAAGAATAGTCGGAGTGCAGCCGTCACGCTTTGTAAGGCGTTAGCCTCCTCTAACTACAGCTTAGTTTAACATCTCTAATCTCTTCTGTCAACCGGGATTTTTAAAAATATTGTCAAAATCTCAGGGGAGAAGACACCTTGCATTTGTGAAGAAAATATGGTAAAATGCCCAAAACAGCTTCATGCGGGCTGTCGCTTTCGCCAAGGCTTTTGGGCGGACGGCGATGCCCTGAATCGTGATAGGAAGAAAGGACCGGTGATGGCCGTGCAGATCCTGAAAGCATCTGAGGATTATCTGGAAACCATGCTGATGATGCAGACCAAGCATGGATATGTGCGCTCTGTGGACGTAGCGGAGCACTTGGGGGTGACGAAGCCCAGCGTGACTTACGCCACCAAGCGTCTGCGGGAAAACGGATATATTGAGATGGATAAGGACGGCCTCATCACATTGACGGATGCCGGTATGCAGATCGCGTCCAAAATGCTCCAGCGGCACCGGACCCTGACCCGTTTTCTGGTGAGTTTGGGCGTGGAGCCGGAGACCGCGGAGGAGGATGCCTGCAAAATGGAGCATGACATCAGCGACCAGACCTTCAAGGCCATCTGTGACCATGCCCGGAAGCGTATGGCCTCCGCCGATGAAACAGCGGAAACCTGATAGAAACTGAAAAACCAGCGGAAAGGTTCGACCTTTCCGCTGGTTTTTTGTGCTGCGGCCATGGGCTATAAAATCGTACCGCCGCCCAGAACGGTGTCTCCGTCATAGAGTACCACCGCCTGTCCCGGAGTGATGGCCCGCTGGGGACGGTCGAACAGCACCTGCACGGAGCCGTTCTCCTCCACCGTCACCTCACAGGGCTGTTCCGTCTGGCGGTAGCGGATCTTGGCACTGCACCGGAACTGGCGGGGCGGCGCTTCCCAGGCGATCCAGTTGAAATTCTCACCGGTGAGCTGCTGGGAGAATAGAGCGTCATTTTCGCTGAGGACCACCTGATTGCTCTTTGGATCAATGGCTTTTACATACAGCGGTTGATTGGAAGGAATACCCAATCCTTTCCGCTGGCCGATGGTATAGTGAGCGATGCCCCTGTGACGTCCCAATATCCGGCCGGATTCGTCTACGAAATCACCGGGGGTGTCCGCTTTTCCGGAGTGCCGACGGATGAAAGCGGCATAGTCGCCATCCGGGACGAAACAGATGTCCTGACTGTCCGGCTTTCTGGCGTTAAAAAAGCCCAGACTGTCCGCCAACTGCCGGGTCTCTGCTTTATGGAGGGCACCCAATGGAAATTGGGTGTGGGCCAACTGCTCCTGGGTCAGCATATAGAGTACATAGCTCTGGTCCTTGCTTGCGTCAAGTGCCTTTTTCAGCAGATACCGACCGTTTTCCCGCTCAATCCGGCCATAATGGCCAGTGGCGATGGTGTCACAGCCCAGAAGGGCTGCCCGGTCATAGAGATGCCGGAATTTCAGGTAGCGGTTGCAGTCGATACAGGGATTGGGCGTCCGCCCCTGCCCGTAGGCATCCGCAAAGCGGTCCATCACCTGACGGCGAAACTCATCGGAGAAGTTAAAAACGTAGTAGGGAATCCGCAGACGAAACGCCACGCTGCGGGCATCCTCCACATCCTCCAAAGAGCAGCAGGTGCGGCTGCGGGAAATACCGATGTCCTCGTTGCGGTAAAGGGTCATGGTAGCGCCGACGCAGTCCCAGCCGCTGTGCTTCAAAAGGTAAGCGGCGACGCTGGAATCAACGCCGCCGCTCATTGCGATCAGTACCTTACCCATCAAACCATGGGACAGCCGCCCTCGCAGTGCTCGCAGTCGGGGAACTTGCTGTGGTCGTAGGGGATGTTGTTGCGGTCGTAATAGTTTTTGACAGCCGCCTTGATGGATTCCTCCGCCAGTACGGAGCAGTGCAGCTTATAAGCGGGCAGACCGCCCAGTGCATCCACCACCTGCTTGTTGGTGACGGCCAGCGCTTCCTCGATGGTCTTGCCCTTGATGAGTTCCGTGGCCATGGAGGAGGACGCGATGGCGCTGCCGCAGCCGAAGGTCTCGAACTTCACGTCCTCGATGCGGTCATCCTTGATCTTGAGGTACATTTTCATAATGTCGCCGCACTTGGCGTTGCCTACCTCGCCTACGCCGTCGGCATCGGGGATCTCTCCCACATTCCGGGGATGGGTGAAATGATCCATGACAGTTTCTGTATAGAGTGCCATATTGAAAGCCTCCTTGGGTTATAAAAAGTAAATATTCGCGTTGTTGAGAAGAACGGAAACATTACAGCATGAACTGCTTCTTGCCGCTGGCAAGATCCTTCCACACGGGAGAAATGCTCCGCAGGTACGCCACGATCCGGGGAACCTCCTTGAGAATGTGATCCACATCCTCCTGAGTGTTCCATTCGCACAGGCTTAGCCGCAGGGAGCCGTGGGCAACCTCGTGGGGGCGGCCGATGGCCAGCAGCACATGGCTGGGGTCCAGAGAACCGGAGGTGCAGGCGCTGCCGGAGGATGCACAGATCCCGGCCTGATCCAACAGCAACAGCAGGCTTTCGCCCTCAATGCCCTCAAAGCAGAAGTTCACGTTGCCGGGGAGCCGGTGGACGGGATCGCCGTTCAGGGCGCTGTGGGGAATCTGAGAGAGACCGGCAATGAGCTGGTCCCGCAGCGCGGAGACCTTGGCGGCGTTTTCGCCGATGTGATCGCAGGCCTCCTTTAACGCGGCGGCCAAGCCCATAATGCCGGGGACGTTTTCCGTACCGGCCCGCTTGCCCCGCTCCTGTGCGCCGCCTTCGATGATGTTGGTCAGGGGGATGCCCTGCCGGGCATACAGCACGCCGGTGCCCTTGGGACCGTGGAACTTATGGCCGGAGAGGGACAGCATATCGATATTCTGCTCGTTGACATTGATGTGGAGATGACCGGCGGCCTGCACGGCGTCGGTATGGAACAGGACACCTTTTTCCCGGCAGACCGCGCCGATCTCCGCAATGGGCAGGATGGAGCCGATCTCGTTGTTGGCGTACATGGTGGTGACCAGGCAGGTGTCGGGGCGGATGGCGTCCGCTACCTGCTGGGCGGTGACGGTGCCGATGGGGTCCACCGGCAGCAGCTCGACCTCAAAGCCTTCCTTTTCCAGCTTTTTCAGGGTGTGGAGAATGGCGTGGTGCTCAAAGGCGGTGGAGATGATGTGCTTCTTGCCCTTGCGCTCACCGATGCGGGCGGCGGAGATCAAAGCCTGATTGTCGGCCTCGCTGCCGCCGGAGGTAAAGGTGATCTCCCGGGGTGTGCAGCCCAGACAGGCGGCCACGGTCTCCCGGGCGCTCTGTAAGGCTTCGGCGGCCTCCTGCCCCAGCCGGTACAGGCTGGAGGGGTTGCCGTAGTGGGTCTCCATATAGGGCAGCATGGCGTCGATGGCCGTGCGGCTCATTTTTGTTGTTGCAGCATTATCTGCGTATACCATAGCGGGTTCCTCCTTTGTGGTGCTGTGTATAATATGTAAAAATTATCAGATATCTGTGGTCACAAATTCCGTCTGCTCCCGGGCGGTAAGGACCCGTTTGCCGGGTTCCACGGAGTGGGTCAGCCACACATTGCCGCCGATGACGCAGTTGTCACCGATATAGGTGTCGCCGCCTAAGATCGTGGCCCCGGCGTAGATGACCACGTTGCTGCCGATGTTGGGATGACGCTTGTTGCCCTTTACCAGCGTGCCGTCAGACTGGACGGCAAAGCTCTTGGCGCCCAGCGTCACGCCCTGATACAGCTTGACGCGCTCTCCGATGACGGTGGTCTCGCCGATGACCACACCGGTGCCGTGGTCAATGAAGAAGTACGGCCCAATGGTGGCGCCGGGGTGAATGTCGATACCGGTGAGGGAGTGGGCGTATTCCGTCATCATCCGGGGCAGCATGGGAACTTTCATGAGATACAGCTCATGGGCGATGCGGAAAATGCTGATGGCTTCAAAGGCTGGGTAGGCCAGCATGACCTCTTCCCGGCAGGTGGCGGCGGGATCGCCCTCGTAGGCAGCCTGCACGTCGGTGTCCAGCGTATCCCGGATGGCGGGGAGTTTGGAAAACAGAGTGTCGATCACATCGTCATATTGAGGGGGTTCCCGATAGATTCGCTCCAGGATCTCCCGAAGCTGACGCCGGGCGGCCGCTTCCAGTTCTTCTTTGGAGTGGGCTTCCTCCATGGCGTCGAACACATTGGGGTAGAGAATGGACCGCAGAAGATCCAAAAGCTGGATCATCTGGGATTTCAGATGGGCGTAGTTAATCATGGGCCGGTACCTCCTGTTTCGCAAATGACGGCGAAGAGGAGGCAATACCGGATATGGCAGGATAGATCATAAAAAAGCGCTCCTTGAACATGATTTTGTTTGATGGGTCGGCGGGGAAGGGGACCATCAACATCGGATATCAGGAGTGTGAGTGAACGCAGTCATGTAATCACCTACAAGCTTAGTGTGTTTAAACCATATACCAACAAACCTACTTTGTCAATGGGTTTTTACACGAAAAATAAAAAACCACTCGTTGAACCTTTGCGCAGTTCCGTTTTGTTTTGCGCACATAGGGAAACGGACCTCCAAAAAAGCAGCGGTCCGCAGCAATGCGGACCGCCGGAGTTTCAGCAAATATTTTATTCAGCCGGACGGATATCCCGGACGGTGAGCTGGTTCCCGTCCACGGTGAAACGGACTTCAAAACCGGCAAAGGAGAAGCCGTAGACCCGCTCCGGGTCCTTCTGGTAGTGGGGCCGGGGGTCCTGAGCCAGAACGCCCCGCAAAGCCTCCTGCCGCTCTGCGGGCACCTGCGCTAACAGGGCTGGGGGGATGGAAACAGACAGGGTTTCCCCTGCCGGTACGGCGGCGAAGCCTCCCAGTGCGTCGGGATGGCTGTCGGCGTAGGGGATGTAAGGCTTGATATCCAGAATGGGAGTGCCGTTTACCAGATCCGCCCCCCGGACCCGGAGCACGGGGCCTTCCGCCGTCTGCCGGATGCCCGCCAGCTTCACGCAGGACAGAGCGATGGGGTTTGGCCGGAAGGGGGAGCGGGTGGCAAAGACACCCATCCGGGTGTTGCCCCCCAGCCGGGGCGGGCGGACCGTGGGGGACCAGGTATCCCGGATGGCCCGGTCAAAGACCCAGATGAGCCAGATGTGGGAGAAGTCCTCCAAGCCCCGGAGGGCGTCCGGGTTCTGATAGGCCGGTTCGAAAACAATGTCAGCCTCCAGCTCCTCCACCAGCCCGCTTTGCCGGGGCACGCCGAATTTTTCGGCGAAATCACTGTGGATATGGGCAATGGGCGTCATGGAAAATTTCTGGGACATGGCGGGACCTCCTGCGATCACTCCCCCAGTCAGGACGGAGCGGAACTTTTATCTTATTATAGCAGAAGTCTGTCCTGATGAAAAGCCCCGTGCCGCCTGATGGACAGAATGACGGAAAGCGGCGTACCGGCGGTTCGGGCGGTACGCCGCATGTCAGGGCGGAAGTGGAATAACGGCTTTACCAACGGTCTGCGCCGGGGGTGACGGAATTTTCGCCGTCTAGCAGGTCGCCGTCCCGGTCATGGACACGGCCGTTGCGGAGCATCCGGTCCATAGACGCGCCGGGAAGGTCTCCGGCAGGCTCGTTGGCGGGGTTGGGGGCGGGATTGGTGTCCGGGGCGGTGACGGTGTGGTCATCCCGCCCAATGATGGCGTCATTGTTGGGAACATTGTCCCGGTTTGGGTCCGAAACGGCGTCGTAGGCGCTGTTCTGACCGGACCCGGCGTCATTTCGATCGTTCTTGGCCGGCTCCTTGCCGCAGGCGGTGAGGGACAGTGCCAGCAGCAAGACCGCCAAAAACAGGGAAGCGCGAGATTTCATGTGCGTTCCTCCTTTGCTGGGAGTTTGCGATACCCATGGCGTAGTATGCCGCAAAGGTCTGGTTTTCACGCAAAATTCCGTTTGTATTTTCTGGAAAAGCGCCTTGGCGGCGTCCGAACGTATGGAAGATGCTCCGCAGACCCGGCGCTTTGTGCACTCTGGTCACGCTTTCCGCTCTGGCGGAATATGATGAAAAGAGCATACCACGCTTTTTCGGACGGAGGATCGCTTTTGGGAATCCTGCCTGTATTGTTGGGGGGCGTTCCACATTTCAATTCAAATGTTTGTGAAAAACGCCGTTGACGGAACGTGAAAAAACAGGTAAAATAACAATCAGAAAACTGGTGGAGCACACCTCTTTGATTTAAGATGAGGAATTACTTGGTATAGAAAAGGAGAGCTGTATCATGTATACACAGGAAATCACCGTTAATAACGAGGTAGGTCTGCACGCCAGACCCGCAACCTTCTTTATTCAGAAGGCCAATGAGTTTAAGAGCGGTATCTGGGTGGAAAAGGATGATCGGCGCGTTAACGCCAAGAGCCTGCTGGGCGTTCTGTCCCTGGGCATCGTGAAGGGTACTACCATTACCCTGATCGCGGACGGCGCAGACGAGAAGGAAGCTGTCGGCGCACTGGTGGACCTGGTGAAGGACAACTTCGGCGAATAAGCGAACAATAAGATAATAAACAGCGTCCCTGCGGAAGCGGGGACGCTGTTTGCTATGTCTGCGGAGCAGACGAGGACGGCTCTGCTTTTGAAACGGGCACGTATGGCCCCACCGCTTCGTAGGGGACGGTAAAGACAGGGATACCCTCCGCCGCCGGGGCGATGGCGTACATGGGGTAGAAGAAGGCAAGGCCTTCCGGGGTGAGGTAAAACCGCATGGGGTTGAACTGCTGCCGCAGCCGCCTTCGCCAGCCGTCCAGATACCGGGCGTACCCGGCAGTCTCCTGACGCTGGATCTCCTGAGCGGCCAAAGTCAGCAGGCGCCGCTTCCAGCCCCGCCGGTGCGGAAAAAAGCTCGGAAGCGAAACCGGATAGCCCCGCCGCAGGTCCCAGGTATCGCCCCAGCGTCGCAGCAGAATGTGTCCATCGGCGGCTGGCTCCCGGATTTGGGTATACAGACTCCAGAAGCCGCCCTCGTTGTAGGTGACCCGAAAGGACAGCTCCGCTTGGAGCTGGGGAAGGGGGCGGCTGTCTGCCAGCGCCTCCCGGCAGGCTCGCGCTGCCATGGGAAACAGCCAGCGGTCACAGTACCGGAGAAAGGCCCGGCACTGGGCGCGGTAGTACCGCCGGATCCGCCGGGTGGTCCGGTTCTCCGAGCCCACAGGCTCAGGGAGGGACACCTGCGCGGTAAGCACCGGAAGTCCCTCCACAGTCCATTCCCGCTCAGCGGAAAAAATCTCGGTGTTCAGTCCTGATGTGACTGCTTCCACAGCGCTGCCTCCTTTCCTGACACTGTCGCATCCTATGCGGCCCGGCTGGGAAGGGTTCGGCAGCTGAAATTAAAATTTAACATTTGGAGGGCTTCCTTTTCTTAAACTACTGTGTTAAAATGTAAATGCTGAAAGTGAATCCTGCAATTTGTGCGGAAAATATGAAATTATGGAAGAAAGGTGCCTCCTTTATGATCAGAATTGGAAAAAAGGAAAAAAGTGATAAGCTGTATCAGGCGATTTTGCAGTTGAAGGATCCCCAGGAGTGCTATGATTTTTTTCAGGACCTCTGTACGGTTTCCGAACTGCGCTCCATGGAGCAGCGGTTTGAAGTGGCCTCTCTGCTGAACGACGGTATGATTTACAGCGACATTCTGGAGCAGACCGGCGCGTCCTCCGCTACCATCAGCCGGGTGAACCGGTCTTTGAGCTACGGTACCGGCGCGTATGAGCGGGTCTTTGCCCGTCTGAAGGCGGAAAAGGCCGGGGAAGAGGCGAAATGAGCAGCTATGACGCACTGGCCGCCAGCTATGACGGCCTGATGGCGGACGGCGTGTACCGCCGCCGTGCGGACTATCTGGAAAAGCTGTTTCGGAAAAGTAGGATCCCGGTGCATACCGTTTTGGACTTGGCCTGCGGCACCGGGACCATTGCCTGTCTGCTGGCGGCCAAGGGCTATGCGGTCACGGCTACGGACCTGTCGGAGGAAATGCTGACTCAGGCTATGAGCAAGGCGGCGGCTTTGGAACAGCCGCCGCTGTTTGTGCAGCAGTCCATGCCCCGGCTTCGTCTGCCGGAGCCGGTGGATGCCGTGGTGTCCACGCTGGATTCCCTGAACTATCTGACCCGGGAAAAGGATATCCGGGAGACCTTCCGGCGGGTGTTCCGCGCGTTGAAGCCCGGCGGCAGCTTTTTCTTTGATGTCAACACACCATACAAGCTGCGGCGGATGGACGGACAGCTCTATACGGACGAGACCGAGGAAAGCTACTGCGTCTGGCGAACATTTTTCTCAGAAAAGACAAGTATCTGCACCTATCAGGTGGACCTGTTCCAGCTGCGGGCAGACGGTACATGGGACCGGGACTACGAGGAGCACAGGGAGCGGGCGTGGAGCGCGGCGGAACTGACGGCGTTTTTGACGGACGCGGGCTTTGAGGCCGTCAAGATCACCGGCGACCTGACGGCCCGGGCGCCTAAGGATACGGAGGACCGGTGGATCGTCCGCTGCCGGAAGCCCGTGAACTGACAAAGGAGTAATGAAAATCATGAGCGATCAACTGGTTCGCGCCATCTCAAAGGATGGCTTTGTAAAGGCGGCGGCGGTGTCCACCCGGGCACTGACGGAGCGTGCCCGGCAGATCCACCAGACCTCTCCGGTGGCAACGGCGGCCTTGGGCCGCCTGCTGGCGGCTGGTTCCATGATGGGCAATGAGCTAAAGGGAGACGGTTCCAGCGTGACCCTCCGCATCAAGGGCGATGGCCCTCTGGGGACGCTGCTGGTGGTGGCGGACAACGAGGGCAACGTCCGGGGCAGCGTTCAGAATCCCCAGATCGACCTGCCCATCCGGGAGGACGGCAAGCTGGATGTGGGTGGCGCTGTGGGCCACGGCGGGACGCTGACGGTCATCAAGGACCTGAATCTGAAGGAGCCCTATGTGGGCAGCGTGGAACTGCTGGGCGGCGAGATCGCGGAGGATCTGGCAAGCTACTTCGTGGAGTCCGAGCAGATCCCCACGGCCTGCGGCCTGGGCGTGCTGGTGGACCGGGACCGGAGCGTGCTCCGCGCCGGCGGCTATCTCATCCAGCTGCTGCCCGGTGCGCCGGAGGGCATCATCGACCGTCTGGAAAAAGGGATCATGGCGGCGGGACCTGTCACCAACCTGCTGATGGAGAACGATGACCCGGAGAGCCTGCTGCGGCGGGTCATGGCGGATTTTGAGCTGGAGATCCTGGAAACGGTCCCCGTGGAGTACCGCTGCTATTGCAGCCGGGAGCGAATGGCCGCGGCGCTGGTGAGTCTGGGCCGCAAGCAGCTTACGGAGCTGGCGGAGGACCCCAACGGCATCGAGCTGACCTGTCAGTTCTGTGACAGCCGTCAGCGGTTCACCCCGGAGGAGATCCGGGAGCTGCTGGAAAAGGCCTCCGAAGCCTGACCAAACAGACCGTCTGCCCCCTGTGCAGCAGGGGGCAGACGGTCTGAAAAAAATAAAAATAAAAAATTTGAAAAATTGGGTTGACATTTGACCTGCTTTCACATATAATAGCTTTTGCCGTCTGACGATGACGGATGACGGAAACCTGGGAGCATAGCTCAGCTGGTTAGAGCACCTGCCTTACAAGCAGGGGGTCACTGGTTCGAGTCCAGTTGTTCCCACCACAAAAATGGCCCGGTAGTTCAGTTGGTTAGAACGCTAGCCTGTCACGCTAGAGGTCGACGGTTCGAGCCCGTTCCGGGTCGCCATTTTTGCCCAGATAGCTCAGTTGGTAGAGCAGAGGACTGAAAATCCTCGTGTCGCTGGTTCGATTCCGGCTCTGGGCACCATTTGCGGGCTTAGCTCATCTGGTAGAGCGCCACCTTGCCAAGGTGGAGGTAGCGAGTTCGAGCCTCGTAGCCCGCTCCAGAGTAAATCAGGACATCCGATTTGGATGCCCTGATTTTTTTCGTTAGACGGAAAGAACTCGATACCGACACCCATGCGCGAAGCGCATTTTAATCAGAGGTGAGGTAGGGTTCCTGCGAATTGCGGAACGCAATTCGTGGGATGCCGGGAAGCGAGTTCGAGCCTCGTAGCCCGCTCCAAAAAGAAACACC
The DNA here is from genome assembly GCF_014297285.1 of Dysosmobacter segnis. Lineage (GTDB taxonomy): Bacteria > Bacillota > Clostridia > Oscillospirales > Oscillospiraceae > Oscillibacter > Oscillibacter segnis. Next base: position 404,133 of record NZ_JACOQI010000001.1, read on the forward strand.
ACCCACTCGGGTGGTGTTTCTTTTTGGAGCACTTTCGATTTGCGCTGCAAATCGCCCGCCTGCGGCGACTTTTATAGAAAAGCGGAGGGAAACCCGCAAAGGTTTCCCCCGCAAACACCCCCTTCCTCGCGAAGAACGAAGGATTCTGCATTCGTCAGACGAAAAGAACTTGCTGCCGACACCCATGCGCGAAGCGCATTTCAATCAGAGGTGAGGCAGGGTTTCTGCGTCGAGCGCATAAGCTCCATACCCCGTGCATGGATCTAAACGTCCCCACCCGAATGGATGGGGCTTTTTGCTTCGACTGCAAAAGGCGTAAACATACTCAAACAGGAGGAACTGAACGGTTCTCCTTGGAATTTGCTGCCGCTCCGCCCTGCTTGTGATGGGTTGAGTGACGGATAGACTGCTCTTTTTTACAAAATAATCAGCGTTCCGTAGCTGCTCATTCTACACCTAAGGAGAAAATCCAGATCCCGGTGGAAAGGTGCGTTGTACAGCGGACGTTTGTCTGTGAAACGTGAGCGGCTTACAAGGGAATCTTTTTGGAATGCGAAGGAATTATAGAGAAATCTACAAACCGGTTTCCGGTTAAAGTGAATGATATTGTGCGATTTCCGTAAATCTATTGTTAAAATTAACAAAGATTCTATACGATTCTTGTGAATTTCAGCACTTGAACTTCTGGGTTAGAGTGCTAATATGTAAGCGAAAACAGGCGAGTAAACGTTTTTGCGCCTGCTTCAGAAGAAAAAACGTGTTTTTGGAAGGAGAGTTCAAGATGATTAGCTTTTTCATTTGCCTGGCACTGCTGATCGGCGGCTATTTCACCTATGGCTCCCTGGTGGATCGGACCTTCGGGCCCGATGACCGTGAGACTCCCGCTGTCAAGATCAATGACGGCGTGGACTACATGGTTCTGCCCCAGTGGAAGCTGTTCATGATCCAGCTGCTGAACATTGCTGGCCTGGGTCCCATCTTCGGCGCTTTGAGCGGTGCTCTGTGGGGTCCTGTTGTGTTCCTGTGGATCACTTTCGGTACCATTTTCGCCGGTGCTGTCCACGATTACTTCTCCGGTATGCTCAGCGAGCGTAACGAGGGCGCCTCTATCTCCGAGATCTCCGGCATCTACCTGGGCGGCACCATGAAGAATGTCATGCGTGTATTCAGCGTTGTGCTGCTGATCATGGTCGGTACCGTGTTCGCCGTGGGCCCTGCTGGTCTGATCCAGCTCCTGTTCTCCAACGGCGGCAGCACCGGTATCCTCACCAACAAGCTGTTCTGGCTGGTGCTGATTCTGGTGTACTATTTCATCGCCACCTTCCTGTCCATTGATAAGATCATCGGTAAGATCTATCCCGTGTTCGGCATCTGCCTGATCATCATGGCTGTTGGTGTGGCCGTGGGTATCTTCACCAAGGGTTATGTGATCCCCGAGATCTGGAACAACTTCACCAATATGCATCCTCAGGGCACTCCCATTTGGAGCTTCATGTTCATCACCGTGGCCTGCGGCGCTATTTCTGGCTTCCATGCCACCCAGAGCCCCTTGATGGCTCGCTGCATGAAGAGTGAGAAGCAGGGCCACTTCGTGTTCTACGGCGCCATGGTGTCCGAGGGCATCATCGCTCTGGTCTGGGCTGCTGCCGGCTGCGCAATCTACACCGGCGCTGATCTGCTGGCCATGGGCGGCGGCGGCTCCACCACCGTGTATGACGTCTGCTCCAAGACCATGGGCGGCGTGGGCATCGCTCTGGCTATGCTGGGCGTGATCGCCTGCCCCATCACCTCCGGCGATACGGCCTTCCGTTCCGCTCGTCTGGTGCTGGCTGACTGGTTCCACATTGAGCAGAAGTCCATCAAGGGCCGTTTGATGCTCTGCATCCCCGTGCTGGGCATCGGCGCGATCCTGGGCGTGGGCAACGCTCTGGGCAAGATCGACTACACCATCATCTGGCGTTACTTCAGCTGGACCAACCAGACTCTGGCCATGATCGTGCTGTGGGCCGCTTCCATGTACCTCTTCTATGAGAAGAAGAACTACTGGATCACCGCTGTCCCCGCTACCTTCATGAGCGCTGTGTCCATCACCTACTTCATGCTGGGCAACGAGTGCCTGGGCCAGTTCCTGAACCACAAGACTGCTGACGGCGCGGTTGTTTACAACACTGCTGTTGCTTATCCCGTCGGCATCATCGCTGCCGCGCTGTTCCTGGGCATCTTCCTGTACAGCATCAAGAAGCGCGACGTGAAGCCTCAATACGAAACTCTGGGCAAGTAAGCTCTGAGTAATCAATCCGAAAGCGGCGGAAAGACTCTCTCCTTTCCGCCGCTTTTGAAGCTATCAATGAACGATCACGGAGGAACACTATGTTATTTGCGCCTGTGCGTCTCGGCAGCACCGCCCTGTCGGCGGAAGTCCTGACTGCGGATGTTAAAAACTGCAAGCACTTCGGCCCCTGCGGCGTAGGGGAAAAAGCGCTGTATCTGAACGGTTTCCTGTTTGACCGGCACTACTATGTGGCGCTGGGGGATATCCGCCGGGTATTCAAGCGGGTCGCCATGAGCAAGGGCGGTTTCACCGGAAACGGCGTCTTTGGCGCTATTCCGTACCTGGTGGTAGAATACGGTGACGGTACGCAGAAGCAATGCACCTTCAAGCGGGAGGACAATGTGGATGATCTGCTGGCCTATCTGGCGAAGGTCTGTCCCGGTTTGCCGCTGCACAGCGTTCAGGCGGAGCAGCGCCTTGCCCGGAAGGCACAGGAGGAAGCCGTCCGGTATCTGGACGTGCTGACGCCGGAGGCACAGGCGGCCCGGGAGAAGCTGGAAAAGGCCAGAACCTTCCTCGCCGGCTATCCGAAGCTGACGGACCGGCTTTCCACTGCGGCCAAGGCCAAGCGGGTCAATGAGCACACCAATCCCGCCCATAAGTGGGTGGCGCTGGCCATTGTGCTGGCGGGCCTGATCGCCGCAGTCTACGGTGTCATTGCCTGGCGGCGGCAGGAGGGCTTTGGTATGTACTTCACCCTGCTGGGCCTGGCGGTGGTGTTCCTGTTCTCCGGTACGCAGGTCATTCCCACCATGAAGAACAACAAGCGGGCGGTCACCGCCGCTTGGGAGCAGGCCCAGAAGGACGTGGCCGGGGTACTGCCGGAACATTTCCCCCTGCCTGCCCGGTATGCCCATCCCGTTGTGCTGGATCGGATGATCCGCGTCCTGCGGGAGGGCCGCGCCCAGAACGCCGAGGAGGCGCTGGCGGTGGTCAAGGCGGATTTGAAGGCCCTGAACGCCGATGTGCAGGTCTCTCAGGAGGAATATGACGAGGTCGTGGCCATCAAGCCCATGTTCCTGGTCAGCAATTACGAGTGATCGTATTATAAAGTATATAGGTATGCAAAAAGCGGAGGCCGTCGGCCTCCGCTTTTTTGCTGCGCATTGGATGGCATTTTCCGCGCTTTTCTAATTCAGCAGCTTTTTCCGCTCCTTCCAGTCCGGCAGGTATCGCTCCAGCAGCGCGTAAAAGCCGGGGCCGTGGTTCATCTCCCGGAGATGGCACAGTTCATGGACCACCACCAGTTCCACTGCTTCCTCTGGACAGCACATCAGGTAGCAGGAAAAGCACAGACTGCCCTTGCTGGAGCAGCTCCCGTAGCGTTTTCTGGCCGTGGTGATGCGGAGACCGGTGGGGTGGACCCCCATGATGGCGCTCCAATGGGCCACCCTCTCCGGTAGAACGGCCTGTGCCTGTGTTTTCAGTGCCTGAGTTTCCGGAGCATCCGGCGGCGGCAGAGTGGGGCGGGCGGCCTGCTTTGCCAGATGGCGGACGATCCAGTCCTTATGTTTTTCTACAAATGCGTCGATCTCCCGCCGGGAGATTCGCAGAGGGGCTCGGACGATCAGCCGTCCATCCCGCGTCAGCTCCAGTGCCAGGGTTTCCCGGCGGGAGCGGATCAATTCATACGTGTTCATAAGAGCAGTATAGCACCTTCGTCAAGTCCTTGAGGAAAATGAGCAATTTTTGTACTAATTGTAAATTTTGCTGGATGCGTAATCGTTTTTATGATATTAGCGTTGACATGTATCGAATAAAGGGTATACTAAAATCAGAATATAATTAAAGGAGGTTCTTCTATGCCTGCAAAAAAGAAAACAGCGCCTGTTAAGCTCACCGCAAATCCGCGCGGCAGCGCCCGTGTTTCTAAAAAACCGCCTCTGACGCCTGCACAGCTGAAGCAGATCGACGCGTATTGGCGCGCATCCAATTACCTCACCGCCTGCCAGCTCTATCTGCTGGATAACCCCCTGCTGGAGCGGCCTTTGACCGCTGCGGATCTGAAGCAGACCATCGTGGGCCACTGGGGTACCTGCCCGGGCCAGAACTTCATCTATACGCATTTGGACCGGGTCATCAAGCGGGATGATCTGGATATGATCTACCTTTCCGGCCCCGGTCACGGCGGCAACGCCATGGTGGCGCAGGACTGGCTGGACGGCAGCTATACCGAGGTCTATCCCAATATCACCCGGGATAAGGACGGCATGAAGAAGCTCTTCAAGCGGTTCTCCTTCCCCGGCGGTATCCCCAGCCATGTGGCGCCGGAGACCCCCGGCTCTATCCACGAGGGCGGCGAGCTGGGCTATTCTCTGGCCCACGCCTTCGGCGCTGTGGCGGATAACCCCAGCCTGATCGCCGCCTGCGTGGTGGGTGATGGCGAGGCCGAGACCGGCCCGTTGGCCACCTCCTGGCACGGCAACAAGTTCATGAACCCCATCACCGACGGCGCCGTGCTGCCTATCCTGCACCTGAACGGTTTCAAAATTGCCAACCCCACCATCTTCTCCCGCATGAGCCATGAGGAAGTGGAGAGCTTCTTCCGGGGCTGCGGCTGGGAGCCTCGCTTTGTGGAGGGCAGCGAGCCTGCCGAGATGCATCAGAAGATGGCCGCCACGGTGGACTGGGCCATCCGTGAGATCAAGCGGATCCAGGAATACGCCCGCACCAGCGGCGACGCCAGCCGCCCCCGCTGGCCCATGATCGTCCTGCGGACACCCAAGGGTTGGACCGGCCCCAAGGAAGTGGACGGTCACGTTCTGGAAGGCAGCTGGCGGGCCCATCAGGTGCCCATCTCCATGGGCCCCGACACGGAAAAACACCTGCCGGAGCTGGAGGAATGGCTCCGCTCCTACAAGCCGGAGGAGCTGTTCAACGCTGACGGCACCCCCGTGGATCTGGTGGCCTCCTTCCCCCCTGCCGGAACCCGCCGCATGGGCGCCAACCCCCATGCCAACGGCGGACTGCTGCTGCGGGATCTCCGCACCCCCGATTTCCGGGACTACGCTGTGGACGTGAAGGCTCCCGGCGCGGTGGAAGCGCAGGATATGTACGTCCTCGGCACCTACGTCCGGGACGTAATGAAGCTGAATCTGGACGCCCGGAACTTCCGCATTTTCGCGCCGGATGAGACGGCCTCCAACCGCTTGCAGGCGGTGTTTGAGGTCACCGGCCGCCGCTTTCTGGATGAGCAGATCCCCAATGTGGACGAGGACCTGGACCCCGATGGCCGGGTCATGGACTCCATGCTCTCTGAGCACTTCTGCGAAGGCTTTTTGGAGGGCTACCTGCTGACGGGCCGCCACGGCTTCTTCGACAGCTATGAGGCCTTCATCCGCATCGTGGACTCCATGTTCTCCCAGCACGCCAAGTGGCTGAAAATGTGCAACGAGCTGCCCTGGCGGCACGATATTGCCTCTTTGAACTATATTCTGGCCTCCAACGTCTGGCAGCAGGATCACAACGGCTTTACCCATCAGGACCCCGGCTTCCTGGACCATGTGGCCAACAAGAAGGCGGACGTGGTGCGGATGTATCTGCCCCCCGATGCCAACTGCCTGCTCTCCTGCTTCGACCACTGCATCAAGAGCCGGAACTATGTGAACGTCATCGTGGCCAGCAAGCATCCCCGTCCCCAGTGGCTCACCATGGAGCAGGCGGTCAAGCACTGCACCCAAGGCATTGGCATCTGGGAGTGGGCCTCCAATGATGCCGGCGAGGAGCCGGACGTGGTGATGGCCTGCTGCGGCGATACCCCCACTTTGGAAACACTGGCCGCCGTCAGCATTCTGCGGAAGGAACTGCCGGAGCTGAAGATCCGCGTGGTGAACGTGGTGGACCTGATGAAGCTCCAGCCCCATACCGAGCATCCTCACGGCCTGACTGATTCCGAGTACGACACACTCTTTACCAAGGATAAGCCTATTATCTTCGCCTATCACGGCTATCCCACCCTGATCCATGAGCTGACCTACCGCCGTCACAACAAGAATCTCCATGTCCGGGGCTACAAGGAGGAGGGCACCATCACCACGCCCTTCGATATGCGGGTCCTCAATGACATTGACCGCTTCGATCTGGTCATCGACACCGTGCACCGCCTGCCCCAGCTGGGCAACCGGGGCGCCTATCTGGTGCAGAAGATGAATGACAAGCTGGTGGAGCACCGCCAGTATATCCGGGACAACGGCATCGACCTGCCGGAGGTCCGGAACTGGAAGTGGGAGGGCTAACGCCGAAAGAACCCCCAATATGCGCAGGGCGGCCGGATCACGGCCGTCCTGCTTTTTTTCTGCGCCGCTACTGGGATTTTCGCAAATTTCAAAGGTTTTAGCCGGCAAAAATTGACAGCTTCTTAACGTCTGGTGTATAGTAGAGACAGTGCGGGTCTCCGCGCCTACTACATGATCGGAGATTATCTATGCTTTCTGATATTTTCAGCAACCACCTGTTGATGAACGCGCTGCTGGCCTGGGCCACGGCGCAGCTCCTGAAGTTCTTTATCTATTTGGCGGTGAACCGCACCATCGACTGGAAGCGGCTTACAGGGGACGGCGGGATGCCCAGCGGTCACTCTGCCACCGTGACCGCACTGGCGGTGACCTCCGGTCTGGAATACGGCTATGACTCCCCCGTTTTTGCCGTGTGCGTGATCCTGGCCGTCATCGTCATGCATGACGCCATGGGCGTCCGTCGGGAGGCGGGACGCCATGCCAAGGCCATCAATGAGCTGCTGGAAATGCTCGACAGCGAGGAGGCACCGGAGGTGAAGCTGAAGGAATTCCTGGGCCACACGCCTATGCAGGTGTGCTGCGGTGCGGTGCTGGGCTTTATCGTTGCGCTGGCCCTGGGGTGAAATGGTTGACAACAGGGGAAAAAGACGATAAAATAAGACGTTATGAGTTCAAAGGAGGCTGTTTGCCTCCAATTCTGGAATAAAGTTGAGGGAAGAATCATGGCACAGGACAAAAAAGTGGAACAGATCACCAGTATGGAGGACGATTTCGCCCAGTGGTATACGGACATCTGCAAGAAGGCGGAGTTGATCGACTATTCCAGCGTGAAGGGATTTATGATCCTGCGTCCATACGGCTACGCTATCTGGGAAAACATTCAGCGGATCATGGACGGGGAGTTTAAAAAGACCGGACACGAGAACGTGGCAATGCCCGCGCTGATCCCGGAGAGCCTGCTGAAAAAGGAAGGCGAACTGGTCAACGGCTTTGCCCCTGAGGTGGCTTGGGTCACCATGGGCGGCAGCGACAAGCTGGAGGAGCGGCTGGCTTTCCGCCCCACCTCTGAGACCATGTTCTGCGACCACTGGCACAGCGTCCTTCAGACCTACCGCCAGCTCCCCATGCTCTATAACCAGTGGTGCTCCGTGATCCGCTGGGAAAAGACCACCCGCCCCTTCCTGCGCAGCCGGGAATTCTGGTGGCAGGAGGGCCACACCATCCACGAGACCGCTGAGGAGGCTATGGCAGAAACGGAGCAGCAGCTCAACTGCTATGCTGACTTCTGCCGCGATGCGCTGGCCATGCCGGTAGTCAAGGGCCGCAAGACCGACAAGGAGAAATTTGCCGGCGCTGAGGCCACCTATACCATCGAGAGCATGATGAAGGACCGTAAGGCCCTCCAGTCCGGCACCAGCCATTATTTCGGAGACAAGTTCTCCCGGGCCTACGATGTGACCTTCACCGGTCGGGACAACAAGCTGCAATATCCCTTCCAGACCTCTTGGGGCACCACCACCCGGCTCATCGGCGCGGTCATCATGACCCACGGCGATAACAACGGTCTGGTGCTGCCTCCCGCCATCGCCCCCATTCAGGTGGTAGTGATCCCCGTGGCGGCCCACAAGCCCGGCGTGCTGGAAGCAGCCGCTGAGATCAAGACCCGTCTGGAGGCTGCCGGCCTGCGGGTGAAGCTGGACGATTCCGACAACTCTCCCGGTTGGAAGTTCGCCGAGTATGAAATGAAGGGCGTGCCTGTCCGTGTGGAGATCGGTCCCCGCGATCTGGAAAAGGGACAGTGCTGCTTGGCCCGCCGTGATACCGGCGAAAAGAGCTTTGTCGCTCTGGACGGGCTGGAAAGCCAGGTGCAGAGCCTGCTGACCGCCGTTCACGACAACCTGTATGCTCAGGCGGAAAAGAATCTGGAGGACAACACCTTCGACCTGAACTCCTGGCAGGAGGTCAAGGAGATGGTGGAGACCAAGGGCGGCTTCGCCCGGACTAAGTGGTGCGGCAAGCTGGAGTGCGAGCTGAAGATGAAGGAGCTGGCAGGTGTTTCCAGCCGCTGCATGCCGCTCAAGCAGTCCGGCACCGAGGGCGTTTGCCCCGTCTGCGGCGAGAAGTGCACCACTGATATCTACTGGGGTGTGGCTTACTAAGCCGACTTTCTGCAAAATAAACGATCCCCGTCCTTTCTTCGGAAGGGACGGGGATCGTTGCCTGATAAAAACACCCCGGCTCTTTTCAAAAGAGCCGGGGTGTTTCGCCGTTGCTATGTTATTGATAGGAGTCCGCCAGTGCCTTGAACCGAGGCAGCGCCCGTTCGATCATTTCCGTCTGGACGCAATAGGCGATCCGGAAGTGGCCGGGAGCACCGAAGCCGCTGCCGGGGACCAACAGCAGGTCGAATTGCTTGGCTCGCTCGCTGAAAGCCATGTCATCCGGTTCCAGTGACCGGGGGAACAGGTAGAAGGCTCCACCGGGCTGGACCACATGGTAGCCCATCTCTCGAAGTGCGTCGGTCAGCAGGGCGCAGTTGCGTTCATAGACGCTGATGTCCGCCGTCAGGTCACAGCATTCCGCCGCCACCCTCTGAAATAGGCTGGGGGCATTGACATATCCCTGAGAGCGACCTGCACCTGCCGCCGCGGCGTAGACGGAATCAGCGTCCGTCACCTGCTTGGGCACCAACACATAGCCCAACCGCTCGCCAGGGAGGGAAAGGGACTTGGAAAAGGAGTAGCAGACGATGGTGTCCTTGTAGATCTGCGGTACCCAGGGGACCTCCACGCCGTGAAAGGCAATCTCCCGGTAAGGCTCGTCGGAGATCAGATAGATGGGGTGGCCGTAGAGCGCTTCCTTAGCCCGGAGGATCGCTGCCAGAGTTTCCAGCGTCTGGCGGGAGTAGACCACGCCGGAGGGGTTGTTGGGGGAGTTGATGATCACGCCCTTGGTGCGGCAGGTGACTGCCTGTTCAAAGGCGGAAAAGTCGATTTGAAAGTGCTCCGGCTCCGGGGGGATCACCTTGACCTTCCCCTTGACACCCTCGATAAACACCCGGTACTCCGGAAAGTAGGGGGCAAAGAGGATGTACTCGTCGCCGGGGCAGGTCAGTCCGCCCAATACACAGCAGAGAGACGCCGCCGCGCCTACGGTGAGGTACAGCTCGTCCGCCGTATACTGCTCCCCAAACCGACGGTTCAAGGAGTCAGCAATCCGCTGTCTGGCGGCGGGATCGCCGGGGGCGCTGGTGTAGCAGTGAATCGTGTCTGCCTGTTCCCGCAGCAGCCGGATAGCGGTATCATTCACTTCTGCGGGAGCGGGGACGCTGGGGTTTCCCAATGAAAAGTCAAATACGTTTTCCGCACCTACCTCTGCGGCCCGCTGACGGCCATATTCAAACAGCTCCCGGATCACGGAACGGGCCGTGCCCAGCTGCAGCATCCGTTGAGAAACCATAAACACTCCTCCTGTCCTTCCCATCGGTTGATTTTACAACATGAACGGCAGTTTACCGTATTTTTATTTTACTGCCCGGTCTGGCCACTGTAAAGCGGCATCACCGCTCAATCGAAAGTGAAAAGCCGGGACTTTTTTGTGCCGTTTGACACAGGGGGGCGGAGGTCGGGAAAGGCGGTTGAACACCTTTGTAAAATATTTTTTCGGATGTCAGGAAAAAATAAAAATTGTCTTGACAAACGGGGCGTTTTAGGGTATCCTATATAGGCACTCAATCATACGGCTTCGGTGACATAGCCAAGTGGTAAGGCAAGGGTCTGCAAAACCCTGATTCCCCGGTTCAAATCCGGGTGTCACCTCCATAAGGTGGCAACAATTTGGATATTTTAAGCGCAACGCTTAGAATGTCAAAGGGTTGCCGCCTTTTTTTATTTCAAATTCCGCACTCAGAAAAAAAGATATTTTCGCGTTATTTTGGTAACCGGAGAGATTTGAACTCCCCCTTTCACAGATTCAAAGGCAAAAACCTGAGAAGTGCCCTTTTTGCGGGCACAAAATAGAACGATCTTTCCTCAAAATTTTATACGATCTTTCGGGCGTCTGTTTGTTGGTTTCGTCGAAGCCATCAAAAAGGCGCCCTTTTTCATTCTCCCTTTTACCTTTTGTGTGGATAGGGTAGAACTCCGGTGATTTCACTAAATCACGCACTTAACCGGTACTGGATACCGAAAAGAGCCGAAGGCAACTTTGGCATCTTTTCATACCTTGAAAGTAACACAAAAATATTGTATAATATAGAAAAGTCGGAACAATTTGCTGGCTTTTCCGTCTATACAAATAATGAAGCAGCTAGACAAATTCAAATTTGACAAAGGGGTGTGTTTGTATGAAAAAGAAAACTGTATCCATAGTGTTGTTTTTGATTGCCTTTATTGCAACTTATTTGATTATTTGCTTTGCAATCCCTGGCATGAGAATTAAGTTAGAAGCAGAACCGATAGAAATATTCTTTAAGAGTATCACCCATATGGTGTTTTTCAAAACGATGATATCTCTTGTCGTTGCAATTATATTTGGTGCAATTCCCTTGTTCTTTGGAAAGAAGAAGTAAGCCAATTCCAATTAGTTGAACTGAATAGTATATCCCATAGGAGGAGCAAGGTCGATACACCTTGCTCCTTTTCATGTGCTTAGAGTTCCGTTAAATCGACGAAGGATTTGGCGGATAGGCTTATATCAACACAAAAGGTAAAAGGGATTTGGCTAAAAGTCAACTAATAGATACTCAAGCAGGAGAGAAAAAGGGATCTGATGCTTCAGATATGACATTCACATCTGAGATAAAATCAGAATGTGAAAGTTTCTTATCTTGGTTGAATACGAGATTTGTAAGGTTTTTCGTTGCTATATACCAGAGTAAGCTTACAGGGATGCTGACAAATCATGTATTTAGATTTGTTCCTGCACCTCCAAGCGGAAAATTCGACCACATTTACACCGATGATGAACTATACAAAGACTTCAATCTTCCTCAAAAGTATATTGATGTCATAGAAGCTGTCATCAAGGAACGCAAATAGAAATGACTATCTGTCATATTACAAAAGCTTTCGTATCTTTTCTTTTCCTATTGGCATAATTCGCCAAACATGGTATACTCCTAACAGGTGACAAGCCTAAATCGGCTAATATACCACCAATGAGGAGATGCAGTCATGAAAAAGGCGGGCGTTATCGTTTTGTCACTGCTTATGGTACTCCTATCCGGTTGTGGGAGCACCGCACAAGAGACACCTAAAAACGATACACCATCTACCGTTTCAGACTATGATATCACCGTTACTATGGTAGAGGGAACGGACACTTATGGTATTGACGGAAAGTACACTGGAGAAGTTGTCAATGGCAAGCCACAAGGTGTAGGAACATTCGAAGCAGACGGAGAAAACGGGTCTACATATACGTATGAAGGCAATTTCTCTAACGGAGCCTTTAACGGCTACGGCGTGACAACCATCATAAATGATGGCGAAACATTGGAGATGTCAGGAACATACACAAATGGAGAGTTTACACCGACTACAGGTGAGTCTTTCAACTACATTGGTCAGTTAGACCTATTCGGTAAATTTACTATTTCAGATGCAGTGATTGAGTATATTGACGAAAATGAAAATCTATTTCCTACTGCAACGAATGAAGCGATACAGTCCTCTGACATACAAGATTTCTCTAATAAACAGTTCAATAAGACACGCAAGCAAGATCAGATTGGCTTAGTAAAGTTAGACCTCTACGCCGTGCAGGTGTTTGAGGATGACTACTTGGGAGGTAAGCTAACATACCTTTTGGCCGCTGATGACGATAACAACTATTATGCTCTGTACTATTTGGGCAGCACAGAGGTTTACAATGAAGATACATTTACAGCCTACGCCATTCCATGTTCAACTTCTTCGTTTGATAACATAAGCGGCGGAACCACCAATGTCATCGTCTTAGCTGCTTGCTATATAGAGTAATAGCTTTGAAGAGGCTCTCTCCGATAAGGAGAGAGCCTCTTATTATGTCCCCTGATGAATAAATCTACATTAGAATTGGCTAACCAAGCAGTAGCAACAATTAACTTAAAAGGGAGTTTTCATTTCACACCTTAATTCATCATCCGGCCGGAGCATTTCAGGATGCTCCGGCTTATTTTTTTGCTTACGAGGAGGACTCCAAAATGAATCATCAAAACGAACCCGCGCAGCTCCGCTTCCTTGAGGAAGCCGCCAATCAGTTGCGGCAGAACGGCTTCACGGTGGAACCAATCGAAGATCACCACCTGCCCGTCAGCGTTGAAAAAGGGCGCCTCTGCCGCGTATCCGGCAAGGGCAGCGTGTTGTACCGGCAAGAGAACGTGGACAGTATTCGGGCGCAGGACGCTTTGCAGACGGTGATTGACACCGTCAAAATGACTTCGGAATACATGGCGATTCTGGAAACCGCACCGCGGCTCAAAGCCAGCGGACTGGATGGCGACTACCGCGTCCTCGCGGACTTTGGTGACGCAGTGCTGGCGGCCCACCCCACCGAGCGGGGCGTCCAATTCGTGACTTGGGAGTGGGACTTCGACCGCAAAGGCGTCCATCACGGACATTATTTTCAGGATGACTACGATGCCGCCAAGCGGGACTTCACCGTCCGCGGCGGGCTTGTTCCAAAAGACGCCCTTTTTGAACCGGAGCAGCTTGCGGAGATCTACCACGCACTGTCGTTCGTCCGTGAACAGGACGAAACGCTATCCTTCGGGCGGAATCAGGAACTGGCGGAGCTCATGGAACAGGTCGGCGGACTGCTGCCCGCGGATGCTCTGCGGCAGCGGGACGCGCCGGAACAGAGCGGCATGACAATGAAATAAGTATCCACGCAGGCCGGACAGAAATGTCCGGTCTTTTTTAGTTTAGGAGGAAAATCAATGGAAATTTACGGAACGATCCACTTCAAACTCATTCTTCCGCACTTCCCCGGCTTTCAGCAGGAGCCGCTGCCGGCACCTGTTTGCAGCCATTCCCCGGATTGCAAGGACTGCCCCTATCCCCGCCACGGTTTTCTCTGCTGGGGCGCGGACGGGACCTGTCTGCGGACCAGAATGAACAAAATCAACGGATTGGAGGAAAACACAAATGATGATTCAAGCGGTTCTCGGTAATCCCAACCACCCGGAATACGGCGTGGCAACCATCCCGTTCCCCATCTCCCGCGACCAGTACGCGCACTGCATGGAGCTATTGGAGGCGTTGGAGATCGGTGACGCGGTCAAGACGGACTGCAAGGTGGAGAAGGTCGACAGCTTCTACACCGTTCTCAAGCGCACGGAAATGCTCACGGTCAATGTGGAGGAACTGAACTACCTCGCCAAACGGCTGGACAGCTTCGACACCGGCGAGGCCGCACAGTTTCAGGCAATGGCCCACAAGCTGGAGCTGTTTGAGTTAAAGGATCTCATCAACCTGACCTTCTGCTGCCAACAGGCCACGGTCATTACCGACTTTTCCGACCTCGCCGCTGTTGGCCGTGACCACTACATGAACCTGCACGGCGGTAGCGCAAGTGTGGATGAGCTGAACAAACTGGATGGCGAGGAAACCGCGCGGCGGCTCATCGAAAACGGCGGCGGCACGATCACTCCCTACGGTGTGGTCTACGACAACGGCATGAAGTTAGAGCAGGTCTACGATGGCCGCCTCTTCCCCTGCTATTACTATGAACCGAACGCCATCACCGTTGCGGTGACCTCCAAAAACGAGCCGGAGGACACAGAACACATCACATGGCTGTTCCTCCCCATGGAGCGGGAGGAGATCGACCGCGCGCTCCTTCGCGGGGGCATCACAGATCCCGCTGATGCCCGCCTGCGGCTGGAGGACAGCCAGCTCCCCAACGAGGTGGATGTGCTGCTGGATATGGAGCGTGAAAATCTTTCTGACCTTAATGCATTGGCACAGGCTGCGGATAGCCTTTCCGATAGCGACATGAATAAGCTGGGGGCCGTGGTCATGCTGGCAAAGCCAAAGTCCGCGGCACAGATCAAAAATCTTGCGGAAAACCTTGACCTCTTTGACTTCGCCCCTGGCGCGCACTCTCCCGCCGAGTACGGCAAGTACATGATCCAACAGTCCGGTCACTTCGAGTATGACGAAAACCTCGACGCTTTTTATGACTATGAAAAGTACGGCGCGGAGCGCATGAACGAGGAGGACGGGATGTTCACCGACCGGGGCTATGTTGCCTACAAAGGCTTTTTTCGCATGGAAGAAGTGATGGAAAACCGGCATAAAAACGGCATGGAGATGGGAGGGCTTTCACGATGATCATTCAGGCAGAACTGAAGTGTAAGCAAACCGGGAGTGAGGCAGAACCCTGTGCTGTGGCTACATGGGCTTTGAGAAATACGGTCAGGACTGCATGGAAAACGACTGTGTGACGGAAACGGAGTTCGGCCTGCTGCGCCGCTTGGAGCCGCCGTTTCCAGAGCAGCGGCAGGGGCAGAGGATGATGTAAGCGAAAGCGGCTCGATCCATTTGGATCAAGCCGCTTGCTAAGCAGATAAACTGGATTTGGTTTTATAGAGGCCTTTGCAAATACACCATATCTACAAGGTGTACACCACACTCATATATCGGGTGATCATAATGATCCGTAAAGAAATTTGGCACGATATACGAGCGTACAAAGCCACATTTTTCATAAAAGGGTATCGTCAATGGGCTGTCGCCGGTTCCCACTTGCAGTATCGAAAATTGTCCACGGTATTTTTCAACAAGAAATTCAATCAGTGCTTTGGCATAGCCTTTTCGCTGAAATGGGGGAACTGTAGCAATATTCTTAATTTCAAGTATTCCAGTCCCTTCATCCGTTACGACACACTCGCATTTCACTCCGTCATCATCGAGAACATACATTTTACTTTTATAGAGATAACGGTCAACCATATCTTCCTGCTCATCCGCCAATAGGAGCAAATCAAGATATTGTTTTTTGTTTTCTGTAACTTCTACAATTCTCATCAATCACACCTGCAAATTCCGATTTCTTTACCTCATCATAGCGTATCCCCAGTAATGTGTAAAGCCAAATTCTACACCGAAAGGAGATCTTAACCTTGAAAGATGCAACACAATTTCATATCCGACCTGCCCGCCCGGAGGAAGCGGGCTTATTTTATACCCCGCACCCCGAAGAAGATAAGCGGCTGGGTACCGTTGGTCATGTCCGCATGGACTTCGGGCGCAGTGGCAACGAGTTCTGGCATACCTGGTGGCCCCGCGGCCCGGAGGAGCTGAACAGCCCCGCGTTCAAACTGGAACTGCAGGAGGTCGTGGACACGCTGCGGGAGAGTGTGCTGAAAAATCGCTTCGCCATGGAGCGTTTCTGCTATGACCACGGCGGGAAAATCGACGGCGGCTATGTACAGAACTACGGCTACATCGTGGAAACGGAGCGCTACCGCTACTGCCTGCGCTGTAATCCGTCTCCGGGCGATTATAACTGCTACTGTACGGCCTATGATCTGGATGTCCAGCGGCAGAATATGGCGCGGGACAAGCCGCTGGTAGGCCGCGTCACCTATGCCAACGGCGATGCACAGGAATTTACCGATGCCGAAGCCTTTCTCAAGTGTGTGCGGGAGGAATTGCCGTATCACCCCACCACAGGCTTCCGTTACGAGGTGCTGACCGACGATCCCAGCGTCCGCAAGCAGGTGGATGACATGATCTTCGACTTCTACGGCGAGGAGAATCCCCGCCAGTTGGAGAAATATCAAAAAACGCCCAAACAGGGCATGACAATGGGAGGTATAAAGTGATGGACAGAAAAATGGTGAATTTTATCAAGGAGCAGTATCCCCCCGGCACCCGCATCCGGCTCAATTCGATGGAGGACCCTTATCATCCCATTCTTCCCGGCACGGAGGGCGAAGTAGACTTTGTGGACAATGAGGGGCAAATTTTTATGAAGTGGGACAATGGCCGCACGCTGCCGCTCATCCCCGGCGAGGACAGCTTCACCGTGCTGCCGCCCAAGCTGACCACCCTCAAGCTGTATATGCCCTTGACCGCCGATCTCTACGAGCGAAACGAGTACGGCGAATTTGATGACAGCAGCACACTTCTGGAGGGCAGTGAGCTGCGGGGCTATCAGGATCAGATCACGGCGGCGCTGGTGAAAAACCGGATGCCGGAGGAGGCGGAGCGCGGCATCATGCATTGGTATGATGAAGCCGACAGCGTTGACCGCAAGGTGCGCTCCGCCGTCTTCATCGTAGAGGAACGTGACCGGCAGCTCTGGGGCGTGGCGGAATGCCGCGTCGCCGGAAAATTGTCGGATACCGAAATGGATACTTTGAAAGAGTTTATCACCGGACAGGCTTCTGATGGCTGGTGCGAGGGGTTTGAGCAGCGGGAGATTTCCGTGGATGACGGCGGTGAATTGTATGTCCACTTTTGGAATTCGGACGAGTGGAGCATCCAAACGGAGCAGGAGCTTTTCTCCCCCAAGCTGGCGGAGGGTCTGCCGGAGTTGTGCTTCTCCACGCTCCCCGGCACCGGCGAGCTCATCTGCATCAAGCGCGGTGAGAGCGGCTACTACCACAGTGATTGGAACACCAACGATCCCACGCATAACCGTGAGATAGCGGACTACAACAACGAGCGGCTCGGCGTTACCCCCGCGCAGGAAAAAGCTATGAAAACGGGTTCCATGTTCGGCTGGAACATCCCCGGCGCGGACCCGAAAGTCTATGAGCAGAACGGGCTGAAAATGGGAGGGATGACCCTTGGATAAGAAGATATTCGAGGTATATCTTGCAAAAGAAGGCATACCCAACAACGAGGCGTATGCCAAGCTGGACTTGCCTGCCTCACCGTGGGAACTGTGGGATGCGCTGGACAAGGTACGCCTTCAGACAGATGACATCCTGTACATGGAGATCGAAGACTACGATGCCTTTGAGTATCTCTCGCCCCATTTGGACGGGTTGGACATCAGCCTCAACGAACTGAACGACCTTGCCGCACTGCTGTCGGCGCTGGACGAGGTGCAGGAGGTTGCCTTTGAGGGATTGTTTTCCATAGAGGTGCAGAGAAAAGTAAACGCCAACGGCGGCGTCATCACGCTGCAGGATCTGCGGGATCTGGCGGTCAGCGCAAAAACAGACTGCTATCATGTGGTGGATGCCGCGGATGACGCCCAGCTTGGCCGCTTCTACGCGGAAAATGAATTTATCCCCGAACTGGACGGCGTATCCAACGAGGTATTCGAGATGCTGGACTTCGCCGGCATTGGAAGAATGATGCGATGCAGTGAAAACGGCGTTTTTGTGAACAGTCTGTATGTGCTGCGGGATGGCGAACTGACAACTGCGCCGCCTGTCCAAAAGGCGCTGCCGGGAAAGCCGGGATACCTCTTTCGGCTCACGCTTGGATTGCATCCCGACATTGGCGATGCGCGCACGGTGACACTGGATCTTCCCGCAGCAGAGGCGGAGCTGCTGGACGCGCAGGAACAGCTCGGCACCCTGAATTGGGAAAACACTGTTGTCCTCAACTATGACGGCATTCTGCCCAACGCCGCCTTCTTTGCGGATCTGCCCATGGAGCTGGAGGAATTTAACGCCTTCACCAAGGCCGCGCGGGACACTCCGAGATCTGAGCTGTCAAAGCTGAAGGCTCTGCTGGAGCAGTTCGAGGTACGGGACATCGAAACCGCCCTGTTCCTAACGGAGCATCTGGCGGACTACATCCTCACGCCAGAGATCAGTTCACCGCAGGAAGCGGCGCTGGATCAGCTTTGTTTCATCATGGACCGTGAAGAAGCCGTTCGGCTGATCCCGTATGTGAACCTCTACACCTACGGCTGCGACCTCATCAAGGAGGACAACGCTGTCCTCTCACCCTACGGTCTGCTGCACCGTGCGGACTATCAGCCCATGCTGTCACCAATGCAGGAAACACAGAAAATGGAGATGAAATAACACCGCCTTGACCCGTAAAACGGGCAAGAAACTTTCAGCACTCCCCTTCCCGGCATCGCATCGCGGCATAGGTGATGAGATCCTCCGGCGTGAGGACGTTTCCATCACATGGGATCTCACCCCAGATTTTCCGCGTGGCAGGGTCAGGGCTACACATTGCCATCGCCATAGCCAGACGGATCTCCCTGCGCACCTCTTCCACGGTGGTATGGTGTCTGCAGGCTACTTCCAGCAGAGCTGCTTCGGCACGAACATTCATTTGTTTCATATTGTTCACTCCTTGTTTTTAGAACGATTATCGTTCTTATGGAACTACAATACCACAGGAGTCTACGGGAAATATGTCGAACGCAGTCGAAAAAAACAGAGGTCTGCAAAAAGCAAACCTCTGTCGTAGTGTTACTGGAATTCGGTGATCAACGCCTCCAGCACATTCATCACCTTACGCTGCCCGTCCGGGGAAAGCGTCTTCAAACGCTCGGAGAGCTCCGTGGCTCGGAGCATCGTCGCCGCGTTCAAACTGTCCTGAAGAAGCTCGTCTGTCCCAACATTGAGCACGTTGGCAATGGCAACCAGCTTTTCCAGCTTTGGCGGCTTCACGCCCCGCTCTACAACGCTCACATGATCCACGCTATAATCCACAGCGGCAGCAAGATCTTCCTGCGTCATGCCGACTCGCTCGCGAGCGGCCTTGATCCGTTTACCCAATGCGACCTGATCCATACGCAATCTCCTTTTGAACGGTATCCGTTCTTAAATTATATGGGAGATGGCGTTTGTTTCACAGGAGCACACGGGGCGATTACCGTTCCGTAAGAACGGAACATTCAGAAAAACAATCACACTTAGGGGCCGTATTCCCGGAGGGGGAAAGCGGCCCCTTCTTTTTTGCGCATTGTCCCTTCCTCCGGGAGTACAACCCCGGAAAGGAGCAAAAATGCGAGAAGAAAAATTATTGAGTTATCTGAAAGGAGCATGTACCGGGCGAAGGTACAGTGCGAGCAGCGCTGCGCTGGAAGCGGCTATAGGGATTAGCGGAACAGATCTTCGAAAACTTGTAAATCGTATGAGACGCAAGGGTGTTCCTATTGGGAGCGATCGATGCGGATACTTCTACGCGGCGACTGCCGGTGAAGTCTACTCCACGATTCAGCAGCTTCAAAACATGGAAAATGGACTTGCGGCAGCAAGACGCGGATTAGAGCGGTCACTGGATGCTTTTCCTTTGAAAGAAGGTGCATCTTGAACAGCTTTATCCCCTGGGTAGGCGGCAAGGGCAAGCTGCTGTGGATCATCAACAAGCTGATGCCGGACCACTATAAGCGTTTCATCGATGTATTCGGCGGCAGCGGCACAGTGACAATGAGCCGTCCTATCCAGCGGGGCTGTATGGAGGTCTACAATGACTACAACGGAAATCTAACGAACCTCTTCTGCTGCGTGAAAAACCGTACCATGGCGCTCTTAGCGGAATTGGGGTTCCTGCCGCTGAACACACGGGATGACTTCAACGTCCTCTATAAATTTTTCTCAAAGGATGAGATCACGGATGATTATCTGCAGGAGGAAATGGATCTGACTGAGGTATTCTTAGATCCTCCCGACGCGGAAGCCATCCGTGCCCTCATGTTGGAACGCGCGCCACGCGGAGATATTCGACGTGCCGCGGATTACTTCAAGCTGGTGCGATACAGTTTCAGCGGCGGCGCCAAGTCCTTTGGCGGTAAGCCCTGCGATATCCGCCGCTTCTTCCATCTGATTTGGGAGTGCTCCCGCAGGCTGGCCAATGTTGTCATTGAGAATAAGGACTTTGAGGAGCTGATTCGCCAATATGACAGGAAGAATGCCGTACTTTACTGCGATCCGCCCTACTATATGGCAGAGGGCTGCTATCCGGTAGAGTTTCCGCTGAAGGATCACCAGCGGCTTCACGATGTGCTCATCGGGAGTGAGGGGTACTTTATTGTTTCGTATAACTATCAGGAATACATTTGCGATCTCTATCAAGATGGCTGCTTTATTTTCCGGACCTCGCGCCCAAATAGTATGTCGCAAAAGGCAGGAAGTGAATATGAGGAAATCATCATCACGAACTATGATCCCCGTAAGGCTTGCTGGCAGCTCTCCTTGGAAAACCTGCTGGGCGGTGACGGCGATACCCGCTATGAGATGATCCACGAGCCAAAGTGCCCATTGAAATGTTAAACAAATCAAAAAAAGAGGAGGCAAACATCATGAAATTCCATTTGAACCATGACCCCGCAAACAAGACCCTTACCATCCCCCGCGCCGCGCTGCAGCTCTCCGACCTTGCAGATGTCAGCGACCTGATCCTCCATACCGACAGCGGCTGTGTTCTGCTGCTGCCGGGAGATCCCACCGTGGCAGAGCTGCTGAAAACCATTTCTCTGCTTTCCACCGTAACGCCGCAGCTGATCTCCCGTCTGGCGGAGCGAAGCCAGATGGCGATGGAGACCGGAATGACGGAAACGGCGTGCGGCGCCTGTGAACGCAAACCCCAATGCTCCGGCCTTGAAATTCCACCCTGTCAGCTGGCGGAGGCGGGGATCTCGCCCACTGCCGCGCTGGAGTCCTTTGTAGAGGAGGGCAGAATCATCGTGCAGGCAGCGGAGAAAACCGCCGCGGATGTGCTCATCGACGAGCTGGACGATGATGTTCGCACCATGCTGGAGGATTCCGGTGTGCGGATGGAGGGAGTATGCCGCCTGCTGGAAAAGGAGGAGATCTCAGAATGAATGACACCTATCTCTACCCCTATTCCTCCGCCGAGGCGAGAGATCGGGACGAGCTTCCTCTCTGGCGGGAGAGCCACAAGGCGAACATCGCCTGCCGCAACACCATCGAGGACGCCATCCGTCAGAATTTCGACGGAATGCATCTGGACAAGGACTGTATCACGCCGGTGCTGGAGGAATACGGCTACAAGCGCACCGCGTGGGTGCTTGCCAACACCCTGCACGAGCTCAAGTGGGACGGGCGCTTCGGACATGCCAACAAGCAGTGGGCGGAGCGCGTCTGTATCCCCAAAGACATCAACCGCAACAGCGACTTTGTTGTCCGAAGCCATCCGGCCGTGCTGGATGGCTTCGTCACTTTCTACCGCAAAGCGGTGCAGGCGTTAAATCTGTTTGGCGCGGAGCACTGCGTTGGTGACCGCGCGAAGCAGGACTTCACCGGCAAGGTGCTGGTGCTGTCGCCGGAGGCGCTGCGGGAGCAGTATTGGGGGCAGGAAAACCAGCTCTGGTATGCTCGGAGCGGTTTTGGCTGCGAGCCGCATTCCAGTGGTCGAGCAGTCTTTGCCACCTGCCTCTCGGACGGTGAAACAGCCAGATGGAACCGGGAGGATTTCATCGGCGTACTGGATGACAAGTTCCTGCCCGACTGGGCGCGGGAAAAACTGGAGGAGATGATGACACAGGAACAGACGGACGCCCCCACTATGGGCGGTATGAAAATGAAGTGAGGAGGATATTTGCATGAGCATGACCTATTACACCGTGGACGATCTCCGCCCCGGAAGACCCGGCTGGGGTGTGAAACGTTTTTCCGCGTTGAATGATGCGATCTCCCATTACCGGTCTCTCCCTATGGATGGGGCCCGCGTCCTCGGCATGGCGGATGATGCCCACGCCTATGAGCTCATCCGCTGTGTGCGTCTTTTCCCCGGCGATGCCCAGGGCGAGGATGTGCTGGCGGCAGATCACTGGCACGGCGGCTTGACGAAAAAGAACGCTGCCCTGAAAGACGCGCTGGATGTTTGCTTGGAAAGCCTGCGTCCCCGCTTTCTGCTGGAGCCGGAGCGCCTGATCCCCGTTCCCCAGCGCAAGAAGCTGCGGAAAGAACTGCGGGAGGCCCTTCTCTGGCAGGGCTATGAGGAAAACTATGAGTCTGCCATCCGCTCCGTCTTTGTGGGCGGCGTTGGCTGGCTCTCGCCCCAGGATGTGAAAAAGCAGCGGCAGCTTCCTCTGGTGCTGCGCTATCGGGTGGACGGCATGACGAAGGATGGGGCCTACCTCTCCTTAGAAGTGGAGCCTTGGGAATATGACCTCCTGCTGGAGCAGACAAGAGATCACTATAAAATGAAGAAAAGAGGATAACAACATGAAACGAATGCTTTCCCTTTGCGCCGCGGCGCTGTGCCTGACCTTGACGCTGACGCCCACCGCGCTGGCGGCGGACTTTGAGCCTGCGGTACCGAACGCCAAGGTCTGCTACCCCACCGCCATCGTTCGCGGTGACGATGGCACGGAACTGAAAAAGATCTATGATCTGAGCCCCGAAGACGATCCTGCCGGTATCCCCCGCTCGGACTTCCGTCAGGACGGCTTTCACTACACCCTGACGGACCTTCTGAAGCAGGAACTTCCGGAAAATGAGAGCCGCCAGCACACGGAGCACATTTCCGTTGAAAGTGCCAAAAAAGATATGGAATCTGTATTGGCGCTGCTGCCGCAGGAGCGGGAATTCATCACGGATGACGGGCTTATGGGAACCCTGACACTCCGACTTGATACCGTGCAGGTGGAGCCGTCCGGCTACGGCAGCTCCACCAAGGAAATCACCACCAAGCGCAGCTATCCTAACCTTGCCGAGCAGGATACGCAGTATCTTCCCAAAACCATTACGGAAAACGGCAAGACCCTGACGCTCACGGACATCCAGTGGCAGACGGACAATACCGCCAATCTGGACGGCTACGCCGTGGCGGATCGCTACACGGCCGTTGCCACCTATTCCGGCAGTGCCACCAGCAGCTATGTCAAGGGCTACACCGTCACGGCGGACTACGCTGGGACCGTCAGCCGGATTGCCTTGAACCGAGTCCGCTATGTTGCCATCTTTGAGGGAACGCCCATCCAGCCCACGGAGCCTGCGGAGACACCCGCCACAGCGTCCGCGTTCCGTTGGTCTTATGTGCTCATCCCCATCGGTGTCGTGGCTGCGGCAGGTGCGTGTGTCGGCGGCGCACTGCTGGTGAAGCACAGAAAAGAAAACGCGGATGAGGAGGATACAGAATGAAAAAGATTTTGACTTTCGCGCTTGCCGTCAGTATGATGGCATCCCTTGCGGCCAGTGCCTCGGCGCTGGAATACAGCATTGCCCCTCCGAAGGACTTTGACTTTGGCAGGGATACATCTATTGAGGTCATCCACACGGCGGATGGCGGCGCTACGAAAAACGCCGACATGAGCAAAAACGCCGCGCTCATTCCGCCTGCATTTGGCTCGGAGAGCATGAACGCCCTCCACGCCGGCGAGTACCTCACGCCCAACCTTGCCCCCGGCGGTATTCCCGCGTCCGGCGCGGTCATTGGCGGCAGCGCCATCGGCGTTGTCACACCCGGCAGCACGGTGAATGGCGGCAGCGGCTATCAGCCCGCCGTGCTGTTCACGGAGGTGACAAGCGACCTCTACTACAAAAAAGGCTCCCTCGGCAGGCTGGAGATCCCCGCGCTGGATCTGAGCGTCCGCATTTATCAGGGAACGGACAGCAAGATGCTTGCCAAGGGCGTCGGGCACTTTGAGGACACCTCCATCTGGAACGGCAACGTCTGCCTCGCCGCCCATAACCGCGGCGCCAACAGCTACTTCGGCCAGATCCACACGCTGGACATCGGAGACAAAATTACCCTGACCACCAAGCTGGGCACCCGTACTTACAAGGTAACGGATGTTTTCAAGGTCAGCGAGACAGACCGCAGTGGTCTTGCGGACTCCGGCGAAAATATGCTGACGCTCTACACCTGCGTCCGCAACCAGCGGGACCAGCGGTGGTGTGTCACCGCAGCGGAGGTCTGAATCTTTCTCCCTTTTGCCGAATCAGTTCTGTTCGACTTCTGCCCCTTACTTGTGATATGGTGAAGCTGCGAAGAAGATTTTCACACATACACAGTTAGAATGGAGGCAGAAAGATGAACGAGAGCAAAAATGTGAGAAAGAATGTCAGTATGATGCTCACCGGCATGGTGATCGGCGCGGCACTGACCGGCGGCTCTATCGCGGTCGCGGCCGGGATCACGGCGGAACCTACCTGGCAGCCCATCTTTGTGGATGGTCAACAGGTGGAAATGGAAGCCTACAACATTGCGGGACACAACTATGTGAAGCTGCGGGACATGGGCGAACAGGTCGGTTTCAATGTGTATTGGAACGCCGGAGTCCAAATCGACACCGGGCATCCATACACGGGGATCGCCCCTGCCGCATCCGGTATCCGCGTCAGCAGCTACAAGGGCAGCACCCTCCGCCCCGGAGACCGCAGCGGCTTGAATATCAGTCCCAGTGAGGAAATAAAAAGCGTGGTCTCCACACGGCCCGACATCATCCGCGTTGAAAATACCTCCGGCTTCTGGACCGCTATCGCGGTCAGCAGCGGCACAGCCGATGTGGTCGTGACCGATCAGCATGGCAAAACCGCCGCTTTAACGCTGACAGTGGCCGATGGCAAACAGAGCGCAAGCGTCCCGGAATCCGGCGCCAGTCAGACAGACGCGGCACGGCAGGAGATCGTCCGGCTGGTCAACCAGGTGCGCCGGGAAAACGGTGTGTCGGAGCTGACGGTCAACGCGGCTCTGATGGACGCGGCGCAGCATTGCGCGTCCCTGCGTGTCACATACCACCAGAATAAGGTGGAGTGCGAGACGGTTGCGGCTGCTGGGTATCCCCATGGATTTGGATCGAACATCACCGCATTCGCAAATGTGCCCGCCTCTGAGATCGCAGGGCGGGCGGTAGAGAATTGGCGGAATTCTCCCGGCCACTTCCAGACGATGATAAACCCTGATTGCGACACCATCGGCGTTGGGATCTCAACTGATGAGGGCGGAACGATCTGCTTCCTGTTCGCCGGTGATCCCAACGCGCACAATCCCTACGCATAACCTACGCATAACACAATATGCTCACATGGCCTTCCAGCATTGCCGGAAGGCCATTTTTTATGAGCAAATCTTATGAGCAAATCTAAAAAGAAAGGTCAAATAACGATGAAAAAGACATGGCATTCATTGAAAAATCGCGTGACCGCGATGCTGCTGGCCCTGATCTGCGTCCTCGGCCTGCTCCCCACTGCCGCGCTTGCGGCGGGGGCCGACACCATCAAGCTGGAGCGGTTCGGCATGAGCGGTGTTTCCTATCAGTCTGCCAGCCTTGGCAGATGCACAATGCACCAGATGTATTACGGCGTGGCCGGAAAGACCTCCGTGGGCTTCTGCGGGACGAAGGGCGGCGGCATGGGCACCTCCCTGATCGGACAGACCTGGGGCGATCCGAAGCCCGTCACCGATCCCACCGTTAAAATGATGATGGCCTATTACTACGCCCACTCTCTCGGCATCTTCACGGACAAGGCCCACGCCCTTGGCGTGGATGACATCTGGGATTCCGGTTATAGCTGGTACATGAACGCCTGGGTGCAGGCAATCGTGTGGCGGTATAAGGACGGCTCCCTGGGTGATCCCGCCACTGCCTGTGCGGAGGAATTGATGTACGTCTGGAACTCGCTGAAGGGCGCAAGTTATACCAGCATCGACCAGACCTGCGACGGCGCCACATTCCGGGACCGGGCGAAATATATCCTGGATCTTGGCAAGCAGGATGTTTGGGGCGATTGCGCCGTAAAAGAGTATTCCTTCACCGGCGCGGGCTCTGCCGCCCACCCCGCCAGCACCGTCCAGAGCGTTATGATCGGCAGTCTTACCGTCACAAACGAGCAGTACAAGCTGGTGATCAAGAAGGTGGACGCCACCAACCCCACCAAGGGCCTTGCCGGAGCGCGGTTCCATGTGGAATCCACCAACGGCTCCTTCTCCAGGGACATCGTCACCGGCGCGGATGGCACCTATACCGTCTCTCCCTTGGACGCCGGAACCTACGCTGTAACGGAAACGGTGGCTCCGAACGGCTACGAGATCGACAACGCGGGGCCTGAATATGTGGTCCTGCCGAACAGCGGCAGCAGCACCGTGACGATCACCTTTACGGATACCCCCACCGTCACCGCCAGCGGCAAGATCCGCAAGGTGGACGCGGACGATCCCACCAGAGGTCTCGCGGGCGCGGTCATCAAGATCACCGGCGTGGATAACAATTTCACCGGCACCTATACCACCGGAGCGGGCGGCGCACTCACGGATGTGCCTTGGGATACCATGCCCATCGGCAGCTATGTGGCGGAAGAAGTGACGCCGCCCAACGGCTACTCTCTGAGCAAGGACGCCGGCAAAGTCCGTCAGGAATTCTATTGGGACGGCAAAAGGGACGTATCTCTCGTTTTTGAGAATGACGCGAAGGTAAAGATCCAGCTCATCAAGCTGAACGACGCCAACAGCCCCCTCCCCGGTGCGGTATTCCACGTCCTCCGGGACGGGCAGCTGGTCGGCACGGAGGTCACAGACGCGTCCGGCAGGATCACCGTCCCCCACGTGACGGAGGGGATGTACGCCTTTGTGGAGGTCAGCGCTCCCGCCCCCTACGCCAAGCTGACCGCCCCCGTCTGCGCCCATGTGGATCAGGCTACCGTCAATAGCGGCGGCACTGTGACCGTAACGGCGAAGGATTTGAAACTCCCGAATCTGACCATCCAGAAGCTGGATAAGCAGACCAAGCAGCCCATCCCCGGCACGGTTTTTGAGATCAAGGGCATCCATTACGGCTATCATCAGGACGTCACCACCGGGCCGGACGGCAAGGCGGTTCTCACCGCGATCCCTGTTGACAGCTATGAGGTAAAGGAAACATCCGTCCCTGACCCCTATGTGGTGGGCGGCGAGATGATCCAGACCATTTACCTCGGCCCCGGTGACGATCAAAACCTCGTATTTGAAAACCTGAAAATGCCCCGGCTGACCGTCACCAAAATCGACGCGGAGGATTCCAAGCCCATCCCCGGCACCGTGTTCACCGTGGAGGGCATCGACAGTGATTTCTCCGCCGATTGGACCACCGGTGAGGACGGCACGGTGACTGACCGCGTGGCCCCCGGCAGTTACAAAATTACAGAAAAGTCTGTTCCCGCTCCGTACTACCTGCCCAGCAAAAACGCCGACCGGGAGCAGACCGTCAGCCTGAACGCCGGTGACGAGGTGAATGTCACTTTCAAGAATCGGAAAATGCCCCAGCTCACCATCTACAAGGAGGACAGCGTGGCGGGCGCGCCTGTGGAGGGAGCCAAGTTCCACATCACCTACACCAGCAGCGGCGAATCCGCCGAGGCTCCCGGCACCATCGATTACGGAAATATCCTCACAGATGCCAAGGGCGAGATCCGGCTCCATGAGCAGGGCAAGCAGCTCTATCCCGGCGAGTACACCGTGACAGAAGTGGAACCCGCTCCCGGCTTCCAGATGAAGGAACCCTCCACCCAGAAGATCATCCTCCACGGCAGCGAGAGCAAGACCCTGACCTTCCAGAATACCCCGCTGAACGCCATTGTTGTCGAGAAGTACGACAGTGTGACCCATGAGGCGCTCCCCGGCTGCGCCTTCCAGCTGCGGTTTTTGGGCGGCACCTCCGGCACCGGCGGCACGACCATTGGGCAGAAGGTCACTGGCAAGAACGGCACCGCCATCTGGACGGGGCTGAAAAGCGGCACCTATATCGTGGAGGAGGTTGACCCTGCTGATGGGTACAGCATCATCAACGCCTCGGAAACGATCTATCTGGCGGACAGCGGTGAGCAGAGTGTGGTCACTGTCCGTTTTGACAACGCCCCGGACGGCATTCTCCTGATCCGCAAGGTCTGTTCCGTAAACCCCAGCGTGACTCTCGCCAACGCGGAATTCAAGATCACCTACGCGGACGGTGCGCTGATTGGGGACAGCAACGGCATCTTCCGGACGGATGAGCACGGCGAGATCCGTATCCCCGGCCTGAAACCCGGCAAGAGCGTCATTGTGACGGAAACGAAGGCTCCAGACGGCTATATCATTGATACCCAATCCCAGACCGTTCAGATCAAGGAAGGCCGCACGGTCAGCCTGACCTTCAAGAACCAGCCCAAGGGCAAGCTCATCATCCAGAAGCGGGACAGTGCCACCGGTCAGCCCCTTCCCGGCGCGGAGTTCCGGGTGACCACTGCCGCTGGCTGTGAGGTGGGGCTGGACGGCGTGATCGGCACCGCGACCCTGACGCAGAACGGCATCTTTACCACGGATGGGCAGGGCGAGATCACGATCACCAATCTGGCCCCCGGTGCTTATGTCATCAACGAGATCAAGGCCCCAACAGGGTATGTGATGGATCGTGTGTCCACAAACGTGGTCATCGGCAAAAACGGCGATACGCAGACGGTCATCGTGAAAAACTCCAAGGCCGGAACCCTGGTGATCGACAAGCGGGACGCCCTCACTGGGAAGCCTTTGCAGGGCGTGACCTTCAAGGTGACGACCTCTACCGGCGAGTTTGTACCCGCTGAAAACGGACAGATCAGCAGCAACGGCCTGTACTTCACCGACAAGGACGGCAAAATCACCATCCATGGTGTGGTAGGGACGCTGGTGGTGACGGAAACGGCCACCATTCCCGGTTACACCATCGACGAGGCCAGCCGCACCCAGACCGTGGTAGTCAATCCCAATGACACACAGACACTGCACTTCACCAACACGCCCAGCACCACCCTTGTGATTGAAAAGTATATCGAGGGCACCACAACGCCGCTGAAGGGCGTGACCTTCCTTGTGACCGACAGCAGCGGCGCTGTTGTGGGCAGAAGCAACGGAGAGTTCATCACCGATGAACATGGCCGCATCGTTATCCATGATCTGGAACCCGGCACCACCGTTACGGTGCGGGAGGTCAAGACCGTGGATGGCTTTGTGCTGGACGGCGCGCCGAAATCTATTCTCATCAAGGCGGGTGAGGTACAGACCCTTCGCTTTTATAATGTCCGCGCGGGCGGGCTTACCGTCATTAAAAAGGACGAAAAAACCGGAGAGCGCATCCCCGGCGTCCAGTTTGAGATCCGGAAAATGGATGGCGAGATCGTTGGTGCCTACACCACCGATGAAAACGGCGTGATCCATCTCCCCAAAGCGGAAAACGACTGGTACACCGTGACGGAGCTGAAGGCCGCCGAGGGCTACCGTCTGGATGATACGCCCCACCGGATCGAGGTCAGGGATGGACAGACCGCCACGCTGGAGATCACCAACAAGGCCATCTCCGGCATCCTGATCCACAAGGTCAACGCCGTCACCGGCGAGGGCATCCCCGGCGTGTCCTTTATTCTCTATGACAGCGGCAACAACCCCATCGCGCAGGAAACCAGCGATGACCGCGGTTATGTCCGCTTTGAAAACCTGACCGCTGGCCGTTTTTATCTGCGTGAGCTTGAAAATGAGGGATACATCCCCGACACGCAGAAAAAGACCGTGTATGTAAAGTCCGGCGAAACCACGGAAATCGAATGGAAGAATACGCCCATCACCGGACAGATCCAAGTGACGAAGGTCAGCGCCGACTACAACTCTATGAACGGCTGGCCCGCTGGGACGCCCATCCCCAACACCGTCTTTGAAATCTACAACGCCCGTACCAATCGGCTGGTGGATACGATCAAGACGGATAAAAACGGCTTGGCTGTGAGTAAACCCCTGCCTTTGGCGCGGTATAAGATCGTGGAATCCAAGGCGGCGGAATTTTACGGGCTGGATAAAACGCCCATTGAGGTGGAGATCGAGTACGCCGGTCAGATCGTCAAGGCAAGCATGACCAACAAGAGCCTGTCTACCAACGTTTCCATCAAGAAAACCGGCTATGTGGAGGTCATGCCGGGGCAGCTCGTCCGCTACAACTTCACCGGTATTGCCAACAATTCCACCACGGCGCTGGAATCCTTCTACTGGCGCGATACCCTGCCCGTCAAGGCGGTTCGGCTCCAGACCATCTACACCGGCACGTGGAATACCCCTGGAAATTATAAGATCGTGTATCGCACGAATCTCGGTGGAGAGAGCTGGCGCACACTGGCGGATAATCTGAACACATCCAAAAACTATGTGCTGGACGCCTCTCCCGCGGCACTGGGGCTTGCCGCCAACGAGTATGTGACGGAGTTCATGGCATCGTTCGGCATTGTCCCCGCCAACTTCCGGCAGGTGGAGGCCCCCCGCGTGGACTGCAAGGCCCTTGCCAAGCTCACCGGCGGTACGCAGTTCGTCAACACGTCGGACGCGGGCGGCGTCTACAACGGGCAGTGGATCATGGCGACCTCCCGCTGGGTCACCCGTGTTTACGCCCCCAGCAAGCCCCTGCCCCGCACCGGTTATTAAGAGCTAACAACAACGGATGCCGCTCCGCAAGGGGCGGCATCCCCAAATTAAGGAGGTTAAGATCTTGAAACACAAAAAAATCATGATTTTGGCGTTGGCGCTCCTGCTCCTGACCGCGCTCTGCTGCACCTCCGCCCTTGCCGCGGGCGGCGATGTGGCAGGCGCAGTGGAGCAGACATGGAAGGAGGCGGCCAAACAGATCAAGGCTGTGGTGGAGAAGGTGGTGTTCCCGGCGCTGGATATGATCCTCGCCATCGCGTTCTTTGTAAAACTTGGCGGCGCGTATTTTGACTACCGCCAGCGAGGTCAATTTGAGTGGACCGGCCCCGCTATCCTCTTTGCCTGCCTGATTTTCAGCCTGGTTGCACCGAAATACATCTGGAATATCATTGGGATCTAAGCAGCACAAAATGAAACAGACTGTTCGAGGCCGTCGCCCACCTGGGCGGCGGCTTTCTGCATTTTGAGGAGGTGACCAGAAATATTTATTTGGGATTTTGTCGCCGCGACAGTCCTGGATCAGTTGGTAGATTGGTTCTACGGGCAGATCGTGGGCTTTCTCGGCAACTTCTTTGCCCTCATGGGCAATATGGGCGTGGAGCTGTTCGAGCTGGAATGGGTCAGCGCCATCGTCCTCTTTTTCTCACGCCTCGCGTGGGCGTTATTTACGGTCAGCGTAGTGGTCTGCGCCTTTGAGTGCGGCATCGAATACTCCACCGGCAGGGGCAATCTCCAGCAGTGCGGGATGAATATCATCAAGGGCTTTCTGGCGGTGAGCCTGTTCACCGTTGTCCCCGTCCGGCTCTATGCCTTATCGGTGTCGCTGCAGGGAACTTTTTCCGCGGGACTTACCGGCTACGGACGAAGCATCGGTGAGGTGGGACAGGACATCATAACGGAGCTCAGCGAGATCCAGACGCTCTCGGACGTGGTAAACAGTTCTCACTTCGGTCTCGGCATCATCACCAGCCCCATTATGCTCCTCTTTTGCGTGATCCTCATGGGCTACGCGGTGCTGAAGGTGTTTTTCGCCAACCTGAAACGCGGGGGCATCCTGCTCATCCAGATCGCGGTGGGCAGCCTTTATATGTTCAGCGTCCCACGGGGCTATCTGGACGGCTTTATGGGCTGGATGCGGCAGGTCATCGGCTTGTGCCTGACGGCCTTCCTCCAGTCCACCATCCTCATTGCGGGACTCATGGTGTTCAAGGACCACGCACTGATGGGCGTGGGGCTTATGCTCTCGGCGGGAGAGGTGCCCCGTATCGCCGGCAGCTTCGGCTTGGACACCACGACAAAGGCCAATATTACGAGCGCCGTTTATACGGCGCAGGCTGCCGTCAACACCACCCGAACCATCGCCGCGGCGATCAAATGAAAGGGTGATGATATGACCTGGTTAACACAAATCACCATGGGCAGCCTGTTCG
>NZ_JACOQI010000002.1 GCF_014297285.1 Dysosmobacter segnis
TTCGTCGTTTTTATGCCGTCTCGGAATTTGCCCCGTGCGGGCAGAATATCCCCTCGACGGGTACACACGCCACCCCAGCCCCTAACCGCGCACACAGCGGCTCACACGCCGAAACACGGGGCGTTCTCACCGCCTGAGACATCGGCAGGGTCGATAGGGTCAACAGCTTGGGTACCCTGTGCATCGTCACTTTCGGCACGGCGCAGCTCAATGAGCCGCTTTCCGTTGCTGCGGCGCACCACGGCAGAAATGCCGATTTTGCTTAGTGCGGTAACGCTTTGCAGGATCAGGCGAGATACCTTCTTCGGCGTGATGCCCTCGCTGCCCGCAGGGTCGATCTGCGCGGACAGCTCCGTGGGAGTGCCGATAAATTCCGCACGGTCACGCATCAACTCAGAGAGAAGAATGACGATCCGGCCGCCCAGCAGCTCCGGCTGCGTCCGGCTGTCCGACACCAGCTCCCACACATTTTCCGCGTTGCGCTCCAGCGTCAGCTCCCGGTACTCGATGTCGCGCCCGATGCAGGAGAGCTTTGCCTTGCCGCTGCCGCGCCTGTCCTCAATGAGCGTAAAGCTGGAATCCACCGCGCCGCTGATGGCTGTTGTGCCGGAGATGCGGCTGAACACATCATCGGCAAGCTCCTTTCGCAGATGGTGGATCAGCAGGATGGCGATGCCGTGGGCATCCGCAATACGCTTCAGTGTGGAGAGGTCACGGTAGTCATTTGCATAGGTGTTGTCATAACCGGCGCCGCGGATCATTTGCAGCGTGTCGATGATGACCAGCACCGTGTCGGGGTGTTCAGAGAGGAACGCGCAGAGCTGTTCCTCCAGACCCTTGCCAAGGGTGTCGCTGTTGGTGGAGAAGTGGACACTGGCGGGAGCGTCCTCCGTGATCTCGAACAGGCGGTTCTGGATGCGGAGGGTGGAGTCCTCCAAGCAGAGGTAGAGCGTGGTGCCCTGCTTCACACCCATGCCCCAGACGGCTTCGCCCTTCGCCACCGTGACGGCCAGCCACAGCGCCAGCCATGATTTTCCCACCTTGGGTGAGCCTGCGAGGATGTGCAGTCCCTGAGACAGCAACGTATCCACCACAAAGTTCAGCGGTGTGAGCGGCTGACTCATTAACGTTTCACCGTCGATGGTCAGCAATCTGTTTTCTTTTTTCAATTTTGAATCCTCCTTAAAAAATATTGCTCCCATCGGAACGATAAGAGCGAAAAAAGCAGAGGGGAGTTACCACGGAACGGCACGTGGTTTCTTCCCTCTGCTTGTATTGTGGAGGAATTCATGCTATGCTGAGAAAAAGAGCGGACAAATTAAAAATCACGTAGGACAATTTTTGTGGAGGAGGATACACATGGGAGGCAGCGTCATTTTCTACACCTATGGCAGCACCTTGGAGCTGAACGGCCAGCAGTTGACCGCCGGTATGCTGACCGCCGACCTGTTGAATCTATCTCCGGACGAATACATGCGCCTGAAAAAGCGTATGACACAGATCACCGATCTTGCGGAAGAATATGAGCGGAAGCGGGACATAGCGCTTTGGTGGAAGCTGAATGAGAAGATGGATGCGCTCTGCCAGAAACTGCGCCGGTATCAGGTGTTCCGCCTGCTGCTGGACGAAGACGAGGACGCTTTCTTCTCTGCCATACGGGAGATCACGGAGCAATTCAGCGTATTTCCCACAGAGGATCAAGCACCGACAGCGGAAGTGCAAAAGAGACAGCTTGAGCGCGTGGCAAATCAATTCTCCCAGCGCGACGAATATGCTCCCCTCGACCTGTTCCATCCGAGTGAGGCAGATTTGGAAGATGGGATGGCTTTTTACTATGAGATGCTCCGCGCCTTCGGTCCCACCAAGGGTGCATGGCGTGACTACCAAAAGCGTCTTGACCGCTATGCACTGTACCTCCATGACATCCGCGCCTTCAACGAGACCATTCAGAATTTTATCCGGTTTGGCTTAACCGTCTTTGACAAAGGTATAATAATAAATCACAACAAAAACCGAGCCAACCTACACTAAAACGCCACTTTTTGTATCAACAAAAGGGGCGTTTTTTTCATGGCTCGACAGGGAAAGGAGTGGTATCAATCAAAAATTAAAAATGGAAAGGGGGAATATTTTTCGCTGGCCGGGCCGTATGGTCTGGCCTTTTTTCATGCCACAAAAAAGGAGGTTAGCGAATGGCAGATGAAACATTGAACAAGGGCCCGGAGGGAGAAAAGCTCCCGGAGTCCCCAGCCCCGGATGGGCCCGGCGCACCGCCCGCGCCGGAACAGGCCGAACAGATGACGCTCCCCGGTATGGGCGAGGGCGGCCCTGCTCCGTCTGGTAAGGTCATCAACCTGTCGGATGTGCGGGGTGATGATGATAAGGGCGGCAAGGCTCCCGCCGTTGAAGCGGAAAAGCCGGAAAAGCGCCGGGGCCGTCCGCCAAAGGAACAGGCGGAGCCGAAGTCTCCAAAAGCGGAAAAGACGGCCAAGCCCCGCGCAGGCCGCCCACCCAAGGGGGACAAGGCGGCCCGCGCCGAGGCTCAGCCGTCCACGCGAGACAAAGTGTCCCAAAGTAAAAAGAAAACCCCGGAAAAGGGCTCCGGCGGGATGGGCCCGCCCAAGTCTCCGCCAAAGGGCAAGGCCGGGCCCGTCAAAGCTGCGGCGGCCCCTGTCCCGGAGATCAACCTGCCGCCTACACCAGCCGAGCCGCCCCGCCCGGTTGAGGAGGGCAAGGTTGTCTATTTGAAATTGTCCGAGCTCCATGCGTTCCACACGTTCCGGGAGCATCCCTACAAGGTGCAGGACGATAAGGCGATGGATGACCTGGTGGGGACGATCAAGGAGCATGGCGTTATGACCCCCGCCACCGTCCGCCCGGAAAAGGACGGCCAGGGCTATGAGATCATCGCGGGCCACCGCCGTCATCATGGCAGTGAACGGGCCGGGCTGGATGAAATGCCCTGTATTGTCCGCAACATGACGGACTTTGAAGCCGTCCGGGAAATGCGGAACAGCAACAAACAGCGCGGGGAGCCCCTCCCCAGCGAGTTGGCCCGCCTGCTGGATTTGGAGGTGGAGGCTATCAAGCACCAGGGGGCCCGCCCCGGCAACAGCCAGGAGGAGCAGGCCCTGGGGAAACGCTCTGTTGAGATTGTGGGTGCGGATCACGATATGAACTATAAAAAAGTCATGCGTTATATCCGGCTTAATTCTCTTGTCCCGGAGCTCCTGGATATGACGGACGCCAAAAAGCTGGGCTTTATGCCTGCGGTGGAGCTGTCCTATATCCGCCCGGAAAACCAGCGATTGATCGCTGTTTCCATTGAGGGGGAGCAGTCCTCCCCCTCGGTCAACCAGGCCAAGCGGCTCCGGGAGCTTGACAAGGAGGGCAAGCTCAACGGCGATGTGATTGACGGGATTTTGAGTGAAGAAAAGAAGGAGGATCGCGGCGTGATTATTTCAACATCTGAACTGTCGAAGTATTTTGGCAAGGAGGTCACTCCCGCCAAAATGAAAGAACAGATTATGGCCCTGCTGGACGACTGGAAAGAGAAACAGCCGCCCGAACTGGCAAAGCCGGAGAAAAAGAACACTCTGGAAAAGTAACGGGGCTTTGCTTCGAGACACTTTGTCCCAAGGTGCCGGGCCCCGGAAAAGCAGGGCTCTGTGGTGATATATCCCCCGTCGCCGGGGATAAAAAAGCACAGTCGGAGGTGGGCTGTCAAGGGGGCGGAACGCCCCGCCGCTTGCGGTGGCTTGCCCTTGACGGCCTGCCCCGGCTGTGCTATCTCCGGCCACGCGGCGGGGGTATATCCTCCAGAGCCGCTCCCTTTCCCTGGATAGGGAAAGGGCGGGGGGATAGGGTTGACCCGGCCCAACAATTCAGTTACGGAGGTTTTGACGATGAAACGACCCCTTGCTTATATTACCGCCGCATGGTGCGGCGATGACGATGACAATATGGAACGGGCGGCGCGGTACTGCCGCATCGTGTACGAGGCGGGCTTTTCGCCTGTCTGCCCCGCGCTGTATCTGCCCCTGTTTCTCAATGATGCGGTGCCGGAGGAGCACAAGAACGGCATCGACATGGCCCGCGACCTGCTCCGGCGTTCCCGTGTGCTGGTGGTGTGCGGCCACTCTATCACCGAGGCGATGAAAAATGATATTGCGGTGGCCCAGCGGCTGGGGATCACAGCGACCACCCTGGACGGCATTTTGACGGTCAAGGGCCAGGGCCGCCACTAACGCGCCGGGCCCAGAGAACGGCGGCACTTGGAGACACTTTGTCCCAAGGTGCGCCGGGGAAAGGAGGGATATAGCTGGTTGACGAGGATGTTTCCAGACGTACCATAGCACTATCCATAAAGGCCAGCAAGCTGACGGCGCGGGTGCTGGCCCAGGCGCTCCAAGCGGCGGGCCGCAAAATTGCAAAGACCCGCCGGGAGCACCAGACGCCCCACGGCAGGCAAACGGTGCGCCAGCTCATGGCCCACGGAGCCGCCACAAACAGCATTGAAATTGAAGCTCCCCGGCAGTTTGACCGGGTGGCCCGCCGCTTCAATGTGGATTATGCCTTTTATAAAACCGGGCCGGACAAATACCTGCTGTTTTTCAAAAGCGGCCAGGCGGACGCGGTGACAGCTTGCTTTTCTGAATACTCCAAACGCCTGTTGAAGCGTTCCAAGTCCAGCCGTGTCCCCATCCGGGAACAGCTCAAACGGGCTGAGGATCAGCTTGCAAAGGAAAAGCCCCGGAAGAAAGAACGAGTAAAGGAGGCGGCCCGTGAGGACAGATAAACTCAAAAAGTATTTGATACCTAACATCCCCTATCTGTTTATCCTGTGGGCCTGTCTGAAACTGGGGACGGCCTACCGGCTGGCGGCGGGTGCGGATGTTGCTCATAAGCTCATGGGGCTGGGCCAGACCATTGGCCCGGCCTTTGCCGACTTTGCGCCGGGGCTTGCTCCCTTTGACTGGCTCGTTGGCATTGTGGGCGCGGCGGCGTTCCGTCTGCTGATCTACACGAAAAGCAAAAACGCCAAAAAGTACCGCCGGGATGAGGAGTATGGCTCCGCCCGCTTTGGAACGGAAAAGGATATAAAGCCCTTTGTCGATCCCAAGTTTGAGAATAATGTCATTCTCACCGGGACGGAATTTCTTACCATGAACACGCGCCCGAAAAATCCGGCCAACGCCCGGAACTTGAATTGCTGTGTCATCGGCTCGTCCGGCTCCGGCAAAACCCGGTTTTGGCTCACGCCCCAGCTTCTCCAGGCTCATTCCTCTTTCGTGGTGGTTGATCCCAAGGGCGGGGTGCTCTCCCAGGTAGGCCGCTTTTTACAGCGGCGGGGGTATAAGATCAAGATTTTTAACAGCATTGATTTTTCTAAATCCATGCACTATAACCCGCTGGCCTATCTCAAAAACGAGGCGGACATTCTCAAATTTGTGGATACGCTCATAGCCAACACAAAGGGGGACGGCAAGGAGGGCGATCCGTTCTGGACAAAATCGGAAACGCTTTTGTATTGCGCCCTGCTGTCCTATATCATTTTCGAGGGCCCCGCCGAGGATCGGAACATGAATACGCTGGTGGATATGATTTCCGGCATGGAGGTCAAGGAGGATGATGAAAACTTCCTAAACACCGTGGACTATATGTTTAAGGGCCTGGAAAAACGCAAGCCGAATTGCTTTGCTGTCAAGCAATACAAAAAATACAAGCTGGCCAGCGGCAAAACCGCAAAAAGCATTTTGATTTCCTGCGGAGCTCGTCTGGCTCCGTTTGACATCCCCCAGCTCCGGGAAATTATGAGTTATGACGAGCTGGAGCTTGACCGCATCGGAGATCGGAAAACGGCGGTTTTCTTTACTATTTCCGATACCACGCCCACCTATAACTTTATTGTGGCCCTGGCCTTTTCGCAGATGTTTAATCTTCTTTGCGAGAGGGCGGACAACGTACACGGGGGCCGTCTGCCCCATCATGTGCGGGTGCTGTGGGACGAGGCGGCCAACACGGGCCAGGTGCCAAACCTGGAAAAGCTGGTGGCGGTGATCCGCTCCCGCGAGGTGAGCCTGTGCCTGTTCTATCAGCAGTTGGCACAATGCAAGGCCATCTATGATAAGCACGCGGAGACCATTCTCGGAAATATGGACAGCGTGATCTTCCTGGGTGGCCGGGAGGCCAGCACAATCAAGGAAATTTCCGAGAACTGGCTGGGAAAGGCCACAATCTCCATGCAGACCGAGGGCCGCTCCCGCGGCCAGTCGGAAAGCTACAACCAGAATACCCTGCGGCTGGGCCGGGAACTGATGACCCCCAGCGAACTGGCGACCATGCCGGGCGACAAGTGCATTTTGCAGTTGCGGGGCCTGCCCCCGTTTTTCTCGCCCAAATACGATTTGAAGCAGCATCCCAACTATAAGCAAACGGCGGAAGCCGATAAAAAGAAAAACGCCTTTGACCTTGATAAACTCATAAACCGCCGCAGGCGGCCTGGGCTGAACGAGGCTTGTGAGGTGTACAAGGTGGCCGTGTCGGAAACTTCGCTCACAGACGAGGACGAGGACATCCTCAACTATGACGATGTGGACGATCCGGACGCTTTTGTATAAATATCGCTTCGGGACAAAGTGTCCCGAAGTGGCAACCTGCCGCCAGGAATGGCGGCTTTTTTCATGGCCGGGGCATCTCCCCGGAGAAAAGGAGGCTCTATGCAGTTTTTCGCATCTGCTATCGACACTTTACAGACCCTTGTTGTGGCCCTCGGCGCTGGCCTGGGCGTGTGGGGCGTAGTCAATCTGCTGGAGGGTTACGGTTCAGACAATCCGGGCTCCAAAAGCCAGGGCATGAAACAGCTCATGGCGGGCGGCGGCATCATCCTGCTGGGCACAACGCTGATCCCCCTGCTCTCTGGCCTGTTTTAAGGTAGCGGCTTATGGATTTTCTCACCGACTGGCTCACGGATTGGCTCAAGGAGCTTTTAATCAGCGGGATCATGGGGAACCTTTCGGGGCTCTTTGATAACGTAAACGCCCAAGTCGGAGAGATTGCGGTACAAGTGGGAACAACCCCGGCGGCATGGCACGCCGGGGTGTTCTCCCTGATCCGCCAGCTTTCCGAAACGGTAATTTTGCCGATTGCCGGAATGGTGCTGACCTTTGTTGCGACCTATGAACTGATCCAGATGCTTTTGGAAAAAAACAATATGCACGAGTTTGATGTGGCGAATATCTACAAATGGATGTTCAAAACGTCCTGTGCCATCCTTATTCTGTCAAACACATTCAATATCGTAATGGCCGTGTTTGACGTGTCCCAGAGCGTGATTGCACAATCGGCGGGGCTGATCCAGGGTTCCACGGACATTACGCCGGATATGCTGACCCAGCTTGAAACGACGCTGGAGGGTATGGATTTAGGGCCGCTGTTGGGCCTGTGGCTCCAGTCCTCCATTATCGGCGTTACCATGTGGGCGCTGAATATCATTATTTTCGTGCTGGTCTATGGCCGCATGATTGAAATATATCTGCTCACCAGCCTGTCCCCCATCCCTGTGGCGACCCTTGCCAACCGGGAATTGGGACACACGGGCCAGAACTATCTGCGCTCGCTGTTCGCCGTGGGATTCCAGGGGATGCTCATTCTGGTGTGCGTGGCAATTTACGCGGTGCTTGTCCAGGGGATCGCCACAGGCGGAGATCCCATCGGGGCGATATGGGGCACCGTTGGCTATACGGTATTGCTTTGCTATATGCTGTTCAAAACGGGCAGTATCTCCCAGCGCATTTTCGGCGCGCATTAGAGGGGAGGCGCGTATGGCAGAACATTCAACCTTGGGACAAAATGTCCCGAAGTCCCCGGCTCCCCCGGAGGGGCTGTTCCTTATGGACGGCATCGAGGGCCTGCGCTCCCTGCCCCAACACTCGGTTGATATGCTCTTGACCGATCCGCCCTATGGCACGACCCGCAACTTTTGGGATGTGCCCCTGCCGCTCCCGGAGCTTTGGGAGGCGGTGCGCTGGGCGGTCAAGCCGGAGGGTGCGGTGCTGTTCTTTGCTCAATGCCCCTATGATAAGGTGTTGGGGGCCTCCAATGCGCGGGCTCCGGCACAACTGCCGTGGCCGCCGTCAACACGGGCCGCCGCTTTATCTGCTTTGAAACCGCCCCGGCCTTTTACGCCCCGGCCACGGAGCGCATCCGGCTGGCGCAGGCGGCTGCGGAGGCCGGGGAGAAAGGAGTCTGACTATCGGAAACTATTCTATCATCTACGCCGATCCGCCCTGGCGGTATTCTGCAAAGAACGTACAGGGGGCGGCGGAAAATCACTACCCCACAATGGGGATCGAGGAGCTATGTGCGCTCCCGGTGGCTGATCTGGCGGCCCCGGACAGCGCACTTTTTTTGTGGGCCACGTTCCCGCAGTTGCCGGAGGCCCTGCGGCTCATTAAGGCGTGGGGCTTCACTTATAAAACCGTGGCTTTTGTCTGGCTGAAGAAAAACAAAAAGGCGGACAGTTGGTTTTACGGCCTGGGCTTCTGGACGCGGGGCAACGCGGAAATCTGCCTGCTGGCGACCAGGGGCCATCCCAAACGGCAGGCCACGAATATCCATCAGTTTATCATTTCCCCCGTTGAAGCCCACAGCAAAAAGCCGGACGAGGCCCGCGACAAGATTGTTTCCCTCCTGGGCGACCTGCCCCGCGTGGAGCTCTTTGCGAGACAGACCCCGCCCGGCTGGGACGTGTGGGGAAACGAGGTGGAGAGCACCGTCCCGGACTTCGGGACACTTTGTCCCAAGGTGGGCGGCCCGAAAGGAGGTCTTTCATGCCCTATGTAAATGTACCCAACGACTTATCCAAAATCAAAACGAAAATGGCCTTTAACCTAACCAAACGCCAGCTTGTCTGCTTTGGCGGCGCGGCGGCGGTGGGTATCCCCTCCTATCTGCTGGCCCGCAGCTCTATCGGCAACACCGGGGCCATGT
Source organism: Dysosmobacter segnis (assembly GCF_014297285.1). Taxonomy (GTDB): domain Bacteria; phylum Bacillota; class Clostridia; order Oscillospirales; family Oscillospiraceae; genus Oscillibacter; species Oscillibacter segnis. The sequence continues at coordinate 8,992 of NZ_JACOQI010000002.1, forward strand.
TCCTTATGCTGGCCGTTATGCTCCCGGCGTTTTTGCTGGCGATGTATGAGCGTGACGGGCTCCCCTTTGAAAAGGTGATTAGAAATATCATCCGGGCCCGTTTCCTGCGGCCCGGCGCGAGGCTCTATCAGACGCAGAATTTATACGCCCCGTTTACCCTGCGGGGCTCCGTGGGAAAGGAGGATGCGATTGCAACAAGCAAAAAAGCAAACACCCAGGCGCGGCCCCGCCGCAAAGGGTAAAAAACGGGCGGCCCTGTCCGCCCAGCAGACAATCCCCTATGTGCGGATGCTCCCGGACGGCGTGTGCCAGCTCCCCGGCGGGCTCTATACAAAAACCGTGGAATATGAGGACATCAATTATTCTGTGGCAAGCACCGAGGATCAGACGGCTATCTTTAGCGGCTGGAGCTCATTCCTCAATTACTTTGACAGCTCTCTGCCGTTCCAGCTTTCTTTCATTAACCGCCGTTCCCACTCCCGGAGCCGCTACAAGGTGAACATTCCCCAGGCCGAGGATGACTTTAACAGCGTCCGGGCCGAGTTTACCGGGATGCTGAAAAATCAGATTGCCCGGTCAAACAATGGGATTGAACGCTCAAAATATATTACCTTTGGCATCCCGGCGGAAAGTCTGGACGAGGCGCGGCCCCGGCTGGAGCGCGTGGAGGCGGACGTTATGAGCAACTTTAAGCGGCTGGGCGTGCCCTCCGAGCCTATGGACGGGCGGGCGCGTCTGGCCCTGCTTCACGGCCAGATGCATCCTGGGAGCCGGGAGCCGTTCCGCTTCTCCTGGGGGGATATTGCAAAGACGGGGCTCGGCACAAAGGACTTTATTGCCCCCGACAGCTTTGACTTCCGCCAGCCCCGGCTGTTCCGCATGGGCCAGTATTGGGGCGCGGCCTCCTACTTGCAGATTTTGGCGTCGGAGCTCTCTGACAAGCTCCTGGCGGAAATTTTGGAGCTTGACGCGGAAATGACCGTGACCCTCCATATCCAGACCGTGGATCAGCTAAAGGCGATTAAAACCATCAAGGGGAAAATTTCTGACATTGGAAAAATGAAAGTGGAGGAACAGCGCAAAGCTGTCCGGGCCGGATATGACCCCGACATTCTGCCGCCCGACCTTATCACATTTTCCAAGGACGCGGCGGAGCTTCTGGCCGACCTCCAGTCCCGCAACGAGCGGATGTTCCTCTTGACCTTTACCGTGGTAAATCTGGCCCCCACCCGCCAGCGGCTGGAAAATGATATTTTCACGGTGGGCGGTATCGCGCAGAAATACAACTGCACATTGAAGCGGCTGGACTGGCAACAGGAGCAGGGCTTTGTTTCCTCCCTGGCCCTGGGCGGGAATGAGGTGGAAATCCAGCGGGGCATGACTACCAGCTCCACGGCGGTCTTCATTCCCTTTATGACCAGGGAGCTCCGCATGGCCGGGCCGTCCCTCTATTACGGCATGAACGCACTTTCCCACAACGTCATTATGGCGGACAGGAAAAAGCTGAAATCCGCGAATGGGCTCTACCTGGGCTCTACTGGCTCCGGCAAGAGCTTCGCGGCAAAGCGGGAGCTGCTCAACGTCTTTCTTACCATTCCCCAGGATCGGATTATCATTGTAGACCCGATGGGCGAATATGCCCCGCTGGTGCGGCGGCTGGGCGGCCAGGTGATTGAGATTGCCCCGGACAGCCCTAATCACATTAACCCTATGGACATCCAGATGGGCGGCAACGACGAGGACAGCCCCCTTTCCATGAAAGCTGATTTTCTGCTGTCCCTGTGCGAGCTGGTGGTGGGCGGCAAGGAGGGCTTACAACCGATTGAGAAAACCGTCATAGACCGCTGTGTGCGGTTGGTCTACCGGGATCTGGCCCTGGGCGTGGGGGACGGCAGGATGCCCTTGCTCCAGGACTTGTACGAGGAACTTTTGAAACAGCCGGAGCCGGAGGCCCGGCGCGTGGCGACGGCCCTGGAGCTCTACTGTACAGGCTCCCTTAACCTGTTCAACCATCCCACGAATGTCAAAACCGACTGCCGTGTGGTGTGCATCGTGCTCAAGGGCATGGGAGACAATCTCCGAAAAATTGCGATGCACGTCACAAATGAGTTTGTCAATTCCTCGGTCAATACCAACTATCAGAGCGGCATCTCGACTTGGTGCTACTTTGACGAGTTCCATGTTCTGCTCCGAGATCAGCTCACCGCCAGCTATTTTGTTTCCATCTGGCAGATGCTCCGCAAACGGGGCTGTGTGCCCAGCGCGTTGACGCAGAACGTCAAGCACCTGCTGGCCAGCCCGGAAATCCAGAATATTCTGGACAACACGGATTTTATGATCCTGCTGTCCCAGGCGCAGAGTGACCGGGCAATTCTGGCAAAACAGCTCGGCATTTCCGAGCATCAGCTTTCCTATATCACACACAGCAATTCCGGCGAGGGCCTGCTGTTCTATGGGAATGTGACCATCCCCTTTATGGATCGTTTCCCCCGTGGGGAGATTTACGATCTTCTGACCACCCGCCCGGAGGATTTGAAAGATGGCGCGGCGGGATAAGGCTGGCCCTGGGCCCCGTGTGCGCCCGGAGCAGGCCGCGCCCCAGGGGGCTCCGGGCCCGGAGGCCGGGGCTGGCACGAAAGAACAGGCCGGGGGCACTTCGGGACAAAGTGTCCCAAAGTCCAAATTCCGGCAAAAGAGCAGGCAGGAACAGGCCGCCGCGTCCAAGCTCCGTATGGAAAAGCGCGGGGAGAAGCTGGAGGCGGCAAAGGGCAAGCTGGCAAAGCAGAAACCCCAAAAGAAACCCGGCCCCGTCAAACGGGCGGGCGGGGCCCTGGGGGGCTCCGTCCACGGCTTTGTGCATGGGAAGATTTACGAGGTAGAGCAGGAAAATGTAGGCACCGAGGGGGCCCATCACTCCGAGCTTTTGGGCGAGTCCGCGTTCCGCCAGGGCTCCCGCTTCGTGGGGCGGCGCATACGGGAGCACCCGGCGCGGGCCGTCCGGAGGGCCGAGGCCCGGTATGGCAAGGCTGCGGCGGACTATCAATTTTACACCGCCGCCCAGGAACACCCGGAGCTCTCGAAAAATGCCCTGTCCCGCTACTGGCAGAAACGGCGGCTCCGCAAGCAGTACCAAAAGCGGGCAAAGGAGGCCGCCCGCCAGGGGGCCGTGGCCGCTGAAAAGACCGCCGCCGCCACCGAAAAGCTGTCGGCCCAGGCGGTGGGCTTTGTGAAGCGGCATCCCCTGGGCGTGCTCCTGGCCCTGGCCTGTGTCCTGCTCATTCTGTCTATGCAGTCCTGTTCGTCCGCATTGGTTTTGCTCGGCAACGCCGGGGCCGGGGCTGTTGGGGCTACCACCTACCCATCCCCGGACGGGGAAATCCTGGCGGCGGAGGCGGCCTACCTCAATCTGGAGGCGGAGCTCCAAAACTATCTTGATACCTACACCAGCACCCACAACTATGACGAGTACCATTTTGATCTGGATGAAATCGAACACGATCCCTATGTGCTGATCTCCATTCTCTGTGTGCTCCACGAGGGGGAATGGACGGCGGCCCAGGTGCAGGGTACGCTGGGGATGCTCTTTGACCGCCAGTATATTCTCACAGAGCGCGTGGTGGTGGAGACACGGTATGACAGCGACGACGAGCCCTATTCCTGGTATATCTGTTATGTAACGCTGGAGAATTTTGACCTGTCCCATCTGCCTGTGTATTTCATGGGCGAGGAGCAGTTGGCCCGGTACTCCCTCTATATGTCTACCCTGGGAAACCGCCCCGACCTGTTCCCCGGCTCCGCCTATGTGGATCGCTATGTGACAAACCCGCCCGCCGGATATGAGGTGCCGGGGGAATATCTGGACGATGAAACATTCGCCGCTATGCTCTCCGAGGCGGAAAAATACCTGGGCTATCCCTATGTATGGGGCGGGAGCTCCCCGGCCACGTCCTTTGACTGCTCCGGCTTTGTGTCCTGGGTAATCAATCACTCCGGCTGGAATGTGGGCCGCCTGGGGGCCCAGGGGCTCTATAACATCTGTACCCGCACCAGCTCCCCGCGTCCCGGTGATCTGGTCTTTTTCAAGGGCACCTATGACACGCCGGGCGTTTCCCATGTGGGCATCTACGTTGGGGACGGAATGATGATCCATTGTGGCGATCCCATCAGCTATGCAAACTTAAATACCAGCTACTGGCAGTCTCATTTCTACGCCTACGGGCGTTTGCCTTGAATGGAGGTTTTGAATGGCAACAGCAAAAAGTATGAAAATCCAGGCCGAGATTGATAAGGTCAAGGCCAAAATCAGCGAACAGCAGGCCCGGCTGAAAGAATTGGAGCAGAAGAAACTGGAGGCCGAAAACAGCGAGATCGTGGACATCGTGCGGGGCATGAGCATCCCCCTTGCGGAGCTCCCCCTGGTGCTCCAGAAGCTCCGGGACGATGGCACTTTGGGACAAAGTGTCCCGAAGTCCGAGCCCGCGCCTGTTACCGAGGGAAAGGAGGACAACTGAATATGAAACGCTTTCGAGTCTTGACGGCGGCGCTTTGCGCCGCTGTTCTTTTATGCGGCTTTACCCCCGCAACGGCCTACGCCGGGGGCGGCGAGGACTGGGAGGGGCTTGACCCCGTGGAGCCCGCTGTCACGGAGGAGCCGGTGATTGAGCCCGGCGAGGGCTTTTCTGAGGACGGCAATCTTGTGACCCGTGATCTGCTCTATGACAAGCATACCAACAAGCAGTTTATTACCGTCCAGACCAGCGGCGGGGCCACCTTTTACATTGTCATTGACTACGACAAGCCCGTGGACGAGGACGGCGAACAGTACCAGACCTATTTTCTGAATACGGTGGACGAGGCCGACCTGCTGGCCGCTGCCGAGGCCGCTGGCGTAGAGCTGGCCTCCTGCTCCTGCTCGGACAAATGCGCGGCGGGGGCCGTCAATACCGACTGCGCGGTGTGCGCCGTCAACATGACCGAGTGCGCAGGTGTGGAGCAAAAGCCGGAACCAGAACCGGAGCCTGTGGCCGAGCCCGACGCCGAGCCGGAAACAGAAAAAGGCAACGCCGGGATGCTCCTGCTGGTGCTGGCCGTGGCGGTGCTGGGCGGCGGGGCCGCGTTCTATTTCAAGGTGTACCGCCCCAAACAGCAGGCGGCAACAGAGCCGGAGGAGGACTACGGCGAGGAACTGGAGGACTATGACGGCGAGGAGGACGGCCCGCCCTGGGATGAGGACGAGGACGAAAACGAGGATACGGAGGACGGGGAATGAATTTCACAGCAAGCTCTTTTGAACGGATGATGAAACAAAAGCCCCGGCCCCAGGCTCCCGGCCCGGCCAAACCGCCCAGAGGCTCCGCCTGCTCCGGCTGTCCCTACTGGCGGGGCCTGCGCTGTGTCTGCTGTTATCAGAAACTTTCTCCCAGGCCGGGCGGCGGGAGGTGACGCTTTGGCCCGCGAACTGACACGGGAGGAAAAGGCGGCCATCCGCTCCCTGGTGGTGAAATGGTGCGCCAACTATGACCGGGCCTGTGGATGCCTGCCCCTGGACTGTGAGTGCTATATGCTGGGAAAGTGCTGGACAGGTGCCTATTGCCGCTACTTCCGGGAGGCCGTCCTGCCCCTTGATCCAGCTCTGGAGGCCGCCCTTACTACTGTGGGCCCCAGGCCGGATTTCAAGCCCTGCCCCATCTGCGGCGGGGCCGTGGCCCCGGACAGGCGGCAGGCATATTGTTCAGAGGCTTGCGCCTTAAAAGCCCACCGCCGCCAACAGCGGGAATATATGCGCCGGAAACGGGGGTGATCTGTTGACAATTAGCCCCCGGAAAACCCGCTGATTTCAAGGCTTTTTGGGGCCGCTTTTGGGGCGGGCCGTAGTTTTATATGCCCGGCCCTGGAATGGCCGAAATGTTGTCAACATGGAAAAACGGGACTTTGGGACAAAGTGTCCCGAAGTCCCAGGCTGTTATGCTTGAGGAGGTGTCTATGGAAAAACAGAAAGACCAGGAATTTGCACATCTGGAGGTCAAACGTCTTTGCGGCGTGTTCGGCGCGCCCCTGCCCCCTGTGGAGGAAAAGCCCGTGGATAAGGTCAAGGAGCCGCCCCGCCCCTATCGGAGTCGGGAACGGGAGGAGCGGTGACAAAGAAACGCCGCCGCCCTGTCCATCTTCATGTCATGGTGTCTGAGGAGGAGCAGGCGCTGATCCGGGAGCGCATGGCCGAGGCTGGCATCCGCAACATGGGGGCCTATATGCGGAAAATGGCCCTTAACGGCTATGTGCTCCACGTTGACCTCTCGCCCGTCCGGGAGCTGGTGTCGCTCCAGCGGCGGTGCTCAAACAATCTAAACCAGGTGGCGATCCAGGCCAACACCTACGGCGGCATCTACCCGGAGGAGATCGCCGCTCTGCAAAGGGACTATGCGGCCTTATGGGGGCCGCTGTCTGATTTACTGGAAAGGCTCTCCGCCGTGGTGGAGCTTTGACCCTCCGGGGAGCGGTGTTTTACCGCTCCCCGGTTTTCACGACTTTGGGACACTTTGTCCCGAGGTGGCGAAAGCCGCATACAGAGAGGAGGGGTATTCACGGCCACAACCTACATCCGGCCTTACAAGGTAGCGGCTGGAAAAAGCGCAATCCAGACGATGGAGGAGCGGTTTGATTATGGGCTCAATCCCAAAAAGCTGGGGGCCGTGTCCGCTTATCTCTGCGACCCGTCCACAGCTCCCGCCGAGTTCCTGCTGGTAAAAAGCCAGTACCAGGCGGAAACGGCCCGGCCCGTGGAGCGCGGGGCCCTGTTCTTCCAGATCCGGCAGGCGTTCCCGCCCGGCGAGGTGACGGCGGAGGAGGCAAATAAAATCGGCTATGAAACGGCGATGCGCTGGACGAAAGGCAAATACCAGTTTTTTGTCTGCACACATACCGACAAGGGCCACATTCACAATCACATTTATTACAACTCCACGGCCTTTGACCGCTCCCGGAAATTCCATAATTTCATCGGCTCGTCCTTTGCCCTGCGGCGGCTGTCTGACCGGGTGTGCATTGAGCACGAGTTGTCCTATATCCAAAATCCCAAACTGCACAGCAAGGGCCGTTTTCTCCATTACGGTCAATGGATCGGGGAAAAGCCGCCCTCTGCCCAGCAGAGGGTGCGGCTGGCTGTCATCGCGGCCCTGGAGAAAAAGCCCGCCGACTTTGCGGCGTTCCTGCGGCTCATGGAGGAGTCCGGCTTTGCCGTCAAGCATGGGCGGGGCGGCGTGATCTCGTTCCTGGCTCCCGGCCAGGATAAACCGACCCGGCTCCGGGCTTCTACCCTGGGCGCGGGCTTTGACCCGGAGGACATCCGGGCGGTGATTGCCGGGGAGCGGCCCATCCCGGAACTCCCCCAGGACGCTCCGGCCCCGCCCCGGCGCGTTGATCTTGTGATTGACATTCAACAGCGCATGGCCCAGGGCAAGGGCCCGGCCTATGCGCGGTGGGCCAAGGTCTACAATCTAAAGCAGATGGCCGCCGCGCTCCAGTATCTGCGGGAGCAAGAACTGGCCGACTATGCCGCGCTGGAGGCCAGCACCGAGACGGCGGTGGATCGCTTTCACAAGTTGGCCGGGGAGCTGCGGGACACGGAGGCCGCCCTCTCCAAAACGGCCCGGCTTATGGAGGCCACGGTGGACTATGCCAAGACCCGGCCTGTGTTCGATGGTTACAAGGCGGCCCGGTACAGTAAAAAATACCTGGCCCAGCATGAGGCGGAGCTGGCCGCTTATCGGGCGGCAAAGGCGGCCATGAATGAAATCCTGGACGGGGCAAAGCTCCCCAAAATAGACACGCTGAAAAAATCCCGCCGGGAGCTGGCGGAAAAGAAAAAGGCCCTCTATGCCGAGTACCGCCAGGCCCAGGCGGATATGCGGGAGGCCGTGGCGGTCAAGGCGAATATTGACCACCTGCTCGGCGTGACGGACGGGCGGGAAAATAAGGCCCAGGAGCGGTAGCGACAGGCCGCAGACAACAGGCGCATAGCGCCGGGACTTTGGGACACTTTGTCCCGAAGTCCTGCGGGTTTGGGGAGCTCCCCAACAAGCATTTTTGCGGGCCTGCGGCCCGGCAAAAATTTCGGAGTGTGGACACACTCGAATTGCTTGCCAAAACGTGCGGGCCTCGGAAGTACCCGCGTTAAAACATCGGACTTATGTCATTTCACTCTTGTATTGTTCTATTGGATGTGCTAAAATAAAGTTGATTTTTAGAATTTGTTTTTATTTTGCAGGGAAGAGGTGACGGGATGCCAAAGGTAGCTTATTCTGAGGAGGATAGAGAGCGCATCAGAACGGAACTCGTTGCAGTTGGTCTTGAACTGATGGCAAAACAGGGCATACAGCATACTACTGTGGAGCAAATATATAAAAAGGTTGGTATTTCACGAACTTTCTTTTACTCTTTCTTTGCAACGAAAGAAGATTTGATCGTTGAAACGCTGTACTTGCAACAGCCTAAAATTATTGAGCAAGTGCAAAGACTGATGGCCGATCCTGCTTTAAGCTGGCGTGATGCCGTGAAACAATTTCTCTATGCCTGTTGTTACGGAGAGAAAAATGGCATCGCTGTTTTAACGATTGAAGAACAGCAACTCATTTTCAAACGTTTGTCAAAGGAAAGCTATCAAATATTCCGTCAAAAGCAGCTCCGTCTTTTTGGAGAAATTTTAGAAAACTTTGGTATAAAGGCGGACGCGGCAAGGATCAATTTATTTACGAATTTGAGTCTGACAGCGATGGTTGTACGCAAGGCAATTCCTGATACGTTACCTCTGTTTGTTCCCGAAGTTGCCGATGAAACAGTTGACTTTCAAATAAACGCTATTGTGGATGCCCTGGAGAAATTAAAAGCAACACCTACCGCTTGAGTGATTGAAATGAGATAATCCGTCCGAATATCATGTTTCGGCCATATATTCAGACGGATTTCTTTTTAGCCAGGATAAAAACAAATTTGGTTTTTTGCTCTTATTTTTGAGAGATAAAACCTAAAATAAAACGCAAAGGAGAACACGCGATGAAAGTATTTGATCTGTTCGTAAGCAAATATCCACCGGGTAATGATTTGAGAAAACCTACTGCGGAAACGCTGGAGCAATTTCAAGGGAAAGTGCCAGCGGAGCTTCTGAACTTTTGGCAGGAATATGGTTTCGGAAATTATGGCGGAGGTTTGCTAAAAATTATTGATCCAACCGATTATATTGATACGCTCACTCTTTGGCTGGGCGAACAGGAGGGGTGCCTTCCCATTCTAATGACTGGATTTGGAACGCTTTTTATTTACCGCAAGCTGTCTGATACAGCCGATGATATGTGCCTGCTTGATATTCACAACCGCAGATCGGGCAGTTTCTCTACCAGCTTTTCCGATTTTTTTGAGCGTATTATTCCTGCCGAAAATTTTGCGGCGCAGTTTCTGAGAGTGGGTCTATTTCAAGAAGCATTTGCTAAACATGGCGGCCTTTCAGAAAACGAGATTTTCTTCTTTGCTCCGGCTTTGGCTTTTGGGGGAACTGAGTCCATTCAATATGTCGAAAAGGGAAATGCCGTTGTTCATCAGCACTTGTTGTTTGAAATGGGGGCGGATCATTCCGATGATACAGAACCGGATGATATGTGGTCGCAAGCCTATGAAGCAAATCCCCATGTGTTTGAATTGGATAATGGCGGGCTTATGGTTAGCTTCACCTTTTCGGAAACTGTGGATACCATCCTGCCAGTAGCACCAGAAACGCTATATGAGATTGAGGGAGAGACTATTTCTCTATGGGCGCTGACTTTCGTTAGTCTAACAAAAGAGGAAAACCTTGGCTTTTTGGAGTACCACAAGGCTTTGAAACAATTACAACCCTACATTGTGGAAACGAGAGGAGATCACATATTAGTTCGCGGCCTGAGTTTGGCAGAGATGGAGCATATTCTGGCAAAGCAATAAATTTGCTTTACCGCTACTTTGGGACAAAGTGTCCCGAAGTGATATAGCTACTATCAAAATTATTTCATTTATGATGCTGTGGGTATTGCCCCATCCAGTTTCATATAAACACATTCAAACATTTAGGAGGAAAAGTCATGGGATTTTTTAGCAAGTTATTTAAGGGCCCTGAAATTGACATGGAAAAGAGCAACGCAAATGCAAAGAAAATGCGTGCTCTATTTAATCAGGTTGTAGAGAACGGGGACAATTACAGACTGATTTTCGGATATACCGAGGATGTGAGCCGGTTTAACTATGGCTTTGTTCATGGGAGCAAAACAAAGATCGGAAATTTAATTGTCGGCTGGAACGAAGCCAGCCAGACGATTGTGGTTGTTCCCACAGTACCCGATCTTTCCGGCTGTGGCGATCCGACCTACTATCGCCGTTCTGAAATTTTGAAAGCCTATCGGAACAAATACCCTACCGATGCTTTTATCATTTATCCAGACAAAAAAGGATACATTGGCATCAATGCCTATGACTGGCTGGAAGATGAAAAGCTGTATGTTTATGTATCACAGGATGATGAATTGGCCGCTTTTACCGACTTCTTTATGAATCGCTTTGCAACAAAGTGAGGTAAAAGATGCCTATTGGAGAAATCGGAGCGTTCCTGCTGTTTCTTGTGATCGTGTTTATAGTTGGAAATCTATGGTTTCATTTCGTAGAAGCAATTCTGCGGCAGATTAAAAAGCTATTTACACGTCACAAAAAACCTCCGGCATGGCATCCGCTCCCCCCGGACAAGGAGGATTGAAAATGTTCGATATAGACGAGATTAGGAAACAGGCACTCGCTTCTATGAGAGAAACCATGGAAAAGAACGAGGAACGAATTAGCAAAATTGAGGTTCCCAGCTCTGAAAAAGGCGCATCTGTGTCTGCCGCCGAAGTGGAAGAACAGATTGCCGCTAATACTCAACGTCAAGTAGAAATTCTTGGACAGATGTTTGGGCCAGATAGTATGGCTCAAATGGCTGTTAATGAGGAATTGCTGCAAAAGATGGTAAATGATAAAGTTGCTGAGGCAACTTCAGCTACTGCTGGGGACTTGATGGGACAGCTTTTCGGAGAAGATATGGGCATACTTGCGGCTGCTCTGGAAACGCTGGAAATGGAAGATGCGGACGATGAGGAAGAACTCTCATTCGATCTGGAACTGGAAGAAAAGCTCTATACTACCTTGGAAGAAACAATGGCCCGGCTTGAGGCCATGCCTGAGCCAGAAGCGATCCCATATCAAAAAGACGATGTAAAATGGGAACGCTTTGGCATCCTGCTGTCCGGTATTTTATCGACCCTTAACAGTCACGATCTGGATAGTATGGATGTGGAGGAACATATTCCTGTTATGGAGCAGAAAATCGTGTCCCTTGTGCGCCGCTCCTGGGGGATAGATGGCCGGAGTGATCTGCTGGACATGATCCGTTATCTGGCGCAGGAGGGTTATATCCTGCGGTATCAGCTTTATAGTGAGGCATCTTCGCCGGAGGAACTCATGGACGAAACTATGGACGAGGATGACCGTGAGTCTACCTGCCGGGCATGGAGGTTTGCACAACGGTATAAAGGTCAATATGCTCCCGGTTTTATGGCTGGATGGGATATTGGCCGGGCGGCGATGCTGACACGCTGGGGATGCTATTTAGGCTGGATCACAGAAAGCGAGGCTGTTGGTATTCTGTGGGATCTCTCCCAAAAGGTTGTTGAGGAACTGCATAGCTGGCGCGAATTTGCGCAATCTTATCTTTTTGGCGGTCTGATGTGGAAATTGCTATGCGGTGACAGCTCCGCAGGAAGTTACCTGGGTTATCTTGCAGACGCCGCCACAGACCTATTGACTGGAAAAGCAGAGCAGGATAACGGACAATGGCGTGATTGCCCTTGGCCTGCACAGAGAAAAATTGGTTTCACATTATAAATCTTTTTGAAAATTTGTTGCTATTCATCAGCCGCCAACGGAAACGGCATATAAAAAAACCGTTGGCTTGGCGGCTGTGTTGATGCACGCCTAAACTAAAGTTAAGCGGCGGTTTTGAAATTAACCATTTCAAGGCCGCCGCCTTTTTATATCACACGGCGGTAACAAAGGAGGTACGTCGTGTCCCGCACAATCCTTACCCGCCCCTCTAACTTATCAAAAAAAGCCAGGGCCCCGGACAAGGATATTTTAACCGTAGTTGCGAAAATTGTTATAATGTAGGTGAATATCTCAATTTATGCGCTTGCGCGGCTTTATGTCGTGCAGGCGCATTTTGTTATCCGTACTTTGAGACAAAGTGTCCCAAGGTGCGGGACGGCCCTCCCAGGTGCCGCTCCCCGCCGGCCCTCCATTTCGTTTCCCCTCAACCCGAACAAAACGAAATGGAGGACAAGCTATGACAACCATCAATCTGAAAGATTTTTATTATTGGTACATACAGGATCAATTTATCGAGGTTGCTGACGAGGTGGCCGAGGCTCTCACCGCCAGCAGACGCCAGGAGGCCGCCTATGTGGAGCGGGCCCGGTACAACAAGGCATATTATTCCCTGGACTGTGATGACGGGATCGAATATTCCGCCTGCCAGCATGAGCCCAGCCCCCAGGAGCTCCTGGATCGCAAGGAAATGTTTTTCCGGCTCTGGAACGCGCTCAACTCCCTGCCGGAGCTCCAGGGCCGCCGGGTGGATGCCCACCTCATTCTCGGTAAAAGCTATCGGGAGATCGCCCGCGAGGAGGGCGTGGATAAAAGCGCCGTTAGGTGCTCCGTCCTCTGCGGGATCAAACGCATGAAAAAATATTTGCGGGAAAATTTCTAAAAAGCATCTCCATTACCCCCTGTTTTTCTGGTGGTATATGAGAGGTAGGTTGCCTACCTCTCCACAGCAGGACGGCGGCGGCTCCGAGCATAGCGCGGGGAGCCAGGCGGCGGGTGCGCGGTGACTTCTCCACAAGAGAACGAGCGACCAACACCTGCGCCGCAGGTGGGCCGGGCCATCCCACGGCCACGATCCGCCACAGGACAGGCTGGCCGCCTGTCCCTCCGGGCCGCTGTCTCCTGCTGTGTGGGAGTGCTGCGCCGAGTATGGTTGTCTTTGGACAGGTCAAGGAAACGGGCGCGGCCTCCCTCTATCTTATGAAAGCGGGGCCTGCTTTATGAGCAGGGCTCCGGCTGGCTTCGAGACATTTTGTCCCGAAGTCCCGGTCAAAACAAGGGCCAGCACTTTCGCGGTGCTGGCCTTTGTCATTTCTGAAATGGGAGGTATTCTATGCACGCACAGACCAAATACAAAAGCGAAATGAAAACGGCTGTACTTGGTGATCGGACAATTACTATTAAAAATCTTACTCCCATTCTGCCCCCGCAGGAACGGGAAAAGCGCAGGCGCGAGGTGGAACAACAGCTTTTTGACGTGTTCCGCAAATATGCCGGACAGCGGGGGTAGTCAAAGGCATCCTTGTTGAATGGGGGCGGCAGAGGTATAATATAATTGTAGGTTGGCTCCCGTATAAACGGAAGGGAGCTAATTATGGATAATAGAATAGATGCAATTTACGGGCGGCAGTCGATTGACAAAAAGGATAGTATCAGCATTGAAAGTCAATTTGAATTTTGCCGGTATGAACTAAAAGGCGGTGAAGCGAAAGAATACAAAGACAAGGGATATTCCGGGAAGAACATAGAACGCCCCGACTTCCAGCGGCTTCTGAAAGACATCCGGGCCGGACTGATCCGGCGGGTGATTGTTTACAAACTGGATCGGATTAGCCGCTCCATTGTGGACTTCGCAAAGCTCATGGAACTGTTCAAGCAGTACAACGTGGAATTTGTCTCCTGCACCGAAAAATTTGATACGTCAACCCCGATGGGCCGGGCGATGCTCAATATCTGCATCGTGTTCGCCCAACTGGAACGGGAAAGCATCCAGATGCGTGTGCAGGACGCTTTTTATTCCCGGTGTGCCAAGGGCTACTATATGAGGGGCCGGGCTCCATACGGTTTTGATACGGAGCCCATCGTCATGGACGGTATCAAAACAAAGCGGCTGGTTGAAAACGCTGAGATGGACTACGCCGAGCTTATGTATGAAATGTATGCCGAGCCGGAGAACTCCTACGGCGACATTACCCGGTATTTTACCGAGAATGAAATCATGGTGTATGGAAAGACATTGAAGCGCGGCTTTGTGGGCCAGCTTTTGAGAAATCCGGTTTACGTCCAGGCCGATATGGATATTTACGAATATTTCAAGGCCCAGGGCGCGAAAATCGAAAGCCCGCCGGAACTGTTCACAGGTGAATTTAGCTGTTACTTGTACCAGGGCCGCGAGGGGGAGGAAAACATTCTGGTGATTGCGCCCCACAAGGGCCGCATCCCCTCGTCCCTCTGGCTGGCCGTCCAGCACAAGCTGTCCCAAAATACCACGTTCCAGAATGGCCGCAAATGCCACAATACATGGCTGGCCGGGAAAATCAAGTGTGGATGCTGTGGGTATGCGCTGGCCAGTCTGAACGCTCCAAACGGTGTCACTTATATGCGGTGCAAGCAACGCATGGAAAACAAAAGCTGTCAAGGGCCCGGCACTCTCACAAAGCACGACTTGGAAAAATCGGTCTATGAGGAAATGGTTAAGAAGATGCGGGAATTTCAAACGCTGAAAGGCAGTAAGGCGGAGGGGTACAATCCCAAACTGACCGCCGCCCGCGCTAAACTTGCCAAAATCGAGGGCGAGATTGAAAAGCTCATTGACACGCTGACCGGGGCAAACCCGCTTTTGTTGCAATACGCAAACAGCCGGATTGAAGAACTGGACGCGGAACGGCAAAAGCAGTTAAAGCTGGTGGCCGACCTCACCGCTAACTCTGTTTCTTCCTCACAGGTCGATAGCATAACGGGATATTTAAGCCATTGGGAAGATGTGAGCTTCGATGACAGGCGGCGCGTTCTTGACACGCTGGTTTCAAAAGTTGAGGCCACTCGCACCGAACTTGCTATTGAATGGAAGATCTAAAACTTTTCACTTTGCATTGTACCCTTGTCAAGAACGCTTATCCAAGCTGGAACACAACAGTCCGGAGGAGTATGCGAAGGCGCTCTACGGTTTCTACAATGATGATCGTATCGCGGAAAAGCTCATCGTCAATCCCATCCGCAACAATGGCGACTGCTATACGACCCACGATGCCTACGAGCTTTCCTATGTGCCGCGGCCACTGCCGGACGGCTCTGTCGCTATCTGTCAGGAGCATGTGACCGACAGCTTGCAGGCGCTGATGAAAGCGGATTTTATGCTGGCGCTGAACAGCGGACACAACATCCGCCGCTGCATCATCTGCGGACGGTATTTCCTGCTCAAAAGCGGCGTCCACGCGTTATACTGCGAAGGAGCGTGTCCCCACGCGCCCGACTACACCTGCCGGCAGTTTGGTTCCGTGGAGGTGCAGAAGGAACTGGCAAAGGACATTCCCAAGGTCAAAGTCAAGGTGACCGCCTTTGCCCGCATCACGAAGGATCTGTCTCGGAACGCGATCTCACAGAAGGACGCAAGAAAAGCCAAGGACTATGTGCGGGATCTGCTCTATGACGCCTTGCGCGACGCAAGTATTTCCGTAGAAGCCTTTGAAGAGAGCGTTTCGTCTGAGAATGTCTACCAGTGCTGCGGGATCACCAGAACGGCCAATCCGAGGGGCCGTCCGCCGAAGAAAAAGGCGGGTGAGCAAGCATGACCAACGAGCAACTGATTCGCCAATATTATGACGGTGATGAAGCTGCGCTGGAAAAACTGTACCATAAAAATATCGGGCTGATCCGCGGAATCGCCAAGGAAGCAGCAGCGGAGTTCAACTGCCTGATGACAGATCAGCATCATCCAAATCAATTTTCCGCGTATACGAAAACGATTCTGGATGACCTCTGCGGCGAGGGCGCGTTGGAGCTTCTAACGCGGATACAGAGCCGGGAATATGACGAAAGCCGCGCCGTGCTCACCACCTATCTTTACCCACATTTGAAGGGGCGCATGACCCGCTGGCTGGAGCAGAATATTGGCTGCATGGCGTTGAGCAAGAACGAGATGGCCGCTGTCCGGCAGGTGCAGAGGCTGTATCATGTTGCATGGAAGGATACCGGTGAAATCGCGGAGGAGCTGGGTATCCCTGAGGCTCGTGTCAGTCGATATGTTCGCTACAACACCCATTTCCTCGGTGTGCATGATCTTGTCCCGGAGGGCTATGACGGCGATCCCTACGAGCGGCTGATGCCGGGGATGCTCTCCGTTTCGGCGGAGCAGGCCGTGTACCGCAAGGTCTGCATCGAGCTCCTCCGGGAGCTGTTCGATACCCTGCCGAAGAAGGACAGGGACATTCTCGGCAAGACCTGCGGTGTGTTCGGATACCCGGAGGCAACTTTGAAAGAGATTGGGATGTATCACATGATGAAGGAGTCCGCCGTGGAGAAGGCGAAGAACCGCGCGGTCGAGAAGCTGAGAGAATCCTATCCCGGCAGCAGGCTTCAGGTATGGAGGACTGTTCATCGTATGATGCGGAGACCGATCCCTCCGCTAGGGGAAGACAGTGATCTGCGGCGCAATTTCCCACAGTATGTCCGCGCCTTGGCGGAGGTCTATGGCGTGCTGAATGAAGCCACCTCGGATATAGATAACATCTCTGTATAGACAGAACAGCAATACAGACTTTTGTACACCCCCTTATGGTAACATCTATGCAAGCATCGAAACCGATGCTATACTATGAGAGGAGATGTCTTTATGCATTATTCCAAAACAAACAAGGTCTGCGCCACTTGCGCCTATTGGACCGGAAGCCGCAATCTGGTGAATTCCGGAAATTCTTCGGAGCCGACCAGCAATAGCGCCAAGTGCCAAATTCCAAACGGTTCCAATCGGGGCAGTACAAAGTTTTGCAGTTCTTCCTGCTCTAATTGGGCTAAGTGGCCGGTACTGAAGTAAAACGACACGGAGGGACTGCATTATGCTGACGGAAAAAGCCAATGCCATCTGCCTTTTGGAGGTTCTAAAGGAGTATTCCGATGTCGAACATATTCTGCCCATGCGGGAGATCGTTGCAAAGATGCAGTCCCTCTACGGTATCAAAATCGACCGCCGCACTGTATACGGGGCTGTTGCTCTTTTGATCGAGCTCGGTTACGACATCTCCCTTTACGAGGATAACGGCGTGGGCTATTACTTACGGGAACGGGAATTGGAGCAGTCGGAAGTCCTGCTGCTGACCGATGCGGTATATTCTTTCCCGTTCATCCCGGCAAGGCAGACCGAGCAGCTTGTCCAAAAACTGCAAAAGCAGCTCAGTGTCCACCAGCGGAAAAAGTATCGCCATCTGACCGTCGCCCGGCAGGGACATAAGACCGGTAACCGGCAGGTTTTTTGGAATATTGAGCAGTTGGACGAGGCGATCGCGCAGAAGAAAAAAGTCCGGCTCGGCTATCTCCACTACGGGCTGGATAAAAAACAGCATGAGACAAAGACTTATACGCTCAGCCCCTACGAAATGGTTTACATGAATGAGCGGTATTACCTCATTTGTGTTCCCGACCACGCGCCAAATACGCGTCTTTACCGCATTGACCGCATGAAGGACATTCAGATTTTGGATGATCCTCGCAGCGAGGCCGTCGCCCGTCAGGAGGCACAAAATGCTGTCTATGCCTATGTCGGCGCGCCGGAGCGCATCATCATGTACTGTGACCGAGCCATCTTAGACGATGTGATCGACCGCTTTGGCACAGAGGTACAGATCCGTGAACACGACGAAAATACCTTTACCGCCAGTTTTACCGCACCGCCGCGCGGCGTCAAATTCTGGGCGCTGCAATACCTACCGTATGTAGAGGTCGTAGAACCCGCGTGGCTACGGCAGAAAATCATCGAAAGCCTCGGAAAGAACAAGTATCCCAAATAGGCACAACCTAAGCGATATCGTGCTGCTAAAAGCCTGCGTGCTGGGCGGTTATGATACTGACAAAATGGTAGACGGTCTTGATGCAGATTTGTCTCGAGACATAAAAATTCTTGCGACACCGATCGTCTAAACTTTAAAGTTGGGAGGCTTTTATGATGGCAGAAAACGAACGCGCATGGAAGCAGCGGTACCTCTATCGAATGTTCTCGCACCATACCAAGGATAAGGAAATGGAAAACTATGTTGTCAATGCAATCTGGGCGAGGCTGGACGATCTGAACGTCAAACCTGTAACGCAGCAATATGTCCGCCGCCCCAATGGGTATGCGTTGATCGACCTCTATTTCCCGCAGATCAACTACGGTGTAGAGTGCGATGAAGCGTATCACAAGGACAATACGCTCAAGGACGCCGCACGCGAAATCGACCTGCAAACAGCGCTGTCCGCCTGCAGTGAAGACGGATTGACGATCCGCCGTGTGGATGCAACGCTGGACGCAGATGCGCTTCACGCCCGAATCCGCGAGATCGTCTGCGAGATCCGGCAAAAGGTCGCAGAAAAAGGAGAACAGCTCTCTCCATGGCTTGAGCAAGAAGAGGAATGGCGCAGTATCAAAGAGCGCGGTATTCTGCGGACAGAGGATGCCTATTCCTTTAAAACGATTGCCGACATTTGCCAAAAATGCTTCGGCAAGGATGCGAACTATCGCATCCAGCGTAGCTTTTTCCATGTGGCCGATGATCGGATGCTTTGGTGTCCTAAGTTGGCGATTGAACTGCCTGACGGCTCAAAGGTGGCGCAGTCTCGCGGCTGGATCAATGAGCTGTCCGCTGACTGGAATGTGATCATCGAACATAATGACAGCGGCGCTACCCCAGTAAAGCACCCGGATCAGCCACGCTATACCTTCGCAAAGAGCAAGGACGAACGCGGTGAGAACGCTTACCGGTTTATCGGTATATTTGAATGGAGCGAGACCACGCCGAGCGGTGAACACATCTATAAACGCATGGCAAGCGATATGAAACTGAAATAGAACCATGCACAGCGTCCCTGTACAGACATTTGCACAGGGTGCCGTGCTATTCTATCAGCAGAACAGAGAGCATACGGATAGTGCCGTAGTACGGCGCCAAGAAAGGATGGACAAAATGAAATATACTTCTGCCCAGGCCAATAAGCTGCTGAAAAAGCTGAATGACGAATATTCCGCCCTGCTGGATAAAGAGCAGCGCAGCCGCGACTTCCGCGCTACGATGGGCGAGGACGTGGAGTCCGTACGCCCCGCCTACGATTACGCGGAAACACAGGCGCGCCTCGCAGAACTCGAAGGGAAAATCCGCGCCCTCAAGCACGCGATCAACTGCTTCAATATGACGCATTTTGTCGACGGCTTTGAAATGACCATCGACGAGATGCTGGTCTATATCCCGCAACTCACAAGGCGCAAAAATAAGCTTCTTGAGATGAAAAGCCGCCTTCCCAAGGAGCGCATTGAGGAGCAGTACGGCCGGCAGTCAAACATCATCGACTACCGCTATGCAAACTACGATATTGCCGCAGTGGAGGCCGATTACGACAAAACTGTCGACGAGCTTTCCCGCGCGCAGCTTGCGCTCGACGCGATCAACGGGCGCGAAACCTTCGATCTTGGCGAATGATCTTTTTCCGTCATTTCCATACGAATGTCTGACTATTTTATAACAGAGTTACGATCTCCGTTCGGGTTTACAGTTCGGTGAGAGCATCGGTTATTTTGATGGTTATTTGTTATGCTGCCCCATGTTCAAGGTTCGTGGGACCAACCATTACGGCATCGATGGAGCGAGAAAACTTTTTTGGGAGGCGGAAGTACGGTTATATGCCTCCCTCTAAAATTGTGGAAAAAGCGCCCCTGTACAGACAAACGTACAGGGGTGTGGGCTATACTTCTTAATGACAAACTCCTATGTTACCAAGGAGATCCATTAAAATGGTCTATTTGAAAAATTTCACAATACTAAGCCGCGAACAGGAAGAAAGAATTCTTGATTCGATCAGAGAAACCTGCTATACCACGCGATATCCGTTCAACATCTTCCGTTACCGCGATGTGCCGCAGCTCGAATTTGAGCCTCTAACCATATTCTATGGCGGTAACGGAAGCGGTAAAACAACACTGTTGAACATCATTGCAGAACGATTGCATCTTTCGAGAGAGACCGTTTTTAATCGGAGCAGCTTTTTTGAAGATTATGTTCGAGAATGCAGCTACAAGATGACATTCGGGAAAATTGCTCCTCCGGGTAGCCGCATCATAACCAGCGATGACGTATTTGACTATTTGCTTGACATCAGATACGTCAATCAAGGAATCGACACAGAGAGAGTCAAACTATTTGATCAATATGTAAGCGACAAATATGAGCCGTTCCAGTTAAAAGGGCTTGATGACTACAAGGAATTCAAGCGTAAATGTGACGCCAAATCAAAATCGCGATCCAGATTTATCAAAGAACGTTTAATGGAAAATGTCCAAGAGCAATCTAACGGGGAAAGTGGTTTATATTACTTTACCAACTCAATTAAAGAGAACGCCCTCTACCTGCTAGATGAACCGGAAAACAGTTTATCAGCCTCACTGCAATTGAAACTGAAAAGTTTTCTTGAGGATTCTGCGCGATTCTATCACTGCCAATTCATCATCTCAACACATTCACCGTTTCTGCTTTCCATGCAAGGTGCAAAAATATATGATCTCGACTCAGATCCAATCGATGTAAAGCCATGGACTCAGCTGGAAAATGTCAAAACGTATTACAGTTTCTTCAAAAGCCATGAAAAAGAGTTTTTCTGATAACAAGCCCAAGTGCATTTTCAATTGATTATATTAGCGGCTGCGCGTCATCATAATTAAACCCTAACAAACAAAAGACATCCAAGAGAATTTGTCTTGGATGCCTTTTATGTCAGCAGTTCTTTTCATTCTGTTTCATCTTGTACGCTTTGTTTCGCCAAATCTCTGGAAGTGGACAACCTCCCGTTCCCGGAGGAACTTGATGGCATCGTTGACATCGGGATCGTCGGAAAGGCGTAGGATGTTGTCGTAGGTGACACGGGCCTTCTGCTCTGCGGCAAGATCCTCGGTGAGATCCGCGATGGTATCGCCTGTGACCTGCATGGTGGAAGCAGACCACGGATAGCCGGAGGCGAACTGTGGGAACACGCCGGTAGTGTGATCCACAAAATAGGCGTCGAAACCGGCGGTCTTGATCTGCTCCTCGGTCAGGTTTCGAGTCAGCTGGTGAACCAGCGTGCCGATCATCTCCAAATGCCCCAGTTCCTCTGTGCCGGCCGTGGAAGCCCAAGGGCCACAAGTACGAAAAAGCCTTGCGCCGCAAGGGTTACAGGCCGAAAAAGAGAGGGAAAACGCGAATGTGCAAAATGCCGGTTGGCTCCATTCCTTTGACGCGGACTACCACTATCGCGGCTCCGACCTTCACTACCATGTGAATGTGTCCGCCGCGCTTTCGGAGGGAGGGGCGGTATGGTGAAGGAATTTATCTCGCAGCTTCCACCGGACAAGCTGTCGCCCTTTGCAAAGCACCCCTATCAGGTGCGGGAGGACGCTGCCATGGACGAGCTGGTGGAGAGCGTCCGCACCTATGGTATTCTGTCACCCTTACTGGCGCGGCCAAAAGGGGAGGGCTACGAGCTGGTCAGCGGGCATCGGCGGCGATTGGCGGCGCAGAAATTGGGCCTGCCCACCGTGCCGGTGCTGGTGCGGGAAATGACCGACGATGAAGCGGTGATCCTGATGGTGGACAGCAACCTCCAACGGGAAAACCTGCTGCCCAGCGAAAAGTCGTTTGCTTACAAGATGAAGTTGGAGGCAATGAAGCATCAAGGAATGACTTGTGGACAAGTTGGCCACAAGTCAAGGGATGCCGTCTCAAACGATGACAGTGGGCGAACTATTCAGCGCTATATCCGCCTGACCAACCTTGTTCCGCCGCTGCTTCAGATGGTAGACGATGGCCGTATCGCCCTTTCTCCCGCCGTGGAGCTGTCCTATCTCACCCGCGACGAGCAGGCGGAGCTGTGGGACTTGATCGGGCAGGAGGACGCCACACCGTCGCTGTCACAGTCACTCCGCATGAAGCAGCTCTCCCGCGAGGCAAAGCTGACGCCGGAGGTGCTGTACGCCATTCTTACCGAGGAAAAGCCCAATCAGAAAGAGCAAATCCGCATCAAAACCGAGTCGCTGCGGAAGTATTTCCCGCGCAATTACTCTGCGCAGCAGATGGAGCGGGAGATCATCAAGCTGCTGGAGGCCCGTTACCGCGCGAAGGACAGGGGAGAGCGATGATTTTCGCACACTGGCGCTATACGGCACTTTTCCGTACAATGACGGCAGAAAGGAGCGAGGATTATGGAGCAGAATTTACCGCCATTGCCGCCGATCATTTTTGAGAACGGTCTTTACTACGAGCTGCGGGGCGAGCAGTATTATCCCTGCCTTTTGCCGCCGGAGCCGGACACCACGGAGGACAAGCTGCTGGAAACCATCATACGCCAGATGGCGGAAGCACAGGGCATCAACGAGGACTTGAAGGCGCGGGATCAAATGGCGTGGGTAGGTGCGATGAACAACATCAAAAGCGCCGCGCTTGAGATCCTGCGAGAGTCCAAATAACGCCCCAAGAAGGAAACAAAAGCAAAAAATCAACGCAAGCGGAGACAGGTCAAATGCCTGCCTCCGCTATTTTTATGCCCCAATGGGCAAGGAGGAACAATATGGATTATTTCTATGAGCATGAATCAGAGCTATTTACATTTTACCGTGTTCCAAAGGTGCTGTTTACGGAGGAACCATTCAAAAACATGAATTGTGAAGCAAAATTACTTTACGGATTATTGTTGGACAAAATGGGACTTTCCCGCAAAAGCGGGTGGTTCGATAAGCAAGGGCGCGCCTTTGTTTACTATGGCATCAACCGTATTATGGAGGACTTGGGCTGCGCCCACAGCAAGGCGGAGAAGCTGCTATCCGAACTGGAGCAAGCTGGCCTGCTGCGCCGGAAACGGCAGGGGTTGGGGAAGCCGTCTGCACTGTACCCCCTGAAATTCGAAAACCGAATTTCTTGACTTTCGATTTTCGAATTTCAAGAACGCTGAAAATCAGCGCACCTGAACGCTGATTTTCAGCGTCTAATAAGACTGAGTAGAGCGATACTGAGATAAATATATACCAAGCCGAAAAAAGAATAATAGGGAGGATCATCAGATGAAGAACAAAGAGAACTTACGGGAAAAGCAGGTAAATCTCCGCTTGACGCAGGCAGAATACGAGCGGCTCACCCGCACCGCGCAGGACCACGGCATCGGGCGGGCGGCGTATCTCCGCATGGTGCTGCGGGGCGCGTGGCTGCGGGAGGACGGCAGAAAATCAGAATAACTTTTTCCGCTGGAATTTGATGCAGGCCGTCACTCGGTCACGGATATAGGGAGCATCCCGCTTGGCGTAAAACTCCAGCGGCTCTGAAAGGGCCGCCATGATCTCTTTTTCGGCAAAGTCGCAGCGAAGCTGCCGCCCATAGAGATTTTGGGCCGCATGGACCTGTCGGACAAAGCCCGTTTTCATGGGCTGAGCCTTGAGCTGCCGCGCCAATGCGGCCGGTTCGATCTCCATGGGATAGTCCCGTGTGTTGGACAGCAGGCCCGCACCAAAGTCGAAGATGGGGCAGTAGTCAAAGCCATCACCGCAGCGCAGCACAGCGATGTTGTTCAGATGCCGGTCCTCGTTGCCGAACAGCATATCCACCTCGAACAGCAGCGTCAGATAGGTGCCGAAGCGGTCAAGTCCCGTCAGCCGCTCAACCTGCTCCACCAACCACGCAAGGCGGCTCTGAAGATTGGGCAGACGGTTTACCGCGGTCTGCCAGTCCGGGCCAACGCCTTTTCGCAGCAGTTCCGCAAGGGTCAGGATGGCCTCGCCTGGGCGTAGAAAATTGGCACTGGAACAGCCGTTTCGGATGTGTCTGTGGACTTCCATCCGCTCCATGCGGTAGGTCACATAGTGAAAGCCCAGCGCATCTGTATTGGTCTGTGCCAGCAGCGCAGAGGTTACGGTTTCTGCCAGCCCTTCATAGCCGAACAGATCCAGCTTGTACCAGCGGCCATCTGCCAGCCATTTTTCCTGATTGCCCTTAGACGAGGTTTCCGCGATGCGGCTTCCCGTTGTCAGTCTGATCGACATATTCAGCCCTCCACAATTTTGATCCAGCACGAATCCTCTGCCATGCGCCCTTCGGTCTTGCGGATGATCGCCAGCGGGTCATAGCAGTCCAGTCCCAAGTCAGACAGGTAATATTTCAAACCGTCCCGCTCCTGCGGTACACAGCGGTCTTTCAAGAAGGTTTGCAGATCGTCCCATGTGGGCTTGCGGTTCACGCCGAAAGCGGTGGAAAGGGGAGAACTGACCTCGTTTTCGATGGCAAGTTGATGAGTGGTTTGGTCAGCACAGATCTTCGTACAGAGCTTGTTCCCATCGTAGTAGTACAGGATCATGAGGGCGTGAGCGCTGCTTCGGGCATTGGCCAGAAAGACATCGTAATCAGACACGGCAGGGCGGCGGATGGTGATGCTTTCCCCATCAAATTGCAGCGTTACGGTGCGGCTGCCCTCAGAGATGCCCAGGGCCTTCATCCAGGCAGATGGCAGAGCCACGCGGTAGCCCTTGGCATCCGGCCCGGCGTTTCCACCCGCCTTGTTGATAAGAATATTTGCAGTTCGTTCCTCGTGTAGCACGGTCATTCACCTCAAAAGTTTCTCACAATTATTATACATATTGGACACCAATAAATCAAGAAGTTAATTTTACAACAACGTTGTCACGAAAATGAAACCGCTATACGGAAGCTGCTTTCGCAAGCATAGCATTTGGCCGTCCAAATGCGCTTGTTAGGGGAAGCAATTCCCCTATAACCCCTTATGAATTGAAAGGAAAAACGATCATGAGAAAACGACCAATCAAAATATCGCTTCGTTTGAATGAGCAGGAGCATGAACATTTGAAACAGCAGGCTATGCTCTCTGGCTTCCCAATGGAAGTATTCCTCCGTGCGCTGATCTCTGGCATGAACCTCCGATCCCGACCACTCGCTGAATACGCTGAAATCCGGCGTCAACTCGCCGGCATTGGAAATAACATCAATCAAATTGCTCATGTTGTCAACACCCGCGGCTTTGCCACGAAGGAAGACATTGCCGCAGTCACGACAGCACAGCGGGTGATCTGGCAGATCGCAAAGCGGCTTTGAGATAGCTTATTCCAAGATATATGCCGTCTGAACAAGGCCAACGACAAAAAGCAGAGCGCGCAGCCTCCTTTCTCAAGGCTGCGCGCCCGTTTTTGTTATATCCCGCTTCTGGGACGCAAGCATCGAAATATTGCTTGTGGATACAGCGTTTTATGGTATAATTATTTTGTGAGATTATAACCAGAATGGTCAGTGAGCTTGAAGGCTTATCAAAGGAGTTGGTGTGATGACAAAGTACGGAATTGATTCAACGGTTATTCACCAAATCATTAATCTGGCAAATAGGCATCACATCCAAACGGTGATTCTCTTCGGCTCCCGCGCGCGAGGGGACTTCCACCGCACAAGCGATATTGATTTAGCTGTGCAGGGAGGCAATGTATGCCGTTTCAGACTGGATGTTGAGGAAGAAACGCATACATTGCTGACCTTTGATGTGATAGATTTATGTTCTGATTTGTCCCCGGAATTGTGGGAAGCCATCAGCAAGGAGGGAGTATTGCTCTATGAAAAAGTTTGATAACTACCGTAAAAATTTAGACGTTCTGCGGCTCTCCGACCGGCAGGATCTTAGCAATGAATTTATCATCAGCGGCATTATTGACAAGTTCTCCATTCAGTTTGAATTAGGTTGGAAGGTCTTAAAAGAATTGCTGACGTATGAAGGCATCAATGCAGCTAAGACAGGCTCCCCGCGTGAAATTATCAAGCAGGCGTACCAGTATTACCCTTGCATAGAGGAAGATGTGTGGCTGGATATGCTGTCCCAGCGCAACAATATGGCGCATATTTACGATGGAAATGCCGCGCAAGCACTGGCGCAGGAGATCATCAGCCGCTTTATTCCGGCCTTTGAAACGCTGGAAAAAAGCATCTGTGAGCGATACGCCGATCTTCTGGATACGCTCTGAGGAACTATTTCATCAAAATATTGGAGGCCCACAATGGCACTTGAAAATAAACTTGCCATCACCAATTCCGCCGAGCTTGCCCGCGAGGAGGAGCGGATCAGCAAAAGGAAGGCCGTGGAACTATTTGAGAGCGGCGCTCTGGACAAACTGGTACCCGGCAGATTCACGTCGCTGCAAGCCATTCATAAGGCGCTTTTCGAGGATATTTATGACTTTGCAGGCGAACTGCGCACGGTGAATCTGGCAAAGGGCAATTTCCGCTTTGCGCCGCTGATGTATCTGGAGGCGGCGCTGGCCAACATCGACAAGATGCCGCAGTCCACCTTTGACGAGATCATCGAGAAGTATGTGGAGATGAATATCGCCCACCCGTTCCGAGAGGGCAACGGCCGCAGCACCCGCCTGTGGCTTGACCAGATGCTGAAAGCCGGTATCGGACAGGTGGTGGATTGGAGCAAGGTCGATAAAGAGGACTACCTACTGGCCATTGAGCGCAGCCCCATCAAGGACGTGGAGATCAAGGTGCTGCTGAAAGCGGCTTTGACTGACGAGATCAATAGCCGCGAGGTCTATATGAAAGGCATCGACCACAGCTACTACTATGAGGGGTATACGACCTTCAAGGCGGAAGATCTGTAAGTGGAGTACAATTCCATAGTTGCAACGAATGGAGCTACAGAATGCTATTTATCAAATTTGGAAAAAAAGAACATCTTGAACAATTAAGAAATGGCATCGTGCATTTTTCTACATTGAAAACATTTCAGAAAGATCCAACGTCGTTCCGTGGAGATAAAATGGAGGGCCGACTCTATATTGATCCAAAACAGCCGATGCTGGTCAATGGGCTCGATATATCATCATTCATGAAAGAGTGTGTTATTTCTTACGAAACAAATTGCCCAGAATTTTCTTTTTCGGCATCCATATTATCAAGAAAAAATTGTCACAAATGCACAGATGGTTTGTACACAGTAAATCAAGAATACCTTAATGAAATGCGACAGTTTGGAGAGTGTTTTTTGACAATAAATGCTTTTGAGCTTATAGAGGCACTACGGACTGAGTTTTCCAACACGGGCAGTGGATTTGAATATCACCCCGTCGTATATATCAATAAGACGAATTATTCTAAAATTCAAGAATATTTTAATAATTTATCCAGCAAAAACAGACTAACAGGGCATTTATTTTTGAAAGATGATACGAATTCCTACCGCATTCAGAATGAGTGGAGAATGGTATTGTTTGATTTCAATAATCACTACCCGGCAGATAATAATGGCGTTAATGTTAAAACATGCTATTTAACAGAGATGCCGGTTCTTGACACAGAAAGTTTAGCCACTTTACGCTGTAGTGAAGAATATTTATTTGACGAAAAGGAGAACTCTCATGCCGACACTTGAATGGATTGGAAAGAGCAAGGTGATCAATCACCATCAGGACGTGCCGTTTCGGGTGTTGGAGCGCAAGTATAGCTTTGATGAAAACGGGCAGCACGACGAGGACAACGGCAGCGAGAACATGATTATCCGGGGCGATAATCTGGAAGCCCTGAAAGCGCTGCTGCCCCGGTATGAGGGGCGCGTCAAGTGCATTTACATTGATCCACCCTACAACACCGGCAACGAGGGCTGGGTCTACAACGATAATGTCAATGACCCGAAGATCAAGAAGTGGCTGGGCGAGGTTGTCGGCAAAGAGGGCGAGGACTTGACACGCCATGACAAGTGGCTGTGCATGATGTACCCGCGGTTGAAGCTGCTGCAAAAGCTGCTGGCGGACGATGGTGTTATTTTCGTTAGTCTTGATTTCCATGAACAGCCCTTCATGCGACTTATTATGGATGAAATATTCGGAGCAAGTAACTACGTTTCAGAAATTGCTTGCGTAAACAAGCCTTCTGGTCGATCTGATGACAAATATATAGCCACAGCGCACGAAAGTATTATTGTGTATCGCAAATCTCCGCTGCTCACGCTTGGCGGATTTGAGCCGGAAGAAAAGATTACTAAACGTTACAATAAGCGTGACACTGACGGCAGACTTTATCGTGAAGAAGATTTGCGAAAAAGAGGTACACATGACGAAAGAACTGACCGCCCAAACCTGTTCTATCCATTTTTCTTTAATCAGGAAACCGGTGAACTTATTGTTGGCGGTAATGATGAGAAAACACCAGATGGTTTTATACGCATTGAACCAATGAAATCTAAAGACATTCAGGGAACGTGGCGTTGGGGACAAGATACAGCGAATGCTCAAAAAACATATATACACCCTCGCTATATGCCCAACAAGCAACAATGGAGCTTGTTTGAATGGGAATATCTTGATGAACGCGGGGCAGCTAAACCAACTACGCTCTGGGATTTCAAAGACGTAAATAGTGAGAGAGGCACAGAAGTATTCATTAAGTATTTAGGCTTCAAAAAAGAAGATTTTCCGAATCCGAAGCCCGTTGGAACAATTCAGAGAATTTTGCAAATTGCGACTGCGGGTGATGACATCATCCTCGACTCCTTTGCCGGTTCTGGCACCACTGCCCATGCTGTCCTCAACATGAACAAAGCTGACGGCGGACACCGCAAGTTCATCCTTGTCGAGATGATGGACTACGCCGACAGCATCACCGCCGAGCGCGTGAAGCGCGTGATCCGTGGCTATGGCGAGGGCAAGAACGCCGTGGAGGGCACGGGCGGCAATTTCAGCTTCTATGACTTGGGTGAACCGCTGCTTGTGGGCGATTGCCTGAATGAAGCCGTTGCCCCGGAGAAAATCCGGGAATACATCTGGTTCATGGAAACCAAGCAGCCCTACGCCCCACCCAGCGGCGGCAATCCGTATTACCTCGGCAAGCACAACAACACGGGCTATTACTTCTACTACGAGCCGCAGCGCGTGACGGTGCTGGGCTATGCGTTCCTCTCCACCATTATGGAAAAAGCCGATGGAACGGTGATCTATGCTGACCGCTGTTCCATCAGCGAGGACAAGCTGGCAAAAATGGGCGTTACATTCAAGAAGATTCCGCGCGATATTAGCAGGTTGTGAGGAATATATGGAAAAAATTCTTATTTTATTGAAAGAAGCAATTGTACCAATAGCAACTTGTGTTCTGTCTGGGATTATTTCCTATATTGTATCTGTCCGAACTGCGAACAAGTGGGTTCCTGCATATAGAAAAAAGTACGAAGAACTTCGGATTGAAGTTGCCGAGTCTCTTACAATGTATGCAAATCTTTATACGAACCCCATTGATATTGCAAAAACAGAGAATCATCAGTTGCCGCAGAATTATGCAGAAGCATCATCGAAATTGCGGAATCTGGCTTCAAAGTTAAAGGCTTTCTCGGAAACTATGCCTCCCAGAATAAGAAAAGTTCCATCAAAGGAGGCAATAGATGACGCTTCGAGCTGCTTAATTGGACTGTCTAACAGTTTTACAACACCGTATAACTCTAATATTTCAGATGCAGAGCGAAGAAATACATACAAATATGAGAATGACCTAAGGCAAATACTACGGCTACCTCTTGTAAAAAGGTGAATTTATGGAACTGAAATCATATCAGAAAAAGGTGATAGCGGACCTGACCCGCTATCTGGAACTGCTGAACGAAACAAAGAGTGACGCAGCGGCGTTTCGCCTGTTTTGGCAGGAGAAATCAGCCCCGGCTTTAGGGCGATACCAAAATGTGATACCCGGCGTTCCGAACCTCTGCTTCAAGGTACCGACAGGCGGCGGCAAGACCTTTATTGCCTGCAACGCCGTTCGTCCTATCTTTGACGCACTCCCCGCTACCAAGACAAAGGCGGTCGTGTGGCTTGTTCCCTCGGACGCGATTCTGACGCAGACGGCGAAAGCCCTGAAGGACACATCCCACCCCTACCGTCAGAAAATCGATGTGGATTTCGGCGGGCGCATGGAGGTCTACACCAAGCAGGAGCTTTTGAACGGTCAGAACTTCAATCCGACTGCCGTTACGGAGCAGTTGTCGGTCATGGTGCTGTCCTACGATTCGTTCCGTGGGCGAGGCAAGGAGGTCTTGAAAGCCTATCAGGAGAACAGCAACCTTGCCGAGTTTGCAAAGGTGCTGGGTAAGCCCGACAGCCCCATTGAAAAAGCGGATGAAACCGCCCTGTTCCAGATTATCAACCAGCTTAACCCGCTTGTCATCGTGGACGAGAGCCACCATGCCCGGTCGGAATTGAGCCTTGAAATGCTGGAAAACTTCAACCCCTGCTTTGTGCTGGATTTGACCGCCACGCCGAAAAAGGAGAGCAATATCATTTCCTATGTGGACGCGGTGCAGCTGAAAAACGAACACATGGTAAAGCTGCCCGTGATCGTCTATAACCGGGACAGCCAATCCGAAGTGCTGATTGATGCAATCGACCTGCGGAACAAGCTGGAAGAAATCGCAGATGCGGAATATGCCAGGACGGGCAAATATATCCGTCCTATCGCGCTGTTTCAGGCACAGCCGAAAGGAAAAGAGGACGCGACAACTTTTGAAAAACTGCGGGACAAGCTGGTGGATGCTGGGATTCCCGCCGAGCAAATTGCCATTCGAACCGCCGATGTGAACGAGCTGAAAAACACCGATTTGATGTCCCCAAGCTGCCCGATTCGGTATATCATCACGGTCAATGCGCTGAAAGAGGGCTGGGATTGCCCCTTTGCCTATATCCTTGCGTCCCTTGCCAATAAGACAAGTCAGGTTGACGTGGAGCAGATTTTGGGACGGATTCTCCGCCTGCCCCACACCAGCCAGCATACCCAGAGTGCGCTTAATATGTCCTATGTGCTGACTTCTTCCAACGACTTCAACAATACTGTGGCGCATATCGTCAAGGGCTTGAACAGCGCAGGTTTCAGCGATAAGGATTATCGGATCGGTGAGCCCGTAAAACCGCAAGTACCCGAACAGCCAGCAGAGCAAATCACGCTGCCTGACCCGCAGGGAGCTTCCGAACCGGAAAGCGCAGAGGACGATTTTTCGGGGCTGGATGGGAAATTGATCGGGGCAGAATTGGAGCGGCGCAGAGAACAGGCGCAAACGCCTGAAACTGCCCCGAAAGCCGACACCATGCTGGACGCTGCCGCAGAGGTCGAAAAGGCGTACACAGACGCT
This sequence comes from Dysosmobacter segnis, assembly GCF_014297285.1. GTDB lineage: Bacteria > Bacillota > Clostridia > Oscillospirales > Oscillospiraceae > Oscillibacter > Oscillibacter segnis. Next base: position 40,276 of record NZ_JACOQI010000002.1, read on the forward strand.
ATCCAACAGACCGGCAATGATCCGGTGATGGACAATCTTCCGTGGGAGGTACGGGATAAAGTGAAATCATTTCAGGTGAATCCGCAGTTCCGGGAGGATATTGAAACGCTGCAAATCCCGCAGTTTTTCCTGAAAGTTGAGCAATCTTTGTTTACGGACGGTTCTTTTGAACTGCTGGATAAGGAAATGCTGGCAGAGGGCTTTACCCTCAAGGGCAAGGCATACGATATTGACTTTGCCGCCGCAGACGATGAAATCCGCGAAATCGACGTGCGGGAGCAGGACGGCGGTTTGCCGAAGGTGTTCAAGATGGAGAGCGCCGAGCAGCGGTACTTCAAGGAGTGGTTCAACAATCTGCCGCCGGAGAGCCGGGTGCGTCAATGCAAGGACATGATGTTCAATCAGCTTAACAAGCTGAACATGGTAGACGCTGCCGAACTGAAAGCCTACATAAACCGCATTGTGGACGACATGGACAAGGCACAGCTCGCCGCCATGGAGAAAGCCCCACTGGGCTATGCGGCGAAGATCCGTGACAAGATCGAAACGCTGCTGGAAGCCCACTATCGGGAAACCTTTGAAAAGTGGCTGGAAACGGAGCGTATTGTCTGCAAGCCCTATTTCCGTCTGCCCCTCGCAATCCATCCCACCACCCATACTGACATATACGCCCGTTCGCTGTACACGGCGGAGGACGGCGACATGAACAAGCTGGAAGAAGAGCTGATTGTGGAGTTGACCGCCCTGCAAAATGTCCGCTGGTGGCACAGGAATATTGCCAGACAAGGGTTTGCAATCAACGGCTTTATCAAGCATTACCCCGATATTCTGATTATGACCAAAAGCGGCAAGCTCATCTGCGCAGAAACCAAGGGCGAACACCTGAAAAACGATGACAGCCGGGAGAAAATCGCACTCGGTCAAGCATGGCGTACATCAGCGGGCAAGGACTATCGCTATTACATGGTATTTGAGAATGAGGAAAACCTCTTGCCGGGTGCAATGAGTATGAGCCAGTTTATCGACACGATTAAGGCGCTGTAAGGGAGGTGCGTGTTTTGAAACTGCCATATGAAAACGAACTGTATGAGCTGCGAAAGTGGATAGACTTTACAAACGCAAACTTGCAGATGCAGTTTCTCCACACACCTCAGGAAATTCAGCGTGTCCACCAATGGATCAATGCAATTACGAGAGGAATACAAGCGGACTATCCTTTTTATGCGACTACGTGAATATTCCGCGCGAGATTGCGCAGCGTGACCGCTGAGATTGAGCATCCATTCCGGCGGAATTAAGCACCCTCGCCGCCGTCGTTGAGCATTGCGGCAAAACGTAGATATGCATGTAAATTTCGGAGTTGCAAGTCCAGATGCACGGTGGAAGAAGTCCACTATCACGGGAAATTAGGTCCACCGTCACGGGCATGAGGTCCATAGTGAGCAGAGGGCATGGTGCGGTGTTTTAAGGCGTTTATCCGGTTTCTTCGAGAAATATCTCGGCGTTGCCTAAAGCAGCGGCGTGCTGCCGGCTACATAGGCAGAATGGAGGTAGAGTGCGATGGCTCTTTGGGGCAGTCGAAAGAAATTCGACAAAAACAGTGACGGCAAGTTAAGTCATCAGGAATGGTGGCACTGGTATCGAAGCACCAGCGGCCCGGAAATCGAACAGGCGGAGCGCCATCAGGCAGCGCAGGTGGGAGAGAACCAGAGTTCCTGGCTGCATGAAGTTGTTCGCATTACCCACACCGCTACCGGAAACTACCTGAGTGCCGTCTGTGAACTGCTGTCATCCATGCCGCCAAAGGATGCCAAGGAACTGGCGTGGAAAGCACTGCTCTGCCAACTGACTGTCGCGCTTGCGGAGAGCGGTCTGTGGTCCAACCAAGAGAAAACGAATGCCGGACTATTCGTCAACGGCCAGAGTTTCTATCCCTACCGGGCTGCCGTAACTGACCTTGCGAGAATGAGCGGAATTTGCAGCGAGGACGAACTTGCGCGGGCGTGCCTAAACCGCCAGCACTGTTTCAGGCGGAGGACAGCCTGACTCAGGAAGACTGCGGCGCCTTCTGGAAACAGTTCATCGCGCAGCTGCCGCCCTACTATGATGAAACGCAGCCGGCATTCGAAAACGGTGATTTGGACATCTGCCTGCCGCTATGCGTCAGCGGGGATACGGAGGACGCCATCCGGGCGCTCTTCGAAAACCTTTGTACGCCAGAATCCGGCTGGGGTAATGCCCCTCTCGCGCTCGGAGCCGCTCTGCCATTTCCCGCAGATTTCCTGCCTCATTGTAGGCGTCAAAAGAACAGCACTCCAGCCGCGTCCATCCGTCAACGACACTGATGTCCAGCTTCGCGCCAAACTCACCGGCTTTCCCGCTTTTCCCCGCACAATGGGCCGAACGAAGGGCTGGCTCACGCTGACGATCCGGTCAGGTACGCTGTGGGTACGGTTATCGTACATGTACTTCTGCTGTTCATAGACGGTGCGGATCGTGTCTAAACGCTCCGCCTGGCGAGGGGGCAGATTTTTTCCGAGGGACAGTTTTCCATCGATGGCATTCAGGTCGCGCCGGAGGTAAGTCAGCTGCTTTAAATTAATGGAGGATTTATATGAAAGAAGATAGAACTGCGTTTTGGTTCCGAATAAGAGTTATTTTATCCACTCTTCTTGTACTCTTAGGTGCTGGTCTTTTTTTCGCAGGATATTATGGTTATGCCAAAAAATGGGGTATTCCTATTGAAGTGTCATTCTTTGGCTCTGGCGGGATGATTATTGCAGGATTTGCAATCCGCGCCACGCTCTTTCATTGTCCGTTTTGTGGGGCACATATTTATTTAAGAAATCCAGTATTATTGTACTTTTACTCTTGCCCAAGTTGTGGGCACAGCGTTGGTAAAGGAAAAGCCTCATATTTAAACAGAAGACTCTCAACAAATAGTGTTCACGAATCCAAACACTCAAACGTCGCGCATTATCGAAGAAAAGTCATAACTATTATTGCATTACTTATATCTTGGTTTATTTGCGCCATATTGCTCTATATTTTTAACCTGTTTAACGGATATTGCGGAATATTATTAATCATAAGTTCTATTCCAATATTGCTCTCCGTTTGGACATTACGTTGTCCCAAATGTGGCGCGTGGATAGCAAAGCAAACTCCTATATGGGAATTTCTTCACTACAATTGTAAAATATGTGGATTTTCTGCTGATGAAAGTGATAAGCGAGAATAATTGAAAGATGTACTTCTCCGTGCAGTTTATGACAAAGTCGAAAATACACTTTCTTTCTATCAAACATGGTCGGAAACTCCCGACGAGGTCTCCGCCAACGCATGAAGCAGGCAGCCAAACACTGCACCGTGGTGATTAAATCCTTAATGACTACGCTCCCCTGTGTTGCAAATATACTCTTTCAGCAAAACGAGATGGGTGCTATTTTCCTGAATCCTGCGGCATTTGGCGAGTTGGTGGTAATTGTCCGCCATATTGAAGCAGAACCTGTTGTTGTCCAGTTCTGGGCTGAGATTCATCCGCGAATTGTGAATGTCTCCCGTGAGTTATATGCAGATGGTCATTGTTCGACCGCAGCAGAAAAGGCGGTCAAAGAAGTAGAATCTCGTCTGCGCGAGAAGTTTTCAGAGTTAAAACCCGGCACAACAGTTCCCTCAAAGATTGGTGATGTGATTGGCGCACTCATAAGCGAAAATGGCGTTTTCAGGTTCTGCGACACATCTACTACCAGCGGCAGGGACTACCGACGTGGAATCCACTCTCTGTTTGAAGGAATCATGGCAGCCTATCGCAACCCTGCGGCTCATGCTAATCTTCAATATGAAAAACGTGAGGCTATGGAGCAAATCATGCTGGCAAGCCAGTTGATGTATGTGTTAGAAAAGCCTCAATTATAGTGTAACAGAATCGGTATCATGCTATTGACATGATGCCGATTCTATTATATTTACATATCCAACAATAATATTCTTGCCCGTTTCTGCACCTGCCGCTCCATCATCCGCAATCTTTTTTCGGGCAGGTTATAGCGTGAGTGCTTCTTGAACTTGAAGTTCAGCAGATGCCGCAGCTTCTCGCGCAGCTCCGGCGTCAGCACGGCCTTGGCTGTGCCGAGAAAATCATCGTACACGCTGGGGTAAAGCGTTTCGATATATTCCTCCAATGCGGCCTCGTCTGCCCAGGCATCCGTACCCGCAAAGTTAAAGAGGGAATTGCCGTGGTCGAACAGGGGAGCGGGGGAGACGATGGTATTCGTCCGGTTATCGACCATCACGCCGAAGTTTCCAAAATGCCGGTCCACATTGCAGATCACCGCATCGAACACCAGCATTTCGTTCAGTGCGTTGACAAACTCGACTCCCATCTTCTCGTAATATGTCCTGACAGCCCCCATGCCGCCCTTAGAAACGAGATGTCCGATCGGGAGGTAGGCATACGCCTTGTCGGTAAAAAGCTCGCAGGTGGAGCAGAGAACGCCTTTCCAACGGGATAAGCCGTAGGGGATCGCGTGAACGCCCATGGCGGCGGCGATCTGCGCGGCGTAAAACTCAGAGTATGGCTCGTTGCCTGTGTTGGTCGCGCCCTCCGTGCCGCCCTTATAGAGATACACCTTACCGCCGATGCGCCGCCAGCATTTGCGGAGCATTCCGTTGGTGGTAAACTCCGGGCTGGAGAGCAGGGAGGTGCGGACGTTGCTGCCATAACCGGTAAAGGCAAGCTCGGCCAGAACATTGCTGAATGGGTTGTCGTAGAGATTTACCTTGCCGAAAGAAGCGGTGTCACCGTCCTCAACGACCCAATAGCAATCGTTAAGTGATAGTCCTTTACAAACACTGATAATACTGAGCGGTCGGTTGATAGTTAAGCCGCATTTTGCCAAAAGGCTATGGACGTAGGCGCGGTTTTTGGGAATCGTGCGGCGGCGCAGCCAACGGCTCAATCCATCCGGCGTAAGCGTCAGACCAAGCGGCAGAAATGCCGCTTTTTCTTCGTTTGTCCAAAGGATTTGGATCTCCGGCTCACTGGTATCCGTTGTCGCGGAGAATTTAACCAACGGTTCATCGAACTGCTTTAAAATATAGTTCATGATAAATCCTCCTCAAAAGTTACTTCAGACCACACAGAAAATTTTCTACATTCAAATACTGAACATCCTCAGCAAACGTATCTTTTCCGCGATAAAGAACGAATTTACCGCTGATCGGGCCAAAGCGTTTTTCAACGATTTGGCATTTCTCTGCATCACGCAGATGAAGTGTCTGCTTTTCGTTGACCTCGGTGCTGTGCTTGATTTCATAGATGCGGCAATTTTTACTTGCTTTATCGTAAATCACCATGTCAAACTCGCCGCCAGCATCGAACTTGAATTTGAACGCTTCCATCGTACTGGGCGCGGTTTTGCGGACTTCCAGCAGAACAATGTCCTCCAGCATCCGGCCCTTTACATCGTCCAGAATCTTTCCTGTGATATATGCCTTATCCGCTTCGGGGATCGATGCAAAATAGGCATCCTGCATCAGGGAATAGACCAGCGCCTTTGCGATGGCATAGCGCATACCGGGCTGAGAAAAGACGATATGCTCTGCCTGCTTACCGCTTTCATACCGTTCCGGACAGTTGACGATCAGATCCAGCATAAGCAGATACTTTTTCACCTTGTCGATATGCTCCTGCGTGATTGGAACGGTTGTTTCACTCTTTTCCTTGACCTCAATGATGGCCTTTAATCGCTCCAATATTTGCTTTTCATTGACATCATAGAGAACAGTTGCCCGTTCCGCAGGGAGATCATGTAAAAGCAGCTCCTTTGCGGAGCCAAAGTCATGGGACTTAAATTCGTCCTCCACCACGCGCAGCACAAACCGGTGGTTCATGTGCTGCACAATGCGGTTGATGACGTTGGTCAGTTCACCTTTTTCGTAAAGCTCCCGCAGTTGATTGAAGTATTCGCCGTAATGGTCGTTTTTCAGTGTATGCTGAATGTTGCGGCTGATGGCGGTATCAATATACTTCCGTGTGCTTTCGTCGTCCCGAAACGCGACCTCGTCAAAGGCGGCATCCGGATCGTCAAAGCTCATATTTTCCATTTTCAGCGTTCCGCCGTATTCAATATAAGAATCGACAGAACAGATGTTCAGGAGCCGCGCATACTCCCGAAAGGGAATAAAAGAGGTGTGGATCGTCACGCTTCTGTCGTACAGTTCATCGCGGTTTGCCATAGCGAAGCTAAGAGAGTCCGTACCGGAAACAACGATTTTCATGCCCATCATGCTGAACACATCGGAAAGCACGGCAGCGGTGTCGATGAAGTCATTCAGGAGCGTAATTTCATCAATAAACACATACCGATAGCCCAGTTCAAACAGAACTTTCAAGTCCTTTGTCAGCCGTGACATATCATCGGTGGTCTGCACCTTGATGTAGGCCGTTTTTTCTATGGGCAGATCGGAAAGCATTTGGAACAGAAGTGTTGTCTTTCCGGTTCGGCGGAGACCGTATAAAATACAGATCTTCCCATCATAGGAGCCGTTCACAAACTTCTGTAAGGTGCTGAAGCAGTCACGCTTACCGTACTTTGCCACGCTGTTTGCCAGCGCCTGCAAGCCCGTACCCGTGACAACATTCGTATAAAACTCAGGTATTTGCGAGGGGACAGCGGCTGTAACAACAGGCTGACCATAGATTTCCAACTTTTGATAAATCGCATGGTATCTGGCCGTGTTTGCTTTCGCGGCATCGTTTTCGTAATTCTGATAGTTGCGCGTGGACATACCGAGGTATTCCGCACATTGGGCCTGATTCAGCCCTTTTGAAATACGCAATTCTTTTAAGGTCACGCTCATCACCTCGCCTTTATTATATCACAGTATACGCAAAGAACAAGAAAAATACGCAAACATTTCGTGTTTTCTTCGCCTATTATTCGCCTTTCTTCTTTGGGAGCTGTGTAAGCGCATCTAATTCTTCATAGGTCAATTCGCCGTTCACGTAGCGGTTTCGTGCATTCTCCGCTTGTGCTTTCCAGATTTGAAATGCGGCATCTGTGTAAATAGCCGGAGTACGGCGAACACGCATATCATAGGTTTTGATCCGCTGCCGGATGAGCTTTAAGCCATCATCGGCAGCGATTTTCTTTTCATGCTTCTCTTTGACTGCGAGTTCTTTGCAGCTTTTTCCGGTATCACCGACTGACCGATCACAATAAAGAGCTTTGGAAGAGAAAGGGATAAAGTAACGATGACAATATTCACACTTTTTCAATTCAATTCCTTGCTCGACCATCTCCAGCAGTTCTGTCAGCAGCGTCGCGCCCAAATCGTCCGAGCCCTCGATGCGGGCAAACCGGACGGACTTTGGTGGCGTCGAAATGCGGTCTGCCGCCAACACCGGATCAAAATTCTGCTCATCTACATACAGCTTTCGTTCTGCGCGCATCTTCAGGTCCAAACCGGCGATCGCTGTGGCAGCTTGAAAATCGCGGCTCATATAGAGCGCCAAACGCTGCTTGGCGCTCAACTTAGATCTGTCCGGCACGAGCGCGGCATCTGCAAAGGCGGAAAGTTCCTTTTGCAGTTTCTCAAAACCTTCCATGCGTTCATCAAGCACGTCTGCCAGCTTTTCTTCAAAAAAGAGGGACTGCACAAAGCGTTCCCCGAAAGGATGGATCGCGCTCAGCGCATTTTTGATCTCGGTAATGGCTTGATTTTCCATCATGGGCGTTGTTCGCACCAGTAATTTCGCCCGTAAAGAAGCAAAATCTGTGGACAAAAAGGCAATAAGGGTTGTCCCAAGACGATATTCCACGGGCTTGAAATCCGTTTCTACATATTCCTTTTTTGGGCCAAAACTCAAGCAATACAAGGCTCTCAAGGCTTTTCCTCCATTCGTGGACACAGTCCTGCCGCGTGTGTGGTATATCATTTGTAACGCAATTAGTTTACCACATATTGAAATCTCCGTCAACGCTTGCTATCATTTTTGTGGAAGTTGAAATTCAGCACAAACGATCTTCCACAAAATTGAATGACCGCCGGAGCGTTTCTCTTTCGGGGAAGCAGGCCATGACCGTCAATGACGCGAGCGTGCCAAGGAGCAGAAATCGAGTTTCCGTCAGGCAGGAAACCGCTTCCGGGAAAACGGCAAACAAGTTCACCGGTCTCTCCGCATAGTTTCAAGGAAAGGGGGGAGCAGGATGGCAAGCAAACCGGAGCTGCTGCATAATCAGGCGGCAGACGAGATCGGGCAGGACTTTCTTCTCGCATACCAGCGAGCCGTCCTGCTCGCCTTACAACAGCAAGGTATCCTCAATGAAACGCAGTTTAAAGACTGCGTACAGAAATTGGAGAAATATACACGAATGAATGGAGGAAATGAATAATGTTAAAAGCAGCATTCTATCAGGTAGAACAGTGCCAAGAACCGCCAGAGGAAATCAGAGCAGAAATGCAGGAATTCGCCGCTGATGTTGGGTTGGGATTCCATGCGTTTTACATGGATTCTCCAAAGCCGTGGTATCTTTCCGAGCCCAGCAGCGTACTTCGGAAAATGGTGGAGGATGCGTCTGAACGAAAATTTGACATTCTGATTATCGAGCGGATGTCGGATTTTACAAACTGTTGTATGGACGCACAGAAGGTGCTTCGGGCGATGAAAAAGCAAGGTGTCCGGATTTTTTACTGGAACGAACATATGCTTGAACTTGATGAGTACACCGATGAACCGACTTCCCAACTGCAAACCCATCTCATTATAGAAAATATCGCTCGGCAGGAAGAACTTCGGAAAATGAAGAATATTTTACGTTGGCAATTTAGTTCTCACGAAGCAACACAGTGAAATATCTTTTGCAATCAATAAGCTGTAAAGCAATAGTGCCTTTCAGTATCCGCACAGTTGCAAAGGCATGTGATTCGCCGTATGATACCCGCAAAGGAGGCGGTTTTATGTTACAAGTAGCGGCGTACTGCCGCGTATCCACGGATAAGGAAGATCAGGCGAACTCGTTTGAGGCCCAACAGCGATATTTCCGTGATTACATTGAGCGTCAGCCGGATTGGGAGTTGCAAGGCATCTATGCCGACGAGGGCATCTCCGGCACGTCCACCCGCAAGCGCGTGGAGTTCAATAAAATGCTCCACGCGGCGGAGCTGGGGCAGATCGACCTGATCGTGACCAAGGAGGTCAGCCGTTTCACCCGCAACACGGTGGACGCCCTGCAAATCACCCGTGACCTGCGTCGGCGGGGCGTAGGCGTGCTGTTTCTCAATGACAGCCTGGATACCCGCACCAACGATGGGGAGCTTCGATTGACAATCATGAGTTCCGTCGCGCAGGATGAGAGTCGCAAGACCTCTGAACGCTCCAAATGGGGACAGATGCGCAGCATGGAGAAGGGCGTCGTTTTTGGCGGCTCGCTGCTGGGGTATGACGTGATCGGCGGTAAAATGACCGTCAACCCGGAGGGTGCAGAAGTTGTCCGGCTCATCTTCCATAAGTACCTGCAAGAGCGCAAAGGGTGCAGCACCATCGCGCGGGAACTGCGGGAGGCCGGTATCCTCAGCAGCAAGGGCAACTGCCTTTGGTCGTCTGCCACCGTGACAAAGATCCTGAAAAATGAAAAATACTGCGGCGACCTGATCCAGAAAAAGACCTACACGCCGGACTTTCTGACCCATGAAAAGAAGTACAACCACGGCAAGGAGCCGCTGGTAGCGCTGAAAGACCACCATGAGGCCATCATCGACCGGGAAACGTGGCAGGCGGTGCAACGGGAGCTATCCCGCCGCAACCGCGCAACGGGCTGCGGCGGACATGGCAACCGCTATCCGCTCTCCGGCAAAATTCGCTGCGGTGAGTGCGGCAAGAGCTTCTCCCACCGCACCAAAAAGCGGCAGGACGGCAGCTCCTATTATCGCTGGTGCTGCTTCACCGCCACCAACGAGGGCCTGCGGCGCACAGACGGCGCGGGAAATACCATCGGATGCAGCGTCGGGCGGCAGATCCGGGATGACATTGCCATGGACCTTCTGCGGCGCTCGGTGAACGACGTGACGCTGGATAAGAAAGCGATCATATCGAATCTCGCCCGCATTGTGGAAAGCGTTCTGACGTCCGGTGAGGACAGCGGCGAGCAGGAGCTGCGGCGGCTGGAACTGGAGCTTGAAAAGCTACAAGCCCGCAATGACACCATCCATGACCGCTTTTTCGATGAGAGCATCACCAAGGCTGACTATCAGCGCGCCAAAGCCCGCTGTGAAAGTGAAATGAACCGGGTGCAGGAGAAAATTGCCGCGATCAAACAGCGGCAGACGCTGAACACCGACACGCAGACCCTAAAGCCGGACATTCGCACCGCCATCACGGGCATCGTCAGCGGGCGCACGGCAGACGATGATTTTTACGGTCATCTCCTCCAACAGATGACCGTGTACCGGGACGGCAGGGTAGAGGTGGCGCTCAAGCTGCTGCCTGCCAAGTGGACATATGTACTGGATGGATTGGAAAAATACCGCGCCAAAATTGGGGGCCATGACGCTTCCTCTGTGCCGATGTCGGTCAGCAGGCCCTTCAGCTCCGGATAGGGCATGGAGTAGCGCTGGGAAAGGTAGCGCAGGGACGCGCCCAGCTCGCCGTCGGGACCGCCGTACTGGCTGATGATCACCGCCGCCAGCTTGGGGTTGGGTGTGGCGACCTTCACCGGATATTGCAGCTTTTTCTCATAAACAAACATCAGCCGTTTCCTCCTAACTCCCAGGGCCATGGGTCATTGAGCCAGGTGTAGCCGTCCTCCAGAACCAGCTCCGCGCTGTCCAGAGGGCCGTATTTGGCGGTATACTTTTCCCGGCCCTCCTTGGCCAGCTTGATATAGGAGGCGTACAGTCCCAGAGCCTCCTGGTCCTGCGGGTGTGTATCCAGATAGAGATTCAGCTCCGTGACGGCGAAGTCAAGGGCCATCAGCTCCACCAGTGCGGTGTTTGGCAGCTTGGTCCGGGCCTGAATAGCCGCCTTAAACGGCAGGTCCAGCCCCGGAAACAGGGTGCCGGTCTGCAAAGCCTCCGTCCGGCTGTACCGGGTGGGATTATTGCTCTGCATGGGAATATATGGGAAAGCCAGTGCCGCGCAGCCGGGCAGGGTGCCCTGACCGACCTCGCAGACCGCGGGCTTCACTTCGGGTTTTTCCATAGCTTCGTGATCCCCTCCTTATTGAAAGCGCCCTTGGGCGCGTACCCTATCCTATGCGGAAGGGGCAAGTAGGGAACTTGCTTTCCCGACAAAAAGTCGCTATAATGACATATTGGATAAGCTGCGGCGCATAGGCTGGGCCGAGGTGATTGGCATGATCCTGCTGATTCGGAAACGAACGCTGCTGTATACATGGCTGGCGGTCTGTATGATCGGACTTTCCGCCATTTTTCTGGCAGGCTCCCGACGGGCCTTCACGCCCACTGGGGCGATGGGGCAGGGGAGCCGCGTTCAAACCGTGGTCATCGACCCGGGCCACGGCGGGCAGGACGGCGGCGCCGTCGCCGGAGACGGTACGGAGGAAAGCCGGATCAATCTGGCGATTTCCCTGCAACTGGAACAGCTCTTGCGCTTTGCCGGTGTTCGGACGGAGCTGACCCGGCGGGAGGACGTCATGGTCTGCGATCCCGGACTGGAAACCATGCGGCAGCGGAAGGTGTCGGACCTCCACAACCGGGCGTCATTTGTCAACGGCATCCCTAATGCGGTGCTGTTGAGCATCCACCAGAACAGCCTGCCGTCCTCGCCGGTGACCCACGGGGCGCAAACCTTCTGGAACCGGCAGGAGGGGGCGGAAGCGCTGGCCCGGACTCTGCAAGCCGGGTTGAACCCGGTGGTCAACACCCACCGGGCCAAGGAGCCGAAGCCGATCCCGGACAGCATCTATTTGATGAACCATGTGGACGCTCCCGCAGTGCTGGTGGAGTGCGGCTTTCTGTCCAACAGGGAGGAGGCCGCGCGGCTCCAGCAGGAGGACTATCAGAAAACGCTGGCGGCGGTCATCGCGGCGGGGTATTTGCGATGGATGGCCGGAGAGGATAGGAAATGAAAGCAAAAACGCTGTTTTATTGTACGGAATGTGGAAATGAGACCGCAAAATGGGCGGGGAAGTGCCCCGCCTGCGGCGCGTGGAATACCATTGTGGAGCAGCCGGAGCGCCCCAAGGGAACAGGGAAGGGGGCCTCTGTCCGGGTGGGCATGACCCGCCGCCGGGCCTGCCCCGTGACGGATCTCACCGCTGACGAGGAGATCCGGTTTCCCACCGGCATGGGGGAGTTGGACCGGGTCTTGGGCGGCGGGGCTGTGAAGGGCTCGCTGGTGCTGGTGGGCGGTGCGCCCGGCATCGGCAAATCCACGCTGATGCTGCAAATTTGCAGCAAATTATGTGAATTTTCCAAGGTTTTATATATTTCCGGTGAGGAATCTGAACACCAGCTAAAGCTGCGGGCCAAGCGGCTCCATGTGGAAAGCCAGCAGCTTTTGGTGCTTTCGGAGACGAATCTGGGGGATGTGCTGGAGGCCGTGAACACGGAGCAGCCGGATGTGCTGATCGTGGACTCCATCCAGACCTTATACAATGACGCGCTGGACGCCGCCGCAGGCAGCGTCAGTCAGGTGAAGGACTGCACCCTGTCTCTGATGCAGGTAGCCAAGGGGCAGGGGATCACGGTCTTTGTCATCGGCCATGTCAACAAGGAAGGCTCCATTGCCGGTCCCAAGGTACTGGAGCACATGGTGGACTGCGTGCTGTACTTTGAGGGCGACCAGCACACCAGCTATCGGATTTTGCGGGCGGCGAAGAACCGCTTCGGCGCTACCAACGAGATCGGTGTTTTTGAAATGCGGGACGAGGGGCTGGCGGAGGTGGAGAACCCGTCGGAAATGCTGCTCTCCGGCCGACCGGAGGACGCCCCCGGCACCTGTGTCACCTGTGTGATGGAGGGGGTCCGGCCCGTTCTGGCAGAGCTTCAGGCGCTGGTGGTCAGCTCTGCCGGCGGCAATCCACGGCGAACCAGCAACGGCTTTGATTACAACCGGGCGGCCATGCTGCTGGCGGTGCTGGAAAAGCGGGGCGGGCTGAAGGTCTCCGCCTGCGACGCCTATCTGAACATCGTGGGCGGTCTGTCACTGGACGAGCCTGCCGCAGATCTGGCGGCGGTGATTGCCTTGGCGTCCAGTTATTTGGACAGGCCGGTGCCCAGCGATCTGGTGGCCATCGGAGAGGTGGGCTTGACCGGGGAACTGCGCAGCGTCAATCAGTTGGATCAGCGGGTGTCTGAAATTCAGCGCCTGGGATTCCGGAGGTGCGTGGTGCCGGCTCATCGGGCAGGTACCATAAAGGCTCCGACCGGCTTGACGGTGATCCCGGCCCGGAATATCGGTGAGGCGATCCGAGCCGCGCTGCGTCCTGCGGAATGAAGTGTACACAGGCGCCGCCCAAGGCCGGTTGTCCTGCGGCGGCAGCGCTGTCCAACGTGCAGAGCCCGTCGCTTTGATAAACGCATTTACTGGTGCATGGGATCATAACATCAACTCATTTCTGTTTGATTTGCTTGTAGCATGACCCATCCGCCGGATTTTATGTTGAATGACTGAGGAGAGGAGACGTTCGCGGGATACAGTAAACTGAACAAAATAAAAATTTTGTTCAATTTAGGGAAGACGTTTTCAGCCTCCCTCGACATTTGACCGCTTTTTAGCGCAAATATCCCGCCAGCCTGCTATGTCTGATTATCGTACCGAAGCACCGGAGATCCTGCGGGATTTCCTTTCTTATCACGAGACCATCAAGGCCCATTCCCAGCGCACCGTAGATGAATACTACCTGGATCTGCGAAATTTCTTCCGCTATATGAAACAGATCCGTGATCCCGATCTGGCTGACAAGTCTCTGGATGAGATCAGTATTATGGACGTGGATCTGGAATTTGTCGGCAGCATCAAGCTGTCGGACATTTACAGCTACATGACCTATCTCAGCCGGGATCGGGTCCGGTTTCAGAACAGCTCCCATTCGGACTACGGCCTGAACGCCGCGTCCCGTGCCAGAAAAATCGCCACGATCCGCTCCTTTTACAATTACCTGACCAACAAGGCCCATCTACTTCGTGAAAATCCTGTCAAAGATATCGACGCGCCCAAGCTGAAAAAGGAATTGCCACGCTATTTGACGCTGGAGCAAAGCAAGGATCTGCTCAGCGCCGTGGACGGTAAAAATCAGGAGCGCGATTACGCCATCCTGACTCTGTTCCTTAACTGCGGACTCCGGATCTCCGAGCTGGTAGGATTGAATTTACAGGACATTCAGGACGAGACCATGCGCATTCTTGGTAAGGGCAACAAAGTTCGTATTCTTTACCTCAATGACGCCTGCCAAGCGGCGCTGAACCGCTATCTGGCGGTCCGGCGGCCCATCACCGGACGGGACGCCAACGCACTGTTCCTGTCCTCTCAGAACGAGCGGATCAGCCGGTCCACCGTTCATGCCATGGTGAAAAAGCGGCTTTTAGAGGCCGGTTTGGACGCCACCCAGTATTCTTCTCATAAGCTGCGGCACACGGCGGCAACGCTGATGCTGCAAAACGGCGTGGATGTCCGGGCGGTCCAGGAGGTTTTGGGACATGACCACCTGAATACCACGGAGATCTACACCCATATTGATAATGAAGCTCTGCGTGTCGCCGCGAAGGCAAATCCTCTGTCCAAGGTGGACATCCCTAAGCGGAAATAAACAATATCGAAATATGAAAAGGAGAAGGACGGAAACGTCCTTCTCCCCTTTTTTTCTTCTTTTCTTCGATCACAAAAATGCGGAATCCTCCGCGCTGCGGTTGCCGATCAGCAGCATATTCAGCTTCCCCCACCGCCGGATCTCCTGTTTGGAAAACAACAGCCGTTGGCGCAGGCTCTCGTCCAGTTCCTGCGGATTCAGCGTCACCAGACAGCGGAAGGCGCAGGGCATCAGGTCCGCGCTGGAAATGCCGCAGAGAAGCCCGTCGGTATAGTCCCGCATCTCCAGCGGATTGAAAATATACAGAAGGTCCTCCTCCAGCGGATTGAGCTGATTGAAAAAGGTAAACCGGATCAGCATATCGCTGTAAACAACGTTGCCCGTATAATAGGATTCATTGCTGCATCCGTTGCCGGAAACAGAGCAGAGCGTAAAGCTCGCCACATAGGTGCCGGGCCGCTCCGCGTGCTCGTGAATGTCGATCACACCGTCCTTCAAACGGTGATAGCGGCCGTCATAAAAATAGAAATACAGCCGCTTAGCCTGAAAAAACGGGCTCCGCTGCAGCGTCCTCACCGTGGGCGGCGGGGACGGCGGAAGGGTCGGCTGATAGCTGGTCAGCTGCCCGAAGGAAACCTGCAGCGCCTGACTGATCTCATATAAGGTGGCGATATCAATGGAGATTTCTCCGTTTTCATATTTACAGGCCGTGGCACGGCTCTTGTGGATGACATCCGCCAACTGCTGCAGTGTCATGCCGTTGGCTTTGCGGTATTTGCGGATCTGACCACCGATATAGATATTGATCTCGTTCATACAACTTGTTTCCTTAAAATATCCATTGCCTTCTTCTTGATCGGACACACAGTTTATAGAGGTTGTTTTCTATCAGTATATATCATTTCAAGAAATTTTCCAAAAGAATATTTCCTGAAATGAAACTTCTGCTGTTTGCTTTTTTTCCGCAGCCTGATAGAATGTTCTCTTGTTGAAGACAAAAAGATAGAAATGAGTGTGCAAAACGAAAAACAAACACAGTGGTTTCAGCGGCTCTCTGGGCTTCGTTCTGGCGGCCGCAGGCAGTGCCGTAGGCGTCGGCAATATCTGGCGCTTCCCCTATCTCTGCGCCAAGGACGGCGGCGGCCTGTTCCTGTTGGTGTATCTGGTGCTGGTGCTGACCTTCGGCTTCACACTGCTGACCACGGACGTGGCCATCGGCCGCCGGACCAAGCAGAACGCACTGAACGCCTTCGGAACCCTGCATAAGAAGTGGCGTTTTCTGGGATATCTGACCTTCCTGGTTCCGACCCTCATCATGACCTACTACTCCGTCATCGGCGGTTGGATCGCCAAGTATTTCGCGGTCTATCTGGTCTCTGACGGAACCCAGGCGGCTCAGGATGGCTTCTTTACCTCCTTCATCACCTCTCAGGTCTCCCCGATCGTCTTTATGCTGCTGTTCCTGGCACTGACGGCGTGGGTGGTCTATTGCGGCGTGGAGAAGGGCATTGAGAAATATTCCCGGTATATCATGCCGGTCCTGCTGCTTCTCGTCATCGGGATCGCCGTGTTCTCTCTGACGCTGAGCCGCACGGATGACAGCGGCGTGACCCGCACCGGTCTTCAGGGCCTTGTGAAGCCTGACTTCACCGGCATGACACTTCGGAGCTTTTTGAACGCGGTGCTGGACGCCATGAGCCAGCTCTTCTTCTCCCTCAGCGTCAGCATGGGCATCATGATCACCTACGGCAGCTACGTGAAGGACGATGTGGATCTGAACAAGGCCAACGGCCAGATCGAGATCTTCGACACCGGCGTGGCTTTTCTGGCCGGCATCATGATCATTCCCTCCGTGTATGTGTTCCTGGGCGTGGACGGCATGGCCAGCAGACCCAGCCTGACCTTCATCAGCCTGCCCCGGGTGTTTGCCTCCATGGGCGGCGTGGGGCGCATCGTCGGCATCGTGTTCTTCCTGGCACTTGGCTTCGCGGCACTGACCAGCTGTGTATCCGTCATGGAAACGCTGGTGGCCAACTGCATGGAGATCTTCCACAAGAGCCGCAAGGAAATGTGCGCCATGGTGGGCGTCTATTCTCTGGTGACCGCCGTGACCATCTGCCTTGGCTACAACGTGTTCTACTTCGAGCTGACCCTGCCCAACGGCAGCGCCGCTCAGCTTCTGGACGTGATGGACTACATCAGCAACAGCTTCCTGATGCCCTTTATCAGTCTCCTCACCAGCATCCTGATCGGCTGGGTCATCGGCCCCAAGTGGGTCATCGACGAGGTGGAGAAAAACGGTGAGCATTTCGGCCGGGCCAAGCTGTATAGCGTGATGATGCGCTATGTGGTGCCCGTGGTCATGCTGATCCTGTTCCTGACCTCCACCGGCTTCTGGAACCTCCTGTTCCGGCATTGATCTAACTTCCATCAAACCAAAAAGCGGGAGCCGAAAGGCTCCCGCTTCAGCGTGTCGAAAAATTCTTTTCTCCCCGCTGAGCAAGTTTTCAGAACTTCATAAAAGTTCTGAAAACTTAGGATTTTAATGGCGCGGGACACCCTTCTTGGGTTTCCCGCGCACACCCTTCCTTACCGTCGCGGAAAATTTATCACTTTATCGACAGCCTCAAGCGGGAGCCGAAAGGCTCCCGCTTTTCTTATGATTCGGTTGATCCGGTAACTTACCGCTTGTTGGACTTTCTCCAGATGTGCATTGCCTCGGCAGACTTGATCAGCTCATCCCGGAAATCGGGGTGTGCAATGCCGATCAGGGCCTCGGAACGCTCCCAAGTGGACATGCCCTTCAGGTTCACCATGCCGTACTCAGTGACGATATAGTGTGCGCAGGACCGGGGATCGGTAACAATGGAGCCGTTGGTCAGGGTGGGAACGATCCGGCTCTTCACGGTACCGTCCTTGGCAGTCATGGTAGAGGACATGCAGATGAAGCTCTTGCCGCCCTTGGAGAGGTAAGCGCCCATCACGAAGTCCAGCTGGCCGCCGGTACCGGAAATGTGCTTGATGCCGGCAGACTCGGCGTTGACCTGACCGAAGAGGTCCATATCCACAGCGTTGTTGATGGAGATGAAGTTATCCAGCTTGGCGATGACCTGAACATCGTTGGTGTAATCCACAGGTGCGGCCATCACATCGGGGTTCTCCTTGATGTAGTCATACAGCTTCTGGGTGCCGGCAGCAAAGGCATAGACCTGACGGCCTCTGTCCACGTTCTTGTTGCGGCCGGTGATCTTGCCAGCCTTGGCAATATCCACGAAAGCGTCCACATACATCTCGGTGTGCACGCCCAGATCCTTCAGGTCGGACTCTGCGATCAGGGAGCCAACGGTATTGGGCATACCGCCGATGCCCAACTGCAGGCAGGCGCCGTTGGGGATCTCCTTCACGATCATCTCGGCAACCTTGCGGTCCACATCGGTGGGAGGAGCGCCGGCGCCCATAGCGGCCACGGCGGGGTTCTCGCCTTCCACGACCATGTCAACATCGCGGATGTTGATCTCGGTGCCGGTCAGGCCGTAGACCCAAGGCATATTCTGGTTGACTTCCACGATGATCTTCTTGGCATGCTCCAGCATATCGCCAATGTGGGAAGCAGAAACAGCGAAGCTGAAGTTGCCGTGGGCGTCCATGGGAGTCACCTGGATCATAGCCACATCCGTGGTGGCGTTGCCATCCCGATAGAAACGGGGCAGTTCAGAATAGCGCATGGGGCCGAAATAGCCCATGCCCTTGCCGATGATCTTGCGGTCCATGCCGCTGCAGTGCCAGGAGTTCCAGGTGAAGTGGTCACCGGCGTCATCCGCCTTGCACACCTCGGGCATCCACATGGTCACGCCGCCGTGGATCTTCACGTCAAACAGCTCGTCCTTCCGGGCAGCCAGAGCCTTGTCCAGAGCGACAGGCTGATTGCAGCACCAACCGTAATCCACCCAGTCACCGGACTTGACAATCTTCACCGCTTCCTCAGCGGTAGTCAGCTTCTGCTGATACAGTTCCTGAACATTCATCGTCTTTTACCTCCATATTTATTCTGCATATCCGCAAAGTTTTCCTTGTATCGTTAAAATCTTATCATATTCGGCCCGGCAATGCAAGCAAAACGTGAAAAAAATCACAATAATTCAAATCACGCGCCAATTAGCACGTTCACTCATAACAAAATACGCCCGCTCTCTCCTGTTCTCGCCGCACCTCAACCCCTTGCAGCCACAGGCTTTGAAGCAGCTGAGAACGCAAGAACGATGCGGAACGGCAAAAAAAGAAGCAGACCGGTCGGTCTGCTCCTTTTTTCAGTCGAAATTACTCCTCAACAGGAGCGTCCTCCTCGTCAGCGGCAGGAGCCAGCAGAGCGCGGATGGACAGGGAGATCTTCTGCTTCTCCTCGTCGATCGCAGTGATCTTAGCCTCAACGGTCTGGCCCTCGGAGAGAACGTCCTCGGGCTTCTCGATGCGGCGGTCAGCGATCTGAGAAATGTGGATCAGGCCGTCCACGCCGGGAACCACCTCAGCGAAAGCGCCGAAGGGCATCAGCTTAACGATACGAACCTCAGCGGTGTCGCCCACGCCGTACTTGTTCATGAACACCTGCCAGGGATCCACGCTGTGGTCCTTGGCGCCCAGGGAGATCTTGTGCTTCTCGGGGTCGAAGGAGATGACGTACACATCCATGGTGTCGCCAACCTTGCAGATCTCGGCGGGGTTCTTGATGCGGCTCCAGGACAGCTCGGAGATGTGGACCATGCCGTCCACGCCGCCGATGTCCACGAACACGCCGTAGCTGGTCATGGACTTCACGGTGCCGGTGTAGTGCTTGCCCACCTCGATGGTGCTCCACACGGCCTCCTGAGCGGCCTTGCGGGCCTCGTCAGTGACGCTGCGGATGGAGCCCACCACGCGGCGGCGGGCACGGTTGACCTCGGTAATGCGGAGCTGAACCTTCTGACCCTTCATGGCAGACAGATCAGCGCCGCGGGGCTGGCCGCTCTGAGAAGCGGGAACGAACACGCGGATGCCCTTGACGGAAACCACGATGCCGCCCTTGTTCTCCTCGGTGACAGTGCCTTCCAGCACGGTCTTCTCCTCAACGGCAGTCTCGATGTTCTCCCAGATCTTCACAGCGTCCAGACGCTTCTTGGACAGCTCGGCATAGCCTTCCACATCGTTGACGCGGACAACATAGGTCTCGACCTCGTCGCCCACCTTCACGATATCCTCGGGCTTCGCGCTGGGATCGTCGCTCAGCTCGCTGAGCTTGATGTAAGCATACTGCTTAGCGCCAACATCCACCTGAACCTCGGTGGGGGTGATGGCGGTGACAATGCCGGTTACCTTCTCTCCTGTATTTAAAGTTTTGAAAGACTGATTCAGCAGTTCCTCAAAGGACTCTTCCATGGTCTCGGTGCTCTTGATTTCTTCGCTCATCGTTGTTTTTACCTCCTTAATGATGCCCGCGGGTGTGGATGCGCCGGCCGTCAGCCCGGCAACACGGCAGCCTGCAAAATCTGTAGCGGAAAGCTCGTCCGCCCCTTCGATGGAAAGGACATGAGAACAGTTCTGCCGGCAGATCTCTGCCAGATGCTTCGTATTGGCGCTCTTACGGTCACCAACCACCACCATCACGTCTACCTGCGCAGCGATCTCCGCCGCTTCGTTCTGACGTTTACGCGTAGCATAACATATTGTATCAAAGATTTTTACGTTTGTACATTCTTTTTTTAGGATTTTGCAGGAACTTTCAAAAAGTTCACGAATACAGGTGGTCTGCGCCACGATGCTCACGGGCATTTCCGGCTGAAAATCGCCGTTTTTGACCCATTCCGCCACAGCCTCCGGCCCTTGGAACACCAGCGGATGAACGCACCAGCTGGCAAGTCCCATGACCTCCGGATGGTGCGGCTCTCCGATGATGACCACCTGCCGTCCCTCCTGCTCCGCCTGGGACACCAGCTCCTGAATGTGGACCACGTTGGGACAGGTGGCGTTCATGCAGCGGACGCCCCGGGCCGCCAATCCGTCCAGTACGCTTTTCAGTTCTCCGTGGGACCGGATCACCACCGTGTCCCCTGCCCCCAGTGCTTCAGGCCGGTCCGTTTTCCGGACGCCCCGGGCCGCTAAGTCATTGACCACATGGGTGTTGTGAATGAGATCTCCCAGCATCCAGCAGCCCTGCGTCTCCTCCGCTGTTTTCTGAGCCAGCTCCACAGCCCGCTTCACGCCGTAGCAAAAGCCGGCACTTTCCGCTAAGATCACTTGCACAGCGGCGCACCTCCCACCTGCTGTCCGCCCAGAGCGTAAATCTCCCGGAGAAGATCATCCGCGATCTTCTGCATTTCCTCGGCGGTCCCCCGGCGGCCGGTGTATACCGGCGTATAGGGCTGGCCGATGATGATGCGTGTCCGGCGGAAGGTCCGCTTTTCTCCGTCCACAAACACCGGCACTAAAATCGCGCCGGTACGGACACCGATCACCGCCGCGCCGCTGTGGGCGTGGGCCGGCAGGCCGTCCGCCTTGCCGATGCCGTTTCGGATGGTGGTGCCCTCCGGGAAGATCAGCAGATTTTGACCGCTCTGAATGGTCTGGATGGCGGTTTTCACCGCTTGAATGTCCGCACCGCCCCGGTTCACGGGGAATGCGCCCCCCACCCGGATGACCCATGCCAGAATGGGATTCCGGAACAGTTCCTCCTTGCCCATGACGCGAAGCCGGTAATCCATGGGCAGCGCCGTGGCCAGCACCAGAGGGTCCCAGTTGCTGGCGTGATTTGCCACCAGCAGTGCGCCGTGGCGAGGCAGGTTTTCCAAGCCCTGAACCGTGACCGGATGCAGCAGACGGCAGATCCACTTGGCAACCGTGAAGATCAGAGGAAAAAACGGTCCAAAGGGCTGCGTTGTACGGGTCTCGTTCATCGGCTCGTCCTCTCGCGGATGATCCGGAGGATCGCTTCCTCACTCTGCCGGAAGTCCAGCTCCGTGGTATCCAGCAAAACGGCATCCTCCGCCTGCTTCAAGGGTGCCGCTGCCCGGTGGGAATCGTTATAGTCCCGCTGGCGCATTTCCTCCAGCACCTTTTCGTAGCTTTCCGGCGTTCCCCGCTGCTCCAGTTCCCGGAAGCGGCGCATGGCCCGTTCCTCAACGGAGGCCGTCAGGAAGATCTTCACCGTGGCGTCCGGCAGGACCACGGTCCCGATATCCCGGCCATCCATTACCACGTTATTTTCACGAGCCAGCTTCCGCTGCATTTCCAGCAGGTGCGCCCGCACCGCCGGATGGGCGGAGACCGCAGAGGCGTACAGGGAGATCTCCGGCAGACGGATCTGATCCGTCACATCCGCACCGTTCAGTGTCATGTGCTGCAGGCCGTCCTCTCCGTAATGCAGACCGATCTCCAGCTCCGGCAGCAGCGCGGCAGCGGCCTCACCATCCTTGGGGTCCACGCCCTTGGAAAAGGCGGCGTAGCCGATGGTGCGGTAAATGGCGCCGGTATCTACATATAAATAGCCCAGAGTTTTGGAAACGCTTTTCGCCAGCGTGCTCTTTCCGGCACCGGAGGGGCCGTCAATGGCAATACTGATGGTTTTCAATGCTGTTCTCTCCTTCTTATTCCTTCTCATTCGCGGCAGACTGTCCCGCCAGACGACCGGTGGCCCAGGCGATCTGTAAATTGAAGCCGCCGGTATAGGCATCCGTGTCCAGCAGTTCTCCCGCGAAATACAGATTTTTTACAAGCTTGGACTCCATAGTTTTGGGGTCTACCTCCCCCACCTTCACCCCGCCGGAGGTGACGATGGCATCCTCCACAGGACACGGCCCGGAGACCTCCACAGGAAAATGCTTCAAAACCCGCAGCAGGCTTTGCCGCTGCTCCCGGGTCAGATCATGGACCTTCTGTCGTCCGGGAATACCGGACAGTTCAACGACCACCGGGATCAGCTTCTGGGGCAGCAGATCGTCTAAGCTGTTCTGGAAATCGTGGTTGGCATATTTGGCGAAATCCGCCAGCAGCCGCTTGTCCAGCTGCTGTTCATCCAGCGCGGGTTTCAGGTCGATCTCCAGCCGGTAGCGCTTTTTGGTAAAATGCCGCATATGGGCAGAGGCCGACAGCACCAGCGGACCGCTGACGCCGAAGTGCGTAAACAGCAGCTCGCCGAAATCCGTATAGATCTTCTTATCGTTTTCAAAGACCGTCAGGCTCACGTTCCGCAGACTCAAGCCCTGCAAGCGGACGCAGGGGATCCCCGCCGCGATGATCCCCTGCAAGGGCACCAGAGACCCTTGCAGCGGCGTGACGGTGTGCCCCGCCTCAGCCGCCATCCGGTGACCGTCTCCGGTGGAGCCGGTGGCCGGATAGCTGACGCCGCCGGTGGCCAGCACCACCGCCTGAGCGGAATAGCGTCCCCGCTCCCCAACAACGCCGCAGACCGCGCCGTCCTCGATTTTCAGGGCCGACGCCCGGTCCCGGAGGACCTGCACCTTCAGGGCCTTCAGCCGCCGTTCCAGTGCGGCACTGATGTCGAACGCGCTGTCGCTGACGGGAAACACCCGATTCCCCCGCTCAGTTTTCAGTTGGACGCCCAGCTTCTCAAAAAAGTTCATCGTATCAGCGCTATTGAAGCGGTTAAAAGCGCTGTAAAGGAATTTTCCATTACATGGAATATTGGCCAACAGCCCCTCAATATCGGTATTGTTGGTCACGTTGCACCGGCCCTTTCCGGTGATATTCAGTTTTTTTCCCAACCGTTCGTTGGGTTCCAGCAGAGTGACCTGCGCCCCCTGCTCCGCTGCCGAAAGGGCAGCCATCATTCCGGCGGCGCCGCCGCCGATGACCACGATCTTTTTATTCATCGTCCGCACCGCCGAATACATCGTACTGATCCCACAGCCGTTCCAGCGTGGTAAAGGTCTTCGTCACATCCGTGCCCATCTTGGTGGCGATCCCCACCAGCAGGGCATTGATGAGTGACATAGGCGCCGTCATGGAATCGATAAAGGACAGCATCTCGCTGGGAGCCAGCAGCGCCGCGCTGGACATCTGCGCCACCGGAGACTGCTTCTGATCCGTGATGGCGATGATCTCCGCTCCCCGGGACCGGGCAAAGCGGGCTGCGTTGATGGTATCCTTGGAGTACCGGGGGAAGCTGAACGCGATCATCACGTCCCCCTCTCCGCTGCGGAACAGCTGCTCAAAGATCTCACCGGCGGCGCTGGCCTGCACCAGCGTCACGTTTTCAAAGATCATCTGCATGTAAAAATACAGGTAGCCCGCCAGATGGGTAGAGGACCGCGCGCCTAAAATATAGATATGCCGGGCGTGGACGATCTTCTCCACAGCCGTCTGAAAGGTGTCCCGGTCCTCGTCCATGGAGATCTGCCGTAGATTTTCAATATCCGCCTGCAATACGCTGCTGAGCACGTCCCGGTCATAGATATTCTCCGCCGCCTGGATCCGTTGTGTCGAGGTCAGACGGTTCCGGGCCATCTCCTGTAATGCCTTCTGCATGGCGGGATAGCCGTCAAAGCCCAGCTCCGCGGCAAAGCGGACCACCGTGGATTCGCTGACCTCCGTCAGCTTTCCCAGCTTGCTGGCCGTCATGAACGCCGCCTGGTCATAATGGTCCAGGATATAGCGTCCAATTCGTTTTTGCCCCTTTGAAAAGGTGGAAAGGTTGTCCTCGATCGTATGTAACACACTTTTTGCCATGATTTTCTTCCTCCGGCGGCACACAACGCCGCGTTTGATTCCGGGGCCTATTCTACCATACTTTCCGCCGGATTGAAACTGATTTCTTCCCTTTTTCCCCTGCGTTTTTCATAAAAAATAGCCGCAATGCGGCTATTTCAAGGATGCGGCAAAACCTGATGCTTTCTTCGGAAAGCGGTCATTCCTCTTTCAGTCCGGCGATCTCCTCCGCCGTTAAGTACCGCCACTGCCCCAGCGGCAGCGCCCCAAGCTCCAGACAATGCTCCCGCACCCGCTGGAGCCGCAGGACCTCCAGCTCGCACTGTGCGCACATCCGCCGGATCTGGCGGTTCCGCCCCTCGTGGATGATCACGCTCAGCTCTGCCCGGTTTCCCTTCCGGCTCAGTTCACGCACTTCCGCGGGGCGGATAGGCAGCCCTACCACGTCCCGGACGCGGCTCAGCCGTTCTGCCGCGTGCTCCACAGGCCCGGACACCGTCACCCGGTACTCCTTGGACACCTCATGGCTGGGGTGCAGCAGCCGGTGGGTCAGGGCTCCGTCATTGGTCAGCAGAAGCAGCCCCTCCGAATCCCGATCCAGCCGGCCCACGGGATAGACCCTTGTGGAAACGCCGGTCAGCAGGTCCATCACCGTTTTCCGGCCCTGCTCGTCAGACACGGTGGTCACATAACCTCTGGGCTTATTCAGCATCAAGTACACTGCCTCCGGTTCCCGTCCCAGAGGAACGCCGTCCACCCGGATGTCATCCGTCTCCGGGTCGGCCTGCTGGCCCAACAGGGCGGTCTCTCCGTTGACGGTGACCCGCCCAGCGGTGATATACCCCTCTGCTGCCCGGCGGGAACAGACCCCGGCGGCAGACAGCAATTTTTGCAATCGTTCTTTCATTCTGATCCCTGATCCCGTCTTACGGCGGGTCATTCATCCTTCAATTCCAATTTCAGTCCGGCCAAAGCGGAGGACACCTTGGGCATCACTGTCCGTCCTGCCACCAGCGGCACCCGGCCAATCTCTGTTCCGTTCAGGCAGAACACCGCCGCCCCCACGGTTTTTCCGGCGGAGACCGGCGCCCGCAGCGGCTCGTCCAAGCAGATCCGCGTGGTCAGCCGTTCCGTTTCCGCCGCAGGGTAGCAAAAGCCCGCTCCCGCAATCAGCGGCACTGTGGGGCTGACGCCGCCGCTGACGGACGCCTGCGTCAAAGCCTGTCCCCGGACGGCACAGGTCCGGGCGGGGTAGGCGGAAAAGCCGTATTCATACAGCGCTTGATGGTCCGCCCAGTCATTTCCGTCCTGCAAGGTCACAGCAATGAGCCGCTGGCCATTTTTCTCCGCACAGCTCACCAGCGTCCGGCCCGCCGCCTTCGTATATCCCGTTTTCAGGCCCAGACAGCCATCTACATAATGCAGCAGCTTGTTGTGGTTCGTCATGGTCCGTCCCCCGATGGTGACAGACCGGGTGGAGGCGATCCGCATCAAGGTCTCGTTTTCCAGCGCAGCCCGGGCCAGCTTTGCCATGTCCCGTGCAGTGGAATAGTGCTGCTCGTCATCCAGACCGTTGGGGTTGGCGAAGGAGGAATGCTCCATCCCCAGTTCCCGGGCCTTTTCGTTCATCAGGGCTACAAAGCCCTTGACGCTGCCGCCCACATGCTGGGCCACCGCCACCGCCGCATCGTTTCCGGAGCACAGCAGCACCCCGTATAACAGCGTTTCCAGCGTCAGGGTCTCCCCCTCCGTAAGGTACATGGCGGAGCCTTCCGTATACGCCGCCTCCCGGCTGACCTTCACGCTGTCGTGGAGATCTCCCTCCTCGATGGCCACCAGTGCCGTCAGGATCTTGGTGGTGCTGGCGATGAGCATTTTCCGGTCCGCGTTCCGCTCATAGAGCACCCGGCCGCTGTCCGCGTCCATTAAAATTGCAGAGGCAGCAGAGGTCTCCACCGCCAAAATCCGACAAGGGAATATACTATACAGACACAGCGCCGCAAGGGTGCAGCAAAGAAACCGCCGGGTCAAAAGGCATCACGCTCCAAAGCTGAGATGTCTTTAGTATACCCAGATCAAACCGTTTCGTCCCCGTCTTTTTTATCGAAAAATTTTCCGATCTTGTCTACAATATCCGGTGCCATATCCACAATGCGGTCCACGGTGGACACCGGCGGCACCGCTACGGGCATCACGCGGGTGGTTCCGTCCTTGATAACCAGAAAGGCCACCGGGTCGATCTTCACACCGGCGCCGCCGCCACCGCCGAAATTGTTCTGGCCCGGCTTGCCGTAATCCCCGCCGCCGCTGCCGAAGCCGAAGCTGACTCTGGAAATGGGGATCAAGGTCACACCGTCCGGCGTGGTGATGGGCGCGCCTACAATATTGTTGGCGTCCACCATCTCCCGAACCTTCTCCATCGTGGAATTCATCACATCACGCAGCGGGCTTTTCTTTTCCATGTCCATTCGATTCATCCTTTCCGACTGGTGCTTGTTTTTTCTTCTTCATATAGGCCAGAAGCCACCGCAATCCGGGAATCGCCACGGTCATGCCGATCCGCAGCAACGTACCGATCCGGGCGGAAACCCCGATGCTTCCCAGGATTTTTGTCTCCTCCGCGGTAAAATCCACATCCAGGTGGATATGCGGCCGGGGGATCACCAGCAGCTGTTCCAGCACCGGCATCCCGGTCCAGACGGCCCCGTGCAGCTCGCCGTATAACTGCGCGGCGTCCGCAGGTTCCGCCTGTCCCCCTAAAATAACGGACACATCCAGCGGATCGATCCGCACGCCCCGGCGGGTACGGCGCAGCGCCTTTTTCAGCGGCGGCCACAGGGCCTTCCATGCGTCCCGGATGTCGCTGAGCGTGGGCTTCGGGAATGCCTTCTTCGGCTTCTCCTTCCTTTGCGTCTGCTTTTTCTGCGCTTCTTCCGGCTTTTTTTCATTTTTCGGCGGTTTTTTCTTTTCCGGAAGCACCTGAAATTTCAAAAAACCAAATCGGGCGCTGACCGTCAGCTCCTCGCCGAACCGGATCAACACGCCCACTCGCGTCAGACACAGCAGCAGGACCACAAACAACAGGATCCCCAAGATCCACCATCCGATCACAGCCGCTGCCCCCTCTCCAAGCTTTTACACGTCCTCAGGTTCCCCGGCGTCGGTCTGTGCCGGCGCTTCCGTGTCCCCCATGGGATCTACCACCTCACCGGCTTCGTTCAGCCGCATCTGCCCATCCTCGCCGATATCGTCCGGCAGCTCCGGCAGATCCTTCAGGCTGGACAGATGGAACGCCCGCAGGAACTGCTTGGTGGTGCGGTACTGACGAGGCCGCCCCGGTACCTGTAACCGGCCACATTCCTCGATCAGTCCCCGGTCCAGCAGCAGCCCCACGGTATAGGAGCTGTCCACGCCCCGGATCTGATCCACATAGGCCCGTGTGGTAGGCTGGTAGTAGGCGATGATGGTCAAAACCTCCAGTGCGGGCTGGCTGAGCTTGGCCGGCTTGCGGATCTCAAATGCCTTACGGATGGTCTCCGCGTAGTCCGGTGCGGAACAAAGCTGCCAGCTGTCATCGATTTTCAAAAGCCGGATGCCCCGGCGCTCGTAAGCGTAGTAGTCCATCAGTTTTTGAAGCAGCTGTTCCACCGTAGGCCGGTCAATATCCAGTGCCACGCAGATCCGATCCACCTGCACCGGTTCCCCGGAGGCGAACAGGATCGCCTCCAGCGCGGATTCAAGTTCCTTTCTATCCATGTCAGCCACGGTTCTCCTTAAAACGTCAGATTCTCAGGCACGTCATCGCGCTCCTGCCGGACGATACAGTCTGTCTCAGAGCCTGCCAGATGCAGTACACGCGCCTTGCACAGCTCCAGCACCGCCAAAAAGGTGGCAACCACCTCGCTGCGGCTCCGGCTGCCCCGGAACAACAGCAAAAAGCGGGTGATGCCGCCCTCCTTCAGCTTTTGCAGAATATCTCTCGCCTTGCTCTCCACGGGATACGGCTCATGCTGCACGATCTCCCGGAAGGCGGCTCGCGGGGGCGGCAGCTTCCGTTCCGCCCGGTTCTGGATCTCCGCCATGGCCAGCACCAGATCCGCCGGCTGATGGCTGTATTCAAACACCTTGCCCCGCTTCACCGGCTCCGGGTTCCGGGTCACGATGTTCCGGCCGAATTCTCCCATAGGCGCCAACCGCTGGGCCAGTGCCTTCACCCGGACGTAATTTTCGCTGCGCCGCCGTTCCTCCAAGGATTGAAGCAGCGCGTCCATCTCGCTTTTGGCCTCGTCGTCCTCAATGGACAGCAGCATCCGGGTCTTGAGATACACCAGATGGGACGC
This sequence comes from Dysosmobacter segnis, assembly GCF_014297285.1. GTDB lineage: Bacteria > Bacillota > Clostridia > Oscillospirales > Oscillospiraceae > Oscillibacter > Oscillibacter segnis. The sequence continues at coordinate 69,083 of NZ_JACOQI010000002.1, forward strand.
CATGATGACGAATTCGCTGGCCACCTCCAGATCCATCCGCTGCCGATCCTCCAGCCACGCGATATACTGGCCGCAGATCAACGAGATGGAAATATCCTGGATCTCCAACTTATTCTTCCCCAAAAGAAACAGGATCAGATCCAGCGGACCCTCAAAATCCTGCATCTCCTCAGACCGGGAGTGGACTACCTTTTCCAGTTTGAATACAGGACTTTCCAAAATCAGGACACCTCAAGCAAAAAAGATATGAAACAGCGCCTCGTACACGCCGTAGATCGCGTCTCCAAGAAAATTTCCGCCAAGGCCCAGCCAACTCAGCGCCAGCAGAACCAGAATACCGTACCGCTCGTAGCGCATCAGCTGACCGTAGGCGCTGTTGGGCAAAAACATCGCCAGTACCTTAGACCCGTCCAGCGGCGGAATGGGGATCAGGTTGAAAAGCCCCATACCAACGGACATGGGGGCCACCGTAAACAGGCACCACTCAAAGAAAACATTCATGCCCTCGCTGTACGGTGCGTACAGGTAGATCACCTTGCCGATTCCCAGAAAAAGGACCGCCAAAAGCAGATTGGACACCGGCCCCGCCAGCGCCGTGACCGCCATGCCCTGCTTGGGCTTGCGGAAATAATTGGGATTCACCGGCACGGGCTTGGCCCAGCCGAAGCCCACCGTAAACATCAGAGCCAGACCCAGCCAGTCGATGTGGTGCAGCGGATTCAGGGACAGCCGGTGCATGGACTTCGCCGTGGGGTCTCCCAGCGCCAGCGCCGCCAGCCCGTGACAGGTCTCGTGGACCGTCAGGCAGAGGAACACCGCCGCTACACGGAGCACCGCGTCAGTCAGCGAGGAAACATCCAGCGCCTGAAACAGATTTTGCAGATAATGCAGCATAAAACGCTCCAATGAAGTCAGATTCTCACCGTCTGGGCAGAATGCTCCAGATTCAAGTTATTATAGCAGTTTTTCCATAAAAATACAAGGGTCAAACCCCGGCAGCCCGGCGGATGCAAAAGAACGGCGGCCCTTGCGGGCCGCCGAGATTGTCAATAAAGTGGTAAATTCTCCGCGACGGAAAGGTAGGGCAGCCGTTAGCGGCTCTGCCGCTTTACGGATGCTGCATACCCCTTGCGGGTAAAGAGTGTGCGCGGGACTGCGCCCGCAGGCGCGTTTCGGAGCGCAACCGCCGAAGGCGGCTCTTGGCGCGTAGATAACCCAAGAGGGGGAAACGGGCGACGCGCCGCCAGTGACGGAGAAAGCGAGCCCGTTTCAAGGAAGGCTCCCGGTTTTCGGGCGCAACGCGCACGGAAACCGGTCAAACCGATACCGTATTCCCCCGCACCATTGTAATCAATTGTTTTAAGAGCTTTTATAAAGCTCTTAAAACTTGCTCAGCATATCAAAAAGATTTTGATATGCTGAGCGGCGGCCCTTGCGGGCCGCCGCTGTTCGATTCAGTTTTCTTCCGCGTCCGTCCGGTCCACCTGCCGCAGCAGCTCCTCCGCGGATACGCCGAACAGCTTCGCCAGCGCCAGCAGATTGGAGGTGCTGGGGTCCGCCGTTCCGGTCTCCCACTTGCTCACCGCCTGACGGCTGACACCCAAGGACTCCGCCACGAACTCCTGAGTCATCTTGCACCGGACCCGGTGCTCCTTCAAGACCTCCCCCAGCGAGCGGCGGGTCTCCGCCTTCTCCTTTCGGACCTCCCCGGAGCGGTTGTACTTCCGCAGGGCCTTGACGCCCTGCACGGCGGCGTAGATCACAAACGCGAAGATCGCCAGCCGCACCAGTGTGACCACCAGCAGTAAAATAAGTGATATTGACATATTGATATCCTCCTTTGCTCTCCGGTACCGCTTTCAGCACCATGGATCTGATGCCGTCATGCTACCAGACAAAGGCGGTTGCGGCCACCAAATATGGCGCAACTTTCCGTTGCGCGGCCTGTTTTCGCGCCTGAACAGGCTCAGTCCTGGGTCAGAACGCCGGTGAGGTCCAAGGGCTTGCCGTCGGCCCACAGGCGCTCCAGATCATAGAAGCTCCGGGCCTCGGCGCTGAACACATGGACGCAGATGCAGCCGTAATCCAACAGCACCCAGGTACCGTCCCGGTAGCCCTCCCGACGCAGGGGCTTCTCCCCCGCCTGCTCCTCCAGCAGCTTCTCCACAGAGCCGCACAGGGCGTTGATCTGGGTGTTGGAGCTGCCGGTGGCAATGACGAAATAATCCGCCAGGGTCGTAATGTCGGTGATCTCAATGGCGGAGATCTCCTTGCCCTTCTTCTCATCCAGGGCCTTGGCGGCCAGAATGGCCAGTTCCTTCGGTGTCATCATACTTTTAAAATCCTTTCTGAATGTCTTAGCCGCCCATCGGCAGCGGTTCTCCGGTCACAGGGTCCAATCCCTGATTCGCATCGGGCGTTGCAGGTTCCTCCGGCGGCACCACGATGATGCCGGGATCTTCCGGCTGGTCCGGTGTCTCCGGACTGCCGGTGCCCGTCTCTCCCCCGGTGGAGCCGGAGGGGTCTGTGGTCTCCGTCCCCGTCCCCGGCGTTTCCGGTGTGGCCGGGGTCTCCGGCGTGGGTTCAGACGGGGTCTCCGTTCCCGGCTTTGTCTCCTCCGGCGGTGACACGATCTCCCCGGTGTCCGGGTCGATCAGGTTGCCGTTTTCGTCGGTGATATAGTCCTTTTCCGGCTCATCCTTCTTGCCGCTGCCCATCAGAGTCGGCGGCACGGCGGCCTTGCTGTCCTCCACATGGCCGGTGGTGGAGCTGACGGAGCCGTCCTTATTGACGGACATGATGTCCAGATCCGACAGGGTGAATATCTCCTTGAAGGGGCTGAGCTGGTTATTCACAATGTCCAGCAGCTTGCCGGGAATAGGCACCACATATTCCAGATAGAAGTCCTTGCCAAGCTGCTTGCTGTATACCCGGCTGTATGCCGCAGCGCCCTTGTACGGCATAGTCATGAAGTTCACATCGTCCATGCTCAGGCCGCCGGAGAAGGCCCGCTTGCCGAACCAGAGGATATTCTGGAAGCTCAAGTCCGTCTCCACGGATTCCTCGAATACCTTGGCGATCTTGCCGATATTCAGCACGTTTTTCGGCTGCATCATCTCCTTGATGACCGCCTTCAGGAAGTTCTGCTGCAATTCCATACGGCCCGCATCACCGACGCCGCCCTTGTTATAGCCGTAGGGACTGTCCTTATCGTTCTTCCGCCAGCGGATGACCTGCATGGCGTCGTCGCCGCTCAAGTGCCGCAGGCCCGGTGCCTGCTCGATGACCAGATCCTGCGCCGAGTCGTGGTAGTCCATGGGATAGGGCACGTCGAAATCCACGCCGCCGATGGCGTCCACGATCTTGCCCACGGCCTCCCACTCCAAGATCACCTGATAATCCGGCTCAAAGCCAACCAGCTGGGAGATTTCTTTATAAAGAGCCTTGATGCCCTTCTCCCCGCCGCCGTTCATGTTGTAAACGGAGTTGATCTTCTTCACGTCCCAGTTGACATTTACCATGGTGTCCCGGGGAATGGACATGACGTTGGCCTTCTGGTTGGTCACATCGTAGCTCGCCAGCAGCATGGTGTCCGTGTTGCCGCCGCCCCCGGTGTCCCGGCCCAAGATCAGCACGGTGTAGTAATCCTTGCTCTTCCGTTCGCCGCTGACGCGGGGCTGTACGCCGTCGCCGTAGTCGATGCCGTCCCCCGCCTGGGTGCCGTCTGCGTTGGAGCCGTTTCCCTTTCCGGGCAGTTCCGGCTTGACGAACAAGCCGTCCAGTGCCACCACGGCTACCAGCACCACCGCCAATACGATGGCCACCGCCAGCAGCCACTTCTGTCCCTTTGTCAGTCGGCTGGGCTTCTTTGTTTTCTTCTGTTTGGATTCCTTCTGTTCTAAACGCTTTCCAACATTTTCTGCCATAGGTTTATCTCTTTCCTTTCAGCCAGTCGCGCGCCTCCATTGTAGCGTGGTGGACGGGATTTCCCATTTCCGTCATCTCGTCGATGGTCATTTCCAGTCCCATCAACATTCCTCGATCCAGATCCTCATACACACATGCCCGTAAATCGTTTACACCGGGGAAATCCCGGGAGGGCTCAATATAATCCGCCAGATAGATGATCTTTTCCAGCAGCGTCATGTCCGCGTGGCCGGTGGTGTGCCACCAGATCGCCCGGTAGATCTCATCGTCCACACCGAACACCTCCCGCGCGATGGCCGCGCCGGTCTTAGCGTGAAGCAGCTTCAGCGCCTTCTGCTCCAGCTCGTCCAGCTCGATGCCGTACTGACGGCACAGGGCCAGCTGCTCCGGCATATCCAGCTTCTTCGTGCAGTCGTGGAGCAGCGCCGCTACACGGGCCTTCTCCACATCCGCGCCGTAGCGGATCGCTAACCGGATGGCCTCCTGCTCCGTCCCCAGCACATGGGGGATGCGCTTGTACTTCAGATAGCTGAGGGCCACCGGACGCAGCTGAGAAAGCGTCAAGCTTTTCAGGTTTACATCCGCTCCGTACAAATGGTTTCGCAGAATATAGCCGTACACCGCCGGGGGCAGCAGGTTCTCCCCCGTCCCGGATGCCAGCCGCTCCCGCAGCTCCGTGGAGGAAATGTCGATGACGCCAGGGACCGTCAGGGTAAAGATCCGGGCCTCCGGGTAGAGACGGTACAGCTTGTCCCGCTGGGCGGAAAACTGCGGTTCCATGTCCGCCTTTGTCCGGCCGAAGGCGGCGATCCCCGCAAGGGATGCGATCTTCTCCGGCTCATGCCACGTTTCAAAGCTGAGGAACATATCTGTCCCCATCAGCAGCCACAATTCATCCTCCGGGAATTGCGCTTTCAGCTCCGCCAGCGTGTCGGAGGTAAAGCTCTTTCCCGCCCGGCGCACCTCCATATCCAGCGTTTCCACCTTGCTCCCAAGGCCCAGCTGCTCCCCCGCCATGCGGGTCATTTCCAGCCGCTGCTCCGCCGTGGCGCTGCCTGCGGGCAGATCCTTGTGGGGCGGGATGCTGGCGGGGATCAGCAGCAGCTTGTCCAGTTTCAGCGTGGCGATCACGGCCGCCGCCGCCGTCAGATGCCCCAGATGGGGCGGGTTGAAGGTTCCTCCGTAAATACCGATTTTCAAGAAAATTCCATCTCCTGTTTCAACGCAATTTTCCTTACGCCTGCCGCTTTTTTGACGGCTTCACCAGCTGGATACGCTTCTCTCTGGGCTTGCTGTGGCTCTCCCGGTACAGCACGAACTTGGTGCCGATCACCTGCACCACCTCGCTGCGGGTGGCCTTCGCCAGTTCCTGGGCCGCCAGGCGGGCGTCATACTCCATATTGTTCTCCAAAACCCGGCCCTTGATGAGCTCCCGGGCCTCCAGCGCGTCGTCGGTCTGCTTGACGAGGTTCTCCCCGATGCCATCCTTGCCAATGTGGATGATGGTGTCGATGGTGTTGGCCAGCCCTCGCAGCTGGGCTCTCTGTTTGCTTGTCAGTTCCATAAAATTCCTTTCATTGGGCCGCTCCCGCCCAGTATTTTTTTGCTTTTTCCAAATCTTCCTCCCGCAGCCATTCCTCGGAAAAGCCGCAGGCACAGCAGATATACCGGTCCACCGGAGCACTTTGAAATCCCCGTATCACAAAATTCTGCGTATTGTCCATGGTGCTCCTGACTCCGCCGGGGACCCGCACAACATCCGCTCCTCCGCACTTGGGGCACACACCTGTCTCTTTCATAAGGCAGTTCCTCCTTTTTGGAATGGTTCTGCTGTTTAGACGGTTATTTCTTCAAATAAGTTTCCAATTTCGCGGTAAATTCCCGGAGGGCTTTGCCCCGGTGGGAGATCTCCGCCTTTTCCTCTTGGGTCAGCTGTGCAAAGGTCTTTGCCTTGTCAGGCACGAAGAATACGGGGTCATAGCCGAAACCGCCCTCCCCCATGGGGGCAAAAGCGATGGTGCCGGGAGCCTGCCCCTCGGCGGTGATGGTGTCCCCATTGGGGAAGGCACAGGCAATGGCGCAGGTAAAATGAGCCGCCCGGGTGGTCTGCCCCCGCATAGTTTGCAGCAGCAGCATATACCGTCCCCTGTCATCCAGCCCCTCGCCGCCGTACCGGGCGGAGTACACACCGGGGCCGCCGTTGAGGGCGTCCACGCACAGGCCGGAATCGTCAGCGATGGCGGGCAGCTTCGCCAGCTCGCAAATGGCCTTGGCCTTCAGCATGGCATTCTCCGCGAAGGTGCTCCCGGTCTCCTCCACGTCCACAGTGATCCCCAGTTCCTTGGGACTTACTACCTCCACACCGAACTGGCCCAGAATGGCCCTCATTTCCCGGATCTTATTGGGATTATGGGTCGCTAATACAAATTTCATCACAGTGCTCCTCCCAGCGCTTCCTTCTGAATTTTCAGCAGTTCCCGGTTGCCCTTGGCGCACAGCCGTACCAGCTCCTGCTGCTCCGTCAGGGTGAAGGCACGGCCCTCGCCGGTGCCCTGCAATTCAATGATCTCGCCCAGTTCATTCATCACGCAGTTCAGGTCCACCTGAGCCCGGCTGTCCTCGCTGTACTGGAGGTCCAGCAGCACCTGCTCGTCCACGATGCCGGCAGACACGCCAGTGACAAAGTGGCGGATGGGCGTGGAGCCCAGATAGCCCTCCTCCACCAGCTTTCGGCAGGCAAGCGCCAGCGCCACAAAGCCGCCGGTGACAGAAGCGGTGCGGGTACCGCCGTCGCCCTGAAGCACGTCGCAGTCGATGTTGATGGTCCGCTCGCCCAGTGCCTTCATATCCACCGCTGCCCGCAGGCTGCGGCCCACCAGCCGCTGGATCTCAGCGCTGCGGGGGCTGAGCTTCAGCTTGGAGATGTCCCGCTTGCTGCGCTCCCGGTTGGCCCTGGGCAGCATGGAATACTCCGCCGTGACCCAGCCCTCGCCCTCTGCCACATGGGGCGGGGTCTTGTCCTCGATGCTGGCGCAGCAGAGCACCTTGGTGTCGCCGCACTCAATAAGGCAGCTCCCCTCCGGGAACTTCACAAAATCCGTGGTGATTTTAATGGGGCGCAGCTCATCATACGCCCGTCCATCCTGTCTGGTCATAGTCATTCCTCATTTCAAAATTTCTGCAAAGCCGGCTGGATCGCCGCTTTGCTTTGTCAGATGATGGCCTTCACATAGTCTTCGGCATCGAAAGGTTTCAGATCGTCGATGCCCTCGCCCACTCCCGCAAACTTCACAGGTACGCCCAGCTCCCGGGCGATGGCGATGACGATGCCGCCCTTGGCAGTACCGTCCAGCTTGGTCAGGACGATGCCCGTCAGTCCCGCCGTCTCTTTGAAGGTCCGGGCCTGGATCAGGCCGTTCTGGCCGGTGGTGGCGTCCAGCACCAGCAGCGTCTCCCGGTCGCATCCGGGACACTCCCGGTCGATGATCTTGGACAGCTTTGCCAGCTCCGCCATCAGATTTGCCTTGTTGTGGAGCCGTCCGGCGGTGTCGCACAGCACCACATCCACGTTCCGGGCCTTAGCAGCCTGAAGTGCGTCGAACAGTACGGCGCCGGGGTCCGCGCCCTCGTACTGCCGGACGATCTCGCATCCGGCCCGCTCTGCCCAGATCTCCAACTGGTCGGCGGCGGCGGCGCGGAAGGTATCGGCGGCGCACAGCATCACCCGTTTGCCCTGCTTTTTCAGGCTGGCGGCGATCTTTCCGATGGAGGTGGTCTTGCCCACACCGTTGACGCCGATGAAGATGCAGACGCTGGGCTTCGTGTCCAGCTTCATTGCGGTGTCTCCCACCTCCATCTCTGCCATCAGGATCTCCCGCAGGCCCTCCCGGACGGCCTCCTGGCTTTGCAGATGTTCTTTACGAACCTTGGTGCGCAGCTTCTCCACGGCGTCCGTGGCAGCGTCCACGCCAAGATCTGCCATGATGAGGGTCTCCTCCAGCTCCTCGAAGAAGGCCTCGTCCGCCTCGGTGAAGCCGGAGAATAAATTGCTGGTGATTTTTTTCAGCTTGTCAAAAAAGCCCATCGTAAACTCCTTTTTTCATGCGGTTTCCCGCATTTTTTGAACCTTCATTTCCTGCTCCTACGGAGGGATGTGGCGAACCGCCGCAGGGATGCAGCAAGGTGCCGCTTTGCGGCTCTGGAAGGCATGGTGATACCATGCAAGATTGAATCCCCATTTTCTTTTCCTCTTGCGGAAAAGAAAACGGCCATTCATGGTCAAAAGAAAAGACGCTGAGGGATGATTTGACACCTCTGTGTCAAATCACCCGAAACGGGGGCTGCCCGTCACGCACTGCCGACCAAATTTGGAAATCTCCTACCGGCTGCGCTATACTCAAATCTCAAATCAGTACGTCCCCGCACCAGAAAGTCCGCCGCATACCGGTGTTCCAAACAGGACACTCTCTGCCCCTCTTTCCGCTGCCGCTCGCATGTAGCACCAGGTAGTGCGTAGCGAAGCGGAACGCACGGGACTGTTGCAGAAAGCCTTTCAGGTTTGCAGCCCGGTAAATACCCTGCTTCCAAATGTGGGGAAGCACTCGGCTCTTTGCGGACTTTCAGCGCAGCCGGCAGAAGGTTTCCGGATTTTGGCGGCAGTCCGTACCGACTGCTCCTTCGTATGGGTGAGTTGGCCGCTTCGATGGTCAACTCATCCCTGACATTTTTTCTTTTCCACCATGCACGGCGCATTTTCTTTTTGATGTCTCAAAAAGAAAATGGGGGGTGCATCCTCTGTGGACCACAGTCTCTGCGGGAGCAGAAAAATTCCCGTACTTACTGAATCTTCAATTCCTTCGCCATATCGTTCAGATTGATGGTCAAGATCTTACTGACCCCCTGCTCCTGCATGGTGACGCCATACAGCACGTCGGCGGCCTCCATGGTGCCCCGGCGGTGGGTGATGACGATGAACTGGGTCTTATCCGCCAGCGTCCGCATATAACGGGCCGTGCGAACCACGTTGGCCTCGTCCAGCGCCGCCTCGATCTCGTCCATAATGCAGAACGGGGTGGGGTGCACCTTCAAAATGGCAAAATATAACGCAATGGCCACGAACGCCTTCTCGCCGCCGGAGAGCAGCGAAATGGTTTTCAGGGCCTTACCGGGGGGCTGGGCCTTGATCTCGATGCCGCAGTCCAGAATGTGCTCCGGGTCCTCCAGTTCCAGCTTGGCCTGACCGCCGCCGAACAGCTCCACGAAGGTCTGTTCAAAGCTTTCGCTGAGCAATTTGAACTGCTGGCCGAAAATGTCAGTCATCTGGGAGGTGATCTCCCCGATGATGCCGGTCAGCTCGCCCTTGGCCTTTTCCACATCGTTCCGCTGATCCGTCAAGTAAGTGTACCGGCCATTGACCCGCTCAAACTCGTCGATGGCGCCTACATTGATGGTGCCGAGGCCGTTGATCTCCCGTTTCAGCTCCGCTACCCGGCGGGACGCCTTGGGTACGCTTTCCAGCTCGATCCGCTGGGCCTGAGCGTCAGAATGGTTCAGCTCGTAGGTCTCCCACAGCTTGTCCAAGATCTGCTTTTCCTCCATGGCGGAGGTGGTTAGCTTCGTTTCCAGTCTGCTGGCGGCCCGTTCCAGATTCAGGAGCGTTTCGTTCATCTCCTGACCGGCGCGGCTCTTGGCGGTGCGTTCCGCCTCCAGTGCGATCTTTTCCTGACTGATCCCCGCCAGCCGCTCCGAGATCACGGCGCTCTGTGCCTTCAGCTGTGCCTGTTCCGCTCTCCGCTGGCCGATCTCGGTCTGAGCCGCCTCAATCTGCCGCTGATACTGGGCCAAGGCCGCTTCCTTCTGGCTTCGGTCACCGGACAGCTCCGCTGCCAGCGCTCGCAGATCGGCGGCACGGCGCAGCGCCCCCTCCCGGTTGGCGTCGATGGCGGCCAGCTCCGCCTTGTGGGCGGCGATAGCCTCAGACAGTTGCCCGGACTGGGCCAGCAGCTCGCTCTGCCCGGATAGGATGGCCTCCGCCTGTACGCGGCAGCTGGCTGCCTCACCTTCCCGGTCCGCCACGGTCTGCTCTGCCGCCGCGTTTCTGACCTCGTTTTCCTGAATACGGCCGTCGATGGCCTCGATTTCGCCGGTGAGATTTTCCACGCTCTCCCGCAAATTGGAAAGCAGCATATCAAACTGATTCTTCACGCCCTGCAGCCGCAGGACCTCGTCCTCGGCGGCGCGGCGCTGGGTCTCGGCGGTGGTCAGCTCGTACTGAGCTGCGTCCAGCTCCCGGCGGGAGGCTTCCTCCGCAGCCTTGGCCTCCTCCAATTTCCGGTGCATCTCCGATGCCCGGCCATTCAGCCGTTCCAGCTCCGCCGCGCGGCTCAGCACACCGGCGCTGCGGCTGGTAGAGCCGCCGGTCATGGAGCCGCCCCGGTTGATGACCTGTCCGTCCAGCGTCACGATGCGAAAGGCGTTGCGGTACTTCCGGGCCATGGCAATGCCGCAGTCCAGATCCTCCGCAATCACCGTTTTTCCCAGAAGGCTGTTAAAAATTTGCGTATACTTAGGGTCGAAGCGCACCAACCGGGACGCCACGCCCACAAAACCGAACTCGTTCTCCACGCCCCGCTCCCGAAGTTCCTCTCCCCGGATGGCGGTGAGGGGCAGGAAGGTGGCACGGCCGCCCTCCCGCTGCTTCAGGAAGGCGATGGCGCTCTTGGCGTCCTCCTCCCGGTCCACTACGATGTTCTGCAAACCGGCACCCAAAGCGATCTCTATGGCAAGGGAATACTTGCCGTCGGTCTTCATCAGACCCGCCACCGGGCCGTGGATGCCCCGGAGGTTGTTCTGGGCCTGACAGACCAGCTTGACAGCCTTGTTGAAGCCCTCGTAGTCCTTTTCCATTTCCGTCAGCAGACGGATGCGGTTATCCAGCGCGCCCACATCCATGGTGAGCTTCACTCTGGCTTCGGCAGCGGCGTCGGCCTTCTTCTTCCGCTCCTCCATCCGCAGGGTATGTCCGCTGATGATGTTGGCGGCAGCCTCCGCGTCCTCTTGTGCGTCCTCCAAGGCCCGGCGGTTAGCTTTTGCCTCCCGCCCCTGTTCCTCTAACTGACGCTCCGCGGTCTCCTTATCCGCCAGCGCCGCCATGCGGCGGGATCTGATCTGCTCCGTCTCCGCCCGGATGGCGGCGGCCTCCGCACGGGCGTCTGCGGCAGCGGCAATGGCGATGGCCTCTTTACCTCGGAAAGCCTCTGCCTCCGCGGCGGCGCCTCCCGCCTGCTCCGACGCAGCCTGAGCCTGAGCCAGCAGCTTGTCCAGTTCCGCATTCAGCGCGGCGGCCTGCTGCTCCAACTCTGTCGCTTGGGCGTCCTGTTCCGCTGCCTGGACCTCATAGCCCCCGGTGCGGCTCTCTGATTCCTCCAGTTCGCTTTTTGCTCGTTCAATATTCTCCGTCAGATGGCTGATGGTGCTTTCCAGCACCGCCACGGCGGAATCCTGCTCCGCTGTCCGGGCGTCCAGCTGGGCGGCTTCAGTCCGCAGACCCTCCGCCTCCATGTCCTTTTCCTGCATCCGCTGGCCAAACTGCTCGTTTTCCGCGAACAGTGCGTCCATGCGGGACCGGGCCTCGTCCCGTTCCTGTTCCGCGTTCCGCAGGTCGATCTCAATCTTCCGGGCGTTGGCCTTCAACGCGTCCAGATTTTCCAGCCACAGGGAGATCTCCAACAGGCGCATCTCGTCCCGGAGGACCAGATATTTTTTCGCTGTCTCCGCCTGCATCCGCAGCGGCTCTACCTGAAGCTCCAGCTCCGCGATCTTATCGTTGATCCGCACCAGATTTTCCTCTGTGCGTTCCAGCTTCCGCTCCGCTTCTTCCTTCCGGTGGCGGTACTTGGAAATACCTGCCGCCTCCTCGAAGATCTCCCGGCGGTCCGTGCTCTTGGTGGAGAGGATCTCATCCACCCGGCCCTGACCTACGATGGAATAGCCCTCCCGGCCCATGCCGGTGTCCATAAACAGCTCCGTCATGTCCTTCAGTCGGACGGACTGGCGGTTGATGTAATACTCGCTCTCTCCGCTGCGGTAATACCGCCGGGTGACGGCCACCTCAGACTCGTCCATAGATGGGAACAGATGACCGGTGTTGTCCAGCACCAGCGTCACCTGAGCAAAGCCCACCGGGGCGCGTTTTTCCGTGCCGCCGAAGATCACGTCCTCCATTTTGCCGCCCCGGAGGGCCTTGCTGGACTGCTCGCCCATGACCCAGCGGATGGCGTCAGAAATGTTGGACTTGCCGGAGCCGTTAGGCCCCACGATGGCCGTAATATCCTCACCGAAGTTCAGGACCGTCTTATCAGGGAAGGATTTGAAGCCCTGCACCTCCAGTGCTTTTAAGTACATCTATGTCTCACCTCGATCTACACCCATATACTTTGAACATACTTTAACTAAGATACTATACCAGAAAAGCGCACTTATTTCAATAGGAAAACGAGGGGTGTCACCCCCTCGTTTCGTTCATTTTCCGATAGAGCCAGTCCAATCCTTCCCGCAATCCGCCCAGCTGGTCGATGATCCCCAGATGCACCGCCTCCTCACCGTAGATCACGCTGCCCACATCCGCCGCCATGTCATCCTTTGCCAGCATGAGGGCCTGAAACTTCTCCGCCGAGATCCGGCTGTGTCCCGCCACAAAGGCCACGATCCGCTCCTGAAGCCGCTGAAAATAGTTGTAGGTCTGGGGCGCAGCGATGACCGTTCCGCTCATCCGCACGGGATGGATGGTCATGGCGGCGGAGGGCACCGCAAAGCTCCGCTGGGCCGCCACCGCCAATGGGACGCCAATGGAATGGCTGCCCCCTAAAACGATGGCCGCCGTGGGCTTGGTCAGTCCGGCGATCAGCTCCGCGATGGCCAGTCCCGCCTCCACATCACCGCCCACGGTGTTCAGCAGAAATAAAATACCGTCTACCTCCCGGCTCTCCTCCAGCTTCGCCAGCAGAGGCAGCATGTGCTCATACTGGGTGGTTTTCGTGCCGTTGGGCGCCGCCGTGTGCCCCTCGATCTGTCCGATGATGGCCAGCGTATAAACGGTTCCGTGGGCGGTTTTTGTCATGGCGGAGCCGAAATCTACTACGTTCTGGTTCACCTGACTCCCTTCCCGCTCCTCCGTCGCCTTTGTCTCCTTGTCCTTCTCCATTGCGATCCCTCACTTTCCCCGTTAGTCTCCGCAGGAAAGCGCCGGCCTATGCGCCGGAACGAAAAAGAGAGCCGCAGAGATAAAATCTCTGCGGCTCTGAGACTGTCGATAAAGTAGTAAGTTCTCCGCGACGGTAAGGAAGGGTGTGCGCGGGAAACCCAAGAGGGGTGTCCCGCGCCATTAAAATCCTAAGTTTTCAGAACTTTTATGAAGTTCTGAAAACTTGCTCAGCGGGGAGAAAAGAATTTTTCGACACGCTGAGAGCCGCAGAGATAAAATCTCTGCGGCTCTTTTGGAAATCAATGTGTGTTTTACGTCTGAAAATCAGGCAGCCTTGGGCATCATCTCGGCAGCAGGGATCACCTTCATGCAGAAGTTGGCCAGGAATTCTGCCACGTTGTAGCGAGGCGCCGCGGCGCGGGGCGTCAGGGTCTTTTCAGCCGCCAGAACGCCGGAGCCGACAGCCCACTGCATCGCGGGGATGGCATACTCGCCAACCTCACCCACGTCCTCGAAGGAGAGGATATTGGTATCCTCGCCCACAGACACATCATAACCCATGAACTGTGCGTAGCGATACAGGATGGTCAGGAACTGCTGACGGGAAATGGCCTGTGCCGGGGCAAAGGTCGTCTCGGTGATGCCGTTGGTCAGCTTGTTCTCGGCTGCCCAGGCGATGGCCTTGACGAAGGGAGAGGTAGCGGCCACATCGCCGAAGGGATTGGCGTTCTTGGGCTCGGGAGAGCCGTTCATCCGCCACAGCACCGTGACCATCTGGCCCCGGGTGATGGTGTTGTTGGGCATGAACATCGTATCCGTGACGCCCTTGAAGATATTGTTCTCATAGCAGTACTTCACCGCGCTGTAATAGGCGGCGGAAGGATCCACATCCGTAAAGGGCAGGCCCTTGATGATGGTGATGCGGTCACCGGCCTCGCCGTAATTCTCAGCGGACACAACGCCCTTCAGCTCGGTCTTAACATAATCCATCACGACCTCGTCCATGGGGATACCCAGATCGTAGTTGACGGAAGCGGTCTTGAAGGCGTAATAGGTATCGCCGCCGGCAGCCAGGAAGTCATTGGTAGCGATGGTGTAGACCGTTCTGAGGTTGAAGGCCTTGCCGCCAACGGACTGGATCGTAACACGGCGGATGGTCTTGGGTGCGTGGTAGGTGGAGCCTTCATACACATCGCCCGCGTCATAGGTCTTGGTGCCGTCAATGGTGTAGACGATGCCGCTGACCTGGGGGAAGCCGCCGATGGAATCCGGCGTGCAGTAGGTCGAAGCCTCCAGAGCCTCCAGCAGCTCCGCGCCGGTGACCTTCACGATGCTCAGTGTGTTGCCGAAGGGCAGCACGGTGTTGATGTCCTTCTTGGTAATATCGCCCTTCTTGATGGTGGCCCGGATGCCGCCGCCGTTGGTGACAGCCGCGTCCACCTTGGTGCCGTTCTTGCCTGCGCCCCAAACCAGCGCATCGGTGATGAGGTCACCCAGATTGGTCTCGTGGGTCCGGACATTGGCCTTCACGCCGTCCAGCTCCACCTTGGTCTTGGCGAACACGGTGCCGTAGTCGTCGTCAATTTCCTTCTGGATAGCGGCGGCTCTGGCAGCCACGTCCTTATCCTCGGCAGTCATGCCCTCGGTAGGAGCGCTCATAGCCGTGACCTTGCCCTTGGGGCTGATGGTCACAACGCCAACGCTGGCCAGCTTGGTGCCGGTGGACGTGAGGAGGGTGCCGTTGACCTTGCCGTCCTTGTCGGTCACTTCGGCAATGTCCTTCATGGTGGAGTGGGAGTGTCCGTCAATGAATACGTCGATACCGTCCACAACATTCAGCAGGTCCGTGGAGCGGTTGCCAATGGATTCCTTATCGATGCCCAGATGGCCCAGGCAGATGATGTAATCGCAGCCGTCCGCCTTCAGGGAGTCCACCTGCGCCTGTGCGCAGTCAAACATGGACTTGTCGCCCAGAATGGTCACGCCCTTGATCTTAGCGGGGTGTGCCTTGGTTGGGGTCTCAGGGGTCTCCAGACCGAACACGCCGATCTTGACGCCGGACGGCGTAGTGAAGATCTGGTTGGCGTTGAATGCCACCTTCCCCTGATAGAGCACGTTGGCTGCCACAATTGGGAACTTGGCTTCCTTGGAGAGATTCACCAGATTGTCATAGCCGTAGTCGAACTCGTGGTTGCCAAGGGTCGTGACGTCATACCCGGCCATGTTCATCAGTTCAACAGCCGTTTTACCCTGAGAAACGCTGACCGTGGGATCGCCCTGGCAGAAGTCGCCGGCGTCCATCAGCAGGACATAGGCGCCCTCAGCCTCATAGGCTTTCTTCAAGGCCGCCACCTTGGCATAGCCGGAAATAGCGCCGTGCACATCGTTGGTGTGCAGCACCACTACATAGCCGTCCATCTCGCCCTTGGTCTCGTCCGCAGAGACTGTGACCGTCAGGGAGAAGATCATAGCCAATGCCAGCAGCACAGACAGGAACTTCTTCATTCGCAAAGACCTCCTTTTTATTTAGGGCGGTACAATTTGCAAGCGAGTCCCGCCCTGCTATGTCCAAATTATACCATATCGACCTTTGGTTGCAACTACTATTTGTAAATTTTTGTGTTTTATCCGGTCAATTCTCCGTCAGCTCTCCCCCATTGTCCCTCTGGTTTTTTTCGGAAAACCGTGCTATACTGACGACAGAATCTAATCTGGAGGTGCTTTATATGCGTACGCTGTTCAAGGGCGGTACCGTCATCACCGGCCGGGGGCCCAAGCGGGCCGACGTGCTGGTGGAGGGTGAAAAGGTCAGGCAGGTGGGCCGTCTGATCCTCACTCCGGCAGACCGGACGGTGGATGTGGAGGGCTGTCTCCTGTTCCCCGGCTTTATTGACGCCCACACCCACTTTGATCTGGACGTCTGCAACACCACCACGGCGGACGATTTCACCACCGGCAGCCGTGCGGCTCTGAAGGGCGGCACTACCACCGTCATCGACTTCGCCTGTCCCAACAAGGGTGAAAGTCTGCAATACGGTCTGGATCTCTGGCATCAAAAAGCGGACGGCCGCACCTTCTGCGACTACGGCTTCCACATGACCATCGACGATTGGAACGAATCCATCCGGGCGGAGCTGCCGGAGATGTTCCGCCAGGGCGTGTCCTCCTTCAAGATGTATATGACTTACCCCGCCATGATGGTGGGGGACCGGGATATGTACTGGGCCTTGAAGGAGCTGCGTCACCTGGGCGGTATCTGCGGTGTCCACTGTGAGAACGCCGGCGTCATCGACGGTATGATCGCTGAGAAAAAGGCCGCCGGGCTGATGGGTCCCTCCAGTCATCCGGAGACCCGTCCTCCCTATCTGGAGGCTGAGGCCATCAGCCGCCTTCTGCGGATCGCCCAGGCGGCGGACTGCCCGGTGGTCATCGTCCACCTGACCAACGAGGAGGCTCTCAAGGAGGTGGAGCACGCCCGGAAGCGGGGCCAGAAGGTCTATGTGGAGACCTGTCCCCAGTACCTGCTGCTGGACGAGAGCGTTTATTACGCTCCCGACTACTCTCAGGCGGCCCGGTACATCTGCGCGCCCCCCATCCGGGAAAAGGCCAATCAGGAGGTTCTGTGGCGGGGCCTGCGCCGCGGCGAGATCCAGACGATCTCCACCGACCACTGCTCCTTCACGCTGGCACAGAAGGACGCGGGCCGGGAGGACTTCACCAAGATCCCCGGCGGTCTCCCCGGTGTGGAGACCCGAGGCGAGTTGATCTATTCCTACGGCGTGGCCGCCAAGAAGCTCTCTCTGGCCCAGATGTGCCGGGTGCTGAGTGAGAACCCCGCCAAGCTGTACGGTCTCTATCCCCGCAAGGGCGTTCTGGCCCCCGGCAGCGATGCCGACATCGTGGTCTACGATCCCGGTGACAGCCATGTGATCCGTGCGGAGGACTGCGTCGCCAACGTGGACTACAACCCCTACGAGGGCTTTGTCACCGCAGGCGGCATCCGGGAGGTCTGGCTCCGTGGCCGCAAGACCATGGAGAACGGCAAGGTGCTGGACACCGTCCCGGCAGGCATGTATCTGGCCCGTGGAAAATGCGATCTGTAACACCATTCCTGTGAAGGATTATCGCTTTATATCGTATTGAATTCAACAGTTTTCGTTTATTTTTGCAAAAAATCCCGCAGTTTGTCCCGTGTTTCCCACGATTGCATTTCTTTTTATTCTTTGCTATAATACGGCTGTTGAAGAGACTGCCAGACGGTTTTCTTTACTTGAAATTCAGCGGATCATCCAAAAGCAGGGGCGGTGGACCGCCCCTGTTTCACCGCGGGGAGGTATTGTATGCACTACGGTGAGATCAAAAACTGCGATATTGCCAATGGCGAGGGCGTCCGGGTCACGCTGTTCGTCTCCGGCTGCACCAACCACTGTGAGCACTGCTTTCAGCCCCAGACCTGGGACTTTGACTATGGTCAGCCCTTCACATCAGAAACA
Source organism: Dysosmobacter segnis (assembly GCF_014297285.1). GTDB lineage: Bacteria > Bacillota > Clostridia > Oscillospirales > Oscillospiraceae > Oscillibacter > Oscillibacter segnis. The sequence continues at coordinate 86,705 of NZ_JACOQI010000002.1, forward strand.
GAGCAGCAGCTTTTAGACCTGCTGGCCCCCTCTTACATTCAGGGACTGACCCTGCTGGGCGGCGAGCCCTTCGAACCGGAAAATCAACGGGTACTGGTCCCCTTTGTCCGCCGGGTGCGGGAAACCTACCCGCAAAAGACCGTGTGGGCCTTCTCCGGGTTCACACTGGAGGAGCTGCGGACCGAGGGCAGCCATCCCCGCTGCGAGGCGACGGACGAGCTGCTGTCCATGCTGGACGTGCTGGTGGACGGCCGCTTTGTGGAGGCCTTGAAGGACATCTCCCTGCGGTTCCGGGGCTCCAGCAATCAACGACTCATCGACATGAAAAAAACACTGGCATCAGGCGAGATCGTCCTGCTGCCGGATCTGGACCGGAAACCCGGTCAAGCATAAGGAGGAATCATCCCATCATGGTAACTATGGCACAGAGGATCGAAGCACTTCGGACGGAAAAGGGCCTCAGCCGCCCCGCGCTGGCGGCGGCGCTGGGACTGCCCCGCCTGTCCATCGAAAAGTTTGAGACCGGCCGCCAGACGCCCTCTCAGGAGCAGCAGCAAAAGCTGGCAGGGGCCTTCGGCGTGTCCCTCCCCTATCTCCGGGGCGAGACCGACGATCCCACCAGTATGGACAACTGGCTCAGCGGTGCCGTCCCCCAGGAGGACGTAGTGCTGCCCAAGGCCGTCCGGAAGGCAACAGCCGCTGTAGTGGCCCAGTCCGGCGACAGCAGCAAGAGCGACGGTGCCGTGTTCAGCGCCCTGCTGAAAAGCGACTCCTTCAAGGCGTTGGTGCGGGAGACCGTACTGGACGTCTTAAAATCCCCCGAAGGACAGGCCCTGTTGGCAAAAGCCGCCAAAAAGTAAAAAAACAGCCCCGAATCTGCCTGCAAACAGATTCGGGGCCGTTTTTATCCCTCTCGCAGAAATCGCTCTGCGGCTTGGACCGTATTGCTGAGATACCGGATGACCTCCACCGGCCACTTTCCCACCGCCGTTTCTCCGGTGACCATCACCGCAGCGGCGCCGTCTGCCACAGCGTTGAAAATATCGCTGACCTCCGCCCGGGTGGGCACCGGATTCTGCTCCATAGACGCCAGCATCTGCGTCACCACCATGAATGGCTTCCCTGCCTTGCGGCATTGGGCCTCGATCCGCTTCTGGGCCGCCGACAGCTCCCACAGGGGCATGGCATTCCCCAGATCCCCTCTGGCAATGACGATCTCATCCGCCGTTTCCAGAAATTCCGGGAGCCGTTCCAGCCCTGTCTGGTTTTCAATCTTGGCGAACAGCCGGATATTCGCTCCGCCGTTTTCATCCAACGCCTGCCGGACGGTTTCCAGATCCCGTCGGCTGCGCACAAAGGGCTGCATAACGCCGGTGACACCGCAGGACGCCGCAACGCGGATATTCTCCACATCGGATGCCGTCATCGTCGGCGGTTCCAGATCCGCTCCCGGCAGAGCCAGACTCTTTCTTCCCCGCAGAACGCCGCCCCGAAGGACCTCTGCCACCGCGCCGGTCTCAGTCTGCTCCGTGACCCGCAACAACAGCTTGCCGTCATCCAAAAGCACCTCCTGTCCGGGCAATAGCGCAGGAATCGCAATCTCCGGCAAGGGAATTCCCTTGCCGCCTAATTCAAATACTTCACCCTCATTCAGCGTCAGCGGCTCCGCCAATACGCCTACCCGCAGCTCCGGTCCCTGCATATCAATGAGCAGCTCCGCCTGCTTTCCGCAGCGCTGCGCCGCCTTATGCAGTGCATCCACCTGATCCGCCGCCTGAGCCAGCGTCACATGGGAGAGGTTCAGCCGGATGCCGGTCATCCCGGCCCGGAACATGGCTTCCAGCGTCTCCACGTCCGCACAGGCCGGTCCGATGGTCCCGTAGATCTGCCGTGCGGAGGGCTGTTCTTTCATTGCGGTCATAATGCCTCCTCAATGTTTTTTTCCAATATACCACATTCCGCCCCAAAAAGGAAGCCTTGGCAGCTCTATCCCCAAGTGGCTTGTGCATCTGTCTAAACTTGTCCGCTATTTTTGACTATTTCGGAGAATTTTCAGATTCTTCTTGACCTTCTCCGTGAATCTTGTTAATCTAATGTCGTAAACGTTTACACATGTTGCGTTTTTCGTCTGTGCTACCCTTTTATTTTGTGGTCCGCAGACTTGCTCCAAGCCCTTCCCTACCGTAAAATTTTGCAGGAAAAGGAGTTAATGAATACATGCAAGGTATCCCGCTGAATGAACGCAAGCGTCTGGGGGCGCTGTTAGATGACCGGCCGCAGACGGAGGTCATGGCCATGATCCCCCAGTTTTCCCAGGCGGAGACTGATAACTTTGTCGCGCCGCCCGCACAGATCCCGGAGGCCCTGGGCGTCCTGATGTTCAACATGGAACGGGGCGTGAACCTGCCGGAAATTCAGGAATTTCTGCGGGATTGCCCGGATATTCAGCCCTTTGACGTGATCCTGGCCAACGAGCTGGATGACGGCTGCGCCCGCTCCGGCAACAAGAACACCGCCCGTGAACTGGCACAGGCGTTTGGTTTGAACTACGCCTGGGGCCTTGAATTCATCGAGCTGGTGAATGATGAAAACGCCAAGGGCTTCCATGGCAACGCTGTTTTCTCCCGCTGGCCCATCCGCCGTGCCGGTGTGATCCGTCTGCCCGAGCAGTATAACTGGTACTTCGACCGCCAGAAGCGCATCGGCGGACGGCTGGCCGTCTTTGCGGAGCTGGACGTAGGCGGACAACCGGTGGGCGCTGTGTCCATCCACTTGGAAAACCGCACCCACGGCGAGGGCCGCAAGGCCCAGATGGCCGCCATTCTGGAGGCCGTCCGCAAGGAGCTGCCCGATATGCCCCTGATCTTAGGCGGCGATCTGAACACCAACACCTTCGATGGCCGGGCCAAGGAGGACATCGGCGCCATCGCGGCCGATCCCGCTCTGCGCCGCCGCTGCTTAGAGGATGTGGGCAGCTTTGAGCCTCTGCTGCCCCTGTGCGCTGCCGACGGCTACGAGATCGTTCCGAAGGAGCCCCGTCTCACCCGCCGCAAGCCCCTGCCCAACGGCGATTCCCTGCCCCTGCGTCTGGACTGGATCCTGCTGAAGGGCGTCACCGCGTCGGAAAGCCGGATGATCTCCACCGCCAAGGAGGATCTCACCTATGCCAAGCCTGGCTCCGCTCTGGAACGCTTTCAGGGGGCAGAGCTGTCGGACCACAATGCCGTCTGGGCCATGTGCCGCCTTCGCTGATTTTTTCTGCAAAAGTGAGCTTTTTCCCTCGAAAAACACGTTTCAAGCTGCAAAAAAGCTCCGTGTCCATGGACACGGAGCTTTTTATGTTACGGAAAGTCTTGCTTACTTCAGCTCGACCTTGCCGCCGGCCTCTTCGATCTGCTTCTTCAGAGCCTCGGCCTCGTCCTTGCTGACAGCTTCCTTCAGAGTGGAAGGAGCGCCCTCGACGGTAGCCTTAGCCTCAGCCAGGCCCTGGCCGGTGATCTCGCGGACAACCTTGATGACCTTGATCTTGGCAGCAGCGTCAAAGCCGGTCAGGACCACGTCGAAATCGGTCTTCTCCTCAGCAGCGGGAGCAGCAGCACCAGCAGCGGGAGCAGCCATAGCAGCGGCGGAAACGCCGAACTCTTCCTCCAGAGCGTGAACCAGCTCGGACAGTTCCAGAACAGTGAGACCCTTGATCTCTTCGATCATAGCGGTAACTTTCTCAGACATTGTATTTGCCTCCTAATAGTTATTTTTGTTTGTGTGGGATGTGCGCTGAATTATTCAGCGGCGGGAGCTTCGGCAGCAGCCTCTTCAGCAGGAGCGCCGTTCTTCTCGGCGATCTGCTTCAGGACAACAGCCAGACCGGTAATGGGAGCCAGCATGGTACCCAGAACCTGAGCCTGCAGGACAGGCAGAGCGGGAATAGAAGCCAGAGACTGAATGGTGGCCAGATCGACGGGCTTGCCGTCCATGAAGCCGCCCTTGATCTCGAACTTGCCGTCCAGCTTCTTGGCGTAATCGGCCATGACGCGGGCGGGAGCCACGGGATCATCAGCCAGAGCCAGAGAAGTGGTGCCGTTCAGCAGATCATCCAGATCGTTCAGGCCAGTGTTGTTGAAAGCAAAGCGCAGCAGGGTGTTCTTCACAACCGCATAATCCACGCCGCCCTCACGGCACTCCTTACGCAGAGCGGTGTCTTCCTCAACGGTAATACCCTTGTAGTCGACGATGACGCCTGCGGTAGCCTTCTGGATCTTCTCGGTCAGCTCGGCAACGATTGCCTGCTTCTCGGAAAGGACCTTTGCGTTAGGCATACTTGGTTTCACCTCCATGAGAATTTGCGGCGGACCTCCGTCCGCCCGGGTCAGAGGCGTTCAAAAAGGAACTGTCCTCATGCCGAAAGACATGAGGACAGAAAAGCATCATCAAAATGATTTTGCCATCCTCGGCAGGACTTACGGGGTCTCCCCCACCTGCTGTCTTTGGAACGCGACTGTTATTATATCAAACTTTGGCATAATGTCAAGCATTTTCCCAAAATTTAATATCATTTTCCGTTTTCGCAGAAGGAACATCTCCGTTCCCTCCGTTCAGCGGGATTGAATGAGGGATCTCTCCCCTCTTTCAGCTCTTAGACCAGCTTTGCAGTGTTCATCTTCACGCCGGGGCCCATGGTAGTGGCGGCGACGCAGCTCTTGATATACTGGCCCTTGGCGCTGGCGGGCTTGGCCTTCACAATGGCGCCCATCAGAGCGTTGTAGTTGTCCATCAGCTTCTCGGGGCCGAAGGAAACCTTACCGATGGGGCAGTGGATGATGTTGGTCTTGTCCAGACGATACTCGATCTTACCGGCCTTGGACTCCTGAACGGCCTTGGCCACATCGGGGGTCACGGTGCCGGCCTTGGGAGAGGGCATCAAACCCTTGGGGCCCAGCACCTTACCGAGACGGCCAACCACACCCATCATGTCGGGGCTGGCGATGACCACGTCGAAATCAAACCAGTTTTCCTTCTGGATCTTCTCCACCATGTCCATATCGCCCACATAGTCGGCGCCGGCCTCACGGGCAGCGTCAGCCTTGTCGCCCTTGGCGAACACCAGCACGCGGACAGTCTTGCCGGTGCCGTGGGGCAGCACGATGGCGCCGCGGACCTGCTGGTCAGCGTGACGGGAGTCAACGCCCAGCTTCACGTGGAGCTCGACGGTCTCGTCGAACTTGGCCTTGGCGGTCTTGCAGATGAGGTCCATGCCCTCAGCGGCTTCATACTGAGCGCTCTTATCGATCAGCTTGGCGCTCTCCTGATATTTCTTGCCTCTAAACAATGTTATTCCTCCTCATAGTGGTTCTTCGGAACTTAGTCCTCCCACTGTATCGAGCGGTCTTTGACCGCTCGGCTGTTGTGACCATCAATTGACACGGGCGAATACGGTTTTGGCGGGCAGAAATCCCCCCATGCTTCCGCAGAGCCCTTGGCAATACACCCTGTATTCCCTGCGGGCTTTTTGTCACCTGGACGCATTTCTGCTCCGGCAAAACTGCCCGCACCTGTCAGCGATGGATATTCGAGTGATTTTTGACTTTTGAGATGATGACGAGCTGACGCCCGTCAAGGCGGAAAGGGCAAAAAGCGCCGGAAAGACGCACTGACAGGCGTGTTTGCCCTTGTTAATTGATGGTCTGTTAGTCGCCGACCACAACGCCCATGGAACGGGCGGTACCGGCAACCATGCTCATAGCGGCCTCCAGGCTGCCGGCGTTCAGGTCGCGCATCTTCATCTCAGCGATCTTCTGAACGGAAGCCTTGGAAATAGTGGCGACCTTGTTCTTGTTGGGGACGCCGGAACCAGACTCGATGTTGCACTCCTTCTTGATCAGGACGGCCGCGGGGGGCGTCTTGGTGATGAAGGAGAAGGAACGGTCAGCGTACACGGTGATGACAACGGGAATGATGAGACCCATGTCATTCTTGGTGCGCTCGTTGAATTCCTTCGTGAAAGCAGCGATGTTCACGCCATGCTGGCCCAGAGCGGGGCCAACCGGGGGAGCGGGAGTCGCCTTGCCTGCGGGGATCTGCAGTTTTACATAACCAGTAATCTTCTGTGCCACGGAGTAGCACCTCCTAAATCATAGATGTGGTGGCGGACGATGTCCGTCTTTGGCGGGGCCGATGGTCCCTCCCACTGTTTGCCGGGAATCCCGGCGGGAAAAATCAGTTCAGGACTTCCACCTGATCCAGCTCCAGTTCCACGGGGGTCTCGCGACCGAACATGGAAACCATGACGCTGACCTGATTCTTTTCGGGTTCGATGTCTTCCACAACGCCAGTGAAGCTGGCCAAGGGGCCATCCACGATACGAACATGGTCGCCGACGTTGTAGCCCACGACGATCTCGTGCTTTTCCATGCCCATGGCAAGCACCTCTTCCTCCGTCAGGGGGATGGGCTTGTTGGCAGTACCGACAAAACCGGTGACGCCGCGGACATTCCGCACCAGATGCCAGGTGTCATCCGTCATGACCATTTTGATAAGCACATAACCGGGGAACACCTTGCGCTCGACTTCTTTCGCCTCGCCGGACTCGCTGACCTCTTTTACGGTCTCCACGGGGATCTCCATTCGCAGGATCATATCCTCCATGCCCCGTCCGTTGACGAATTTCTCAATGCTGGTCTTAACGGCGTTTTCATAACCGGAATAGGTATGGATCACATACCACTTCGCGTTTTCCGACATTGCGGCACTCCTTAACCCTGAAACAGGCTCAGGATCGCCTGGATCAAAGAGTAGGCCACGCCGTCAAAGATCCAGATGCACGCGCCGATGAGCAGGGAGCACAGCAGCACGGTACCGGTGTTCTTGACCACGGTCTTCTGATTGGGCCAGGTGACTTTTTTCAATTCGCTTTTCATTTCGCGGAACCAGGCTCCGCGGCTCTTCTTCGCTTCTTCTGCCATAATTCTACACGCCCTTTCTCAGTGTGATCCGCTTTTACTTGGTCTCGCTGTGGAGCGTGTGCTTCTTGCAGAACCGGCAATACTTGTTGAGCTCGAGCTTGTCCGGGGTATTCTTCTTGTTCTTCATCGTATTGTAGTTTCTCTGCTTGCACTCATTGCATCTCAAAGTGACTTTTACGCGCATTAACGGCACCTCCTTATTATTGGTATCGTTCCCGGCGTGCCGGGGATACCGACTGCCTCCCTGCGGTTTTGAAAGCGGCCTTCCTCTGTGCGTAAAGCGAAAAAACGCACAACAAAAAAGCCCTTTTTCACAGGTAATGTTGATTTTAACACAGAACCTTCCCGCCGTCAATCCTTTTTTGCGAAAAATTGTAGAAATACCGTTTTTTTCCTTTGCAGGCGTTTTTACCGGAGAGCCGCGGATTTTATCCGTCAGATTTTGCCGCTTTTTCCGTTGATTCCCGGCGGAATCCGCATTATAATGAGAGAAAATTTTCAGATTGCGAGGAAGCGCCCATGAGATATGACCGTGTTTATAATTTTTCCGCCGGACCTGCTATGATGCCGGAATCCGTTCTGGAGGAGATCGCCGCCGAAGTGCTGAACTATCACGGCAGTGGCATGAGCGTCATGGAGATGAGCCACCGCTCCCCTGTGTTCCAGGAGATCCTGTCTCAGGCAGAAGCCGATCTGCGGACGCTGATGCACATTCCTGATAACTATAAGGTGCTCTTCGTTCAGGGCGGCGGTACGGTGCAGTTTGCCATGGTTCCCATGAACCTGATGAAAAACGGCGTGGCCTGCTATGTGGAGACCGGCGCCTGGAGCAAAAAGGCCATTGCCGAAGCCAAGCGATACGGTGAAGTCAAGATCGTTGCCTCCTCCGCCGATAAGAACTTCTCCTATCTCCCCGACTGTTCCGCTCTGGACATCCCGGGCAACGCCGATTACGTCTACATCTGCGAAAATGAGACCATCAACGGCACCGCCTACCACACGCTGCCCGACACCAAGGGCAAGGTTCTGGTGGCGGACCAGTCCTCCCTGTTCCTCTCCCGCCCCTGCGACGTCAGCAAATACGGTCTGATCTGGGCCGGCGTCCAGAAGAACGTCGGCCCCGCCGGCATGGCCATTGTCATCATCCGGGAGGACCTGATCCGGGAGGATCTGCCGGAATTCGTCCCCACCTATCTCCGCTACAAGACCCACGCTGACGCCGACTCCCTTTATAATACTCCCAACTGCTGGTCCATCTACTGCTGCGGCAAGGTGTTCCAATACCTGCTGGCCAACGGCGGATTGGAGGCCATGGCACAGCGTAACGAAGAAAAGGCCGCCGTTCTGTACGATTTCCTGGACCGGAGCAAATTCTTCACTGCCGCTGTCCTGAAAGAGGACCGCTCCCTGATGAACGTCCCCTTCGTCTCCCCCTCCAAGGAGCAGGACGCCGAGGTGGCGGCCTCCGCCAAGGCCGCCGGGTTCGACAACCTGAAGGGCCACAAGAGCGTCGGCGGTCTCCGGGCTTCCATCTACAACGCCATGCCCAAGGAGGGCGTGGAGGCGCTGGTGGACTTCCTGAAAAAGTACGAGGCGGAGCATACCTGACCGAACCGAGAAAATATCGCCCGAAAGGATGCGGACTGTGAAAAAGGCCGTTTTAAAGATCCTCCTCACCTTTGCGATCCTGAGTGTGATCTGCTGCGCCTTTTGGCAGCTCAGATGGCTGACGTCCGCCAACGAAACTTCGATATTGTTCGCCATAACCGGTGGGGTCTTCGCCATCGACCTTGCTTGGTCTTTCCTCAAAAAGAACATACGGAACTGAACGCAAAACTTCCCGCCGAATTTTCGGCGGGAAGTTTTCTTCTCTCATTGGTCTTGCAGCAGTTCCGCCAGTTTCTCCCGGTCGGTCAGCAGGTTCAGCGCCTCCAGCATCCCGTTGGCGGTCAGGTGCTCCGGCAGATCCAGCCGTCGGAGCAGCGCCTGCCGCCGCTGACTGCTGTCTGCTCCTCCGGCCAGCCCCCATTCCATCAGGTCTGCCTTGGTGATGGGCGTTTTTTCCGCCGCCGGCTCCGCCGTTTCGTCTAAAAATGTGGCGCCCGCCCGGCGGAGGGCCTCTAAAATCACCTCCGGCTTCATCCCCTCTACTCCCAGCTTTCCCTCCTTGCCGGGGGCGCGCTTGCGCTTTTCCTTGCCGTGGATATCCGGGATGTATGCCTGCTTCACCTGCTCCTTGGGCAGCGCCCCCTTCAGGTAGTTGCGGATCACAAAACCAGCGCCGTCGCTGTCCGTCAGGACGATCAGTCCCCGCTCCGCCGCCAAGCGCCGGAGAAAGGCAACCTTCTCCTTGTCATTGAACACGGCGAAGCCGCCCAGCGTCACCACCGTGGCGTCCACCACCTGCGCCAGCGTATTCTTATCGTAGCGGCCCTCCACTACGATGACTTCCTTGATCTTTCTCATTTTCGGGCCGCTCCTAACCGGGCCAGCAGCAGCTTCAGTTCCTCCGCCGGGTCTACGCCCCGCTGGCTCTTCATCCGCAGATCCACCACCTGACACATTTTCACCGCGTCACCGCACCACTGGGCGCTGACCCGCTTGGCGGACTGTAACAGCAGCTTTGCCGGATAGTCCGAGCGCATCTCCCACAGCTCCATGAGCCAGTATTTGTCCTTGCCGCTGTCAATGGCCATCCGGGCGGTGTAGAGCCGCCGCAGCTGGCTCCCCAGCGCCGCCAGGATCACGATGGGCTCCTCCTGCATTTTCAGCAGGTCCCCCAAAATGGCGGCAGCCTTGTTGTAGTCGCTCTGGGACACCGCATCCGTCATTTTGAAGATCTCCGCCGACAGCACCGGGTCTGCCACCGCGTCAATGTCCCGCTGGGTGATGACTTCTCCCTTGGCGTAGGCCCCGATCTTGGCGATCTCCTGAGAAAGCCCCGTCATCAGTCCGCCGCAGAGGAAAATCAGATACTCCGCCGTCTGCCGGTCGATCTGCTTCCCCAGCGCCCGGAACCGCCGTGCGATCCACGCCGTCAGGTCCGAGGTGTCCTGCGCCTTGAACTCAATGGGCGTCACATGGGCGTCCATGGCCTTGCACAGCTTCTTCATAGTCTTGTTCTGCTTGTAGGCCACCGTATCGTACACAAACACGATGCAGCAGTATTCCGGCAGATCCTCCAGCAGGGCGATGAACCGCTCCCGCTGATCCTCGTTCAGCTTGTAGATGTCCCAGTCCGTCACCACGATCAGCGTCCGCTCCGCCATCATAGGCATAGCCTCCGCCATTTCCGTCAGGCTCTGGGCCGTCAGGTCCTTGCCTTCCAGAGCGTGATAGTTGAATTCCTCAAATCCGGCGGGGATCAGTCTTTTCCGGATCTCCCCCAGGTAATATTCCCGGAGATAGCTCTCCTCTCCGTAAAAGAGGTAGGCGTTCCCCAGAGGATTCCCTTCTTTCAGATCTGTTTTCAGTTTTTGATAGGCTTCGTTCTTCGCGGTTTTCTTTGCGTATGCCATGATGTGCTCCTAATCAAATGATAGATAGACCGTCCCGTGGCGGTCCGTCCGGTAAATATCGCAGCCTGCCCGGGCCAGCCGCCGCAGGGTATCCTCCGCTGGATGCCCGTAGGAATTGCTTCCCACGCTGATGATGACCGTCCCCGGTGTCACCGCGTCCAGTAGTTCCTTCGACGTGGAGTTCTTGGAGCCGTGATGTCCCGCCATGAGAACGTCCAGCTCCGGCAGCTCATACGTCTCGATCAGCTTCTTCTCCGTGGCCCGCTCCATGTCGCCGGTGATGAGAAAGCTATGCTCCCCCGCCGAAGCCAGCACAGTGAGCCCCAGTTCGTTGCTCCCACTGACGCCCAAGGGCGGAAAAATGGTCAATTCTCCGTTTCCAAAGGGCAGATGGGTCTCCTCGGTCACAGTCTCCACGTCCATGCCGTACCGCTCCGCCAGTTCCAGCAGCCGGTCCAGCGCCGCGCCGCCCTCCGCTTTCGGGATCGTCAGCGTCTCCGCGCCCACCCGGGCCAATAAATGCTCCACGCCGTTGATGTGGTCATCATCGAAATGGGTCAAAATCACCCGGTCCACCCGGCGGCAGCCCATAGTCAGCAGCTCGTCCGCCGTGTCGCATCCGGCGTCCCGCCAGTTGTTTCCGCTGCCGCAGTCCACTAAGGCGGTCTCCGTCCCGGATCTCAAAATGACGCTTTGTCCCTGTCCCACGTCCACCGCCGCGGCGTTCAGCCGGTGACAGAACCGGCTCTCCCCCGCCCGCACCGTCACCGCCAGCGTCAGGACGCTCAGCGCGGCGGCCACGGCAAATTTTCGCCGACCCTTGGGCTTTAGCAGCCACGCGGCAGCAAACAGGAGATACACGAACCCCATCCAGTATTTCAGATAGGGATTGCAGAAATACACGCCATGATACGGCAGCGCCGCCAGTGCGTGACACACGGCCAGAATATACTTGATCAGCAGCCGGGGTACAAGGCCGATCACAGTCCCCAGCGGCAGGTAGAAAAAGCTGAGAAGCACCGCCGCCAGCCCGCCGATGAACACGATGCCCACCGCCCACAGGCACAGCAGGTTGCTCAAAAGGGACACCGGGGCGAAACTGCCGAAATAGTAGGCGCTGATAGGCGCCGTCAGTGCCAGACACCCGAAGGTTGTCGAAATACTAACAGTTGTAAAGGTAAAGAGCCTGCCATGCTTTTTCTCTCCTGCCAGCCCCCGGTAGAGCTTGGGAGACAGCCACAACAGCCCCACCACCGCCCCAAAGGACAACTGCAAGCTGACGGACTTCGCCGCGAAGGGGTTGTCCAGTAAGATCAGGAACAGCGCCGCCATCAAAGCTGTTGGTGGGTCGCTCTCCCGGCGGAACAGGGGCGCCGCCGTCAGAAAGCTCAGCATCACGCAGGCCCGCACCACCGAGGGAGACCCGCCGGTGAGCACTGCGTAGAAGATCAGCGTGGGGATGGCTGCCACCGCTGTCAGACGCCGGCGGTGCTTTCCCGCAAGAAAGCCCACCATCGCCAACAGATATGCGCAGTGCATTCCGCTGACTGCCAGAATGTGATAGACCCCCGCCTCGGACAGATCCACGTCCGCTTGGGTGGACAGTTCCCCTTTCCGGCCCGTCAGCAGCGCCAGCAGAAAACCGGCGTCATCCCCAGAAAATAAGTCCCGGATGCGCACCTGCATGGCCCGGCCCAACCGGGCGGGCCACCACCGGGGCGCGTCCATCGTCCCGGCATGGAAGGCCACCGTCCCCCGGCTGTACGCCAGGAGAAACACGCCCTTGGAGTTGAATACCGTCACATCGTCGTCCCGGATGCGGGATGCGCTTTGCAGATACACCTCGTCGGTGAGGCACTGACCTGGAGAAAGCTGCAAAAGGGACGGATCGCCGTAGTAGGTCAGTTTCCCCGGCAGTCCCTCCGCCCGCACCGTCACCTTTGCGCCGAAGCGGGTCTCGGCGGGATACTCCGTCAGGGTCATGGTCAAGGCCTGCTGGGTGTCCGCCAAGGCCTCCATGGGTTCGCTGACCTGCCGGACATACAGCCAGTTCCACCCCAGCGCCAGCGCCGCGCCCACCAGACAGAGGATCGCCCGTTTCCGCCAACATTCCGGCAGAAGCAGCGCCCCAAAGCCCAATGCAAGGCACACCAAGCCACCGGACAGCAGCCAGCCGCCCGGCAGCAGATACTGCGCCAGAAAGATCCCTGCGGCAAACCCGCCGCAGAACAGCGCCAGCCGTCTCATTTGACAGGATACGGCTCCGGCCGGTCCGTCCGTCCCAGCAGGTAGTCCGTGCTGACGTGGTAATAGTCCGCCAGCTTATCCAGCACCCACGCCGGAGTTTCCCGTTCGCCGCTTTCGTAGCGCCGGTAAACGCTGCGGTGCATATTCAAATATTCCGCTATTGCTTTTTGAGATTTGTCATGATCTTCTCTCAAATCCCGCAAGCGTCTGATCTCCATAAGAATCACCCTATTGAATGTTACCAATTGGAAACATTCAAATCGGGTAATTGTTCCCATACGGAGCCAACTCAGAGTATACTACTTTCTCACACACTCCGCCAGTCTTTTGTCCAAATTAGAAAATTAAACGCAAGCGGAAGGTGCTCCCGCTCACCGCTTACACCACTCCATCGGAAACAAACAGTGCGGGGCGCATAAAGCGTCCCGCACCGTTTTTCGCTCAATCAGCCCGGAGGCCAGGTCATATCCCGTCCGGCCAGCACATGGAAGTGCAGGTGGGGCACGGACTGCTGGCCCGCCTCGCCGATGTTGGACACCACCCGGTATCCGGCCTCGTCAAAGCCCAACTCCTTGGACAGCTTGGCGATGACCTCAAAAATATGGGCCACCACAGCGCTGTTCTCCGCCGTTACAGCGGAAACGGACTGGATGTGGGCCTTGGGCACCACCAGAAAATGGGTAGGTGCCTGAGGGGCAATGTCGTTGAAGGCATAGCAAAGCTCGTCTTCATAGACCTTGCTGCTGGGGATCTCCCCGGCGATGATCTTACAGAACAGGCAATCGCTCATAGATAGGCTCCTTTCCGATCGGATGTTATCTCTTTTCGTGCTCCGGCACCACGGCGAAGGTCACCAGATCCTCCGTGCCATCGTTGACAAGGCTGTGGCTGTGACCTTTGGGGCAATAGTGGCAGGTGCCGGGAGCCACCGGCTCCCAGACCCCGTCATACAGCACCTTACCGGTGCCGGACAGAAAATACATGACTTCGCTGCTGGTTTCGTGGGTATGGAGGCCGATAGAAGCACCGGGGGCCAGCACGCTGCGCATGATCTTGTTGTCCATATCCTGAACAAGCTGCAAACGCGCCTCCCCCTCGCCTCCCTTCATGTGGGAAACAACGGAGGGCTCCAGTTCATCAAAACGAATCAGCATACACGTCTCTCCTTTTTACAGCTTGCCAGCCACGAAATCGTCCACAGCAGCCAGAGCATCGTCCACCTTGCTGACCTCCGTGCCGCCGCCCATGGCGCTGTCGGGCTTGCCGCCGCCCTTGCCGCCGCAGATGGGGGCGATGGCCTTGATGATATCGCCGGCCTTCACGCCCTTGGCCACGGCGTCCTTGCCGCAAACGGCCAGCAGTGTCACCTTACCGTCATTGACGGAGGCCAGAACGCCCACCACGCCGGGCTCCTTGTCCCGGAGGAAGTCGCCCTGCTTGCGCATGGCGGCAGCGTCCATACCATCCCGCTGAGCGGTGATGACCTTCAGCTCACCCACCGTCTTAGCGGAGGCCAGAAAGCTCCGTGCCTCGCCCAGAGAAGCCTGCTCCTTGAACTTTTCCAGCTCATGACGCAGATCCTTCATCTCGTTCATCTGCTGCTCCAGACGGTTCTCCAGCTCGCCGGGGTTGGTCTTGAACATCTGGGCGATGTGGAACAGCACCTGCTGATTGCGGTTGATGGTATCCAGCGTCAGCTGGCCCACGGTGGCCTCGATCCGGCGGACACCGGAGGCTACGGATGCCTCGCTCTTGATGCGGAAGGGACCCACCTTAGCGGTGTTATCCACATGGGTGCCGCCGCAGAATTCCATGGACACGCCGCCCATTTCCACCACGCGGACCACGTCGCTATACTTCTCGCCGAACATGGCCACAGCGCCCTTCTTCTTGGCCTCCTCGATGGGCAGCACCTCCGTTACCACAGGGATGCCTTCCAGGATGGCGTCATTGACCAGCTTATCCACCTGCGCCAGCTGCTCCGGCGTGATGGCCTCAAAGTGGGTGAAGTCGAACCGCAGACGGTCAGGCTCCACCAGAGAGCCGGCCTGATGCACATGGTCGCCCAGCACCTTCTTCAGGGCCGCGTCCAGCAGATGGGTAGCGCTGTGGGCACGGCGGACGCCCTTGCGGCGCTCGGCGTCAATGGAGGCCGTCACGGTCTCCCCCACCTTGAACGTGCCGGAAACCACCTTGCCGTAGTGCATGAACTTGCCGCCCTTGTTCTTCTGGACGTTGTTCACCTCGAACTTGGCACCGCCACAGGTGATGACGCCGTGGTCGGCCACCTGACCGCCCATTTCCGCGTAGAAGGGCGTCTTGTCCAGAACCACGATGCCGTCCACGCCGGTCATCAGCTCCTCAGCCAGCTCGTCCTCCACAACAAGGGCGACTACCTTGGCGTCCTCCACGGTATCGTGGTCATAGCCCACAAACTCAGTAGAGGGGATGTCCTTGCCGAACTCCACGCCGGCCCAGCCCAGATCGCCCAGCGCCTTCCGGGCCTCACGGGCGCGGGTCTTCTGCTCCTGCATCTCCTGATCGAAAGCGGAGCGGTCCAGCGTCATGCCGGCGTCCTCCACCATTTCGATGGTCAGGTCGATGGGGAAGCCGTAGGTATCGTACAGCTTGAAGGCGTCGGCGCCGGAGAAGGTGGTCTCCCCCTTTTCCTTGTGCTCAGCCAGCAGCTGATCGAAGATCTTCATGCCGCCGTCGATGGTCTTGGCGAAGTTCTCTTCCTCCACCCGGATCACCTTGGTGATATAGGCCTGCCGCTCCCGCAGCTCGGGATAGTGGCCCTCGTTTTCGTGAACAACGGTGTCCACTACCTCATACAGGAAGGGACGGTTCACACCCAGCAGCTTGCCGTGGCGGGCGGCCCGGCGCAACAGGCGGCGCAGCACATAGCCGCGGCCCTCGTTGGAAGGCAGCACGCCGTCGCAGATCATGAAGCTGGCAGAACGGATATGGTCGGTGATGACACGGAGGGACACGTCCTTCTCCTGGCTCTGGCCGTAGCTGGCGCCGGTGATCTCCGTGACCTTGTTGGTGATGTTCATAACGGTATCCACATCGAACAGGGAGTCCACGTCCTGGCACACCACGGCCAGACGCTCCAAACCCATGCCGGTGTCGATGTTCTTCTGCTTCAGCTCGGTGTAGTGGTCGTGGCCGTCGTTGTCGAACTGGGAGAACACCACGTTCCAGACCTCCATGTACCGGTCGCAGTCGCAGCCAACGGTGCAGCCGGGCTTGCCGCAGCCGTACTTCTCGCCCCGGTCATAGTAGATCTCGGAGCAGGGGCCGCAGGGGCCGGAGCCGTGCTCCCAGAAGTTGTCCGCCTTGCCGAACTTGAAGATCCGGTCCTCGGGAATACCGATCTCCTCGTGCCAGATGCGGAAGGCCTCATCGTCGGCGGGGGTGGTCTCGTTGCCGGCGAACACGGAGGGATACAAACGGTTGGGGTCCAGACCCACCCATTCGGGGCTGGTCAGGAATTCCCACGCCCAGTGGATGGCCTCGTTCTTGAAGTAATCGCCAAAGGAGAAGTTGCCCAGCATCTCAAAATAGGTGCCGTGGCGGGCAGTATGGCCGATGTTCTCAATATCGCCGGTACGGATGCACTTCTGGCAGGTGGTGACCCGGTGACGGGGCGGCTCCTGCTCGCCGGTGAAGTAGGGCTTCATGGGTGCCATGCCGGAGTTGATCAGCAGCAGAGAAGCATCGTTCTGGGGGATCAGGGAAAAGCTGGGCAGACGCAGATGGTCTTTGGTCTCAAAGAAGTGCAGGAACATTTCCCGCAGCTCGTTGAGACCATAGTACTTGGGTTGAGACATAATCATTTCCTCCATTTTTATGTAAATTTCTTGATTTTTGACTGTAAACCGGGTTTCCGGCCGGAACGGAGCCGTCGGCGGTGTTCCGCAGCGGCTTTCTTACCGAAAAATAAAATGCTCCGCCCCGGACATAGGGGCGAAGCATTGCTTCACGGTACCACCCTAATTATCCCCCATCCTTGGGGGCATCTTAGCCACCGGTAACGGCGTGACCCGTCCCGCTCACCGCGGGCCGCTCCGAAGCGGCTGCTTCCCGGCGTAGGTAAGGGACTTGCACCAAATCTCCCTCTCGCTGATCCGGTTTCGGAAAGCTGACTTCATCCAAGCGTTTTTAAAGATTGAATACAGAAGTCATTATACCGTTTTTCCGACTGTTGTCAAGTTTTTTCCCCATGTCCTGTCCCGGATTTTGAAGGTGCGGCGGCCCATCCCCGGATTTTCAATCATCTTGAAGCAACCGGAGAAATCTGGTATCCTTTATTATATAGGATAGAATCAACAAAAATCGGAACTGACGGAGGTGTGATAACCATGACCCTATCCACTGCGGCCGCGCTGGCAAAGCTGTTCGGGCAATACCTGCTCCAGCCGATCCCCTTCACGCTGACCTTCCTGCTCCCGCTCCTGTTCCGCTTGATCGCCCGCAAATACATCTGGCTCACTCTCCCCTTGACCGCACTGGCGGAGGTGCTCCTGAATTGGGACAGCTTTTGTTATTACGAGGCCCGCGGCCTCGCCCTCCTGTTCACACTGACGCAGCTTGCAGCCATGGCGGTTTTCGTGCGGATCTTACAGGCCGCCGCCAAAAACTCCCGGTAAACGCCCCGCTTCTCACAGAGGATAGGGCGAGCCGGTCCACAGCAGCCGGGTCCCCACACCGGGCAGCAGCCGCTCCGCCCCCTCTACCCCCGGCAGGGGAAATTCCTGTGGCTCCAATACGCCGCCGCACAGCAGCGGCAGCGTCCGCTGGACGCACAGCACCGGCTCCCGCAGGCTGGACAGGGTGATGCTGTCCCGTGGGGACAGGCCGTAGGTCACCACTGTTCCCGCCCGGAGATCGCTTCTGGGGCAGTCCCCCGGCAGCAGCAAGATCCCCGCTGTCACCGCCGCAGGCTCCGGCAGCAGCGCACAGCCCATCGGCGTCAGCGTCAGCAGATCCCACCGCTTTTGGCAGACTGCCATGGCGTTCCGCAGATGGCAAATCTCTGCGGGCAACAGAAATTCCCACACATCGGGACACAAAAAAAATCCTCCGTCCATCAAACCACCTCGCCCATAGTTTGAACAGCGGGAAAAATTTCATACAGGTCCTCGTTTTTTCTGTTGGAATATGATATAGTATTTTTATTCTGTTCATGAGGTGAAGCGTGTGGATTTCTGGCGGCATCTGAAAACGGTCCAGCGCCATCGGCATCTGGTGCGGCAGTACTGTTTCCGTCTGGGGCTATACTGGCAGGGCTTGACCCACGATCTGTCCAAGTTCTCTCCGGTGGAGTTCTGGGCCGGCGTCAAATATTTTCAGGGAGACCGCAGCCCCAATGACGCCCAGCGCCGGGACAAGGGATACAGCGCCTCGTGGATGCACCACAAGGGCCGCAACCGCCACCATTTTGAATACTGGACCGATTACGGCGTCAGCGGTGAGGGCATCATCGGCGTGGAGATGCCGAAAAAATATGTAGCGGAGATGTTCTGCGACCGGTTGGCTGCCAGTAAGGTCTACCGGGGGCAGGATTTCCAGCCGGGAGACCCCTACCAGTTTTTCCAGTATGGCAAAAAGAAGCGGCTGCTCATGCATCCGGCCACCTCGGAACTGCTGGAGACCATCCTGATCGTCCTCCGGGATCAGGGAGAGGACGCCGCCTTCGACTATGTGCGGCGGGAGGTCTTGGGGAAGAAGTAGGTTTTTTCATACCGGAATTATGTGAACTCCCGAAAAGCGTTGCATTAGTAACAACGCTATCCCTTGTTACATAAAGATTTGCCGAAATAGAAAAGCGGTGGTGTTCCGAATGGAACACCACCGCTTTATGTCAACCGTTTTTTAATTTATGCAACATCTTTCCAGAGGTCATCGGAGGGACATTCCCCCTCCCCTGTTCCTCTATCGGGCAGAAAGGAAACGCCCGTCCGGTCACAGAAAGATTCCGTTATTCGTTCTCCCAGTTATGCCAGACGTTCTGGACATCATCATTGTCCTCCAACATATCAATGAGCTTCTGCATATTCTTCAGGTCGCTCTCCTCGGTGAGAGAGATGTAGTTCTGGGGCACCATGGCGATGTCGGCGGAGAGGAAGGTGTAGCCCTTGTCCTCCAGTGCCTTGACCACAGTGTTGAAGTCATCGGGCTCGCAGCGGACTTCCATCACCATGCCGTCAGCTTCGAAGTCGGCAGCACCGGCCTCCAGCGCGTCCATCATCACGGTATCCTCGTCCAGCTCCTGATCCTCATTGTCAATGACGATCACACCCTTCCGGTCAAAGCTCCAGGACACGCAGCCCTGCGCGCCCAGATTGCCGTTGCACTTATCAAAGGCGTGACGAACCTCGGGAGCGGTACGCTGACGGTTGTCGGTCAGAGCGTCCACGATGACGGCCACACCGCCGGGACCGTAGCCCTCATAGGTGACAGCCTCAAAGTTCTCGGTGCTTCCGGCACCCAGCGCCTTATCAATGGTGCGCTTGATGTTGTCATTGGGCATGTTGACGGCCTTGGCCTTGGCGATCACGGTAGCCAGGCGGGAGTTGTTGGCAGGGTCGCCGGAACCGCCGCCTTCCTTGACGGCAACAATGATCTCCTTGGCGATCTTGGTGAATGCGGCGGAACGCTTGGCGTCAGCAGCGCCCTTGGTCTTTTGAATGTTATGCCATTTAGAATGTCCGGACATAGTAGTTATTCTCCTTCAACAAAATATTGGATGACTTCCTTGTGAGAAGTCGATTTTATGATTATAAGCTGGGGAAATTCCTTCTCCAGATAGGCGACGATTTTCGCGCAGACCGGGTCCTCCGTGGGGAAATGCCCCGCGTCGATGAGGTTGATGCCCTTGGGAGCGGCGTCTAAAAACTGGTGATACGTCAGATCCGACGTGACAAAGGTGTCGCAGCCTGCCGCGATCACCGCGTCGATCTCGTCGCCGCAGGCGCCGCCGCCCACCGCTATATATTCTACCGGCCGGTCCCCGGCATAGCGTACGCCGTTGGCGTGTAACGCCTTGCATACCTCACCCGCAAAGTCAGATAGCTTTACAGGGTTTCGCAGCCGTCCCACACGGCAGAGACCGGTCTCATCCCCCGGCATAGGCCCAGGGTCCTCGATTCGCAGTGCCTCGGCCAGTGCGTCGTTGACGCCGCCGGGGGCAATATCCAGATTTGTGTGCATGGAGATCACAGAAATATCCGCTTTCACCAATCTCCGCAGCAGACGGCCCAGATAGCGGTCGGGCCGCAGAGTCTGCATCTCCGCCTGATGCCAGCGGACGTTCATCAGCGGATGGTGGGACACGATGAGCTGGCAGCCCAGCTTTTCCGCTTCGGAGACCACATTCTCCGTCACGTCCAGCGCCACCAGCACCCGCTGGACCTCCTGATCGGGGCTGCCTTCCAGATGCCCCACGTTGTCCCAATCGAACGCAAGATCCTTGGGGGCCAGCTGGAATAACGCCTGTTCAATTTGTGCGACGGTTGGCATGGCGCCACTCCTCTCTTGCCCGTAATAACGCGGTCAAAATCTCCCGCAGTTCCTCCGTCCGCGCTTGCAGCCGGGTGGAGCGTTTCGCTCCCGCCAGTGCCATCTGCGTGCGGACGATTTTTTCAACGATGTATCGATCCGCCAGCGGATCGTGGGCCAGCCCTATGCCGCCCCAGACCTGACTGAGGGACAGTTCCATTTTCCCCGCCTTGGCCTCCATCACAGTGTACAGGGTTCCCCGGTCGCGGACCAGTGCTTCCCGCGTGATGGCAAAACCGTTTTTCGCCAGATATTGCCGCACCATTTCCTCATGGGACTGGGGCTGCAGCAGCAGCGTGTGCTGCCCTTCCGCCGTCCACGGTGCGGCCTTCAGGATCGAGAGGATCGTCTCCCCTCCCATCCCCGCAATGGTAACGGTGTCCACCTCAGAGGGGCGGATCCCGGCAAGGCCATTGCAGAGTCGGTATTCAATGTTGTCCGTACCGTAGAGCGATCCGGTCACCTTGGCCCGCTCCAACGGGCCGGGCCGCAGATCGCTGGCCACTGCTCCCCGGATCTTTCCCTGAAGCCGCAGCCATGTAGGGAGATAGCCGTGATCGGTGCCAACGTCGGCCAGATACGCGCCCTCAGGCACCCACCCGGCAATCAGCCGCAGTCGGGGCGGCAATTCCAGCGCCCGCATGGTCTCTCCCCTTTCCGGTGGTTTTGTCCGTTCGTTCCGGGCATGGTTCAGGACGCATACGGTATCCCGTATGCGTCCCCGCAAGAACTTCGTTCCTGCGGGGTTGGTTTTTCATGTGAAAAACCGTTTGATTGAAATCGTGCAGAAAACCCCTCCTGGGTTTTCCGCACACACCTTTCCTTCCCGTCGATGAACGCTTTCCGTTCGTTCCAGGCATGGTTCAGGACGCATACGGTATCCCGTATGCGTCCTGTCGAGTGGTGCAATTACTGAGCCTTGTTGGCTTCCTCGTTCACCAGAGCCAGCAGCTTGTCCACGTCGATGCCGTGGACCATGCAGGCCTCCTCCACGGTCTCACCGCGGGATGAGGGACAGCCCAGGCAATGCATACCGATGGACAGGAAAATGGGCGCAGTCTGAGGTGCAACGTCCAGAATATCACCGATGATGGTGTCCTTCGTAATATTGATCATTGGAATGATCCTCCTGTTTTGAAAAATGAGCACTAATATTATACTCAATTTTTTCTGTGATTTCAATAGATAATCGAAGAAAAGCCGTATAAACCGGGAAAATCATTTGGAAATTTTGCAAAAATCAGCGATCAGCGCAGGAACATGGCATCGCCGAAGCTGAAAAAGCGGTATTTTTCCCGGACGGCTTCCTCAT
Source organism: Dysosmobacter segnis (assembly GCF_014297285.1). Taxonomy (GTDB): domain Bacteria; phylum Bacillota; class Clostridia; order Oscillospirales; family Oscillospiraceae; genus Oscillibacter; species Oscillibacter segnis. The sequence continues at coordinate 108,307 of NZ_JACOQI010000002.1, forward strand.
AAGCGGCCAGAACATGCTCCCGTCCGGCAAAGGCGGACACCAGCATGATGAGGGTGCTCTCCGGCAGGTGGAAGTTGGTCACAAGGCCGTCCATCACCTTGAAGCGGTAGCCGGGGTAGATATAGATGTTGGTCCAGCCGGCCTTGGCCTCCATGTGGCCGTCCTCCGCCGCCCAGGATTCCAGCGTCCGGCAGGAGGTGGTGCCCACGCAGATGCAGCGCCCGCCGTTGGCTTTGGTACGGTTGATGAGGTCCGCCGTCTCCTGTGAGATCACGCAGTATTCACTGTGCATCTCGTGGTCGGTGATCTCGTCCTCCTTCACGGGGCGGAAGGTGCCAAGACCCACATGGAGCGTCACATAGCCGATGTTCACGCCCTTGGCCTTGATCTGCTCCAGCAGCTCCGGAGTGAAGTGCAGTCCCGCCGTGGGGGCCGCCGCGCTGCCCAGCACCTTGGAGTACACCGTCTGATACCGCTCCTGATCCTGAAGCTCCTCCTTGATGTAGGGCGGCAGGGGCATTTTACCCAGATGCTCCAAAACCTCCAGGAAAATTCCCTCGTAATCAAAGCGCACCAGACGGTTGCCGTCCGGCAGGACCTTTGTGACCTCTGCCGTCAGCTCGCCGTTGCCGAAGGAGAGTTTGGCTCCCTCCCGCATATGCCGTCCCGGGCGCACCAGACATTCCCACGTCTTTTCTCCCCGGTCGATGAGCAGCAGCACCTCACAGGCGCCGCCTCCCGGCAGACGCTGACCCAGCAGACGGGCGGGCAGCACCCGGGAATCGTTCAGGATCAGGCAGTCACCGGGGTTCAGGAAATCCGGCAGCTCGTAGAAATGGTGATGCTCCCAGGCGCCGGTGTTCCGGTCCAGAGTCATGAGCCGGGAACCGTCCCGCCGCTCCAGCGGCGTCTGGGCGATCAGTTCCTCCGGGAGCTGGTAGTTAAAATCGCTTGTTTTCATGTTCAACCTCACTTGATGGTAATATCTGTATAGTAGAATTTCAGAATTTCGTCATAGGTATACCCCAGCTCCGCCATGGCCTTGGCACCGTACTGGCTCATGCCGAGATTGTGGCCGCTGCCGCTGCCGGTGATGGTAAAGGTGCCGTCCTTGGAAAACGCAGGCGTTTGGCCTTCGCCTACCGTAGATATTCCGGAGGCGGACAGCACAGATGCGCTGCCGTCCAGTCTGACGGTCTTTCCGCCGCCGCTGAGGACGCTGATCCCTTCCAAGGAGCGGATCACCGTATTGCTGTCGTTGATATAAATGCCGCCGGAGGACGCGCCGGCTCCGTTGATGGTGAACCGCTGGCTCTTGACGGATTTATTATAGGTGCTGGAATAGAAAATCGTGCGGCAGGTCTCCCCTTTTACCGTCACGCTGTCCCGGCTGCCCTCAAAGGTCACCTTGCTGACGTTGCCCATCGGCGTGAACTCCGCCACATAGACGTTTTTCACAGTGCCGATGCTGTACCCCTTCTGCTCTAAGATCCACGTCAGTTCATCGGCGGTGTAGGTAACAGTCCAGTTGTAATTGGGAATGTTGGTCTTGGCCTCATAGGGGTCCTTCTTCCCCACCAAGTAGGGAATGCTGCTCCAGACATTGGCGGCGTCCTCCGTGGCCCCGCCGTTGGACGCGCAGTAGACCACCGTATCCGCAGGCTTGCCGCCGTAATAGATCATCTCGCCCGCCGTGTTGTCCACCGCCGCGTCCGTCATATCGGTTGCCCGGTTGCGGCCATAGTACACCTGACAGTCGGTGCCGGCGCAGACGTCAAAGCCCAAAGAGGGATGCCGGGTCTTTACGGCATAGGTCCGGGCGCAGACCGCCTGCGCTTCCAGAGCCGCCAGCGGCCAGTCTTTGTCCATCTCGTAGGGCACGACGCCCTTGACATAGTCTTCAATATCCACCACGTTGATAACCGTCAAAGTGCCGTCGGCGTTTGGGCGGTACTCAAAGCCGCCGGGGTACTTATAGCCCTTGCACCAAGTCTCCGTGTGCCGTCCCATGGGGCGGATGCCGAGACAGTAGCCGTTGTCCCGGAATTGGAACAAGACCTCCCCGCTGCGGGTCTCCGTCACCGTCACGCCGTTTCCGGAGCCGGAAGCCTGCATGGTGATGGTGGTCTCGTCGGTCTCGTCCAGATAGACGAACTCCCGGTCCTCGTCATAGTAGCCGAACTCGTATCCGGACCCCGCGGCGTTTTCCAGATTGGCGGCTTCCAGAGCCGTGTCGCCCCAGCGGATGCCCACCTTCAGGGTGTCATTGACCACAGCGGACGCCGAAACGGCAGTCAGGCTGAACAAAGTGATGATAAACAGAAAGGACAACACACGTTTTTTCATAAAACCTCCCAATGGCGAATACCTTGACGATAGAGGATCTGTCTGCTATTATATAGACAAATGTCCGCGGTACAAAAACACATCTCATGGACGTACATATCTTAATTATTATAATACACATTGGCCCCGGATTCAACCGGTATCGACGATTTCCCGGGACCCGAAGGAGGAATCTGCTATGAAACGGTATCAGGTCGGCATCATCGGCGGTACGGGTATGGTGGGCCAGCGGTTTGTGACCCTGTTGGAAAACCATCCCTGGTTCCAGCTCACCGCCATCGCTGCCAGCGCCAGAAGCGCGGGAAAGTCCTACTGGGAGGCCGTCTGTGACCGCTGGGCTCTGGATATTCCCTGCCCCGAAGCCGCAAAGTCCCTGACGGTGCTGGACGCTGAGGCGGACGCGGAGAAGCTGGCCGGTATGGTGGATTTCTGTTTCTGCGCCGTGGATATGCCAAAGGACGCCATCCGGGCGCTGGAGGAAACCTACGCCAAGCTGGAATGTCCCATCGTTTCTAACAACTCCGCCCACCGCTGGACAGAGGATGTGCCCATGGTGGTGCCGGAGATCAACGCCGAGCATCTGGCGATCATCGAGGCCCAGCGAAAGCGGCTGGGCACCAAGCGGGGGTTCATTGCCGTCAAGAGCAACTGCTCCCTCCAGAGCTATGTCCCCGCCCTTCATCCCCTGATGAAATACGGTCTGGAACGTGCGCTGGTGTGTACCTATCAGGCCATCTCCGGCGCGGGGAAAACCTTCCAGCGCTGGCCTGAGATGGTGGATAACTGCATCCCTTACATCGGCGGCGAGGAGGAAAAGAGCGAGCAGGAGCCGCTGAAGCTGTGGGGCCGGGTGGAAAACGGCAGGATCGTCAAGGCGGAGGGGCCCGCCATCACCGCCCAGTGCTTCCGGGTAGCCTGTCAGGACGGCCACATGGCCGCAGTGTTCATGAAATTCAAGGACGGCTGCAAGCCCTCCATGGAGCAGATCAAAGTGGATTGGGCCGCATTCCGGGGCCCAGCGCAGGAATTGCAGTTACCCTCCGCCCCCAAGCAATTTCTCCACTATTTTGAGGAACCGGACCGCCCCCAGACCCGTCTGGACCGGATGCTGGAGCGGGGCATGGCGGTGTCTCTGGGCCGTCTGCGGGAGGATACCCAGTATGACTACAAATTTGTCGGGCTGAGCCACAATACCCTTCGTGGGGCCGCCGGGGGTGCTGTTCTGTTGGCAGAATTGCTGTGCGCAAATGGCTATATTCAGCAGGTGTAAAGGTAAACAACTTAATTGCACAAAAGCGGATGCCAAAGCAGGCATCCGCTTTTTCATGTTGAAAAGGGAGGTATTTTGTTGTGAAGGAGATTCTCTTTACAGGTTCTGGTGTGGCCATTGTGACGCCGTTTCACGCCGGGGCGGTGAATTTTCCCGCCTTTGGGCGGCTCATTGACCGGCAGATCGACGGCGGCACCGACGCCATCATCGTCTGCGGCACCACCGGAGAGGCGGCCACCATGACCCAGAAGGAGCGCATGGAGACCATCGCCTATTGCGTGGACCGGGTGGCGGGGCGCGTGCCGGTGATCGCCGGTACCGGCGCCAACGATACTCAGGTAGCCCGGGAAAACGCCCTGGCTGCGGAGCGCCTCGGCGTGGACGGTCTGCTGATCGTCACCCCCTACTACAACAAGGCAACCCAGCAAGGTCTGCTGCGGCACTACAAGGTCATTGCGGATTCCGTGGGCACTCCCATCATCCTCTACAACGTCCCCTCCCGCACCGGGGTCAACATCCAGCCGGAGACCTATGCGGAGCTGGCCCAACACCCCAACATCGCAGGTGTCAAGGAGGCCAGCGGGAATTTCAGCCAAATCCAAAAAACCCGGAACCTCTGCCCTGCCGATTTTGCCATCTGGTCCGGCAATGACGATGAGACCGCCGCCATCTGTATGCTGGGCGGTTCCGGGGTCATTTCCGTGGTGGCCAACGTCCTCCCCGCAGAAATGCACCGGCTGACGGCCCTCTGCCTTGCCAATGACTTCTCCGCGGCGGGCAGACTGCAATTAAAGCTGAAGCCCCTGTGCGACGCGCTGTTCTGCGAGGTGAATCCCATTCCGGTAAAAACCGCCCTGAACCTCATGGGTCTGGAGGCCGGGGAGCTGCGGCTCCCTCTCTGCCCCCCCACCGACGCCAGCGTGGAGCGGCTGAAGCTGGCCCTTTCATCGTGGGATCTGCTGCCGGAGCAGACCTCCTGAGCTTCTTTTCCCGGGAAAAGTGCCGCTGTTCTTGCGAACAGCGGCACTCAGCGTGTCGAAAAATTTTCTCCCCGCTGAGGCCATTTTCAGAGCTTTTACAAAGCACTGAAAATATTGATTTCAATGGCGCAGGGAAACAGGCGAAGCGCCGCCGGTGGCGGATCAAGCAAGCCTGTTTCGAGGAAGGCTCCCAATCAGCGAATATGAAGTATCCACTGATTGGCTTGAGCCGACGGTGTATCCCTTCTTGAGTGATCTCCGCACTAAGAGCCGCCTTCGGCGGTTGCACTCCGGAACGCGCCTGCGGGCGCAGTCCAGCGCACACCCTTTACCCGCAAGGGGTATGCGGCATCCGTAAAGCGGCGCAGCCGCTAACGGCTGCCCTACCTTACCGTTGCGGAAATTTATCTCTTTATCGACAGCCTCAGTGCCGCTGTTCTCATGAACAGCGGCACTTTTAAAAGAATTTACAGCTTTTTCGTCAGCATCAGGCGGTATAGGCTCTGTGGAAGACCTTCTTGCCCTTCTTGATGACCACGCCGTCTCCGGCGAACTGCGCCTGATCGAAGGTCACATCGATGGACGCCACCTTCTGATCATTGACAGCCACGCCGCCCTGCTGAATCAGCCGGCGGGCCTCGCCGTTGGAGGCGCACAGGCCGCAGGCCACCAGCAGCTCGATGGCACCGATCTTACCATCGGTAAACCGGGCCTCCGGCAGCTGGGTAGCGGGCATATTTTCGCTGCTGCCGCTGCCGCCGAACAGGGCGCGGGCGGCCTCCTGAGCCTTGTTGGCCTCCTCCTCGCCGTGGACCAGCTTGGTCAGCTCGTAGGCCAGGATCTCCTTGGCCTGATTGAGCTGGCTGCCCTCCCAGGCGTCCATAGCGTCGATCTGCTCCAGGGGCAGGAAGGTCAGCATGCGGATGCACTTGAGCACGTCGGCATCGCCCACGTTCCGCCAATACTGGTAGAAGTCGAAGGGAGTGGTCTTGTTGGGGTCCAGCCACACCGCGCCGCTGGCGGTCTTGCCCATCTTCTTGCCCTCGCTGTTGAGCAGCAGGGTGATGGTCATGGCGTGGGCGTCCTTGCCCAGCTTGCGGCGGATCAGCTCCGTGCCGCCCAGCATGTTGCTCCACTGGTCATCACCGCCGAACTGCATATTGCAGCCGTAGTGCTGGAAGAGGTAGTAGAAGTCATAGCTCTGCATGATCATGTAGTTGAACTCCAGGAAGCTGAGGCCCTTTTCCATGCGCTGCTTGTAGCACTCGGCCCGGAGCATATTGTTGACGCTGAAGCAGGCACCCACATCCCGCAGCAGATCGATATAGTTCAGCTTCAGCAGCCAGTCGGCGTTGTTGACCATGATGGCCTTGTCCTCGCCGAAGTCGATGAAACGCTCCATCTGGCGCTTGAAGCAGTCGCAGTTGTGCTGGATGGTCTCCGGGGTCATCATGTTCCGCATATCGGTGCGGCCGGAGGGGTCGCCGATGTAGCCGGTGCCGCCGCCCACCAGCACGACGGGGCGGTTGCCCGCCATCTGCAGGCGCTTCATCAGGCACAGGGCCATGAAGTGACCCACGTGCAGGCTGTCCGCCGTGGGGTCAAAGCCGATGTAGAAGGTTGCCTTGCCGGTGTTGACCATTTCCCGGATCTCCGGCTCGTTGGTCACCTGCGCGATCAGGCCACGGGCCTGCAGTTCTTCGTAAATACCCATATTGTTGTTCTCCTTTTCCATGTTTGATTCGGACAGAGATAAAATAAAGCCCCCTGTCCTTTCGGACAGAGGGCGTAAATACGCGGTACCACCTCTGGTTCGCCGCCCCCTCACGGAACGCGGCCTCACGCCGTGCCATCACACGGCAGCGCGGTAACGGGCGCACCCGGAGCACGCCTACTGAGCCGAAGGGCCGTTTGGGTGCCAGCTCCACGGTGTAGTTCGGCGGCTGTTCTCTCCCCTTTCCACCATACAGGGGCTCTCTTGGCAGAACCGATCCGCTTACTTCTCCGCATCATCACTGTAACGGGCTTCATTGTATCGGATTTCCCGGGAAATGTCAACCCATTTATGGGTGCCAGACGCCGAAAATCTTCAAAAAGCGAATATCCTGATACGAATAGGTACTGAGGGGCCGGTTATCCGCATCGTAGCTGTGGGCGGCCACCAGCACGTTTTCCGGTGTCACCGGCCAACCCACCGACACTACCACCGGCGTATGGCGGAAGTTTTCTCCGTCAAAAGAGAGCTGGATCAGGTCGCCGGGGCGCAGATCCCCCAGCTCACAGGGGCGGGCCGCCGGGCCTTCGGTTTTTTCCTCCCGGACGAGGAAGTTATAGAGGTAGGGCACGCCGGTCCACGCCGGGGCCTTCTGGTCCGGGTCGATATAGTACCAGCCGAAGGTGGGCGTGAAGTTCATCACGCCGCTGCCGGCATAAATGCACTGGGAGGCGAAGTTGGTGCAGTCGCCCCCTAAATGCTCGTAGTCATAAAAGACGGGATTCCGGCCGTAGGCCCAGCGGTGGGCGTACAGCACGGCGGCCCGCCGGTCATAGAGCGCGAAACGCATAGACGGACTCCCCTTTCCCGCCAGTCTATGCGGAGAACGGAAAAGCGTGCGTGGAAAACCACGCACGCTTGAGACTGTCGATAAAGTAGTAAATTCTCCGCGACGGTAAGAAAGGGTGTGCGCGGGAAACCCAAGAGGGGTGTCCCGCGCCATTAAAATCCTAAGTTTTCAGAACTTTTATGAAGTTCTGAAAACTTGCTCAGCGGGGAGAAAAGACTTTTTCGACACGCTGAAGCGTGCGTGGAAAACCACGCACGCTTGGCTTGTTTGATTTCCGTTTATTTGATGACCACTTGAGCGGTGCTGTCGGTGATCCGGGTCCAGCAGGGCTCCAGCCACACGCGGTCCGCCGTGCAGTCCTTCAGGCCGAAGGTCTCAAAGTACCGTCCTTCCTCTTTCGCGGCTTTTTCGGCGGCCTCGTAAGATTCCAGCTCCGCGCCGGAGATCTCGCCCAAGATCATGGGGGAACTGGATGCACCCCGCTGATTGATGTCATGGGCCGTGCCGTCCTCGTCATAAAAACGGTTTTTCCAGATCTGGTAATGCATCGTTTTCTCCCAGCGATACCCAGCGCTGAAGGACACCACCCAGCCGGCATCCCGCTTCTCCGCCCATTCCAGACGGACGCCCTGGGGCGGGTTCTCGATCATGCCCTTTGCCAGATCTACCTTCACCCGCTCCTGTCCCTTGTCGATCCAGGAAGCCCCGGTGACATGGAGGGTCAGGTGTTCCCCTGTGGAGAAATAGGGACTGTCCAGCCAGACGGAATCCGTGGAGGGATCGTCCGGGTTTCCGGTGGCGGAAATGCCGTTGACAATGCCGTTGAACCGCTCTCCCCGCTCGTTTTCCAGATAGAAGTTCAACTCCGTCAGCCATGCGGTGTTGGCGGGGTCATAGTCAAAGTTCAGCCGCAGGTGGGTGGGATAGATTTCCGCCTCCGTCAGCGTTACGGATTGGCCGTCCAACAGGAAGGTCTCTCCTACATCAATGACCGTCCCCTGCTCCGTGTAGGTGGGGTCGAAGCGCAGCTCAAAGGTAAAGGTAGCCAAAATCTCCCGCTGCTCCTTCGGGTTATCGGACAGCAGCTCGTCGCCGTAGTCGGCCACGTTGGACCGCGCCGGGGGTGTTTGGTTCTCATAGAGATGCTTGTTGTCATAAACGCCGAAGGTCATGGTCAGGCAGTCCGGTACATCCCGGTTCATAAAGTCGATCCGGAAGTCGATCAGGTCGCCGTTTTCAATGCCATAGCTGCTGAGAGATGTGCTGTATCCCTCCTGCTCCCCCGGCACCGTCAGCGTTGGGTGGTCTAAATCCAGATGGGCGTAATCGTCAGACTGGATGGAGAAGAATACGTCCACCTGCTTCCGGTCTACGATCAGGTACTCCACCCGGGCCGTGATGCCGTTTTGCGATTGGGACAGCCGGAGGGGCTGCGCATAGTCATTCTCCACGGCGGCGGACAGGCTGGGAGACCAGCTTACCGCCTTGGCCAGATCCGCCAGAAGAGGGATCCGTCCGCAGGCCCGGGCGAAGGGCGTCGACAGGTTCACCAGCAGCACAAATGCCGCGAAGCAGGCCGCCAGACCGCCCAGAGAAGTACCGAAAAATCGCCGTTTTTTCTGTAAAGTATTTTCCCTGTTCAGTGCTTTATTTACCGTATTATTTAGTTCTTCCGGGGTCTGTTCCAGCTCCGCCAACAGGGCGGCGTACTCGTCCATGCGGTTCATACCTGTCCCTCCTCTCCCAGTTCCAATTTCAGCAGGGCCAGCGCCCGTTTCTGGCGGGTGGCCGCAGTCCCCTGCGGAATGTTCAGTGCGGCGGCGGTCTCCGCTTGGGTGTACCCGGAGAAAAACCGCAGGATCACTACGCTGCTCAGCTCCTCCGGCAATCGGCGGATAGCCTCCTTCAGCGGCAGATGCTCGTAATCGTCCGGCCCGGCGGTATCCGGAAGCGCGTCCGCCCCGCCGGGATGGAACCGCCTCCGGCGGCGCAGCTCGTCCTGACAGGTGTTGATCAGGATCCGGGTGATCCAGGTCTCAAAAAGCGCCGGTGTTTGCAGCTGCTTCAGCCTCCGCAGCGCCCGGTATACCGTCTCATCCACCGCCTCAAGTGCGTCGGCCTCACTGCCCAGATAGAGATACGCCGTGCGGTACAGCCGGGTTTTGATGGCTTCTGTCCGGTCGGCAAATTCCTGCTGATCCATAGAGACCGCCTCCTCTCTGCTCTCTTTTGTCTATTAGACGGAGATGTGCCCCGTTTTGTTCTCACGAAGCGAAATATTTTTAGAAAAAACCGGCGGGGCTTCTGCCCTGCCGGTTGTTACGCTTGCGCTTATGCTCTCGGGTGCGCCTTCTGGTAGACGTCCTTGAGCTGATTCTTGATGACGTGGGTGTAGATCTGGGTGGAGGAAATATCCGCGTGGCCCAGCATCTCCTGAATGGCCCGGAGGTCCGCGCCGTTTTCCAGCAAATGCACCGCAAAGGAATGGCGCAGAGTGTGGGGGGTGATGTCCTTCTGGATGCCCGCCTTCTCCTGATAGTGCTTGATGATTTTCCAGAAACCCTGACGGCTCATACGCTCGCCGTTCATGTTCACGAACAGGGCCGTTTCCTCCGTGTCCGCGATCAGCTGGGGCCGGACGCCCTTGATATAATCCTGAAGCGCCTTCACCGCGCCGTGATACAGGGGGATGATCCGCTCCTTTTTGCCGTTGGAGCAGCGGATAAAGCCCGCCGGCAGGTTCAGGTCCCCAATGTCCAGTGCGATCAGTTCGCTGACCCGGATGCCGGTGGCGTACAGCAGCTCCAGCATGGCATGATCCCGGAAGCCCTTGGCGTCCACGCACTCCGGCTGTTCCAGAAATAGCTCCACCTCTTTGGCTGTGAGGATCTCCGGGTATTTCCGCTCCACCTTGGCGGCGGCCACCCCCTGTGCCGGGTTCTTTTTCAACTCCCCGGCAGCCACCATATAGCTGTAAAAGGACTTGACGGACGCCAGAAACCTGGTGACGGAGGCGGCGGACTTCCCGTGGCTCAGCATCCAGTCCATGTAGTCCTGGACTGCCGCGCTGTCCGCCTCCCGCAGGTCTATGTCGCAGTAATTATGTAAATACTCAGCGAATTGGGTCGTATCCCGGAGGTAGGAACTGACGGTGTTCCGGGAGGAATGCTTTTCATCGGACAAATACGCACCAAAACGGGCAATATCATCCATTTCCGTCAACTCCCTTCCTAAAAAAATCGTTCCAGCAGCGCGCGGAGCAGAAACGGCGACAGCCGCAGTTCTATCCACGCGCCCAGACACAAAATCAAACACACAATACCGAAGCCCAGCCAACAACCACGGCCGCAGGCGGAAAACGCGGCGCACCGTCTCCCCCGGGACAGTCCACGCAGTGCGGCGGCCCGGCCCATCGCAGGCGCCGCCAGCAGAAAAAAGCAAGGCACCGTGACCAGACAGCGAAAGCCGAAAAAGGCCAGCGCCAGCAGCAGGCCCCGCCCGCCGAAGGAAGCCGTCAGGCACCCCGCCGCATAGGCCGGAAAAAAGCCCGCAGCAGCCGCCAGCAGCGGCAGCAACAGGATTCCCGCAGAGCAGACGCCGCATAGGAACGCCAAAACCGGTCCTTGCAGATAGAGCAGCGTCAGAGAACAAACCACGGAAATTCCAAGGTCCTGACTCTGCGCCAAGGCCAGATAATCCGTCAGGTACGTGGTCAGTTCCCGTTCCACATCCCCGGAGATCCGTCCGGCGCAGACAACACCCGCGCCGATCCCGAGAAAAAAGAAAACCGCCAGCAGCAGGCTGTGCAGCCGGCTGGGGTCTGTCCATCGTTCCGCACGATTCCATTTCAAACCGCATCACCTCACCCCAGCCTATGAAAGTGGGACAAGATTTATGTTGCGGTTGACGTAAAACTTTTCTCATTCAAATATAATTCAAATGGCGCCGTTTCGCAAGGTGTTTCCAGAAAATACCTGTTTTTCGGCGTTTATGCTAAAATATTATGTAAACTGTATTATGTAAACCTCGTAAATCACAGCATAAAACAGCACCTTTTCTCTCATTTTACGCAAGATGTAGTGTCTATCCCCCGCAGAATCTTCCCATATCTGACCACACCGAAAAAAAGGAGCGCCGCCCCACCGGACGGCGCTTTTTCAAACGGAACGCAGCTTTTTGTGAGATTTCACCAATCGCTTGTTGGACCGCTTCCCCACCTTTCCGCAGAGCAGCGCCGCCAGCAGCCCGCCCAGCAGGATCAGAGCCAGCAGGATCAGCCCCCGGACCGCGATCCCCTCGCCCCAGCCGCCGAAGCAAAGCAAGATCAGAAGCAGGGCGAAGGCCCCCGCATTCAGCAGACTCCCGCCCGGACCCAGTCTCCCCTTCCCTGCCGGAAGTCCCCCGGCGAAGGCCGCGCAGAAGGCCAGCGCCCCCAGCGCCTGCGGGACCCTGTCCTCCCCCACGATCCCCTTCACCGCCAGCAGCGTCACCAGCAGGACACCCAAGCCGTCCACAGCCGCCGTCAGCAGCAAGCACAAAGCGATCTGCTTTCCCGCCGGTTTCTTTTTTCCGGACATCCGATCCCCTCCCCCAAGCATTTCTTCTGGAACAGCTTATGCCATCAGCGGCCATTTTTATGACAGGACACACACCATATTTAAAACCGCATCGGTCCGGATTTCAGGTGCAGCTGCAAGCCGACCTGCGGCCGATCGCAAAGCTCCCCATCGAGGTCACACTCATTTGGTCCCCGGAGCGGTGAAAAAGCACATGCATCCGCATCCGATTTCGGAAGAAAACCGGAACCGGGGACAGGGGTGCGGTCATATATTGGGCTGTAAGGAAAGGAGGCGGAGCCGGGTGTTTCGGGGAGGACGGAACTGCATCATTGGAATATTCGCCATCGCCATGGGGGCAGGCATCCTCATCGCGGCCATTTTTCCAACGGGACTGTTGATGTTCCTGGTGGCAACATTGCTGATCGCCAGCGGCTGTGCCTGCTGGAAGCGGTAGAAAGGAGAGGGGTATGAATATCGTAGTGTGGAAGGCGCCCAAGGCCATGCGGGGACTACTGCGGAAGCTGTTCAGAATCCAGGCATAAGGGGTCCCCGCCGCTCATAAACTGCACTGAAGTACACTGAGCGGAAAGGAAGGATACCCACATGGAACTGGAATTAAAAAAGGAGTGTCTGGATACATACGAGTTAGGAGAGCCGCAGACGCTGACGCAGGAGGAGACCGCGGAGACCATCGTTCCGGATTACTGCCCGGACATCGCCCGGATCATTTCGGCGGAGGGCGTGGTCTGCCTTCACGGCGGCACAGAGCAGGACGGCGTCACCGGCACCGTCCGGGTGACGGTCCTCTACACGCCGGAGAATGAGTCCGGCGTCCGGGCACTGGAATTCGCCATGCCCTTTTCGGCGCAAGGGGAAGGGTTGGCCGGGTGCGCCCATGTAGTGGTGGAGACGGAGATCGAGTTGCTGGAAAGCCGGATGCTGAATCCCCGGAAGATCTTCACCCGCTGCAAGCTGGTGACCCATCTGGCCGGCTGCCGGAAGGTATGCCTGACCATCTCCTCCGACGCGGAGACGGACCCGGCGCTGCTGGTGGAAAAGCGGTGCTGCGGGCAGACGGTGTCTTTGCTGCGGCAGGTGGCGGAAAAGGATCTGACTTTTTCGGAGACCATGTCCCTGTCGCTGGGCCGGGAGGGTGCGGCGGAGCTGCTCCACTGCCGGGCCAACGGCATCATGACGGAGACTAAGGCCATTGGCAACAAGCTGATCTTCAAGGGGGTCTTTTTGGTTTCCGCACTGTACCGCACCATCGGCGGACAGCTGGCCTCCGCCAGCGCGGAACTGCCCTTTTCACAGATCATGGAGACGGATAGCACAGAGGAAAATACCCAGGTGTCCATGCGCCTGCGGATCACCGGGACGGACATTCAGATCGACGGCTCCGATGACGAGGGCCGCCAACTGTCCGTGACGGTCTACTATCACACCATGGCCTTTCTGCGGGAGACACGGGAGGTCACGCTGCTGACGGACCTCTACTCCACCGCCTACGAGATCCGCTATGAGCCGAGTCAACTGGATCTGTGCAGCCTGTACGAGTCCGTGACCCGGCGTCAGACCGTCCGGGAGGTGCTGGAGATCGGCGTGGCGGCGGAGGCAGTGCTGTCCCTGTGCGCCGACTGCGGGGCGGTGTCCGTCAGCCGGGAGGGAGAAATTACTCAGCTGCGGACGGCGGTGACGGTCCGGGCGCTGTATCTGGACGAGGGGGGCGCCTGTTTGTCGGCAGAGCGCTGCATCGACGTCTGCTGCCCCATGGAGCTGCCAAAGGACTGTACCGTGTCCGCCCGTGCCTTCTGTGGGGAGGAAATTCAGGGAACTTTGGGAGACCGTGGCATCGAGGTCCGATTCCCGGTTGATTTTCAGGTGGAGGTCTGCGGCCGGTGCCGCAAGCTGTGCGTAGCCTCCGCCGTGCTGGACGAAAGTACGCCCAAGGACCTGTCCAACGCGCCATCCCTGATTTTGCGCTGCGTGGGCAGGCAGGAATCCGCATGGGAGGTGGCAAAGCGCTACAACACCACCATCGCGGACATTTTAGCAGCAAATCAGTTGGAACAGGAATCTGAGATCCCCTGCGAACGGCTGCTGCTGATTCCGAAAAAGAGGGCGTAAGAAATCGAAGCCAATCCCAAACAGAAGTCCGCAAAAAGTCCGGTACGTGTCTCTTTCAAAAAAGAATCGTGCAGCCCCCTCGTTTTGGCCGCCAACGCAAAAAGGCTTGCTGTCGATTGACAGCAAGCCTTTTTAGTCTCTGTATCGGATCGCAACAGGGCGACAGTTGGGCCAGTGGTTCCCGCATGGGATCATGAGCACTCCACCGCGACCTTGATCACGTTGTCTCGCCGGTTTTCAAAGAGCTCGTAGGCCTCTTCGATCCTGCTGAGGGGATAGGTGTGGGTGATGAGCGGCTCGGTGTCCAGTTTCCCCTCCGCGATGAGACGCAGCGTTTCCTCGCAGTTGCAGCCGTCCACGCCGCCGGTCTTGAAGGTGAGGTTCTTGCCGTACATATCCGGCAGCGGCAGAACCTGGGCCTTGTCATACAGTGCCACCACCGTCACGATGGCGTTGGGTCTCGCGCACTCCCAGGCCAGACGGAAGGTAGATTCCGCGCCGGCCACCTCCAACACCACGTCCGCGCCGCCGTGGTCGCTGTTTGTGCGTACAAAATTCAGGCACTCGTCCGGCGAGACCGTCAGCACCTCCGGATAATGCTTATTGATGAAGCGGACTCGGCTCTCATCCTTTTCGCAGACAATGATGCGCTTCGGCTGTTTCAGCATCACGCAGAGCAGCGTGCAAATTCCGGTGGGGCCCGCTCCGAGGATCAACACGGTGTCCTCCGCTGTGATCTCAGAAATACGAGCCGCCCAGAAGCCGGTGGCGAGGACATCCCCCACCAGCAAAGCCTGCCGATCGGTGACGCCGTCTGGAATTTTGTTCAGGCCCTGATCGGCGAAGGGTACCCGCACGTATTCCGTCTGGCCGCCGTCAATGCGGCAGCCCAAGGCCCAGCCGCCGTTTTCATCGGTACAGTTGTTCACAAAGCCCTTCTTACAGAAAAAGCACTCACCGCAGAAGGTCTCCACATTCACCGTCACCCGGTCCCCCGGCTTGACATGGGTCACGGCGCTGCCCACCGATTCCACAACGCCCACCATCTCATGTCCCACCGTGATACCGGGAACGGCCCGGGGAACGCTGCCATGCTTGATGTGCAGATCGCTGGAGCAGATGCTGGCCAGCGTCACCTTCACAATGGCGTCCCGCTCATGCAGCAGCACCGGCTTCGGCTTTTCCAGCAATGCAAATTTTCCCTTTTCAACGTATGTGTAAGCCTGCATTTCCTGATCCTTCCATTCATTTCAGTTGATTGATATATCTTACCACAGCATACCGTTTTCCGCAAGGAGAAGCAGGCCCGATGAGAACGCAGCGGCTTATGCAGCGCTCTGATTGCGAGCCGGAGTACTCCCGAACTGCCATTTCGACGCAGAAAAGCGCCCCGCTTGTGAGACTGGCATATCTCACAAACGGGGCGCAAATATGGGGCGTACTTATTTTCGCTTTTCCTGCCATTCCCGCAGAGGTTTCAGTTCCTCGAACAGGCGCAGATAACTCTGATACCGGCTGGGCTGGATCTTCCCCGCTTCCAGAGCTTCCCGCACGGCGCAGCCCTTTTCCTTGGTATGGCTGCAATCCAAAAACTGGCACTCCCCCAAATAGGGAGCGAACTCCCGGAAGGTCTCCGGCAGGCGGTGTTTCAGTTCCAGATTCAGTTCCTCCGTTTCAAAAGAGGAAAATCCCGGTGAATCCATGATCTCCGCCCCGCAGCTCAGACGGAACAGCTCCACATGGCGGGTGGTATGGCGTCCCCGGCCCAGCGCCGTGCTGATCTCCCCGGTCTTTAGCTGGAACGCCGGGTCCAGCGCGTTCAGAATGCTGGATTTCCCTACGCCGGAGTTGCCTGTAAAGGCAGATAGCTTACCAGTGATCAAGGGGATCAGTTCCTCCAGACCCTCTCCGGTCTCCGCGCTGATCCGCAGTGTCGGGAACCCGGCGGCGGTATAGATGCGGTACAGTTCCTCTGCCGGGTCCAGATCGCACTTATTCAGCAGCACCATCACCTCGCAGCCCTTCAGGGCAGCGATGGCCGCAATGCGGTCGATGAGAAAGGGGTCTGTTTTGGGGATGGCGGCGGAGCCGATCACAACCAACTGGTCGATATTCGCCACCGCCGGCCGCTCAAAGGCGTTTTTCCGGGGGAGGATAGACTCCACGAACCCCTCGCCGTTTCCCAGCTCCCGGACCGTCACCCGGTCCCCCACCAGAGGGGACAGGCCCTCCTTCCGGAATTTTCCCCGGGCACGGCAGGTCAGCACCTCCGCGCCGGTATCCACATAGTAAAAGCCGCTGAGGGCTTTTTGAATCCGTCCCTCTGCCATCGTATCAACCAAAGCTCCGCTCATAGGATTGCTTCTGATCCAGCACGCCGTCAAAGTAGACCTTCACCATTTTCCGGCCCGTGCCGTAAAGGGTGGTGCTCACGGCTCCGTCCGCCTCGTAGACGGTCTCGCTGTACTGGGGATTCGGCTCGTCGCCCACATAGATCTCTACCTTGACAATGTCCTTTCCGTTCTGGGGAATGTCCACCGTGATGGGCAGGGCGCTGCTGGCCAGTCCCGCGCTGACCCGGAACTTGATGGTCGTCCACTCCGGCACGGTCTCGCCGCTGGCCGGACTCTGCCAGACAATGGTGCCGCCGGGCTTGTCGCTGTCCACTACCTCCACATCTGCGGCGTCGCAGGTCAGCTTGTAGCTTTCCAGCTGGGACAACACGCTGTCAATGCTCATTCCCACAAAGGGCAGGACCGTTACCGGTTTGATGTCCGGGCCCTTGCTGAGGATCAACTTTACGGTATCGCCCTTTTTCAGGATCTCGCCCTGAGCCGGCTCCGTCTTGATGACGTACCCCTCCGTGATCTCCTCGGAGAACTGCTTCAATTCCTCCGGGGCCTCCACGGTCAGCTCCAGATTGTATTCCTTGTTCAGCTTTTCCAGCAGGATACGGGCGTCCTGCTCGGATTTGTTTTCCAGATCCGGCACCTCGCCGGTCTCCTCACCGGCGCTGACCCACACCTGGATCACCAGCTGGCTGCCCTTCCGGGTCTCCCCCTTCTTGGGGTCCTGCCGGAGGATGTGGCCCTCCGGCACGTCGGTGCTGAACTCAGAGCCGGCCTTCTGGATCTCAAAAACACCTTCGATCCGGGGATCGTCCTCCGCTTCCTCGATGGTCATGTTATACAGATCCGGCACCTGATACTGGTCCACCACCGCCGGGGCAAAGGAGCCGAGGATGGTCTTGAACAGCACGATCACCACGGCTACCGCCGCCACCGTCACGGCACTCACCAGCACACCCCGCTTGCCGCTACCGGTGCGGCGGGGCTCCTCGTCCTCGTCCCGTTCCCGGCGGGGATAATTCCGCTCCGGCTGATGGACGGGGATGGTCACCGTATGGCTGGGCATGGTGCGGATGGTCCGGGTAGGCTCGTCATTCTCCTCCGGGCGCAGGTCCGAAAGGTCGAATTTCATCTCCACCTCCGGATTCTTCCGGAAGGCCTCCAGATCCGCGATCATGGCGTCCGCCGACTGATAGCGGTGCTCCAGATCCGGGGCCATGGCCTTCATGCAGATCAGTTCCAACTGCTCGGGAATATCGGGATTGATCTCCCGCGGAGCCAGCGGAATGGAGCTGAGGTGCTGGATGGCCACAGAAACGGCGGACTCTCCTTCAAAGGGCAGCCGTCCGGTGAGCATCTCATAAAGCACCACGCCGGAGGAATAGATGTCGCTGCGGGCGTCCGGCCGGTCGCCCCGTGCCTGCTCCGGAGAAATATAGTGGACGGAGCCAAGGGCTTCCTGCGTCAGGGTCTGGGCGGAATCCGCCAGACAGGCGATGCCGAAATCGGCCACCTTCACGCTGCCGTCCCGCAGGACCATGATGTTCTGGGGCTTGATGTCCCGGTGGATGATGCCACGGCTGTGGGCGTGGCTGAGGCCCCGCATGATCTGGGTGATGAAGTGCAGAGACTCCCGCCAGTTCAGCTGGCCCCGCTTTTCCATATACTGCTTGAGGGTGATGCCGTCGATCAGCTCCATGACGATATATTCCATATCGCCGCCCCGGGACACATCGTACACCGATACGATGTTGGGGTGAGACAGCTGGGCAACAGCCTGCGACTCCGCGTTGAACCGGCGGCGGAACTCCTCGTTCTGCGCCAGATCGCTTTTCAGAATTTTGATCGCCACCAGACGGTTGAGGCGATGGCACTTTGCCTTGTAGACGATCGCCATGCCGCCTGTGCCGATGCGCTCCAGGATCTCATAGCGGTTGTCCAGCATTTTTCCAATGTATTGATCCATACGTCTCCCCCCTTCTTACAGCTTCTGCATCAGGACTGCCGTCACGTTGTCCGGCGCGCCCTGACTTTTGGAAATATGCAGCAGCCGATCCAGACAGGTGTCCAGATCGCCGCCGTGGACGATCTCAAAGAGCATTTCCTGATCGGTGACGGTGTTCACCAGTCCGTCGGTGCACAGCAGGATAAAGTCCCCCTGCTCCATAGGGCGGATATACCCGTCGCAGGCAGCGTTGGTATCCCGGCCCAGAGCGCGGGTGATGAGGTTCCGCCCCGGATGGCGGCGGGCCTCATCGGCGGTGATGTCGCCGTGGTCCACCATGGTCTCCACCAGAGAGTGATCCTTGGTGATGCGGGTGATCCCCGCCTCCGTGATGTAATAGGCCCGGCTGTCGCCCACGTTGGTGATCACCGCGCCGTTCTCATAGGCCACAGCGGCAACCAGAGTGGTACCCATATTGGCAAGCGCCGCCTCCGCCTCTGCCCGCTCCGCCACAGCCCGGTTGGCCATGGCCACCGCGTAGGCAGAAGCCTCCCGGAGCTGCTCCGGGGTCATATCCGGTTTCAGGGCCTTCTCCATCTCCGCCGCGTAAGTCTCCGACGCCAGCGTACTGGCAAGCCGGCCGCCGGCGGCACCGCCCATACCATCGCACACCACACAGATGTCACCGTTCCGGGCGATCCGGTAAGTATCCTGATTTTCCTTTCGCACAAGGCCAGTATCCGTAACGGCCCAGGTTTTTATCATGATTCAGCCGCTCCTTTTTTCCGTTCTTCCATTTCCTTCCGCCGCAGCTGGCCGCAGGAGGCGTCAATATCTCCTCCGAGGCTCCGCCGTACCGTGGCGGTCAGGCCGTGAGATTCCAGCCGCTTCTGAAACGCCGCCACCCGGCGGGAGGGCTTCAGGGGACTCTCCGCCACATCGTTCAGCGGGATCAGGTTCACATGCCCCGGCATCCCCTTCAGCTTTTTGGCGATGAGATCCGCCTGCCAGTCGTGGTCATTGACACCGTCGATCATGGCGTATTCAAAGGAGATCCGCCGCCCGGTCTTTTTGAAGTACCGGTGGCAGGCGTCAAACAGCTTTTCCACGTCATAGGCCCGGTTCACCGGCATGATTTTGGATCGTGTCTCACTGTCCGGCGCGTGGAGGGAAACCGACAGCGTCAGCTGTAATTCCAGGTCCGACAGTCGGTCAATGCCGGGGATCACGCCGCAGGTGGACAGAGAGATGTGCCGCATACCGATGTTCAGCCCGTCGGGATGGTTCACCAGTTCCAGAAACCGCAGCACGTTGTCCAGATTGTCCAGCGGCTCGCCGATGCCCATCAAAACGATATTGGAAATGGGCAGGCCGGAGTCCTTCTGGGCGAAGATCACCTGATCCAGAATTTCAGACGGTGTCAAATCTCTTACCTTGCCAGCAATGGTAGACGCGCAAAAAGCGCACCCCATCCGGCAGCCCACCTGAGAGGAAACACAGACAGTATTTCCGTGGTGGTACTGCATGACCACCGTCTCGATGCAGTTGCCGTCCAGCAGCTGCCACAGGTACTTCACGGTGCCGTCCAGCTTGGAGACCTGTTTACGGGCCACGGAGGGCGCCGTGATATAACACCGCTTCTTCAGAGTTTCCCGCAGGGACTTGGAGAGATTGGTCATCTCGTCAAAGGAGGTGACGCCCTTATGGAGCCAGGTAAAGACCTGCTTGCCCCGGAAGGCCGGTTCCCCCATCGCCTTCAGGGTCGCCGTCATTTCCTCCAGGGTCTGGGATTTCAAATCGATCATATCGTCCTCGTTATTTCCGCTTCATGCGGCAGATGTAAAAGCCGTCGGTACCGTGGCGCTGGGGCCAGAGGGTCAGCTGCCCCTCCGCCTCCCCTACCGGCGCCGGCAGGGTGAAGCCGTCCCGGCAGAAATCGCTGTGCTCCGTCAGGAAGGCGTCCGTCACCTGCTCGTTTTCCTCCGGCAGAATGGTGCAGGTGGAATACACCAGCACGCCGCCGGGGGCCACATACCGGGCGGCGTTGTCCAGCAGCGCCGTCTGGATCACCGGCAGGATGAAGAGGTCGTCCGCCTTTTTGTAGCGGACGTCCGGCTTCTTCCGGATGATGCCCAGACCGGAGCAGGGAGCATCCACCAGCACCGTGTCAAACCGCTCCGCCCATTCCGGGCGGAACACCCGGCCGTCTCCGGCGGAGGTGGTAATAGAGGTCAGGTCCAGCCGGGCCGCGCCCTCCTGAATTCGTTTCAGCTTGTTTTCGTGGAGGTCGCAGGAGACGATTTCCCCTTTGTCCTCCATGGCAAAGGCGGCGCTGAAGGACTTGCCGCCAGGGGCGGCGCAGAGATCCAGCACCTTTTGCCCCGGCTGCACGCCGGCGATCAGGGACACCAGCCGGGCGGCGGGGTCTTGCACCAGCAGTTTACCCTCCCGGAAGGGGGCCAGTGTGGTCAGGTCTCCGGCTCCGGTCAGTTCCAGGCAACCGGGCACCCAAGGGTGGGGGGTTGCTTTCACGCCCCAGCCTTCCAGTTCCTTTATCAGGCTTTCCGCGTTGGTTTTCAGGGGGTTGACCTGTACCGTCAAAGGCGGGGTATCGTTATTCGCCGCCAGGAATGCTTCTGTCTCCTCCCGGCCTAAAATCGACAGCAGCCGCTTCACCAGCCATTTGGGATGACTGTACCGGATGGAGAGGTATTTTGCCTCGTCCCGCTCCGGGATGGGCGGCAGCGCCGTCTTATTTTGAGCGATCTTGCGGAGCACCGCGTTCACAAGGCCGGACGCCTGCCCTCTGCCGGAGATCTTCGCCAACTCCACGGAGGTGTTCACCGCCGCGCTGTCCGGCACCCGATCTAAATATAAGATTTGATATGCACCCAGACGCAGGATCTCCAGCAGCGGCGGCTGAAGATGATCCGGCTTCTGGGAGCAGTACGCGCTGAGGTAGAAATCCAACAACTGCTGGTTCTGGACCACGCCGTAAACCAATCGGCTGCACAGCGCCGCCTCCGGGCCCACCAGACCGTCTCGGCCTAACTGAGCTTTCAGAGCGGCGTCCGCCCAGGCATGGTTATTCCGACAGGACATCAGGACCCGCAGGGCCGTTTCCCGGGCGCCCATCAGTTGTCCCTCCGTCCGCGGTTATTGCGGCCCACAAAGATGAGCACATAGCGCAGCAGCTGCAAGGCGGACATCAACAGCGCAGCCACATAGGTCAGCGCAGCCGCCTTCAGCACCTTCCGTGCGCCGGGAAGCTCATCGTCATACAAAAGCTGTTCGTTTTCCAGCGTCTGCAAGGCCCGGTGGGAGGCGTTGAACTCCACCGGCAGGGTAATAAGCTGAAAAATCGTGGTCAGGGAGAACAGCAAAATGCCCACCAAAAACAAGGACTGGCTGTACAGGACCATGCCCACCAGCAGCAGGATGAAAGAAAACTTGGAGCCGATCTGGGTGGCGGGGATAATGGCCGTCCGCAGCCGCACCGGGCCGTAGTTTTCCGCGTACTGCACGGCGTGACCGGCCTCGTGGGCCGCCACGCCCACCGCCGCGATGGAGGTGGAGTTGTAGACGTTTTCCGACAGGGAAATGCTGTTGTCACGGGGATCGTAGTGATCCGTCAGGCTGCCGGAGCAGGGCCGGATGGCCACGTTGTAGACGCCGTGGGCCCGCAGCACCGCCTCCGCCGCCTGCGCGCCGGTGAGACGCCGCCGGTTGGCGACGCCGCTGTACCGCTTGAAGTTTCCGCTGACCTGCGCCTGCGCCCACAGGGACAGCAGGAGCACCGGGATCAGCAGAATGCAGTAGATATTATTCGCTAAAAAATCGCCGTAACCGCCGTAATAACCGTAATAAGGCATGGCGTTCCTCCAATCAGATATTCATGGGATGGCCCAGCAGATAGGCCGCCGCGCTCATGCGCTTGCCGCCCTCCGCCTGAAGCTCCGTGATCCAAAGGCTCTGCCCGTCGCCGCAGGCCACCTCGATGCCCTTCTTTCCGGCGGAAAGCAGCGTACCGGGCGTCTTGTCCGTAGCCGTGCCAACGGCTGTTTTGTAAATTTTGAACCGCTGGCCCGCCAGTTCCGCCGTGGCGCAGGGCCAGGGGATCAGTCCCCGCACCTGATTGCGGATGGCCGCCACAGGCTTCGTCCAGTCAATAGGAGACAGCTCACGGGACAGCATGGGCGCAAAGGTGGCCTGTGTGCTGTCCTGCGGGGTCCGGGGGGCCGTCCCCGCCGCCAACAGGGGAAGGGCCTCCGCCAGCGCCTCCGCGCCGACCTTTGCCAACCGGTCCCACAGAGAGGGCAGATCCTCCTCCGGGTCGATGGGCGTTTTCGCCGTGAGGATCACATCACCGGCATCCAGTTCCTCTGCCATATACATGATGGAAACGCCGGTCTCCGCGTCGCCGTTGAGCATGGCCCAGTTGATAGGGGCAGAACCCCGGTATTTGGGCAGCAGAGACGCATGGACATTCACGCAGCCAAGGGGCGGCACGTCCAGAATGTCCTTGGGCAGGATGCGGCCATAGGCCACCACCACGATCAGCTCCGGGGCCAGAGATCTCACCAGTTCCAGGGCCGTGCCGTCCCGCAGCTTGGTCGGCTGGTACACAGTCAGGCCCTGTGACAAGGCATATTCCTTCACGGGGGAAAAGGTCACTTTGTTCCGGTTCCGGGGCTTATCCGGCTGGGTGAACACGCCGCAGATCTCGTGGCCGTCCTCCACCAGCCGTTTCAGAGACACCGCCGCGAAATCCGGCGTGCCCATAAACAGGATGCGCATTATTCCTCGTCCTCCAGATATTCCTTCAGTTCCTCGTCGGTGAGGAAGTGGTCGATGTGCTCCACGAACAGGTGGCCGTCCAGATGCTCGATCTCATGGCAGAAGGCCCGGGCTGTCAGGCCCTCGGCCTCCGCCTCGAACCAGTCGCCGTCCCGGTCCTGCGCCCGGACCCGCACCCGGTTGGGCCGGGTGACGATGCCCCACTTGCCGGGGACGCTGAGGCAGCCCTCCAGCCCGGTCTGTTCGCCGCTCTGGGCGATGATCTCCGGGTTGATGAGCTCTAAATATTCCTCCGCTTCCTCGTCCAGCACCAGACAGACCCGGCGCAAGATCCCCACCTGGGGTGCCGCCAGTCCCGCGCCGTTGGCGTCTGCCAGCGTCTCCGCCATATCGTCCAGCAGGTCATGCAGCCGCCGGTCAAATTTTGTCACCGGGCGGCAGACCTTTGTCAGACACTCGTCGCCCTGTTCTACGATCTTTCGTAATGCCATGAATGGCACCTCCTTGATTTGATCACGGCGGTCAGTCCGCCGCGTTATGGTCCACAAACAGATTCATGCCCCGGTTGGCGCTGTCTTTGGCGAAGTCTTTTTGCAGCCATGCCAGCATTTCCCGGGTGGCCTTGTCATTCTTTCCCACCAGTGTGCAGCGGTAGCGGAACCGGTTATTCACCTTCACCACCGGCGCGGGGGCGGGGCCTAAGACCTCCGGCTCTCCGGCGGCCAACTCCGGCCGCCTGCAAAGCTGCCGCAGCGTCTCCCGGACGGACACGGCGGCCCGGAGCACCCGGCCCTCCTCCGTTCCGGAAACGGTGACAGTGAAAAGGTCCGCAAAGGGAGGATACCGCCGCAGCCGGCGCATCCGGATCTCGCTTTCGTAAAAAGCGTCATAATCCTGCCGGGCGGCGCACCGGATCACATCGTTCCCCGGCGTGTAGGTCTGGATCACGGCCCGGCCGGTTTTCCCGCCCCGGCCCGCACGGCCTACCACCTGGGTCAGCAGGCTGAAGGTACGCTCCGCCGCCCGGTAATTGTCCACATACAGGGAAATATCCGCGGAGAGAACGCCCACCAGCGTTACGTTTTCAAAATCCAGTCCCTTCGCCACCATCTGCGTCCCCAGCAGAATGGGGACACGCTCCCGCTCAAAGGTCTGCAGGATCTCCTCATGGCCCCCGGCGGTGGTATCGGCGTCCATCCGCAGGATGCCCGCCTCCGGGAACAGCTCCCGCAGTTCTTCCTCCACCTTCTGGGTGCCGGCGCCAACATGCTTCATCCAGCCGCCGCATTCCGGGCAGGTGTCCGCCGCCGGCTCGGAGTGTCCGCAGTAGTGGCACATCAGCCGCCCGTTGGCGGAATGATAGGTCATGGCGGTGCTGCACCGGGGACACTGGGGCACATAGCCGCACTCGCCGCACAGCAGCATCCGGCTGCTGCCCCGGCGGTTCAGAAACAGGATACTCTGCTCCCCCGCCGCCAGATTTTTTTCCAGCTCCTGCCGCAGTGGGGTGCTGATCAGGCCCGGGTTGCCGTTCAGGATCTCCTGCCGCAGATCCGCAATGAGGACCTCCGGCAAGGCGTTTTCGTTGTAGCGCCGCCGCAGCAGCGCCTTTTGATAGTTTCCCTGCTCCGCCGCCCAAGCGGTCTCCACCGTAGGCGTAGCGGAACCGAACACCAGCGCCGCCTTCTCCCGGACGCAGAGGTATTTGGCGACCTCCCGGGCATCGTACCGGGGTACGTTTTCCGACTGATAGCTTCCCTCCTGCTCCTCGTCCATGATGATGAGGCCCAGATTTTTCAGGGGCGCGAACAGAGCGGAGCGGGTCCCCAGCACCACGTCCACCTCTCCCCGGCGGATGCGTTTCCACTGGTCATAGCGCTCCGTCATTTTCAGGGAGCTGTGGAGCATGGCCACCCGGCTGCCGAAGTAGGAGCTGAATTTCCGCATCATCTGCGGCGTCAGCACGATCTCCGGCACCAGCACCATAGCGGTTTTTCCCAACGCCAGCGTTTCCTGCACCAAGCGCAGGTAGACCTGCGTCTTACCGCTGCCGGTAACACCGTGCAGCAGCGTAACCGACGGCTTTGCCGCCTGTACCCGGCCTAAAATCTCTTCAAAGGCCCGCTGCTGTTCTTCGTTCAAAACGATCTCCGGCCCCGGCTCCACATCGTCCAAGGACGGCACCCGCAGTTCTTCTTCCTCGGAAAAGGCGATCAGTCCCGCCTTCTCCATGGTCTTCAGCGTTCGGGCGGAGGCCCCGGTATAGTAGCTGACCTCCGCTGCCGGGGTCCGTCCCGCCGTGGCTAAGAAGTTCACTACCTCGTACCGCGCCGGGGCGGAGCGGCGCTTTGGCTCCGTCAGAGCGTAGGCGTCCTCCGTGTTGACCGCCAGCTCCACCATCCGGTGGGACTTATCGGCGATCTTGCGCTTGGCATCCGTCTCGCAGGCGAGGATCTCCGCCTTTTTCATGGCCTTGAGGGGCTTTTCCGCCCCGTCGCCCAAGGCGTCCCGCAGGACGCGGATATCCGCCTTGCCGCCCTGCTTTTCCAGCAGATCCAACACCTGCCACGCGCCGGGGATGCCCACGGCGGCGGAGCGGGCGGTCTCCGGCTCCATAGCCAGTGACCAAATCTCCCGCAGACCGTACCACAGTCCGGCGGGGAGAATGGTTTTCACCGCCTCGAACACTGTGCAGAAATACCGGCCCCGCATCCACAGCGCCAGGTCGATACCGGCCTTATCCAGCACCGGCTCCGGGTCCAAAACCTGCCGGATGGCCTTGCTCCCCGGCAGCTTCGGCTCCTGAACACGGGCCAGGATCAGGCCCTCGCTCTCCTTATTGCCCCGGCCAAAGGGCACCATGACCCGAACGCCGGGGACGGCCGCCGCTGCCAGCGCGTCCGGCACCAGATAGCTATACGGCTTATCAATGGAATAGGGCGCGGCGCTGACCGCAACCTTTACCATGTCCGCGGTCTCCATGCCTCGCCCTCCTCCAATGCTGTGTTCGATCAGTTATCGACAGAAATGGTCAGATCCATACCGCTGGCGTCGATCTTGCCGTCCGCCACCTCATGGATGGCCAGCGTCACAGGCTTCTCTTCCAGCTGGATGCCGGCCTCCTCGGCGTCATCGGCGATCTGGCGGGCGCGAAGGGCCACCACGTTCACCAGCATATAGCGGTTGGGGATGTGGCTTTTCAGCTTGTTCATAGCAGGATACAGCATCATAATAGTTTACTTCCAATCTGCCGTTGTGCGGCTTTAATTTTTTATTATATCAGGGAACAAACGGCGGTCACTCCGCCAGAACAGACATACGCTCCTTGGGCTTGCAGTGCTCGGCGGTGATGATGGCGTCCAGCTCCCGGACGGCATCCTCCACCGTATCGTTGATGACAAAATAATCGTAGGTATGGGCAGTCTGGAACTCCACCTTGGCCCGGAGCAGACGCTTCTGCACTTTCTCCGGATCGTCGGTGCCGCGGTCCTTCAGACGGCGTTCCAGTTCCTTCCAGCTGGGCGGGGCGATGAAGATCTTCACCGTGTCGGGCCGCTTGCTGGTGACCTGTAAGGCGCCTTGCACCTCAATGTCCAGGATCACATCCTGCCCCTTATCCATGGCCTCATCCACGAACCGCTTGGGGGTGCCGTAGAAGTTACCCACATATTCGGCGTATTCCAGAAACTGGTCCATGGCGATCCACTTGCGGAAGGACTCCGCATCCATAAAATGATAATGGATGCCGTCCAGTTCACCGGGCCGGGGGTCTCTGGTGGTGGCGGATACTGAAAAATACAGGTTCTTCCGCTTCTCCAGCAGAGCGCTGAGCACCGTGCTCTTGCCTACGCCGGATGGGCCGGAAATAATAAACGTTTTTCCTCTCATGATCCCTCTCCCTCTTGCTCCTTCGGGCTGAACCGCTCCGGCGGCAGCGCCGATAAAATCACGTGATCGCTGTCCATGATGAAAATGGACGCGGTCTTGCGGCCGTAGGTGGCGTCAATGAGCATACCGCGCTCCCGGGTCTCCTGCACCATTCGCTTGATAGGCGCGGAATCCGGGCTGACGATGGCCACCAGCCGCTCCTGAGATACCAGATTTCCAAAACCGATGTTGATCAGCTTCATGGCTTACTCCACGTTCTGAACCTGTTCTCGCATCTTCTCCACCTCTGCCTTGAGGCCAACCACCACCTGAGCGATGGCCACGTCGCAGCACTTGGAGCCGATGGTGTTGGACTCCCGGTTGACCTCCTGAATCAGGAAGTCCATCTTCCGGCCCATAGGCTCATCGGATTCCAGCATGGTCCGCAGCTGGGCCACATGGCTCCGCAGGCGGACGGTCTCCTCGTCCACGGCCACCTTATCGGCGTAGATGGCAGCCTCCTGCAGGATCCGCTGAGGATCGATGGTGGTGCACTGAAGCACTTCCTCCATCCGGGCCGTCAGCTTGGCGCGGTACTCCGTCACAGTCTCCGGGGAACGCTGCTCCACCTGAGACGTATAGTTCTCAATATAGGTCAGACGGTTGCCGATGTCCTCCGCCAGCTTCCGGCCCTCCACGGCCCGCATGGCATTGTAGGCTTCCAGCGCCTGCTCTGCCACGGCGCACAGGTCGGCGGACACCGTTTCCAGATCCTCGTCCTCCTTCGTCACCGTCAGGACGTCCGGGAACCGGGAAAGCTGCTCCGGCGTCACCTTGGACTCCGTGCCGCAGACCTCAGACAGCTCTGCCAGTGCAGCGGCATACTGGGCCGCCAGTTCCCGGTTCACCGTGACCTTGGCCACGTCTGCGGCGGAGGCGTCCACCGTGATGAACACATCCACCTTGCCCCGGGAAATTGCCTTTTGCACGCACTGCTTCACGGCATCCTCCGCAAAGCTGTACATCCGGGGCATCTTCACGGTGCAGTCCAGATACCGGTTGTTGACGGAGCGGACCTCCACGGTGATATCCCGCTTGTTCCGCACCTCTCTCGCCCGACCGTAGCCGGTCATGCTTTTGATCATGCTGATTCCTCCTATTTTACGGGGAAACGCCTTCCGCAAACGGTCATTCTTCCCTGTCAGAGCACGTTTCCGCCGGTTTTACACGTTATTTATCAGCAGTAGCAGCAGATTGGCACACTGCCGCTGCAAAGTGACCACAGGCAGCACATAGGCAGGCACAGATTACTGCCGCACAGTTCCGTCCCAAAGGTGGTTCCACCCGGCGTGTAAGCCTGTCGGGGGCCGTTTTCCATATAGTCCAGCGCCCGCTGATATTCCAGATTGCCGGGGTCCATCTGGCAGGCGGTCTCATAATAGCGCTTGGCTTCGTCCATCCAGCCCCGGCGGGCACATACAACGCCCTTCAGGAAATTCCACTCGGCATTGTGGTTGCTGTAATTGGTGAGCAGCGCCTCCGCCCGGCCAAGATCTCCCAGCTGGATGGCATAGCGCACCTGCTGAAACACACTGTCCCCGCCGGAGTAGCTCTGGCCGCCGTACCCGCCATAGGCGTTCTGGCGATAGCCGCCGGCGGGACTGTCTCCCCGTCCGCTGCGCTCCTTGGTGATCTGCTCGTAAGCGGCGTTGATATCCTTCATCTTCTCTTGCGCCAGATCAGCCAGAGGGCTGTCATGGTAATTGTCCGGATGATATTTCCGGGCCAGATTCCGGTAAGCCTTTTTGATTTCCTCATCGGTGGCGGTCCGGGGAACTCCCAGAACTTCGTATGGATCGTTCATTCGGTTTCCTCAATCTCTCTGATATTCTTTCTGCTGGGGCGATGGAAGCTGCCGTCCAGCACGGCTTTTCCCACCTGAAACAGCCCTCCGTAAAAGGTGGACTGCAGGACCGGCGTCCACACGCCGAAATCCCACAGCTCAAAGGCTGCGGCCATCTGGTGGATGGAATGGTCCAGGGTCGTGGCAAAGTCCCTGCGGCTCTCCGGCGTCCATGTGCCGTCTGTCAGTCCGTACCGCAGAGCTACCGGATTATAATTGCCGCTCTCCGCATCTTTTTTCAAATCGTCTGCCCCGTCGATCAGATAGATCCAGCGGCCCAGATGATACAAAAGCTGCTCCATGATCCGCTTCCGGACGGGGTCTGTCAACTCCTCCGCCGCGCTGGAAAGCAATACGGCAAAGCTGTCGGCAGCCTTGTCCATAGACGGGTCCTTTGCCTGCTCCAATGCGCTCAGGAGCTGAAGCTGGCGGCGCACCGCCTGATCGAATTCCGGCCGCAAGGCCGCCGCCCGTTTGTAAGCGGATTCCAGCAGGCGGGCGCCTGCCCGGTATTTCAGGCCGGAGGCCCAAGCGTGATCCTCCACGCCGTCCCGCAGCTGCCAGTAGGCTAAGATCACGCTCTCGTCCGCCGCCAGCTCCATAGCAGCGGTAGGCTCTAAAAATGGCCGCTTTTTTATTGGACTGGTATAGCACCGCCCGGCTCCCTGCGCCCCTGCCGTCCCATCGGACAGCAGGATGGCAAGATAGGTAAAATCGTAGTTCAGGATGAAGCGGGCAGCTTGTCCGTACCGCCGGGACAGGGTGTGGCACAGTCCGCAGTACATGGCGCGGAACCGGTCCAGTTCCTCCTCCGGCAGATCCCGGATGGAGGGCCGCACATATCCGAACATCAGAACACCCGCACGATGGTAAAGGACAGCCCGCCCCGGGCCTTCACCCGGCGGTCATACCAGATGGCCAGCAAAATTCCCAGCACCGCTCCGGCCACCGCCGCGGTATACTGCACAGCCACGCTGGTGTTGCAGGCCAGCATGATCAGGTATCCCGCCAAAAACAGGATCACCGGGATCAGGTAAACAAAGCTGACGATCTTGAGCATTTTCTTCGTGTCGCTCTCCACCACCACCTTCTGACCCGGCCGGGCGCCGACGGTGTTCAGCGCCTTGACGTAAACGGAAACGCCGCTGACGCCGCAGCCCGCGCACTCCTCGCAGTCATGGCCGCAGGCGGACTTCCGGGGAACGGAGATCTCTGCGTGGGTATCGTCCAAAATTCTTTCAACTGTTGCAATCTGTGTCATGGTATCGCTCCTAATTTTCTGTCAAATGCTGTGGGCCGCGCCGGTTCAGGATTCGGGAATACGGACCTGAATCTGATAGGTCCCGGAAACGCCGATGGTCTTTCCGTCTCCCACCCGGACCTGAGCCGGGATCATATAGGTGCCGGAGGCCACCGCGTAATCGCTGAGATCCGCCACCACCGCCACATCTTCACCGGTGATGCCCTCCATCTCCGCCGCTGTGCCGAATATCCGCACGGAGAGTTCCTGTGTCAGAAGTTCCACGTTCCGGCTGGCCGAGGCGTTTTCCACCCGGATGTTGTGAGTGGTCACATCCGCCACCGTCTTATCCGGATAGCCGATCTCCAGTGTGGCCCGGGTCACGCCGCTGAGGTTCTCGCAGCCGTCCGGCACCAGAATGGCGTAGCTGTGGCTGGTGCTTTCTGTGGTCACGCTGAGCAGATCAAAGCTGTCCAGCACAATGGAATCCATATCGTTCAGAACAGAGGCGTCACCGGAAACCACAACGCTCTCCGGCTTGATGGCCCAGATCATGTCCTCCAGCTGTGCGCCGGGAGCTTCCTTGAAGTCCACCGTCAGCTTCAGCTCCTTGGTGACGTACACCGGCAGAGTCGCCTGGATCTGACCCGCCTCGGCATGGATGCCGGAGAGGTTCAGCACCTGGCCGTCCTCATCATAGAACTGATAATCCAGATCCGCCGTGACGGTCTCCTTGGTATTCTTTCCGATGTCAAAAATCACCTTGGCATAGCTGACCTTGGCAATTTCCTCTTCCTGGCCCCGGACGGCGATGCTGGTCTGAGAAAGCTGGACCTTACCGGCGGAATAGCCCTCCGCCACATTGCCGGTGAGCTCGCAGCGCAGCTCCACTTCCTTATGGCTCAGTTCGCAGATATTGACCGTGGCCATATAGAGGCTCTGCTCCTCTACCGAGGTATTGCCGGAGTTGAATTTCCGGTCCGTATAGGTCAGATCCGGCTTCACGCTCTGGACGCCGGCCTCCGTGATACTGGCCAGATTGGCCGTTACCCGGATCTTGGAACGATCCAGTTGAACAATGTGCCGCCGGTTTCCCTTAAAGATGATGTCGATGGTGGTGCTGGTACCGCTGTCCTCGCCTTCCGCCAGCATCAGCCCATTGTCTGCCAGTGCGTCCTGATTGATATACTCAATGGGGATCCCCGTAACGGTCTGGGTCACCACCCGGCCGTTGAATTCGTCCACATAGTACCAGATACCGGCGGCGATCACGATGGATAGGACCAGATACAGGATATTCCGCGGATTCTGTGTCTTACGCATCTTCCTCGCCTCCATTCTTTTTGCTCCGCAGGAGGTTCAGCAGGTTGAACTTCAGACGGTCCTCGCTGTCTTCCTCCCGGGGAAGCAATTCGTTCCGCAGGAGATTTTCCAGCGTCTCCGGCTTGAGATGCCGCTTGAGCATTCCGCCGATGGCCACGGAAATGGAGCCGGTCTCCTCGGAGACGATGACCACCACGGCGTCGGAGTTTTCACTCATACCGATACCGGCCCGATGGCGCATACCCAAGTCGCGGGAGAGGTTCACGTTCTTGCTCAGGGGCAGCATACAGCCAGCGCCCAGCACCCGCCCGTGGCGCACGATCACCGCGCCGTCATGCATGGGGGCCTTGACGAAGAAAATGTTTTTCAGCAGCTCGGCGGACACTGCCGCGTCCAGCACCGTGCCGCTGCGGACCATATCGTCCAGCAGGATCTCCCGCTCAAAGACGATGAGGGCGCCGGTGCGGCTCTGGGACATTTCCGTGCATGCCAGCACCGTCTGTCCGATGGCCTGTTCCATCGTGCTGGCGGATTCCTCATGGATGAAGAAGGCCACCAGACGGCGGCTGCCCACCTGCTCCAGTACCCGGCGGATCTCCGGCTGGAACAGAATGATGAGGGCCAGCAGGCCCAGATTGACCATGCGGGTCATGATGTAATTGATCCCGTTCAGATGCAGGGCAGAGGACAGCACCAGCGCCGCCAAAAAGATCAGCAGTCCCTTTACCAGACTGGCCGCCTTGGTGCTCTGCACCAGTGTGAAAATTTTATAGAGGACAAATGCCATGATGGCAATATCCAATATATCTGAAATCCGAATGGTCAGCAGATACCGGACGACCCAGCCGCTGACCTGCGCGAACGTTACATTCATCGCTCCAACTCACCTCTCTGCGGGTTATAGGCATTCATTTTTATATTATAGAGAAGCGGACTGTAAAATTCAAGGAAAACCGTTAAAAATTCATGGTCCGTTCAGAATTATTTTCCGGTTTTCATGGATATCTCCCTCCGTTTCCGCTTCAGAACAGGAAAAACCCGGAGCACTGCTCCGGGCTTGAGACTGTCGATAAAGTGGTAAATTCTCCGCGACGGTAAGGTAGGGCAGCCGTTAGCGGCTCCGCCGCTTTACGGATGCTGCATACCCCTTGCGGGTGAAAGGTGTGCGCGGGAAACCCAAGAGAGGGAAACGGGCGATGCGCCGCCAGCGGCAGAGAAAGCGAGCCCGTTTCGAGGAAGGCCCCGATTTCCGGGCGCAAAGCGCACGGAAACCGGCTGGGCCGACGGTGTATTCCTGCCCCGCGCGGGGGAGAAAAGGCTTTTTCGACACGCTGAAGCCCGGAGCTGTGCTCCAGGCTTTCAGTTTGTCTTGGGTCTTATCTCCGGAGAATATCTCCCACGGCCTCCGCCAGCCGGTCCGCCTCCTGAGGCGTGTTGAAGGCGGAAAAGCTGACCCGGACCGTGCCAGTGTCCAGCGTCCCGGCGGTGCGGTGGGCCAGCGGCGCGCAATGCAGCCCCGCCCGCACCGCGATCCCCCGCCGCGCCAGCGCTTCGCCCACGGTCTCCACGTCCCGCCCCGGCACCCGGAAGGACACCACTCCCGCCTGGGCCAGACAGCCGGGATGGGCGAACACCTCTACCCCGGGCAGCCGGCGCAGACTCTCCGCCGTCCGGCAGGTCAGGGCATGTTCATGGCGCAAAATGGCCTGTGTCCCCTGTCGGCGGACAAAGCGAATGCCCGCCAGCAGGCCTGCAATCCCTGGCATATTGTGGGTCCCGGCCTCTATGCGGTCCGGCAGGAAGTCCGGCATCTCCTGACTGAGAGAAATACTCCCCGTGCCGCCCTCCAGCAGCGGTCTCGGGATCTGACCGTCCCCGCACAAGAGCACGCCGGTGCCCTGTGGGCCGTACAGCCCCTTGTGTCCCGGCATGGCAATATACGCCGCCCCAAGGCTTTTCATATTGATCGGCAGGATACCGGCAGACTGGGAGGCGTCCACGATCAGCGGCACGCCACGGCTGCGGCAAAGCGCCGCCACCTTTTCAACGGGCTGGACAAAGCCGAACACATTGGACACATGATTGCAGATCACAACGTCCACGCCGGGCGCGATCAACTCATCAAAGGCCCGGATCGCTGCCTCCTGATCGAACAGCGGTCCGCCTGCTGCGGACACCTTGGCTTTTAGGGCCGTCAGCGGTCGGGTGACGGCGTTGTGCTCATATCCGGAGATCACCACCCGTCCGCCGGGGGGCACCAAACTTTTGATGGCAATGTTCAGGGCATGAGTGGCGTTCAGTGTAAAGGCCACGCCCTCCGGGCCGTCAAGGCCAAACAGCTCCGCCAGCTCCGTGCGGCACCGGAAGGCGGTGTCCGCAGCCCGCATAGCCAGCGGATGCCCGCCCCGCCCCGGCGAACTCATAGAGGCCAGCGCCTCCGTCATGGCCCGCCCCACCGCAGGCGGCTTTTGGAAGGTGGTGGCCGCGCTGTCCAGATAGATCATAGGCCCATCTCCTGAATATCCCCGCCCCGCTGCACATAGATCCGCAGGGGGCCAAGTCCCTCCCGCCGCAGGATCGGCAGGGCCGCTCCCAGATCGTAGGGCGAGATCCGCACCACATAGGCGCAGCCCAGATCCGTCAGGTCACGGGGCGCCCGAAAGAGCTGGCTGCGGATCCCTGCACGGTTCAGCGCTCTTTGCATCCGCTGCGCATACGTCACGGAGCGGGCAAGGATCAGATCATATTCCACACTTGTTCCTCCTTCTCTTCGCTCTTTCTGCGACGCGAGCATACCGGCCTTACGTCCGGTATGGCAGCGTAGAAAAAAGGAGACGTACCGAATGTACGTCTCCTTGTAATATATGCACTGTAACGGTCATTTGACCGTCTCGATCAAAGCCACGGCATGGGCCGCCATCCCGGAGCCGTCCCCTGTGAAGCCGAGGCCCTCCTCCGTGGTGGCCTTCACGTTCACCCGCTCCGGGTCGATGTGCAGCGCCATTGCTATGTTTTCCGCCATCTGCTGCCGGTAGGGGCCTACCTTCGGAGCCTGCGCCAGCAGCGTGGCGTCGATATTCACCACGGCGCAGTCTTTTTCCGCCAGCAGCCGTCCTACCTCCGCCAGCAGCTTCAGACTGGAAATACCGGCGTAGGCCGGGTCCGTATCCGGGAACAGCTTGCCGATGTCCCCCAGCCGGGCAGCCCCCGTCAGAGCGTCCATCACGGCGTGGACCAGTACATCCGCGTCAGAATGGCCTAAAAGTCCCTTTTCGTAGGGGATCTCCACGCCGCCTAAGATGAGTTTGCGGCCCTCCGTCAGCCGGTGGACATCATATCCGTGTCCAATTCGCAGGTCTGTCATCAGCGTCCCTCCCGTTCCGCTAAAATAGCCTCCGCGATCACCAGATCCACTGGGGTGGTGATCTTCAGATTTTCCTCGTCGCCGTCGATGAGATAGACCACCTTCCCAAGCCGCTCCACAGCGGAGCAGTCATCGGTGACGGGCACCTCGTTTTCCAGCGCCGACTGCAAGGCCGCCTTCAGCAGATCCGTCTCAAACACCTGGGGTGTCTGCACCGCCCGGAGGGTACTGCGGTCCGGGGTACCGGTCACAGCGCCGTCCTCGGCCACGGTCTTGATGGTGTCCTTCACCGGCACCGCCGGGGCCGCCGCGCCGCACTTGGCCGCCGCCTCCACCGTGCGGTCGATGAGCGCCGGCGTTACCAGCGGGCGGGCGCCGTCCTGCACCGCCAGCAGCTTCGCCTCCGGGGAGGCTTCCAATGCCGCCAGCAGCACGGAATGGCACCGGCTCTCACCGCCCCGCACCACCTTGCTGCATTTTGTAATGCCGTAGGTCTTGCACAGGGTCGAGATGTCCACCAGTGCGTCCTCCCGGGCGGCAATGACGATCTCATCGATAGCGGCTGCCCGCTGTAACGCTGTCAGGGTCCGCATCAGGACAGGAACATTGTCCAGAAATTCCATCAGCTTGTCTGTGCCGCCCATACGGCTGGAGCTGCCTGCCGCCGCCACCAGCGCCGTGCAGAATGGCCGGTTGGCCTCCCTTATTTTCCGAAACAGGGAACGCATGATCCCCTCACCCCTTTTTGTCTATGTTTTTCCTGACCAGCCACATAGCCGCCAGCAGTACGGCAGCCAGAACCGCCGTAATGATCCCCTGAATTTCTAAATCCACATACCAGGGTGCCGACTGCATAGCGTACAGATCCGGACGGACCTTAAAATCAAAGTACAGGTAGATACATCTCCCTAAAAATACACCGATGCTGCATCCAAGAAAGAGCTTCAGTGTCGCGTACAGCCGCTTCATTTCAGCAGCTCCGCGAACTCGTCCTCCGTCAGCACGGGGACGCCCAACTGCTGGGCCTTTGTCAGCTTGCTGCCCGCAGCCTCGCCCGCCACCACATAGGTGGTCTTTTTCGACACGGAGCCGCTGGCCTTGCCCCCCCGGAGGACGATCTCGTTCTCCGCCGTTTTCCGGTCGAACCGGGTCAGGGAGCCGGTGAGCACAAAGGTCATGCCGGCAAAGCGGTCATCCACCTTCTGAACGGTGCTGTCCATATTGACCCCAGCGGCCTTCAGCCTTGCGATCAGGTCCTTGGCCTGAGGCTGGTTCAAATAGTCCACAATGCACTTGGCCGTGATCTCGCCCACATCCGGGATCTCCGTCAGCTCCTCTGTCGGAGCGGCGGTCAGGGCATCCAGAGTCCCAAAGTGCCGGGCCAGCACAGCGGCGGCCTTCTCCCCCACCTGACGGATGCCCAAGCCGTAGATCAGCTTGCTGAGGTCATTGGCTTTGGATTTTTCAATGGCCCGGATCAGATTCTCCGCCGACTTCGCCCCCATGCGGTCCAGCTGGGCCACATCCTGTGCATGGAGGTCATAGAGATCCGCCACGTTGGCGATGAGTCCGTTTTCCACCAGCTGGGCCACCACCGCCGGGCCAAGGCCCTCAATGTCCATGGCGTCCCGGCTGGCAAAGTGGGTGATGTTCCGCTGAAGCTGGGCGGGACACTCCGCGCCGGTGCAGCGGAGGGCCGCGCCGTCCTCGTCCCGGACCACCGGCGCGCCGCAGACCGGGCACACCTCCGGCAGGGTGTAGGGCCTCGTCCCCTCCGGGCGCTTTGTCAGATCCACGGACAAAATCTCCGGGATGATCTCTCCCGCCTTCTGCACCAGCACCGTATCTCCGATGCGGATGTCCTTCTCCGTGATGAAATCCTGATTGTGGAGGGTAGCACTGGTCACGGTGGTGCCCGCCAGACGCACCGGGGTCAGTACCGCCTTGGGCGTCAGGACGCCGGTGCGCCCCACCTGCACCACGATGTCCGTCACCGTGGCGTATTTCTTCTCCGGGGGATACTTATAGGCCACGGCCCACTTGGGGAATTTGGCCGTGGAGCCGAGGATCGTGCGGTCCGACAGGCTGTTCACCTTCACCACCGCGCCGTCAATATCAAAGGGATAGTCCATCCGCTCGTCGTTGATCCGGAAGATCTCCGTCTGGATCTCCGATGTGCCGCGGAGGGTCTTGTGGGGGATGACCTTGAACCGCTGGGAGGCCAGATAGTCAAGGGTCTCCGCGTGGGAGGTGAATTCCCGGCCCTCCGCCAACTGCAAATTGAACACGGCGATGTCCAGCTGCCGCTGGGCGCAGATCTTGGAATCCAGCTGCCGCAAAGACCCGGCGGCGGCGTTCCGGGGGTTGGCCATCAGAGGCTTGCCCTCCAGCTCCCGCTTGGCGTTGATGCTCTCAAACACGGACCGGGCCATGTAGACCTCGCCGCGGACGATGAGCCGAGGCAGCTTTTCCGGCAATGTCATGGGAATGGAACGGACGGTGCGGAGGTTTTCCGTCACGTCCTCGCCCACCCGGCCGTCTCCCCGTGTAGCGCCCCGGACAAACACGCCGTCCCGGTATTCCAGGGCCACGGACAAGCCGTCCACCTTGGGCTCCACGGAATATTCCGCCATGGGGCCGAGGGCCTCCTCCATCTTCTCGCAGAAGGCGGCTACCTCCCCCTCGTTGAACACATCCTGAAGGCTTTCCAAGGGCACCTCATGGGTGTAGGGCTGGAAGGAATCCAGAATTTTGCCGCCTACCCGCTGGGTGGGGGAATCCGGTGTGATCTCCTCCGGGTGCTCCGCCTCCAGTTCCTCCAGGCGGCGGTTCAGACGGTCATATTCATAGTCCGGGATCACCGGGGCGTCTAAAACATAATAAAGATACCCCTGTTCCGTAAGATAGGCCCGCAGAAAGGCCAGTTCGTCCTTGTAATCGGCAAACTCCGTGCGAAATTCCATGGAGCGTCCTCCTTAGTCTTTGTTGAGTATGTAATCCTTGGCGTCGCCGGCATAGGCGTCCGGGTCCGTCGCAAAATAGGTATAGGTCCCCGGCACCTCCCCCACGATCACCGTTTCCGCCACGGTGATCTCGTTGGTCACCTGCGTCACGGTGGAATATCCCGGAAGAAGGATGCTGACGTACACGTCGATTCGCAGGACGATCCTGTGCTTGGTCTGGTTGATCCCGGCGGACTCGAACTGGTTTTCAAACCGGGCCGACGAGGACCCCACCGACTCCATCCGCACGGAGATCCGAGGCCCCCGGCCCGCCAGCAGGGGCGAGCCCGTCAGGCTGCCCACCGGGATGGACAGTTCCCGGGCAGATACCTGATCAATGCGGCTGAGGATCAGGTCCAGAATCTGGGATTGCAGCCGATTGAAGGCCGCCATGTTGCTGCGGACCATGGTAATGCGGCCCTCGTTGTCCTTTTCGTAGCTCACCAGCTGTTCATAGGCGATCTGACCGCTGTCGATGGCCTCGTTCACCGCCTGATAGACGATGCGGTTCACGGCGTTGGATACCCGCGTGGTGGCAAGGCTCCCCAGCAGAGGCCGCATCTGTGCCCCCGCGTACAGGGCAAATGCCAACAGCCCGGATATGGCCAACAGCAGCAGCGCCCGCCGGATCTGGGGGCCATCCGGCCCCCGGTGATAGTAGAAAAATCCGGGACCCACAGCCCCACCTCCTCCGCTTTCGGCTCTTATCAGCTTATGCGGAAGGGCTTATTCATTATTTCAGTTCGTTGACGATAGCCTTGAACACCTGGCCCCGCTCCATGAAGTTGGCAAAGCGGTCAAAAGAGGTGCTGGCCGGGGAGAGAATCACCACATCCCCCGGCTGGGAGCGGGCGTCGGCAATGGCCACCGCCTCGTGGTAGTCCGCCACGTCGAGGATCTCCAAGCCGTGATAATTTTCCGCCTGCTCCACGGCCTCCCGGATCACCCCCGCCGTTTTGCCGCACAGCAGCAGCAGCTTGACGTGATCGTTCACCACAGGGCCGAGGGGGGCGTAGCTGATGCCCTTATCCTTGCCGCCGGCAATGAGGATCACCTGCTCTGGGAAGGAATTCAGGCCCGCGATGGTACGGCTGGGGCTGGACGCGATGGAATCGTTGTACCAGCGGACGCCCTTCCGGGTGCGGATCAGCTCGATCCGGTGCTCCACGCCGCCGAAGGTTTTCGCGATCTCCCGCATGGTCTCATAGCTGACCATCCCCCGCACGGCGGCGAAGGCCGCCATGTAGTTTTCAATATTGTGGACGCCGGGCAGCAGAATGTCTTTTGTCTCCATGATGGGCATCACAGCGCCGTTTACGGCTTCATAAATCACGCCGTTCTCGCAGAACACGCCGTTTTCCACCCGCTGCTTCCGGGAGAACCAACGGACCTCGCCCACCGCTTTCGCGGCCTGACGCACCGTGTCATCGTTGTCGGCGTTGAACACAGCAATATCGCCGGCATTCTGGTGTGTAAAGATGTTTGCCTTTGCATCCACATACTCCTGATAGTCCTTGTGGACATCCAGATGGTTAGGCGCCAGATTGGTGGTCACTGCGATATGGGGGCTTGTTTGCATGGTCATCAGCTGGAAGGAACTGAGCTCCAGCACCGCCATATCCTCCGGTGCGATCTCCGGGGTGTCGCACAGCAGCGGATGGCCGATATTGCCGCCCACATGGACGATCTTCCCCTCCGCCGCCAGCAGCTTGGAGATAATGGTGGTGGTCGTCGTCTTGCCGTCGGAACCGGTCACCGCCAGAATGGGACAGGGGCAGACTGCAAAGAATGCCTCCATCTCCGAGGTGATGACGCTGCCGCCGGCCACAGCCGCCGCCAGCTCCGGCACATCCGGCCGCAGACCGGGGGTACGGAAGATCACATCCTCATGGAGGTCCGCCAGATATCCGCTCCCCAGACGCAGCTTGCAGCCCTGAGCCGTCAAAGCCTGCCCCAGTTCTCCCAGATCCTCTTTTTTATCCCGGGCGGTGACGTCGATCCCCCGCTCCAGGAGTTTTTCGATCAGGGGACGGTTGGATACGCCCACGCCGATCACACCTACCGTCTTTCCCTTCAGGGAGGACAGATATTCTTCAAAGGTCATAAAAACGCTCCTTTATAAAAGCCGTCTATCATCGCGGCTTTCGCCCGGTTATCATACCACACGCCGCAAAAAAATTCAATGTAAGGGATCTTTTTTTCTGTTTCTCACCGGGCCGCTCCCTCCCTTTGACCTTTTTCGATGTTCTTTCACTTGACAAGCGTCCGTTTTGCAGATACAATGAAATGTAGTATTGAAAACTATTTTTGCCGATCCACTGTCAACATCCTGTGGGTCGAGGTAGGAGTGTGTCATCATGTTGAATCTTGTCAGCGACAGCAGCTGTGATCTGATCTCCGGGGAACTCAATTCCCCTTACGCCCGTCTGACAGTAGCGCCCATGTGCCTGCACGTCGGCGGTCAGGACTATCTGGATACGCCGGAGCTGGATATTCCGGCATTGCTGAGCAAGCTGGCCCATCACCGTTCCTCTTCCGCCTGCCCCTCCCCCGCCGCCTATGCCGAGGCCTTCGAGCAGGGCGAGGAAACCGTCTGCGTGACCATCTCCTCTCAGCTTTCCGGCTCCTATAACGCCGCCATGGCCGCGAGAGATCTGGTTCTGGCGGAGCACCCGGAAAAAAAGATCTTTGTGCTGGATTCCCGTGCCACCTCCGGCGCTATGATCCTGCTGCTGCGCAAGGCCGCCGAGCTGGCGGAACAGGGCCTGCCCTTTGAGGATCTGTGCGCGGAGCTTCAGGTCTGTCAGAAGAATACCCGTCTCTGCTTCACGCTGGAGCATTTTGACAATCTGGTGAATAACGGACGGATGCCGCCTCTGGCCGGCACCCTGCTCCAGACGCTGGGCATCCGCATTGTCGCGGAAGCCACGGCCGAGGGTACGATCCGCGTGGCAAAAAAGGCCCGTGGCGAGGCCCACACCGCCAGAGCCATCGCCCAGCTCATGAGCGATGCCAAGGACTGCACCGGCAGCCATGTGATCATCACCCACTGTCAGAATCCCGAAGGTGCCGATCGGCTGCGGAACGCGATTCTGGACCGTCTGCCGGTAAAGGCTGTGGAGATCCTACCCTGCCGGGGTCTCACCAGCTTCTACGCCATGGACAAGGGACTGATCCTCTCTTATTGATCGACTTCCCATTGACTTTTCCCGCTGTTTTGCGTACAATAGACCCGCGAGGAAAACAGACAGTCGCGCGGAAGGGGCGAAAGGCCCTTCCGTGAGGAAAGTCCGGGCTCCACAGGGCAAGGATAACGGGTAACGCCCGCCGAAGGCGACTTCAGGAAAAGTGCAACAGAGATATACCGCCGCCAAGGCTGCGCCATGTTGGTAAGAAGCCGGTGTTGATGAACGCTCCCCCAGCGGGAACCGCAGGGGTGTTGTGTGAAGAGGGACGAAGGGTCCCTCTTCGCGATTACAATCATCCGCCGCAGCGACCGATTCCGTCAGGAATCGGCTTACCGCCAGGGCGTAGCCCTGGCGGTAAGGGTGGAAAGGCGAGGTAAGAGCTCACCCGATGGTGCGTCAAAGCACCCATCGCTGTAAACTCTATCCGGAGCAACACCGGTATGGGAGCAGGGACTTCGGGTCCCAAGGCTGGCCCGGCCGCTCCCGGGGTGGCTTGAGCGTACCGGCAACGGTACGTCGAGATAGATGACTGTCAAATACAGAACCCGGCTTATAGTTTTGCTCGCGTATATACAAAAGGAACAGCGGAAATCCGCTGTTCCTTTTTCTCTTTGCAATTCCGAACAAATGTGCTATACTCAGCATGATGTAAGGACATTCTTATTTTCATCACAACTGCCCGGAAAGGAGGCGCACATGGACCGGGTCATTTTTCACTGCGATCTGAACTGTTTTTACGCCTCCGTGGAGCTGCTCTCTCATCCGGAACTGCGGGAGGTGCCGGTGGCCGTGGCCGGTGATCCCGCCTCCCGGCACGGAATTATTTTAGCGAAAAACGAGCCTGCCAAGCAGTGCGGGGTCAAAACCGCCGAGACCATCTGGCAGGCCAAGAAGAAATGCCCCAATCTGGTACTGCTTCCTGCCCATCACAGGCTGTATCGGGAATATTCCAATAAGGTCAATGCCATTTATGACGAATATACCGATTTAGCGGAGTCCTTCGGCATCGACGAAAGCTGGCTGGACGTGACCAACACCCTCCATCTGTTCGGCGGGGACGCCAAGGCGCTGGCGAATGCCATCCGGCAGCGGGTGAAACGGGAGCTGGGATTGACCCTGTCTGTCGGCGTCAGCTTCAACAAGGTCTTTGCCAAGCTGGGCAGCGATTATAAAAAGCCGGACGCCACCACCGTTATTTCCCGGGAAAACTGGCGCTCCATCGTCTGGCCACTGCCGGTGGGAGACCTGCTGTATGTAGGCGGCGCGGCTCAAAAGCTGCTGGGACAATACGGCGTCAAAACCATCGGCCAGCTGGCCGCCTGCAAGAAGGAAACACTGGAGACCCTCATGGGCAAGATGGGCACCCAGCTTTATGAATACGCCAACGGGTTGGACAGCGCTCCTGTCCGGGCCAGACTGGACGCGGAGCCGGTGAAGTCCGTGGGCAACGGCACCACCTTCCCCCAAAACCTCACCACCTGTATTCAGGTGCGCTCAGGCATCGCCGTTCTGGCGGACTCCGTGGCCACCCGGCTGCGGCGGGAGGGGCTGTACGCCGGGGGCATCCAGGTCACCGTCCGGGACCCGGCCTTCCATGACCGCTCCCGGCAAAAGCAGCTTCCCGCCCCCACCCATCTCATCCGGGATCTGACCAACGCTGCCATGGCTTTGACGGAGGAGCTGTGGACACCCCCGGCCCCCATCCGGGCGCTGACCGTCACCGCCATCCACCTGTCCTCTGACGGGGAAGCCTACGAGCAGGCCGATCTGTTCGACCCCACCGCCGGGCAGCGGAACGCCCGGCAGGAAAAATTGGAGTCCGCTATGGACGCCATCCGGAAAAAATACGGCGGAGGCGCCATCGTCTACGGAGCCGCCCGCCCAGAGAAAGAGGAGGACCCCCTGCCATGACCCGTCAGGAAGAAAAACAGCAGCTTCGCGCCATTGTTCGCCGCTTAGAGGCGGCTTTGGCCCCGGAATACAAGGCCAAAAGCGCCCGCTCCATCGCGCATCGCCTGTTGGCCATGCCGGAATATCAGGAAGCCCAGACGGTTTTCTGCTTCGTGGGCACAGATCGGGAGATCGATACGCGGCCGATTTTAGAGGATGCCCTCGCCGCTGGAAAGACCCTCTGCGTCCCCCTGTGCACCGAGCCGGGCCACATGGAGTCCCGCCAGATCACGGACCTGAATCAGCTTGTCCCCGGCCGCTACGGGCTTTTGGAACCAACGGCAGACACGCCGGTCATTCCTGTGGACGCCATCGACTTCGCCGTGCTGCCCTGCGTCACCTGCAACTATCTGGGACAACGGCTGGGCCACGGCGGCGGATATTATGACCGGTTCCTCTCCCAGTACCGGGGCGGCACGGTACTGCTGTGCCGGGAACTGCTGATCCGGCAGGAGATCCCCGTGGAACCCCATGACTATCCCGTTCCCTGGGTCCTGACGGAGCGGGGTCTGTATGAGGATGGAATTCCCGCCCCCCTCGGATAATAGGTCTTGCGTTTTCAGCTTTCATCAGGTACAATATGTAGTATCTTTTTACAAGGAGGGGCTTTACATGATCGTTCAGGATACCATGCAGTATCTTTCTCAGTTAGACCCGGAGGTGGGCGCGTCCGTTCAGGAGGAATTTGCCCGCCAGCAGCGCAACATTGAACTGATCGCTTCCGAAAACATCGTCAGTCCTGCGGTGATGGTGGCTATGGGGACCTGCCTTACCAACAAATATGCCGAGGGCTATCCCGGCCACCGCTATTACGGCGGCTGCTTCGCGGTGGACGTTACGGAGGAGCTGGCCCGCCAGCGGGCCTGCCAGTTGTTCGGCTGCAAGTATGCTAATGTTCAGCCCCACTCCGGTGCCAACGCCAATCTGGCGGCCTTCTTCGCGCTGGCGCAGCCGGGGGACACCATTCTGGGCATGAATCTGGCCCATGGCGGCCACCTGAGCCACGGCAGCCCCGTCAATATCTCCGGCAAGTATTTCCATATCGTGCCCTACGGTCTGGGCGAGGATGAGACCATCGACTATGACGCGCTGCTGGAGACCGCCAAGGCCTGCAAGCCCAAGATCATCATTGCCGGTGCCTCCGCCTATCCCCGGGTCATCGACTTCGCCAAGTTCCGGGAGGTGGCCGATGCCGTGGGCGCTTATCTCATGGTGGACATGGCCCACATCGCCGGTCTGGTGGCGGCTGGGCTTCACCCCTCCCCTATTCCCTATGCGGACGTGGTGACCACCACTACCCACAAGACCCTTCGCGGTCCCCGGGGCGGCCTGATCCTCTGCAACGATGAGGCCATCTACAAGAAGATCAATTCCGCCGTGTTCCCCGGCACTCAGGGCGGCCCGCTGGAACACATCATCGCCGCCAAGGCTGTCTGCTTTGGGGAGGCGCTGAAGCCGGAATTCAAGGCTTACGCGGAGCAGATCGTGAAAAACGCCAAGGTCTTGGCGGAGGAACTGGTAAAAGAAGGGTTCCGTCTCGTCTCCGGCGGCACGGACAACCACCTCTGCCTTGTGGACGTGCGGAATTTCCACATCACCGGCAAGGAGTTTGAGCGGCGACTGGACGAGGTTCAGATCACCGTCAACAAAAACGCCATTCCCAACGACCCGGAGAAGCCCTTTGTCACCAGCGGCGTCCGGGTGGGTACTCCCGCCGTCACCTCCCGTGGCTTCAAGGA
This sequence comes from Dysosmobacter segnis, assembly GCF_014297285.1. GTDB lineage: Bacteria > Bacillota > Clostridia > Oscillospirales > Oscillospiraceae > Oscillibacter > Oscillibacter segnis. The sequence continues at coordinate 152,819 of NZ_JACOQI010000002.1, forward strand.
GCCTGAGATGGTGCAGATCGCCCACTGGATGGGCCAGACGGCCCGGGACTTCGACACCTGCCGGGAGCAGGTCCGCAGCGAGGTGGATGCCCTCTGCCGCCAGTTCCCCATCTACCAGTAAGCCAGGCGGATCAGCGGTCTTTTTTCAGCATAACCCCGTTTATTTCTGTAAAGCATTTTCGCCTTCCATAGATTGTAAAACCAGCCGTGCCGCATTTGGCATGGCTGGTTTTGTTTCACTGTTTTCAAAAAAGCACCCACGGATGCGAAATATCCGTGGGTGCCGTTGTTTACCTGTGAAGCAGGTCTGTGCCGTCCGGCAGGGTGAAGGTCTCCGCCGGAGGAGCCGTCTGGTCTGCCTCCAGCGCCGCCATCCGGTAAACGGTCTCGCCCTTTTGCAGACGTTCCGCCACCACCAGCAGGCCCGTGTCCACACTGACCCAGTACCGCTGGACGTAGCCCCATGCGTCCTCCGCCGTTTCCGCGTAGATGCAGCGCACATCGGACACCACCCGGTAGTCCGCCTGAACAATGTGATCCTGCGGTAATGCCAGCACATCCTCATACGTTGGAATCGTTTCCTCCGCGTCGGCGGAGATGGCCCCGGCGGGGCCGGTATATACCTCCGACTCCCCATTATACCAGATAAAGGTAGTCTCGCCGTCGGTAATGCTGTGGCGAACCTGGCCGTCCGCCAGGGTCCGATCCACGCGGGTCCACGGGGCACTGACCGCCGTAGACAGCTCGATGGTGCCGCTGCCGCCGGTCCAGAGATACTCCACTGTGACCGTGCGGCTGTATGCCTCCGGCCGGTGCAGCGTCTCAATGGCGGCCTGCACCGTTTCCGGCGTCACCTCCACCACTGTCAGGGCGCCGCCCTCCGCAGGCAGGTCTCCGCCGCCCTCGGCACTGGTATTGGTGTCCGGCAGAACCACCCGGGAGGAACGGCGCAGGTTGCTCACCAGCATCAGCAGCACCACCAGCACCACCAAGATCACAATGCCCCATGTCACCAGCTTCTGTGTCCGCTTCATGCCGTCCCTCCTCTCCTCTCATTTACGCAAGGTCCTCCGCCGGCTGCTCCCGGCGGCCAAAGTACCACAAAATGTCATCCACGATCCGGCGGCAGGCCTGTCCGTCTCCGTAGGGGTTCACGGCATGGGCCATTTTCTCGTAGGCGGACTTGTCCCGGATCAGCCGCTCCGCCATGGTCACGATGTCATCCTGCACCACGCCGCAGAGCTTCACCGTCCCGGCGGCCACTGCCTCGGGACGCTCTGTCTCCCGGCGCATCACCAGCACCGGCTTGCCCAGCGCGGGGGCCTCCTCCTGAAGTCCGCCGGAGTCCGTCAGCACCAGGTAAGACCGGGCCATGAGGTTGTGCATCTCGTCGGCAGGCAGCGGATCGATGAGGTGCACCCGGGGCGCGCCCCGGAGATAGATGTCCACCGCTTCCCGCACCACCGGGCTGAGATGGACGGGATACACCAGCTCCACCTCCGGATTCTCCTCCGCGATCTGCCGCAGCGCCAGCATAATGTTCTTCATAGGCTCACCGTAATTCTCCCGGCGGTGGCAGGTGACGAGGACGATCTTTTTCTCCCCGTATGGCAGGTGATTCAATTCGTCCGTGGAAAATTTGTAATCCTCCCGGACGGTGGTTTTCAGTGCGTCGATCACCGTATTGCCGGTGACGAACAGCCCCTCGGTGATATTCTCCCGCAGGAGGTTATTCTTGTTGTTCACCGTAGGGCAGAAATAAAGATCCGCAATGGAGGAAACCAGCTTGCGGTTCATTTCCTCCGGGAAGGGCGAATACTTGTCATAGGTTCTGAGACCGGCCTCCACATGGCCCACCTTCACCTGATGGTAGAAGGCGGACAGCGCCCCGGCAAAGGTGGTGGAGGTGTCTCCGTGGACAAGGATCATATCCGGCTTCAGGGTGTCAATGGCCTCGTCCATACCAGTAAGGCACTTGCTGGTGATGGTGGACAAGGTCTGCCGGGGGGTCATGATGTCCAGATCCCAGTCGGGCTTTACCTCAAAAACCTCCAGCACACTGTCCAGCATCTGCCGGTGCTGGGCGGTCACGCAGCAAAGGCTCTCGATCTCCGGCCGGGAGGCCAGTTCCTTCACCAGCGGGCACATTTTAATGGCTTCCGGCCGGGTGCCGAAAACGCTCATGATCCGCAGCTTATTCATGGCTGCCGTCCTCCTTCTGCTTGTCTTTTTCCTCGTGATGGCCCAACTCTGTCAGTTCTTCCAGTTCCTCGTGGAGTTCCTCCTTCACTTCCTTGGGGAACACCACCCGGGCGGCCACAACCGCCACAACGCACAGAGCGATCAGCAGCAGCATGGCCTTCGCCTCGCCGCCGGTGGTCAGCACCACGGCGGACAGGCCCAGAATACCGGAAATGACGTACAGCGTTGCCACCGCCTGCTTCTGGTTCAGACCCATGTCAATGAGCCGGTGATGGATGTGGCCCCGGTCCGCGTGCATGGGGCTCTGGCCGTGGGCCATCCGGCGGATCATGGCGAAGGCTGTGTCGAAAATGGGCAGACCCAGGATCAAAAACGGCACGGCAAAGGAGATCACCGCGTAGAATTTGAAAAGGCCCTGAATGGACATGGTGGACAGAATGAAACCCAGAAATGTAGCGCCGGTGTCGCCCATAAACATCTTCGCGGGGTTCAGGTTATAGGGCAGGAAGCCCACGCAGGCACCCACCAGCGCCGCCATCACCACGGCCACCTGAGCCTCGGAGCAGATCAGGGCGATGACCAGCACCGTGGCGGCGGAGATGGCCGACACGCCGTTGGCCAGACCGTCCAGTCCGTCGATGAGGTTCACGGCGTTGGTGATCCCCACGATCCACAGCACCGTGATGGGGACGGACAGCCAGTTCAGCACCCAATAGGCATTGGGAGAAAAGATGTTGGGGTTGGATAACGCCTGAATGGACACGCCGTTCAGGGCCGGGATCAGCGCCGCCACGATCTGGATCACGAATTTCAGCTTGGCGGGCAGGGCCATGATGTCATCCACCACGCCCAGCACCACGATGATGACCGCGCCCAGCAGGATGCTCTGCATCTGGGGGTTCAGTCGGATATCCACGAACAGCAGGATGCTGGCCATAAAGCCGGCGAAGATCGCCAGACCGCCCAGCCGGGGGATGGGCTTGTGGTGCATCCGCCGCTCGTCCTTGGGCACATCGATCGCACCCACCTTGTAAGCAAAGCTCTTGACCACCGGTGTCATCAGAAAGCTGACCACCAGAGCCGTCAGCAATGCCAGCGCCACCGGCGCCATCAGCTGATTGTCAAATCTCATGTTTCCTCCGCCGTTACCGGGCCAGAAAGCCCACTTTTTTGTAGACCTTGGACAGGGTGCGGTTGGCTACATAGGCAGCCTTCTCCGCACCGGCGCGGTACACGCTCTCCAGATAGGCCTTGTCAGCCAGCAGGCGTTCCGTCTCCTCCCGGATGGGGCGCAGCAGCTCCACCACGGACTCGCCCACGGCGGTCTTGAAGCTGCCGTAGCCCTGACCGGCAAATTCCGCCTCAATAGCCGCGTAATCCCTACCGGTGGCCACAGAGTAGATCTGCATCAGGTTGGAGACGCCGGGCTTGTTCTCCGGGTCAAAGCGGACGCAGGCGTCGGAATCGGTCATGGCCTTCTTGAACTTCCGCAGGATATCCTCCGGCTTTTCCAGCATATACACGCAGCCGTTCTGATCCTTGTCGGACTTGCTCATTTTGCTGGTGGGGGTGGTCAGGCTCATGATCCGGGCGCCCACCTTGGGGATGTAGGGGTCCGGCAGCTTGAAGGTATCGCCGTAAAGGCCGTTGAACCGGGTGGCAATGTCCCGGCAGATCTCAACGTGCTGCTTCTGGTCGCCGCCCACGGGCACCAGATCCGCCTGATACAGCAGAATATCCGCCGCCATCAGAGCCGGATAGGTAAACAGGCCCGCGTTGATGTTGTCCGCGTTCTTGGCGGACTTATCCTTGAACTGGGTCATGCGGCTCAACTCGCCGAACATGGTGTAGCAGTCCAGCACCCAGCCCAACTGGGCGTGGGCCGGAACATGGGACTGGACGAACAGCACGTTTTTCTCCGGGTCCAGACCGCTGGCGATATAGGCCGCCAACTGGACCAGGGTGTGCCGCCGCAGCTCCGCCGGGACCTGCCGCACGGTGATGGTGTGCATGTCGGCCATCATATAGTAGCAGTCATACTCATCCGCCAGCGCCGCCCAGTTGCGGATGGCGCCCAGATAGGACCCCAGCGTCAGGTCGCCGGAGGGCTGGATGCCGCTTAAAATTCTTTTTTTCTGAACTTCGTTCTCCATAATAGTACCTCGCTTTTCTATATTTCAGCCGGAAACCGGCAGACGTATCTGTACAGGGCATATTTTAACTGATACAGTATACCACTCCCCCTTAAAAATTGCAATCCGAACTCTTGACTTTCCTGTCTGAAATAGGGATAATGTATTTTGTGTAATTACGTATATTTTGACATGGAGGTATCATTCATGGCTTTGGATAAGACATTTTTTGAAGGTTTGGAAGCCCGCATCCCCAAGGGGAAGGTCCGTACCCGGTTCGCCCCCTCCCCCACCGGCTATATGCACGTGGGCAACCTGCGCACCGCGCTGTACACCTGGCTCATCGCCCGCCACGCCGACGGCACCTTCATTCTCCGGATCGAGGATACGGATCAGGGCCGTCTGGTGGAGGGTGCGACGGACGTGATCTACCGCACCATGAAGGAGTGCCATCTGGATCACGATGAAGGCCCGGACGTGGGCGGCCCCACCGGCCCCTATATCCAGTCCCAGCGCCGGGACCTGTATCTGCCCTACGCCCAGCTCCTGGTGGAAAAGGGCGCAGCCTACTACTGCTTCTGCGAGAAGGCGGAATCCGAGGAGGACTCCGGCGAGTTTGACCGGGCGGACGATCCCTGCCGGAATCTGAGTGAGGAAGAAGTGGCCGCTAATCTGGCTGCCGGCAAGCCCTACGTGATCCGTCAGCGGATCCCCCACGAGGGCACCACCACCTTCCATGATGTGTCCTTCGGTGACATCACCGTGGAGAACAAGACTCTGGACGATCAGGTGCTGCTGAAGCGGGACGGCCTGCCCACCTACAACTTCGCCAACGTGGTGGACGATCACCTCATGGGCATCACCCACGTGGTCCGGGGCAGCGAGTACCTGTCCTCCGCGCCCAAGTACAATCTGCTGTACGAGGCCTTCGGCTGGGAGGTCCCCACCTACGTCCACTGCTCCCCCGTCATGCGGGACCAGCACAACAAGATGTCCAAGCGCCACGGCGATCCCTCCTACGAGGATCTGAAGGCTCAGGGCTTCCTGACGGACGCCATTCTGAACTATGTGGCGCTGCTGGGCTGGGCGCCCAAGGGCGAATTCGCCGAGCAGGAGATCTTCTCTCTGGACGAGCTGGTGAAGGTATTCGACATCGCCGGTATCTCCAAGTCCCCCGCTATTTTCGACATCGAGAAGCTGACCTATTTCAACGCCACCTATCTCCGGGCCATGGAGCCTGCCGCCTTTGCAGAGGTTGCGGAGCCTTACATCCGTCAGGCGGTGAAGAACCCCGCTATCGACGCCGCCGGGATCGCCGCGCTGCTGCAGGCCCGGTGCGAAAAGCTGACGGACATTCCCGAAAAGGTCGATTTCTTCGACGCATTGCCCGATTATGACGTTGAGTTCTTCACTAACAAGAAGTCCAAGACCAACGCCGAGGTCTCCAAGGCTATGCTGGAGGCCGCCATCCCCGCTCTGGAAGCCATTTCCGACTGGACTGTGGACGCGATCCACGATACCCTCATTGATCTGGCTGCCAAGCTGGAGGTCAAGAACGCCACGCTGATGTGGCCTGTCCGCATTGCCGCAGCCGGCAAGCTGGTGACGCCCGGCGGCGCCGTGGAGATCTGCCACCTGCTGGGCAAGGATGAGACCCTGCGCCGTCTGCGTCTGGGTCTGGACAAGCTGAACTAACCGAGAAAGAAGGAGCCTTTTTATGAGCACTCTTGTGATCCCCCAGGGCTACAAGGCCCCCCTGCCCAACTACGAGCTGCAGCGGGCCATCGCCTTTATCAAAGAATCCTTTCAGACCAATCTTTCCAATGCCCTGAACCTGCGCCGGGTGTCCGCCCCCCTGTTTGTCGCTTCCGATTCCGGTCTGAACGACAACCTGAACGGCACGGAACGTCCCGTCCGGTTCGACATCCCCGGCGTCGGGGGCAAGGACGCCGAGGTGGTCCACTCTCTGGCCAAGTGGAAACGTCTGGCCCTGAAGCGCTACGGCTTCCACGAGGGCAAGGGCCTGTACACCGATATGAATGCCATCCGCCGGGATGAGGATGATCTGGACAACATCCACTCCGTCTATGTGGACCAGTGGGACTGGGAGAAGATCATCTCCCGGGAGGACCGGAACGAGGCGTATCTGAAGGCCACCGTCCGGGCCATCGTCGCCGCCGTGTGTGAGACCAGCGAAGCATTGAACGTGGCCTTCCCCAGCCTGCGGATCAAGCTGGACCGGGAGGTGTACTTCGTCACCACCCAGGAGCTGGAGGACCGCTGGCCGGACAAGACCCCCAAGGAGCGGGAGCACGCCATCTGCGCCGAGCACCACACCGTGTTCCTCATGCAGATCGGCGGCAAGCTGAGATCCGGCGAAAAGCATGACGGCCGTGCCCCCGACTATGACGACTGGGCCCTCAACGGCGACATTCTCATGTGGAACCCCATTCTGGAGCGGTCCTTTGAGATCTCCTCCATGGGCATCCGGGTGGATGAGGAATCCATGGCCCGCCAGTTGAAGCTGGCCGGGTGCGAGGAGCGGGCGGAGCTGCCCTTCCACAAGATGCTGCTGAACGGCGAGCTGCCCCAGACCATCGGCGGCGGCATCGGCCAGAGCCGCCTCTGCATGCTGATGATCGGCAACTGCCACATCGGCGAGGTCCAGGCCAGCATCTGGGACGCCGAGACCATGAAACAATGTGAGGAAGCAGGGATTATCCTGCTGTAAATCCGCAAAACCAGTCCCGCGGCAAAAATGCTGCGGGACTGGTTGATGCCCTGATTCCAAAATGAACCCCCGTCTCCGTGAGAAGCGGAGACGGGGGTTTTCACTTATTCTTCGGCTGCGATGTCGGCAGCGATCAGGTCGGCCAGATCCTCCAGCTTCCGGTACTGCTCCTCCTTCACGGCGGAACGGATGGTGATGGGCGGTGCGATCTGCTCCATGCCCTTCATCTCCTCCAGGTGCTTGGCCATGAGCCGGGCGGCGGCAGGGCCCCAACTGCCGTTTTCAATGAGGGCCACGGTGCGGTTCTGGAGTGCGTGGGCCTTCAGTTCCAGTAGCAGCGTCTCCATGGGGGTGTAGATGCCGCCGTTGTAGGTGGCGCTGGCAAACACCAGATGGCTGCACTGGAACGCGGCGCTGACCTGCTCGGATACGTCGGTGTGGGACACGTCGAAGATCCGCACGTGCCGCACGCCCTTTTCCGCCAGACGGGAGGTCAGGATCTCGCAGGCGTTTTCCGTGTGGCCGTAGATGGAGCCGCAGAAAATAGCGGCTGTCCACGCCTCCGGCGTGTAGGTGCTCCAGCGCTTGTACTTCTCAAGGAACCAGCCGATGTTCTCCCGCCAGATGGGACCGTGGAGGGGGCAGAGGTACTGAATATCCAGTCCCGCCGCCTTTTTCAGCACGTTCTGCACCGGCGTGCCGTATTTGCCCACGATGTTGGTGTAATACCGACGGGCGTCGTCCAGCCATTCCTGCTCGAAATTCACCTCGTCGGCGAAGATGTTGCCGTCCATAGCGCCGAAAGTGCCGAAGGCGTCGGCGCTGAACAGGGCCTTCTCCGTGGTATCATAGGTCATCATGACCTCCGGCCAGTGGACCAGCGGGGCCATGACAAAGGTCAGCTCGTGGCGGCCCAGGGACAGGGTATCCCCCTCCTTCACCGCCTGGAAGCGGCCCTCCACCTCCATGGGGAAGAACTGCTTGATCATGGGCAGGGTCTTGGCGTTGCCGATGACGGTGGCCTCCGGGTAGCGGCTCAGGACCGTTCCCAGCGTGGCGGCGTGATCCGGCTCCATGTGGTTGACGATCACATAATTCAGAGGCTTGCCCTGCAGGGCGTGTTCCAGATTCTCAAAGAACCGCTCCGCGATGGCCTGATCCACCGTATCCAGCAGGGCCGTCTTTTCATCCTGGATCAGATAGGCGTTGTAGGAGACGCCCCGGGGGATGGGATATACATTTTCAAACAGGGCCAGCCGGCGGTCCGAGCCGCCCAGCCAAATCAGATCAGATGTGATTTTCTTCGTGCAATACATAGCTGAAATTCTCCTTTTGATTTATATTTCCGCTGGGTAAATGACTTGTCGAACAAAAAGACACACGGACTGGAAGCCGTGTGCCCTTCGGAAAGGGCCGTCAGTCGCCCCAGATGACATTGGTAATGGTACCGTCAGAAAATTCGATATACTCGCTCTTGAGGATATAATCGGTCTTGCCGATGCGGACCTCCTGATCGCCCACCTTGGTGGTCATGACCTCGGCGGTAGGGGTGGTGGTGGTCACGGTGAAGATCAACGTCACATGGTCCGGGTCCGTGACCCAGTTCCCATTGGCATCCAGCACCTGATAGGTCTCCTTCTCCACGGCCTCGATCTGGCCGCCCACCAGCGCGCCGGAGGCCATCAGCGGAGACGGCAGATGGGCCTGACAGTTCTCATACAGCTCCGGGGCCACGCCCTCCACCTTCACCTGATAGGTGACTTTTGTCTGGGGCCGCTCATAGTTGATGCTGTCGCCGTTTTTTCCGATAAATTTCCAGGCCGCCAGCGCCAGCACCGCCACGATCAGCACAATGGCGATGAGGTCGATGATATTCAGCTTTCCGATGCGTTTTGCTTTCTGTTCCATGATTTCCTCCGTAACGGGCTTGGCCCGATTTTTCCTTGGTAGACATTTCGCGTTCTCTATTGTATAATATTTTTCGCTATTTCACAAGGATTTTTTTGGAGGCGCTTTTATGAAGGTCATCCATCTCATCAGCGGCGGCGATTCCGGCGGGGCCAAGACCCATGTGCTGAGTCTGCTGCAAAATCTGAACAAAACCATCACCGCCCAGCTTGTCTGCTTCCGGGACGGCCCCTTTGCCGAGGAGGCCCGGGCCATGGGCATCCCCACCATGATCTGCGGCGGGAACAACATTCCCCACCTGCGGCGGGAGCTGGCGGCCTACATCCAGCAGGGAGGGTATCAGCTGATCCACTGTCACGGCAGCCGGGCCAACATGATCGGCGCACTGCTGCGGAAGCCCACAGGCCTGCCTGTGGTGTCCACCGTCCACAGCGACTACAAGCTGGACTACATGGGCCGCCCCTTCGCCCGGCTCACCTTCGGGGCCATCAATGCCTGGGCGCTCCGGCATCTGGACTACCGCATCGGTGTGTCCGACGCCATGGTGGACCTGCTCATCGACCGGGGCTTCCCCCCCGACCGGTTCTACGCCATCTACAACGGCATCGACTTCACCCCTGCGCCGTCTCAGGGGGAGCGGCTGGCCTATCTCCGGGGACTGGGTGCCGACGTGGAGAAAAACAGTGTGGTGGTGGGCATCGCCGCCCGGCTGAACCCCGTCAAGGATATGTCCACCCTGGTCCGGGGCTTTGCCGAGGGCCACAAGACCTGTTCCCGGCTGCGGCTGGTCATTGCCGGTGACGGCGAGGAGCGGCAGAAGCTGGGGGACCTGGCCCGGGAACTGGGCGTGGAAAAGGAGGTCACCTTCGCCGGCTGGATCAGCGGCGGTATGGATCGGTTCTATTCCGCGCTGGATGTCAACGCCCTGACCTCCCTCTCCGAGACCTTCCCCTACGCCCTGACGGAGGGTGCCCGGTTCCATCTGGCCACGGTGGCCACCGCCGTGGGCGGCATCCCCTATCTCATCGATCAGGATGTAAACGGATACCTCTTTACCCCCGGCGACTGGCAGACGTTAGGGCGCTATCTGGCCGCGCTGGGCAACGGGGACGCTCTGCGTCGGGAGATGGGCGAGAAGCTCTATGAAAAAGCCTCCGCCAAGTTCTCCATCCAAAGCACTGTGGACACCCAGCTACACATTTATGAGGAAATCATCCGCCGCCACAACCGTCCCAAACGGGACCGGGACGGCGTGGTGATCTGCGGTGCTTACGGTCGGGGCAACGCCGGTGACGATGCCATTTTGGAGGCCATTTTGCAGGAGATGCGCTCCATCGACCCGGATATGCCTATTACCGTTCTCACCAAGGACCCCAAGGCCACCCGCCTGACCTACCGGGTGCGGACGGCGGGACGGATGGACGTGGGCACCTGGAAAAAGGCCATGCGCCACGCGGGGCTGTATATCAACGGCGGCGGCAGCCTCATTCAGGACGTCACCTCCCGTCGGTCCCTGTGGTTCTATCTCCATAACATTCAGGCCGCCCACAAGGCGGGCTGCAAGGTACAGATGTACGGCTGCGGCATCGGTCCTGTTCTCCGGGAACAGCACCGGAAGCTGGCGGCCAGCGTGCTGAACGCCAGCGTGGACGTCATCACCCTCCGGGAGCCGGACTCCCTGAAGGAATTGCAGTCCATGGGCGTGACAAAACCGGAGATCCTCCTGACGGCGGACCCGGCCCTGACCCTCCCCGCCGCCAGCGAGGACGAGATCGACAGCGTTCTGCTGCGGGCGGGCATCCCGACCCACGGGAAGTACCTGTGCTTCGCTCTGCGGAATTGGAAGGGCTTTGAGGACAAGGCCCCCCTGTTCGCGCAGGCGGCGAAATACGCCTATGAGACCTACGGTCTGACGCCGGTGTTCGCCGCCGTGGAAAAGCATCTGGACCCGGTTGCCGGCCGGCTGGCCGCGGCAGGACTGGACATCCCCCACTATTTTCTGGATGATGCGGGCAGCGCCGGGACCATCATCGGCGCGCTTTCCCGGATGCAGGCCGTGGTGTCCATGCGGCTCCACGCGCTGATCTTCGCCGCCGGACAGGGCATCCCTCTGGCGGGCGTGGTGTATGACCCCAAGGTCTCCGCTTTCCTGCGGTATATCGGTCAGGAGAACTTCTTGGATCTGGACGCTTTGACGGCGGATGCCCTCAAGGCCATGATTGACCGCATGGTCAGCTCCCCTATCTCCCCGGAGGAACAGGCTGCTGCCGTGCAGAAGCTGCGGCAGATCGAACAGGTCAACGTGGACACGGCCCGCCGCCTACTTGGGAAATAAACTTTGCCTGTAAAGCAGTTTTATATCACACACTATGCAACACAAGGATGGCCAGACCTTACGAGGTCTGGCCATCCTTCTGCTTTCCATACAGAGTCTGCTGGACGGTGATGGTGGTCAATGTGCCGGTAAGCTGCACCAGCACCGCCGTCAGCAGCGCCAGCTCATCCTCGCTCAGATTCTGGGCGATGGCAACGGCAAGGGTGTTCACCGCTGTGGTAAAGGCCAGCGGATCAAAGTCCTCCTTTGTCATTCCACCACCCCCTTCCTCTATCCTATGAGGAACGGGGCCGTTTCAGTCCGCATTTGCGGGCGGGCCGTTGTTCATCCATCATGCAAAAAACCTCCCACGGTGTCCCTTCATTTATGGGGAAACCGTGGGAGGTACTTGTTTTATTCGGTTTTCTCGCCGGCGTGGTAGGCGTTGGTATGGACGTTGATGAACTGGGCCTTCAGCTTGGAATAGAGGATGGTCTGGCTGGAATACAGCCCCTGATACCCGGAGAGCATATAGCTCAGGCAGCAGGCCAGGGCAAAATACAGCATTCCCTCCGCGCCGAACAGCTCCACCGCCAGCAGCGTGGACGCCACCGGGCAGTTGGTCACGCCGCAGAAAACAGCAGCCAGACCTACCGCGGCGCCGAAGCCCACCGGCAGACCCAGCAGCGGGGACACTGCGCAGCCGAAGGTCGCGCCCACGAAGAAGGAGGGTACCACCTCGCCGCCCTTGAAGCCCGCTGCCAGCGTGACCGCCGTGAAAACCAGCTTCAGCAGGAAGGCCCAGGGCACCGCCACGGTCTCCTGCTCGATGGCCCGGGTCACGATGTCCATGCCCGCGCCGTTATAGTCCGTGCCGAATATCCACGTCAGGGCGATGACGGCGAAGCCGCCGCAGATCACCCGCAGCCACGGGTTTTTGATCCGCTTCATCAGGTGTCCCGCGCCGTGCATCAGTTTGCAGAACAGGATGGACACCAGCGCGCACAGCACACCCAGCGCCGCCACCCGGACGAACATCCCTACCGACTGATCCGGCACCGCCACGGTGAAGCGGGTAGGCTCCACCCCCAGACGGACGGACACGCCGTAGGCCACCAGCGCCGCCAGCAGGCTGGGATACAGCGCCACATGGTAGAGCACGCCGATGCTGATGACCATGATGGCAAACACCGTGGCCGCCAGCGGCGTTCCGAACAGGGCGGAGAAAAATGCCGCCATGCCCGCCAGCGTAGCCACCCGGAGATCTCGGTCATCCAGCCGGAAGGTGCGGCCCATACACTGGCCGATGGTGCCGCCCATCTGAAGGGCTGCACCCTCCCGTCCCGCGCTGCCGCCGCACAGGTGGGTCAAAACCGTACCGAAAAAGATGGCCGGCAGCAGCAAGATAGGCAGCCGCTTTCCTTCATGGACCGCGTCGATGATATCGTCGGTACCCAAGCCGTCCGTCTCCGTCAGCTTGTAAAAGCTCACGATCACAAAGCCCGCCAACGGTAGGAGATACAGCACCCAGGGGTGCGTTCCTCGGAAAGCCGTTACCTCATGGACGCCGAAGTGGAACATGGTCCCGATCAATCCGCAGACCACGCCGATGGCGGACGCAGCCATGGTCCATTTTGCAAGCGTCCACCCGTAAAGGCACCACCGCCGCAGAGCGGTTTTCGTTCTTTTGTTCACTGTATGTGCTCCCTCACTTTACCGCCGCTTTTTCTGCCAACACACTGTTGAAGGGCTCTTCCAGACTTTCCGGGTGCTTGAGATTTCGGAACAACTCCGCGAAAAAGCGGGAATACTCAATGCCGGTGGCGATCCGCTCGTCCATGACAACGCTCATAGGCATGATCTTCTTCCGGACGCCCTCCGGAGCCAGCGGGTCGGGGACGGGCCGCCCCATGCAGACGAACACGCTGGTAGTGCCAAACTCGTAGCAGTGGTGGAAAATGCAGGGCGTATTGATGGAGGCCAGATTCGTCACAAACAGGCTGGTATGGAAGGGGCTCAGTTCAATGATAGACTTGGGCAGCAAATTATGCCGGTCCAGAAAGCCCGCCAGACCAAAAACCGCCCGGGCCAGACCCGGCACGCCGAATACGAATTTCGCAAACCGGTCGGTGTCGTTATTGTGCTGAATGTTCTGGTTCTTCTCGATGGTAGAGCGGATCTTCTCCGTCACGGTGAACACCGTGTCCTCCGGTTCCAGATACACCTTCAGAGAGGTCTCGTCCGGCGTGCCGTCCGCTCGCGTCTTCAGGATCACAAAGCTGAAGCAGAAGTGATTCCGTTTGTAGATCCGCCGGTTCATCACGAAATAGTTGATCTTTGGATTTTTCAGCACCGCGCGGTAATAGGCGGACACCAGCAGGCTCATGTGGGTCACGGTGCGCCCCTCCCGCCGCTTTGCCCGGATATAGTCCCGGATCGCGTCCTCATCCAGATATTCCTCCGCCCAGTTCTGGGCATCATACCGCTTTGGCATGACATAGGGAAGCGCCTGCATGATGGCAGTCAGATCCCGTACTCTCGTTCCGTCTGGTCGCATAGCCATTCCTCGTGCTTTCTCCCCGTCAGCTCCAGGGTAAACGTGTCCGCTGACGGTATGGTGTCTTTATTATAGTTAAGAATCTGCAAATTTTCAAGTTAAACCGCAAAATGTGACCGACGGCTCCTCCTTACCGGTCATCCCGCCAGCCTGCCCCGGCCGTCAGCAGCCCCACTATGGCAGGGAGCAGCCAGAGGCTTCCCTCCGTGCGCCACACCAACCACGCCGTCCCGGACGCCGCCGCCAGCGCCGTGGAAATGCCCACCCACCGGCAGCCCCATTCCGCCGTTCCGGGACCGGCCAGCCACGCCAGCAGGAGATACAGCGCCCGTCCGCCGTCCAGCGGGCGGACAGGCAGCAGATTGAAGGCGCACAGCACCCCGTTGGCCCCCGCCGCCGTGGTGCACCCCATCCTGCCGAGGACCGCAGCCGCCAGCAGATTCGCCAACGGCCCCGCCAGAGCCGATGCCAACTCCTGCCCGTAGCCCATGGCCCCCCGGACCTCGATCACCGCTCCCAACATGCCGACCCGCAGCCGTCGAGCCTCCCCGCCGCAGAGCCTTAAAGCCAGCAGATGCCCGAACTCGTGCCACGCTGCCGCCCCCAGCACCGTCAGCGCCATCTGCCAACCGCAGCAGAGGGCGAACCATCCCACCAGCAGAAAAAAGCCGCCGGAGACGGTACACTCAGGCGGTTTCCACATAATAGATCGGGTTCAGGTAGACCCCGTCCTTTTGCAGCTCGAAATGCAAATGCGGTCCTGTGGCCATGCCGGTCTCTCCTACCTCCCCCAGCTTCTCTCCCTTTTTTACCGCCGCGCCGGAGGACACGGAGATCCGTCCGCAGTGAGCATACAGGGTGGCGCAGCCGTTAGCGTGGGTGACTGTGCAGTATTTTCCGTAGCTGCTGCTCTCCCCTACCGCCGTAACGGTGCCATCGGCAAAGCAGGCGATGGCCGTACCGGTATCCGCCGCCAGATCCACGCCGTAGTGAAACCGCTCCGTCCCCTCCAAGGGGTGATCCCGGTAGCCGAAATTTGAGGACAGCACGCCCTTTACCGGCGTCTCGTGGTCAAAACCCAAAATCGCCTGCCGCATACTGACGTTTTCCGGCAAATCCTCGTCGGAATAGAGCACAAGGTCCATCGTCTCCAGCTCCTCCGGAGCCGGGTCCTCTCCCGCAGGCGGGATCGTGTTCAACGGCTCTGCATCCCGCCAGTTCCGCAGCTCCGTCAGTGCCGCGCCGTCCGCTGTCCGGGCGGCGGTCTGCCGGGTCTCCGCGCCCTCTGGATGGAACACGGCCCGGTACACCTCGTCCGCCGCCTCCGCCGGGGTCCCATCCTTGGTAAACAGCCCGCCCACAGCGGAAAATACCGCCTGCACATCCACGCTCCGAGTCATGGCTTCCGACAGCTTTTGGCTGACGCCCGCCATCCTTCCCGGCAGCAGCAGCTTCGCCGCCACCAGCAGCACGAAAATGCCGCCGCAGGTCACCAGACGGATGAGCCGCAAACGCTCCGCCGCCGACAGGGCGTCCGTTTTTCCGGACTGACGGCGTCCCACCTGACGCGCCACCGTTCTTTTTCTGCCAACCGATGCGGCTGTCCGCCGCCCTGACCGCCTTGCCGTCATCCTTCCTGCCCCCCATCGTTGAATTCTTTCAACTCTATGCGGGGATTTTCCGCAATATGCCTTGACATCCCGAACCGGATACCGTATAATGGTAAAGCTGTATCCGGGTGTAGCGCAGTTGGTAGCGCGCATGGTTCGGGTCCATGAGGCCGTGGGTTCGACTCCCGCCACTCGGACCAAGTAATGATAATCCGAACTACATTATCCAAGTGGGTAGTGTGTTCGGATTTATCATTTCTATTGAAAGTGTTTTATAGTAAACAAGGGCAGGAGCTTATTCCTGCCCTTGCTCTATAATGTCTGCTGTGTTATAATTTAATATATAGACAGCATGGGTATGAGTATTATCCATCAAGCCGATTTGTAATAGTTTTTTGGGGAGAACTTGAATGAAAAAAAGGGCAATTTTTCTTATTGTACTGATTATTATTTTCGGTGTAGGGATTAGTTTCTTTATGTATTTTCCTAAAAGTATTGAAAATGCACTTAATAGAATAAAATATCCCTTTGAGGTAGGAGAGATTTTAGCGTCTCAACAGATTGACGAAAATCTCACCGCTGTTATATATACGAACAAAGAAGAAAAAAGCAATCTTCAAAACGCCATTGTACGAAAGCGAGGCATCTTTTACGATGTCATTGAAACAAACGGTTCCGTGCATATCGAAAAACCAAAGCAACTTGAATCGGGTCAACTTAGAACCCAAGTATTGATTTCTTGGTATGATAAAAGTGATAAATATGTTATTATGGCAGTTGCCTACGATGAAGATGTATCTACCATTACCTATTTAAACCAAGAGTTGATACAGCTAAATGTGAATGGTTATCGCTTATTTTGGGGATACGGAATTGGCGAATATGATGAAATGCACATGTTTGACAAAAACGGAAATTGCCTAGAACAGATTAAGGAATAAACTATATAATAGAGAATCCTACATAACAGCAGGCGGGAGCATCGTTACAGATGCTCCCGCCTTTGTTATACCTTGTTCTCTTGTCCGGCCTGCTGCTTTGCTTTCCACGCGGCGTATTCCCGCTGCCCGTCCCCGTTTACGGGCGACGGAGGGTTCTTTTAAATCGGGGTTGGAGTCTGGGCGAGGAGGAGGATCACCACAACGGCGGCCGCAAAGCCCGCGGCAGCGGCCAAAACCGCGATGCCGGTCCGAAGCCGCTTTCCGGTGGCTCTGCACACCAGCCAGACACACACCATACAGGCTGCGGCTGCCAGCAGGGAGATCCCCAGCCCCTTCCACAGCCACGCAAGCTCATAGAACCATCTCATATCAACTGTCCTCCCTCTCTCCGCACAGCCTGTTTCAATTCTTCAAGGTCATGGTCATCCGGATGGGTGAGGGCGCGGTCAAAATTCCGGATCAGTCCGTCCAGATTGGGAGCCGGGTTGGGCTGCTGCTTCATTTTTTCATACCGCTCCCGGACCGCCATGGGCATTTTGCCTTGGCACATATAAGTGCCGATGATCGAATTGCTCTCGTCGATGCTCTCCTTTACCCGATCCAGCACCTTTTGAAAATACGCCTCGCTTTCGCCGAAGCCCGCCGTGCCGAACAGGAAAATCTTCTTGTTTTTCAGGCGCTTCAAAAGCGCAAGCGCCGCTTCATCCGCAGTCCCCTTATCCGTCCAGAAGCCAACATACAGCTTTTCGGATTCGACCGCACCGGCTTCGTCCGTGCCGAAATGATCGCACAGATCCGCCGGAAGGCTCTCCCGGATCGCCTCAGCCAGCAGTCTGGTATTTCCCGTTCTGCTGGAATAAATAATGGAGTAGCGTTCATCGTTCATAAGCGTATCCTCTCTTTACTTTGATTGTTGGGATGATCCGGTGCGCGTCACTGTTCCGCCAGCCACCGGCAGGCGGAGACCACCGCCAAGGTGCCGTCCGAAACCGCCGTGGTCAGCTGCCGTACCTGCTTGTGCCGACAGTCGCCTGCCGCAAAAAAGCCCGGTGCGGCCGTTTCCATCCGGTCATTGGTCAGGAGATACCCCTCTTGATCCCGTTCCGCCAGTGCCGCGGCCATTTCCGTATCGGGAACGCGGCCAAAGGCCACGAACAGCCCGCTGACCGGGAGCCGCGTCTCCCGTCCGTCGGCATTTTTCAGCAGAAGGTGTTCCAGCTCTCCGTTGTCGGCGTGGAGATCGGTGATGACCGTATCCGTCAGGATGGTAAGATTTTCCCGTTGGGCCGCCTGTTCCACCAACGTCTGCTCCGCCCGGAAGGTTTTTCTCCGGTGGATCAGTGTCACGCTGCGGCAGCGTCCGGCCAGAAACAGGGCGTCCTCAAAGGCGGTATTGCCGCCGCCGGCCACCGCCACGTCCTGCCCGTCAAAGAACGGGCCATCGCACAGGGCGCAATAGCTGACGCCGCGGCCTACCAATGCTTCTTCACCGGGCAGACCCAGCGTCCGGGGCTTTGCCCCAGCGGCATAAATCACCGCCCGGGCCGACACAGGCCCGTCCTCCGTTTCCAAAAGGAACGTGCCGCCCGTGTTTCGTTCGATCCTCTGTACCCCGCTGAAGGTCAGCTCCGCCCCGGCCGCTTCCGCCTGGGCATACATCCGGTCCCCCAGTTCCATGCCGCTGACCGCGCCAAGGCCGGGATAATTCTCCACCAGCGGCGAGAGGGTGATCTGCCCGCCGAAGCCGCTGCCCTCGAATACGGCAACGGAGCGTCCCGCCCGTGCGGCATACAGGGCGGCTGTCAGTCCGGCGGGACCGCCGCCGATCACAGCAAGCTCGATCATTGGGCATACTCCCGGAGGAACGCCTTGATCTGGGCTGCGCCCACATAGAGAGTGGGTTCCTCTCCCCAAGCCACCAGCGTGGGGGCCTGCCGCAGGCCAAGTGCCTTTGTCTCCTCCGCATACTGTGCGGCATCCTTTTCCTCATAGGGAACGCCCGCCTTTTGCAGCAGCGGCTTCACCGCCCGGCAGTTGGGGCAGGTGGCCGTGACGAAGAGCGTGTAACGGTCTGCTTTCCCCGAAACGGGCGCGGTCTCTTTCACTTCTTCCGCCGGAGCGGCTGCATGGGGCTGCGCCGCATCGCTCACCTGATAGGTTTTTCTGTCCTGATACTCCTGACTCTTGCCGTCGTTCCAGTTCTGCACCGGGCGGTAGTAGCCGGTGATGCGGCTGTAAACCTCCGTTTTCCGTCCGCAGATGGGGCAGGTGAACTGCTCCCCGGCCAGATAGCCGTGGTCTGCGCAGACGGAATAGGTGGGAGACAGCGTATAGTACGGCAGCTCGTAGTTCTCCGCGATCTTACGGACCAGCGCCGCCGCTGCCCGCCAATCGGGCAGCTTTTCGCCCAGGAAGGTGTGGAACACCGTGCCGCTGGTGTAGAGGGTCTGGAGCTTGTCCTGTACGTCCAGTGCGGCGAACACATCCTCCGTGCAGCCCACAGGCAGATGGCTGGAATTGGTGTAGTAGGGCGTCCCGCCCTCGTGGGCGGTGATGATATTGGGGTACTGTGCCTTATCGTGCTTGGCAAGGCGATAGGAGGTGGACTCGGCAGGGGTGGCCTCCAGATTGTAGAGGTCGCCATACTGCTCCTGATAATCGCTCAGCCGCTCCCGCATGTGCTTCAGCACCCGAACGGCAAAGTCCTGCGTCTCCTCATGGGTGAGGTCCTTGCGGAGCCAGTTGGCGTTCAGACCCGCCTCGTTCATGCCGACGAGGCCGATGGTGGAAAAGTGATTGTCGAAGCTGCCGAGATAGCGCTTGGTGTAGGGGTACAGCCCCTCCTCCATCAGCCGCCCGATGGTAGTGCGTTTGATCTTCAGACTGCGGGCGGCAATATCCATCATGTGATCCAGCCGGGCGAAGAAATCCGCTTCATCCTTGGCAAGATATGCAATACGGGGCAGGTTGATGGTCACGACGCCCACGGAGCCGGTGGACTCGCCGCTGCCGAAGAAGCCGCCGCTCTTTTTCCGCAGTTCCCGGAGGTCCAGGCGCAGGCGGCAGCACATGCTGCGCACGTCGCTGGGCTCCATGTCGGAGTTGATGTAGTTGGAGAAGTAGGGCGTTCCGTATTTGGCGGTCATCTCAAAGAGCAGCCGGTTGTTCTCCGTCTCGGACCAGTCAAAGTCCTTGGTGATGGAATAGGTAGGGATGGGATACTGGAAGCCGCGGCCGTTGGCGTCGCCTTCGATCATGACCTCGATGAATGCCTTGTTGATCATGTCCATCTCCGGCTGGCAGTCGCCATAGGTAAAGCTCATGGGCTTGCCGCCCACGATACAAGGCTGACCGGCCAGATCGGCGGGTACGGTCCAGTCCAGAGTGATGTTTGAGAACGGGGCCTGTGTGCCCCAGCGGCTGGGGGTGTTGACGCCATAGACAAAGCTCTCGACGCAGTGCTTGACTTCATTATAGCTGAGCTTATCCATCCGGACAAAGGGGGCAAGATAGGTATCAAAGCTGGAAAATGCCTGCGCACCCGCCCACTCGTTCTGCATAATGCCCAGGAAATTCACCATCTGGTTGCATAAAGTAGCCAAGTGCTTGGCCGGGGCGCTGGTGATCTTCCCCGCCACACCCCCCAACCCTTCCTGAATGAGCTGCTTCAGGCTCCAACCGGCGCAGTAGCCGGTGAGCATAGACAGATCATGGATATGGAGGTCCGCGTTGCGGTGGGCGCTGCCGATCTCCTCGTCATAAATCTCGCTGAGCCAGTAATTGGCTGTGATGGCGCCGGAGTTGGACAGGATCAATCCGCCCACGGAGTAGGTGACGGTGGAGTTTTCCTTTACCCGCCAGTCGGACACCCGCAGATAATCGTCCACCAGCTTTTTGTAGTCCAGAATGGTGGAGCTCATGTTCCGCAGCTTTTCCCGGTTCTTGCGGTAGAGAATGTAGGCCTTGGCCACTTCCGCATAGCCGGCCCGCTGAAGAACGGCCTCCACGCTGTCCTGAATGGTCTCCACATCGATCCGGCCATCCCGGATCTTATCGGCATAATCCGCCGTGACCTGCAAGGAAAGCAGGTCGATCACATCCGGGGCATAGGGAATATGGGTGGCGTCAAAGGCTTTCATAATGGCACTGGAGATACGGTTGAGACTGAATTCGGCAACATGGCCGTCCCGCTTGATGACTTGATACATGGTCCTCTTCTCCTTTTCTCTATTGTCCACGGATCTGTGTGCTGGGAATATCAGGCAAAACGCTGTCCCGCAGCGCTTCGATCTCTTCTTTTGTCAGGGGCTTCATGCCGCTGCCCACCAGTTCGCCGGAGTCCACAAAGGGTTGAAGGAAATAGCGCTTCGCACCCTTGAGCCAACGGCCGATCCCGGCCATCTCCTCCGGTGTGTGCAGCGGTGCGCAGACGGTGGTGCGGAACTCATAGTCCACGGCGCCCGCCATCAGCAGTGCGGCACTCCGCTTCACCGGTCCCAGAAGATCCACGCCGCCGCAGGTCTCCGCATAGCGGTCCGGGCTGTTCTTGATGTCCATGGCAGCATAGTCCAGCAGCCCCTCCTGCGCCAGCGCTTCCAGCATGTCGGGGTTGGTGCCGTTGGTGTCCAGCTTCACGGCAAAGCCCAGCGCCCGGATCTGCCGCAGCAGCGCCGGAAGGTCCTCGTACAAGGTCGGCTCCCCGCCGGTGACGCACACGCCGTCCAGCTTTCCTCGACGGGTCTCCAAAAAGGCCAGAAGCTTCTCCGTGGAAAGGCCGCCGGTCGCACGGTCCGGCAGGACCAAAGCGGGATTGTGGCAGAAGGGGCAGCGCAGATTGCAGCCGGGCAAAAACACCGTGCAAGCCACTTTGCCGGGGTAGTCCAGCAGCGTTACCTTTTGCAGTCCGCCGATCCGCATACGCATCTCTCCCTCCCGCTGATCGTCTCTTAGAATTTAAGTATATAATGGCGGGCCCGTTCTGTCAACTGCCGAAGCACAAGATATTGTGTCTATTACGAAATAATAGTACTAAATAAAATTCGTCATATACAAGCTGACCGTGATTGCACAGTCTCCAGCAAATCCAAGGAACAGCAAGCAGGCACCTGAAGCAAAAACCGGGACATCCTGTTGGATATCCCGGTTTTTGTTGATCCTTCTAAAATCATGCTTGAATTTACAAAAAAGGTACAAGCCTCAAAGCACGTTTATTTTTCACCGTCCGCTTTCGGTGTTCCCTTCTTCTGCCCTGCCAGATGCTTTTCCAGGGCGGACTGCCTGGCAAGGATGGCGTTTACTTTATCGTAGAGATCCTCGATCATAATTTCCGTTTTGAGATTCACCTTGTAATCGTTCTCGGCACGGCGGCGGTCCTTTTCCTCCTGCCGGTTCTGGCTCATCATAATGAGCGGCGCCTGAATGGCCGCCACGCAGGAGAGCACCAGATTCAGCAAAATAAAGGGAAAGGGGTCGAAGGCCTTTGCCGCCAGCAGTGTGTTGACCACCATCCAGAGGATCAGCACGCCGGTGAAGGAAAAAATGAATGCCCAACTCCCCGCAAATTTCGCGATGGCGTCCGCCGCCCGCTGACCGAGGGTGTATTTTTCCTTCTCACCCGCGGGATTTTCGGAAATTTTGCTGTCCGCCAGCAGGTTCAGCACTTCCTCGTCCGTCATGTCATGGCGGATATCCTTGAGAACTTCTCTTAAAAGCTTTCTGTTTTCTTTCATAAATATCATCCGTTTCTTTTTGAATCTTCGCCTAAATGTACGGCTTTATGCCTCATTTTTCGGGGTATGCAGAAAGAAATCCGGCCCCTTGTTCTCAAACAGAATGAGGGACACACCCAGCAGCAGGTCGGCATGGAAGGACGGGTCATCCAGAGGAATGTCGAAATCCTCCTGCAACCTGCGGATGCGGTAAAGCACCGTGTTGCGGTGGGTGTAGAGCGCGTCGCAGGTCTTTTTCAGAGAGCGGCAGCAAATCAGGTAATAGTAGAGCGTTTCGCAGTATTGCGTGTTCTTTTCCCGGTCATGGGCGGCCAAGCGGCGCAGTTCTACGGAGATCAGACCTCCGCGCCCCTCCAGATTTTTCAGCAGCAGGGGTATACGGAGCTGTGCCGCAGAGCAGACCCGCTCCCCGTGAAAACGCTCATCCCGCATCAGTTCCAGCGCCTCCCGCGCGGTGGGGTAAAGCTTGGGAAGGTCGAAAAGCTCGTCCAGCGGCTCGGAGATGAGGACCTTGAGGTGGAATTCCTCCGCCAGATCATCGAACGCCTGAGCATCCTCGTCCTCGTGCAGGAACAGGAACACATCGCCCTTGTACAGAAAGGGGTGGCTGTCCGGAAGCCGCGCCTCCAGTGCCTCCTTCAACCGGCGCTTCCCGGCGTAAACGCTGTGGTAGGCCGCCAGATCCACCAATGCGAAGGTCCGCGGGTGGAAGTCCGCAAGGTAGGTATTGGCGGCCTGAAGCTGAAAATACGCAGCAGAGGAAAAGCCGCCGTCCAGCAAATGCATGAGTATGTCCTCTGCGGTCTCAAAGGGCTTGTCCTGCCGGCTGGCCTCCACAAACAGCTGCTTGGCGAGGATACGCTCCACCAGTTCCCATGTCTGAGCGGGAATTTTTTCCAGATGTCCGTCCGTGTCCACGCAGATGAGGCAGCCAAGCTGGACCCCCGCGCTGACAAGGAGTGCAAATCGCCGGGGATACGGACTGCCCGGCAGTTGGAGAAAGTCCGCCCGCCCTTCCGAAAGGGCCGGGCTTCTGCTGATAAGCACACCGGCTTCATAGGTGATCTCGCCGCAGCTCACAACGTTTTGAAAAAGCTCATCGGAGAATCCCTGCGGCAGGCGGTATGCCGCCACATGAAAGGTATCGTCCAGCACCAGCAGCGGACAGTCCAGAATCTTGCCTGCGCTTTCCGCCAGTTGTCTGAGATCATCCTGC
Source organism: Dysosmobacter segnis (assembly GCF_014297285.1). Taxonomy (GTDB): domain Bacteria; phylum Bacillota; class Clostridia; order Oscillospirales; family Oscillospiraceae; genus Oscillibacter; species Oscillibacter segnis. Next base: position 176,159 of record NZ_JACOQI010000002.1, read on the forward strand.
GCGAAGAATTCCTCCAGCAGCGTCTCAGCGCCGCAGTTTTCCCACTGTGTGTCTCCCATCGCCCTCAGCCCCTTTCCACTTGTGCTTTCAGCACAAGCATCTCTTTTTTTATTGTACTCACAGTTTCTTGTTTTTGCAAGGAAAAAAGATAAACTATACAGCAGAAAGAGGGAAAAAGGAAGCAGCCAGGGTGATGTGCAGTAACTGATGCACATTCCGAGCATGGCAGCCGATGGGTCGAAGATCGCCGCAGGCAGCGTTTGCTTGTGCAATCAGAACGTGCCGCCCTGTTTCCGCGATTCAATTTTGTAATTTCATCTCGAATGGAGGAATTATTATGGTACCCAGCATCTATGGTGAAAACATGTTTGACGATTTCTTTGACAACAGTTTCTTCGGCGGTCACAGCCCCCTGTTTGGCAAGCACGAGAGAAACCTGATGAAGACCGATATCCGCGAAACGGATGACGCCAAGGCTTACCGCTTCGCAGTGGAGCTGCCCGGCTTCCAGAAGGACGAGATCCATGTGGACGTGAAGGACGGCTATCTGACCGTCAGCGCCCAGAAGGGTCTGGACAAGGACGAAGAGGACAAGAAGGGCCGCGTTCTGCGTCAGGAGCGCTATGCCGGTGCCTGCTCCCGCAGCTTTTATGTGGGTGATGTGAAGGCCGAGGATGTGAAGGCCAAGTATGAATCCGGTGTGCTGACCGTCCTGATCCCCAAGAAGGAGCCCAAGAAGATCGTTTCCGGCACCTCTGTCATCGTTGAATAAACAGCTTCGGCGCGCTGTTGTGCGCCGGATGCGAGGCTGCTGAAGCAGCCATGCGGCTTGCCGTCTGTTCATCAACAGGCGGCAAGCCGTTTTATCTAAAATTATATCATGGAGAACCGCCGATGAAAGAAGACCGCCGCCCGCAGGAAATCTGCGCGATTTGGATCGACCACACAAACCGGATCATCTCATTCCGCAAGGAAGATGGTTTTGAGCCCCGCGCCTTTCTCTCACCAGATGAACAAATGCAGTATGCACTGGAAAAATGCTCCAACGGCTGCCGGGTCCAATGACCGGCTGTGAATTCCGCATGCGGAAGTATGCGCATTTCTGCAATGTTCCGTCCCCCCTTCTCATGAACCGCAGCAGACAGGATGATTTCATCAGAAATCATCCTGTTTTCATATCAGGGCGGCAGTCTTGAGCCGCGAAGGGTACTTCTGAGCAAGTTGATGCTTGACAAAAACAGTGGAAGATGGTGCACTATAATTGTAGGATTTTACCATGACCGAAGTCAGTCTCGTCATGATTCCGCAAAAGGAGGAGGAAATGTAATTTGAAAAAGCTGCTGATCTGTCTCGCGCTTCTCTGCATCTTTCCTCTGATTTTTTCCGCGTGCTTCTCCAAACAGAACGGCGGTTCCGACGATCCCGGTGATTTTGCCGACCACGGAGGTGCGCCTATGGAGTTCCAGCATTTTTCCCTGTCGGAAAGCGGTATGTCCGCGCAGAGCTATGTCTACGAGGGCTATAAAACGGAGACCGGTGTCCATTTAGAGCATTTTATCCGCTCGGAATACTGGGACAACACGGTTTCCGGTAATGTAAGCCGTCATTATCGAAAGTCTCCGAGGTGTGAACGGGTATGAATTTTACCCGGAGGACGGCTCGACTCTGTACGAAGAGGAAGCGTGGGAGCTGTCGGAACAGGCCCGAAGTCTTTGGCTGCGCCTCACCTTCGCCGGGGAGTATTCCGAGGGCATGAGTCCCGTCCAAATTCAGGGTCGGAAGTACCTGCCCATGTTCCCCGCTCGGGACGGCGTCTACACCATTGAACAGGTTCGAGAAAAATTCTTAGCGGTCTTTTCCAAGGAATTTACGGATAAGACCCTGAATGCCGCCATTGCGAGCAAAGATCTGCTTGAATATAACGGCAACGTCTATGCAGCGTACAGGAAAAACAGGGGCAAGACCTCCTACAACAGCTGGGCGGATCACGTCCGGGATGACGGCGCCGGGAAATTCACGGTGGTGATGGGTGTCAGCATGCCGCCGGACGGCAGCACAGTCTATGTGGAGCTGCCGACTGAAAAAACGCGGCAGGCAAGTTCGTATTTACGGATTATCCCTACTGGGATCGGTCGGAATGATGTCTGAATCTTCACCTGACTTGCGGGCAGCGTGAACATAGGCATAAAACTTTATTTATGAGCAGCGCATCACGAACATGCACAAATGCCAGTGCATGAAGTTCTCGTGCATTATTTCCGGTTGCCCCGCAGGGGGCGAGGAAATGGCACATTTCTTATTATACTATGCTTTTGCGTCGCAAAAATAAGGGAGGACGAAAACGTCCTCCCTTTTCTGCATCCACTTTGCAGATTTGCGCCTGGTACGGTGAGTTGTGCAGTTTATGCCTTCTCTCTGCGGGCCATGGCGGCGATATCGCCCACGCCGTCCAGCACGATGCTGGGGCGGTAGGCATAGGTCTTGAGGGTCTCCCGCGTGGAAACGCCGGAGAGCACCAGCACCGTGGACATACCGCTCTCCATGCCGGAGATCACGTCGGTATCCATGCGGTCGCCCACCATCACCGCCTCACCGGAGTGGCAGTTCAGCTTTTTCAGCCCTGTCCGCATCATCAGCGGATTGGGCTTGCCGCAGAAGTAGGCCTGCTTGCCCGTTGCCATCTCAATAGGTGCGATGAGGGCACGGCAGGCAGGGGCGATGCCGTTTTCAATGGGGCCGGAGACATCGGAGTTGGCACCGATGAGCTTGGCCCCCTGCATCACCAGATTTGTGGCTTTCGTGAGGGTGTCAAGCGAATAGCTGCGCCCCTCGCCTACCACCACATAGTCGGGGTTCACATCGTTCATGGTGATGCCTGCGTCATAGAGGGCGTTGAGCAGTCCTGCCTCGCCAATGGCAAACACGGAGCAGCCCGGTGCCTGCTCCCGCAGGAAGGCGGCGGTGGCCAGTGCGCTGGTATAGAAGTGCTCCTCCGGCACATCAAGGCCCATGCGGGCCAGCTTCTGGTTCAGCTCCCGGGGCGTATAGCCGCTGTTGTTGGTAAGAAAGAGATATTCCTTGTCCTCATCATGCAGCCACTGAATGAACTCCGCCACCCCCGGCAGAATGCGGTTGCCGTGGTAGATGACGCCGTCCATATCGCAGATGAAGCCTTTTTTCTCGTTAAAATTGATGGGAGTCTCCATGTTGTTCCTCCTGCCCTTCTTGTTAATATTCCATCTTCTTTTACTGTATCATGCAAGGAATCGGATTTCCATCAAGAAACGGTAAATTTTTCGGCATGATTCTGTTTACCGCACAATGCCTGCGGCCTTACCGCCGCAGCAGCTTCAAAAGCTGGATGACCACCATGGAGCCGAAGGCCAGTCCTACGATGGCCCCCACCATCCCAATGGACAGGGGAGCCACGGCGAACAGCGGTTCCAGCGCGGGAACCAGCAGCACCAGTCCCAGCAGCAGAGCGCCGATGGCAAAGGCACCCAACAGGGCACGGTTGTTCCAGAAGTGCCGGGTCAGCAGCACCGGATGCTGGGATTTGCAGCTAAAGCCGTGGAACAGGCGGCTCAGGCACAGGGTAGAGAAGGCCATGGTCTGCCCAGCAGCGGCACCGCCGGCGTTCAGTCCCAGATAGAAGGCCGTGACGGTGGCGGCGGCGATCACCAGTCCTTCAACACCCACACTGAACAGGAAGGTTTTGGTCAAGATGCCTTCGTTCCGGGGCCGGGGCTTTTCCGACATGACCTCATCGGTATGAGGCTCCAGCCCCAGCGCAATAGCGGGCAGAGAATCCGTCAGCAGGTTGATGAACAGCAGGTGCACTGCCGCGAAGGGCACGGGCAGTCCCATCAGGGAGGCGTAGAGCACCGTCAGAATGCCCGCCGTATTGCCGGAGAGCAGGAACTGAATGGCCCGCTTGATGTTGGCGTATACGTTCCGGCCGTTCTTCACGGCTTTCACGATGGTGGCGAAGTTATCGTCCGCCAGCACCATACCGGCAGCATCCTTGGCCACCTCCGTTCCCGTGATGCCCATGGCAACGCCGATGTCCGCCTGCTTGAGAGCGGGGGCGTCATTGACGCCGTCGCCGGTCATGGCTACCAGATTGCCCCGCTGCTGCCACGCCCGGACGATGCGGATCTTATGCTCCGGGGACACACGGGCGTAGACACTGACCTTTGGCACGAAGTCCTGCAATTCCTCGTCGCTCATGCTGTCGATGACCGCGCCCTCCACGGCCTCCGTGCCGTCCCGCAAAATGCCGATCTCGCGGGCGATGGCCGCCGCCGTGATCTTATGGTCGCCGGTGATCATAATGGGGCGGATACCGGCACGGATGCACTCCGCCACCGCCGCCTTGGATTCCTCACGGGGCGGGTCCATCATGGCGATGAGACCGAGGAAGGTCAGGCCGTTTTCATCCGCCAGAGTGATGGCCGTACTGTCCACACTGCGGCAGGCGAAGGCCAGCACCCGCAGGCCCTCGTTGGAAAACTGTTCGTTGACCTGTTCGATCCTCGCCCGTTCCTCCGGCGTCACCACGCAGCGGTCCAGCAGCACGTCCGTCGCGCCCTTGGTGACCAGCATCAGGCCACCCGCCAGCTTGTGGACCGTGGACATCATTTTTCGGTCGGAATCGAAGGGGATCTCCGTCAGGCGGGGCCAACGGTCCCGGACAAGATCCTCGTCAAAGCCGTTGGTCTCCCCCAGCCGCACCAGTGCCGTTTCCGTGGGGTCGCCGATTTCCGTATCTCCGCTGATGACCGCATCGCTGCACAGCAAAGCCGTCCGCAGCAGCGGCTCCTGTAACGGGTCCCGGAAGTCCGCGTCCTTGGCGTCGATCACCTCGCCTCCGGTGTAGAGCTTGCGCACCGTCATACGGTTCTGGGTCAGCGTACCGGTTTTATCCGAGCAGATGACCGACACGCTGCCAAGCCCCTCCACCGCCTGCAAATGGCGGATGATGGCGTTTTCCTTGGCCATTTTCCGGGTGCCGAAGGACAGCACGATGGTCACGATAGAGCTGAGGGCCTCCGGGATAGCGGCCACCGCCAGCGCCACGGCGAAGAGGAAGGCGTTCATCACGTTTTCGTGCCGCCACAGCACGCTGACGCCAAACAGCACTGCGCAGATCACCAGAATGATGATCGACAGCTTTCTGCCGAACTGGTCCAGACTGACCTGCAGCGGCGTTTTCCGTTCCTCCGTGTTTTTCAGAAGCTGGGCGATCTTGCCCATTTCCGTGTCCATGCCGGTGGCCGTCACCAGAAAGCGGCCCCGCCCATAGGTGACGAAGCTGCCGGAGAACACCATGTTCTTCCGGTCGCCCAAGGCCGTCTCTCCACTGAGCGGCTCCGTATCCTTTTCCACCGGCAGGCTTTCGCCGGTAAGGGCACTCTCCGCGCACTTCAGACTGGCACACTCCAACAGGCGTCCGTCGGCACAGACGGAATCTCCCGCCTCCAATATGACCACATCACCGGGAACCACCTCTCGGCCGGGGATCTGTACGATCTGACCGTCCCGCAGTACCTTGGCGGTGGGGGCGGACATCTGCTTCAGGCTGTCCAGCGATGCGGAGGCCTTGACGGTCTGAACGGTGCCCAGAATTGCGTTCATGGTGATGACCGCCAGAATGACGATCATGCTCTCCACGTCCCCCATGCAGGCGGAGATGACGGCGGCCAGAATGAGAATCAACACCAGAAAATCCGCAAACTGCCCCAGAAAAATCTGCCAAACACTCTTTTGCTTGCCGGCGTGCAGTTCGTTGGCACCGTATTTCAACAAACGGAGCGCCGCATCCTCCTGTGATAGGCCGGTCTCCCGGCAATCCAGTTTCTGGAACAGCTCCACGCGGGATTGTTCCCAAATGTTCTTTTCCTGCTTCATGTACTGTGTCTCCTTTCGGCGGACGCAAAAAAGGCGAGCCCTTTTGCGTCAATGCCTTCACATTGATACAAAAGTCTCGCCATTTCAATCCGCAGCGGAGCCAAACGGCCCGTACTGACGCCAACGGATACACAAAGCTGTGCAAGCTACTCCCTTTTGAACGAAGAATACACGGTTTTCTGCCCGTTGTCAAGACGTGTTTTCGCTAAAAATCGTTAAGATTCTCTCGTGTCCGGACCCACCGAGGAGCCTGTGTCCCCTTTTCTTTTCGATTCAGCAGCTGCCGTTTTCCCTTTCAAACGCTGTCAGCCCTTCTTTTTGCGCACCTTTGGTGCTGTTGCCTGATAGCTTACATCGAGCAGCATTTTAATTTTGTCATCCGCCACACTGCCATCCAGTGCAACGGTAATCCAGCTGTCCTTCCGCATATGATAGGCTGGAAAAAAGCCGTTCTCCATCAGCAGCGAGCCTGCCAGAATGGGACCGCATTTCAAGTTGACAGCGTCTATCCGCTCCTCACCTTGCAGTCCAAGCTTGCTTTTCGGCAGATCCATAATAACCGCAAGCCATTTTTGATTGCTGCTGTGGCGGAACACCTCATAATTGGGATATTGGAGCCACGGACGGTCCGCGCTTGCCGGATAGGTTTCCAAGGTGAACGTTTCCAATTTCTTCCGGTCCATGCCTGTATTCTCTATCATTTCACTCATTAGAAGCCTCCATGAATACGTTCTTCCCCGCAAAAGCCAGCTGCTTTCTCTCTGCAATCCTACCTGATTTGAGCCATATTGTCAATTTTTGATAGGTTTCACTGCAAAAAGGCCGTTCGCATCACGGAAGGTGCAGCCGGCTTCTGGTGTGTGATCGATCCAAGTCAAATACCTGCTCGGTAATCACACCGCTGGCGCTGGATCATGGGCGTTTTGGCCGCGTCCTTACAGAACATGCCTGCCCGCTGGCAGATTCCCTGCAGGATCGGCACACAGACGCGCCCTTTTCCGTCAGCCTGTTCAGTCAAAGAAAATCAGATGCACGTCTCACGGCGTGCATCTGATTTTTGCTATCTTTTCTTGTAAACGACCAGCTCCGGGTTTTTACCGTTTTCCTCATAGGTGCAGACCAGCAGAAAATCCATATTTGCGGCAATGCCGAAGCAGCGGTCGCCGCCAAACTCACATTCCAGCTGGTTGCCGAGGTAGGTCGCCTGATCGTCAAGGAATTTGACGGTTTTTCCGTTGGGAAGGCGGTATGCAAGGTTGATATACTTGCCTACAAGCGCGTTGAGCTTTTCCACCTTGGGCATCCCGTCAATATGCAGATCGTTGAATTCATCCATCAGTGTCTGCTTATACTGCGCAAAGGCTTCCGCGCCGCCGAGATTTTCATACCGCTTCCAGTAATTGAGCTTTGGCAGCGTATTCTTCAGGTAGGCCCGCGCCTGTTCGGCGGGAAATTCCTCGCTGGCCATGTTCTGCACGCAGACCTCGATCAGATCGTCTAAATCGTGGTACATATACTCGCCGTCAGCATAGCACCACTTGCAGTACTCCTCATTGAAAAAGCCGTCTGTCTCCCTGCTGATGTCCCCGTCTGCAAGGGGCATCCCGCAGCATTGACAGATAAGCTGTCTCGGTGAGCCGAGCAGCGTATTGATGGAGACATCAAAGAGCTTTGAGAGCAGCTTCAATGTCTCAATATTCGGCGTTGTTTCTCCGTTTTCCCAGCGGGAAACCGCCTGGCGGGTCACAAACACCTTTTCCGCAAGCTCGTCCTGTGACAGTCCCATCTTTGTCCTGAGTTCCAGAATCATATCCTTTGTATCCATACGATCATCACCTCACGGTCATCATACCCCAAAGTTATCGGTATGACAAGCAACCTGCTGTTGCGGAATGCATGATGATCGAATACGCTGCCCTTGCGGGTAACGCGGCACAGCGGTACAACATGATCGTTTCCCAATTATATGCAAAAGGCTCTCTGGCAATATGCCAGAGAGCCTTTTATGCGGAGAGAGTATGGTAAGAGTAAAAACAGAAAACGGATATGTAACCTCAGTTGTTTTCCTGAGTCGCTGCTGCATTTGAACTTGTACCCATACAAGACGAGATTACATCAGAAAGCAAGGTTTGCTTTCACACCAATTTCATGTTTCGTGCTGATTCTGACCGACAATTACTGCTCAGCCAGATGCTTGTATTTGGCATAGCGCTGAGCGCAGAACTCCTCGGCCTCGGCAAACAGGACCTTGGCAGTCTCGGGGAAGGTTCTGGTCAGAGAAGCGAAACGGGTCTCGCCCATCATGAAGTCCAGCAGCTGGCCATTGGGCTCCTTGCTGGTCAGGATGAACGGATTCTTACCCTCGGCCTTCAGCTCGGGCACATAGCGCCACAGGGGCCAATAGCCGCACTCGCTGGCCAGCTTCTCCTCCAGCTGAGCCTGGCTCATGCCCTTGGAGATACCGTGGTTGATGCAGGGAGCGTAAGCGATGAGGATGGAGGGACCGTGATGTGCCTCAGCTTCCTTTAGAGCCGTGATGAGGTGCTGCTCGTTGGCACCCATAGCGACCTGAGCAACATAGACATTGCCATAAGTCATGGCGATGGCGCCCAGATCCTTCTTGCCGGTTCTCTTACCGCCGTTGGCGAACTGAGCCACGGCACCCAGCTGAGTGGCCTTGGAAGCCTGACCGCCGGTGTTGGAGTACACCTCGGTATCGACAACCAGGACGTTCACGTCAGCGCCGGAAGCCAGGACATGGTCCAGACCGCCGAAGCCGATATCGTAAGCCCAGCCGTCGCCGCCGTACATCCAGACGCTCTTCTTGGGCAGAGCATCCTTGTTGGCCTTCAGGAAGGCGATATCATCAGAGGTCTCAGCAGTGGCGTTCAGAGCAGCCACAACAGCCTCGGACAGAGCACGGGTCTTGTCGCCGTTATCGCCCTCAGCCAGCCAAGCCTCAAGAGCGCTCTTCAGAGCAGCGTCGGAGGTAGAAGCCACCACAGCCTCGGCGTGAGCAGCCATCTGACGACGCATCTGGTCGATGGACAGCTTCATGCCCAGGGCATACTCGGCGTTATCCTCGAACAGGGAGTTGGAGTTGGCAGGACCATGGCCCTTCTCATTGGCCACATAGGGGAAAGAAGGAGTGGAGGAACCCACAACGTAAGCGCAACCGGTAGCGGAGGTAACGAACATCCGGTCACCGAACAGCTGAGACATAAGCTTCATGTAAGGAGCCTCGCCGCAGCCGGCGCAGGCGCCGCTGAACTCGTACAGAGGACGCTCGAACTGAGAACCGCGGACGGTGAACTTGTCCATGGGGTTGGTCTTGGTGGACAGGGTCAGGGCATGCTCCCAGTTCTCCTGCTCGGGCATCTGGGTATCCAGCAGCTCCATGACCAGAGCCTTCTCCTTGGCGGGGCAGACATTGGCGCAGGCGCCGCAGCCCTGGCAGTCCAGAGGATCGACCTGCATACGGAAGGTCAGGCCCTCGAAGCCCTTGCCCTTGGCTTCCTTGGTGACGAAGGCGGCAGGCTTTGCAGCCTCTTCCTCCGCGTTCAGCAGGAAGGGACGGATAGCAGCATGAGGGCAGACCAGAGCGCACTTGTTGCAGCCAATGCAGTTCTCGGGAATCCACTGAGGAACCTTCACAGCGATGCCGCGCTTCTCATACTTAGAAGTCTCAGAGGGGGTAACACCATCAGCGTAGGGCATGAACTCGCTCACGGGGATGGCATCGCCGGCCTGCTTGTTGACGGGGATCTGGATCTCACGGATGTAGTGAGGCAGGCTTGCATCGGGAGCCTTGGTGTCGTCAGCCAGGGTCTTCCAGGACTCGGGAACGTTGATCTTCACGGCGGCGTCAACACCTCTGTCAACGGCGGCACTGTTCATGTCAACGATCTTCTGGCCCTTCTTGGAGTAGGACTTGACGATAGCGGCCTTCATGTACTTCACGGCGTCCTCAATGGGGATAATGCCGGAGAGCTTGAAGAAGGCAGCCTGCAGCACGGTGTTGGTGCGGTTGCCCAGGCCCAGCTCCATAGCGATAGCGGTAGCGTCGATGGTGTAGAAGTTGATCTCACGCTCGGCGATCTGACGCTTCACGCGGTTGGGCAGGTGCTCCTCCAGCTCAGCGCCGGTCCAGCTGGTGTTCAGCAGGAAGGTGCCGTGAGGCTTGATCTCGGAAACGATATCGAAGTCCTTGATGTAAGAGGTCTTGTGGCAGGCCACAAAGTCAGCCATGGTGACATAGTAGGTGCTGTGGATGGGCTCATGGCCAAAGCGCAGGTGGGACTTGGTAACGCCGCCGGACTTCTTGGAGTCATACTCGAAGTAAGCCTGAGCGTACTGATCGGTGTGGTCACCGATGATCTTGATGGAGTTCTTGTTGGCGCCAACGGTACCGTCGGAGCCCAGGCCCCAGAACTTGCAGGAGATGATGGACTTGCCGGCGGTGACGATGTTCTCGCCAACGGGCAGGGACAGATGCGTAACGTCATCGTTGATGCCGACGGTGAAGTGGTTCTTCTTCTCACCCTTCATGTTGTCGAACACGGCCTTCATCTGGGCAGGAGTGGTATCCTTGGAACCCAGGCCATAACGGCCGCACAGAGCCTCGATGTTGGTACGCTTGCCTTCCCACAGGGCGTCGCACACGTCCAGATACAGAGGCTCGCCGGGAGCGCCGGGCTCCTTGGTGCGGTCCAGAACGGTCAGGCACTTGCAGGTAGCGGGGATCTTCTCCAGCAGACGCTCCATGGAGAAGGGACGGAACAGGTGGACCTGAATGAAGCCGACCTTCTCGCCGCGCTCCACCAGATAATCAACAACCTCCAGCAGGGTCTCGCAGACGGAGCCCATAGCCACCACAACGCGCTCAGCATCGGGAGCACCGTAGTAGTTGAACAACTGATAGTTGCGGCCAGTGACCTCGTTGATCTTGCCCATGTACTCCTCGACAATGGCGGGCAGCGCATCATAGGCGCTGTTGCAGGCCTCGCGGGACTGGAAGAAGGTATCGGGATTCTGCAGAGTGTTGCGCAGAGTGGGATGCTCGGTGCTCAGGGCATGATCCTTGAAGCGCTGAACAGCGTCCCAATCCAGCATCTTGCCCAGATCCTCATAGTCCAGAACCTCGATCTTCTGGATCTCGTGAGAGGTCCGGAAGCCATCGAAGAAATGCTGGAAGGGGATAGAGCCCTTGATGGCAGACAGATGGGCAACGGCGCCCAAGTCCATGCTCTCCTGCACGCTGGCGGAAGCCAGCTGTGCCCAACCGGTCTGGCGGCAGGCCATGACGTCGGAGTGGTCGCCGAAGATGGACAGAGAGTGGGTGGCCACGGTACGGGCAGAGACGTGCATAACGCCGGGCAGCTGAGAGCCGGCGATACGGTACATGGGCGGGATCATCAGCAGCAGGCCCTGAGAAGCAGTGTAGGTGCTGGTCAGGGAGCCGGTCTCCAGAGAGCCGTGCATTGCGCCGGCCGCGCCGGACTCCGCCTGCATCTCGACCAGCTTTACGGGCTGGCCAAACAGGTTCTTCTTGCCATTGGTAGCCCATGCATCCACATGGTCAGCCATGGGGCTGGAAGGAGTGATGGGGTAAATGGTAGCTACCTCGGTAAACGCATAAGATACGTATGCGGCAGCCTCATTACCGTCCATCGTCTTAAACACTTTGTTTTTTGCCATGAACGTAATTCCTCCTATTATTCTTCCCTGTATTTAACGCGAAGACTCTCCGCCCTTTGAGGTGGCCCCCTAATCGGGCGGATCAGCCTACTGAGCAAGCTGTATCTTAGAAACTGCTCCTCCGTTCCTACTGAGGGGCAGGCCATATTAATACAGCTACGTTCTTGATATGATTATAACTCTACACATTGCAAGTTTGCAAGTCCAAAAATGTTTCAAATGACGTAAGCGCTTTGTCGATAGCAAAGCATTTACGTTATTTTTACTTAATGCATGCCGCATCCCCTGTCCCGGTCTCCTATCCTGTTCTGGCAAATATACGGCCCTCCTACCGCTGTAAATACTGTAAATACAGTATAATAGGCTGTCGAAGCAAAAAAGTTCCACATAAAGTTCGTCGAATGGCCTATAACTTTTTTCAATAGTTTGCTATGAAATAATGGTATATGCTGTTTTTGCGGTAAAACGCCACAGTCTCTCATGTATCTGCCCACTGCGACACCAACCCCGTGTCAACGGGTGTGCTTTCTTTTGCATACAGGCGAAATGCTCAAACAGCTGTGGCATTCCGGAGCGGCCCGTATAACCTTTCGGTCACTATAAAGTTGAACCTTGCATTTTCGCATTTTCTCCATTGTCTGCCGCACAACTAAATCGTCACCGCCGTCACACTCCATTTAAGATTTCCGCACTGCGCAGGTCATGTGCCGCTTTTCAAAGCAGTCCTGATAGCGCAGGCTGTCACCCATAGAGTTTGACCCCTTCCCTGTTCAGCTTGCGGGCAAAGCTCTGGCTATCTGCCGCGCTGCGTTCCACTCCTCCGGCGTATACACGTTGAGAAAGTCACCGCGCGTTGGTGCTTGACAAAAGCTTCCAAAGCCCATATACTATGGGCATGGTGATCATATGACTGACGGAAGTGGATGTTACCACATGGAGTATGATCGTGAAACCAGCCGACCGTCTGGGCAGAAAAAGCTCAGATCGGTGCGGCTTTTTCTTTTTATACGGATCATTTGATCTGTTGAAAAGGAGGTTTTTCTATTTGATCGAGGGATACATCCATTCCATTGAATCAATGGGTCTTGTGGACGGCCCCGGTATTCGCACGGTGGTATTCTTTCAGGGCTGCCGCCTGCGCTGCCGCTACTGCCACAACCCCGACACCTGGGCCATGCGCAGCGGAAAAGAGCAGATCTTCACGCCTGAACAGCTGGTGAACAAGCTTCTCCGCTTCAAGCCGTATTTCGGCGATAACGGCGGCGTCACCTTTTCCGGCGGCGAGCCGCTCCTGCAAAAGGACTTTTTATGTGAGGTCCTGCGCCTGTGCAAACACGCGGGCATCCACACCTGCATTGACACCGCAGGCTGCGGCAGCGGCGGCTACGAGGAGATTCTGGCCCATACCGACCTCGTTTTGCTGGACATCAAGCACTTCTCGCTGGACGGCTACCACAGCATCACGGGACAGTCTCCGCAGGAGTTTTTACAATTCCTCTCCGCCGTGCAAAAGGCCGGTACGCCTCTTTGGATCCGTCACGTGGTGGTCCCCGGACTCACGGATTCCGACGCCCATCTGGAAGGGCTGCGCGCGTATCTGCATACGATCCACAACATTCAGCGGGTGGAGCTGCTGCCCTACCACACGCTGGGTGCGAACAAGTATCATGCACTGGGTATCCCGTATTCCTTAGAGGACGTACCCGCCCTTCCGCCGGAAGCCTTGGCTGACTGGCAGCAGCGATTTGACCGTGAATTCCATATTTAAATAAAATAGACAGGAGCGTATAAAACTATGCCTATTGATGTAAACTGCAGCGCCTGGAAGGGCTTTCGTACCGGCGAGTGGCGTCATCTCGTCAACGTGCGTAATTTCATTCAGAAGAACTACACCCCCTACGCCGGTGACGAGAGCTTTCTGGCCCCAACGTCCGAACGCACTCAGAAGGTTTGGGACAAGTCCCACGCCTTGATTTTAGAGGAGCTGCGCAAGGGGATCTTAGATGTGGAAACCGATGCCATCTCCGGCATCAATAACTTCGCTCCCGGCTATATTGACCGGGACAATGAGGTGATCATCGGCCTGCAGACCGACGCTCCCCTGAAGCGCATCGTAAACCTGTACGGCGGTATGCGCATGGCCGAATCCGCTCTGGAGCAGTACGGCTACACGCTGAACCCCGAAATTGAAAAGCATTTCAGAACCTACCGCAAGACCCACAACGACGGTGTGTTCGACGCCTATCCCCACCGCACCCGAGTGGCCCGTACTGTGGGCCTGCTCACCGGCCTGCCCGACGCTTACGGCCGTGGCCGCATCGTGGGCGACTACCGCCGTGTCCCCCTGTACGGCACTGATTTTCTGATTGAAGAGAAGAAAAAGGATCTGGACGCTCTGGACGGCGCTATGACCGACGAGCGTATCCGCCTGCGGGAAGAAGTGCAGATGCAGATCCGCGCTCTGCAGGAGATGGCCCTGATGGCCAAGGGCTACGGCTGTGACATCACCAGGCCCGCCGAGACCGCCCATGACGCTGTGCAGAGCCTGTACATGGCCTATCTCGCCGGTGTAAAGGAAAACAACGGCGCTGCCACCAGCCTGGGCCGCACCGCTACCTTCCTGGATATTTACATCCAGCGGGATCTGGACAACGGCACGCTGGACGAAGCCGGCGCGCAGGAGCTGATCGACCAGTTCATCATCAAGCTGCGGCTGGTGCGCCATCTGCGTACTCCGGAATACAATGAGCTGTTCGGCGGTGATCCCACCTGGATCACCGAGTCTCTGGGCGGCATGGGCATCGACGGCCGCACTTTGGTGACCCGCAACACTTTCCGCTACCTTCACACCCTCACCAATCTGGGCACCGCCCCTGAGCCCAACCTGACCGTTCTGTGGAGCCAGAACCTCCCCGACGCCTTCAAGCGCTACTGCGCCAGAATGAGCATCGACACCGACTCCATCCAGTACGAAAATGATGACATTATGCGCCCCATGTACGGCGACGACTACTGCATCGCCTGCTGCGTATCCGCTATGGCGGTAGGCAAGCAGATGCAGTTCTTCGGTGCCCGTGCCAACCTGGCCAAGAGCCTGCTGTACGCCATCAACGGCGGCGTGGATGAGAAAAAGGGCCTGCTGGTCATCCCCGAGATTCAGAAGGACGATGACGAGGTGCTGGACTATCCCAAGGTGCTGGCGAACTACAAGAAGGTGCTCTCCTACGTTGCCGAGCTGTATGTGGACACCATCAATATCATCCACTTTATGCATGACAAATACGCCTATGAATCCAGCCAGATGGCCCTCCACGATACGCTGGTGGAGCGGCTGGCCGCTTTCGGCGTGGCGGGTCTTTCCATCGCCGCCGACTCTCTCTCCGCCATCAAGTTTGCCAAGGTGAAGCCCGTCCGCAATGAAAACGGCATTGCGGTGGATTTCGTCACCGAGGGTGACTTCCCCAAGTACGGCAATGACGATGACCGGGTGGACGATATCGCTGTGGAAATTGTTTCCTACTTCTCTGCTGAGCTGAAAAAGCACGCGCTGTACCGGGATGCCATTCACACGCTGTCCGCCCTGACCATCACCAGCAACGTGATGTACGGCAAAAAGACCGGCTCCACCCCTGACGGCCGCAAGGCGGGCGAGCCCTTCGCCCCCGGCGCCAACCCCATGCACGGCCGGGATGAGAGCGGCGCGCTGGCCAGCCTGAACTCTGTAGCCAAGATCCCCTACCGGGCCGTGTGCCAGGACGGTGTTTCCAACACCTTCTCCATTGTGCCCAACGCACTGGGCAAGACCGCCGAGGAACGCCGCAGCAATCTGGTACAGATCCTGGACGGCTATTTCGTCCAGGGCGCGCACCATCTGAACGTGAACGTGATGAACCGCGAAATTCTGCTGGATGCTATGGAGCATCCAGAGAAGTACCCCACGCTGACTATCCGTGTGTCCGGCTACGCCGTGAACTTCAACCGCCTGAGCCGCGAGCAGCAGCTGGAGGTGGTCAAGCGCACCTTCCACGAATCCATGTAAGCACCTGCGTATTCCCGAATGTTTACAGCCCGCTGTTTTCAAACAGCGGGCTGTGTTTTATCTTTTTGTTTTATTTGAGTACTGCGCAGCTTTTCTGACTGGTTTCTGAAGCAAAATAGCCAAAACCCCCGGCGGCTGTTTCAACAGCCGCCGGGGTCTCTTTTACGATTGCAGTCTCCTTATTCCACGCCCCGGAATCGGGCCAGGAACTCCTTCGTCTCCCGCTGTTGGGGGTCGCCAAAGACCTGTGCCGGCGTACCCTGTTCGCAGATCACGCCCTGGTGCATGAACACCACCTGTGAGCTGACATCCCGGGCAAAGGCCATCTCGTGAGTCACCACCAGCATGGTCATACCCTCCTGGGCCAGCGCCTGCATGACGTTCAGCACCTCGCCCACCATTTCCGGGTCCAGAGCGGAGGTGGGTTCATCGAACAGCAGCACCTCCGGGTCCATGGCCAGTGCCCGGGCGATGGCCACCCGCTGCTTCTGACCGCCGGAGATCTGCCGGGGCTTGGCGTTGATATAGGGGGCCATACCCACCTTTTCCAGATATTTCAGTGCCTGCTGCCGGGCCTCCTCCTTGCTGCGCTTGAGGACCTTCATCTGTCCCACCATGCAGTTTTTGAGGACCGACATATTGTTGAACAGGTTGAAGGACTGGAACACCATGCCCACATGGGAGCGGTACTCCGGGGCATTGACGCCCCGGCCCGCCACGTCGGTGCCATGGTAGAGGATCTGACCGCTACTGGGGGTCTCCAGCAGGTTGACACACCGCAGCAGCGTGGACTTGCCGGAGCCGGAAGCGCCGATGATGGAAATAACGTCGCCCCTCTTGACAGTAAAGTCAATATCCCGCAAAACCTCATGGGTGCCGAAGGACTTGCCGAGGTGGCGGATCTCTAAAATATTCTCGCTCATATCAGCGTCCTCCTCTCGTGCTGCCGTTGCGGTTTTTCAGGCCGATGCGGATGCGGTTTCTCTTTTCCTCGCCGGTGTATTCCCGGTTGACCTCGTCAAAGGGTGTTCCCCGGTCGGGATGGCTGTAAGTGCCAGCCGCCATCACCAGCTGATCTCCCTGGGCCAGCTCGTAGCTGTCAGAGCCGTCCATGAGCTTTTCCACCAGCCGCAGGATCAGGGATGCGATCAGCGTCAGGGTCAGGTAGCCGATCATTTCAATGGTAGCAGAGGGGAAGTACATATTGTTGACGCCCACGATGTAGCGGTGCTGGGCGAAGAACTCCGTAAAGCCGATGATAAACATAACGGAGGTGTCCTTCACGTTGATGATGTAGTTGTTGCCGATCTGGGGCATGATGTTCCGCAGGGCCTGGGGCATGATGACGTTCACCATGGTCTGGAAATGGGTCATGCCAATGGCCTTGGCCCCCTCGGTCTGGCCGGGGTCAATGGAAATGATGCCGCCCCGAACGGATTCCGCCATGTACGCGCCGGTATTGATGGCCACGATCAGAAGCGCGGCGGCGAAAATATTGTCGAACCGGAGGGCGTTATTGGAAAAGTAGGGCAGGCCGTAGTAAATGAACACGGATTGCAGCACCATGGGGGTTCCCCGGAACACCTCTACATAAATGCGGATGATGATCCGCAGCAGCTTCAGCAGGAACCGCTTGGGCAGAGGGTCCTTCTTCGTATAAGGA
The DNA here is from genome assembly GCF_014297285.1 of Dysosmobacter segnis. Lineage (GTDB taxonomy): Bacteria > Bacillota > Clostridia > Oscillospirales > Oscillospiraceae > Oscillibacter > Oscillibacter segnis. The sequence continues at coordinate 193,468 of NZ_JACOQI010000002.1, forward strand.
ATGGTATTCAGCACACCGCACAGCAGTCCGATGAAGCAGCCGATCAGTGTGGCGAGGAAGGCCAGCTTCAGTGTATTCCAGATACCGGCCCAGTACATCACCTTGTACTTGCTCCACAGCAGGACCATATCCTGTCCCAGCTTCACAAACTTATCCATGGTCAGTCTCCAATCATCTGTAATAATCAGCGAGGCCCCGCGCCGGGGCGTTTCTTGGGATCACCGGGGGGCCGGAGCCCCCCGGCGGATCACTCAGATCTCAGGCTGAATGGAAATAGCCTGATCCATCAGGGCGTTGAACTGCTCCTCATTCAGAGCGGAGAGGACGGTGTCGATGGCGTCGGCCAGCTGGGTGTTGCCCTTCTGGACAGAGATGCCGATGTTCACGTTCTCGGCCCGCTCTTCTTCAGTAGCAAACTGGAAGTCGCCGTCGGTGCCGGAGAAGTTCAGGATCACCAGATTGTCGTCCTTGGCGACGGCGGCCAGAGCGGTGGGCATATCGGTGCAGACATAGTCCACAGCGCCGGTCTGGAGCTGCATGATCATTGCGGGGGCACTGTCGGCAGGAGCCAGCAGGTTGGTATTCTCGATCTGGGGCAGGCAGGAATCATACCAGATGGTGCCGGACTGGGAGGTGCAGGTGCCGCCGGCCAGATCAGCGATAGAGGCTGCGTTGGCGTACTGGCTGTCCTTGGTGGTCAGGACCACGATGGTAGCGTAGTAGTAGGGGCCTGCCATATCCACTTCATTCATGCGGTCGGCGGTCATGGACTGACCGGCAATGTTGGCGTCCATGGTGCCGGACTGCACGGCGGGGCACAGGGAATCCCACGCGGAGGACACGATCTCAAGCTCCCAACCATAGGTCTCACAGATGCGCTGGGCGATCATTACATCGTAGCCGTTGGCGTAAGCGCCGGGAACGTTGGAAATGGGCACCGCGCCGTTGGAATCGTCCATCTGGGTCCAGTTGTAGGGCGCGTAGGCGCACTCCATGCCAACGGTGAGCACACCGTCCTCCAGGCCCGGAATGGCGCTGGTGTCCGTGCCGGTCAGATCCTCCACAGGGGGGATCTCCACGGTGGGAGCGGCGGGGGTGGTCTCCGCAGGGGTGCTGTCATTGTTGGAGGAACTGCTGCTGTCGCCGCCGCAGGCGGTGAGGGCCAGAGCCATGGTCAGGACCAGAATTGCGCTCATCCATCTTCTTCTCATACTGTCTCCTTCTTGTCCGGCGTTTTTCTTCCCCGCCGGCGAGGAATGATGAAAAAAATGAACCGCTTTGCCAAGCGGTTCATGGAATATACGGAAAATCTGTCCCTTGAAAATAGGACGTCTCCGAACAGCCAATGATAGCGCTTCACAAAAAATTCTTGTGACAGTCCGGCAGATCTTCTCTGCCGACCCAGCATCCGGACAACAGGCATTGTCCTGACACTTCGGCGGTGGCCCCTTTCCCACTCCACGGCTGCTCTGGCCTTGTGGAGAGTACTGATGGATACCGCGCCTCTATCAAGCGATTCAATTTTGACTGCATCTTAGCACCGCTTTTCGCCATTGTCAACCATTTTTCCAAATTTTTAGTATCTTTAGCAGGTGTTGGCAAAAAACGGATGCTTTACAGGCTGATTTATGGTATGCTTTCACAATAAGCCTTGTCATTAACGTTGCTTATGTTGGGAGTCCAGACCGCTCTTGTCTTTTCTGCTCAAGTCCCGTATAATGAACAGCGTAACAATATTCCTGTGCCGAATTGCGGCGAAAGGAGCCAACCATGAATGTCATCGTTATCGGCGGCGGGGCCTCCGGCCTCATGGCCGCCATCACCGCCGCCAAGGGCGGCCATAGCGTCACGCTGCTGGAGCGGCAAGCCCGTGTTGGCCGCAAGCTGCTCTCCACCGGCAACGGCCGCTGCAACCTCACCAATCTGAACATGGGCCTTCCCTACTATCACGGACAGGACGCCGCTTTCATCCGCCCCGCCTTTGAAGCGCTGAGTCTGGATGCCACGCTGGATTTCTTTCACGGTCTGGGCCTGCTGACAACGGCGGAGGACAATGGCCGGGTCTATCCCTACTCCGATCAGGCAGGCAGCGTGGTGGACGTGCTGCGCTTCGCCGCCGACGCCGCCGGGGTCATGACCCGCGCCGGGTTCGAGGTGACGGGCCTGAAGAAAACAAAACGGGGGTTCACCGTCCTCTCCGCCGAGGAAACCCTCCCGGCGGACCGGGTCATCGTCTGCTGCGGCGGCATGGCCGGCGGTAAGCTGGGCGGGACCCGCAGCGGCTATGAGCTGCTGCAATCCTTGGGCCACAGCGTCACCAAGCTGTATCCCGCACTGGTGCAGATCAAGACGGACAACACCTTTGTCAAGGCTTTGAAGGGCGTCCGGGCCAATGCTGACCTCCGGCTCTGTCGGAATCGGGACGCCGTGTCTGCCAGCCGGGGTGAGGTTCAGTTTACCGACTTCGGTGTCAGCGGCCCCGCCGTGTTCGAGCTGTCCCGGGCCGCCGCCACGGAAAAAGGGCCTCTGACACTTCATATCGATTTGCTGCCCCAGCTTTCCACACCGGAAATCGAGGAGCTGCTCCGCAGGCGGCTTAGTTCCATGCCGGAGCTGACCACGGAAAACCTGTTGGCCGGGGTGCTCCACAACCGTCTGGGCCGCACGGTCCTGCGGTATGCAGGCTACGGGCTGACGGACCCGGTGGCATCCCTGTCTCCCGCCGATCTGCGGAAGATCGCGGGAGCCGCCAAGGACTTCGCTCTGCCGGTGGTCAGCGTACTGGGCTTTGACGGGGCGCAGGTCACAGCCGGCGGTATCCGTACCGCCGAGTTTGACCCCAAAACCCTCCAAAGCCGCCTGGTGCCGGGACTATACGCCGCCGGTGAGGTGCTGGACATCGACGGTGACTGCGGCGGCTACAATCTGCAATGGGCCTGGTCCAGCGGCTATCTGGCCGGCCTGCTGAAAAGCGGAACATAGTAATAGTAAAAAATCAAGGGAACGGAATAACCGTTCCCTTGATTCATCGTGTCGAAAAATCTTTTCTCCCCGCTGAATTCATTTTCAGTACTTTATAAAAGTTCTGAAAATGTATTATTTCAACAACGCAGGACACCCTTCTTGGGTTTCCCGCGCACACTCTTCCTTACCGTTGTGGAAAATCTATCTTCCTATCGATAGATTCAATCAATTCAGAACCAATCAGAACCAGTTCAATGAGAAGAAATCGTTCACCTGTCCCGCCAGCACCAGCAGCATACCGATGGGCGTGATATACTTGATGCAGATCCGATAGAAGGTGTCGATCCTGCCGGTATAGCCGATATGGAGCTCGTCCAGAACCGTCTGAGGACGGATCTCCCAGCCCACCATAATGCTCATCATCAAAGCCCCGATGGGCATGGCCAGGCCCTCAGACAGCATATCCACAAAGTCCAGCATGGAATCGTTCCAGCCGGCGGTCGCAGGCCAGGGGAACACACCGGTGGTACCCAGACCGTCGATCCCTACCAGCACCGAAACTGCGAAGATGGCAAGACAGACCAGAAACGCCACCTTGGGGCGGTTTCCCTTTCTGCCTTTCTGCTCCGCCCGGTCCAGGAAATAGGTGATGTCCACTTCGATCAGGGCGATGGCGGAGGAAATGGCGGCAATCAGCACCAGCAGATAGAAAATCACGCCGAACAGCGCGCCGGCGGTGCCCATGGCCCGGAACACATCCTGTAAGGTGACAAACAGCAGGTTCGGGCCGCCCAGCTTGATCTGGTCCAGCGGCGTTCCGCTGGCGATGCCGTTGGCTACGGCGGCGGGGATCACAGCGATACCGGCCATAGTAGCCACCAGCGTATCCGCAAACACAATGATGGCGGAATTTTTCACCAGATCCTCTTTCTGGTTCAGGTAGGAGCCGTAGGTGATCATGGCGCCCATCGCCAGAGACAGGGAGAAGAACATCTGCCCGCCGGCGCTGGCAAACACGGACAGCAGGCTGGGCGTCTCCGCCACAAATCCGGCCTCCACAGCGTATCCCGGCACGAACATGAACTTCAGGCCCTCCATAGCGCCGGGCAGGGTCAGGGAGCGGATGATGATGACCACCAGCATGACAAACAGCGTGGGCATGCCTACGTTATTGAACTTTTCAATGCCGCCGGAAATACCGCTCCGGTTGATAAGATAGCACAGAGCCAGAAACAGGGCGGCAAACAGCACCGCTCCGGCAGGATTGGACAGCATGGCGGCAAACAGTTCCCCGCCGGTGGCCAGCGATTCGCTGCCGAAGGCAAAGTTGCTGAGGTTCAGGGCCATATATTCGATACAGTAACCGCCCAGCACCGCGTAAAAGCCCATCACCGCAAAGGGAGAGAACAGCGCCAGCCAGCCGATCCACCGGAATTTCTTCGTCAGGGCGTGATAGGTGCCCATAGCGCCCTGCCCGGTCTTGCGGCCCATGGCAAGCTCCGAGGCCATGACGATAAAGCCCACGAAAATTGCCAGCAGTGCATAGACCGCCAGATACGCGAAGCCGCCGGACTTACCCATTTTGTAGGGGAAGCCCCAGATATTACCCAAGCCAACCGCAGAGCCGATGGCCGCCATCAGGAAGCCCAGATTGCTGGCCCAACTGGCACGTTTTGTCTCCATAAACGATTCCTCTCTTCTTCAGTATGCAAAACATATTACTTATACCCTCTTTTTTTCCGTCCGTCAAGACGCTGATTGCACGAAAGCGCAGATCGCCGACAAAAAAGTCTCCCATTTTTTCAGAAATCAGGTTCCTATTGCCTGCCCCGCCGAAAACGTATATAATAACAGGCAAGAAATCAAACACAGACAAGGAGTGCTTTATGAAGCAGGAATTTATCCGGGTGGGCCGCATCGTCAACGCCCACGGCATCCGGGGCGAGGTGCGGGTGCAGCCCCGCCGGGTCTCCCCCGCGCTGCTGACCCGCTGCAAAACCTTTTATATCGACGGTCAGCCCGTCGCCCCCACGGCGAATCACGTCCACAAGGAGCTGGTGCTGCTGAAGCTCCCCGGCGTGGACGATATGAACGCCGCCCTGACCTATAAAAATAAAGACCTGTTCCTCCGCCGGGCCGACATCGTTCTCCCGGAGGGAGAGTATTTTGACGATGAACTGCTGGGGCTGGAGGTCTATGACTGTGACACCGGCGCCCTGCTGGGAACTCTGACGGCGGTGGACGAGTACCCCGCCAGCAAGGTCTACACCGTCAAGGGTGAGCGGGAGATCCTGATCCCCGCCGTGAAGGACGCCTTTATCCGCTCCGTTGATTTGGACGGGGGACGGATGGAGGTCAAGGTCTGGGAGGGGCTGTAAATGGACATGCAGATCGACATTTTGACCCTGTTCCCGGAATCCGTGGACGCCATGCTGAACGTCAGCATCTTAGGCCGGGCGCAGGAGCGGGGCTATATCGCCATCCGCACCCATCAGATCCGTGCCTACACCACCAACAAGCAGATGCAGGTGGACGATTACCCCTACGGCGGAGGCCGTGGGGCCGTGATGCAGGCAGACCCCCTGTTCCGCTGCTGGGAGCACGTTGTCAACACCTACGGCCCCGGCCGGACCATCTTCATGTCCCCCTGCGGTCGGACCTTCACCCAGTCCGTCGCCAGAGAACTGAAGGCCCAATATGACCACCTGATTTTAGTCTGCGGCCACTACGAGGGCATCGACCAGCGGTTCATCGACGCGTGTGTGGACGAGGAACTGTCCATGGGCGATTTCGTCCTCACCGGCGGAGAGATCCCCGCCATGGCGGTAGCGGACGCCGTGTGCCGCATGGTGCCCGGTGTGCTGCCGGACGCCGAGTGCTTTGAGGAGGAATCCCACTGGGACGGACTGCTGGAATATCCCCAGTATTCCCGGCCCGCCGTGTGGCATGACCGGGCCGTACCGGAGATTCTGCTCTCCGGAGACCACGCCAAGGTTGCCGCGTGGCGAAAAAAGGAGAGCTACAAGCGCACCATGACCCGCCGCCCGGACCTGTTTGCGAATTTTGACGAATCGAAGCTCACCACCAAGGTGGAGCGGAAAATTCTGGCGCAGGCCAAGGAGGAATTTGCTGCGGAACAAGCTGAAACTTCCACGGAACCGGAGGAATAAACCCTCCCCATCAGAAAGGAGGCCCCCATGAAAAAGCGCGTCATTCTGATTCTCTGCGTGCTTGCGGTTCTGCTGACAGCCGTCATCTGTCTGCCCTTTGCCCGGAAGATCGATACCACCGTCACTGCCACGGAATACCGGTTCAATGATCCGGCATACGCCGTGGAGCACACGGTCGTGATCCACGGTCATGACACCCGGAACCTGCTGGGCTACGGCGTTTTTGAGGGCACCTTTGCCGTCAGCGGCTTTGAAAGCGGTCAGGAGGGGTGGACGTTCCGTGTCTCCTTTTCCGACAAGAAGTCCCTCGGCACCGCACTCAGCCGGCGTCCCAGCGGGGAAACCTGCACCCGGGATCTCTTTCATCTGCGGGCTGACCGGGACTGGTCAGACTTTGCGGGGCTGATCATGGAGGTCTCCGACACGGCAGACCATGCCTCCATCGGAACCTTCGACCCTGACACGGGACGGTTTCTGGTCAGCGGTCCCGCCGACCGGGAGGCCGCCGTCGCTAAAGCGGCGGCGCTGTTCCGAAAGGACCCCGACTGGTACGGCGTGTTTCAAAGACAACCCGACTGACATAACCGAGGCCGGACGCTTGTGCGTCCGGCCTCGGCTCAGCGTGTCGAAAAAGTCTTTTCTCCCCGCTGAGCCAGTTTTCAGAACTTTATAAAAGTTCTGAAAACTAAGGATTTCAATGGCGCAGGACACCCTTCTTGGGTTTCCCGCGCACACTCTTCCTTTCCGTTGCGGAGAATCTACCTCTTTATCGACAGCCTCAACCGAGGCCGGACGCTTGTGCGTCCGGCCTCGGCTCCTGTATATTCAGTTGCTTCTGGAGCACTTCTCCGCGTCGATGGCCAGCACCAGCATCAGCGCCCGGAGGGCGTCGGCGGGGTTTACCACGTCGATGACATAGGTATCCGTCCAGTGGAACAGCTCCTTGGTGACGGTGGCCACCAGCGCCCCGCAAGGCTCCGTTACCTGATAGTCCCATTCCATGAAGCTGCCCTGAACCTGCCAGCCGTTGCAGTCAATGTCGAATTTCGGGGTAAAAAAAGTAAATGCCTTTTGGATACTGCCGATATATTCATCATTTTCGTACAGCTCGAATTTGGGCAGCAGCGTCAGCACCCGCTCCTTCACCGTGCCGATGTGGTTCCCGGCGGCGTCAAGAATGTGAAGGCAATGGCCCCACGAGAGTTTGCCCTCCACGGTGTAGACCGTCTCCCCCGCCTCGTTATAAATGTCATAGCTGTCGAACCACGAGAAAAACCGCTGCTTGAAAAGTAGCTTCATAGGCCCTCCCTGTCAAAAGACGATGCCGCCGTCACGGTCGCGGTGAAAATCTCTGGAAAAATAGGCGGTCATGGCTTTTACCAGATGGTCCGTATCCGCCGCCCCCGCCGTCTCGCAGACGCTGTGCATAGCCAGCTGAGGCAGGCCGATGTCCACGGTGGGGACGGAGAGATGGGCTGTGGAGATATTGCCCAGGGTGGAGCCGCCGGGGAGATCCGCCCGGTTGCTGTATCGCTGGACCGGCACCCCCGCCTCCTGACAGATAGCCTGAAACACCGCCCCGGATACGGCGTCCGTGGTGTAGCGCTGGTTGGCGTTGTACTTGATGACGATGCCGCCGCCCAGTACCGGGAACTCCCCCTTGTCGGCGTACTCCGGGTGGGCGGGGTGGATGGCGTGGGCGTTGTCCGCCGACACCATGAAGCTGTTGGCGACGGCTGCCTTCCACGCTTCGCTGTCAAGGCCGCAGCCGTGGGCGATCCGCTCCAGCACATCGGTCAGGAAGGTGGAATCCGCCCCCTGACGGGTGTTGCTGCCCACCTCTTCGTTGTTGAACACCGCCAGCACCGGCAGGCTCCCGCCGGGCTTTGCCGCCAGAAAGCCCTCCAGACAGCCGAACACGCATTGAAGGTCGTCCAGCCGGGGGGAAACGATAAATTCCCCGTTCAGGCCGGTCTGCACCGCTTTTGTTCTGGGATAGAGGAACAGTTCCGTGGAGAGCAGATGCTCCTCCCGCACCCCAGCCGCTTCGGCGATGAGCTTTCGGAAGGTCCCCGGCTCCTTTCCGCAGCCCAGCAGGGGCAACAGGTCCACCGCCGGGTTCAACTCCGCTCCCTTGTTCACGCTCCGGTCCATGTGGATCGCCACGCCGGGGATCACCAGCAGATCCCGGTCAATGTTCACCAGACGGCTCACAAGGCGGTCTCCCTGCCGGATCATCACCCGGCCCGCCACAGACAAGGGCCGATCCAGCCAGCCACGCCACACACCGCCGCCGTAAGGCTCCACGCTGAGCCGCAGGGTATTGCCGGCGGAAGCCGCTTCTGCGGTCTCCCGCACCTTGAAGGTGGGAGAATCGCTGTGGGACGCCGCCATCAAAAAGCCGTGAAGCGGCCCCTCAGGCACCCGGAACGCCACCAGAGCGGAGTCACCCCGCTCCACAATATATAGTGTCCCCTTTTCCAGCTTCCACTGCTCAGATTCCCGCAGCTCCACCGCTCCCGCCGCCGTCAAGGCCGCTTTGGCGTTGGCCGCCGCATGGTAGCAGGTGGGGCTTTCGTCTAAAAAGCGAAACAGCTTTTGCACCGTATCCACGTAGTTTTCCTCCTATCCGATCCTGATTTTTTATTATTATACGCTCTTTTGTCCCCGAGGTAAAGATAGGTGCCAAAGTTTTCTTGCGCTTTTTATGACATATTACAAATCTGTTTTCAGCCCTTGAAACGCAAGATATTGTATGTTATGATTCTTTTGCTACAAAAATATTGAGGGCGCCCTGTGCGCCCTTTCAAAATGTAATGGAGGAAGATCAGCATGACAGTCATTAAGCGGAACGGCTCGGAGGTAACCTTTGATATCACCAAGATCATTGCGGCCATCACCAAGGCCAATGAAAGCGTGGACGAGTCCATCCGGATGACCCCCATGCAGATCCAGCGGATTGCGGAAAGTGTAGAGTTCTCCTGCCTGAAGATGAACCGCTCCCCCTCCGTGGAGGAAATACAAGATTTAGTGGAGTACCAGATCATGGCCCACGGCGCCTTTGAGGTGGCCAAAAACTATGTGACCTACCGCTACACCCGCTCTCTGGTCCGCCGCTCCAACACCACCGACGAGAAGATTCTCTCCCTGATCGAGTGCTGCAACGAGGAGGCCAAGCAGGAAAACGCCAACAAGAACCCGGTGGTGAATTCCACCCAGCGGGACTACATGGCCGGCGAGGTGAGCCGTGACATCACGGAGCGCATCCTGCTGCCTCAGGAGATCGTGGAGGCCCACCGGGAGGGCATCATCCACTTCCATGACGCTGATTATTACGCCCAGCACATGCACAACTGCGATCTGGTGAACCTGGAGGATATGCTGCAAAACGGCACCGTCATCACCGGCACCCTCATCGAGCGGCCTCACAGCTTCGCCACTGCCTGCAATATCGCCACCCAGATCGTGGCGCAGGTGGCCTCTAACCAGTACGGCGGCCAGTCTATCTCCCTGACCCATCTGGCCCCCTTTGTGGAGGTCAGCCGTCAGAAGATCCGTAAGATCGTGGAGGCGGAAATGGCCTCCATCGGCGCGGACCCCGGTGCGGAAAAGATCACGGAGCTGGTGGAGACCCGTTTGCGGGAGGAGATCCGCCGCGGTGTTCAGACCATTCAGTATCAGGTGGTAACGCTGCTGACCACCAATGGACAGGCTCCCTTCATCACCGTGTTCATGTATCTGGGCGAGGCTGAAAACGAGCGAGAAAAGAAAGATCTGGCCATGATCATCGAGGAGATGCTGCTCCAGCGGTATCAGGGCGTGAAGAATGAGGACGGCGTTTGGGTCACCCCTGCCTTCCCCAAGCTGATCTACGTACTGGAGGAGGACAACATCACCGAGGATGCCCCCTACTGGTATCTCACAGAGCTGGCCGCCAAATGCACCGCCCGCCGCATGGTGCCGGACTACATCTCCGAGAAGAAGATGCGGGAGCTGAAGGGCGACGTCTATACCTGCATGGGCTGCCGCTCCTTCCTGACGCCGGACCGCTTCACCGACGCGGGTATCGGCAACATTGCCAACGCCAAGAATTACCAGCCCGGCAAGCACAAGTACTACGGCCGCTTCAATCAGGGCGTGGTCACCATCAACCTGCCGGACGTGGCACTGTCCTCCGGCGGCAATCTGGACAAGTTCTGGAAGATTTTTGAGGATCGTCTGGAGCTGTGCCACCGGGCCCTTCAGTGCCGCCATGAGCGGCTCAAGGGCACCACCTCCGACGCCGCCCCCATTTTGTGGCAGTACGGTGCGCTGGCCCGGCTGAAAAAGGGCGAAACCATCGACAAGCTGCTCTACAACGGCTATTCCACCATTTCTCTGGGCTACGCGGGCCTGTATGAATGCGTGAAGTACATGACCGGCAAGAGCCACACCGACCCCAGTGCCACCCCCTTCGCCCTATCCATCATGCAGAAGATGAACGACAAGTGCGCCGAGTGGAAGAAAGCCGAAAACATCGACTATTCTCTGTACGGCACGCCGCTGGAATCCACCACTTACAAATTTGCCAAGTGTCTCCAGCGCCGGTTCGGCATCATCCCCGGCATCACTGACAAGGGCTACATCACCAACAGCTACCATGTCCACGTCACGGAGGAGATCAACGCCTTTGACAAGCTGAAATTCGAGGCCCAGTTCCAGCACCTCTCCCCCGGCGGCGCCATCAGCTATGTGGAGGTGCCGGACATGCAGAACAACATCCCCGCCGTGCTGGAGGTGATGAAGTTCATCTACAACAACATCATTTACGCCGAACTCAACACCAAGAGCGACTACTGCCAAGTCTGCGGCTGGGACGGTGAGATCCAGATCGTGGAGGAAAACGGCAAGCTCATCTGGAAGTGCCCCAAGTGCGGCAACACGGATCAGGACAAGATGAATGTGGCCCGCCGCACCTGCGGCTATATCGGCACCCAGTTCTGGAATCAGGGCCGGACGCAGGAGATCCGGGACCGGGTCCTGCATCTGTAAAAAAAATCACTCCGAAGCAACAGGCCTCCTCTGCCAAGATGAGGCCTGTTTTTCTTTGGTAAGACGGCAGCAGCCGCCCCGATGGGAATTTCCGTCAGGGCGGCTGTCTGTTTATTCATGGACCCGCAGCTCCAATACGTCCGGCCGGGCGTAGTGGCCCACGCCGTCAAACTCCATGCGGCTGGCGATGGCCTGCTGCATATCCAGATCGGCGTAGATGATGTCCTCCTTGTCCCACACCGGCTGCGTTACATAGTGGCCGTAGGGGTCCACCACGCAGCTTCCGCCCCGGCAGGGGATGTCGCTCAGCTGTTCGATCTCCTGCGGGCAGTGGAGATCCTTGGGGTACATCTCCTTGGTGAACACCATGTCGGCGTTGATGAAGAAGCAGTGGCCCTCAATGGCAATGTGCTTGATGGTGTCCTGCCATTCGGGGTTATCGTTGGTGTTGGGGGAAATGTAGAGGGTAATGCCCTTCTGGTACAGGGCCACCCGAGCCAGAGGCATATAGCTCTCCCAGCAGATCAGATTGCCCATAGGTCCCCAGGGGGTATCGGTGATGGGGAAATAGTCCTTGTTGGCGTCACCGTACACCAGACGCTCCGCTCCGGTGGGCTTCAGCTTGCGGTGCACGTTCAGCAGCTCGCCTTCGGGAGAGAACACGATGTTGGAGTTATACAGCGTGGCGCTGTCCTCTCCCCGCTCGGACACGCCGATGCTGACATAGGCGTGAGCCTCCTTCGCCGCCTGTCCCAGCAGCTCCGTCTCAGGGCCGGGGACGCAGAGGGAGTTGTCATAGTACCGTTTCCAGTCCAGACGGCCTACCTTGTCCCGGCTGCCCACGGTGTAGCCGAAGGTCATGCCATAGGGGTAGCAGGGGATGATCAGTTCCGGGAACACGATCAGCTCCGCGCCGTTTTTCCCGGCTTCCCGGATCAGTTCCACCATTTTTTCCGTACCGGCTTTTTTGTCAAACATCACCGGGGCGCACTGCACCACAGCCACCCGGCAGGTATCTTTCAGATCTTTCATAAATGCTCCTCCTGACTGGACCGGCGCTTCTGCGCCGCGTTACAGCTTCATGATAGCAAATCCCTTCGCCCATGGCAATACGGAAAAAACGATCATTCCTTCCAGATAAAAATGGGGACCGGGGGATCGTTCCGCCGGTTGGCCCAATCGCAGCGGAGGACGGAAAATTTCCGGTCATCCAGCGTTTCCAGCCATGTCATCACGGCATCCCGCTCCCCGTAGCCGTTGGCGCCGCCGTAATACAGGGCAATGGCGATGACGCCGCCGGGCTTCAGCAGCCGCAGAGCCGCCTCCAACGCCGCTACGGAGGTATCCGACCGGGTAAAGATAGACGGGTCCCCGCCGGGAAGCCGTCCGAAGTTAAACACCACACAGTCCACCGTTTCCGCCACCGCGTAGCGCTCCATATTGGCGTGGCTGTCCCGGATCACCTCCGCCGTCAGGCCCTCCGCCGCCAGCAGGGCCTTGGTCTGCGCCACCGCCGCCTCCTGAATGTCAAAGGCCAGCACCCGGCCCGTTTCTCCTGTCAGGCGGCACAGCAGGGCCGTATCCCGGCCCTTTCCCGCCGTGGCGTCGATGCAGAAGTCTCCGGGCTTCACGGTCCGGCGCAGGAATTCGTGGACCATAGACAGTGTGTTCAGTTGCATAGATCAGTTCCTCCGTATAGAAAAGGGACCCTCATCGAGGGTCCCTTTGATGGATCGAATATAGCTTAGCCCTTGACGATGGAAGCGGTGTCCATAGCGATCATGAGCTCCTCATTGGTGGGGATCAGCAGGACCTTCACCTTGGAGTCAGCGGCGGAGATGACGGCTTCCTTGCCGCGGACATTGTTGGCCTCGGCGTCCATCTTCACGCCCATGAACTCCAGACCGGAGGCGATGTCCAGACGCTGAGAAGCACTGTTCTCGCCCACGCCAGCGGTGAAGATGATGGCGTCCACGCCGCCCATAGCGGCAGCATAAGCGCCGATGAGCTTCTTCACGCCATAATTGAACATATCCACGGCCAGACCGGCGCGCTCGTTGCCGTCCTTGTGGGCATTCTCCAGATCACGGAAGTCGGAGGACACACCGGACACACCCTGAACGCCGGACTTCTTATTGAGGATATCCAGCATGGTGTCGATGTTCATGTCATACTTATTCATCAGGTACTGCAGGATACCGGCGTCCAGATCGCCGGCGCGGGTGCCCATGGGCAGACCGGCCAGGGGGGTGAAGCCCATGGAGGTATCCACGCTCTTGCCGCCGTCCACGGCGGTGACGGAGGAACCGTTGCCCAAGTGGCAGGAGATCAGCTTCAGCTCCTCAGGCTTCTTGCCCAGCATAGCGGCAGCGCGCTGAGAGACATACTTATGAGAGGTGCCGTGGAAGCCGTAGCGACGGACCTTGTCATTCTCATAGTACTCATAAGGCAGAGCATACATATAGGCCTTGGCGGGCATGGTCTGATGGAAAGCGGTATCGAACACGGCCACCTGAGGCACGTCCTTGCCCATAACGGCGGTGCAGGCGTTGATGCCGGTGATATTGGCAGGGTTGTGGAGAGGAGCCAGGGGGATGCAGTCCTCCAGAGCCTTCATGACCTCATCGGTGATGAGAACAGACTTGTTGAAGGCCTCGCCGCCGTGCACCACGCGGTGACCCACAGCGTCGATCTCCTTCATGGAGCCGATCACGCCGTTGTCCTTGTCCACCAGAGCGTTCAGCACAGCCTGAATGGCCTCGGAATGGGTGGGCATAGCCACATCCACGGCGTCCAGGACCTGCTTGCCCTCGATCTGGGGCTTGTAGGTGAACTTGCCGTCGATGCCGATGCGCTCGCACAGGCCCTTGGCCAGCAGAACGCCGGTCTCGGGGTTCAGCAGCTGATACTTCAAAGAGGAACTGCCCGCGTTGATAACCAGAATATTCATCGTTGGATCTCCTTCTTCTTTTGGGAAAGCCTTGCCAGCTTTCCATATTTAAGCTACAATGTAAATATAATGTTTGCACTTGCGCAAACTCTCTTTTTCATTATAACAAATCCTCCACAAGATACAACCTACATTTTTACCGAATTGACATTATTTTGTAACCGCTTTGAGGTGACAAATGTGAAAACCGCTGGTATCATAACAGAATATAATCCCCTGCACTATGGTCACCTCGCCCTGATACAGGCCGTCCGGCAGCAATTTGGCGAAGACATCGCCATTATTTGCGCCATGAGCGGCGATTTTGTCCAGCGGGGTGACTTTGCGTTGGTACGCCGTCACGCCCGGGCGGAAGCCGCCGTCCGGAGCGGGGCGGATCTGGTATTGGAGCTACCCCTCCCCTGGGCCGTCAGCTCTGCCGAGGGATTCGCCCAAGGCGGCGTCGAGGTTCTCACCGCCACGGGGCTGCTGGACGTGCTGGCTTTCGGCAGCGAATGCGGAGACAGCGCCGCTCTTCTGCGAACCGCAAGGGCGCTGGAGGGCAATGCCTTTCAGTCGGCTCTGCAAGCAGAACTGACCAAGGGGGACAGCTTTGCCGCCGCCCGCCAGCGGGCCGTGGCCGCCTTGCTTTCCCCATCGGATGCCGCCCTGCTGTCCTCCCCCAACAACACCCTTGGGATCGAATACGGCCGGGCACTGCTGCGTGTGGGCGCGGCTCCTGCGCTGTTTACGATCCCCCGGACCGGTGCGGCCCATGACGCCGCCCCGGAGAACGCCGGGGGCTATTCCGCCTCCGCCATTCGGCACCTGCTGGCAGAAGGACGCCGAGCCGATGCCCTGTCCCGGATGGTCCCGACCATGAGGGCCGTTTACGAGGCGGAGGAATCTGCGGGCCGCGCGCCGGTATTCGCCGCCGCCTGTGAGCGGGCAATTCTGGCCCGGCTCCGGTCCATGACTCCGGCTGAATTCGATACGTTGGACACCGGACACGAGGGCGTCGGCCAGCGGCTGTACAACGCCAGCCGGAACGCCGCCACCCTCGACGCCGTTTTAGACAACGCCAAAACCAAGCGCTACGCTTACGCCCGGCTGCGGCGGATGGTCCTCTGGGCCTATCTGGGCCTGACCCCCGCCAAGCTGCCCGCCTCCGTCCCTTACCTGCGAGTCCTGGCCGCTAATGAGATCGGTCGCGCGCTGCTGGGCCGGATGCGGAAAACCGCCCGCCTTCCGGTCATTACGAAGCCCGCCGCCATCCGGTCCCTCTTCCCTGACGCTCAGCGTCTCTTTGAGACCGAGAGCCGGGCCGCCGACCTGTACGCTCTGGCGTATCCAGAACTGACAGAAGCCTGCGGCTCCCTCTGGCGGCAGAATCCCGTCATGCCCTGACTCATTTCCTGAAAGGAGTTCCTCACATGAAAAAGTATCTCTCTCTGATTCTGGCCCTATGCCTGCCGGCGCTGCTGGGCGGCTGCGGCGCTGTTCCGCTCCCCATGCCGGAATCCCCGACGCCGCCTCCCGCTGCGGATACAGAGGAAATTACTTATGAAGTGTCCACCGACCCCTATGAACAAACGGTGACAGCGGAGGACGGCACCACTTTGATGGTTATTGATTTCCAAATCCCTCATTTGCAGGCCTACGCCAACGGTGCGCTGATCGAAGATCCTTCCACCCCTGCGCAGGAGCAGGCCATGGACCGGGTCCATACCTTTAACGAAAATTTCGACCAGTGGCGGGAATCAAATTCCTCAGAGGAAAACATTTCCTTTGTGAAGGATCTGTATCGGGATATGCCTGAGATGTTTTCCGAGGACCATATGGCTCCTCTTTCAGAGGAACTGACTTACACCTGCTACCGCACCGGCACCCTCATCAGCATTGCCGCCGATTATTACAGCTATCTGGGCGGTGCGCACCCCAACACCGTGTATTTCGCATGGAACTATGATCTGGACAGCGGCATGTTCCTCACCATCTCGGAGCTGGCTGCCGATCCCCAGACCTTCACGCTGGCAGTGGCGGATATGATCGAGGTACAGGCGGAGGAACAGATCGCATCGACACCGGAGCTGGAGGGGCAGTCCCTCTCCGATGTCTATTGGGATAATTACCGGGAGACTTTGGAGAAATGGAGCAGCGACTACGCCGCCTCCTTTGACGCGGACGGTCTGACGGTGATCTTCTCCGCCTACGAGCTGGCCTCTTACGCCAACGGCCCGCAGGAGTTCCATTTCCCCTACGCCGCACTGGACAGCTATTGGAGCGACAGCGGTCGGGCGGTGCTGGGCCTGGACTGATATTTTCGCAGCCGTAAAACAGTCCTTACAACTCAATTTGCAAAAAGGGCAGTCCCAATCGGGACTGCCCTCAGCGTGTCGAAAAAGTCTTTTCTCCCCGCTGAGCAAGTTTTCAGAACTTCATAAAAGTTCTGAAAACTTAGGATTTTAATGGCGCGGGACACCCCTCTTGGGTTTCCCGCGCACACCCTTCCTTACCGTCGCGGAGAATTTACTACTTTATCGACAGTCTCAGGGCAGTCCCAATCGGGACTGCCCTTTCATTTTGACTTTTGACAGAAACGCAAATCTTAGTACAGCTTCGCGCCGGCGGGGATCCGGTCATCCACCATCAGGAGATTCAGGCCCTCGTGACCGTCCTCCTCATGAACAGCGGAGATCAGCATACCCTCGGAATCAATGCCCATCATCTTTCTGGGAGGCAGGTTCACGATGGCGATGGCCGTCTTGCCGACCAGCTCTTCCGGCTCATAATATTCATGGATACCGCTCAAAATCACGCGATCCGTGCGCTCGCCGTCATTCAAAGTGAACTTCAGCAGCTTCTTGGACTTCTTCACCGCTTCGCAGGCCAGGATCTTCACGGCACGGAAATCGCTCTTGGAGAAGGTGTCAAAATCCACCATATCCTTGAAGATGGGTTCGATCTTCACGTTGGAGAAGTCGATCTTCTCCTGCACGGGAGCCGCGGCAGGCACGGAAATGGCCTTTTCAGCCTTCTTGTCGGTATCCAGCGGCTTCATGGTCGGGAACAATTCACGGTATGCTCTATCTTGTCTTATCAGGCTTTATTACCTCGCATTTTACATGAAATCCAAAACTTTTTGCCCATTTTGCTTTTATCTTGTTTTATCTTGTGATAGTCAAATGGGGTAAAATTTGGGGTAACGCCTTGAAACCCCAGATAGGCTTCGTGGTTTGTACATACCTTATATATTATACACACCAATACCACCCATGTCAAATAGAGACTATTGGCGAAAAAAAGAGGGGTACATTTCTGTACCCCTCTTCATTCATACAAGGAACCCACCGTTTTTCTCATGGTCTTGGTATACCCGCTTGATGTTGGCAATAGCCATGACCGCTCGGTTGTTCTTATATCCGGGGTGTGTTTCACAGAATCTCTCATACTCGTCGATGTCAAGGAGCATATCATTAAAACACTCATGTGTAAAGTCCTCGCCCCTCATAAGCTCAATGTTGAACCGCAGAATACGCTGGCGGTGCATACTCGCATCTCGCTCATCACCGTCCTGAATATGTTTTTCGAGCTTGTCCTGTGTCTCACGTTGTTCCTTTTTGATGTCGGCGATCTCATTCAACACCTCACCGTTGATTGCTCTGCCAATCTTCTTTGACAACCATGACCAAGGATTTACCTTGATCGGGGCAATCTGAACAAAGGTCATAAGCAAAAGGAGCGTTCCGCCGCTCCATCCCAAGATCTCTCCCATGTTCATGTCATGTCCCTCCAAAGTGCTTATCGCACCGTATTGGAGGTGCCGTTGACAATCTTGCTCATATCGCACAGACTGTCAATCAGATCGGAAATCTTGTCCATATCGAGATCATAATTTACAGTATCGGCAGAAGCCTTAACCATAGCCATGACCCATTCCTTCCGATCTGCACCCTTCTCGAACATCGTCTCGGCGCGTTCCATGTAACTGGTAACGAGCTTAACAACTTCCGGCCAGTTTTTGTCCTGGATCGTTTTCCGCACATACTTCACCAGCTGGATTACCAGCGGGATAGTTGCGGCAAGACCAGACAACACCGATACAATCAGTCGTACCCATTCAGAATCCATAGCACTCTATCCTCCTTTTTTCATATTGCAGGGCTTTCTTTGCTGCCCTCTATGCCATCCTCACAAAAATTGTGTGCTTTAGCAGTTGCGAATTTAATTCCTTCTCCATCAGCACCAGAGTTTTCTACCTCGCTCTTGTGTACAATTTTACTGAGCACAATGCTGCAGGCAGTTCCTATCGGAGCAAAAGCCGCCGTATAGCAAGCCAGCGCTCCGGTATACCCATATACGATACTCAGTCGAGCAAGGTAAAAGCCGCCAGCCAGTCCAGCGGCAAGGAAAATCATGATACATACAGCAAGCCAGTTAGTAAACCCAAGGCGTGGCCTCTTCGATTTCGGCTTGCTTTTCTTCTTACCACGCTCGATTGAGATGGTCATTTTACGCCTTACCCATCATCTGAGTCCAACGATAAAGAACGGTGACGAACTGCTCGCGGGTCAAAATGTCGCCCCACATACAATTCGGCTCGCCGTTGACGGTTGTACCATTACCGGCGATCAGACCATTCTTCGTTGCCCACTCGCGTGCTTCTGCGCTGTATGCGCTTGCGTCATTGTCCTGGAGTTCCTTACGCATTTCACCCCAGAGTTCTTTGAAGCGTGCTACATCCATGTCATCATCCTCCGTTTCGCCATTGAGAATTTCCTGAACTTCCTTCCGCAGAGCATCCATGCTCTTGCAATGCTTCGGCCACCACTGTCCCACGTCGCCATGGTTGGAGCCATAGCCGGCACGATATGACTCTGCATGATCGCTGATCCCAGAAATCGGATATCCGAATTTCTTGACCATATAGACATTCCATGCCACGACCATTTTCCACATCCGGTCAAAATAGCGCTGGTTTTTCGCCACGTCGTATCCGACCATCGTGCCGCCAGCATAGGTGTGGCCTGCGGGTTCGCAAATCTCCCACTGCACCTTCGTGTTATTCCATGAACCCTTACTACCGGAGCCGCATCCCCACGGGCGACCATTCCATTGCAAGGTGAGAACGATTCGCCCTTCACCCTTATGGAAGTCACCAAGGAGAGCATTAACACCCCAGCCCGCACTGGACTTGTTCATCGCGTTGAAAAACACATCGACAGAAGGTTGGGCACAGCCAACAGAATGGTTTACGCAGCCGGCAGGTCTAATCGTTCTTCCGCTGGTATAAGCTCCGTTATCCGTCGCAGGGCGGATCTCCAGATGGCTTTCAACGTACTGGATACATTCTTGAACTGTCATCATTTCAAACCACCTCCACGTATTCTCTGCCCCAGTAAGGCTCGCCGCCGTCCTCTGATGTCTTCAGCACAGCGTACCAAGCCTTACCGCCGTCTTTACGGAAACGCGGATCGAGTGTCTTAGAGCAGAACCCGAAGCCACCCTCATCCTCTGCCCCGTCGCCCCGACACATTTCACGATTACATTCCGTGTTTTTTCTGGGATCGCACTCATAGAACAGGACTTTCTCTCCTGTCGCGCCATCCACCAGGTACCCACCACGGGATACAATGTTGTTGATATCGACCATTGAAGTTCACCTCTTTATTTCCGAACGGTCAGATATTTTCGTTACTAACCGTAGATACTTTTCATGCCGGCGACCCCATGATTTGAGCAAGACGGTAGAGCACCGTCACGAACTGTTCACGGGTAACAAGGTCTTGCCACATATAGTTAGGTTCACCATTGATGACAGTCCCGTTGCCGGTAATCAAACCCATATCCAACGCCCACTGCCGCGCCTCAGCGCTCCACTGGCCGCAGTCGTTGTCCTGCAGTTCAGCTCTCATTTCCTGAAAGAGTTTTCTGAACTGTTTCAAATCAGAGTCGGACGCAGGAGCAGTCTGTGAGGCAAACTGGTCATAGTACCGCTGCCCATACTCAGCACGCTTCTTCTGAACATCCTTACTCTGGTTTGCTGGCTTCTCAAAGTTCAGCAGCACAGCATTGGAAGCCTCCAATACAGAGGTTGCCGCCCGCAACATCGCCAGCACGCCGGGGTAGCTCTCGGACAGCTCTTTCCAAAGAAAACCCAGCTGCATAGCGAGATCGCCGATAGACTTTCCAGACGACTTAGCAAAATCCAGCAGGGCTTGCTTCCGAGTCCAAAACGTCCACTGAGCAAGGCCAAAACCAGCCTTGTCCTGCACGAAATTTGTGTAGGTACCGTTATCCACAGCAGCTACATAAGCATTGTCATTCATGCCAAGGACGTTTTCATAACTGTTCTGCAAATTCCGAGGATTAAGGCCGCTTTCGGCAAACAAGTTGCCCATCAACCCAGCGATCCCATACTCATTCAATCCCTTCTTTTGAAGGTAGTCATGAATTGTCAGTTCGTTCATCTCGCACCTCCTTACAGATCAGAAAGCGCGGCTTGCTTCTGCCCGACGATTTCACCGTTCATGCAATACTTGCCGATTTCGTCCTCATCGTCGATATCCTTGTAGATATCCACCATTTCCAAGCTCTCCCATCCAATGATGGTCTTGATCACAGAATCGGGCAGGTTTGCCTTGGCAAGTGAAGTCGTAAAGAAGTGCCGGAGACTATGCCAATACACAGGGATACCCAGAATATTGGAGAAGGTCTCCGCCCAGCTGTTCAGTGTAGAGATAGGCACCGTCTTCGTAGGATCGTCCCTGTCAGGGAACAGCCACTCACTTTCGATACCCAGATCTGCCCGCTTCGCCATCCACGCATCGAAGTAGGGCTTGAAAGGCTTTGCCAGCACATAGCAGGTAAGCATTTTTCCATTGACGCCCTTGCCCTTCGTTCTGACTTTCTCAGGCGTTTTGTAAAACGTGCCATAGATGATGTTCTCGTCGTCGAAGTACGACACTTTGAATCGCGTCAGCTCAGACTTGCGCCGTCCAGAATACCGCGCCAAAGCGAAGCAGCAGGCTTTCTCGTACTGCCCGCGCTCCATCAGATAGTCCAAGAGTTGATCTGCCTGTTCGTCGGTCAGCACCGTCTTCTCTCTGGTCGGCTCATTTACCGGATTCTCGATCTTGCGGACGATTGACCGGAAGTTGGGAAGCTCGTCATCCAAGATTGCTTCGATGTAGTTGCTCAAAGATGACAACGTACTCTTCAGCCGGCGCACACGGGCGGGAGAGTTCTCATTGTTCCGCAACAGCCAGTTTTGATACGAGATGATGTCACGCTTGCTAATCTCCGGGAAATACTTGTTGTCCGCATTTTGGAGTACCCACACGAAGAAAATATACAAATCGCTCGTATATGCCTTAACGGTGGAATCCGCCTTGCCGATACTCCGCAGGTATTCCAGAAAATCGTTCATCAGCCGAATGTTCTTCGGGTTGATCTGGGCGATCAATTCCGGGCTGGTGATCTTGTTTTGTCTCGTCTTCCGTCCCATAACTCTCACCTCCTTTTTCGTATGAAGAAAGAGCCGTACCTAAAAAAGGTGCGGCTCTTAAAAAATGGTTAGCAAATAGCTGTTTTATTCTGTTATGTGTAGCGGGGCTTCTCTCCACCCTCTACCGCATACCTCATCCAGTCCAGTATGACAATGCCCACAACGGATAGGACAATCCACAGCAAAGTAAACTGCGGGCAGATTTGTCCCAGGATATTCCCGGCCAAGTGCGAATAATCCCACACTCCCAAACCAAGCCACACATTCAAAACAAGTCCGGTAACGAACTCTAACGCTGTAATCGCGGCAGCACAGATACACGCCTGCCCTACCAGCGGCATTCCCCAGGGAAGCTCTGCTCCGAAGCGTTCCAGGGGGACGGCCAGAATAATCGCCAACGCAAACATCGTCCAACTGATCGTTTCTGGCCTGCCCTGAGAAGTCTTCCAGATGACCTCACCGAAGAAATACACACCGCCAGTCCAAAACCAGAGCAGAACAGAAAGCACCCACTTTCCAATTCGTTTCCGTTCCATGCTTATCTTACTCCCATTCCCCGGCAATTTCTTTCAGCCGGTTTTGTTCCCGCAGTGCCTCTTCCTCTTTGACCTCAGCGCCGAACTGTGCCAACATAAAGGCTTGCGCCTTAATGATCTCGGCCTGACGAATGCAGATGTCGGTTAGTTCCGCAATCAGCTCAACACTGCTCATGCGACACCGCCCAGCTTTTGCATGATAGCTTCCATCTGAGCCTGGGCTACTGCCATCTTCTCAGACAAAGCTGCAGCATAGGGTTCGGGCAGATCCATACCGTACTGCACAGCAGCGATCTCCTCAGCGTCCGCCATGGCATTGACATAGCTCTTGAGAGCATTGTGATATGCCGTCTGACTGGTAATCAGCGTCTGAGCCGCTACGTAAATCTGAGCGATTTCCGTAGCAGAATACACCGTGCAGGTTCCATCATCGGCCTGATAGGGGTACTCAGTACCACCCAGCTCAACCACACGGAACAGGTTGTTGATATTGCTCTGATCCTCCAGTTTCAGATTGAAGTGGTCACGGCGATCCCCGATAGGTACGTCTACGCCGGCTACGATGACCGCGTTGCAAGCCTTGGAAATTTCCAAGAGTTTCGCTGCACGTACAGTTTCCAAGGCATTGTCACTGCCAAGGATTTCCACTGCATCTTCGGTCGTGATCCAACCATTCGCAACGGCCTTCAAAAGGCCACCCGCTGAAATGGAGGGTTCGATTCCACGCAGGCCATTTTCATACATTTCTCTCAGTTTGTCCTTCATTTCTCAGCCCTCCAAAATCGTCCGAATCAGACCCTCGATGGTAGTCTGATGGCTTTTGAGTTCTTGCCCACCGTCGATCTCTGAGACAACGACAGTACCGGCACCCTCAATGTCTTCGTGCCCAACCAGATTATAGGCTACACTCTTGAATGCCACACCAATAGCATCTTCACGGGTGGCCGGAGTAAAACATCCGTTATCACCATAACGAATGTAGTTGACAGAATCAGTAATGCCCAATTCTGTCCCGTCAATTTTGATAATCCGATACATTACTTGACCTCCTTTGCACCAATCAACTTGGCGATATGTTTCAGATCTTCGATTTCAGCATTATAGAAATCGTGATTCCAAAGCCAGAAATCATCACGATCACTGCACTTGTACTGCTGGCAGCGGGGATCATCCCAAATCTTATCCCATCTATCCTGATGTGCCTCATCATGCTTTGCAAGCGTAGACTTGATGGTTTGAATGAGTTTTCCACGCAGAAGCCCTTGTCCATCGTCGTTTTGCGCAAAGAACTCATATGCGCAATCACTGAACACGGCACATACCGGTTTCCCGTTGTGCAGCAAAACATTTCCACCTACTTCCAGCTTCGTGCCGTATGGGATATTTACTTCGCCGCTAATAGTCTTGAATTTTGCTCTTTTTACTGTGATATAGCTATTGTGGTTCACCGTGATATACCTCCAAATAAGAAAACACCCGAAGACTTGCTTCGAGTGCAATCTGTTAGTTATTTTTTACGCGGACTTCTTTAGTTGTTCTTGCTCTCTATACCGACTAAACATGGCATAGTGCAGCCGTCTCAACCGTAACAACCTGCCGTGATCGTCAAAATTCCTGTAGTACGCAGTCTGGCATTCCATGTATTGATCTATCTCGAAAAGTGTTTTCCTACCGGCAAGATATTCCCTATGGAACATTTTCAACTTACGCCTTGCACGCTTCACACCATCACGGCTACCGTTGATCTTGATTGCTCCGGTTTCCGTCAATGTGAAACGAGCTTTACAAAACCTAAACGGCTTTGTAAGCGGAATGATTTTACACTTTTTCTTATTCACCCTAATACCGAAAGACTCAAACTTTTTAACAATATCTCTCGCTATCTGTTTCAGTTCTTCAATATCATGGTAAATAACATAGTAGTCATCCATGTAGTGACCCGCACAGTGAAGACCAAGTTGACACTTGATATAGTTGTCAATCGCACTTGGGAGAGACACCATCTCCTGCTGGCTTGGTTCCACACCCAAAGGCATACCTCTACCAGGCGCATTGCCATAAGGCGCATAGTCAATGATCGCGTCTGCCACTGCTCGGATCTGCGGATCAAACATTACTTGCTGATGCCGACGATAGATGATATCTCTATTAGCATTCGGAAAGAAGCTCTTCAAGTCAAGAAGGAATATACCTCCTTCTCTTCCATAGCGTCGGTAATGCCATGCAAGCTGCTGTGTTAGCCTGCGGAAATGCCAATGTAGTCCTTTACCTCTCTGACTTGCTCCATTGTCGCAAATCATACTCGGATGATAAAGGGGAATGAGGACTTCATTTGTGAAAACCTTATGAATCTGCCGATCGTCGATGTGCGGGGCATCAATCGGTCGCACTTTTCCACGCTCAGAAATGGTGAAATGTGCGCACTTCTTTTGTTTCCACTTACCATCCAAAACTTCACGCCGTCTCTTGGCTGTTCCAGAAAATAAGTGAAGCTCAAAGTTTTGCGTACTCTGTTTCCAACGGACACCCGTACAACATTTTCTCCCATAGAAGAACATATCGTGATAGTTGAAAACATCTTGAAGTGTACCGACTTCTTTGCTTCGTTTCAGTCTGTTTGCTTGTCGCTTTGATTTCCTGCGATGATATCTTGCCTCTCGGCGTTCTTCGCTTGTCATAAAAAGTATTCGCCCTCCGCATAGTTGTCTTGTAGGTGCGCGTCTAAACTACTTTGACCCGACACATGAAACGAGGATAGCGCAAGTACCCCGCCATGCAAGCAGCGTCCGTGTAAGGTCGTCAAAGGGCAGTTTTAGGGATTTTCACCCAGGGAAGTATCTCTCCTTTTGCGAGGGTCGTCTTTCACCTATCGGTTACTCCATGTGACCCCGCATCGCAAAATCCGGGCGCGAGCGCAGCCGCATTCCTTGCATTGTTATTGTTGGCGCTGCCATCAGTGTTCACATTGCAGAAATTGTTATTGTTGTTGTAATTAGCAGAGCGGAGCCACCACCACGCCGCCAAAGGCGGCGAAAACACCAAGGACACGTTTTCAGAAATACACCCAATAAAGATTTAGCTCTTTTTGATTTGCCCTAACGATTTCAGAGTCCCTTTGATCAACTCATCTTCGTTGTCAATCATTTCCCCAAGACTTGCAGCCATTCTGTCTAACTTTTCCGTTGCCTCCTTCGGAGATACTGAATTTCCCTTAGAAGTTGTAAAACATCCCTCGGGGTTCTTCATTATCACGAGATAGCAATGCGTAAGTCTGACATCCAGTGCTTTTAAGGAAGCTCTTGCTTCCAGCAAATGCGCTTTGCGTAACTCAATTCTCTGATCGTCTGATGGGAAAATACTGTTCGCTTTCTCAGCATGATCCACTACTTCTCCAGCCAACTTAGCCACAGGTTCGGCCAAAAGTCTGGAATACCGTGCAGACATCCTTGTGAGAAAATTCAGCGTTTCTACATAGATTTGGTTAGCAGTATTGACATACTCAGCCTTACTCGTAGTCCGCCTTGCTTTCAATACAGACATTCTTTTACCTCTCTGGTGAATGGTCTTTTGCCCTATTCATCTGACTTAGTTTGATTAGCAGTAATCGCTCCCTCCGCTTTTTCGACTTCTTCCAGATGTTTCAAAAGCACAAACTCGATGTAGTTTGTCATGGAGCGATGCTGTTTTGTCGCCAGCGCACCAATCTTATCAAACACCTCATCAGATAGACGCAGCGTGAAAACACGTTTGTTTGATGCCATACTCAACCTCCCACTTACCTGCACATAAATATTTTAGTGCTATTTTCAGCTTTTGTATGCAGTATTTAGACTGTTAAGTGATAGCATTTTATAGGGCATTTTTCTAAAAATCGCGTCGGCGGCGCAAAGCGCCGCCTCCGCTTTTGTTTTTTTGTCTCCGTATCTGTTACCTTATCTGTCCTATCGGGAAACCCGCCCATTTTCATGGGCGGGATATGGATTGGGATACTCTGCGGAGGATTAGACAGCAAAGCCGGGCGCGAGCGCAGCCGCATACCTTGCACTGTTATTGTTGGCGCTGCCATCAGTGTACACACCGCAGAAAGTGTAAGAGTTGTTGTAATAAGCAGAGCGGAGCCACCACCACGCCGTAGAGCCGGTAGCGTTGTGTCTATACATGACCCTGCTGTTACCGGAAGAGTAATAGGCGTACTGCTTCTGGTAGTTCTGCTCATACTGGTTAGCATAATAACGAGTGCCCTGTACCTCGAACTCAGCCAGCAGGAACAGATAGTCGGTGAATGCCTTGACATTCGCAGCCACATTGGAGCTGTTGCCAACGGCATCGGCGTATTTGGTAACGCCCTTCATAACCGCTCTCAGGTCAGCAGGAAGCGCAGCCATCAGCGTATTCGCAACAGGGTTTGTAGCACAAGTGGCACTTGCGTTATAACCAACTCTGGATGTAGTTACAGTAGAACCGTAGCCAGAAGGAGGCACATCGGTACTACCCAAAACATCGTAACGCAGGTCACAACCAGCCCAGCCACCATAGTTATAGTTGCCCCAATGGTTCATATTGAAATACTTTGTACCATTGGTATAATAGCTATTGTAGCCACTGTCAATCAGGCCAATCAACCTACTACTGATCTTACCAATCTGGAAGTGAATCCTGTTGCTGCCCTCGACAGAGCTGTTGTGGTCAAAGCCCAAAATAAAAACATCAACAGACAGGTTGGAAAGAGAAAGCGTTCCAACTGTACCGTTGATGGTAATGGTCTTTGTTGCGCCGACTGACCAGTATGTGCTTGCCAAACCAGCCGCAGCGATCTTGCTGATATCTTCCCAAGAGCAGTCGTTCAATGCAGTTCCGACAGCAGGAAGGAACTCCGCAGACACCGCGACCGTCTTACTGCCAGGGGCAGTATGGTTTGTACCAGCGGCTACACTGATAGTGATTTTCGCCGTACCAGTCTTATCGTTCACGCTTTGGATAGTCACCACGTTCCCGCTGACAGAAACCGTAGCAACACTGGCGTCACTGGTTTGTGCGGAAATTGCGCCGTCGCCGGCGCGGGTAACGGTGACTGTCTTGCTTTTGGCCGAACTATTCAGAACTACGCTCGTCGCACTCAGACTCAAAGAGCCTGCTGCCTTACTGATAGCCCAGCGTACCGTCTTAGCAGATGTGCTGCCGTCAGACCAGCAATAATCGTCCTTGGGAGTGAAGGCGGCGTTGTAGCTTCCGGCATTGATGCCGCTTGTAACTCCACCCAATGTCATTTTGGAGCTATCATAGTTGCTCCATGACGGGCTTTGAGTATTGCCCGTATATGTCAGGCTACCTCTCTGACTGGGAACCGTAGAGATTGCAAGTCGATTAGGTACGCCGGTGACACGATTGGCAGTGCTCGTGTTTACTGCTCCGTCTGTAGAAGTCGGGAAGAACGACACATAATAGGTCACTCCGTTTTGCAGACCGGTAACAATCAGCGGGCTACTGGCATACTGATTGCGAGTCGTTACCACCAGCCGATATGCAGCATCCACGTCGTCGGGATCAGTAGCATAACCGCCCGCCTTAACTACTACAGTAGTCTTCGCCCAGGTCGCCAGCGTTACGCCGTCATTCACCATGGTAGCCGAAGGATCAGTCCATTTCAGCGCCAGCTTGCCGTTACCAGCGGCAATAGCACTCATGCTGGACACATTGCCAACTGCCACGGGAGTGGGTGTCTTGTTGAACTCGTCGTCTGCGCTGTCCGTATAGGAACCTTGCGTAGTGTAGGGGAAGAACTTATAGTAGTAGGTTACGCCGTCTGTCAGGCCGGAATCGCAGAAATATTTATTTTGATACGCATTGCGAGTCTTGCTATCCAAGACTACCGTACCATCACGACGGCTTACGGGGGCACTACCTGCCTTACGCACCAGCAGAGTACCGCCCCATGCTGCCAGTGTGGAGCCGGCCACAACCAGATCGTCAGGGTCAGTCCACTTCACATAAACCTTGCCGGCAGCGGCCAAGGTCTGAATATCTGTCACAGCGGCCAGGGTCAGACCGCCTGTTCCGCCTCCACCACCAGAGGGGAAATTGCCAAGAATAGGCATATTGAATCCTCCTTTTCTTTTATCCCAGGAGAGTGATTACCACAGGGATATCAATATCGGGCATTTCACCGTCTGCTGAGATAATGAGCTTTCCATCAGACTGCCCGGTTACGCAGAGTTTGGCATCTCGTGCCATCTCACGTTGCTCAAAAGTTGCGCTATGAGCGACCGAGATATTACCGTTTTGCGCAGCACCAAGATCAGTGACGGCCAGTTCTTGCGTAAACGGAGCATCTACCCCTACCCATGAGCTGGCGATCAGCGTACATTCAATACTCACGCTCTTGTCGCCTTTCTCCGCCAAAATCTCGTCAACCTTAATGAAGTTGGAGTTAGATGCACCGTTGATTGCTTCACGCCAGTCCTTAAATTTTGTCGAAGAATCGTCTTCCAGGATAAGCCCATAGTTCGTCGTTGTTTGGCTCACAGCTCATCCCTCCTTAACCGAACAGAATAACCGTGATCGGGATATCACACGTAGGTTTGTCTCCACCAATGGCGACAGTAAAGGAACCGTCCTGCTGCCCACAAACATAAAGGCTGGCGGTTTCTGCCGCCTCTCTTTCCTCCATGGACACACTCTGAGACAAACCCACGATGCCGTTTTGATCTGCCGTCAGTCCAGAAATCTCAATATTTTGTTTATTGTCTGACCAAGACGCAACAGACAGCACCTTGTCAACCGACGTACTTCCACCACCGGAATATTTGACCCATGAGCTGTTGTTATATCTCCAAAGAGCGCCAGATCCCTTCACGAAGTAGAACTTCTCGAACGGTGAGGTCAGCGCAAGACGTTGTGACTCTGTGTCCAGGACGATGATATCCGTCAACTGAACACGTGTTCCGTCAGAATCGTAAAAGATGTCACCTGAATCAGTTACGATAAGGAATTGCTTGTCCTTGATCGGAACCGTAGATGTATTCCGCGCTTTACTGGCAACCGTCTGATTTACGTTGAATAGGGACAATTTGTACACCTCCTTTAATTGAAAAAGGAGGGGCGGCATCTAAGCCGCTCCCTCCTCGGTCAGTTTACCGGATTCCCTGATCAGAACGTACCGACAGTCAGAGCTGCAACAACAGCGTCCAGGTTAGCCTTGTCGCCCTCGGCGATCTTGTCCAGCTCGGTCTTGTTGGCGTGCTCGTGAGCCTTTGCAGCCGCAGCATCCCACTTAGCCTTGTCGCCCTCAACGATCTTATCCAGTTCGGTCTTGTTGGCGTGGCTGTGCTTCTTGGCAACAGCGTCCTTCAGATTCTCGTTGGTCTGATCGTAGGTGTCGAGCAGGGCCTTGTTAGCGTGGGTGTGGGTATCCTTCTCCAGAGCAGCGATGCGGCCAATAGCAGCAGTCAGGTCAGCAGCCTTGGCATAGTCACCGATATTCAGAGCGGCGATAGCGCCGTCAGTATACTCCTTGATGTAGGCAACCACAGTGTCGCTGACAGCCCCCTCGGGCAGAGTGCCAACCAGGTTCTTCAGGGCGGTGATAGCCTGATTCATCGCAGAGGCGTCATCGGGGTGAGACTGAATCCAAGCGGCGATCTCGGCCAGAGTATTCAGAGACTCCTTGGCGCTCTCGGGGATCAGCTGGGCAGCCAGCTCCTCATTGGCAATGGTACGGGCAGACTTACCGGCATCAGCACCAATCAGAGTGGTCAGCTTGCCATTGGCGGTATCCAGATCGGTCTGTTCAGCCTTGCCGTTGATCTTGGCCTTCAGGGTAGCCTCCAGCTCGGTCTCGCTCACCTCGTCCTTCTTTGCCAGAGCGCCCAGACCATCAACAATGCCGGCAACCTCTGCGACCTTCGCATCGGTGTAGTCCTTCACAGCCTTGCTGGTAGGCACAGTGCTGTCATCAGCGTTCTTGCCGATAGCGGTAGCATAACCCTTGATCACAACGACCCAAGCGGAGCTATTGTAGACCTCGCCAACACCGGTATCGGTATTGACATAGATCACGCCCTCGGCAGGAGTGGTAGGCTTACCCTCAGCGCTGGTATAGAGACGGACGCCCTCACCGTACTTCTTGTCACCGAAATACAGCTCGCGGGTGTCGTCGGTCAGGTAGAAGCTACCAGCGTCGCGGACGGCAGGCAGGTTAACCTTATTACCATGGTACACAAGTTTGTAGTTCTCAGTCATAGCAATTCATCCTTCCTTCTCACGTATTGTGGATTGGTGTATTTGTAAAGGGTGTTTACCCGTTTACACACGATTGTTTTCTTTGTTGCTTTTTGCAACAGGTGGCATAAATTAGAATGTGCCAACCATTTCGCGTACTACCTCTTCGGCAGTTGCGATTGCGTTCTCCTTGATATCGGCAGCGCTGCCGCCAGTAGGTACGCCATAGGTCTTGATCTGGCCTGCACTGATCCATGTCAGCTTGCTTTCCGTGCGATCGTTCATCACGTAGAACAAATCGTCAGCCAGCGTCTCACGCTCCACATCGTCGTCCGTGATTTTCCATGTACCTTCGATGTTATAAACGCCAGTCGCCAAAGAGCTGATTACAATACCTGTACCAGCAATGTTGATAACAGGCCGGTTCGTCAACTGATCGTAGTTAGAAACACCGCCAGATCCGCCACCTCCGCCCTGATTGGTCAAGGCAGAAATCCAGCTCAAATCAGCCATAATTGTGCCTCCTCTCAGAACATATAGTAAATATTGACATTAACCGCCTCAGAAAATTCCAGAGACGTAATGTTAATCTGATCCATGCCCAGCTCAAAAATACCAGTGATCAGTGGGATCTCCTTCCCGTTGATTTTCACTTTCGTTCCTTCTGGACAAATCATACTGAGCTTCCGCAGCGACATTTGACCGAAGTTCAAAATGCTATTGGGGTTATCCGCACGCTCATTCTGTTTGAAGATATCCAGCATATTGACATTCGGCGTCACAGTCCCGCTGAAACAACCCAAATGTGCCTGTGACATTTTTCTTACTCCTTTCCTAAGCAAGTACAACAAAGTCCAACTCTTCCAGAGTCATATCGTCGATCTCTGCCAAGGTTTTATCGTCCAGATCTGACAACAGGCGGTAGCGCTTCATGCCCGCATTCAGTGTCATTAGGATCTCTGCATCATTTGACACAGCAAACAAGCTGATCGTCTCGACAACCAGTTCGTAGAACATTTCGATAGCATTACCAATTTGCAGTTTCTTTTCTGCAATGGTTTCTGGTTCGGAAGTCTCAATACCGATTGCATTGCTACCGTCCCCCAGAGAATAGTGGAACTCTGTTTCTCCAATGCTTGCCGCAATCGCAAATGCGGCCTCCATTCCTGTTGTATAGCGATAAAGCAGCTCCGGGCTTGTCTGGTCAATACCGATCGCACTACTGCCTGACTCAAAATCGTGTTTCCGAAATGCAAGATCATTTGCACCAAAAACAGTCTGATTTTGAATAGTGTCAAAGACTTGCTTTTGTTCCGCAAGACTTTTTGCTACAATCGCCATTGCACTCTGCGCATCGCCAAGGGAACTCTTAGCATAAGCAATCGGCTGGCTAACTTTGATACCGATTTGACTTTCCAAGGCAAAGAAACTCTGGGCAAACAGCGTGAAAGCTGGGATATCCAGCCTCATCGCTGCCTGCTCCAGTTCGTTTCGATACTTGATAGTAAGTGCGGCGCTCGCTTCCAGACAAACTTGATCACCGATTTTCTCACTGACCGTAGCCAGCATCTCGTCGATCTCCGACAACAGAGCAGATTGATTTGCCACTGCAATTTTCTTTTGCAGGCTGAAATATGACAGCATCGCCCGCAAAACTACTCTGTTTACAGCTGATACGCCATCACGAAATGGGAGGGAGTAAACGATGATTGAACCTTCAGTCAAACGCTGTTTCAGGAAAATATCGTACTCCTTCATCTCCTATCGCTCCTTATGCCGTCGGGTTCACCACAGACAGGTTCAGAGAACCCAGCTTGATGGTCATGATGGTTGCAGCCTCAACACGACGACTTGCAGACAGCTCGCCGTACATCAGCAGGTTGCCACCAGTCAGAGCATCGTAAACAACAAAGTGGGTCATAGTGCCCCACTCGGAAGTGCTCTCCGCAAAATCAATCGCAGCATTGTTGGTCACGACGCCATTAACAGGGGCGCTCAAAGAAGTCAGCTCTACACGAGCATAGCCGGTGCCATCACCAGGCTCAACAACGCCACTGCCATCCAGAGCAGGCGCGGCGCTACTCAGACCCAGATAATACTTCTCCGGCACAGCCGGGGTTTTCTTGGAGCCAAACACATTGCCTGACACCAAATTCAGAAAATAGGTCGTATTCATCGTCCTCATCCTTTCTCAATGATTTTCTTTGTTGCTTAATGAGGGAAACTTTTGTTGATATTGTTCGCAATGCGAATAATACCCTGATCCGGAATCTCAATTTCCCCTGAGATATCCTGAATAGTAATCTGATAGATAAACTTACCGACCAGATCTACCGTTTCCTCTGGCAGCAACACCACACGCAGAACATTTGTTACAGTTCCGTCGCCGTCCTCACTCTTACTAACCTCCATCGGTTTGGCAATAAGCGGTGATCCGTTTTTGTTGACAAAATTGATCAACGCAAAACTGGCCGTACAGGAGGATAGATCAAACGGCTTTTTGTTTTGTGAAAAGAACGTGTGGAACACAAGTTCCTGCGTTGATCCTCCCACAAAGTCGATGGTAGGAAGTGAGTAAGGGCTGTAATCACAATTCATACCTATCACCGCCCTTTCAAATATTATTTTTCAGCGGATTTTGAAGTAGCTTCAACAATTTCCGCATTGTTCAAAACGTCGGCAACCTCTTCGAGAATGGCGATACTACCACTCAGATTTGCCAAATTCGCCTTGCCTTTTACATAGACATTGTTCAGCGCATTCAGCACGAATCCCAGTTGCTGCATAACTTGATCCTTCATATAGTCCTCCTTACAAAGACTTGATTTTTTCTTCCAGTTCGGAGATGCGACGGTAAAGCGTTTGAATCATGTAGGTATTCAAAGAGATAAACTCCCCATACCGCAGACGATAGAAAACGTCATCAATACCGTCTTTGGGATTGACTTCTTGGACAGGAGTAATTGTCAGGCCGGCAAAGTCATTCGTCGTCAAACCACTTTCCAACAATGCACGCTCAACGTCCTGCGCGATAAATCCAGTATGAAGTCTCTTAGACTTTCCAGCTTTTAGCTGATACTGAGTAGGTTTCAGCTTCATAAAGAAATTCTCGTACTTGTCCATTCTGTACTCGATCGCTTGCTTCAATCTCCTATCAGATCCGACCGAGATCTCTTCATCAGCAAACAAACCATTGTTTGTAATGGTAAAACCATGATCCGGTGCCTGCATACGCACACCTTTGTTGGTCGCAATAAAGTAGTATTCATCATCACTTCCGTACATTTTAGCGCCGTAAGTAAAACTCACGCCGTCGCTGCCCCTCGCGCAACAGAATCCACCATACTCACTGCCAAGAGTGATCAAATCGGCGTCAATCTGACCTGCACGAATATAGCTTGCATTGATATACAGCTTGCGCGTCGAAGAATCACTAAAAACGCCAAACTTTGTACCGCCATTTGTCAAAACATTAAAAACGTTTCGCTCATTGACGGTCGCATCGCTTCCGTCCATACCATCCTGGCCGTCTTTACCATTCTGACCGTCTTCACCGCGAATCTTAATCGCCGAAGTCCAGGTCACTCCGCCATCGTAGGTATAAGAAGCATAGAGATCTCCGTCATTGATAGACTTGTGCCAACTGGTACTTCCCCTGGACGGATACGAGTTGTATGACCCGGTAGGAGGTGAGGCGGCAATACTGCAATACAACACCAAGCACGGGCTGTTGCCGCTGCCCCAAGTAATGCTGCCGTCCGCCATATTGATGCTGCCCTTCATAGTGACATTGCCGGACGGATCGACATAGAACGCGCCGTTGTTTACATCAATACCGCAGCCTTTCAGCCATCCACCAGATTGTGGATCGGCGGTCAGATTTCCGCTCAGTCTTGAGGCAGAGAGCGTACCGCTAAACTCGCCATCTCTTGCGTGCAGTGTGCCGTCTCGCTTTACCCAGAATTTTGCATTCTCAGGTTTTGTAGCACCCGCCCAAATCGCATACAGCGAATTGGTATCCTTGGAAGAGTTGAGGGCAACAAAAGTAGAGTTTGATCCACAATGAAGCTCATTCTCGGCCAGTTCCCACCCGCCAATCGAACCGGAGTCGGCCTTGATTCTTCCTCTGAAATAAGCGCTGCCGTCTCGAAGATCCAGATAGAAGTTTGCGTTCTCAGGCATACCGTCCGCATCGAACTTGATATCGCCCCAATCGTCAATAAACTCCGGGGTCACGGTTGTACCGTTAGTATTGAACAGGAGCTTATTGCCGGCCACGATACCATACTTCGGATCGAAGATCATCAGGCCACCGTCGTCATGCTGCATAATGTACGAGGCGTTATACAACCACGCTCCAGTGGCGTCCACCTTGAATTGCATTACGCCGTTATCGTTGGCGTTCTCCAAGACGAGGTTGTTACCAATAATGAGACTACCCGCAAGCAGTTCTGTATTGATACCCCATGTCTCTCCAATCAGGATATCGTTACCCTTATCATCTTTGAGACCTGTTTTCGCATCGGAGTAAAACCGACCGATACCCAGTTTAGCAGTCTTCCAACCATCGTCAGTCATGGCAATCATGTTGTCCACGATACGCAGTTGATACTTACTGTCACCACCCACTTGGATACCCGCACCATTGATCACAACGCTCTGATTACTTGCACCAATAATGGTGTTTACTGCCGCATTCAAGGCGTTCTCCATAAACTGCGAAACCTGAGTAGTCTTATTCGCAGTTCTGTTGTAGAGGTATTTGCTGGTATCAAAACTGCGGCTGGACGCACTGACCTTATTGACCTCACTCAGCCAATTCGCAACTACGTCACGTTTTTGGAAACGATTAGAAAAGGTCAATGTCAACTTCTCGGGGTTCCCAAAGTCCAGAGCTACCCCGATCAGCTTCGGCTCGATCACACCACCATCACCGACGTTCAGATAAATGCTCTTGCCGAACTCCAATTTATTCTTAAACGGCTCAAATTCTTTCTGGAACAAGAAATTAGCCGTATCAATGGAGAACTCGTAAACAGGCCATGCCCATTCATCCAAAAGCTCTTCGCCAAATGCGTACAGCTCTTGCGCCACAGAATATTTTTGATACTCGTTCACATTTACTGTGAAAAACAGCTTGGATGTGCCCGCCTCAAAAGAAATCTGGGTGCCTTTGTTCTCCGTTACCCCATCCTGAGAAACAGGAGAAATATCACTGCTGAACTGAGAAAGTATGCCGGATGCAGTAACAAGTCCGCTCGGGAAGCTATGCTCATCAAACGTCGTAGATCCCATGTACACCGTCAGTACATATTCGTTTGTACTTGGGTTAACCTCCAAAGTACCACGCACAATGTCTGCCGTCAGCTTTGCGCTGGCAATTTTCAAAACGCCGCCCGCAATAGCATACATACTTTTACCGTTAAGACTTGCCTGTGCAATATCAGCCCCGGTCAATGTAACCTCCCCCTGCAATGTGGAGATGGCACCAGAAGCCGATGTATCTACATCGGTCGCAACGAAAGTTTCTTCTGCCGCTTCGCCCTCAATCAAATAGTGGTTGAGGATTTTTTGTTCGGCTTTTGTGAAATACTTGGAAATAGACAGCTGCTCTACAACACCCTGAATATCAGTGGTATACCGATCAATCTCTGCCTGCAAATTCGCAATCACTGTTTCTTGCGCCTCAATCTCAGAGTTCTTTGCAGAGATTTTCTCATTGATCTCTGTCAGCTGTTGCTGTTGACTTGTCTTTCCAGCGGCAGTGGATTCCAGAGCCATTGTCTGGATAATTACGCTTTGTTGCGTAGTCAGGACTTCCAAATCGCCTTTCAGCGAAGCGAGTGTCACTTCCTCCGCCAGCCTTTGGGCGGTTCTGGATGCCCGTGCTGCTACCAGATTGGTGTAGTGAGTTTGGTTGCTTTTAATTGCAGCATTCCAGCTCTTGACACGCTCGGCCAAAGTAACTGTGCTGCCCTCGGCGATCACATCAAAATCGCCGTTGGAAATGAAGTATGACAGGTTTACCATGTAGTCTGTGCCGATCGGGTTTACATCCCGAATACTCAGGTCGTCCGATCCGTACAGATGGAGCTTTGTCACCATATCATCGGTAAGCTCTTCCAGATCAACCGCGTCCACCAAATTCTGATAACTCA
This sequence comes from Dysosmobacter segnis, assembly GCF_014297285.1. Classification (GTDB taxonomy): domain Bacteria; phylum Bacillota; class Clostridia; order Oscillospirales; family Oscillospiraceae; genus Oscillibacter; species Oscillibacter segnis. Next base: position 229,980 of record NZ_JACOQI010000002.1, read on the forward strand.
GATAGATAGGTACGGTTCCACGGCTTTTGCCCGCGTCGTAAGCACTAATTGTCCTGGCGTACACGTCAAACACAATCGTGCAGTTATACTTCTCCATAGCACTGCCATAGCAAAAACTCAAGGCGTCGCTATCGTACTCGTCAAAGGTGCGATAACATCCAATCAGCTTGGGGTCAACATACCCAATACTCCATGTCGTATCCAATTCCAGAATACGGCCCAGAATAGTATCCTCCGGCTGAACAGGATTCCAGAAGTTATACGTTCCTTCTTCCAAATAGAGTTTCTTTTTCTCAAAAAGCTGCTCAATAGAGTATCCGGTAATATGCTTTACCTCAGATACACCGTCACCTGATGTAGCTGGCCTCTGAAGAATGTAGATACCAAGTTGTTCGGTAAACAGCATTTTGTAGCTGGTCAGCAAATGATAAACCGGATTGATTTTCCCATCGGAATGCCGAGGAACATCGAACTCAACGCGGCTTACATCCGCATAGTTCAATTCAAAATTAAGGTTGCTGACCCAAGGGATAACCCCAAGCTCTTTACCGGCCAGAGTCTGCAACCGCAAAGCGGGCTGCTTAATCTGGCTGGCTTCCAATTTAGAATAATCCAGATACACCTCTGGCCTCCTTTCTTATGCTCCGACGTTATAAAGGTATCGACCGCTGATCGTTACGCTCCCAGTTCCAGTGAATACCAATTCATTGTCTCCGGGTTCCAACTCCAAAAACACAAAATTGAAGTGTTCATAAAGATCGTAGCCAGAAACTTCCTCGGTAACTACCTGGTTCTCATTGTCAACACGGATAGACAAACTGCTTCCCGGCAAATTATCAAACCGCATTTCTGCTCCGGTCGTCTTGTTCTTTACTGCAAAACTGGTACAGCCGGCAGCAAGAGTGACCAACATTTCTGGGCGCAACTTTTCCATGCAGGTACTGTCGTTGTAAAACCGCACCGCTGTTCCCCCGCTGATTTGATAGGTCTTCGCAAATGGATAACTATATCCATATGGGCAGTCGCAGATGATTTTAGCTTCAAACGCCATAGGCACCCAGCTGAGATGAATAGGCGTCAGTTCCTGAACGAGACACCGGAATTGAATATGCTCCATATCCGGCTGATCAATACTGAGCCATTGGTACTCCTGATACCCTGTCAGCCATTTTGAAACCGCCTGCATTTCATAGCGATCCAACTTATGATCTGCTCCGAAAATCAACGTAAAGCTCAACGGACTATCGTTATATCGCACACCATAGTGGATCGGCGCAACACGATTTGCCAGCCGCGTCTCCACCAGATTTGCTTTATTGCCAAAACTATTGGCACTATGTTTATTGCTGGACATATCCGCAATGTACATACCAAACATGGAAGCGGGCATACCAGCATAGGTAAATTCATAGCTTTTGAACATTGTCTTCCCTTCCTTGCTATATGAAAGGGACGCCCAATTTCGGGCGTCCCAATCTTATCTCCCGATTCCAATGAGCCGTCCAATCTGATTGACCATATCGCGTGTAACCTTGATATGCTTATCAACTGTAGACTGGTCGGCACCATGAATGATCGTATCGCCAATCTGCACTTCAATGGGTCTGCTGTTGTTGGTGATATTATTTACCGTCTTACTGCCGCCTACCTGCTTCATCACATCAGACAAAGTAGACTTGCCAGCATAATCCGGCAGATCACTCATTGCGTCAGAGAGCATATTGATACGATCCATCTGTGTGGTCAGATTGTCCACCATCTGTTCGCTCAATACCCACTCCTTGGTTTTCAGCAGAGAGAGTTGTTCGTTGGACTTGATATCTCCTCCGCCGACAATGCCACCCTCATGATAGGTGTACTTTCTGTACTTATCGTACAGCAGTTGCCCACCCACGCGATCTACGTACCAAACACCATCACTGCCGCGCACCGCAGTAATGCCATACTGTGCCAGCTGTGCGCCAAGCTCAAGATTGCGCCGGTTCAGATAGAGCTTGCCGGCAGCATCTTCATAAGCGTGCTGCTTGCTGTTTGCATACATTTCTTTGATGATCGCATGGATCATATCTTCGCCGCTGGAGCTATTGTCGTAGGTAGCATTCCCAACTTGGAAATTTGTTCCGCTGGACTGCGTGGCCTTGATGTCTCCTCCGATACTTCCCAGAGCAGACACGTAACTTCCATACCGTTGTGCAGCAGCCAAGCAGTTATCCCAAGCATTCGTAATATCACTGTTCAGCACATCACCATACTGCGTGTTCCAACTGATCAGCTCGCTATACAGCGTATCCCAGTGAGACTCGATATAAGAGATTGCCATATCATAGAGCTTCTGATGAGAAGAGATACTGTCTTCCAGAATCCCAATTTCCTTATCCTTCTCGTCATGATAGGACTCTTCCATCTTATCCAGAGCGTCCTCCTGAGCCTCCAGTGTTCTGTCCGCCTGTTCGTCGGCCAAATCAGACTGAAGCTCACTCAGTTCTTTGAGCAACGCAGCTTTTTCAGCTTGAGCTTCGCGGCTGTCATCCAGAGAAAGCATATCAATACGAGCTTGCAGCTTCGCAATCTCACGCATTTTAGATGCCATGGTCTTCTGGTGATCTGCCTCGTCTTTGCTGGCCTCCAATGACTGCTTCTTCAGGTCGATAATTTCAGAGTACGCATCCTTCATGTCCTCCAATCCGTCGATCTGATCTTGGATACGCTGTTTCAGCATATCCATTACATAATCGAGGATGTCGTTCAATCCGTTCTGCATCTCCTCTAACTCGTCCGTCACGCCACCCACGGTTTTACCAATGCTCTGTACGGCGCTGTCCGCCATAGCCCGAATTGCATTGATATTCCGCAACGCCGCTTGGTACTGATCTTCGTCCAGTCCAGCCAAAGCCAGATTTGCATAGACCAATCCCCAAGTTGCGTCAGTAGCCTGTTCGGTTGCATACAGCAAATTATTCAGAGTTGCGATATCGCCCTCAGACTTTGCCATACGAAGCGCTTCTACATAGGCCAAAGAACTCTCAATCGCCATCTGCTGCGTCCGTGCGGCAATAACCGCCTGGATGCGCTCTTCGTTGATGACAAGCTGCCCATTCTCATCAATCAGGTACGCTACGTACTTCTGCCCAAGCCCGATAATACTTTGCAAAGTATCTACGGTAATGAACCCGCTCTGGGCATACTCGTCCGCCGCGTCATGGAGTGTGTCATAAACATTTTGGATAGTATCAACCGCGTCGGAAGCCTCTTCAACGATACCATCCAGAAGCTCCGTAATCTGCTTACGGGCTTCCTTGATATCCTGTCCAAGTTCTTTCCAACTTTCCGAACCGTCACGATTTTCCTCGTTCAAGTCCGTCAGAGAATTGATAAGATCCTCAGTTTCCTTCCTCAAACCATTTGTGGCCTCCTGCAGAGTGTCGTATCCACCCTTACTATCGGCCACCAGCTCATTCAGGTGCTCCATGTTTGCGATCCAAAGTTCATTGGTATCGGCGTTATACTGTACCTCGAACCCCAGATCTCGCAGCGCCTTAGCGCCTGAAGAGATCGTGCTTTCCCTTTGGTCATTCAGATTTTGCAGCGCCTCTTGCTCACGCTGATAGGCACCGATCAGCTGACGCTCCAAAAGGATTTTCTCTCTCAAATCGTCAGAGTTATCAATTTTGGTTTCAAGCTCCGCTCTGGCCTCTTGTGTCTTGCGCAGCCGTTCAACCGCCTCTCGATAGTCGTCAATGGTAGCGACATACTCTTCGACATCTTTCTTAGAGCTGCTACCCGACTTCGTATCGCTCTTGAAACTCTTCAAAGGCGCATTTTTCAACGCCTGCAAAGCCGCGATTTGTCCATCAATCTGGCTGATCGCGTCTTGGTACTTGGAAACATCCAGTTCAATCTGGGAAATAAAGTCCTCCAGATTGCTTTCCTTAGCGGTGTAGGAATATTCTGTCCCCTTAAAGCTACCGCTTGTTAGGTTGAGCTTAATGCCACTACCGCCAGTACCACCACCAGACCCACCTTGTACGTCAGCCGATCCAGCTACTGTACCGCTTGCAACACCAGCAATAGCCTTAGCTGTCTGGTGTGCCTGCTTTGCGACAGAAGCAAGATCCGTCTTTACGCTGGTCAGGTTGTTGTACATCGTCTGCGCCAGATCATAGGCAGCTTGATTAAAGTTGCCATTTACATCCGTGCAGACCTCAGCCGCTACCCGGTTGAACTCTTCCGCATTTTGAGCCATAGCAGCCGCCGCCAGCTTAAACGCAGTCGCCTCATCAACGCCAGCATCAATCAGAGCCTGAGCAACAGCGTTACCGGCATTGATCCGATACTCCGCCAGCTCTTTTGAGATATCTCCCTCACCCTCAGCAACCGCTTTGGCAAGGTCAAGCTGCGTCTGAGCTGCTTCCATCTTGGCCTGCAAGACTGCCTTTTCAGCTTCCAGCTGGGCAATTTGCCCATCAATCTGAGCATCCAATTCAGCCTTTTTGCCTTGAATGAAAGAGTTTACTACGCCCTCGTTAAGGATAATCTGACCATCAGCCGCTACTTGGGCATTGTTCATGATCTCAGGATAGACCTTGGCGAACTCCAAAGCCTTATCCAATGACATGGTAAACCCGTTGGCTACCCCAGCCTGCAAATCTGCAAGCGTCCGGAAAGAATCAGAGATAGTATCAATGGTAGTTGCAACATTCGAGAAGTTTTGCAAAGCAGAAGTATATGCGTCCAGATCACCGGTGATTGAACCGTACAAACTGCTGTAGATCGCCAACTTGCCCTGGTTTTCAGCAATCGCCTCGTTGTTTTTCTTGATTTCCTCTGTGGCATTGCCGATCATGCCCGACCACAGACCACCATCATTGCCAAGGTTACGCTGCTCCTCGTAATACTTAATGCTCTCTTGCAGGGTGGCGTTACGCTCTTGAAGCGAGTCGATCTCCTTTTGGATCTCGTCCATCTCGCCCTGCATTTTAGCATTAGCGTTTTCTTTCCATGCCGCTGTGTTGAGCTTTACGACGCCGTTCTCCTCGTAGAGGTAGTCCAGATATTTTTCCTCAGCGCCGGCAAGAGACTCAATAGTTTCAGCAGACAATCCGCCGCCACCGGCCATATCACTTTCGGCAGACGCCAAAGCATCATACGAAGACTGCAACCCCGAAATAACATCGGTCAGTTTTTCCAGCTGTGCGATATATACAGAAGTACCACCGTTGTTTGTGGCCTGTTGCATTGCTCCGCTGAACTCCGGGAAGGTATCGTTGGCAAGCTCCAAAAGGATCTTCTTATATGCCTCAGAATACTCCGTGCTATCCTTGATCCCCTGGATATATCCGTCGAAAGCATCCTGAGTATTGATATCAGTAGTTTTCAGCGTCTCTCCAAGGTCAATGACCGCCTCATTTTTGAGGAAGTTCTCTTGAGCGGAGTTATAATCGTCTACGAGTCCCTGATAAAACTCAATCTGCTGCTGGACGTTGTTGAGGACATTTTGGGATGAGTCCCCAAGCCAGCTATCAGCCATGCTTTGCCAGCTATCGTCACTCAAAAGTACGTGCTGGAGTTCTTTGTACATTGCCAGGACTTCTTCTGCGTTCTTTCCTGCCAGTGCATAGCTAATACTGATTTGCCCGTTGACATTTTCCCACGCATCATTAACATAACCGATCTTTCGCAAAATCTGGTCAATGCCCCCTGCGTCAGTAACAACGCCAAGGAAATTCGTTCCAGAACCTTCAGCGTTGATACCTTGGTTATATCGTGACATTGCGTCACGGTACTTGGTATCCAAAGTATCTCTGGCGTCATACGCTGCTTGCAGTTTAATGTTGTCGAGCTTCTTAATCTCGTCATCCAGCTTGCCATTAACCAGATCAAGATTATCAGCCTGCGCCCCAACCAGATCCGTAATATCTTTCTGGATACGCTTCGCCGTCTCTCTGGCAGAAGAGTCGAAGTCGCCGGCAGTTGCCAGCTCTTTATACTCTGCAATCAGATCGGCAAGCGAATTACGCTGATCGTTAGCGACCTCCGCAGCCTCAGTCATAGACTGACGAGCTTCTTCTGCCCGTTGCTTTACGCTTTGCCATACCTGAGCCAAAGCCATGACAGCAGTAACTGCCAGGGTAATCCATGTCATGGGGTTAGTCGCCATCGCCGCAAATGCGGCCTTGGCGTTGGCACCGAGAACCTTCAAAGAAAATGCCTGCTTCTCATTCGCTGCGGTCTGTTGCAGAGCAGCAACGATTGCTTCCTTCTGAGCAGCCGTCAGTTTCTTGGAGTTTAGGATCTCGGTCATCATTGCGGCGGTAATCTGCTCGGTCGTCCGCTTCTCGGTAGCTTTCGCCATATTCTTGGCAAGCGTAGCAGCAGTCGTTTTATCCGTAGTAGCCTTTTCCGCCAACTCTTGGATCGTATATCTCTGTGCAGAAGCAATCAGACTGGTCATTGTCATGACCTGCTTCTTCTGCTCCGCAGTCAGTCCAAGTGCGCTCATTGCTGCCGCACGCTGAGACTTATCAAGTCCCATCAGCTTAGTAGCATAATACTGTACACTTGTGGCGCTACCGTCCATAACCACGCCAGACGCTCTGATAGCCTCTGTCACCGGAAGGACAGTGCTCTGGAGCATATTCATTTCGGCACGGAATTTATAAATCAACGCAATCGCACCAACAAGACCGATTGTACCAAACAATCCCAGCTTCTCCGTCAGCTGGTCAATCCCGTTGGAAACAAGGTTCAAAGCATCAACAACGAGCTTCATATCGTCGGTCTGGAACAGGTTCTGAGCCACACCAACCCATGTTTCTTTCAGTGCATTCAGCTTATAATCCAACGATTGCGTAATCTTGTCCATCTCGCGTCCTGCGCTGCCGGCGCTCTCTTCCATCTTTACGATGGCACTACGCGCCTGATCAAAGTTGGACAAAATCGCGGCACCAATCTGAGCCTGCCGTTTACCGAACAGAGCCTCCAAAAGGTTAGCTCTATTCTTATCGGTCAGCTCATCCCAGATATCCGCAATATCGGACAGAATGTCATAGGTCGAACGATAAGTCTCGGGATCGTCCGCCTCAAACAAACTGATACCCCGGTTATTATTGCTTGCGACCTTAGTGAGATCGGCAATCGTACCGGTCAATTCGGACACGTCTGCGGAGTATTCCTCCGTCTCCTCATCATAGCCACGGATACGCATTGACAAGGTTTTCAGACCGTTACCAACCGTCGCCGCGTCTCTTGTGATTTCGATAGCGGCGGTCGCCAGAGCTACCGTTTCCTCAAATGTATTGTTTGCAGCAGCCATAGCAGCAGAGCTACGGGTCATAGCCTCCACAATATCACCGTTGGACACGGCGAACTTATTACCCACTTCGTTGACCTTGGAGATAATACCATCCAAAGAGTCTTCAACATCGAGGTCGTAAGCCTTGATGATACTTACCAAGCCGTCTGTCGCCTGGGTAATATCCATGTCGGGAGAAATAGCTTCAAAGATAGCAGAGTTTTCTGCCAGCTTTGCGGCATCTTGCATAGCATAGCCCAGTCGTGCCCATTCCGCCGTCTGAGAAATAACTTCCTCAGTGGTTACACCCAGCGCTTTGGCTGTGCCATTGGCACTATGATAGAAACGGTCATACTCCTCTCTGGTCGCGGTCGTGACTTTTTGCAGGTCAATCATGGCCGTATCCAGATCAACGATCGTAGTAAGTGCAGATCTCAGCAGCCGGAACGCACGGAAGAGAAGCGTAGTAGCAGATACCCACTGGAGTACCTTACCTACGTTGTTCTTCAAAATGTCGCCCAAAGACTGCATATTCTTTCCAGCAGCTTTGACCTCAGATTTGAACGTGCTAAATTGCGCCGTCCATTTTCTCAAATCCATCTGATTGTCAACGCGCTTAAGGTTTTCACTCAGCTGTTGGAATTGCGCATTAAGACCGGGATCTTGCTTCAATGCACTCCACGTTCTTCCAACTGTTTCCAAATCCGCCTTTGCTTTCTCCAAGTTTTGAGTAAACTTGAAGTCGTTGACATCACCACGCTGGACGCGGAAAAGTTCAGACATTTCCTTACTGCAAGCACCAATCAGAGATTGCAGCCGCTCATATGTCGTAACCTTCTCCCTATCCCCCATATCAGCGCCATACTGTGCCGCTGTCTCCCGGAGCAGTCTCATATTCTGCACGAGATTTTCTGTGGGGGCCACCACCTGGCTAAACTTCGTTTGCAAATCAGCAATGGTAGACGGGATACTCTGCATTGCGACATCGTAATCTCGCGCTTTGTCAGCCAGCTCCATCTGGGTATAAACCAGTTGGGTACCATTCAAAAGACGGCTCTGTTCAAGAGCCGTCGCCTGTTTCGCATATTGAATAATATCAGCATAGGGAACCAGCTGTGCCTCCAGAGCCGCCCGCTGATTATTCAGCACAGACAGTTGACCTTGCAAAGCCAGCAACTTGTTTTTGTCGTCGCTGGTATTCAGCTTTGTCATAGAAGACTGAACAGAGGTAATCTGCTTGTCCAGAGAGATCAACTGAGTATAGATCTTGTTCGCACCACGCAGCCGCTCCTGGAAGACAGCCACATCATTGTTCAGCTGGTCAAAACTGTTGAGGAAAGCTACCAACTGATCTTTGGTGCCGACGCCTTGCAAAGTTTTCTTCAATCCGTCGATCTTACTCTTGAACGTGTCGGTCAGTGTTCCGGCAGATTCCAGTCGTTTCTCCAAGGCTTCCAGCCCGGAAAGCTGATCGGCCTTGATAGAACCGATGTCCTTTGTTCTCAGCTTGGTTGCTACATACTCGGCATTCTGGTACTCTTTGACCAAACGCTGCAAGCCGGAAATCTGAGCTTCCAGATTAGAGCGTTGAACATTATCCAGCCGCCCTTCGGCGGCAATCATGGTCTCAATCCGGGCATTGACTGCGGCGTAAGTATCATTCAGCGCTGTCAAATGAGCGCTATCCGTAATCGGCTTTACAGAAGTTTGACCGACATAAGCGGCTTGAATATCAGCCAAAAGAGCCTTTTGGCGATTCAAGTATGAAACCCTTGATTCATTGTCCTTCTTGGCCTGAGCCGCTACCTGCTCCTGCTCTCTGCGCTGACGCTCCAGATTTGCAGTCACATTGGTCAAATGGGTATTGATTTCGCCCGTCTCCGCATTATAGGTTTGCAGATACGTGACGGTTCTCTGCATCTGATCCGTACCCTGAATGGTCAGATTCAGCATACGTTCCTCTTCGCCGTTCACCGCTTCCCAGCGGCCAGTGATTCGGTCAATCTGGATACCCATTTGATCCAGTTGATCAGTCATGGCACGAGAGATGTCGGGGCTGACCTTCAAATTATTAAGCTCAGTCTTAATCTTGTTGACAGAGCTTTGATCCAAGCTCAAAGAAACACCAACGCTTTTGGATTTTGTTGCTCTGGCGATTTGCTGAGTAATCCGCTGAGTTTGAGACTGAATACCAGCTTCGTCCAGAGTTACACCAACCTTGATGCTGCTTTTGGAATTGATCAGCTTTGCAATGTTGGGAAGTTGCGCAGAAATACGTTGTGCGGAAGCCTCTTCATCAGCCTCCAGCTCACTGGTCAATACAATTTTCAGATCTTCGTCCACATCTCTCACCACCTTTTTCTGTTAAATTTCATTTCACATTGATCCCCTGTCGTCTCAGTCCAGCTTTCAAAGCATTTACATGAGCGCGGCTTTCTTTCAGGTGCTCAATGGTTTTTGCAGTAAAAGGACGAGGCTCCATATAGCGCCTACGGCTGGGAAAATCATAGTGATAGAATTTATAACCGTCTCCAAATTCCACCAGCCCAGGTAGATTTTTACCAGTCGTTACCTGATCGTCGTTCATACAGCCACCCGGATTCGGTTCAGTCATATTGACCACGACCATCACGCCGCCCTTTGCTGCTCCGCCTCGGATTTCAATGTTGTAGGGATCTCCCAATCCGCCGTATTCTCCACGGCGACGGTACATCCGAGGGGTATAGACCTTGTACACCTCAGAGTAGATGGTGGCAGCTTCTTCATCCTGGACTTCCTCAAAGACTTCTTTTGTCATTGCGTCGTCGATTTTTGCCATAAGCTGCTTGTTTGCCTTTTCAAGCGCTTCCCGAATGTTCATGCCGCCACCTCCCACTCAATAATTTTCTTTGTTGCTTACGCCTTTCTTGAGTTCAGCAGACCTTGCAGGATTCCACCTTCACCCAGTCCTTTGGTACCTTCGGAAAGGATACCGGCATACTGCATGAGCGACTCCGTGTCGATATCCTTCACCTTATCGGCCAATCCCTCCAGCAGATCGCGGAGAGCTGTATCCGTACCATGATCGGCAAGAATACTGCTCTTTTTCCAGTCGATAGCCTGCCCGCACAGGGGAACCATCTCATTCAGCATATCCTGATATCCGGCGTTCTGGACGTGATCCAAGTCCATAGCCAGATACAGCTCATTCATGGCATCCACATCCAGAGCGGGAACACCCACTTCATCTGTCTCGTTTTTGAGCGTCATGGCCGGGATATTGGTACACATCTGGAGAATAGTAGCTCGCAGCATAGGCGAGACATACTCAGGGCGGAACTTGCCCGTCGCATCGAAACATCCAGAAACCACACGATTCAGAAAGGTGCTCTTCTCTGCGATAGTCAGAGCTGTATGGAATGACACCTCAAAAGAGCTGTCCCCCACAGTAAACGCCTGGGTGTAAGCATCTTCCTTCTTGTTCTCTTTCAGAAAGGCTTTCACCGTATTTACAGCGATTTTCTTCATTTTATTGATCCTCCACAAGATTCATTGCCGCACGGAACGTCAGTTCGTCGGCGTGTTGGCTGATCCAGCCGCGATGATTTTCTACCAGTCGGCACACCGCCGTCCGATCATCACCTGCAAACCAGTTCAGATATGGAACAAAACCGGAGCGCTCCGGGTGATCGAACAAATCATTCTGTCCCTCATGACCGATTACGATGATTTTGCAACTGTCATGTAAACGAGTCAGAACCTTCTTCAACTCGTCAAAGTAATAGTTCTGCGCCTCGTCGATGATTACCACTTTGTTCTCAAAGTTGGTACCACGCAGAAACGTGTGCGTAGCGCACTGGATATATGCGGTTTGATACTTCTCGTTGACTGCACCATCGTAAAATGCAGTATTGCGATTTACACCAATTTTTTCCAATGCTTCATAAAATGGCTCAAAATACGGCTCGGATTTTTCCTCGATCGTGCCCTTCAAATATCCCTGCTTCTGCTCCTGAGTAGGAGAGGCAATATAGACGATGCCATTACACCGTCCGTATTGATAAAGCAAATTGGCTGTGGCCGTAGCAATCAGTGTCTTGCCGGTACCAGCTTTAGCATTGCAAAACACAATCAGCTTCTCCGTGTCCCAAATAGCATCCCGAAAAACTTTCTGGTATTCATCCAGTCTCAGTCCATAAAAAGGATGCTCCTGCAGGGTAGCGGGGACATCATAGATTTCCATGCTGGTATTTTTCTTTGCCATATCTTCTTCACTCCTATCAAAGAATGGTATCAATGTCAGTTACGATCTCGTCGGCAATACCCAACACGATCATCTCTTCACTGAACAAGAACCAATCACGGCGATAGTTCTGGTCGTAGACTTCCTCCGTGATTCGGGTGCTGGACAAGATGTACTCCTTCATGCGTTTTTCCAATTCCTTGGTAAACTCCAAGTTGTCCAACATTTTGCCGATGCTTCCGATCGCACCGGAAGATCCATCATGAATGAGACAACTGGTATGAGGAAAGACATAGCGCTTATGGCCGGCCATCAGCAGAAGTCCGCCAGCGCTGTACACTCGGCCCATACCGATCGTGTAAATCGGTGTCTTGGACAGGTGGATCATGTCGATGATGTGGAGCACCGTGTCCACGCTGCCGCCATCCGAATTGATGAAGATTTTGATGGGCTTACGCTCTTCCGGCGCAATTCCCTTATCCTCGGAGTTCCACTTCTTGATATACAAAGCGATATCAATAGTAGCGTCGCTGATATCGTCATTCCAAAGAATCTCGCGCTTTTTCAACCGGCGATAATATTCCACCATAGTGGGATCAGGCAACGTGGTGTCTAATACCCCCCCACGTCGATAAAATCCTCGTTAAACTCCTCCATGAGCTTCTTAGTCATCTCGTTCTTTTTCATTGAAGTCGTCCTCGCTTCCGATTTTGATATTGTTTACGACGTAATGCCCAATCATCACGGCGTCCGCCAAGTTGTCGTTTTCAGTAACGATCCCATAAATATCCCTTGCAGCTTGCAACGATAGGATTTTTGATGTCTTTTTGCCCGTAGGTTCGACAGATGTGATCTTTGACTTGATCTCCTTTGTCGTCCTACCTCTTGCTTTGCAGTAATTTTGCCATTGTGTGGGTGCTACCAAATTGTACAAAATATTCGTTTTTTCACACATATTCACGAGTACGCCCTGTAGTTGAGCCAGTTTTTTGAAAGATTGAACATTCTTTCTAAGCTGAATGTCCTCCAAAAACACCGCATCAATGTCGTGCGTTCGGATCACCTCACTAAGCAAAGCCTCAATGTGCAAAATTGCCTGCTCGAATGTATAGTTTTTGCTATCAAAGCCCCACGTCCCATAGTCCAGCAGTTTCTTTACCTCATAGTCATAAACCGCCCATGCGCCGTGTCTGGCTTGGTCAACGGCCAAGATTTTCACCCGTCTCACCACCTTTCTTTATGAGTCTGAAAAGGAGGGCCGAAGCCCTCCTTCCCATTACTCCTGCTGCGACTCAGCCTCGTTATCCACCTGTTCTTCGGCCTTGGTTTCCTCCGCTTCGACTACTGCTTTCTTCGCCCTGCTGTTTTCGTGCGCCAAAGCATAGATTTCCGCCAGCAGTGCTTGCACACTCGGCGTATATTCTGCCGTATTACGAAGGTCGATGCCGCGTTTCCGAAGAGCGCTATATGCCTGTTTCGCATCGTGGTTGGCCTGATACTCCATGAGCACCGTCCAAATGTAGTAGTGCTCAGGGGTGTCAGTATGAAGCCTCCAGCTCCGCTCTTTCTCACAGGAATAGCAGGTTTTGTACGAAGTGCCGCACACCTTGCAATTCCGAATCATGGTAAACCGCCTTACTCCTCAAAGAGGATGTAGCACAGCTCCGCGTCGTCGGCGCAATAATCCTTCAGAGCAGTGAAGGAGAAGGGGTGCGTACCTTCTGTGGTCAGGTTGACCGTGAAGTTGTTGTCGATCTTGGCCTTGGGGAAGACAATCTTACCGGCACGCTTGACAGACGGGTTGCACACGTCAGCAGCCAGAATGTCCACGACATACATCGCGGCCTCGGCAAAGCTCTCGGCGCTGTCCACCAGCTTGACGGCAGAATCCGTCTCGTACTCATAGAACACACCAACAGTGGTTCCGACGAAGGAAGCGGGCAGAGTGATAACCTTGCCCTCGATCTTGGCGTTACCCTCATCAACACCGACCTCGATCATACCGCTGATGTTCTTGTCCTCGCTCATGGTGTACACGGCAGCGGGGGCAGAAGTGGGCACGTGCTTCAGCGTAGCGGTCTTGGTGCCCTTGTCGTCCGTCACGGTGAGGATAGCAAAGTCGGCACCCTTGACCTTCTTGGAGCTATCGGCCACCTGCACCTCAGATCCGAGCTGTGCGCCCATCAGGTTCAGGTTCAGCAGAGACAGCTCACCAGAGAAGTTCACACCCTTAGCGGTGTCGAAACGGGCGAGCAGAACGCCCTGAGCGTCAGTCTTGTCGGTAGACTCGCCAGTGAACTCGATCTGAGGACTCTCCACGCTCGTACCGGTGAAGTCCACCAAACCCGTTGCCAGGTTGATCTGAGTAATTCGACGTACCTTGTCGATGACAAATTGAGTTGCGTTAAACATGGTATTCATCGTCCTTTCTATGTTTTTTTTCGGGATCATTTCAGATCCCCCATCCAATGCAGTTCCTTTTTGTCGAGCTTCTTCATATCCACACAGCCGCTGTAAATGCCTTGCATTACGAAGTTGTAGCTCTTATGCTTCTGAACACGCTCCACGCTGTCCATAAAAACACCGATGGGCAACGTCCATACGTCATCCCACCGGTACTTAAATTCTGGGCAGTTTGTCAAAGAAGAGATAAGAGGCAACAGTAATGATTGAAAAGGCTTCTGCATTTGCAGTGCCATTTCATCCCTGTCATCCTCAATCATGATTTTTCTCGTGGCGTCGTTAAATCCCGTATCCACATTCTTTTTCAGCTTATGGATTTGACGGAGATAGTCAGTCATGAGCTTATGAATAGCTCGGTCGATCACCACTTGATCTTTATTCTTCAGTACAAGGTCTGGGAGACCTGTTTGTGTACCGAGCTTAAAGGTCGTGAAGTCCATATCCCCAAAAAGGATAGACACCTCAGATTTTTGAAGCGTCTGGAAAAGGGATATGAAAAGGTCGTATTCGTCTATCTTCTCCCAGAAGACATGAAGTTTGTCCCAGATTTCGACTTTTCGATCGGCGGGGGTCGAACAGATAGTGCGCACCAGTCCGAAATACCGCTGCTCGCCAAAATCTACGATTTCCTCCAAGGTGGGTTGCCTGATCAAGATTTTATCGTTGATCTTGTATCCCTCTCCACGAAACAATTTCAGCTGATCAATCAATGATACCAGCCTCCCTATTCATCTCGTGGGTAACGTACGGGATCGACCACCCGGAGTATCCTTCGTTGAACTGAACTTCATCCGCCGTACTGAGCTTGATCCCACCCAGTCCGAACAGGGGCTTGTCCCCGTTGTTCAAAATGCGATCCACCTCATCTGCCAGCAGATCCGCTCTGGAACCCTGCAGCAAATCAATCTGGTGCTCGTTACAGATGATATAGACAGTAATCCCTGTCTCCTTAATCACATTCGAGTCGGTATAGACCACGCGACTACGCATCGTGATAAAGTTTTTGTCATCTGTTTGCGTACCAGGGACATAAAAGTGGGTTTTGATGAGGGGTTCCGCAGGGCTTTTACTACCCGTTTTGAAATCCTCAAACTCCGCCACGTTGTTCCCTACGTTACAGAGCAAATTGACCACCGCCTGATTTTGCAGCAGCTTTCGTTTCAGCAAGATCTTCTGTTGAATCATCGAATCAAAATGCGGCACCCTCATCACCTCCTTACCAGTTCACAATTTGGATTTTCATAACGGCCTCACTGCCGGAGGCGTCGAGGATTGCCTTGATCTCAATTTGTGTTCCCACAAATACGGGATCATCCGACGCCCGCAGCGTGATAACGCCGTTCATCTCATCGACAATGCTGGCCGCACCAGCAAAGTCATACTCCAAACGATATTGGAGTGGATCAATAGGAACGCCGCTCTCATCCAAGACTTGGACACGGATTTGCTTTGTCTCTCCGCCCGCGATCTTGAAATCGCCGTCCAGGTCTGTCAATGTGATATGGACACTCGCTCCCGAGGTTTCCTCCGTCCCACCGGGGACAGAAGTATAGTAATCTGCCACCATCAACTCGGCGTTATCGGTAGCGGCATTGAATTGGTCTTCCAGTACGGCCCATTGGATCAAGCCATCCTCTGCACGTTCATCGCCCACTGCATACGAGATCGGATCAACTCTGGTGATACGATAGGCTGTTGGATCGACCTTGTTCTTGTCCATCAAGAACCGGGTCTGAGTATCCAACATAATCGTTTCCTCATTGTACGGCAGATAAATCAGGTGCTGGTCTTCGCCAACCGTCATCTGCGTTTTACCCGCCTCACCAGTGCCATACTGTGTGCTGTTTGTGCTATATACGGGGTATTCTACAATCTCACCTGTCAAAGGGGAGACGAATCGGATGGAGTATTTGCACTTCCAGAGTACCGCCTTTTCATAAATGCGGTTGTTATCTGGCAACGAACTCACCAGCCAAAACGCCCCGTCGTGTTTCACGTACTGCCCACATCTCAAGATACCGATATTGCAAAGAATCTGTCTAACCGTTGTGCTGTTATACACATCGCTGGTTTTCTGTTGGACAATAGCTCTTACCTGCTGCGGCTCAGTTCCAATCGCCTTATCGTAGATCAAAACATCAGACCCGATAAAGGAATCGAGCACTTCCTGAAAACCATCTTGGCCGTATGCCCAAAACTCATCATCCTCAAACCCGCTGTTGAAAAGAGGGCGTGTCATTCGATACCAGCTTTTGGATTCTTCTGACATATTGCTACCCCCTTATCCATACGCAGGATCTTTCTGACGATGAAGCAAAACTTCAACCTTAGCGATCTGGTCGTCAAGTTCCTGTTTTGTTACACGTTTGGTCGCATCTTGGCCGGTTAGCTGAACATCCTTTCCATAGATCCCGTTCAGCGCCATTACCCTGCTCAGTTCCCTTTGCAGGTAAGACACATACATCATCTGGGCGAGAGTACGAACGGCAATACTTTTCAACTTGCCAGAAAACTTGCGTGTCTCCTCGTTATACCCGAGGTCACAGCCCAAATTCAGTTCAAAATCTGCTACCGCTGTGGATAGCCATTCTGCTTCCAATGCCTCCGGGATCTCATATTTAGTCAAAGGCATGGAGTGGAATTTTTGCTCAACGTCCGCAAAGGTCGTTTTCTTTTCGTCCGCCATAATCCACACCTTTTCCTTTCATCGGTTAGACCTTGGCAGTCTCAGCCAGCTTGCGCAGAACGTCCACCTTCCAGGACTCCGCGTCCTCAGCGCCCACATTGAACGCCAGCTCCACGAGCATTCTCTTTTCGGCGTCGGTTTTCACCATAGCTTCCAGCTGCTCGTTAAACTTGGCTTTGGAGCGAATAGCCAACAGTTCCTTAACGCTTTCCTCATTCAAGAGGATAGGCGCGGAAACTTCGGCATCATCCAGGCCGAACAGCTCCTTACGCTTTGCCTCGTCCACGATCTGGATACGGGCATGATTGCCCATACCATCAGTACCGGTAAACATCACGTTGCCGGTTTGGATCTGAGCCAGAACCTCCTCTTCGGAGAGGAGGGGAAAATTCCGAGCTTTGCCCGGAATTGAAATATCGCCCTGCCCCGCCAAACGCCGAAAGCCCAGAGGCCAGGAGCAAAGGTTGTTTACCAGAACATTATTCGTTTTCATAACGATTCCCCTTTGATTGAAATTAGGGGAGGGGTTTGTGCCCCTCCCCGTTTGTGCCGTCATTCAGGCATAAAAAAAGACCTCTCACTTAAAAAGTGGGAGCATCAAAGTTCGTGTCGGAAATCAGACCGATCTGATCTTCCATGCCCTCGGCAACGCCTGCGCCGAACTCCATATCGAAGCGGGTCAGGTGCTGACGGGTTACGATGTCGTCGCCGGTCATGGTGGTCAGTCCGCCACGCAGGAAGACCTGCAGAGGAGACACAGAACCGCGAGGCAGGAAGAACAGCAAACCCTGGGGCATATACAGGTCATAATCGGTGCCGTCCTTGTTCAACTGAGTCCAGTTGATCGCGTTGGGCAGCTCGGTTACAAAAGCACCGTTGTACATACTTACCAGACCAGTCTGGCGGATCTCCTCGGCAACAATGTTGTTGGCGTAGCGGATCTCGTCGGCGGAGAACCGCTTGAAGCCAGCGAAGTCGTTGAACTGGGACACTACGCTGTAATCGCCGGCAATGTTGACCTTACCATAGCGACGCATGGACTTGAGCATATTGTCAACGGCGGTCTTGGTGATGCCGTTGTCCTCAGCGAAGTGCTTCACACCCTTGGCGTTTTTCAGGGCGTTGTACAGAACGGTCATGACGTAGTAGGTCATCTTGTTCTGCATATCAATCTGCACCTGGTTCATACCCTCACGGATATTGCCGTCGAAGTTACCGTTCTGAAGCTCACGGTAGTCAACAGCAAAACCGGCAGAGATGGTCTGGGTGCCGATCGGATACTCACGCCAATTCACAGCGGCGAAGGGTACGTCGCTGCTGGATGCCTGGAATCGAGAATCGATGCTCTCGTATCCGTAGGTCTTCATCATGGGAGCCTCGTTGTAACCGATTCGGCGATAGGTGCCCATGAAGTCGAACAAGCGAACAACCTCCAACAGCTTCGGCTCAATGGAGAACCGGATGATGGAGTTGATCTCGCTACGGGCGGCGTTATCGCCGTCGATAGCCTTGCTGGACAGCTCTTTGATGGTTGCAACGCTCTTGTCCAGAGTCTTGTCGTCAACCTCGGGTCGCTTACCGGCGCTCAGAGCAGAAAATACCTCCACGATCTTGGAGTTCTGCTTGACACGACCAGTATTCACATCAGCCTGAGCGTTGCTCATGTTGATTTCATAAATCGTGCTCATCGTTTATCCCTCTCTTTCTCTTCTCACTGCACGCGGACAACGACGAGGACGCCCTTGCCCATGTATGCGGTCTTCTTCGTAACCTCGAAGTACACCTTGTAACCGGTTACGTCGGTGCTCTTAGCGAGCAGGCCATCCGTACCAAAGACCAGCTTATCGCCAACAGAGATGCCGGCATAGTCGGTGCTGATCTCATAGCTGGCAAACTCCATCTCCAGATTTGCCACAGTTGTCAGGTCGTCGGCGCGTACCTTCTCGCCGGCCTTGACCGTCAACGTCTCCTCGAAATTACGCATTTCAGGCTTGTCGTTGATATTGCTCACGATGCGGAAGCAAGCCTTAGCCTCCTCCTCAGAGGCGGGCAGGTTGGCAGTACGAGCGGCGCGATTCAACACCACACCCATGCCGACCTTCAGATCGACGGCGGCATTAACGTCGCCAACGTTCTGCACGTTCTTGTAGTAACCAATCGTCTTAGCCTTCATTGTTTTTCATCCCTTTCTTAAAATACGTCCACGTCGGCGGGGTCGGTGTTCTCCTTCTTGCCGGCGTCATCCGTCATGCCAAACACGTCAATCTGGCTGGCGGCATTGGTTTCTGCGATCTTACTCTCACGAGCCGCCTGCACCATAGCGGTGCAGATCTTGCCAACGATGCTGTTGATCTCTACGCTGCCGGGATTGGAATTGAAAGCGTCGATATCTTCCTTGGCAACTGCACGTTGCTCCTCGGTGTAGGGGGCCAGTGCAGCATTCAGCTCTGCCACGGCAGCGGCGTTCTGCATTTCGGTGATTTTGGCATTAGCCTCAACGAGGCTGGCCTCTGCCGCTTCCTTCGCGGCGTTAGCCTCAGTCAGTCCGGCCTCTGCCGCTTCCTTCGCGGCAGCTTCCTTGTCGTAATCCGCCTGAAGCTGCTTGATATCAGCTTCCTTCTGTGCGATGTCAGCTTTCAGCTGGCTAATCTCAGCCAGAAGCGTGTCAACTTTGGCCCAATACTCCTCCCACTTGGAGTTGACCTCAGAGACAGCACCAGTCACAGCCGCCATCAACTCGTTCTTGGTCTTCTCGTCCATTGTTCCATCCTCCTTGTCCACTTTTTTATTATTTAGCTCCATTACGATGGCGGCTTCATCAGCCGGTTTAACACTGAGAATCGCATATCCGCTGTAATCGTAATACTGCGGAACACGACCTTCCTCTTTCCAACCGCCGGAGTAAATAATGTATCCATCGTGCTCGGGCTTACCCACAATTTCCACGGAACCCTTAACAACAGAGTCCGCCATATTTTCGCGGAGCCAAGCAACAAACTTGGGATAACGCATTTCATCCAGCGTTCCTTCTGCTACCAAGCAGCGTTTAGTAACGCCTCCGATTTCTACGTCATCCACATACGCCTTGTCGAAGTGTCCAACCATAGTGGCGTCTTCAAACAAAGGCAGCTTATCCTCCTCCCGCACGTCCGTCATACCGTGGTTGTATGGAACATCCCGATCTTCGGTCAAAAATTCCGCTACAATCGACATTCCGACAACGGAGTGGAGGTTAGCTTGAACATATTCCTCTTTCCATGAGATTCCGTTTTCCTGCCAACGAGTGTTATCAGGGAAGATCTCATGCAATACGACCTTGATAGGTCGTCTGCCAGCAATCTTATTTTCACTGGAGATCTCATAGATAGGGGCAAAAGCTCTCTCAGACATACTCTCACCTCCTTATCCTGACGGAGAGGGGCTTGCGTTGGCATTGTTAGCCTTTGTAGACTCTGTGCTTGGATTGACCGGAGGATCGCCACCGATGCTCTTGTCCACATCACCGTCAGGCGCATCCTTACCGGTAACAGTGAACGAAGTCTTATGCACAGGGTACTTGTTCTCAAAGTCTTCATCCAACTCAAGATCCATAAGGGAGAGGTAGTCATCCACGTCAAACCCTGTAGAGGCAATCCATGCCATCAAGCTGCCCTTTCCACGGGCATACAGGTCAGAGAAAAACTTCACCTGTTTTTCTCGATTGACAAAAGTAATGGGAAGCACCCGGAACTCCACCCGGTAGCTGCCGTCCCTGATCACGTTGTAATTCAAGCACTTGTTCAGCTCTTCCACCAAAGCCTCAATCCACGTGAATACGTTATTCGCAACGATTTCCATATTCAGTGTGGCCGTGGCATAGTTACCCGTAGAACTGCCACTCAGAGCAGCAGCGGCCACGCCGATGTCCTCATTCACATCCTCTTTGATGGCATTTTCGTTTTCCTCATTCAAAAGGGAGAGATCAACCGGAAGCCGATCCATCTTTGTGCCAGAAGCCAAAGAGAAGAATGATACACCGTTTGTGTTGCTGCGTTGCGTCAGCGCTTGCTTGACTGTGTTATGCTGGTTTTCTTGCTGTGACTGAGACAGAGCAGATGTACCCTTGTCCTTTCCCTCGGGGAAAGTCTCATAGTAAATCTGGTTATTGACCGTATCCAACACACGCCGCTTCGTATTGATGAAGTATTTGGCATAGTCGATATCGTCCAACGCGGCTACTGCAAAAGGCACGCCGTACGGATCGTTCTGTCCGCTCTTGATCTTGGTTACAATCGTCTTGCGCCAGTCCAGTCTCTGCCAGCACGCACCATCCGGGAACTCTCCATTGGAATATCTACGCCATCCTTCTTGAATCTGACGAGGGAAGCCTTGCAGCTTACGCTTACGATCTCCCTCTGTCATGGCGCTAAAATACCGCAGGTCAAACGCTACTTCGTAGCAGTTGTTCCTGCGGCCAATGATTCTTGTATATTCTACCGGCAAAGAAATAACAACACAGTTGACGCCGGCTGAGTTAATCTCGGTGATGCCTTGGATATCAAGATCAGTCAGCGCAAGCCGATCGTCTACTGGTACTGTTCTCGTCTCCATGTACCCCACGTACATACCCTCATTGGCATCATGGAATAGACCGTCACGAATAACCTCCTTGTAGCGCATCGACCGGAGCACGCTGGTCATCTTGTCCATGCTGGCACGATACCCTTTACGGGGGCCTCCCGCTTTCTTGGGCTTAACAACTACCACATAATCAAGGGAGTGAAGACTAACCAGGCTATCAATAGCTGTCGTCACCGTGCCGTTTGAGTAATACGCCCACTTCGCCCATTGACGCAATTCAGAGATGTACTGCATAGGATCTCTCGCCATTCGCGTGATTTCTTCCGTGGAATACGGTGCCGTACATTTCGTACCGTAGTTGACCACGTTCAAATAGGACGAACCCAAACGCGTGTTAAACTCATAGGTCTTGTCGTCCTGCGGCGCACTGTTTACTTGCGACATAGGTACTGCGGCCTGCGTTTCAGATTGATTTCGGCCCATAATCCGACCAAAGAATGATTTTCCTGCCACTTGTCTTCACCTCCTTTAATTACAAAGTGTTACGTATTCATACCCGGAGCTATCCGAGAAAAGATCCGCCTCCAAAAGTGAAACGAAATAGTTGCCATAAGATACTGATGTATACCGGTCTTTCCGCGCACCTGGGCGTTCCTCAATCTTAATGAGGTTGGTCTGGTTCTGCACAGTATACTCCAACCCAATCATCTCATTGATCAACGCCACCGTCTCAAGGAAAGGACGCTCATAGAAAAGTTGGGTATCTACATCGGCAGAGACATACTCAGGATACAAGCGCTGCAATTCTTCAACGCCCTCTTGGTTGCTTACCATGAGTTCGATCATCCGGTTATTCAAACTATCCCGCATAGAGACAGCAATTTTGCTGTTCAGCTCCAAGGACGCCTTAACCGAGAAAACTGCCTCTTTCTGGCCTGCAATTACGATACGAGCTTTCAGCTTATCATCGTTCATACACGTCCAAGGTTCGTATTCCACGTTCCGATCTACGTCATAAAGCACTTTAGCCAAAGCGTCGTAAATAGCGACACCCGCGTTTCGTGTATCCAAAACGCAATAATCCGCCTCAAAGTCAGCGAACAGCTGCTTAATGCGAATGGCTTGTTTTGTCGTTTCAAATTCTGCCTGCGGCTCCATATAGACTACCTGCCGGCGATATCCCTGCTTGACCTCAATATGATCTCCGCTGGTATCTGAGACCTTATACTCCTTGCTCTCAGGGAGAGCACGAATGCAAGTAAATACCGAGTTATCGTTGCCGGTACCGCCCTCCGGGGCAATATCGCACGCGATAATACGGATTTCTCCTGCCTGTTTGGGAATTGTGTGCTTTGCCTTGACCTTTGACAGTACGTCCTCGTTCTTCCTTGGATAAAACGGACGTTTCAACACACGGTTCTTGTTCAGCATATCGTAGGTGAAGTAAGCATGGGCGTTCTCGGCCACCATCTGATTTTCATACTCAATCGTCCAGGCGACCCTATCCAGCTTCTTTCGCTCCTTCACCAAGAAGTCACGTGTTTTAATCTCGTGCTTCAAAGCGATGCTGTAATCCATACCGATCAGAACAGATTTGCCCTTGCCTAACATATCGCGGGTCACGAGCTTCATGTAGTCCCACATCCAGTGAGATTTGTACCATGCAGAGCTGATATAGATTTCTTTCGGTTCCTCTTTCAGTTCTTTGTACTCGTCGGGGTACTTGATTCTGAACGGAATCTGCCGCTGGAACAGCGTAGGAGAAAGAACCGTGTCGATAATGCTTTTCACAATCATACGGAACTCTTCATAAATGAAGACCGTAGCACGGTATCCACGCACATTTTCATTGGCAACCAGTACGACAATAGAGCTTCCGTTATTAAACTTCACTTCGATATCGTTCTGGTTGTCCTTGATAGTCTTAATCTCCTGTTGAAGCAACGGAGATCTTGGCAAAATCTCTTTGGCGATTTTTTCTGATACGATCAATCTCGCCTGCTTTTTTGTTGCCGAAGCTACGACGATCAATGATCCAGGCCGCAAAATTGCTTCTTTACAGGCATAGACCGCAATGATAAATGACTTTGCCGCACTACGAGCGGCCACAATGCAGATACTCGGAAAAATATCCATCAGGTACAAAATGATGTGCTGATAGAGATACAGAGTAATTCCGAAATACCGCTGCACAAAGCGGCTGGGGTTCCTTCGCCAAAACGTTATCCAATCCAATAGCTTTTTGACAAACTCAGGGTCGTTCAATTTGCTATTGGGTGAGAAATGTTCATGGACGTGTTTTTGCCGCTCATCCATCAACGCTTCGTAATCCATAACTCACTCCTCCGAATCAGACAGGCTAAATTCCTTGTCCAGTTCCTTAGAGCCGGTCAATAGATTGCGAAGAGGTCTGGTCATGAACCGCTCAATATACTCCTTCAAATGATCGAAGTCCGCATACAGCTTCTTGTCCTTGTAATATTCAGCCGGACAAAACTCCTCGATGTCTCGAATCATTTCTCCCAAAGGACTCAGCTGCTTTTCAGCCTCAGCCTTTTTCTTCCGGTCTTCGATCTCAGTAGTAGCTGCGTCAATCTGCGACTTGTAGCTATTCGCAGCCGTACCAATGTTGGAATCTCCCTTCTGAAGCAGCTTCCGCAGATTGAGCTTCATAAAGCAGATCGAAACGTACAATTCCTCCTGCCGCTTATCCATCGGCTCGCCGTATCGCTTTACCCAATCCTGATACTCGTACTGCATAGAATCGTAGTCGCCAGCATCAAAACCGACACCAAACCGGCGCACAACCTCCTCGGGCGTCTGGATGTCGTCATTTTTTGCTACATCCTCCACCGTAGGTGCGTTTTCCACATTGGCTTCCCAGCGCCGCACCAATGTATCAGAGTAGGTCGTTGCTCCGTCTACCTGGCTCAAATTCAGTCTGGAAATATAGGTACTGATCCGATTGCGGCTCTTTCCATTGCGGCTCTCACTGATCTTTCGTGACGACGCCCAGATGTCCAAATCAAAGTACATATCCGTGATTTGGCAAATCCGCTCTGCCGCTGCATCTTCGTCTCCGTCATAGAACTTTACGTACTGTTCGTAAAGCTCTGCAACGCAGTTCTTACAGATAGAGACAAAGCCGTTGTTACCCTTATAAATAGGGGACTTTGAACGGCCAAAATTAGTCTCCTGTTTTTTGTACTTGTGGCCGCAGCAGGTACAGCGATATTCTTCATCGCTGATTACACGCGGCTCAACTTCGGTAGGCTTCGCATCTTTCACTACCTTTTGCGTAGCCGGTTTCATCAGCTGTTTCTTTGCCGCCATGTCCGCGACCTCCTTTCTATATGACAAAACCTCGGAAGTCCAAAGACCCCGAGGTTTTCTCAATCGTTATAATTTTTTCTGGTGCGCCTGAAGGGATTTGAACCCCCGACCCACGCATTAAAAGTGCGCTGCTCTCCCAACTGAGCTACAGGCGCATATGTTATATTCAATCAGGCAATAATTCCGATTCGCACGGTTACTACACTTATTTATCCTCCGTTGCTGACTACCTTTAGAGGGGCATACTTTCTCAGGTTCACGAAGTCCCGTTGGGGTATGCCAGCCCGCCGCGCTCCTGATCGGCTTGCCGCTTTGCTTACAGCGTTCAGGTTGGTCTATCGCGTTTTGCCTGCGCCGGACTTTCACCGGAGGGAGCGACCCCAATCTACCTGCACACGGCCAATTTTTTATTTTACCGACGTGTCAGAGCCGTCACACGTCATCATAGGTAGTGTCCTTACGGACTGGTGGGATAAGAAGGAATCGAACCTCCGACGCGCAGGGCTTCAACCTGCCGCTCTTCCAACTGAGCTATCATCCCATAGAGCTACGCATTTTTGTTTATCGGCATTGCACAGGACAGCGTAGCAAAGTCCACCGTCCCCTGTCGCTGGAACCGCGCCGCTTTCGTACCGTTTGTCTTGGGGTCGTTAGAAAGCAGTAAATATCAACACATCCCGTTGGCGGCGGAAGTAGGACTCGAACCCACAAGCCGCTCATCACGACCAACAGTTTTCAAGACTGCTCCCCGCACCTACTGGGGTCAATTCCGCCACTTGTGAAATTTAGGCACACATTATTTTTTCAAGCTGATCGTACCCAACCCGAGCTGCCCATTCTGCGTGCTCAAAGAACACAACAGCCTTTCCATGATCGTCTCGAATGTATAGGCAAAGTGTTTTTGCTCCATTCACCGGGGACACATAATACATTAAAGATCCAAACGGAAACTTCATTGAATCACCCACTCATCAATTTGAACCCGACCTTATTTCAACTGCATATCGGGTAGCAACAAATATTTGTATGGTAGGGGAGGTGGGAGTCGAACCCACTCAGCTCGAAAGCAACGGTTTTACAGACCGCCCCAGCTCTCCAACTCTGGCGCTCCCCTATATTTACTATTCTTATATTGGTACGGGTAGAGGGGGTTGAACCCACGACCTTCTGATTAAGAGTCAGCTGCTCTACCAACTAAGCTATACCCGCATATGGAGCTGGTGGACGGACTTGAACCCCCGACCTACTGATTACAAATCAGCCACTCTACCGACTGAGCTACACCAGCATATGGAGCTGACACAGAGACTCGAACTCTGAACCTATTGCTTACGAAGCAACTGCTCTACCATTAGAGCTATGTCAGCATGGCAGGGGTTGAAGGACTTGAACCCTCACCTACATCGGTTTTGGAGACCGGAGTGCTACCAATTACACCAAACCCCTATAAAAATGGCGACGTGTACGGGACTTGAACCCGTGACCTCCGACGTGACAGGCCGGCGCTCTACTCTTCTGAGCTAACACGCCATATACAGCAACCATTTATGGTTGCATTTTTATTTTGCAACCAATTTAGGTTGCTTTGGTGATGCGTCCGGGGATCGAACCCGGAAATTCCACCTTGAAAGGGTGGTGACTCTACCAATTCGTCCAACGCACCATGTTGGTACTGCTAATGGGACTCGAACCCATACGGAATTTCTCCCACCAGCACCTCAAGCTGGCGCGTCTGCCTATTCCACCATAGCAGCATATTTGGATTTATTTGTCCCAATCAATTAAAGGGTATAGATCATAGGGCGAATCCCCAGTCGCAATTTTCTCATATCCGCCATCCACAATACGCCATAGCGTATGCTTCTTCTTTTCTGGATTTTGGCTGATCTGGTACTGCTTGCCCGACCTCGTTGTACACAGCACACCGGTACCGCACTCAGAGGCGGAAATCTTTTTAACGATTTTTGATGTTTTTTCTTTCGTTACGCCCGAATCTTTCTTCGGCATGATTGCACCTACTTTATAAATTATGGCAAGGCGCTTCCAGTTGGAAGCCTTGTTGCGGCAAGCAGTTCATGAGACTACTCTTTCTGTTATAACAACTTGTGCGCACAAGCCCCTTCACAGATCCACCTCTGGTACTCCCAACGAGACTCGAACTCGTATTGCCGACTTGAGAGGCCGGCCTCCTATTCCAGTTAGAGGATGGGAGCATATATAAAAATGCGGGCAAGGATTTACACCTTGCATGATAGCACCCCTTGCAGAGCAAGATACTTCCACGTCTACCTTCCCAATCGCCCACAGCGTCTACCTATTCCGCCACCGCATTTATTTTATTGGCTGGGGTAGCAGGACTCGAACCTGCGGTCGAGGGTAAACCTCTTGTCGGAGTCAAAGTCCGATGCCTTACCAGCTTGGCGATACCCCAATATGGAGATACCGATAGGATTTGAACCTATGATCCTGGGGTTGCAGCCCAGAGCCTTGCCACTTGGCTACGGTATCATAAGCTGACTTCAGCGGTAATGGATGTCAGCCCCATTGATTAACGCCCCACTCATAAGGCCACCGCTATTTATAATATCGTTTCGCCCAAAATGGGAGAGCTGTGGTGGCAGTAGCAGGACTCGAACCTGCGTCTTACGACGTATGAGGTCGTGCTGGAGCCATCTCCAGTCATACTGCCATATACGGTTTGCGTGGCTCACATCACTTGTACTTCGTGATTGCAACCCTCTCATCCCAGTACTGGCACTGGGTCGAGTGACCATCAAAACCGAAAAAATGGTGCGGGGCTGTGATTTAATGCAGATACGCCTTGGTGCCGAAGGTGGGACTTGAACCCACACGGTATCGCTACCAGAGGATTTTGAGTCCTCCGCGTCTGCCGATTCCACCACTCCGGCATATGGAGCGAGTGACGGGGATCGAACCCGCATCCCCGGCTTGGAAGGCCGGTGCCCTGGCCGTTGTGCTACACCCGCATATGGTGTCCAGTGACGGGATCGAACCGCCGACCCTTTGCTTGTAGGGCAAATGCTCTCCCAGCTGAGCTAACCGGACAGATCGGCTTACTCACACCGTAAGCCATGGTGCCGGCTCGTACTTCGCCTGCCGGATTGCGCCGGTTTTACTCCCAAAACCTTGTAAAAGTCATCACTGCCAGATGTGAAGGTTTCTATTTCCCATTCGGTTTACAGTCTCCGCTCTGTTCGTGGGACGGGCATGGTTGCGGGGGCAGGACTCGAACCTGCGACCACCAGCTTATGAGGCTGGTAAGCTACCACTGCTACACCCCGCAATATGGCTGACCCGGCAGGACTCGAACCTGCGACCATCTGATTAACAGTCAGACGCTCTACCATCTGAGCTACGGGCCAATATAGATCTACGAGACGCATTCTTAACGACACCACATTTGTTCGGCATATGCTTAGTTAAAGGCGATGATTTTTCTATTTCAAGTAGAATTGTTTTCAAAATTGCTGTTAGCGTCTCAAAATACGGAACACGGTTGTTCTTTTTCCCATAAAAAGTTTTTGAAAGTTGCTGTACGTGCCCCAAAAATGGTAGAAGATGCCGGACTCGAACCGTTCTTCCTGCTCCCTGGGCAGGCGTGCTACCGTTATCACTACATCCTCTATATATGGTGGAGCCGAGGGGAATCGAACCCCTGTCCGAAATCCCTACATGAATAAAACAGTCTTACGCAATAGACAACACTTTATCAATTCGCCTCAAACTGAGACGGGCGGATCAGCAGTTGTCACTCCGCGCCCAAGGCGCATCGGTTAGATGCACCTCCACCACCTTGTTTCTTTTCACAGTGACAAGGAAAACTGCAATACTCTGACCGAATCTTTGACCTCAGATGTTTACCCGGTCAGTGGGTACATCGTTTTGGAATCCAGCCGTCATCAGGCGGCAATTCCCTTTGCTGCAAGAGCAGCGGAAAAAGCGGGATGGATCATTACAACAGTCGTATCGTTGTCATTTCATTTTTGTTTAAGCCTTGAGGCGGTCTTCTACCTGCGAGTCTTACTCTCTCAGAACCCCGTCGAACCCATTACGGCCCCATATGAAATTGTCAAGGTGTACCGGTTCGGGCGTAGGCGCTGCCCGACCACGTTCCCCAATCCCTGCATATCTCAGACGTCGAATCTTATCGGCGCGTGGAAGGGGAAGTCTTGCAGTTCATAGAGAAAGATATGTGCCACAGCCGTATCTCCCGCCTTGTCATCGGCATTCGGTCAAAATACCATTCCTGTGGCGAATGGGACTGGTCGGGACAAAAAGGATCGAACTTTTGACCTCACGATTATCAATCGTGTGCTCTACCAACTGAGCTATATCCCGATATTACGGCAGATGCGTCTGCCGTAATAGCTGTACGTCCGAAAAACCTCGTCTGCAGCCGATAGGCTTTTGGCTGAGATAGCAGTAAAAGTAATGAGCTGAACCGCACAAACGCCAACTTAGCCAATACAGCATAGTGGTGGAACCAGGGAGGATCGAACTCCCGACCCCCTGCTTGCAAGGCAGGCGCTCTCCCAGCTGAGCTATGGCCCCATATGTCCGCCCCCTAATAAGGGGCGGCGCTGTTTTCGTTGATTTTCTTTGTTGCTATGGTCATATGATACCATAGGCATTTCTGGATGTCAATAGCTACAAAGAAAATTATTTTATATTTTTTGTGTCACTGCTGCGAGTCTGTACCGGCGCGAACATCCTCTTTCAGGCTGTTACTGGCTCGGAACGTGGGCACCTTGCTATCGCTCGATACCCGCATCTCCCCGGTGGAGATGTTTTTGCTATTGCGGCCTTTTCTGGTTTTCACCTCAAAGGTTCCGAAACCTCTGAGCTGTACCTGCTCCCCGCGAACCAGCGCGTCTCTGATGATTTGGAGCACTTCGTCCACCACATCATTGGCCTGATTCTTGTAGTAGCCTTTCTCGCACAGAGCGGACACGATATCGGCCTTAACCATTGTCCCACTCCTTAATTCAATTTGATCTGATAGCAGGCATCCGCACCTACTCCGGGGCGGAAAACCATCATCAGCTGTGCCGGAGTCGAATAGAGCCGTTTTCCGTTAGCATAATCATCCGTACCGCACAAGCAGGGTGCGATCATACTCTCGATTCCCAACTCTTCAAACTCCTCTTTATGGTGCTTATCGGCCAACACCACATAGTCAATATCGCTGGAATACTTCTTGGCAAACAGCGTGTGCAGCGTCTTTCCGGCATTCTTCACGTTGTCCAAGTCGCCATGGGCGGCACAAATGTTATACCCGCATACGGAGAAGTACAAAAACTCGTAATACTCCGATTCCGGGAAAACGATATCGCCGCGATCATGAAGCCGCTGCTCAAGCCACCAGGGGATCAGCCGCTCCATGTTATCCGCATGAATACTGTCGTTTTTATTTTGAACGGTTCTCAAATGATTTCCGTAGGTCGCGTGAACTACTGTCTGCTCAACCTCGTCGGCCAAAACACTGATCGCCTGTGCCATAATTTCTGACACCTGCATGATCTGGTCACACGTCAGCTCCTCAGAGGCAACACGCGCACTGGTGTGTATTGAACCATGAGCCGCGTCGCCCAACAACACGACATGAAGTCTCTGGCATTTATTCAGCCTGATACGCTCAACTGCTCGCTCAATCAGCCGTTCCACACGATAACGGCATACCTGAGTATTATACTGCTCCCAGATATTGTCCGTCACCATACCGTAATGCCAGTCGGCAAACACAAGAACAGCCTCAGCATCGCCAAGGAACATACAAAAGTCGTCCGGTTTATTAACCGATAGCGGCAAAAACTCATTCAGATTCTGAGCAGCCTCAACGAGCCGATCTTCCAGATTTTCCTCACGACCCATCCGATCGACCATCTTATTGAACTCGCGGCGCTGGTCGTAGAAGCGTTTGGCCTCTTTACGCATCTCCGCAATTTTACAGTTCAGCTCTCCCATATAATCGTCCTGGCCGGGATTACCCTGAGCGGCATACTTTTTCTTGAAATACTGCGCAACAGCATAGCCGGAGTATGGCGTTACAGATGCCGCCTTTCTCAAACTATCCCGATGGCATTCGATGCCAGTTGCTTCAACGATGTCTTCCCAGTCCAGATCGTCGGGCTTCTGTTCGACTTTGATTTCGATTAGGCGAAGACCATATTCATATGTATCCTCACCTTCTCTGCGTTCATACTTTGGATTCACGAATGTCTTCACCCCTCTTCTGCCGGCAGAAGCGTACTCTGCCTGATTTCAATTTCAATGTTTGGTACGCCGGCCCAACGCTCCAAGATCTCCTTGATATCGTAAGTCCGAGCACCATTCACGTCATACTCCGTCAGCGTCATATCGGAGCAGTCGATTGTTGCGTGAGAATATACCTCACGCTGCTCCCGCACTGCCATTTACTTGTGCTCCTCGATCACGTTCATACAACGAATTTCGTTCAGCTTTGCAAGCAGCTCAGGGGATTCGACGCAGAAATAATGACCTCTCTTCGAGTCCTGCTTCATCGTCCGAGGATAACAGTAGTAGTGGGGATACTTATGCGGAGGAAATGCTTTGACCAGCAGATCTTTTTCTGTCTTGTTAATAGGAACCACGAGAACCATCCTTTTCTAATAAATTTGAGGGTACTCCCTCAAAATTACACCAAATTTAGGACTTGGGAACTCCCGACAACAAACGGGAGTTCCCAACGTGGTTTCAGAATTATTCGACCAACAAACCCGAAAAACTGTATAAAATTGTGAAAATTCAACAGTTGTCGGACGTTGTTTTTGGGCATATTACCGTTTCTCTACGGAAATGGAACCCATAAATTTCCACATCCCACGGGCCGTCAGAAACCTCGGTCAACGTTGAAATGGGTGTCCGGCTCTGCTCAATCAAGTCCAAAAAACACTGATTAGGTGCCGAAAACAACGTATAAAACAAGGTGCGTGAGATATCTTTATTCTGAGGCTCCTCAATGGCGAGCATCAACCGATATGCAGTATGAGGACTGATCCGCAGTGACTTAATATAGTTGATATACTCCTGCCGAATCTCATGTACCAGGATTGCCTTACCGTAGTTATCCAGGTTTTCGTCTGTTCCATCCCAAACCGCCCGGATCTTAGATCTCATATCCCTGACAAACCCCAAGATCCGTTCGACCTGTGAATAGCTCACAGATTTTTGCAGATAAGCGTCGTTTACCAACAGTTCAGAAAACGGGATGAACGACGTATAAGCATAGCTTGTACGGTAAGAGTTCAGACTGTGCTGCAAAAAATCCATCGTCGTATTGTGGAAACGATAGTTTTTTCCCACACTGTCATAGTAGCCCTTCATGCGGGCGATCTTCCCGAAAAAGTTGGGCTTTACTTGCCGGCCATCATCGTCGCGTATCTCATATTTTTTTCTCAACCGTTTGATTTCCGCAACACTGTCTACGGCATATTCTCGCTTCGCCTTATCAATCTCGATGTTACTCAAAACGTCCAGCTGGGCGATCTCGCAGTAAAGCTCCTCATACTCGGAAAAATCTGCTCCGCTGTTCAGCGCGTCCCATAGCTTCGTATTCAGCTCTTGGGAGAGGTTTACGATCTCACCGATTTTATTGACCGATGTTTTGATATCCAGATCAGACTGATCTGATTTGGTATAATGACGCACGATTTTCTTAGCGTCTACCATGCTGGTCGGGACGAGGAATTTGTGATAGTTCTGTTCTGCGGCCCGAATAAGGATAGCGTTATTCGTCAGCAACATGGTATCAGAGTCAAAGTCTGCACCGGATAACCGGAAAAGAATATTCTCACCGATACTGTTAACACACACGATCTCTCGCGTGGTATTGACGTACTGCCGAATCTCCTCGTTGTCCGTATTCCTCGCCAGGAGTACATTTCCCATCGTCACATGGGGGCTGCGCGATCCGAGAATACTCTGATCAAAAGCAAACTGTTGGCAAAAAACATTGCCTACTCCGATTTTACTCTCACCATCAAATTGCCCAATCGCAGAGTAGAGCATTTCGATAGGGTTTCCCAGCAGAGTTGAATAGTTCCCTTCTACAAGGATGTGTCCACGGGCCAGCTCTTTTTTGAACGACTTCGATACGTCGGTTTTGAAGTTGTGGTACAGCTTCGTTTGAGAAAACTTATCTGTGACGCCCAACATCTGATATACCACATCGTTCGTCGTCGTAATTCCGTCGCTGTCGATCTCCTCATCCCCGCCCATATATTTGATATGGTACCGCAGCACCGCAGGATCTGTCTGGATCATGCGCAGATAATCCAACGACGGTTTTACCAACTGGTCAACATCATCTTGCGAAAGCTGAAGAGTATTCAAAAGCTGGTAATGGATCTGCACCATGCGGCCATCAAAGAAATGCGTCGGCTTCTCATGCTTCACGACACCAAAGTTACCGTCTTCGTCCAGCAATCTCAGCCACTGTTCCAGAGTTCCAAACTTCACGTACTTAATACTACTGGGCGTAGTAATGACCTTGATATCGCTGATATCCTGCGCCAGCGTGAAACCGGAAAGCTGGGATACGTCAGTAATGCCACGATCGGCAAAGAACTTCTGGATATTGGTATTAAAACAGGCCGATTTGAAAAACCGGTTCCGCAGAAGGATCATACCGTAATCCTGCCATTCGCCCATAGCACTTTTGTCAATGAGGGACTGTCCGTCCCAAATACTGTTCTCGATCTCAACCTCTTCCGGCTTTGAAGTAAGCCAGTTATCGCTACCAATCCTTGTCGCCACAACGCGATCTTTGAACACACTCTTATAGTCGTCGATTACCAAGAAGTTCTCGGGCCGCAGCGGAATAGTACCGACGATGCTACTCAGAGTAAGGGCGATATAGGCTTCCAGAGCGGCCAGATCAATCTCCTGACCCTCTTTCACTTTCAGCCCACAAAGCTCCCACTTGTGCATTCTTGGATACAGCTGCTCATCAATGAACAGGCACTTTCCAATTCGGCTGCTTCCGCTTGAACGCTTGAACCTACGGAACACAATACCATCGCACGTGAATCCGTCCTGATAAAGACGATTCCGAAGCTGGGCTACGGTAAGAAGTACCTTCATGGTTTTCCCAAGCCGATACATTCCATTATCAAAAACGAACAGATCCCCCAGCTCCTGGGGAGAGGCCGGATTTTCGACGGGAGATCCTACCCGTACAGCAATCAGCTCCCCATCCTTGATACAAATATTGTCGGTAAGCTGCACATCCTGCGGCAGATAGCCATACTTGATGTAGGTGTTGTCAAAGAAGCGGTTGAACTCCTTGACGCTGTACTTGAACGTGACATTGATCACGCGCCGGCAGTATTCCTTACCCCGCTTACTGAACGTGAAGTCCATGCGGCGGTATACCTTCTCATAAACTTCCCTCAGCTTTATCAGGTCGAGGCTATAATCCAAAGTGTTGACAAAACGTCTTGTATTGAACTGGTCGTTGTGGTCTGATCCAGCCAGCTTCACAGAATATTCCTTACTGTTCGGGCTTGAATAGTTCGCCAAGAACAAATCCTTGGCATCCACAGACACGATATAGACCGAGTTACCCATGGCCTATTCACCTTCCTCAGTTTGAATGTTTTCGACTTGAATCAGATCCCCATACCAGAACAACCAGGTCTCTACGCCCTCCAGCTCGATCAGAGCAGAGAACCCATCGGGTCGTTCACGATGCGGATGCGCAACAAATACCTTGTCGCGGCTGGACTCCACGAATTGACGGTACTCCTCTTGCATATGCGGATAATCCTTCCGAGCTGTGATTTGATCCACATTCAGAGCGACCAAATCCCCATCATGGATCTTTTTGTCGATCTCGTTTCCGAGGCTTTCCAGGACACCCGCAGCAAGTGTGCGTGAGCCTTTGTCCCTGAGCTTCTTTTTCAAAGCTCTGCGATTTTCACGGTTCAAACACATTACCCCCTGTCTGAATATTCCTGAATTACCTTTTCGTACTCCTGAGCGTTCTCTTTCAAAACGCCCTGATAGAACACTTCGTTTTCCCCTGCGTCGTCAGCCGGAGAATAGTCATCACACTTCCCCTGGCACTCCGAGCCACATTGGTCATACCAAATACAATTTTTTCGTGCGGTGTTCATTGTAAGCCTCCTTCCGCTACACACCGCCGCGTCAGCTCTCTTAAATTTCAAGTTCCCTATATGATCAAATGAATCGTTGACGCCGCATTAGTCTGTCGTGTTTCCATGAGAGATGCCGTTTAACCAATTCCGAAACAGTTCCCTCATCCGCCTGCTTGGAATGTAGATCCAGATTTCTTTGCCATCACGAATGGCTGACCGCCATACCCACTGGATCATCTCACTCAACGCATAATCATCCTCGCGCACCTCAACTCCTTGCTCCTGAAAGTAGTTTTTCAGCAAAGGGTTGTAGTACACGTTGACGCAGTAGGCCAAGCAGTCCCTGTTCCGATATGCGTTAGTAGCCCGGACATTGCAGGAAAGGAAACCCTTGGTATATCCTTTGCCTTTCAGGAGGGCTTGATAATCCTTAAAAACCGTCCACAAGTTACGGTCTGATGAAGAATTGAGCATATTCTTGAACAAGTTCGTCAAATTGTTTCTCAGCTGTTTGATAAGCGGCTGTCCTTTAGTATCACGCGCTTTCTTATACCAAGAAACAGATAGGCTCGACCTCATTTCGCCGATCTTATTCAGTTTCTCATCCTCGATGATATGAATTTTCTTTGGGAGTTCGGCCACGTAATCCGGTATGTGAGGTGTATCGCTGAAATGATATACCCCGTTCTCACAAACCGTTCCGATCCGCTGAACTTCGATATTATGAATGTCGAAGTAATATTTCTGCACCTGGGCATCGAACATATAGGTGAGAATGATCACCTCATCGAAGGATTGAAATACCTCAATCGGGAACTTCCATAGCAAGAGGCAGTCATTATACAAAATGACGTTGCCGGTCATGCACATATCCCGCAGGTCTTCAAATCTACCCTCGTAGTCATCATTTACCCACCGCACACGGTACTCAGAGTCAACCTCGATCATCTCCCGCTTGAGCATTTGCAAATCCTTTGGAGAAATCGGGATTGTCTGAACGGCTTGGAAAACCTCATCCAAAATGAGCTTATAGCCGCCGTCTTGGATCAGCGAAATCGTTTCATCGTTATACGACTCAAACAGCGCATGAGTACTGGCGATGTTATCCCTCATAGACAAAAGGTAATGCAGATTTTCCAACTTACCCTTACCTTTGCTTTGCGGATCTTTGAATTTCCGCCCACTGCAACTCCGTTTGATTCGTTCTACTTCGTCCAGGTATGGCGTGATAAATACGTAGCGGCTTTCCTTGTCTTGGTTCATCAAAGTGATCGCGGACTCGGTTTTACCTGCTCCCATAATCGTGTCACATACCTTAACGATCACACGCTTTCCTCCTTCGCCGTCTTGCGGTAATAGAAGAATTGGAGCTGCTGAACATAGCCGGCAAATCCGGCGTACTGAGAAGGGTCGAAATTGCCATGGTAGATATCATCAATCATGCGGTTGATCCACACATCCCTGGGGTAACTGTCCATACGGTGAAGCCCAAACAGCATCACACAGTTCGCAACCTTCTCGCCAATGCCCCGCAGAGCAATCAGCGTCTTCCGGGCTGTATCGTCATCCTGCTTCTGGAGCTGCACCCAGAAATCTTCGTCATACTCGGCCATCTCTTTCACATAGCTTTCACGATAGCCCAGCGATGCCGGTGACAAATCCTGACCTCTCAGCTGCGCCGGTGTCGGGAAGGAATAGAACTGCTGACCGTCGATCTCCCCCAGCGGCGTACCGAATGTCTGGCAGAGAATATCTACCGCTTTGCGAATGCGCGGGATATTGTTCCGCTGAGAGATAATGAAGGTCACTACCATCTCCCACAAATTCTGTCTCAGGACACGAATGCCGCCACCTGCCGCGATCGCCTCCCGCAAAAACAGGTCTCCGGCCATCTTCTGCTGATATGCTTCATAGTCAGCAGACAAGTCAAAATAGGGCATCCATACATCCCGGAACTCATCATAGGGGCAGTGAAAAACATACCCGCCATTGGTACCCGGTGTGATTTTCACCAGTTTCATGTCGGTGACCGCCACATATCCCCCATCCTGCAGTGCGGTCAGCCGGAAGCACTGGCCGGAATCTGCAATCTGCTTCAAATCAAACGTATGGGGAATGTTAATGAGCACGCCATCAGAAACCCTCCGGCAAATTACCTTTTCGCCACTCATCATACTCGCTCCTTTTCTTCAAATATTTGCGGATTATGCTCAGTCCGCAGTACACCAGATCGCAATACGGCTTGGAGCCGTCGCCATCGTATTGGGTGATTGCTGATACAACCTCCTGCTCCGTCAGATTCTCCGGCACATACCGAAACAGCTCAAATACCTCCTGCATTTTCTCAATGAGGCGGATATTATCGGCGCAGGTTTTGACTTGGCTCTTAGCCAGCGTCAGCATTGTCGCCGGGTCAATTCCATAGAGTCTTGCGGCATTTCTATACGCTTGCACCTCTTCAAACAGAGCGGCACGCTCCTGGTTCATACGCAGGATCGTTGTTTCGTACTCGCTCAGTCTGTGCGTCAACTCTTTAAGGTCGTCCACTGCACGCGCTCCTTTCTGATTGATTTACTTTGTTGCTATTTGAAAGTCAAACTTTCTTCACTATGCAGCCATATCCTCTACACGTCCGGCCATATCCCATCTTGTCTCCGAATAGGCCGTTGTCGTCCAGATTACGAATAGTCGCCTGCTTTTCATTGAGCTTTAAGATCTCGCCGTTCCGAAGCTCTTGGTACTTGGAGTCAATGTAGGCCACACGATCTCCGACCACAAGCTCCCGACCGAAAAAATCACAATGTTTCATATATTCACCGCCTTATCCAAAGTCCACGCAACCGCATTTGGGCGCTTCCTCACGGGAGCTTTGTTCCTTCTCGCCATCCCACTTCCAGACAGGAACGAGCTTCCGAAGATCCGACACAGCAGCGTCGCGCTCTGCCCGCAGCGCTTTCACTTTCTCCGCACACTTATACCAGTTCGAGCGCAGCCCGTCGCATTCCACTCTGAGCTTTTTCAACTCCTCCAACCAGTGAGCGAGCTGTTCATGCTCGGCAGCGCAGGTATCACAAGGGTTGCTTTTTCTCAGTCTTTCCCCAACCTTATAGCAGTGCTGGATCGTTTCGTCAAGGGTCATGGCCGCATCGGGCTTCTTCGGTTCAACCACGAAAGCCCACTCGTAAGCATCAACCGGAGAGTTGAGGTTCTTAAAGCACAACTTCCCATCGTAAACACTCCCCTTGACGTGAGAGCAGGTTTCCTCATCGCAGATGGAGCAGGTCGTAGAGGCTACACTACATCCGATAGACACATTCTTTACCATGTCGGCATTCAGGTCTTCGATCAGCTGCTTAGACACCTCAGAACGGAGGATGTAAGCATATGCAATCAGTTCGCAATAGATATCGCCGGATCTCGTAGTCCTCTCGATATCAGAGACCACGACGGTATCGTAGATACGAGCACTCTTCTCATTCTTGATAATCCCCGGCTTGCCGATGTACATTTTGGCAAGGCTATGAAGCGATTTAGTAGTAAAACGCTCAAAGTCCTTATCCACATCGTTGCTGCACACCCTCATACCGAATATAAACACCTGATCGGCGGTCAACGGGTGTGAGCTTACGGTATTGATCTTTCTCATGTCGGCATCGGTCGGGACGCCGCTTCTCAATTTAACGGGGCAATCCATGTTCTTCACCCACCCTTTCAAAGTAGAATGTAATTTTCTTTGGCGTTGGCTTAACCATACCAAACCGTACAGCCTGACGGTAAGTATAGCAGTCACGCTCCAAGGTGACCGGCATAGCTTCCAGTATTCGCCGCCAGCCCTCCAATGAGTTGCTGCGCTTGTAGTGATTGCAGCTCCGACAGGCCGGCAGCATATTTGCCAGATCGTCTTCGCCCTCACTCCTCAGCGCAACAACGTGATCGACTTGCATATCCTCATAGTTCAGCTGCTCGCCGCAGTATGCACACCGCCCGCCCATCTTGTCATAAATGGTGCGGCGCTCTGCCGGCGTCAGCCTGCGTCTCTTTTCCATTCATAAATTCTCCTTCCGCTCATTCTCCAACTTGTTTATCCGATGCGCTATAAACAAGTTCTTTCCGTAGCTCATCCTTCAATCTGCGCTTAGCCAACCGCTTGTTGGACTTTTTGGCTTTTGCCCACCCATTGTGGTTGTTCGCCCAGCAAGCATATCTGTGGCTAAACTCAGACTGCCAGCCGAGTTTTCCTTTATAAGTGTTAGCCTTCTTCATAGTTCACATCACATTTCTGCTCTGACCCGCATAAGGATTTTACCAAGGCGATTTTCTCCAACGCCATCACAGACGCCCCAGATGCGGTCGCCCCAAGTATTACCTTCAATGAGTTCGGCATCTTTGGTCGCAACAAGCTTGTCTGCCAAATCAGGATTCTGTGAGAACTTTGCCTTGCAAATCTCATACATAACGGTATCTTTGACCGCTTCCCAGTCACCACGGAGCTTAACCCTACGCCCAAGCCTCTTTGCCTCTGACGGATTCAGACGGCAAAACTCAGTCATACGTTCTGGGCATTTAGCCGCTTGAAACGCTGCCTCGTTATTCTCAAAACACATTCCATTGTAGGTAACTGGTGCCGAGTAGAAGTTACTCAGAAAATAATACTCACCTCTAAACTCGCTGATACTTACTCCCATGTTATACCTCCATCATTTCGTATCGATATATACAGAGCATACCGGTGTTTTGTGTCTCGATCATGACCGTACCTCATTACCGTGCCGCAAAGAAATCACGGTAGACCTTTTCGATGATGGTATGGCTGGAAATGTTGACACTCGGGACTGCCCATCGAGCTGTAGCCTCGAAGTCCTTCTCGTGCGCCGCAATGTAAGACCTCATGTCATTTCGCAGCCCATCCACCGTACCGATCGCACAGAGCAGAGAGTGTTGCGCCGCCTCAAAGTCCTTGATGGCACGATCTTTGTCGGGGCCGTCCGGGTAAAGGTCAATGACGCCCTTGCGCACAATCGCTACCTTAGCTTTCTCTTCCAGATTTGTTTCGGCGGCAAAGTAGTCCAACAGCAACCGTTCTCTTTGCCGGTCAGCCGGCGTCCATTCTGGCTGAGAGTGCTTCTTCAGGAACATAGTAAAACCTCCAAAAATGTTCAAAAGTTCAGAACCCCAAAATCGAATTATCACTTTTGAGGTGATAAATTCTAAATTTCGATGCTCAAACGCTCGTCAACAAACGGGGTATTTGAAAATCGTCCCTTAGAAGGGGAAGGGGTAATATCGCTACGCTCAAAGTAGTCTAAAAGTTGCAAAAATAGCCAATTTGCAAAGGGGAAGTTTTTGCAGTTAGGCCGCTCGCTTCGCTCGCGGATATACGGAGAGTTGGTAGCGGCCTAACCCAAAAGGTAGGTGCGGGGTAGACACTTTCGATTTAGTCATCTACCCATCCCCCCAGTATCTTGAGTCTTCTGCCGACTGGCAGTGTGGACACCAGAGAAAATCAAATGTCCCCTAACAGGTCGATTGAAACATCGTGGTAGGCTTTCTTCTCTTCCTCGTCTGCGATTCCGATATAGCGCATGGTGATGAGAGCACTGGAATGACCGAAAAGACGCTGGAGGAACACAATGTCGTGGTTGCTCTGGTAGTGGAAGTATCCGAAAGTCTTCCGTAGGGTATGGGTACCAATGTTCTGCTTGATCCCGCAAGCCTTAGCCGCATCCTTCAACTTCTTGCGCAGGGTGTCCACTTCAATGTGACCACCTTCGCGGGAAGCGAAGATGTACTCGTCAGAGTAGTGGCTGGCATCGTTACCGTAGTACCACTGAATGGCGTGGACACATGATTCATTCAGATAGAGTCCACGTCGCTTGTCTACCTTCTCCTGAAAGACTGAGATTTTGTCGGTGGTATCGGTGTAGTCTCCGACAATGTAGCGGATCTTGCCGTCAGGGAAGAAAATATCAGAACACTTCAGTTCCAGAAGCTCGTTGGCTCTGAGTCCGAGGTTGATACCCAAGATGAATGCCAGCAGGTACTTGGGATCAGCATTGGCCCGTAGCCAGGAGGCCATAGCGTCAAGCTGCTCACGAGACTTGATCGGAAAAACCGTCTGCTCTTCTCCTTTGCGGTAGTTGACCTTCTTGGGAGGCTCGACAGCAGAGGTACCGGGGAACTGAATGATTTTACAGCTGGTCGGCGGTACGGTATTGATCTGAGGAGCCGTAGGCTGATCAAAGAAGGTAAGTTGCGTGTCCATAGTCCACCTCATTTTCTTTGTCACAAAAGACCGTCAGTTGTTGTCTCTTACCTTAATATATTCTACCATATCTGGGGTCTAAAGTCAATCAGAATATTAGTTTTCTTTGTTGCTATCGGAGAAGAATACGACTGTAAACGGGGTGAATTATAGAGGGTTGACAGAAAAACCGAGGCTGTAAGGCTAAAAATGTGATTTTGGAGGTATGGGTTT
Organism: Dysosmobacter segnis; assembly: GCF_014297285.1. Taxonomy (GTDB): domain Bacteria; phylum Bacillota; class Clostridia; order Oscillospirales; family Oscillospiraceae; genus Oscillibacter; species Oscillibacter segnis. The sequence goes on from NZ_JACOQI010000002.1 coordinate 271,149, forward strand.
AATTCATTTACTGTTGGGGAATCGTCGAGATTGATCCCGAGTGAAAAATGGGGATATGGGGCGTACGTGATAGAGTAGAGGTACTGAGTCGTTTCGTGAGAAACGGGGCGGGCGCGAAAATGTGAAGGCTCCCCCGGTGCCGGTGGCGTCCAGGCAGGCGGGCGGGGTGCCGTTGTTCGTCTGCTGACGGGCGAAAACGGGCCGGGGTTCTGCAAACTCTCCAAAAGCAGAATTGAAAGCGGGCAGAAAATGAGACGGGGCTGGAGTTGGGCACGGTGGCGGGCGGGGTGCCTGCTGGCCTGCGGCGCTGGCTCCTGTCGGGCTGGCTTCGGGCGGGGTTCGATGCCTTTATGACTTGGGCGGCAATTCGGCAGGCAAGCGGGCGCAAGTCCTCATCTTTTCGCCCTTTCTCCCTTCGTGCTTCTCTTCTCCCTCTTCGGATGTCCTCGTGTTCTCCTGCTGGCTCTGTCTGTTCGATCTGGGCGGGCAAGCTGGCGGCATAGGGGCGGCGGGCGGCGTGTCCGTCTGGCCGGGGTGCTGGGTGTGTCGTGCTCTCCTGCGGCATGGGGCAGGGCTGGCCGCTCTCGTGCCGTGTCTGCTGGCCGTCTCCCCTGCTGGCCGTGCTGGGGCAGTCTGTGCGGGCGCTGGGCATGGGCGGCGATCTCAGGCCAACCGGCTTGCTAATTGGCAAAATGCACAAAGATTCAATAAGAAATGCAGCATAATGACGAAAATAATGCCTTGTATTCTGTGCTTTTTACGCTGTAAATATGCCCGTTTTGGTGTAAAATAGGATATTTTTCTAACTTTTTGGATATAGCAACAAAGTAAATGATTGACGGATGGGATCTTTTATGATAAGATATAGACAGTTAAAGAGGGCGGGCGCTGGGGCCGTTGGCCGGGGGTATCCTCTCCGGGCGGCAGGCTCCACCGCTTCCCGATAGCAACAAAGTAAATCAACGTAAAGGAGAATGAACAATGAAAAAGACTTACAACATGAGCGAGACCATGACGCGGGCATGGGCCATCCGCAAAGCGGCGGCGGCTGACATGGGGTGCAAGGTGTCTGAAGTCCTGATGGGTGAATGTCTGAAGATCGCCTGGGCTGAAGCTGAGGGCGCAAACGCTGAGACCAACGCCGCCGCCATCGCGGGCGAGTGGGCGAACATGGCCGACGCTGACAAAGTGCGCATGATGACCGCTTGCATCCGCAAGGCGGCAAAGAATGAGATCGGCTATTCTACCGAAGACCATTACCTGCAGTTCTCTGAAGTGCCCGCGTTCGGTTGCTTCCGTGCCCATGATTTTGATGAATTTGTGTCTGAAACCTGTATTCGGGTTCTTGACAAGCTGTCCGACCTTGACAAGCTGGCCGCGACCAATGAACGCCGCGCCGCTCAGGGCAAGCGCCCGATGCGCCTGGTGTCCGTCGTTTACAATGCGGCGCGGGCTTCCATTGCGGCGGTATACTACGCCGACAGCAAACACGGCGCGGCGTATGACTGGCAGATTGAAGACGGCGAGGGCAACGCGGCGAGCTTCCTTGAAACCTGCTGCGGCGATGCTACGGTGAACACCGAAACAAGCGCCATCATCCGGGCCGACCTTGACAGCTTCCGCGCTGGGCTGGACGAGATTGGGCGGCAGATTTTGGAAATGGTAGCCGCGCACAAGACAGAGCGCGAGATCGGGAAAGCCGTGGGCATCTCTAACGTGGCCGTACACAAGCGCATTGTCAAGATGCGGGCAGCGCTGGAAAGTCTGCGGGTTGCCTGAAAAGAAATTTTTCCGAACGGTTAGCAACAAAGAAAATCAGTCTGTAAATGATAGTGGGGCCGGCGTTCCGTTTTGCCGGCCCCCAACAAAAAAAACGTAAAGGGGAACACAAAAATGACTATCAATAACGCGGTTCTGAAAAATTGCTTGAAGCTCTCCAGCAAGATCACGGTTTACGTGCCCGCCACAAACGGCATTGACCAGGCGGCGGACAATACGGAACAGGTCAAGAAAACGGCGGCGCTCCTCTCCGAGCTTTTCGGCGGCGCGACTTCCACCCCGGCGCTGGGCTACTGGATGTCTCCGGCTGCTGGCCTGGTGGCAGAGGCTACAACGGTAGTTTTCGCCTACGCTGCGGATGCGGCGCTCCAGGAGCACGTCGGGCGCGTGGTGGAGCTGTGCGAGGAGCTGAAGCGGGAGATGGGACAAGAGGCCATCGCCCTGGAAATCAACGGCGAGATGTATTTCATCTAACAGCAGGACGGCGGGCGAGGGCTACGGCTCCCGCCCGCTTTTCTGTTTTCCAGGCCGTGCAAGAAAGTTTTTCGGAACGGTTAGCAAATGCGGGAATACGTCTGTAATTATAACAGGAGATTCAAAACAACATAAGGGAGCGACGCAAAATGATGACGATTGAAAAAACCGCAAGAGAGCTACGGAGACGGATTAAAGCCGCCGGTTTTCGGGAGATCACGTTGACCATGGCCTGCAACGGTGACAAGGTGACGGTATCGCCTTGCTATTCCGGTTGCGGAACGCCTGCGAGCTTTGACCAGGTGGAATATTACCTGATTTATTCCCCTTCCCTTCCCTGGCTGGGCGGTGACACGCTGGAATCAGTGGCGGGACAGCTGAACAGCTATTCTAAACGGCTGAAGGAAGCAGAGGTGGAGCGGGAACGGCTGGCGGAAATCCGCAACAAGCTGGAGGCGGAGCCGATGGGCTGCGACGAGTGGGAGGAGCTGTTTTCCTTCTATTCCGATTTTTACAAGGACGTTTACGGACATCGCCCGCGTGATGTAGTCCGTCCATTCTGAAAAAGCCGGGCGGAGGACATGGAACAGAAAGAATAATATAGAACAGGAAAGCCCGCTGGATTAACCGGCGGGCTTTTTTATAATCGTCTATTTTTTTGTTCTTCGTATTTTTTGAGTGTATCATCTAATCTTTCAAGTTCTTCTTCCAAAGTGCCAACGGTGCGGGATGGATACGGAGATTCACCAGGTTTGTAGTGGTGGACAACTTGGGCTGCATATTTGTCAGCCTTTCGTTTCTGGAATGACTCACGGAGAAGACCGCTAACTAAATATGTGATTGCAAAAGGCGTTGGAACGCGGCGAAATAGTCTCATAAAAATCTCTCCTTCCTGGTTAGCAAAACTTGTTTTCTTTCTGTAATTATATCAAGAGTTAATAAATTTTCAACCATTGGAACGGAGGAAACCAAATGGACATTCAGGAGATCAACCAGAGTTCACCGGAGTTCCTGTATCAGATGCTGGGACGGCTGGAAGCGGATTGCCTGTATTATCTGGGGAACGGCGGGCGCTTTGCGGGCCATCTCTGGGCAGACAACGAGCGTGAGCAGATCAAACTGATGCGGATGATTTACCGCCGCTTGTGTGAGATTGGAGCCGCGCCGGAATGGATGAGCGAGCAGCAGATCAACGACTTTGCGGAGCAGATGCTGGTGGTATAAAAATTTTCAGGGCGGTTAGCAAATCGCCGTTTCTGTCTGTAATTATATCAGAAAACGAATGGAGGTTCTAACCGTGACAAAATATTATATTTCTTTGGAGGCTGACGGAAATTTTCATATTATCAAGTACGATACTGGCGAGGGTGTAAGAGTGCTGCGGGACGCTGGCGGACGGGAAACAAGTGTTGTAATTTATCACAATAGCTTGATTGTCTCCGCTCTGTATGACACCGTGGAGGCTGCTATAAAGCACTTGGGCGGAAGTCGCCGGGAAACGATTTTGCCTGATGGTCGAGTTGTGATTCCGGAGTCCGTGAATTATCCTGAGTTAACCATCCGCAATATCTTTGTGCCGTTTAGTGCTGTGCGTGGTGAGGTCTGGCCCGGAGAGCCTGGATGGGGAAAATAATTTCCCGATTAGGTTAGCAAATACGAATTTCATTCTGTAATTATAGTAGATACCAGAAAATCAAATGAAAATAACGGAGGCTGACAAACATGAAGTGGTTCAATAATCCTGAGACACTGGAAGACCTGAAAAAGCAATACAAGAAGCTGGCTTTTCAAAATCATCCTGACCGGGGCGGCAAAACTTCGGATATGCAGGAGATCAACGCTGAGTATGAAGCGCTGTTCTCCCGGCTGAAGGATACCCACAAAAACGCAGAGGGCGAGTTTTACACGGCACGGACGGCCACGACCGAGACGGCCACGGAGTTCATGGACATCATCGAAAAGCTGATTCACATGGAGGGCATCGAGATCGAGGTATGCGGTTCCTGGGTGTGGGTCACTGGCGACACCAGGCCGCACAAGGAAGAGCTGAAAGCCCTGTCTTTCCGGTGGAGCAGCAACAAATCCGCGTGGTATTTCCACCGCGACGGATACAAGAAGCGGAGCAAGAAGTCTCTGACGCTGGACGAGATCAGAGGCTACTACGGAAGCGAGAAGATCGAAAAAGAGGGTAGCGGAAAAATCGCGGTTGCATAACAGATCGGCGGGCTGGGAAAACCTGGCCCGCCTTTTCTTTTTCGGAAAATTTTACTGAGTGGTTAGCAAATGATCGGAACAGTCTGTAATTATAGTGGGAGGTGGTCAAGTCCATTGAAGTGCTACTACCTGGGCGATAAGAAAATCACCGAAGCGGAGGCCAAAGAGATCGAGGCCAAAAACCGCGAGATTTTAAGAGATGGAACGGTCGAAGAGCTTTTGCAAATTCGGCACGTTATTTGTCGGGAGGAATGAAAGATGGAACACACATTCAAGATCGAAAAGGAATTGAAGATCACGACAGAGAACATCGTGGACTGTGTACTGTCCTGCGAGGCAGGCGGCTTTGACTACTGGGGCGAGTTGTGCAGCGATGAGAAGGACTACGAGGCGGCGCGGCAGCGGCTGGCGGAGAGAGAAAAGGCCGATATGAAGCCCTGCTATGAGGACGTGCTGGCCGAGATTCTGGAGAGCGGCGGCAAGCTGACCGTGTACGACCGTGAGGACGACAAAGACCACGAGCTGACGTTGGAAAAACTTCTGAACGGCTGGAAAAAGTACATGGAAGATTATAACGCGGATGACTTTGACGAGTACGACGGAGTTTCCGCTGACTGTATCATGCAGTATGCGATTTTCGGCGAAGTGATTTACGGTTGATAAAAACGGGCTGGCCTGGTAGCTGGCCCGTTATTTTTTTGCCGGTTAGGTTAGCAGGATTGAAAAACCGTCTGTAAATATAGTGTAAGGGGCAACGCTCCAAGCAGCAAAGTAAATTAACGGAGGTTGAAAGAATGAAACGCTATGCAGTTTGTATCACTGATGATGACGGCGGCACGGGTGAAGCGGTTTTTACCGTGAAGAATAAAACAGAGGCACGGGCCAGAGGTCGCCTTTATATCCGTCAGTGGCAACTCCCCAACGGGAAGATCGAGTATATCCGGGAGTTGGCAGAGGGTGAAGAGGCCGTTAAGTTTGGTCGCGCCGCTGGCTATTGATAGGAGGAGGTATCGTGACGATGGTGGAGATGTATGTGACCGATAGCCTGTTCCTGGATGCTGAGAAAATCAGTGAGAAGGTTTTTATTGTGCATCTTTCCAACGGGAAAGAAATCCGGGTTGAAAAGGATGCGGAATATGTCAACGAAACCGGGAAGAAGTCAACCTGGATGTGGAAGATCGACGAGCAGTTTTTTGATAAGGACGAATATGCACTGAATTACCTCAAAAAGCTGCTGGTGGAGAGGTTGACCGGCAAGCGGATTATCCTTCATTCCAAGCGGAATGCGCCCGACATTTGCGGTGTGGATGGTTGTGCCTGCCGTGCCCGTGGAAAATGCAACACCGCCTTGTGCAGTTATTGCCCAGTGGCGGAAAAGTTCTTTGCAGATCGGGACGGCGTGGAGCTGGTTTATGCAATCTGAGGAGAGCGGGCAAAATCGCCCGCTCTTTTTTTTCTGGAGTAGTTAGCAAAACCGGTTTTGTTTCTGTGATTATACCAGGAGGCGATTACTAATGAGCAAAATGACGTGGGAAGTATACGAAGACAACGGTGGTGGCCTGTATATGGTCATTCTGAAAGACGGGAACCCCGTTCGTATTTTTGAGAATTGGGAATACGGCCCCAAGGGAGTATTGGTAGATGCAGTAAAGCAACTTGCTGATGACCCGACTGCATATGAGGGCTGGGATGGCGACATCGCAGACGATTATGACACCGACACATGGGTGCCTGGTGAAACGGTCAAAAACCTATACTGTGAGCTTACTGATATTCAGCGATGCAATACCCTGATTGCAGACAATGATGGTATTTATTTTGCACGCATGGGAGCCGCTGGGCATCGTGCATTTGGTGCATAAACAAAGTTAGCAAATTTGCCTTTCTTTCTGTAATTAAAGTAGAAAGTCAAAATAATGGAGGAATGACACATGACAACGAAAACTGATTTTCACGCCATCCAGGAGCTGAGGGAGAAATACGCCCCGAAAGTGCGGGGTATCGTCTCCGGCGAGGAGGCCAAGGCCATCTACGAAGTGCTGGAAATTGATAAGCGCAACAACATCGAGCTTCAGAATATCCGGGATATGGTGGTCATGATCTACGGTCAGTGGTTTGATAAATCACGCGACCAGTATCTGGAGGATAAGAAGAATGGCGTGCAGGCGGTTGATAAGTCTGCGGGGTATCTGGACGCAATGAGCGCCATCATCTGCGTCATCGACTATGAGAAATTCAAGAGAGGAATAGGAGTATAAAAATTTGGGGAGGGCGGTTAGCAAATCGTTCTCCCCTTCTGTAATTATACCAGGAGGTGCAGTGATGGAAAACAAATACGTTTCCTTCGAGGTTTACCGCCCCGTAAAGTCTCCCACGGAGAAGGGGGAATACATGGGAAAGACACCAAACCTGGAGCAGGCACGGCGGGCCGCTGATGCTGTTGGCGGTGCCTTGTACGGGATAACATCTGACGGACACAAAGTCCTGTTGCTGTAAGGGAGGAACAAAATGCAGGCGTTCACGAAAATTGAAATCAAATGGGTGATCGACGAGCTGGAAGCAGAAATGAAGCAGTTGAAATCCCTGAGTGCAGTAGAAACTGGGGCCGCACGTTCCCTGTATATCCTGCGGGCCGAACAACTGGACGTTATCTCTGGCAAGCTGCGTACAGCTATCGAAGCCGGAGACAAGCGCATTGAGATCAAGTATTAAGGAGAAGACTATGAAATTTTTAATCTGTATGCCCACCGGCAAGGATGGTATCCAAGATGATGCGGTTATCCGTAACGCCCTGTTGACGGCAGTAAACCGTATTACGCTGATGGATGAGAAGAGCGGCGAGTTTGAGGCTGGCGACGGCAACCAGAATATGGTTACGTTTGAAGTGTCCGAATGAATAAAGGAGGAAGACAAAATGGCACAATGTACGAGAGAGCAGGTTAATCGCTGGAACGCAAAACTGAGCAACGGGTTCCGGCTTGATCTGGAGCGCTTCATCGTATGGAATGACAAGGTGGCTACACGCTCCATCGAATTGCCGGACGGCAAAGTGCTGAAGGCTGACATCGGATGGACTGAGGTGCGCGAGGAGCCGAGATTGGGCTGTTTCTATCAGAAGACTATCGGCATGATGCCGCGCCTTTCCCTTTCCCTGTGGACTCCGAGCAGCACGCCGGGTATGTGGTGCAGCCGTGGCCTGGGTGCCGTGGTAAAAATCACTGACAACATCTACCAGAAACGCAACTGGAACGAGCTGGCAAAGTTCACCGCTGAATGGGACGAAAAGCGCCTGCTGGAAGAGGCCAAAAAGCATATGGCCGAGCTTCAGAATGATGTGGTAGCCTAAAAAAAGGCGGAGGGATTTTTCTCTCCGTCTTTTTTCTTTTTTGGTTAGCGACAAAGTAAATCATTCTGTAAATATAATAGGAGGCGATAAAAAAATGAGACAAGCACAAATGACAAGAAATGAACGGCGGTATTACCGCAAGAAGATAATCGAGCAGCGACTGATGGGGCTGGGAGTTCTGGCCTGCTGCGCTCTGGTGCTGTGGATGTGCTCCACCGGCGTAACCGTAGAAGATCGAGACGGCACGGCGGTTGTACTGCTGGCTCCGCTGGGGCTGTGGTTGCTGTTCTCTAAGCAGATCCTGATTTACTGAGGAGATGCCAAGATGAGCGAGAGAATTTTCAATGTTTCCCGGTCTACGAAAACCGGTAAGACGGTCAATGTTGGCGACTTCCCTACGGTTGAGCAGGCGCAGGCCGCTATGCTGAGTCACTACAAGGTGACACCTAAGCGTGGGGACTTCCGGTATCGTATCTTTGAGGAGGAGCTGGAAGAGATCAACGGAGTTACGTTTCGCAAATTCTGTCTGGTTCTCAGCGGCGGAAATAAACCATACAGCAAGAGCTATACACCGGCTGAATTGAAAGCCCTGGTAGAAAGTGAGGCATAATATATGGAACGAACGGATAAGCTGAATCAACTCAAGCAATTCAATAGGCCGTGGGAATACGACTGCTGTGGTATAGCGGAAAAGCTGGTTGAGCTGTCAAATCTGCCGGATGACGGGCAGTTGAAAAACGAGCTGACCGATGCTCTATACTATCTCAAAGCTGTGGCAGAGAATCCTTATAACAGCGACTATCATCGTGTGCTATTCAATGTGTTGTTGGTCATCACGGGGTTTGAGTGTTTCTAAATCAGGGAGAGGGGCAATCCTCTCCTTTTTTATTTTTATGGTTAGCAATTTTTCAAAACGGTCTGTAAATATAGTGGAGGTGCTGAATATGAAAACCTGCAAAATCTGCGGATGTTCTTTCGATGAAGAAAATTTTGAAGGTGTTGTTGTCAATGAGGGCATAGACAATGAATACCATGTTTGTTGCGATTGTGTCCCGTCCGAGTGTAACAACGGACATATTATTTCCTGTGAAGCCTGCGGTTCATATTTTTCGGCGGATAAACTGCACGACGAAGAGATCGAGGGGCATTCCTTTACCGCGTGTCCGGCCTGCGGGAAAGATGTGGTAGAGGGGTTGAGCCGTGCAGAATTTGAAGATGAATACTTTCGCCCGCGATATTCTGTTGTCGTTCGTCAATTCGGCGGTTCAGTTCGTGGATATATCGTGAGCGCAAATGGTCGCCACGAGGTCATGAAGCGGCTTCTGGAAAAGCTGGACTTCAACTATGTCGCAGAGGTATCCATTGGGGAAATCCTTGTGAAGGAGGACGAGTTTTAATGTACATGAGCAAAAAGAAGTTCGATGAGATCAAGGCCAAGCATAGCACCACCATTGTGGTGGATGCTGATGTGGGTGAGGCTCTGGCTTTTGTCCAGGACTTGCTGGAGGCTGAGGCGGACGCGATCAAAAACCGCGAGCCGCACGCAACTGCATCTATCGGACGCCTGAATGAAGCCGCCTATGAAGTGTTCTCCATCTCCAACGAGATCGACGCCGAGGAATTTGATGACGGCAAATAAAAAAAGTAGCCTCCCGGTTAGCAAAACTGGGAGGCTATCTGTAATTATAGTACAAGCACAAACAACCAACTTTAAGGAGGATGACAAAATGAGCGCTGCTAATTTCTGCACCATGAGGGACTTCCCTTTGTTCGCCAAGGACTACTATGAGGATGCCAAGCGCTGCCCGGAATGCGGCGCAATCCTGAGCGCAGACGATACGGAATGTGAGTTCTGCGAGTGTAACGAGCTGGAAGACTACCAGTATTATGATGAGTGCGCGGCCTACGACGAGCGCCAGGAGATCGAGGACAAACTGCTGGACTTCAATCGTGGCCTGCTGTTCCATGAAGTTAAGCTCCAAAGCGGATACTATTCTGGTGTCCAATTCTATGTGGAAATCAATCACGATTTAACCGAAGATCAGGATTATTCCAACGATGACTGCCATTACTATTTTGACTGCTGTCGGAGTGTAGCCTATCGGAAGTATGCGTCGGAAGTTCGGAAGATCAACCGGAAGCTGGCCGAGTTTGCCAAGGCATATGGATTCCAGGAATATGTGTGTACTGCCAGATTTTCAAACGGTGAGGCGTGGTATCAGCTTGCCTCTAATCCCCGTGCCCGTTTGAAATCTGTCGTGGCCTGATGACCGCCCGCCGCAGAACGCGGCGGGCTTTTTTATATTAAAAGTTAGCAAATAGCCTTTTGTTTCTGTATTTATAGTGAAGCGATTCCAAACGACATTTTGAAAGGACTTGATTTCGTGAATAATGAGAGCGGCCTGAATGAGAGCGGCCTGAGAACCTATGTGTGCAAGCGAGCCAGGATGTGTAGTTTCCTGCGTGAGAGAGGCTTTGAGCCTTACAAAGTTACCCCTGACCGGGACAATCCTATGTACGATGTTTTTCTTTTCACTGCGTCGCCTGAGCTGTACCAAGCTGTGATGGAATATATCAACACCAGTTCTGAGAGGAGAGATTTGAAATGAAAATTGATTTGACTGATGCTCAGGTTTCCTTGATCATCGACGGGCTGCGTGCTTTGCAGGAAAATGCTGCATATGAAAACAAATGTACCAGCGACTCGGAAATCCACGATAGCAACAACCAAATGGCCGATGAGGTAGACGACCTGTGCGAGTATCTTAACTGTTGCGAAGAGGTTACACCGGAGGTAGCTATCTGTGTCAAGGGCGGTTTGGTGAGTTCAGTTTATGCCAATGCCAATATGGATGTCGATGTATATGATCTGGATGTTTCCGACTTCCCGGACGAAGGGGAACAGGAAGCGGCAGACCAGAAAGAGGCCGAGCTGGATGAGCTGGTCAAGTCTCCCGGCTGGCGTGCTGTTTGGTAAGAAACCATTTTTTATAAGGAGGAACATATGAGCATTACTTATGATGTGTCCAAGCAGAAGGGCAGTTCCCGCTGGTATCCCCACAAGATCGAGACTCCCAAGGTGCCCGCTGGCCCACTGGGAGATAAGAAGCAGGCGCTTCATGCCGCCGCCGAGTTGATGGGGGTGAGCTACCCCGAGTATATGGAGTTGAGGAGGAAGAAAGGATGCGCGTAAACTACACCCCTGAAGAGATCGCAGAGATGCACGACCGTAACGAAAACTTCAACGGAACACGTGCTAACTTTTCCAAGATCAAGCTCTACCAGGCCGTCAAAAGCGACCTGGTGGAGTTTATGAATATGTGCGATGACGTGCGGATGATCGACGGGTATGACCCGAACATGAAAGAGAAGCACGCCATTCTCTGGCTGGACTTCTCCCCTGCCGCTACCCTGAACAAGGAAGAAACGGCAGCTCTTACGGCCATCATGAATAAGGCTGACGGTACAGTGATTTCTGCCGTCGATGGGCACGTTCGCATTTCCTTTGATATCAACGATATTTGGGATAATTAAACAGACGGTTAGCAAAACGCAGTTCTTTTCTGTAAGTATAGTAACCGGAGAAAAAACAAACGAGAACAAAATTTAGGAGGTACGTAAAAATGTCTGCGAATGTTGAGAGTATGTTCTATGCTGGACGCGAGAAGCCCTGGCACGGCCTGGGTACTCAGGTTGAGGAAGCGCCTACCAGTGCCGATGCACTTCGGCTGGCCGGTCTGGATTGGACTGTGCAGCGCAAGCCCATTCAGGTTTGCGGCGGGCGTAAGGTAGACAACTTCTTCGCTAATGTGCGAAGCAGCGACGGTGCAGTGCTGGGCGTGGTCAGTGACCGGTATCAGGTGGTGCAGAACGCGGAGGCATTTGCGTTCACCGACGCTCTGATCGGCGGAGAGGGTCAGGTTCACTATGAGACGGCGGGAAGCCTTATGGGTGGCCGAAAGATTTGGCTACTGGCAAAACTGCCCGATACGGAGATCGTCGGCGATAAGACCGAGCCGTATCTGTGCTTCTCCAACACCCACGACGGCAGCGGCGCTATCCGCGTGTGTATGACGCCTATCCGGGTGGTTTGCAACAACACTCTGAACATCGCACTGAATGGCGCAAAGCGTGCGTGGTCTGTCCGGCATACCGGCGATATTCAGGCCAAGCTCCAGGAGGCGCGGATGTGCCTGGACATGGCGAATAAGTACATGGACAAGCTGGCTGTGTACGCCGACCAGATGGCGAACAAGACCGTCACCGATGAGCAGATCGCCAAAATTCTGGACGAGATGTTCCCGGCCACGGAGGATATGAGCGAGCGTGAAAAGCGGAACGCGACGAAAGCCCGTGAAGAGTACATGATCTGCTACTTTGCGCCGGACATTCTCAAGTTCAAGGGGACTGCCTGGGGCGCACTGAACGCGATGAGCGACATGGTTGGACATACCGCTCCCCGCCGCATGACCTCCAACTACCAGGAGAACAACTGGGCCCGAATCATGGACGGCCATGCCATGATGGACAAGATGGCCTCTCTGCTGGCAGGCGTTGGCGCACGATAAGAACAGAACGAGACGGGATGGAGAAATCTATCCCGTCTTTTTTTTGGTTAGCAAAATTACAGAACGATTTGTAAATACAGTGTGGAGGTGAGTATATGAAACGCATAAGCCAAAAGCGACGGCTGATGGTCATTAAATATCAGAACCAGAGAGATGTTGACCGGCTGGATACCTGTTTGAAAATGTGCTGTTTCCCTCATGTAATTTTCAAAGAGTATGAATTTGTCGGTGGCGGCGCTCTTTGGAAAATCTACATTGATCGTGGGAACCTCACTTGGAAGCAGGTTATGGCCGAGGTCAATAGAGTCCATGCTACCAAATTCGAGTTCATTAACGATGGCTCATATATTCAAGATGGGAGGCTCTATACTCCCTTAGTTATTCAAAAGTGAGGTGTGTTTATGTTACGGCCTGGACGTTACAAATCCGAGCATGATGGCAATGTCTTTCAAGCATATCGGTATGTCATGGAAGTCAAGGAAACCGCGAAGTCCTATATCTTCAAGCTGCTGGAAGTTGAGAACCGATACGCCGACGATCATATCGAAATCATGTTTGGCGGCAAGAAGCGGATTGTTCTTCCCAAGGATAAGCCTTGCCGTCATGCAATGCGAGTGTGGAGTGCCCACGACTTTACGATTTACCCCTTCCAAGCCGGCGTCCCGTTCTACTTCGAGAAGGAGGATGTGGCATGAAAATCCCCAAGTATGTTTATGAGCTGGTGGAGCTGGGGCGGTTACGTCCCGCTCCTTTGGATGAGCAGGCCAATTCGAGTATTGCAGGCCAGGGTGAATATGGATATATGTTCCGAGTCTATCGGAAGAGTAACAGTCAATCCGGCGGAGTGTTTGTTTCCGAGGTGGAACGTATAACAGCCTGGGCGCGACGGGAGTACGCGGAATCCAACATTCATACATACCGCTGGTACACTGATAAAGAGCACCGTAAACCTTACTACAAACGGGATTATGCACTGGTGACGATCACTGATCCAGTTGCACAGCAGCTGGAAAAGTTGATTGCTTTGGTTAGCAAGAAACACTAACGGTCTGTAAATATAGTAAGGAGGTGGTCAATGTGTTTCGAGTTATCATCGCCGGAGGGCGAGACTTTGATGACTACCAGCTTTTGAAAGCGACCATGGATAAACTGCTTTGCAATATTACGGACGAGATCACCGTTGTTTGTGGACAGGCCAAGGGCGCTGATACGCTGGGTGAACAGTATGCCATGGAAAAGGGATACGCCATTGACTATTACCCCGCCCAGTGGAAATTATACGGCAAGCGAGCTGGATACCTACGCAATGAGCAGATGGCACAGAACGCCGACGCTCTGGCCGCATTCTGGAACGGTGAAAGTCGTGGTACCAAGCACATGATCGAGCTTGCCAAGAGGTACGGTTTGAAAGTGCGGGTCAAGCGATATTAAGGAGACAGAGATATGTTAGTCATTAAGAAAATATGCGATTACACAATTCCGATATTTGGGAACAAGAGAGTTCTCCCCTATGCAAAGCTGCTTGTTTCTGATGGTATTACAGAAAAGTTAAGGCCGATCATAGATGATGGCGGAAGACAGTACATCACGTTCAACCGAAAGAGATACTACATCAAGAATGCTGGGAGCCTCTATTCTCCCCACTATGTTTTTGCCGATGAACGGAACCCCTGATTGGATAGCCCGAGTGGAACCGTTAAGATTTGAGTATAAGGAGGTAACAGTATGAAGATTACGGTTGCTGTCATAACCCCACAGGATTACGAAAAATTCAATGCCGTCGGAATGAACGCCGAGGCGTGTCTGGCAGACCGTGTAAAGCTGATATGCCAGGATGACGCCGGACACGTGGCAGAGTCCTTCATGAAACAGGATGAGTTCGACCGGCTGGGGCTGGCCTACATCGAGCAGAACGCAAAGCTGGAGCACTCTGAGGTCTGCGACGAGTGGTTTATGAAGTGTTCTCAAAATTCCTGGTACAACGATCTGGAACGCAATCCTGAGAAAGTCATCAAGGTTATGTTCGTCGGCATCGAAGACGGAACAGGCCGAGAGGTTTACCGGGGCATCGAGACACAGCGTTACTATCTGCGCGAGGTATACGCCAACCAGCGTTTTGCCAAGTGGTATCTGTGCGGCGAGCGCCGGGTACCGGAGGATGGTAGAGAGCCGAGACCTAACTTGATTTTCCAGCTGGGAGATCAGACGGAAAAGGTCGTGTATGATGACTGGAACGGCGTTGCTGCCTACAAGGATCAGTTCAACGAAAACTTCCGAGAAAAGGTTAGCAAATAGTAGTTTCATTCTGAAAATGTAGTGGTCTGGGAGGCTCCACTATAAAAAGCCTCACCCCATAAAGTGAGGTGGCTGATATGGAAATCCTCTTTGGGCTTGTCATCGTGGCCGTGAAGCTGATTTTGGAACACGTGGCCGTGAGGCACGCCAACAAATACTCCGATACCGTTGTTCGTAGATACAACAAAAATGAAAGTGAGGAAGAAAGATGAGTTTGATGGAGAAGTTCTCCGCCGTCGAGATCAAGGCGGACAACAGAATTTCCGAGGATGACAAGGCGTTTTGTCTCCGCCAGCAGGAAGCCTTTGATAAGGCTGGGTCGGCGCTCCAGAAGGTTGCTGAGGCGATGGCCGCAGCCAAGGCAGAGCAGGCTGGAATCCTGACCGCAGACGAAGACTTTATCGACCGGTATGTGGGCGGTGATTGCGACGTAGACGGTGTTTACGACACCATGAAGAAGAGGAACCGCACATTCATTTCAGCTGTCGTCAATTATTTCAGCCGTAAGTACAGTGTTGAGCTGGACGAGCACGAGATTGAGGAGCATCTCATTCCCACCGGCCCGAAGGAGCCGAATTTGCCCTGGGGTGGATACAGAAGCATGAGCGAAGACGAGATTGCCTCTTATCGGCAGGAGCTGGACGCCTATAAGGTCGAAAAGGATAAGTTTGAACAGTCCTTGCGTACTCTCCCTCTCCGGTATGAACAGGTCGTGGATGAGATCTTCGTTCAGCTGGGTGGTTTTTCTTTCCAGGAGAAAGCGATGAATGAATTTCTGTCCCGCACATGGAATTGCTGCCATAGCACATATCGGGACAACGCGGAGGAATTTGAGATCAAGAATGATACGCTCAAATTGACCGGCTACTGGTGCGGGTGCAAAGATGATAGCTGGCGGAGCCATGATGAGTGGGAGTCTACGGGTAGCCTCAAAACTCTCTTAAATGCCCTGGCTTGGTATGAGTGTGGGCGTATGGATGAAGGAAATCTGTGGTTCCCGGAACTCTTCAGATATGGCACTGATCGGAATTTCTTTGAGACTTACAATATGGAGAAGGTTAAGAGTGTCAAGCTCTTCAAGAACGGTAGAGTGGACATCAAGTTCCGCAGTGTCGCCTATGTCCAGGAATTTGTGGAAACCTGTCTACGGAGAAAAGTAGCGTAAGGAATGGAGAAGATCAAAATGACGAAAAAGCAACTGGCGGCATTGAATCGGATTGTGGAGAGGGAGCAAACCCGATACGACGAAACCCAGTCGGAGGCTCTGGCCGGTGTTCATCCCAGCGAGAAGCATTTTGCTGTAACAGATGGAACTATGGTGGTGCTGTTTGCGAAACAGCCCGAGGGAATCCCCGTAGGTGATCGGACGGAAACGTATGATAAGTACGTCCAGGACTATCTCAAGGACGCGAGGGCTTCGTTGGTTGCTTCGCCGCCCACTGTGGATGATTGCAAAAAGATCATCCGTGAGTGGAGGGATATGAAGAATTTGGGGAAGCCCCTCTTCCCGAAGATTACCGTTACCACCGAGGATGAGAACGGCGCTCCTATGACGAGCTATTTCGACGCTTATCGCTATCTGGATATCTTGGAGGCTGTCGGGCCGTATCGTAATATCTATATGGGGAGCAGCGACACAATGCGGACGCCGTACCCGTGCCTGCTGGTGTATAAGCGGTGTGGACGTGACGAGCGAGATAGTGTCAACTGGGACGAGCCGGCATTTCTGCTGCCGTGCCGTCCTTGACAGGAGGAGGATGTTATGAGTTTTGAAGACGCACTTGAAAAGCTCTTGTCTCTGGGCATCTATAAATGTCTCGCAGAACGAGTTTTGAGAACTGTTTGCAAAACAGGAAGAAGCATGGACGTTATGGTAGGGAACGAGAATTATCGTATCAATGCGGTATATTCGGGTGAGAGACGCGAGGATACGAAATTCTGGGGACTTGCTACAAGCAACTATACTTTCGATGTGGGGAGAGTTTGACATGACCAGACGGAAAGTGATTTTCTGGAACGATCTGAATGACAGCTATATCGTTTCCGAGGAATATAACGGCGACAAGGCTGAAATGGAACGCTTCGGCCTTGGAGCCTGCGACCATACTTGGCCTGAGTTTATGGAGGCTATGAGAAGTGTGAGCAACATGGCGGACTTCCTCAAGGTGATCTCCTACATCACTGCCAGTTACCATGCTACTGTCAATGGTGTGCCTCTCCCGGAGCAGGCCAATAACCTGCCTGGGTCACGGCTGAATGTCGCCCATAGCCATAAGGAGCTGTATAACTTAGTTGGCGACATGGATGAGGTGTGGGAGGTCAAGCGGAATATCCCTGGCGCTCATCTGCTGGACGTGTCCACCATCGCTCCCAAGCCCAAGCAGGTCTGGGACGGAAAGGAAGTCATAGATGAGGATGACTTCGACTACGCCACCGCAAAGCCCGGTGACTTTGTGACTCAGGCCGTAGTGGACAATGCAATGGATTGTCTGCCACCTGTTTGTATGAGTGCCCGGTGCTCTCAGATGGGCGAGCCGTACTCCAGCAAGCTGGATGAAAAGACCGGCGAATGGCGGAGCACCTATGCCACCTTCCGTAAGGTCGGTGGAGAGTGGCCGAATGGTATTTGGGAATACTGCGGTCACTGCTTCCGGGGTGAAACGGTGGAACGGGGCAAAGAAATGGATCATATCTAAAATCTTCTCGCTACTATTGAGAGATGAGGTTAGCATCCGTCGTCTCCCGTCTGTAATTAAGACGGGAGACGAAAATTTTGGAGGTGTTAATTTTGAAACGGTTTAAGGTGCAAACCGCAGACGGCCACACTTTGCTGCTCTACTATCCCACCCAAGAGAAAGCTCAGGAGAGCTACCCGGACGCCACAATTACGGAACATACCGACCAATCTCATGTGGGGTACATTGAGCGGATGCTTGCTGCCGCCAACGATTGTAAAACGGCGGAACGCAAGGGTTCTACCGTTTATCTTCTCAGGTTTAACACGTCGGCGGGCATCTGTTTGGCGATGCTTTTCCGAGATATCAGCGACGGAATGTGGTATGACTTGTGCCAGTATCAATTCTGGAAATCCGGGGCACTGGTCGCTCCTATCACTAAGACCCTATCTAATCCGGCTGCGTTTTGTAAACAGTTTCTTTTCCCGAAGTCGGAATACCAAGTGCTTTGTGCTGGCGGCAAGCTCCCAAAGCCGGAAGAAATCAGAGGCGTTAGGAAATTCGCTTCTGTCCCTTTTGAGGGAATATGTCAGTGCCAGCTATTCCTAAAAGGTGACGACTTATATATCAAGCATAACGACTACTTTTCGGAAACGCACTCCACCGGAAAGATTGATCCGCGCACCAACATGGAGGAACGGGTGCTATATATTTGCCACGCATGGCTGAGGATTACCAATTTTGTACCATTGGTAAAACTCCTGAACGACGTGGAAATTTCTGCCACAGTTTGGCCTATGCTTCGGGACTTCCACCAATGGCCGGCAGGTGAATATAACATGGAGTGGAACCGCTTTTTGGAGGGTGTAGCGAGGGCTACAAGAAACTATCTGAGCAAAAAGGAGGCAGGTTATGGAACAGAGAACCTGTAATATCATCATGTGCTGCAAAGGGCATTGCAAACTCGCGGGCGAAAATGCTCCGCCGTTGGAGGCCATCGCTGCATACATGAGCGCTGAGTGCGCTTGTCCGAAGGAAGACTACACCGGAAAGCTGATGGAAATGATTTTGAGAGAGGCGCTGTTTGATTATATGGCGGGCGCGGACAAGCCCGGATATGAGCTGCGCCAGCTTCTTCAGCAATATGCCACACGTGACCCCAATCTTTCGGAGCGTATCTACACCCTATTCCAGTTAGCCCAAGTGAGAGATGATAACAGGTATGTCAATGGGTTTACGGATAAATTGCTCCGGCAAAGTGAGATTGATCTTGGAGCCTCCAGAGACAGTATGCCCTGTCTTTTGGATGAAAAGAAGATCGTCAATTATCCTTGTTCTCGCGCCTGCCCGCTTTTTGAAGACTGCATTACAAAGTGGTATCAGGTAAGAAAAAGAACCTGACCGGTTAGCAATCCCCCTTTTCTTTCTGTAATAGAAGTGAGGGGCGCGGTTCTGAGAGGACTCCGCACAAAAGCCTCTCTCCAGAAAAAGAAAGATAGAGCAGGTGAAAGAATGAAGTATCAATACCTTAATGAACCGATTCCCCAGGAAACCCGACAGGAGTTGAACGACAAGATCCTCTATTTGGTAGACCAGGATTTGGCCGAACAGTCTGGGATCTCCCGCGAGGATATCTATAATGCCTATACCGGAGACGGTGGATTGCATGGCCTGAAACGCTCTGACTTTGCCAACTATCATGAGTATGCGGAGGCCAAGAAGGAGATCGAGAACGGTCAGTTTTTTACGCCTCCCGCTCTTTGCCAGTTTATCATGGAGGCGCTGTCCCCTGCTATGGACGAAACGGTAGCAGACCTCACCTCTGGCATCGCCAACTTCTGTAACTTCATGCCGCTGGAGGCAAACTTCTACGGCTGTGAGTTGGACATCAAGTCCCACAAAGTAGCGCACTATCTTTACCCCGCCGCTAATCTGGAACACCGTGATATCCGTTTCTATCAGCCGAATATGCGGTTTGACTATGTAGTGGGCAACCCTCCGTTCAATCTGAAATGGGAGACGGAGGGTGGCGAGATCATCTCTCAGATGTACTACTGCCTGAAAGCGGCGAAGCTGCTGAAGCCTCTGGGCATTATGGCGATTGTGGTGCCGGCATCTTTCCTGGCCGACGAATATTTGGACGGCGCGAAAATTTCCGAACTGGCAAAAAATTTCTCTTTCCTGGGTCAGGTCTCCATTCAGAAGGATGCGTTCAAATCTCTTGGCGTGGATAGCTACGCTACCAAGATATCCTTTTGGCAGAAGAAGCTGGACGCTGCCGACAAGGGAGAACCTTATGCTCTGAACAGCGCCAACTGGTTCAATCTGACCGACATGAATAACGCGGCAGAGCTGCTTGAGATCGTCCGTAAGGAAGTCGTTGCCCCGGCCAGAGAGCGGATGCGGAGCAACAGTGCCCGCGTTAAGCTGGCGTCGATGGGTGGGAGCGACAATGCGTTCGAGTATGAAGTGCGGAAGCTGATGTTCCATATCAAGTCCAACCCCAAACTGATAGACAAATATGCCAAGTGTCAGGAATATCTCTACAAGTTCCGCCATCAGGAACAGCCCAAGGATATGAAGTATGAGGAATGGGCAAAAATCCGTATTACGGAAGCTAAGGTACTGGCCTATCTTCGTCGTGTTATCAAGTCTCAGCATAAGAAGCCCAGCCAGGATGTGGTACGACTGGTCAAGCAGGATGGAGGGCTGATTTACAAAGGGTACAGCAAAAAGGCACAGAACAGCATGAGCGACGGCATGAAACAGCTCGTTCCCTTCTATGCCCTTGCCTCTGGACAAGCGGATGATACAGGTCTTGAGCAGTATGCCCGCCTTATTCGTCGTAAGCAGCGCGACTATGAGCGAGAGACGAAACCTTTTACCGAGATGGAACAGGACGCCGAGATCGCTCAGTTCCTGGATGACTTTACCGTTTATGACAATGAGAACGAGGAGTGGATTCACCTCAATAACACCCAAAAGCACGACCTGAACCTCGTTCTTCAGAAGCGTTATCATCTGTTACAGTGGGAACAGGGTGGTGGCAAGACGCTGGCCGGCATCTCCACAGGCCGGTATCGGATGGAGCGTCAGGGCGCTCGTAACGTGTGGGTGGTGTCCACTGCTATCTCCATCAAGAACAACTGGGATCTGGTGTTCAAAAATTATGGCATGACCAACTACCGGATGATAAAGTGCCTCGCCGACCTCGACAAAGTACAGGATGGGGAGTTCGTTATCATCACCCTGAATATGCTTACCAAGTACCGTAAGCAGATCAAGCGCCATATCAAAATGCGGAACCAGAACGTGTGCTTGGTGTTCGATGAGTCCGACGAGATGACCAACCCGGATAGCAAGCGCACAAAGGCTGTGTTGGATTGTTTTCGGAGAGTACGGTTTAAGCTGGAAATGACCGGCACTGTCACCCGGAACAACATCTCGGAATGTGCTCCTCAGCTTGAGCTGCTTTATAACAACTCTTACAATATGCTCTCCTGGGCAGAAGATCTGTATTGCTGTGAGAAGGATGACGGTGAGGAATATCTGAACTGTTCAAGTAATTCTTACTACGGCCAGCCCTTCCCTGCTTATAAAGCTGGATACAGTCTGTTCGCTGAATCCCATCTGCCTGAGCGGATCACCGTTTTCGGAGTGGGTAAGAAAACCCAGGACATTTACAATGCGGATGCCCTGAACAAGCTCCTCTCTTACTCGGTCATCACCCGGACTTTCGCGGAGATCACCGGCAAAGAGATACGTAGACTTCATCAAACCCCAGTTTCATTCGCTCCTGCAGAGCGTGAAGTCTATCAAAAGGCCATGGAAGAGTTTTTCTCCATGCGCCAGCGGTACTTCGCCCTTACCGGGAATAGCCGCAAGGATAGTATGATGGCGCTGATCCAGCAGATTACTTTGTTGCTCCGTATCTCTGCTGCACCCAACACCGTGGAGGAATACGACAGCCCGAATACGCCGGTCAAAATTCGGAAGGTTTGTGACATGGTAGGCGAATGGAAGGATGAGACTGTAGTTATTGGTGTCCGCCATAAGAACGTGGTGGAAGCATACGCTAATGAAATCCGCAGAAGATTCCCGGATCGGAAACTGTTTGTCGTGACCGGCTCTACCACCACTCTGGCCGGACGTCGAAAGCTGAAAAACACTCTGAAAGAAAGCGGAAACGGCATTCTCCTTTGTACCCAGCAGTGCCTCCCCTCCTCTGTCAACTTTGAGTTCGTCAACAAAGTTATCATCCCGGAGCTGCATTACAACAATGCGCGGATGAGCCAGTTCTATATGCGGTTTGTTCGCTTTACCTCTACGGACTGGAAAGACATCTACTTTGTTACTTACTCTGGAAGCATTGAGTCCAACCAGATGCAAATGGTGCTCGCCAAAGAGAAACTGAACCTTTTCATGAAGGGGCAGGACGTAGATCTGGATGAGGTGTATGACCGCTTTGGCGTGGATTATGACCTGATGAGCCTGCTGATGTCTCGTGAGGCAGACGAGGACGGAAACTTCAAAATCTCTTGGGGAGAGCAGAAGATCAGCTAATAATAAAACCGCCCTCTTCGGAGGGCGGTTCATTTAGGCCATGTACTTACTGCGGAATATACGAAGCATTCCGTTTTCCCATGCCGTTTTGACATGGCTTCTGCACCATTTTGTGTATCGGTCGAATTGAAGTGCTGCCGCTTGATTGGACAGCCCGTATGTTGCCTTGATCTCAGAAGCGGAACGGATACCCATTTCACGCAGGATAGGAAGCGGAGCAAGTAAATTCCAGGCGAAGTAGTCTGCCTCGCTCTCGAACTGGTCATAGAAGCCCCTTTGCTCATTGTAGGCGATTTCGGCTTCCTCTATGACTTCCAGATGACCTATATAGATATGGCCGATCTCATGCGCCAAAGTCCACCGGATACGGCCAGCGTTCATTTCAGCATTGTAGAGAATAAGATAACGGTTTGTATCTGGATCGTAGTGCGTCGCTCCAGAATTGCTTTTGCATAGAACGGCAACGTCTTGGACAGTGCATCCAGTGACTTCGGCCATTTCCTGATACGACAAAATGCGACAGCTTTTGGGGATGCACTGCAAGAGCAATTCAGGTTGGATAGGATAGGATACAGAGTCCATGTCTTGGTAAAGCTCCAAGACCTTACGCTGTACAAAAACACTCCTCACTATTTTGCCCTCCTTTCGCTACACGGAGACATCATGGGTGCATATTATAACTTATTCCGTGTCCAATAAAACGGACTTCTTCTGCTGCGGATCATTCTCATCGGAAAAAGCGTAGTCAAATCCGATTTTCAAAATGCCCATCATGCGGTTTCTATCCTGCTCAGTCATGCGTTCTCTGGCTCGCTGGAGGGTAATATAGTCGGGGTCGCCAAGCATGGTATCGGCAGTAGAGCGCACATTAGAAGCGCCTACCAGGTAGTCAATGGAGACATGGAAATACTCGGCGATCTTGGAGATTTTATCAATAGTTGGAGAGGTAGAGCTTTTCCACCTTCCAATGGAATACTGGCTCATACCAAGTTCGGATTCCAGTTTGTTGATTGTGATGTTATTTTCAGCACACAATTCTTTAATCCTTGTAAAAATGACGGAGTCCATAACACAACCTCCAAACAGAGAATTTGAATGTCACGATTTTTTTCGTGGAAAGCACTTGACAGCACGAAAGCAAGCTGGTATAGTAAATACCAGACACGAACATATTCGTGAATTTAAGTACATCATATCACACGTTTTCAGTTTAGTCAACCTAATACTTATTTGGAGGCGCGTAAAAATGCACATCGTAAACAGTATGGCAGCAAACTTCGGCAAATATGATTTGGATGTCAGCGCCGTGGGGATGCGGAGTATCAGCGAGACGGACATTAAGCTCCCGTACACTGGTGTCCTCCCCGTACAGATGTCAGCGTCCTCTGGTGCCTATGTCTACCTCAACGTCCAGCTGGCTCAAGGCGCACGCCTGGTTCTGGTTGCGCATGGGAAGGGCAAGGATATCAAGCGTCCTCTCGAAGCGTCCAGTGAAGAGATTATCGCTTTGCTGGATGGTTTTTTCAAGCAAAACCAAGACGCTACCGGCCTTGCTCAGTATTGGCTCGGCGTGTGGCAAGCTCATTATACGGAATGGAGAAAGATCGTGACCGGCCCGGATCGGCTGTTGACAATCCTCTCTTCCCTGTCCGTAACGGATCGTGAGTTCCTGTGTAAGCATATAATGGACGTGCCGGCGACAGAGTGAGGTGAAGCGGATGTCCCCGAAAATTTCGCAAATAATTTTCTTGTTTGCTATTGACAATCTCAGCTACGTATGGTAAGATAGCGACATAGAAAATGATTTGAACGGATTGGAGAGGGGAATATGATCCGTAACAAATTCTTTGAAGACCCGGACGGCGGCTATGCTAAGGTAGGCGTCAAGAAAAACTTTGATATCGCCTGGAAAAAGGTTCTGGCCTATGAAGAGCAGACAGGCCAATCGCTGGACAATGGCTTTACTAAGGAACAGTATGTGTCCATGTTCAACTCCATGAGGGTTCGTCATACCAGCATTTTCTTCAACTATAAAAGCCATGTGATGAGCTATGTGCGATACCTGATTGCTAATGGCGTGCTGCCGGCAGAACAGGAAAGCATTTTGGCCTCCGTCACTGTGGACGACCTGAAAATCAACGAGACCAGCGGAGTGCAATACTACAAGAACTTGGGTATGCTCCACCAGGCAATCCAGGATTCCATCAAAGTGTCCGAGTGCTACGATGAAACCTTGTTTGACCTGCCCGCTGTAATTCTTTACTTGGCTTGGTTTGGATTGACCGAAGAGCAGATCATCAATTTCCCCAAGGAAGATGTGCTTGATGACGGCGTGATGATAAACGGTGAGAAGATCGAGATGCCGTTTGAAATCTTGCAGATATTCAAGCGTCTGAGGGATGCAGAGGGATACTACCAGCAGGCCAGAGGCGTAATCTTCCGTGCCTATGTCTATTCAGATAACCTGATTCGGACGGAGCGGAACAGCAAGATCAACGTCTCTAAGATGCAGGGTCTGGTAAATCGTCTGAATACCCTGATGGGCGGTGCCTACTCGCTACGGTACAACGTAATACACCAGTCCGGTATATTCTACCGTGCTCATCTGCTGGAATGCGAGAGTACCCAGTTCAATCTGGAAGACCCGGAGTTCGCGTCTAAGGTGCTCTGCGAGGATCTGTCCAGCAAGGTCAAGCACACAGCCCGGATCAGAGACTACAAGCTCTACAAGCAACTATTCTACTAAATGGCTTCGGCCATTTAGTTCTTGGATAGCAACAAAGAAAATTATTCTGTAAGAGGAGTGAAAGCAATGAGATTCCGTAAAAACGCCGTCCCCGTACCTGTCACCCGCGATCTTCTGCAGGAAAAGCAGACTGAGGTTGCTCGTCTGGCTCGTCAGGCAAGCGAGGCGGTAGACATCGTTACCAGAACAATGAATGAGCTGGAGGGTATCAACCAGCAGATCGACAACGACCTGGCTGAGATCGACGCCTATTCCAAGGAACTGGCCGCGACACGCGCCACTATGTCCCAGCAGCGGAAGAACAATACCGCTATCATCGCCAACTTCGCAAAGCTCCTGGATACCAGTCCCGCAGAGAGCGTGAGTGAGTAATTCATTCGGTTGACCAATCGGAGTATGAGGCGCTAACAGCAATTTTACAACTATCAAACTTTTACTTTGACTCAATGCGTCTCGTTGAAAAGCGTGGAGGGGTAATCCTAACTGGTAAGGAAGCAGTTTGCTAAACTGTTAGTAATCCGAAAGGGTGTGTGGGTTCGAGTCCCATCCCCTCCGCCAAGCCGCAATAGCGGCGAACTCTTTATCACCTCCTCTCTCTGACGGCGGGAAAGACCGCTGACGGCCCGGAAAGACGGGCGACATGGGAGCGTCCGATGGCAGCTCATAACGTGTAATCGACGGTGGACACGCACAGCAATTTTACCTTGAAAGTCTGCAAAACTTTTGCTTACGGTTCGACTCCGTAGCTCCTAAAAAACCGTCATCAATCTATAAGAAGGGTCGTGTGTGTCATGAAGAAGTTCCTGGCTATCGTTCTGTGATTCAAAGTGATCAGCGGCAGCGGCGTCCAGCGCCGGGTATGTGGAGGAAACCATGAATAGAACACGAGACAAGCCCTAAGTCATCTTCGGATGACAGTACAGTAATGAATGCGACGATGAATGAACAGTAACGAATTGGGGCACTAACAGCAACCATCAACATTACCTGCTTGTGGAAATGAGAATGTGTCCCGCACACGTGGCAAAGAGCCATTTTACGGATATAGCGGTTTCTGGGAGGTTTCCGTATTCGTATGCGTACAGAGCAACGCAGACAGCAATGAAAAAGCCTCCCACCATGCAAGGATAGCTCAGTTGGTAGAGCACCAGTATAAAAAATGCGTAACGTCCCCCTCCCCCAGTTGCGCTAACAGCTATGTAAAAAGGGAACTGATTGTCGTGGGTTCGAGTCCCACTCCTTGCAACAAGCTACTTAGTGTAGTCATAAAAAAAGGAGGTGCAACAGACTAATGTTGAATATGGGTTTGCTTGTCTGTTGTTCCTTGCCGTATGTCATTATCTCGACCCCGATAATTTACAGTACGGTGAAAACCTGGTTCGCCGCCAGCCATAATAGTGCGGGAAGCCGAACCGATCGGTATAACTGTTTGCCGTATTATACGGCTGGGTTTGAGTAGAAAATGCACATAAGAGGGGTCATGCAAAATAGCCCCGCTACGGCGGGGCGTACGCCAGGGTAGCTCAGTTGGTAGAGCGCGTACTTATGCGTGTCTTGTTGAGACGCTTACAGCAACTTTCTATGGACTGTTAATCCCGTGGTCGTGGGTTCGAGTCCCACCCCTGGCACAAGCAGAAGCCGCCTCTGCTAATGGGCGGATAGGCATAGGGCTTTGGGATCGTTTATGTCTATGCTGACGGTAAACGCCAGATATTCAACCCAAATATCTTGAACTGGGTTGTGACGGCTCGGAAAGACGAGCTTCATGCGGCAGTGGTGAAGTGGTCAACACAGCAGCCCTATTACAATGCGAAACGAGGAGTTCCGCTAACAGCAATGTTCAAGGAAGCCAAGCTGCCATTCGTAGGTTCGAGTCCTACCTGCCGCTCCATTTCTCTGGGCACAAACAGCAACAGTAAATAAAAAGTGTGTCCTGGGTATCTCAATATAGGAGGTAAGAGATAATGAGCAACTTTATGGATGGGATCAAGAGCGCGCTGAATAACGAGTGTAATGTCTCTGTCACCGAGAACGGTGCAGTCGGCTTCCGTACTACCGGCAAGGCTCTCCTGGATCTCAATTTCGCTGTGGCATCTCTCCGTAGTGCCAGCGAGCACGACATCTCTCAGCGCTTCACCAAGGCGTTCTTCGAGGACAAGCTGATGGCAATGAAATGGCTCTTTTATGCTCGTGATGTCCGTGGTGGCCTGGGTGAGCGCCGGCTGTTCCGTGCCTGCATGGTGCCTCTGGCGAAGGAGTTCCCCGAGTACGTCGCCCCTGTGGTGGCACTGGTGCCTGAGTACGGTCGTTGGGACGATCTGTGGTGTCTGCTGGATACGCCCGCGTGTGACTGCGTGACCGGGCTGGTCAAAGGGCAGCTTTATGACGATACCCAAAATGCGGCAGAGGACAAGCCTATTTCTCTTCTGGCAAAGTGGATGCCTCGCTGTAAGACTTCTTCCAAGCAGACCCGGCATTATGCCCAGATCTTGCGGAAGGCTGTCGGCATGACCGAGCGCCAGTATCAGCATACCCTCGCCAATCTCTCCCGTTACCTGCTTGTTGTGGAGCAGCAGATGACCGCCAAGCAGTGGGAGGAAATCGACTATCAGCGTGTCCCCTCTCGTGCTAACCTGCAGTACAACAGCGCTTTCCTCCGTCACGACGAGGATCGCCGACGTGCATTCCTGGGTGCTGTAGAGAAAGGCGAGGCCAAGATCAACGCTTCTGTCCTCTTCCCGCATGACATCGTACATCGGTACGGTTATGCCGACGGCACCGACGCCAATCTGGAAGTGCTGTGGAGGAACCTCCCCGATACGGTGCAGGGCTGTGGTAACACCATCGTGGTGGCCGACGGTTCTGGTAGTATGAGAGTGAGAATCGGTAACACTGATGTGTCTGCGCTGGAAGTAGCAAACTCTCTGGCGATCTACTTCGCCGAGCGTTCTTCTGGTCAGTTCAAGGATCAGTACATCACCTTCTCTGAACATCCTCAGCTGGTCGATTTGAGCAGAGGAAAGAACCTTCGTGAGAAACTGCGGATCGCGGCTATCCATAACGAGGTTGCCAACACCAACATTGAGGCCGTATTCGACCTGATCCTCACTACGGCGATCAACAAGCACATGGATCAGAGCGATCTTCCCGCGAACATCCTTATCATCTCTGATATGGAGTTCGATGGTTGCGCAACTACCAGTGCAACCTGCCGTGATAGGTGGGGACATAACAGAGTAGCCGCCCCTACTCCCCGTCTGTTTGAGGTGATTGCCCAGCGGTATGCGGAAGCCGGATATCAGATCCCTCGCCTGGTATTCTGGAATGTCAACTCCCGTAGCGGCACCATTCCTGTTAAGGAGAACGATTTGGGTGTTGCGTTGGTCAGCGGTTTCTCTCCCAATATCGCCAAGATGGTGATGAGCGGCCAGACTGATCCTTATGACTGCCTGTTGGAGGCCATCAACGCAGAGCGGTATCAGCAGGTGGACGATGCCCTTCGTCCTATTATCTCCGCATAAGCAACAAAGTAAACCATTAAGGAGGCTCAGAACGATAGAGTAGCAAGTAGCTGTCTACGCTCTGAGCCTCTTTTATCAAAGGAGTGAAATACGTGGTATATCTCGACAATGCTGCCAACGCTCCGGTCTTCCCGGAGGTTCTGGAAGCTATGCTCCCTTGGCTCCGGCCCGATCATGTAGGCAATCCCGGAAGCCTCCATACCCAAGGGGTCAATGCTCGTGAAGCTGTTGAAAATGCCCGCCGCCAGGTAGCTAAAATGATTGGTGCCGATCCCTCAGAGGTGTTCTTTACCTCTGGTGGCACAGAGTCGAACAATGCGTGGTTGCAAAACTTTGGCGGCGACTTGATTTTAACAACTGCTCTGGAACACGATTCGGTTCTGGAACCTATGTCTGCGCACTGTCATCGCCATTATATCAAAGTCCACAAAGATGGTAGCGTAGATCTAAATGACCTGGAACGTTTTTTATCGGATGCCCATACTGCTGAGTCTAACTATTTACCTCGTGATGGACGTTCGACGGCTGTTTCTATCATGTGGGTAAATAATGAACTGGGCACTGTCAATCCTATGAAAGAAATCGGAACCCTTTGCAAAAGGTATCATGCCGTATTCCATGCCGATGCTGTGCAGGCGGCAGGCCATGTGAATATGAACGTGAAGGACTGCGGAATTGACTTCTGCTCTATGTCCGGTCATAAGTTCGGTGCTCCTCTGGGTGTTGGTGTGCTTTATATCAGCAATTCTATCCGTAAATCCCCGTGGATTATCGGTGGAGGCCAGGAAAACGGAATGCGTGGTGGTACCGAGAACGTTCCGGGAATTGTAGGAATCGGCAAAGCAGCAGAAATCGTTACTGAACGCCTCCAGAACTGGAAGCTACGGTGGGGATTGCTCAGAGATACATTCTTAACTGATTTGGGGCTAAGAATGCCTGGGGAGTTCTATATCAACGGTGATAGCGAGAATTATTCTTCTAACATCATCAGCCTGACCATCCCTGGCGTCAACAGTGAATCTCTGCTTCTTCTGTTGGATCAGTTGGATATCTACCTTTCTGCTGGTTCTGCGTGCAGCGCTGCCAGTGCTAAATCCTCTCACGTTTTGCGTGGTATTGGAATGTCTGATGAAGATGCGGCCTGTACTGTGCGTATTTCAATGGGGTTCAATACCACTGTTAATGAGATGCACGAAGCGGCAGAGGCTATCGTGACTGTCTCTCATAAGCTGAAATCCATGTATTCTTAATTAGCGACAAAGTAAATTAACGAGGAGTGAATATAATGTACTGTGCCTATGTTACCAGGATTCACAATCTGAGGAAGCATACCAATGCCGACCGGCTGCTCTGTGGCGAATGTTTCGGTAATACGGTGATTGTGGATCTCGGCACCGACCCTGATCAGCTGGGCGTGTACTTCCCTACCGATGGCAAACTCGGTTTGGAGTTCGCACAGAAGAATGACTTGCTGCGGCGCAAGGATGAGAATGGCGCTCCGGCTGGCGGATACCTTGACCCGGAGAAGCGGAATATTAAGGCTCTCAAGCTCCGGGGCGAGAAGAGCGACGGTCTGTTCCTCCCTCTCTCCTGTTTGGCTTCTTTTACCGATATCAAGAAGCTCCAAGAGGGCGATACGATCTCTGTGTTGAACGGTATCACTATCTGCGAGAAGTACATACCCGCCGTCAAACGCGCCTCCGGTAGTGGGGGGGGTGGCAATCATGTTCGTAAGCGTTCTGATCCTATTTCCCCACTCTTCCAAGAACACGCTGACACGGAGCAGTTGGCCTACAATCTCTCCGCATTCCATGCTGGGGATCTGGTAGAAGTTACCCTGAAAATGCACGGAACTTCTCAGCGTACCGGCTATCTGCCTGTGTTGCAGGGCTATAAATATCGGAACCGTATGGAGAAGCGGCTCTATGAGAGCCGTAAGACCCCGAATGTGATTCGTTCCAAAATCAAGCGAGCACCTATCTATGACTGGGGCTACGTCACCGGAACCCGCCGCGTGGTTCTGGGCACCTTCGATGAGGGAGGCTACTACGGTAATAACGCCTTCCGAGAGAAACACGCCAAGGTATTTGAAGGAAAGCTCTACAAGGGAGAGACAGTCTACTATGAGGTCGTTGGATTCACTGACGACGGTACGCCCATCATGAATCCCGGAAATAACTCTAAGCTGAACGACAAGGAGTTTACCAAACAGTACGGTAAAACCACCACATTCAGCTATGGCTGCGCCCCCGATGGCAAGGAACATCCCAAGTCCAATCTTTTCGTTTACCGCATGACGATGACCAACGAAGACGGCGATGTGGTAGAGTATCCGCCCGACTTTATGCGCTATCGTTGCGAACAGATGGGTGTCAAATATGTTCCTCTGATGTATAGGGGGCTTATTCCCGAAGAGGAAATCTTCACAGGAACTTCTTGCGAGCTAACCAATGCTGGTGAATGGATTAAAACCAAAGCCGAGCAGTATTATGATGGCCCCGATCCTGTCGGTCATACCCATGTTCGGGAAGGTGTCGTGTGCCGCATTGTCAACCGTCCCAAGTTCGCCGCCTATAAGCATAAAAACTTTGCGTTCAAGGCGCTGGAGGGGCTGATCAAAGACACCGCCGCCGCGCCTGATATGGAAGAAGCTCAGGATGTTGGAGAACAGAATGGATGAAAAAGTCGTTCTTGACTTTATCAACAACTTCAAAGCTGGGCAGATATGGAGCAGTTCGACTCAAGCCTATACCGGAGAATGATCCGGGATTGTATCAAAAAGGAGCGATATGACGATGACGACTTTGATCCAGAATGAGCAGAAGCGCCAGAAGATTATGGCGCGGATGCGGGAACATCTGGTGCCCGTCTTGGAGCATTGCAGGGGAGGCTGGGTTGGCCTCTTCCTGCAAGGTTCTCAGAATTATAACCTTGACTATGAGGGTAGCGATATTGATACCAAGGCAATCATGCTGCCCAGCTTTTCCGATTTCGTGTTGAACGCCAAACCTCTCAGCACTACCCACATTATGGAGAATAACGAACACGTGGATTTCAAAGACATTCGCCTTATGTTCGACTGTATCAAGAAGCAGAATGTCAACTTCGTTGAGATCCTGTTTACCCCTTACTCCATCATCAACCCGGAGTATGCCGACCTTTTCCAGCCCGTTCTGGACGCTCGTGAAGAGATCGCCCGGTATAACAACTACGCCGGGATGAACTGCATTATGGGTATGGCTCTGGAAAAGCAAAAGGCAATGGAGCACCCCTACCCTGCCACAATGGACAAGATTGAGGCATTTGGGTATGACCCGAAGCAGCTTCACCATGCTCTGCGGCTGAGGGAGTTTATGACCCGTTACGAAGCCGGCGAGCCTTACGCTGACTGTCTTATCAGTAACCAGTGTGATTATCTCAAAGAGGTGAAGCGCGGTTGCTACTCTTTGAAAGAAGCACGGGCACTGATGAGCACTGCAATTCAATCTATGACCGAAGACAAAAAGCGCTATATGGATACGGTGCCTGTTTCGATCAACCAGCACGCCAATGAGGTACTGCAAAAGGCTACCGTTGAAATTCTCAAACGATCCTTCTTAAAGGAAATCCAAGGAGGAGAATAAGATGCCGATGTTTTACATGATGGTTGGCCTCCCTGGTAGCGGGAAGTCATTCACTGCCGAAAGCATCCCTAACGCCGTCGTCCACTCCAGCGATGCAATCCGTGCCGAAGTTCTTGGTGACGAGAACGACCAAACCCAACAGGACTTGGTTTTCCAAACCCTTCACAAAAGGGTTTTGCAGGATCTGGTGGATGGCAAGGATGTGGTGTACGACGCAACCAATATCAACTACAAGCGCCGTATCGGGTTCCTTAATCGTGTCCGAGCGCTCCACAA
This sequence comes from Dysosmobacter segnis, assembly GCF_014297285.1. Lineage (GTDB taxonomy): Bacteria > Bacillota > Clostridia > Oscillospirales > Oscillospiraceae > Oscillibacter > Oscillibacter segnis. Next base: position 303,229 of record NZ_JACOQI010000002.1, read on the forward strand.
ACATGATTTGCGGACAGTATGTCTTTTCATGGCGACACCCTATGAGGTGTGTCTGGAGCGCAACAATAATCGGGAACGTTCTGTCCCGGAGTCTGTAATCCAAAGGATGTACTTCAAATTCGATGTTCCCATGATGGCGGAGGGTTGGGATGAAATCAGAATCGTGGGCGACGAAGATCGCCACGACCAGATTGATACCCTCATGCTTCGTCTCTCCAAGCTGGAACATGATAACCCGCACCACGAGTACACGGTTGGTCAGCACTCTATGACGGCATGGCAGTATCTGATCAGCCACTATAAAGATGCCGATGCTGTTCTGCTCCGCGCTACGTTGCTACACGATATTGGCAAAGAGAAGACCAAAGTATTTCATGACATCAAAGGTAATCCCACTGAGATCGCCCACTTCTATCATCATGAGCGTGCAGGAGCTTATGACAGCTTCTGCTATACCGGCGATCTCAGTCCTAACCAGCGCCTTACTGTGGCGCTGCTGATCCGCTGGCATATGTGGCCGTATGCGGTTGAAAAGTCAGATAATCCGAGTAAGACGGTTAGCAAAATCAAACGTCTGCTTGGTAATGATATCTGGAACCAGGTCATGGTGTTGAACGCCTGTGACCGCAATGCACACTGAATAGGAGGAAATAACTATGATTCCCGACATGATCCACACTCCCTACATCGCTCCCCGCATCTCTGTTATGGCACCCCCCCCGGTAACTGCTGAACGGTTCGTTGATGAGCTTCTGAGCGGCCTGTGTATGCCGGACGGCGGCTTTGTTGCCCATCTCGCTCCCAGCGGAGATCCTTTCTCCAACGGTTGGAATGCGGCAATGAAGCTCCAAGCCAATCAGCCTGCTTCTCGCCGTCTGCCGATGCCCGTCAATGTGATCTTCCACAACCCGGCTACCATCGTGTTCTGGGATGACGGTGATAAGACGGTTGTGAAGTGCCAGCCCGGTGATACATTCAGCGCCGAAGCCGGCCTGACTGCTGCCATGCTGAAGAAGTACATGGGCAACGACAATACTTTCAACAAGGTCATCAACGAGTGGCTGGCTCGTGCCAGCTATGCCAGCGTCCCTGCTCTGCCGGAGGCCACAGAGTAACCAATGGACGGTATCATCCTACTGCTTTTGGCTCTGGTGCTGATTTATACGGTAGGATTGGGCGGCGATGACGACAATCATTGGAACCGGGGAGGTGGGTGCTTTGCATAGCAGAGAAGAGTTGGAAGAGATGCAGCGCCTGCCTCTCCAACGCAAAATCCAGATCACTACTGCTCGTATTATCGAGTGGTATCAGCACTACGATGGGAAGGTCTATGTGGCATTTAGCGGTGGTAAGGATTCTACCGTACTACTCGATATTGTGCGGCGGATCTACCCCGATGTGCCTGCTGTTTTCTCTGATACCGGGCTTGAGTTCCCGGAAGTCAGAGAATTTGTTAAGAGCTGTGAAAACGTTACGATTGTCCGGCCTGAGATGAACTTCCGTAAAGTCATTGAGGTGTACGGATATCCCGTTGTCTCGAAGCGTGTAGCTGACACTGTGGAATATGGGCATAAGCCAGGTTCTTTCAGATGGAAAGAGCTGCATGGAGAGATTATGCGGAGCAACGGAACGCCGTCAGAGTTCAACTGTGAAAAATGGTGTTATCTGTTGGATGCCCCATTCAAGGTTTCTTCTCGGTGCTGTACTGTCATGAAGAAGCAGCCTATGAAGAAATACTCCAAAGAAACTGGTCGAGTACCTATTATTGCAACTATGGCAAACGAGAGCAGATCTCGGCGTGCCACATGGTTGCGTATGGGATGTAATGCTTTTTCCGGTAAGAAGCCCAGCTCCCAACCCATGTCTTTTTGGACTGAGGAAGATGTGCTGGAATACCTCTATACCTATCAAGTCCCCTACGCTTCAGTTTATGGCGAGATCGTCAGAACTGATGGGGGGGGTGGACGACGACAGGCGAAAAGCGTACTGGCTGTGTCTTTTGTGCCTTTGGCGCTCACCTTGAAAAAGCTCCAAACCGTTTCCAGCGTCTAAAAATCACGCACCCAAAGCTCTGGGATTACTGCATGAGGCCGTGGGAAGAACATGGTTTGGGTATGCGGCAAGTCCTTGAGTATATTGGTATTCCGGTAGAATAATACAAATAAAAAAAGGAGCGCCTTATGATTGATGTAATGGAAAACATCAAAAAACTCTCCGCCGCTTTGGATGCGGAAACTGCAAGCCTACATCCTTCCGGCAAGCTGCTTCTGCTTGGTTCTCAGGATAGCGTGTTCCTGAAAGCCATCAAGCGTAAGGCAGACCAGCTTGGTATCAACTGTGATCATACGTCCAACCCTCTCCCTCCCTATCGAGGGATTGTTGTGGATAGTGAAACAGTGTCGTTCAACTCTATTCTCGATCCTGATGTGGATATTGACCACTCTTATTCTCCCGGAATGTCGGCGGTCTCTCAAGCAGTCATGGATTTGCTAATTGAGTCTGGATTGGTATGGGAGAAGGATATTACCATCGTAGGCCGAGGGCACGCCGTTAAAGAACTGGCGAAGTATTTGGACTTTAACAACGCGACGGTTACAGTAGCACATTCCAAAACAAAAAGCCTGTTGCAAGCTACGCAGAACCGGGATGTGGTGATTTACGCAACTCCGATTATCACGCAGGATATTTCCTACAATACCCGCGATCTGGTTATTGACCTGGGAAACAGCGTCCCGCATCCTGACCGGCTTAATTGCCCCTATGTAAATCGGATCGGACAGCTTACCGTAAGTATATTGCTAAACCGTTTTGCAAAGAAGGAGTCGGTATGGATCTGAAATTCAACACAGTATATTTTACCCAAAAACCTATTCCGCTGCCCCATGCGATTTTTAAGGGCAGCGAAAATAATTCAAATTTAGAAAGGAGCTAATACCAATCCCGGTAAACCGGGTTTCTACAAGATTGATAAGTGTAGAGTAAAGCCGTCTGTTACAGCGTGAAAGCCATCTGGCCGGTAGCAAGGGAGGATTAGACGGTTGACCTCAGCCGAGATGGTTGTGGTCGGTATGAAGCACATCGTTTGTTTTTCTGGCGGTCATTCCTCTGCGATTGCCGCCGTGGAAGTAGTTAGAAAGTTCGGAGCAGAGGACACGATCTTGCTCAATCATGATTTGTGTCCTCGAACCGAAGACGCTGATATCAAGCGTTTCAAAAAACAGGTTTCGGATTATCTGGGCGTTCCCATTACTTACGCCAATATGCCCGGATGGGATGTTAAGGATCAGTTCGACGTGTGTATGGAAATCAAGGCGTTTAAGGCTGGCGCTCAGTCCACCGCCTTTTGCACCAACAGACTGAAAACCGAACCTTTTCATAAATGGCTGTCCGAGCACTATCCCGCAAATCCTCCCGAAGTAAGGGACGATATCTCATTAGTCTATGGCTTTGACGCCAATGAACAGCACCGTATTCGGCGCAGAGTTGGCATTATGGCCGCGATGGGGTACCAAACAGAGTACCCTTTGACATGGGAGGTACGTACTATCCATGACATCGAGGAGGTTGGGATCGAGCGTCCGAAGACCTACAGCATTTTCAATCATGCAAATTGTACCGGGTGTTTGAAAGCCGGCAAACAACATTGGTTTGTTGTTTATTGCCTTTATCCTGAAATATGGGAAAAGGCGAAGCTGGCCGAAGACACAATCGGGTACAGTATTCTCAAACAAGGCTATCTTTCAGACTTTGAGACGGAATTTGCCAAGCTCAAAGAAAAGGCGTTGCCGCCCACTGAAAAAGCCAAACCACAAACATTTTGGGCCGCTGCACGAAAGCTCATCAAGGACGACGATGATCTACCGTGTGAGTGCTCATTTTAAGGAGTTGTTTAAGATGAAGATTCTTGTAATAGTGGATATGCAAAACGATTTCATCAATGGTGCGCTCGGAACCCCGGAGGCGCAGGCTGCTGTTGGAGATGTCGCCAAAAAGATTTCCGGCTTTGACGGAGATCTGATTTGCATTACCAAGGACACCCATCGTTCTGCCGACTACCTGAAAACCCAAGAAGGTCAGCTGCTTCCTGTCGAGCACTGCATTGAGGGGACTCACGGCTGGCGGCTCGACGATATCATTGCCACGGCCATTAGTCATGCGGCTATCGACGCGGGGAAAAGCGTATCCGTATTCCAGAAGGATACGTTTGGCTCTGTAGAGCTGGGCGATTACCTGGTAGAACTTTCTGCCAGAATGAAGCAGCGTATTGAAGAGATCGTTTTCGTTGGACTCTGCACCGACATCTGCGTTATCTCTAACGCACTGCTCGTCAAAGCGTTTCTGCCTGAGACGAAAATCACCGTTGACGCTGCCTGCTGCGCCGGCGTTACCCCGGCGAGCCACAACAATGCTCTGGCTGCTATGAAAGCGTGCCAGATCAATGTGGAGAACTGGGAGGTCTGAAATGATTTTTGTTGACGATAGAAGGATCGACTTCGCCAGTTTTCCCGACGGTACATCTTCGATTCGCATTGCTCCCAAGCTGGACTTCACGTTTTTCGCCATGGGTAAGTCCGCTTATTTCATCCGGTGGATGTACGACAATGATGCCGAGTGTATGCAGCTCTGGTATTTGGTGAAGCACCTCAAGAGTGCTGGCAACCCGCTCCTCTATCTGGAGATGCCGTATATCCCCAACGCCCGTATGGACAGGGTAAAGAACCGCGATGAGGTGTTCACGCTCAAGTGGTTTGCTGAGTTTATCAATTCGCTTGGGTTCGAGTCTGTCAAAGTTCTCGACCCTCACTCTAATGTGGCTATGGCACTGATTGACCGGGCTGAGACTATGGATGTGAAGCATTACATCGACTATGCAATTCAGTGGATGGTCAGTCAGGGTCTGAATCCTCTGCTGTGCTACCCGGATGAAGGTGCTGCCAAACGATACTCTGAGCTTCTTCCTATGGAGTATGTTTTTTGCATTAAACATCGTGACTGGCGCACCGGCAAGATTGAGCGGCTGGAGCTGACAGAGCCTGAGAAAGTCAACGGCAGAAATATTCTGATCGTGGACGATATCTGCTCTCGCGGCGGGACATTTACCCATACTGCCACGGCTCTGAAAGAAGCCGGCGCAGAGGAAGTCATGCTCTATGTTACCCACTGTGAGAACACGATCCTGAAAGGCACTGTGCTGACAGATGGTCTTATCTCTCGTGTATTCACCACTGATAGTATCCTCCGTGTTGATCACGAGAAGATCTCCATTTGTAGATGATTATGAAAAGAGGGTAAAACAATGATTTCATACAGTCCTTTGCTCTGTTTGGACTTCTACAAGACCGCCCATGCAGAGCAGTACCCCACCGCACTGACCAAGATGGTGTCTTATTACACCCCGCGCATGACGCGGCTGGCTGATACTGAGAAGGTCACAATGTTTGGTCTTCAGGCATTTATCCAGGAGTATTTGATCGAGGCGTTCAATACTCACTTCTTCAACCGCTCATTGGATGAGGTGCTTGCCGAATACAAGCGGGTACTGAACAACACCATCGGCACGGACGGCGTTGGCGTGGAGCGTTTGACGGCGCTTCATAAGCTGGGGTATCTGCCTCTGGAAATCCGGGCCGTACCGGAGGGAACCCGTACCAATATTCATGTTCCGCAAATTGAGATCTCGAATACCAACCCCAACTTTGTGTGGTTGGTCAACTCTATCGAAACAATGCTGTCATGTACCATGTGGCATACTCAGATTTCAGCGGAAGTCGGATATCGTTACCGGCAGATTGTCAATAAGTACGCCGCCCTCACCTGTGACGATGATGTGGTGCGGGCCAAGCTGCTGGGCGACTTTTCCATGCGCGGTCAGGAAAGCGTGGAGAGCGCCACCAAGAGTTCTGCTGCGTTCTGCCTGAGCTTCCTTAATACCGCTACAGTGCCGGCTATTCTTTGGCTGGAACACAACTACGCCTGCCGGGTAGAGAACGATGCGGTGGCTTACGGTGCTCTTTCTACTGAACACAGTGTTATGTGCTCCAACTATGCGGTTGACGGTGACGAGATTACGCACGTGCGGCGTCTGCTGAAAGAAATCTATCCGTACCAGAACTTCTCTATGGTCAGCGACAGCTATGACTACTGGAACCTGGTCAATAATATTCTCCCCGCGATTAAAGAGGACGTGATGGCACATCATGGGTGTCTTGCTATTCGCGGCGACAGCGGAAACCCCGTGGAGATTGTAACTGAGACGGTGTTCAAACTGTGGGAAATTTTTGGTGGTACCGTGAACAGCAAGGGTTACAAAGTTCTTGATCCACACGTCAAGGCATTGTATGGCGATAGCATTACCCCGCAGCGGTGCGAGGCAGTGTATAAGATCCTGATGGAGCATGGCTTCGCTATCAACAATGTTTCTCTGGGCGTCGGTTCTTTCTCTATGCAGTGTCTGGAGACGATGGACGGCGGCGAAAAGACTTATGCGCCGTACACCCGTGATACATTTGGTATCGCAGTCAAAGCGACCTATGCAGAAGATGCTGACGGAAAGCCCATCATGATTTTTAAGAACCCCAAGACAGATAGCGGACATTTCAAGGAGTCTCAGCGCGGCTGCTGTAAGGTTGTATATGACTATACGTACCACAACTTCTTCTGCCAGGACGGTTTGACTTGGGAGGAGTCGCAGATTGGGAACTGGCTGAAGCCAGTTTTCAAGGATGGCAAGCTCCTGAGAATTTATACCCTGGATGAGGTTCGCAATAATCTTCATGAGGGAAACTTTTGAGAAAAGAGGTGCCACAATGTTAGCTAACCCAAAGCGTACTAAGGATGAGATTGTCCAGTGGATTCGTTCCTACTTTGAAAGTAACGGCCATGGCTGCGATGCGGTGGTCGGTATTTCTGGTGGTAAAGATTCCAGCGTTGTTGCCGCTCTTTGCGTAGAGGCACTGGGCAAAGAGCGTGTAGTGGGTGTTATGATGCCGAATGGAGAACAGCCCGATCTGGACGATAGCAAGCAGCTGATCGAATTTCTGGGTATCAGATACGCCTATACCGATATCTCCAAAGCAGTGTCTGCGGTAAGTGATCAAGTAGCGCTCAATATGAACGTCAGCGATCAGACGAGGATAAACCTCCCTCCCCGTATCCGTATGGCGACCCTCTATGCTATTTCTCAGTCGTTGCCTCACGGCGGACGTGTTGCTAATACCTGCAACCGCTCTGAAGACTATGTGGGATACTCTACCAAGTTTGGCGATAGCGCCGGCGATTTTAGCCCGCTCGCTAATCTGATGGTGCATGAAGTCATCCAGATTGGGTACGAGCTTCTTCTGCCTATCAACCTGATAAGCAAGACCCCTTCCGATGGGCTGTGTGGAAAAACTGATGAGGATAATCTTGGATTTACTTATGCTCACCTGGATGCTTACATCATGTATGGCACCAGTGGAATTGAGGAAATCGACAAGAAGATTGCCTCTATGCACGATCACAACCTTCACAAGCTCAATCCTATGCCTGCCTACGGAACGACAATTTTTTAATAGGCGGTGAGAAAATGGAAGAGCGTACTTATTTGAGCGGCACCAGTTTGGCCGGTATGTCCCCTACCCGCTCTCGTGTGGAGAACGACTACTATGCTACTCCGTTCGAGGCGACAGAAGCCATCCTTAGCCGAGAAGAGCTACACGGCTCCATTTTGGAGCCTGCGGCTGGCGAAGGGCATATCAGTAAGGTGCTTCGGGAACATTATCCCAACAGTCAAATTATCTCTACTGATCTGGTTCAGAGAGATGATAGGTTCGGATGTGGTATTGTTGGCGGGGTGGATTTCCTCACTGAGAACTATCCCGAAAAATTCAACAACGTCATCACGAACCCTCCGTTCTCTTTGGCGAAAGAGTTCGCTGAGAAAGCTCTGGAGGTATCCACTGGCAAGGTGATCCTGTTCGCCAAAATCCAGTTTCTCGAAGGACGGCAGCGTAAGGATTTCTTTGCCACCCACCCTCCGAAAGCCGTGTATGTATTTTCAAAACGTGTCAATCCTTTGAGAAACGGATTGGAAGTTGACGAAAATGGTAAGCCCTGGTCAAGTACCATGTGCTTCGCTTGGTTCGTATGGGAACATGGCTATACCGGCGAACCTTGCATTCGTTGGATTTAATTTGTGACAAAGTAAATTAAGAGGTGCAGCTATGAAGATGGATAAGGTTGCCGGCAGCGGCAACGACGAGTTCTATACACCGGAGTATGCGATTACCCCGTTGTACAAGTATCTCCCACCCCCCCCCGTGACAATTTGGTGCCCGTTTGACACTGAGGATAGTTTGTTTGTAAAGCTCTTTCGGCAACGTGGCTATACCGTAATCGCAACACATATTGCAAACGGTCAGGATTTTTTCGCTATTGATCCGCCGAAGTGCGACTACATCATCAGTAACCCTCCGTACTCCCTCAAAGGTGAAGTGTTTGAGCGGCTGTTCCAGTTGAATATACCCTTTGCTATGTTAGTAGGGGTCGTCGGACTCTTCGAGAGTCAGAAACGTTTTGAGATGTTCCGTGAGCATGATTTTGAAATCATGTATCTCAATCGGCGCGTATCTTACTTTAAGAATTACGCTGACCAAAAGCCGTCTCTAAACCCACCGTTCAGCAGCGTCTATGTATGTAAAGGGATATTGCCTAAACAGATTATCTTTGAAGAAATTCAAAAAAACGCATAATAGCAACAAAGAAAATTATTGACTTTATGGAGACAGTATGATAGAATGGAGATAGCTCAAGGGAATTTGTAAATCCCTTAACCTTCCATTTAGCAACAAAGAAAACCAACATAGGAGGAACTAACTTGGATTACCGAACTGCCCTTTTCTGCGAGTTCGATCGTTACGCCGCAGAAAGCTATTGCGCCGTTCATGGTGTTGATCCTACCCTTAACATCGGAGATATTACCAAAGCCGATGAGAAGGTTGTGCCGGATTTCAATGTCATGTTCGGTGGAAGCCCGTGCCAGGACTTCAGCATAGCGGGCAAACAGGGGGGGGCTGCATGGACTTGTAAGCATTGCGGCCACGTATATAATCCCCTGGAAGCTCACTATGATCAACGCGACCATTGCCCTAAGTGCGGATCAACTGAAATCGAGAAGACCCGCTCTTCCTTACTGGTCGAATGGCTGCGTTTCCTAAGAGAAAAGAAGCCTCGCTTCGCTATCTACGAGAACGTTAAAAATATTACCGGTTCTCGCTTCTATGCCACTTTTAACCTCTTTGTCAAAGAGCTGGAAGACTACGGTTACAACGTCTACTGGCAGGTTCTGAATGCAAAGCACTACGGAATCCCCCAGAATCGTGAGCGTGTTTATTGTGTCATCATTCGTAAGGATTTAGATAATGGGAAGTTTAAGTTCCCGTCTCCTATCCCTTTGAAAAAAGCGCTGGTAGATATGCTGGAGGATAAGGTTGACGAGCGATACTACCTGCCTGATGACAAGGTAGCTGCCATGATAACCCCCCGTTCAGACAAATCAGTAACACCGTCCGCGCCAGCGGAAGAGGTTCCACAGACCACCACTGCTGGGACTTGCTCACTTGCCGGTGTGAAGCTGAGTAAGAAAGGCACCCAGTTTGAAGGATACTGTGAGACGGCCTTGACTTTGCTGGCCCGTGACTATAAGGGCTTTGGAAATCAGCAAATGACAGGAGTTATGGAGCATAATGAGTAAGCGATATATTATCCCCGCTGCAATTCGTGGAAGATATGCGGGGGGGGTAAGATAATACAGCGTTTGGAAGTTCGCCCTAATATGTGTACCAACACTTTGACGGGTGTTCAAAAAGACAATGTGTTGATAGAGATAAATGAAAGCGAGGAAGCCAATGTGAAAATCGTATGTGAGCGTCGATGCGATGAAGGTGTGCGTTTTTTCAAAGATAATGTCTGCGGCACTATTCGCACCATTGACGGGGGGGGGGACAAGAGAGTGATGGAAACCAATGAGAAACACGAAAGTTGTATCCGAGTTCGGAAACTGACCCAGTTGGAGGCATGGCGACTGATGGGCTTCTCTGACGAAGATTTCTACAAAGCTCAAGCAGCCATGAATCAGAATTTATACGGTGGCAAAGACCGTAGCGGTTCTCAGCTTTATAAACAAGCGGGAAATTCCATTGTGGTCGATGTGCTTTGTGCCATCATGAAAGAGTTATACGAAGCTATGCCCTACCTCTTTGATGATATGGCAGTTGGATCTTTCTTCTCCGGCATTGGCGCATTTGAAAAAGCACTCTCTACCTTTGATGTTCCCGATGATAGCAACAAAGTAAATTATTCTCCCAAGGGTGATGAACTGAAGCAGCTGGGATTTATCAACGATTACAATGGAGACGCCAATCGTGTATATGATAGCGAAACCGTTGCACGTGCTTTGAAAGCCGAAGCGGGGGGGCGGAGCCAAGACTGGATGGTATGCTCTGAGAAGCCCGGAGGTTGACCATGGAGAAAGTCAGAATTAAGCAGGCCACCCAAAAAGGTTATATCGAGTGTGCTGTGGGGGGGGGTAGCGGATTTATCTTACCCGTCCAGTAAAACTCGAAGAGGTCGAGTTCAGGAAGGTGGTTGGATTTGTCCAACTATCACTGCAACAGAAACCGGCATTTGTCGGATAGAAAGAGGTGATTCATATGAGCATTGCGTTGAGAAACCGCCGTGAAGCATATGACCAGATCGAACCGAAGCGTCCTAATCGTAAGGCTATGATTTTGGATGTTCTGACCAGCGGTGATCCTGGCGGTATGACTGCTGATGAGATTGGCGAGAAGCTGGTCTCTGAGGGTAAAATCCCCACCAACAGTCCGAACTTCACACGGCCTCGTCTGACAGAGATGAAAGCCGAGGGCAAGGTTATGATCGTCGGCAGGCGTCCTGGCAAGTCTGGGTGCAATACGGCAGTCTGGAAGGTGAAGCGCTGATGTATGGCGAATATACCTGTCTGGACTGCGGCAAAACCTTTGACGATCCGAAGCGATGGGAAGAACGCCATGGGTTAGATTCTCCGCCCTATGAGGATTTCAGCGGTTGTCCTTACTGTGGCGGAGCTTATACCCGTACTATCCTTTGCGATGCCTGCGGAGAACCGATAGTTGGCGATTATGTCAAAATCCAAACAACTGGTGACTGCTATTGTGATGAATGCTTCATGATGAAGTCGCTGGGTGAAGATGATTCATGAGAAGAGGTCGTGAAATGAAAACCTCAGTCAAACGGCGTGCGAAAAACTGTATACGGGGAGCGGTTTTATTGGCCTGTTTCATTGCCGTCTGGTATGTGGCCTCGTGCTTCACTCAACCGCTGTTTATCCCCGCCCCTGCTGCCGTCTGGGAAGCAATCGTCGGGTTGGCAGAGACAGGCCAGTTACAAAAAGGACTTGCCTACTCTTTCCTGCGGATTACTGGCGCGTCTGCTCTTTCTATGCTGGTAGCAATTCCCCTCTCCCTTCTAATTTATGGCGTGAAGCCTATCAAGGAAACTATCATGCCGGTTGTTTCCTTCTTACGGTATGTTCCCGTAACCGCATTTTCTCCGCTCCTGATCCTATGGTTTGGGATTGGGGAGCAGATGAAAATTTCGTTCCTATTTATTGCAACGTTTGTTTACTTGCTGCCGTCGATCCTGCTTTGCTTTGACGACGTACTGCAAGATCTGATGGATACGGGCAAGACAATCGGAATGACCAGTTGGGAGACAATCAAAGAAATCTTGCTCCCCGCATCGCTCCCTTCAATATTCAGTACGTTCCTGATGATGTATGGCATTGGCTGGACATACTGCGCCGTGGTAGAAGCAACCAACGCTAAGTATGGCTTGGGCTTCATCATCAATGTAAGTTCTGCCAGAGGCCGTACCGCCGTGGTGTTCGGAGCAATCATCGTAATCATGTTGTTCAGCTTCGTTTTTGACAAGCTGGGGAACTTGCTGATCCGAAAGATATTCCAGTGGAGGTACTGCGATGATCAAGTTGAATGATCTGGCTATTGGGTACAGCGGCGAAGCAATTCTGGAACACATCGACCAGGAATTTGACGACGGTTTGATTTACGGCATTTTGGCGAAGTCTGGTGCCGGTAAGACGACTCTCCTCAAAACCATTGCCGGCCTTCTTCGCCCCGTTCATGGTAAGGTTATCATTGATGGCACTACCTATCGGAACGCCGACAAGAACCCTGTGTACATGATGCACCAGCGCTATTCCAACTTCGGCTGGCTTTCCTGCACAGAGAATGTGCTGATTGCCCAACGGGACAAAAAACTCCGTAATCGCAATGACGCTATCAAGGTACTTGCAGCGGTTGGGTTAGAGCAGTATGCAGATAAATGGCCGTCTCAGCTCTCAGGTGGTATGCAGCAGCGCCTTGCGTTGGCAAGAACGCTGTATGTCAAGCCGAGATACCTGCTTATGGATGAACCGTTATCCGCTTTGGACGACAAGACCCGTAGCAAAATGCAGCGTTTGATTTTGGATATCCATGCTGAGACAGGCAACACAATCATTATGGTAACGCACAGCCAGGACGAGGCGTTCAAAATGTGCGATAAAATAATTAAATTTGAAACGAGAGGAGCTGTAACAAACCATGGCAGGTTTATTTGAACGCATGGGGCTGGTTCGTACCGAATACGAAGGTATGCCTGAAATCCCCATGCAACCCGTATCCGAGCCTATGTACGCGCCTGAGACGCCGGTAATTGACGCTGCTCAGGTGTCCTATGATGATGTGATCGCATCCATCTATCAGCAGGGCGATATCGACGACGAGAACTCGATCTTTAAGATCAAGGCGTATATCGACATTCTGCCCCAGGACATGACTAAGGCTAAGAAACAGGCGTCCATCGCCGGCATTCTCAGTGTCAACGGGATCAATGTGGATGATCTCATTGAGGACGGTCTGAAGCGTGGTCGCGTCTTGGACACTGCCGAGGATAGTATCAGGGCAGAAAACGACGCACTGATTGCTGAGACCGAGGCGGACATCGAACACCTGAAGTCTCTGATCGAGCAGGCGGAAGCCAGAATTGAGGACTCCAAGCAGAAGACCTCTGATTCCAGCACCGCCATCCAGAAGGAAAAAGAAGCTATCAGTCAACTCTTGGAGTTTGCGAACGGCGTTGCCGGTAAGGAAGGAGCACAGTAATGGGCGTTGTGATTGGAGCGGTAGCGGTTGTATTTGTGCTCGCCCTGATCATCTTCCCCGGCGTCCGGGGTAAGCTGAAAGTCCTCGTTGGAGGGTTCCTCAACATCTTTGTGGAGGATATCGCCAAGACACCCGAGGGTGCCAAGGCTGTCTTCCAGCAAGCTATTGAGGAAGTGCAGGAGCGCTACAACAAGGCCGGTGATACCCTGAATCGGTTTGTGGGCGAGCAGTCCTCCGTCCAGAAGAACCTCAACAAGCTATATGGAGAACTGAAGGACGTTGAATCAAAGTGTGAGTCTCTGGTCAGATCTGGCAATATGGCCGATGCTGCCATTTTTTCAACCAGGCGTGAGGAAATCCTGTTTGAAATCTCCCAGAAAGAGGAATACCTACGAGAGATTGAACCTATGGTAAAAGAGGCTCAGACCGTTTATGAAGCGTACGACAAGAAGCTCCGCGAGCTGAAAAAGCAGAGCCGTATGACTGTCGAGGAAATGAAACTCCGTGGCAACATGAAGGATCTCTTAGGCGATCTGGACGAGCTGCGCCGGGACTCTGCCACTGATAAGCTCTTGGGCAGTGTCCGGGACGGAGCGGAGGATCTTCGCAAAGAGGTTGATGGTGCGATTGTCGTTCACGCAAGCCGTACCACCACCAAAATGTCAATGGCTGAGAAAAATGCGGCGAAGGCTCAGTCAGATGCTTACCTGCAGTCTCTCGCCACAAAGTATAACGGGAAGCCGGCTATTCAGGCTTCACGGTCTGGCGTCACCTTCGACGCTCCTAAATCCAAAATGAAAGAGGAAAGGAAGTAACTCACCATGAAGAGAATGAAACTCACTACCGCTGGCCGTGTGGTGATCTTCGTCATCGTGCTGGCGCTCCTCGCCGGTATCGGCGGCTTCGGCTATAACTACTACAAGAACAACATCGCAGACGACAAGCCCATCAGTTCGGGCACTCAGTCTGGCAGCACGTCCCAGAAGCCCACAACAAAGCCATCCGCCGGCAAGACGGACACCTCTGATCCCGTGATTAACCTGTCTCTGGATGAGTGGGTAGGCTGGAAGCCTATTATCGACGCCAACCAGGGTTTGACCACGCAACCCGGTTCAATTTTCGACCAGCTGGGCATTAAGGTCAACATCAATATCATCAATGACGCAACCGCCAGCAGCAACGCTCTGATTACCGGAGAGCTGAATGCTGCGGGTTATACCACCAACCGTACCGCGTTCCTATCTGGTAAGTTCCAGGAGGCCGGATTGGATGTGGTAATGCCGGTATTCACTAACTACTCCGCTGGCGGTGACGGCATTATTGCTAAGTCCGGTATCGATACCGTAAATGATCTGCTGGGCAAGAAGATCGGCGTTCCCAGATTCAGCGAAGCCCAGACGCTTGTGGCATGGTTTGTTAATAAGAGCGACCTGTCCGATGCTGACAAGCAGTCTATCATTGATAACATGATTCTCTTTGACGATGCGTCTGAGACGGGCGAGGCGTTCTTCGCCGGCCAGCTGGACGTGGCAGCGACTTGGCAGCCCTACCTGTCTTATGCAACCGAAAACAGCGGTGCGCACATCATGTTCTCTACCACCGCCTCTAAGAGTCTGATTATGGACGGTATCGTATTCCGTTCCGACTTTGCCCAGGCACACCCCGACGTTGTGACCGCCTTTATTGATGGTATCTTCCAAGCCAACGCAATGTATACCACTAAATTTGACTACATCCGCTCTGTCATGCCTATGTTCGCCGGCGTTTCTGACGAGGAAATTAAGGCTCAGTGCGGCGACGCCGAAATGATGGGCTACGCCGAGAATAAGGAAGTGCTGGACTCCACTGCTCCTTCTGTCTACTTCGATATGTGTGATATCTGGGAGTCTTTGGGCGAGATGGTCAATCGCAAGGCGGCTATGACGCTCTTTGATAACCAGTATCTGCTTCCTCTGGCAAGCAAGTATTCTTCTACCTCTGCCTCTACCAGCAAGCCCGTTGAGCTGACCGAGGAGCAGAAGCAGGAAATCGTCAATTATGAGGCGCTGCTGAGCAAATCCATGACCGTTGAGTTTGTGGCTGATACCGCTCAGTTCAAGAACCCCGAAGAGGCATACGCCATCATGGATGAGTTCGTCTCTATCGCCAATACTCTGGATGGCGCGATTATCCAGGTAGAGGGTAATATCAATGCCCGCAATTACTCCGACTCTGGGCAGGCGCTGTCTGCTGAACGTGCAAAGGCCGTCGCCAAGTATTTCATCGCTTGCGGTATTGATCCGAACCGTCTGATTACGGTCGGCAATGGCAACACGAAGATGGTTGCAGATCCCGGCTCTGCCGATGCCTACCTGAACCGTAGAACCGACGTGTTCTTCAAGATCATCGAAGAGTAATTCTGCGCCTTACGAGGAGGGGCATTGTCCCCTCCTCGGGGCACCAACATAATAAAGGAGTGGTCAATATGGATGTAGTGAATGTAGAAAGCGCAAATTTGGACGATTTGAAAAAACGGTTCGTTGAAATTTGCGCTACTATCAATCGTCCGGGTATGGAAGATCTGATGGCGTGGTTGGAACGTTCTGACTTCTATACTGCGCCGGCAAGCACGCGCTTCCACGGCAACTATACTGGCGGGCTGCTGGAGCATAGCCTCAATGTGTATGACAAGCTCTCTGGGTTTGTGGCTCGCTATCCTGAACTGGAAATCTCACCGGAGACGGTGGCGGTCACTGCGTTGTTCCACGACCTAACGAAGGTGAACTACTACACCGTCAGCTCTCGGAACGTCAAGGATGATGTTACGGGCGCATGGCATAAGGAGCCGTTCTACAAAACGGAAGATCGTCTCCCGCTTGGTCATGGCGAGAAATCTGTCATCATCCTGCAGAGCTTCATCAAGCTCACACGTGACGAAATCTTTGCGATCCGCTGGCATATGGGCAGCTTTGATTGTGCGGTCAAAGGCGGGGATTACAGTATGGGCAATGCTTTTGAAACTTGCCCGCTGGCAGTCATGACGCATTTGGCTGATATGGAGGCTACCTATCTTGTCGAGGGTTTAGC
This sequence comes from Dysosmobacter segnis, assembly GCF_014297285.1. Lineage (GTDB taxonomy): Bacteria > Bacillota > Clostridia > Oscillospirales > Oscillospiraceae > Oscillibacter > Oscillibacter segnis. The sequence goes on from NZ_JACOQI010000002.1 coordinate 319,494, forward strand.
AACAAAGTAAATCAACGGAGGCTAACATGGAAAAAAGCGTTTTTCAAATTCTGAACGAGTACGATATCACGGAACACCTCAAGAAGAAGGATAAAATCGTCTACCTGCCTTGGTCTAAGGCATGGATGATCGTGAAATCCCTCTTCCCCAGTGCCAAGTTTACCATCAACAAGGCCGCTGACGGCTGCATTTACCATACGGACGGAAAGACCGCCTGGGTAGAGGTATCTATCACCATCAACGACCAGACTGAAACGGAGTCTCTGGCTGTTATGGATTTCCGTAACAAGTCTATTCCCATCGACACGATCACCTCTGCCGATGCAGAGAAGTCTATCAAGCGCTGCTTGGTCAAGTGTGCTGCTCTGCACGGCCTGGGTCTGTCTCTTTGGACGGGTGAGGAGCTGTCCAGCGCCGCCCGCAAGAAGAAGGAAGACGATCTGGACGATGTGAAACAGGAGATCCTGAGCGTTGTTGCCGGGAAGCTGGAAGCCGGTGTGTCCAAAGACACCATCTACAAGGCTATCGAAAGTGTTGCCGGTGTGAAGAACCCCAACGCTATCAAGGATATCGCAACGGCTCAGAAAGTCGTTGAGCAGATCAAGAAACTGGAGGTAAAGCACAATGCTTAATAAGGTAATCATCATGGGTCGTCTTACCCGCGATCCTGAGATCAAGAAGGTAAACAATGACATCTCCGTGTGCAGCTTTTCTATCGCCTGCGACCGCGACATCGTGAACAAGCAGAACAATGAGCGCGAGACGGACTTCTTCGATGTGACTGCGTGGCGCTCTACGGCGGATTTCGTTGGCAAGTATTTTGGCAAGGGGCGCATGATCGTTGTTGTCGGTCGGCTGCAGAAGCGCAACTACACCGATAAGGACGGCAACAAGCGTTCTGCCGTAGACATCATTGCCGAGAACGTCTATTTCGGCGATTCCAAGAAGGACGGCGAGACTTCTGACAACGCCTCTGCCTCCACCACCGGATATGCTACCGCTCCTTCTCAGAACAGCGACTTCGCAAATGTCGGTGAGGAAGATGGAGAGCTGCCCTTCTGATGGATAATTCTTTTCTCCTGGACACTATGGACTGGTCATACTCCCGCGTTAGCAGTTTTGATCAGTGCCCGCGTATGTTTGACCTTACTTACCTCCAGTGCATGGATCGCGTGGACAACGCTTTTGCTCAATGGGGTTCACTGGCGCACTCGCTTTTAGAGCGATATTTTCGTCAGCAGGTCGAGCTGTGGGATTTATCCGGCCTCTATGAGAAGGAATACGCAAGAGCAGTTACAGAACGGTTTCCATTTCCCCGACTGGAAGACAGCTACTATGAGCGCGGTATGGAATACTTCGATAATTTCGGTGGACAACTGGGAGACGAAGAAGAAGTGCTTGCGGTCGAAGACCGGTATACCTCCACACTGGGCGGCAGACCGGTGGTGGGCGTCATAGACCTGGTGCCTCGTAATAGGTCTGGGCTGATCGTTTGCGATCACAAAAGCCGGGGCAAATGGAAATCCAGAGAGGAACGCCGCAAATATCTCCGCCAACTGAACTTGTATGCAGTACGGGTCAAAGAGGTCTACGGTGAGTGGCCGCGTGAACTTTGGTTCAACAAGTTCCGCGAAGGTATCTTGGACAGAGAGCCATTCAACATCGTAACTGCTCAGGAGGACATAGACTGGTTCCTGCATTCCATTGACGACATCTATAAGGCAAGGAATTTTCCTGCCAAACCCGACCGTTTCTTTTGTGACTACCTATGTTCTGTGCGTGAGCATTGTGAGCATTCCAGCCAATATGTTACGGAGGAATATAAGTGATGGAAAAGATCAAGGTAATTTTCCTCGACGTTGATGGTGTGCTCAACAGTGATCGTACAGTCCGCAAAACCCAAGGCGGCTATACGTTTGTTGACAACAGGCAAATGAAGAACCTGAAGCACATCATTAACATGACAGGAGCTAAGGTCGTTCTTTCCAGTGATTGGAGATACGACCGAGACGACCCGAGATACAACGGAGACTATCTGGAACTGGAAGCAGAGCTGTTGAAATACGGGATTCGTCTTTACGGCTTTACGCCGGAGCTGCCATCCTGTCACAGAGGTATGGAAATTGACTGCTGGCTAAAAGAACATAGCGAGGTCGGAGACTTCGTAATTCTGGACGACCGGGCAGATATCGAGCCGAACAAAGATCACTGGGTTCAGACGGTAATGCGCCGAGGACTCGGTGTTGAGGAGGCCGAGAGTGCTATCCACATCTTGAACGGCAAATGAAAGACGGATTTTATTCGGATAAGACCCGTCCACATGAAGTGGGCGGGCTTACCAAAGAACTGAGGTGATTTTACCCGTGCAGATTGATAGAGAAGCAATTTTGCAGGCCAAAGAAAAGCTCGGAGATCGTAACGCTCAGATTATCGTCGAAGAGCTGGGGATTACCGATTTCGATGAGAAAAACATGAAGTGTTGCTGTCCCTTCCATCAGGAGGATCACGCTTCCTTCATTTACAACAAGAAAGCATTCAACTTTCGTTGTTTCGGTAGTTGTGGCCGTAGCTACGACATTCTGGACGTTTTCATGTATAAAGGCGCGACTTATGCCGAAGCCTGTAAGAAACTTTTCGAGCTTGCCGAAATGCCCTACTCTTTCGGAGAGCTGGGCGTAAAAACCAAACGGCATTATAGATATCCCCACGAAGTCCCCTGCACTGATAAATCCAAAGTGTACGCATATTTTGAGCAGCGCAAGATCAGTCGTGAGACGCTGGATGCTCTTGATGTGCGGCAGGACTCCGAGGGAAACGCGGTATTCAATTACTACGACACGAACGATGTGTTGACGATGGTGAAATACAAACCGTCGCATAAAGTCCAGCATGGTCAAGCAAAGTGCTGGTGCCAGCAAAACTCTGATACGGCTCCGTTGCTATTCAACATGAACCGCATCAACGTTAATTCTCCCCTTCTGATCTGTGAGGGCGAGCCGGATTGCCTTAGTGCGATTGAGGCAGGATTCAAAAATGCTGTTTCCGTTCCTCTGGGCAGTTCAAATCTCCACTGGATCGACGAAAACCTGGAATGGCTCGATCAGTTTGAGAGCATTATCATTTGCGCCGACAACGATGACGCCGGCGTGAAAATGCAGAAAGAGTGCGTTCCCCGGCTGGGTAGCTGGCGAACAAAGGTCGTAGACATCCCAGCAGTCCCCATTGGAAATACTGGACGGGTAACAAAAGACCTGAATGAGATCCTTTACGTTTGCGGCAAAGACAAAGTGTTGGAGCTGATCTTGGACGCTAAAGACTCCCCTGTTCCTTCCGTAGCCGACCTTTCTGATGTCGAGCCGACCGAGTATGAGGATGTTGATGGTGTGACTACCGGGCTGAAGGCCATTGATGATGAGCTGATGCGGCTCTTTTTCGGAACGCTTACTATTGTGAGTGGTCAGCCCGGATCTGGTAAGAGTAGTCTTCTTACTCAGCTCGCGTGCAATTCTCTCGATAATGACATCGGTACGTGGCTTTTCAGCGGCGAACTTCCCAACGGTGTAGAAAAGTCCTGGTTCAACTACATTTTCGCCGGCCCCCGCAATATCACGGATGCTATCTCTCGTCGGGGCAATCCTTACAAGAAGATTTCCACGACGACGCTTGCCGAGATCAACAAGACCTATAAAGGGCGTTGGCATATCTATCGTGATGACTACGACAACACACTGGATAAGCTCATCGCCTCTATGACTGATACCGTTCGGAAGTATGGTGCCCGTTGCCTGATCCTCGACAATTTCATGTGTATTGACACTGAAACCAGCGAAGAGGAGCTGCGCTCTCAGACAGATACGATTAAAAAGCTCATTGAGTTTGCTAAGAAGTATCAAGTGGCTGTAATCCTTGTTTGCCACCCTCGAAAGATGGACGCCGGAACCAATGTAGGCATCTATGATATCGCTGGTACCAGCAACATCGTGAACCTGGCACATCGGACTATTGGCCTGCGGCGAGTAACGGACGCAGAACGTGAGAATGCTGCGAAGTATTCTGAGAAGCGTCGCCAGTTGCTCAAGTACGATGTGATCGTAACTATCGTCAAAGACCGTATGTTTGGCCGGCAGAATATCGACGTTGGCCTCTATTACGATCCCGCTTCCCGCCGTTTCTTCAGCGATATGGACGAGTATGACCGTCGTTTTTCTTGGGATAAGAAGGAGTACAAAGAGCCTCTGCCTCTTCCTCCTCAGCTGCTTGCTGAAGAGCGTGCCTCCGAAGACGAAGCATTTGGAGCGGTGAACGACAGAGAGGGCTAACTATGGTGGATTTTGGAGTATGTGACTGTGGCGGTAGCCTTATCCCTGTTTGGTTCACAGAAGAAGAGACGAAGGTTGCCAACGGCATTATGTATAAGACAGGCCGAGTTCGTAGGGCGTGTTCTCACCTTGTATGTGAAGCCTGTCTGAAAAACTTTTGCGTTGACGATACCTTTGACGGGCCGTGGCACAATCGGAGGTGATTTTATTGAGCGGTAACTATACGGCATACCATGTCCATACTGAATTGTCGCTGTTAGACAGCGCGACGAAGTTTGAGGACTATATCGCTAAGGCTGTCGAGCTGGGGCAGACTGCCATTGCTTTTACGGAGCATGGTAACATCTATCAGTGGGTCGCCAAAAAGATGGCCTGTGATAAGGCCGGATTGAAATATCTGCATGGCTGTGAAGTCTATTTGACTGAAAAGCTATTGCTTACCGATCCACACACCGGAGAGCAGAATAAGGTACGCGATAACTACCACACCATCCTGATTGCCAAGAACTACGCTGGTCTTCAGGAGATGAACGAGCTAATCAGCCGCTCAAGCCAGGACGACCACTTTTACTACAAACCCCGTATCACGTTTGATGAGTTTCTTGGTATTTCCAGTAACGTCATTAAGATCAGTGCTTGCCTTGCTTCCCCGCTGAATCGCATGAGCATTACTCATCCTATGTATGAGCGGCTACTGAAGCACTACGACTATCTGGAAATCCAAGCGCATGACCACCCGGAGCAGGTTGCCTACAATCGCCACTTGGCGGAAATGTCTCAGAAATACGGCATCCCGCTCATTGCAGGCACCGATACTCATAGCCTCAACAAATACAAGGCTGAGTGCCGAACGATCTTGCAGTTGAGTAAACACATCGAGTTCGCCAACGAAGATACGTTTGACCTTACCTATAAATCCTATGACGAGCTGGTAGCAATGTTCGCAACGCAGGACGCCTTGCCGGAAGCGATGTATTTGGAGGCCATTGAGAACACCAACCGTATGGCCGACTCTGTAGAGCCGTTTGAGTTGGATATCTCTTTCAAGTACCCCATTCTCTATGGCGAACGTGATCGAGAGGTGCTTCATCAAGTTCTTGACGATAACCTGCAAGCAAAGATCAAAGAGGGCGCTATCATCCCAGAGCAGGTCGAGCCGTTCAAAGCGGCCATTGCTGAGGAATGCCGGGTTTTTGACAAAATTGAGATGTCCGGCTTCATGCTTTTCATGAGCGAATTGGTGACATGGTGTAAATCTCATGGTATCCCCATTGGTTTCAATCGTGGTTCCTGCGGTGGATCTCGTGTAGCTTACGTCACCAATACAACAGACCTCAATCCTGAGACATGGCATACAGTGTTCAGCCGCTTCTGTAACGAAGATCGTAAGGAGATTGGCGATATTGATATTGACGTGTCTCCCTCCCAGCGTGATCTGGTTTACGACTACATCATCAACCGTTTTGGTCAAGAAAAGACCGCGTTTATTCTGGCGATCGGCACTATCAAATCTAAAGGCTGTATTGACGAAATCTGCCGTGCTTTGGCACTGCGTTGGAATCGTGAACACCAACGGGACGAGAAAGAGTTCCGCAGAGTAATGGCGCAGCTCAAAGATGAGAACGTGAAGATCGTTTTTGGGGATGCGAGAGACGGCTTTAGCCTATATTTCTTTGATGAGGCAGGTAATCTTCTTTTGCCCAGCCGCATGAAGGACATCCCCCGCGCCGAGCTGATTAAGCAGTTTTCCAAAGAGTACACAAAACTCAAAGAGGAAAACGAAAGGATCTTTGCTAAGAACCCCTGGGCTGGTAAGGCAAGTGCCAATATCAAAAAGGAGTTTGAGACAGACGAGGCAGCGGCTCGGGAAAAGTATCCCGAAGTATTCTACTACTACGACGGGCTTCTTGACGTGGCGATCTCTCAGTCTATGCACCCTGCCGGTATTGTGGCAAGCCCTATTACCCTCCGAGATAACTACGGTACGTTCATCTCTGACGGTAAGGAAATCCTGCAGATTGACATGGAGTGTGTGCATGAGGTCAGCTTGGTTAAGTATGACATTCTCGGATTGAAAAACATCGAGATTATCAAAGACGCTTATGAGCTGTTGGGTAAGCCTTACCCGAAGTCTCACGAAATCAACTGGAATGATGAGGCTGTCTGGAAGGATATGCTGAGATCTCCCATTGGTATCTTCCAGTTTGAAGGAGAGTTCGCGTTCCAGATGCTTAGGCAATACGAGCCGCACAGCATTTTTGACATGAGCCTTGTTACGGCGGCGCTTCGTCCTTCGGGTGCGTCGTACCGTGACGACCTTATGCAGCACAAGCCTCACAAGAATCCCTCTCCCATCATCGACGAACTTTTGGCAGATAACAACGGCTATCTTATTTACCAAGAGGACGTTATCAAGTTCCTACAGCAAATCTGCGGCTTCTCCGGGTCAGATGCAGATAACACCCGCCGCGCTATTGGACGAAAAGACGAAGAGCGGTTGAAAAAAGCTCTCCCGCAAATTCTTGAGGGATATTGTGAAAAGTCACCGCAACCCCGTGAAGTTGCAGAGCAGGAAGCAAAGGAGTTCTTACAGATCATCCAGGACGCTTCCAGCTATATGTTTGGTTACAACCATTCAGTTGGGTACTGCATGATTGGCTACCTATGCGCCTATCTGCGGTACTACCATCCGTATGAGTTCATCACAGCCTACCTTAACAATGCCAACGGCGAGGAGGATGTGAAGAACGGGAACGAGTTGGCAACGCTTTACGGTATCAGGATTGTCCCACCGCGTTTTGGCCTTTCCAAGGATAAATATTTGCTGAATACCGAAGAGAAGGTTATCGCCAAGGGTATTTCTTCTGTAAAGTACATGAATGCCGATGTTGCCAACGAACTTTACGAGCTGGCAAAGGCCGGCAAGCCTAAATCTTTTATGGACTTGCTTATGCAGCTGGACGAGAAAACACACTTGGATACACGGCAGCGGGATATCTTGGTGAAGATCGACTATTTTGCCGAGTATGGCAATTCCAAAGAGTTGTTGCGTATGGTGGACTTCTTCTCTTTCTTCAAGAACGGAACGATGAAGAAGATCTCCAAGGATAAGGTAACGGTTGAATTGGAACCCATAATCGCCCAGTATGCAACTGATAAGTCCAAAAGCGGCCAGCCAGCTAAAAGCTATACCTTCACTGATTTGCCCGGATTACTTCGGCATTTGGAAGTGGTGGTCAGGGATATGCACATTCAGGATTTCGACCTGAAAAGCAAAATGCAAATCCAGTTGGAAAATCTGGGCTATATCGACCTAACCACCAATAAAAAAGAAGATCAGCGAAAACTGGTTATTCTGGATATCTACCCCTTGCGGAGCAAGAAAACCAAAGAGATTTGGGCTTACGCCTTGCAGGTGCGGTCGATTGGCACGGGAAAAACAAATCGGTGGACAATCTACTCAGAACTCTACGATCGCAAACCGCTTCAACGCTACGATACCATTTATGTTCCTATGAATGGATGGGGCGAGCGGCGTGGGTATCTGTATTTGTACAACTACGACTATGTAATTTAGGAGGCATTTTCAATGCACGAGACGAAATCGAAATGGTTCAAGAAAGTTCTCAGAGCGACGCTGTGTTTCTTGGTAGTCTGCGGATCTCTGAGTGCAATGTTGTTCGTCCCGAACAAAGAGGAGGAAACACCACAAGTCCCCATCGAAAAGGAACTTTGTGTTTACTCTGCGCCGCTTCAAGTGTCGCCTACACCTACGCCTATTTCTATTGAGGAAGAACCGGCAGAACCCGAGGCAGACCTTAACCCATATGCAGAACTGTCACCCACGGATACCGAAAAAGAGCTGCTGGCGTGTATGGCCTACAGCGAGGCAGGAAACCAGAGCTTTGATGGTCAGGTTGCCGTGGTGCAGGTAGCGCTTAACCGCTATATGCACGAAGCGTATTCCGGCAGTATCAGTGATATTCTCTTCTCACCTTGTCAGTTTGTGGTAGGAGATTACTATGGGTCTGTGCAGATGGAAGCAGTAGATGCTGCTCTTGCCGGCCATCCAGCGTTGGATTTGAATACCGACGTAGTGTACTTCTCTACTGGATCTTTGACCTATGGTAGCTATTATAAGACGATCGGCGATCACGTCTTTCGCACTTATATTTGATAGTAACAAAGTAAATTAAGCAAGGAGGATTAACATGGGAACAGTTACAATTCAGCGATTCACCTATAAGAACCCTATTTCCATGATCGGTGAGGAAGCTGGTGTCTGCTGGGGTGCAGATACCAGCGACCCCGAAAAAAACTACAAACGCGGCTTGGATTGCTTGGAAAACGAGCACGGCAGAACGTTTGAGTTCCCGGATGTCTATATGATCCTGGATGGCTATTCTGCCAGAGTGATCCGTGAGTGGTATACCCACATCGGCGGCGCTCCCACCAGACTGCAGGCCAGTACCAGATATATCGACTATGAAAGCGGTTTCGATTATGTAACACCGCCCAGCATTGCGGGTAACTCCGCCGCCGTCAAAGTCTACGACTGGATTATGAAGTGTATCCAGACCGGCTTGAAGATGTTGGAAGGGTTTGGTATCCCCAGAGAGGATTCTGCGCTTGGGCTTCCTCTGGGCATGGGCACCAAGATTGTGTGCAAGCATAATCTCCGCAACTTAATTGATATGTCGCATCAGCGGGAATGCAGCAGAGCTTATCACGAGTACCGTGGCCTGTTCGCTGATGTTGGTAACGCTCTGAGAGAGTATTCCGACGAGTGGGCATATCTGGTCGATCACTACTTTATGCCGAAGTGTGAATACTTCGGGTTCTGCCGGGAGAAGAAGTCCTGCGGCAGAAAAGGAAGGAGGGTTGCGGAATGAAAATCGTTTGCATTTCGGGTAAAGCCCAGCACGGTAAAGACACTACCGCCAAACTTTTGGAGGAGATTTTGGAAGCCCAAGGCAACCGTGTTTTGATTGCCCACTACGGTGATCTGGTCAAGTACGTATGTAAGACCTTCTTTGGCTGGGACGGCAAGAAGGATGAAAAGGGACGCACGCTTCTCCAGCGTGTCGGTACTGACAAAATCCGCGCTGTCTCTCCTGATTATTGGGTAGATTTCATCGTCAGTATCCTCGACATCTTCTGCGACGAATGGGATTACGTGCTTATCCCTGATACTCGTTTCCCCAACGAGTATGAGATCTACGAGACCTACGGCATGGACGCTATTTTGTTGCGGGTAGTTCGCCCCAACTTCGTGTCTCCGTTGACCGAAGAGCAGCAGAAGCACGCTTCGGAGACTGCATTGGACGATTACCAGTACGACGCTACGATCGTCAACGGCGGCAGTCTGGAAGATCTCAAAGAGGCCGTAAACAACTTTGTGAACAACGCTCTCAAAGGAGAACTCCATGAAGAAACTGACAATTCTGTTTGATGCCGACGATACCGTAGAAAACCTGAGTGATTGCTGGATTGCAATGTTGAACGAGCGTTATGGCACCTCCGTAACGCCGGAAGATGTTCACGGCTGGGATATCTCCCTTGCTTTCCCCACGCTGACGAAAGAGCAGATATTCGGCGTACTCCATGATGACGAGCTTTGGCGGCGTATCACTCCGATCCCAGGCTCTGTTGAGGTACTCCAAAAGCTCTATGACGAGGGGCACCAGCTCTATATGGTGACCGCATCCAGCTATCACACCTGCAAAACGAAGGTGGAACGGCTTTTAGAGCTGTTCCCCTTCCTGGACTGGGAGCACATCATTTTTGCCTGCAACAAGCAAATGGTGCGTGGTGACGTTTTGATTGACGATGCCCCACACAACTTGGTTGGGGGCGAATACGCCAAAATTCTTTTTGACCGTCCCCATAATCGTAGCTTTGACCATGTAGCTCATGATGCGCTCCGGGTAAACACGTGGGAAGAAATTGACCAAGTTATCCACAGCTATCTTTTGTAAGGAGGAATTTTTATGGTTGTCATTAAACGTGATGGCCGTGAAGCCGACTTTGACAAAGGCAAAATTGCCAATGCCATTCTCAAGGCATTCACGGAGGTTGAAAAGCTCAGTGCGGTAGGAGATAAGAACGAGGTGCCCAAGAAAATCTCCACCCGTTTGTATAACCGCTATCAGCGGCGCAACCGTGCGATTTCTGTTGAGGAAATCCAGGACGACGTTGAAACTGAGCTGATGAAAGAGGGCGAGTTCGTAGTCGCCAAAGCGTACATCAAGTATCGCTATGAACATGAGCTTCTGCGGAACGCTTCTTCTTTGGACGGCAAAATCCTCTCTATTGCGGATAACGTCAATGAAACAGTCATCCAGGAGAACAGCAACAAAAATCCCACAATCCTCTCTACTCAGAGAGACTACATCGCCGGCGAGGTAAGCCGCGATATTACTGACCGTCTGCTTATGCCGGATGACATTAAGCAGGCGCACGAAGAGGGTGTTATCCACTTCCATGACAGCGACTACTTTGTGCAACACATGATGAACTGCTGTCTGATCAATCTGGAAGATATGCTCCAGAACGGCACAGTAATTTCCGGTACGCTGATTGAAAAGCCTCACTCCTTCTCGACTGCCTGTAATGTTGCTACCCAGATTATTGCCCAAGTAGCCAGTAATCAGTATGGCGGTCAGTCTATCTCCCTGTCCCACCTTGCCCCCTTTGTTGAGGTGAGCCGACAAAAGATTCGCAAGCAGGTAAAGGCTGAGTTCCTGAAAATTTCTTCCCCGGACAACTTTGCAGACCCTGAGAAAGTGATCTCAGATCTGGTCGAAGAGCGTGTCCGTGAAGAAGTAAAGAAGGGTGTTCAGACTATCCAGTATCAAGTGATTACCCTCATGACTACCAACGGTCAGGCTCCTTTCATTACCGTCTTTATGTATCTGAACGAGGTCAGCGATCCTCAGACCAAGAAAGACCTCGCTATGATCATCGAGGAGGTCGTGCGGCAGCGGTACCAAGGCGTCAAAAATGAGAAGGGCGTTTGGACGACACCGGCGTTCCCCAAGCTGATCTATGTGCTGGAAGAGGATAACATCACTGAGGATTCTCCCTACTGGTACTTGACCCAGCTGTGTGCCAAGTGCTCTGCCAAACGGCTGGTGCCCGACTACATCTCCGAAAAGAAGATGCGCGAGTACAAGCTGTCCAAGGGCGAGACCGAAGGTAACGGCGATTGCTATACCTGTATGGGATGCCGTAGCTTCTTGACACCCGACCGCTCCGGTAACGGCTGGGACAATGTTGCCAATGCCGGCAATTACCAGCCCGATAAGCCCAAGTATTACGGACGTTTCAACCAGGGAGTCGTCACCATCAACCTCCCCGATGTTGCTCTGAGCGCTCTGAAAGTTTGGGAGGCAACCGGCGACCATAACGACATCCAGAATCTGTATGACACCTTCTGGGAGATTTTCGATGAGCGGCTGGAGCTGTGTCATAAGGCGCTGCAAATCCGTCACGAGCGTTTGAGCGGTACCCTGTCCGATGCTTCTCCTATCCACTGGCAGTATGGCGCTTTGGCCCGCCTGAAAAAGGGTGAAACCATCGACAAGCTGCTTCACGGCGGCTATTCCACCATCTCTTTGGGTTATGCCGGTCTGTACGAATGTGTTATGGCGATGACTGGCAAGAGCCATACCGACCCGGACGGCGAACCTTTTGCTCTCAAGGTTATGCAGTACATGAACGACAAGTGCGCTGCATGGAAAGCCGCTGAGGATATCGACTATTCTCTCTACGGTACTCCTATTGAGAGCACTACCTATAAATTTGCCAAGTGTTTGCAAAAGCGCTTTGGTGTGATCGAGGGCATCACCGATAAGGGCTACATCACCAACTCCTATCACGTTCACGTCACAGAGCATATCAATGCTTTTGATAAGCTGAGATTTGAGTCTCAGTTCCAGAAGCTCTCTCCGGGCGGAGCAATCAGCTACATCGAAGTGGCAAACCTCTCTGACAACATTCCTGCTGTACTAACGGTGTTGAAGTACATCTACGACAACATCATGTATGCGGAGCTGAACACGAAATCCGACTACTGCCAGGTGTGCGGCTGGGATAAGGAAATTGAGATTGTGGACGACGATCGCGGCAAGCTGATCTGGAAGTGTCCCAACTGCGGGAATACCGATAAGAGCAAGATGAATATTGCGCGGCGTACCTGCGGCTACATCGGCCTAAATGACTGGAATCAGGGCAGAACGCAAGAAATCAAAGAACGTTATGTCCACCTGGGTGGCGACGAATGAACTACGCGAAGATTCGCAACTATGACATCGCCAACGGAGAGGGAATCCGCACTTCCCTCTTCGTTAGTGGATGCACTAACCACTGTCAGGGGTGCTTTAACGAAGAAGCCCAAGATTTTAATTATGGCCTACCCTATATTCCTGAAACAGAACAAACTATTCTGAAACAAATCTCTAAGCCCTATGTTGCTGGTTTGAGCATCCTTGGGGGCGACCCCCTGTGTCAAAACAACAGTGGTCTTACTCTTCTTATAGAACTTACCAATGCTGTGCATGACTTAGGCAAAACAGTGTGGCTATGGACAGGGTTTGTGTGGGAAGATTTTGACCACATTAAAATGAGCCTTAATAAAGCACTGATTAAAACCCTACTATACAACTGTGATGTAGTGGTTGACGGCCCCTTCAAAATGGAGCTGTCTGACCGGATGTTGAAATGGCGTGGTTCTGCAAATCAGCGGGTCATCGACGTACAGAAAACCTTGCGCCAAAAGAAAATTGTCCTATACGAAGGTGGACACTATGAATGAAAAGATCGAATTTCGCTGTCCCAAATGCGGGAAGCTCCTGGATGGTATTACGTTGGATTATCGGTTGGAGTGGTTATGTAGCAAATGTACCGAGGATCAATCTGATGTTCTACACTGTGAGCGTGGATGTAAGGTTAAAGCCGTGGATCTGGATGCCGGGTTGAGCTGCGATTCCAAACAGGCTCATGAGCTTTTGACAGAAGGTCAGGTTTACGAGGTTGAAAAGATTCATGTCGGTGGTTGGTGCTCCTCTATCCGGCTCAAAGAGTTCCCCGGTAAAGAGTTTAACACCGTACACTTCATTCGTTACGAATAGGAGGAAATATGGAGACTGTTGAAATTTTAGCAGGTGGTGAATTTGCCAATGCCGTAAAAAGTCTTGGCCTGACATCTGCCGTGTGTACTTACCATTATCAGCCTCAGCCTACGCATTGGCGTGAAGAATACCAAGTTTGGCTGTTGTCCAAAGAGGATTTTGACAATATCTGTGCTATCGACAACGATGACTGGAAGGACGATTGGGGCTGGTGGCGTCACGCTTATGGTTCTAATCTGGGCACTGTTGACTGCGCCTATGTTATCAATGGTGAAAAGCTGATGGCGTGGGATGGTCTTCAGCGTAAAGAGTGGTGTCAGGATTGCAGTGATTGCGCCGGCACCGAAAAGGACAAGAACGAATGCTTTCACGACCATCAGTACCCCGACATTCTCATCTATCTTTGCGATGAAATTGGGGCTTCTACCGAGCGCAATGTTTGCGCTTGCACGATTGATCTGGCACGGCAAAACAACCTGACCCTTGCAGAGCTTTTCAAAAAGTATCTGGGATAGGTCGTGTAAAAAACAGTATCATCCGCACAACAAAACTATCAAATTGGGAGGCAAACGAAAATGCTCATCATTAACCTTTTTGGCGCTCCCGGTGCTGGTAAATCCACCGGAGCTGCCTATGTCTTCTCTCAGCTGAAAGCTGCCGGCGTTAATGCCGAGCTTGTCACCGAGTTCGCCAAAGATAAGGTATGGGAAGGGACAAAGGCTGTTTTCGAGAATCAGGCATACATCTTTGGCAAGCAGTATTTTCGCATCAGCCGGCTTGAGGGCAAGGTCGATGTGGTGATTACCGATTCACCTATCCTGCTCTCTGCGTTCTATAACGACAACGATCACGTACTGGGTGAAGAGTTCGATAAACTGGTTTTCAAAGTTTTCGACTACTATAATCGCATCGACGTATTTGTTCATCGGGTGAAGCCCTATAACGAAGCAGGACGCTTCCAGACCGAGGAAGAGAGCGATGCGATCAGCAAAGAGATGTTGCGTTTCTTGGATAAGTATGGTGTTAACTGTCTGCATATCAACGGTGATTTCGTAGGGTATGACAGCTTGGTTAATACCGTACTGGATGCTTTGGCAGCAGACGGCAAGCCTATTGTCTGCCCGCACCCTTCTGATTCGGCAGAAGCGCTAACGATTAAGGTGCGCTATCTCAGCGACAAGATCCAACCATTGGAATATATCGACGGCAAGTCTGATTGGGTTGACCTTCGGGCAGCTGAGGATGTTGAGCTGAAGACCGGTGAGTCCAAGCTGATCCCCCTGGGAATTGCTATGCAGCTTCCCAAGGGTTATGAAGCAATCGTAGCTCCTCGCAGCTCAACCTATAAGAATTTCGGCATTCGTCAAACCAACAGTATTGGCGTAATCGACGAGACTTACTGTGGCGACAACGATCAGTGGTATTTCCCCGCCCGTGCAGACCGCCATACCGTTATTCATGCCGGCGATCGCATTTGCCAGTTTCGCATTGAGAAGCACCAGCCCCAGCTGTTTTTCGAGTCAGTCGATACGCTGGGCAACGCTGATCGAGGCGGTATCGGGTCTACTGGGAAGAGGTGAGTAACGTGCTTCAGCAGAAGTATGTGAGGGGTTCTTTCCTTCTTGAGGAAAACGTTGATGATTCCAAAGTCTACTACGAGCAGCACAAGGCTAAGGTAGATGAAGTTATAGCCTGGGCTAACCAGTTACACATCTCTTATGTAGCTTTTGGCCTTTCAGCAGATCACACTTATCTGTGCGAATACGAAGTTTACGGCCAGACCACACGGATGTGTAAGGGCGTTGCCTCTGAATTGAAAGCTATGCTTAAGCCTGAGTGGAAAGGCATTCGCATGGGATACCAGGTTGAGGGGCATACGCTTCAATAAGGAGAGCTAAAACGTGAATGAAACACCAATTTCACCCACATCTAAATGGTGTGATAATCAGTCCGTAGACGAGATGGGCAAAGTAATCTGCTTGGCTCATCTCGCCGAGGCCAGAGTTCCAGACTGTCCATACAAAAGTAAGGAGGAGCGAGCGAGTGCCAAATATCCTTGCTCCGACTATGAAGAGGTGAGAACATGAAAGGTCTATTCCGAAAACGCGGAGGCGGTAAAACGACCGCCTTAGTTTACACATCAGCGATAACTGGATATCCGATTGTCGTACCAACTACCATCAGCAAGCGTTACGTAAAAGACGTGGCACGGCGGGTAGGTGTATCTATCCCTGAACCGATTGTTATGTCTGAGGATGCCAGAGGCCGTCGAATTGGTGGTGTGCTCATTGACAACGCCGAAGAAATCATCCGGGCATATGCTGCAGAGCATTTCAACGCCCCGGTCATAGCCTATACCATAACGGTAGACGGGGATGGTGATAGCGCATGAGCCTCCTCCCTAATACGGTCGTCAATGGCAACTGTTTGGAAGTCATGAAGGAAATTGATGATGCGAGCATTGACATGATCCTTTGTGATTTGCCTTATGGGGCGACTCAGAACTCATGGGACTCGGTTATCCCGCCTGCTCCGCTCTGGGAGCAGTATGAGCGGATTATCAAACCGAACTGTGCGATCCTGCTGTTCGGCCAGGATAAATTTACCGCTACCATGATGCTCTCTAACCCTAAGCTGCACCGCTACAATATCATCTGGGACAAGGTGCTAAAGAGCGGATTTCTCAACGCCAAGAAAATGCCGCTTAGAGAGCACGAGGATATTATGGTATTCTACAAATCTCCGCCGCCGTATCATCCGCAAATGACAGTTGGCGAGAAAAACCACACCAAGGGCAAGGCCGTAGGGAAACAGGCGGAAGACGTTCATTCTAACCGGAGCTATGGCAATTATACATTGGTAGAGTCGCCAGACGGTAACATGAAGTACCCAGCGTCAATTTGGCGCTTCCCTAAACCCCACCCGTCCGTAGCGCTCCACGCCACTGAAAAACCTGTTGATCTGTTGCGCTACGCAATCCGTACTTACACTGACAGGAATGCAATCGTCCTGGATAACTGTTGCGGCACCGGATCTACTCTCATTGCTGCCAAGCTGGAAGGACGCAGATACATTGGGATTGACAATGGCGTGTGCGATAAAAAGAAAAGCCCTTACTATGGAATGCCTTGGGCGCAAGTAGCTCAAATCAGATTGGAGGCGATCGACCATGAACCTGCCGATGAACCTGAACGACATCGACCTTTGGGAGAAGGAACTACTGAAGGGGTTTGCACTCCCTCTGGGGTTTCTGCCTGAAATCGGTGAAGTAGTGAACATTCTCGAACCGTTCAAAAGACTGACTATTTTTGAGCCGGTCGAAAAAGACGGAGAGACAACCGAAAAGAAAGTCACTGTAGGTATCATATACCGCTCCGATGGCTTATATGCTTGGGATAACAGCAGAGCTGTACCCAACGAGTATGACGAGGCTATCAAATGGAGTCCAGCCAGCCAGCTCCCGGAATATGCCATTCGGCGTAAGGCTATTGTCACCAAGTTCGAGTACAAGCCGCTTCGATCCTTTACCGCTGATGACATCAAACTTCTTCGGTTGGACTATGCTTCACAAGATGATCCCCAGCTTCTTATGGAGGAATATCTGCCCATCAAGAACTTTGAGTTGTTGTATGGCTGGTGGAAACAGCACTATAAAGCGACCCTGAAAGACTGCGACAATCCACAGGCCATTATCCTCCATCTTGCTTCAACAGACTGACAACAAACTTCATTAGCAACAAAGAAAATCACGGCTTCCCTCTTGACAAATTGGGAGGCCGTGATTATACTATGTATATAGCAACAAAGTAAATTATTCTATCCTTATAGGAGGACTGCCAAATGAAAGTAGCTATGGTAAAGCATAAGCCCTATGGCAAGGTGTTCTGGTTCGAGATCCCTGAGCACTTTGTAGGCAAACTTCAGCCCGGATTTCGCGTGGCCTGTAATACAGCGCGTGGTCGGCGGTATGGCACCGTAGTGGCTGCGGATCTTGACGAGCAGGATGTGAAAGAGGTTATGTTGGCCTCCGGCGCTACCTTCCCGCTCTCCACAATCGAAGCCACCACCCAGAAGGTACTGATGAGCGCCATCAAGATTCCGGGATATATGGCCCGCACAAAGCCCAGCGATGAGAAGATCGCAAAGCGTTTTCTGGAGTTCTATCATACCGGCCAGTTCAATACCAATGTTGCCCTGGACGATAACGCCGTCTTGATTGACGGCTATTCCGCCTATCTGGTAGCGCAAAAAGTTGGTCTCACGTTCCTCCCTGCAATCTACAAGGAGGTCTGAGGTATGCCCGGATTTGTAAAACCTACAAGAAAGGTCGTCAACATTGAAGACGCCTTTGGAGAGCTGATTGGGAAGAAACTCATAAAGGATCTCCATGACAATGAGGAGATTTGCCCTGTTTGTCATGGTACCGGCCTCCGTATCGAAGATAATCCTTATGGGTTGTCTGACGACCCCGATAAGAGAGCCGGCCAATTCCCCTACAAGCACCAGTCTATCCGGTTCTGCCCGAACTGTTATAACGGTGTTGTACGTTTTTGCCCCGACTGTGGAAAGCAGATTCCGAGATGCCGAACACTTTGCGACTGCGACGCCGTTGTGCAGCGCCGCCAGCAGGAAGAAAACCGCAAAGAAAAAGAACGGCTCGAAAAAGCAGAAAAGCACGAGCCGGATGCGCTCGGGTCGTTGTTTACAATGGCGCAAAGTGGCTTCTACCCTCACAACGAAGGATATTTCAGCTGCTGGGAGGATTTCTTTGATAGCTGGAATGAAGATTGTGAAGAGTTTACGGAGAAGCCGCTGTACGTATGGGGAACCGAAGAGGTAGAGATGAGTTTCGATGCTTCAAGCATTGTATCTGACGCCTGCGAGGATATGTATGAAGACGCCTATGATGACATTGGAGCAGACGCTGTTGCCGAAATGCAGCGCTACCTCGACGAGTGGAAAAAGAAATATGGGCGCACGTCCTATTTACTGACTACCAAGCACGCTATCCGTATTCCTTGGGAGGAGATGAAATAACAATGGCAAAGAAAAACGACAGTCTGGGCGACCGCATGAAAGGCTATGAGGGTGTTTCTCGCAACTTCTTAACCCGCCGTGTACCTGCGATCATCCGGCTTGACGGCAAGGCATTCCATACCTTCACGAAGGGCATGGAAAAACCTTTCGACCCCGTACTGACTCAGGCTATGCAGGAGACGATGAAGTATCTCTGTGAGAACATCCAGGGCTGTGTGCTTGGATACACTCAGTCCGATGAGATCACTCTGGTGCTGACAGACTATGCTACTATTCAGACCGACGCTTGGTTTGGCTATAACATTCAGAAAATGTGCAGTGTTTCGGCGTCGATGGCGACACTGGCCTTTAATAAGGCTTTTAATAAAGAAGTCGTGCAGTTCTTCTTGAGGAATGATATTGAAGATGCGCAACGCAATGGCGACACTTCTGATAGAGCATTAGCAAGCGCTATTCTATACGCTAATTATGATACTTCTCTTAAAAGAGGTGCCATGTTCGATTCCCGCGCTTTCTCTGTCCCCAAGGAAGAGGTTTGTAACTGTCTGATCTGGCGGCAGCAGGACGCAACCCGAAACAGCATTGAGGCCGTAGGTCAGGCCAATTTTAGCCACCACGAGCTGCACAAAAAGACCTGCAACATGATTCAGGAAATGCTTTGGTCTCAGAGAGGCATTAACTGGAACGATTTCCCCACAGAGCTGAAGCGCGGTTCCTGTTGCATTAAACGGCAGTTTGAAGAAACCATCGACGATCCTCGCACCCCCGGCCAGAAAATTACCGTATGCCGTAACAGATGGATCATCGACCACGAAATTCCCGTCTTCACTCAGGATCGGGAATATATCGAAAAGCTGATTTAAGGAGGTCATAAAAATGTCCCATATCTATGAGAATGATACGAAACCCATTCTGAGCGACCCTCCGTACCTGCTGCAATTCATTTTGGCCGCGGTACTGTCTGTGCTCTGCGGAGCGACCATCATGTTCATGTGGAACTGGTTCGTTGTTCCTCTCGGACTGCCTATGATTGGTCTGGTGCAAGCGCTGGGCCTTGATACACTCATCACATTCATTGTGACTACCAGAGTCAATACCAACCCCGGCCCGTTCTGGGATCGCTGGATTATTGCTATCACCTACGCACTTCTCACACTGTTCAGCGGGTGGCTGCTCCACTTCTTCATGTAACCCAGGAGGATATCACAATGGATACACAAATGGTATTGACCCACACGGGTAAAATCTACTTCAACCGATCGCTCGGTTTGGAGTTTCTTACCGTGGGTGACTACGGCAAAGAAAACAACATCAAAGCCGACTTCCTCGGTTTAACCAAAAAGATTGAAGGAGTTCAGCACCACGATGTTGACCTTATGGACAAGTGGGTAGCGACTATCAGCAGCCAGAAGGGATGCCCCATGAAATGTACCTTCTGCGATGTTCATAAATACGGCTTCTTCGGGAATGCCTCTCTGCCTGATCTCGAATATCAGATCCGCTACATTATTGAACATGAGGATGTCCGTTTTACCAACCGTTTTAATGTCCACTACGCTCGCATGGGTGAGCCGACTTGGAATCCTGCAGTGCTGGATTTTACCGAGTCCCGATTGGACGACCTGGTTAAAGAGTGTGGTCTTCACGCTGTTACCATTCATCCCGTAGTTTCCACCATGATGCCTCGTAGCAATAACGACCTCCACAGCTATTTGAAGCACTGGTGCGAGATCAAGAATACCCAGCGGAATGGTGAAGCTGGGCTGCAACTTAGTATCAACAGCACTTCGGACGACCAGCGGGAAGCTCAGTTCGCCGACAAATCCCTGAGCCTGAGAGAAATCGCCAATATCGCCAGCGATTTACCTATGCCGGTTGGCAGAAAGTACACGTTGAACTTCGCTGTAACCGAAGCAACGATTTTGGACGCCAAAGTGCTCGACTCCCTCTTTGACCGCGATAAGTTTATCGTCAAGATTACTCCGATCCATCAAACCAAAGCTGCCCTGGAACACAACTACGATATCACTACCAGCTACGACGATTACAGCGTCTACGACAAATTCGAGCAGCCCTTGCTTGATTTGGGCTGGGACGTAATCGTGTTTGTTCCCAGCAAGGAAGAGGATTCCGACCGCATTACCTGCGGCAACGCTCTTATTAGCGAGGTATAACACAATGACTGAACAAGAGAAACTAATCAATGTTGATTTGTATGGCGACGGTAGCCGTAACTCGCGGCTTCGCGCAGAGTACATTTATTGCGATCATGCCGATGTGTGTTCGGTATACAAGGAAGGAAAATGCTTCCGTAAAACGACACTATTTGGCGTTCGTTGTGAATTTGGCCGCATAGCCTGTGTTGATGGCGGCACAAAGAAAACCAAGATGTACGGTCGTGTTTATAGCGAGGCCAAAGACTCTGAGCGATACCATAAGCTCTCTTACCCCAACAACACCTACATCGCAAAAATCGGCGACGGTGCTTTTCTCGCGCCACCCTATGTTAGAATCGAACGTGGCCCGGATTCCAGGCTATTCTGTCATGATCCTGGGTTCGGTTGCAATCGTCTCTTTGTCCCTATTGACGAGCTGACGCCCGACAATATCAATCGAATTTGCACCTACCATCCGCGTGCTATGCTGGGTGGAGAGATTAAGAGCTATCAGACAGAAACCATCCCGATCTTTCTCCACCAGTTGTCCAAACTGTTCCCGGAGCAGTACAACGCTTTCATCGCGGCGTTCCCGGATTATGAGCTGAAGGCTCCTGATTATCGTGGGAAATATGCGAAGCTGTCAACCTGCAATCGTGAGCTGACCTATCGTGACGCGCATGGCAACTCTTTCCGTTTTGACGGCGATGAGTTGGTATGTGACAAGTATCGGATTGGCGGGTTCATGCCGTTCTCATCCTCTGGTTACGCACAAATGCGTATTCCGGTGACAGATGATATGCAGGTAAAAATCACCGACAGCAACCAAGTCACGGATCAAACCGTTCTTATGTAATCATAAACCCTCAGTTAGCAACAAAGTAAATCAATCAGAGGTTGCAAAGATGAAAACCCATACTCTCAAATTCAAAGGATATCACGGGCGATCCAAAAAGATTGCTGAGATCCGTGATCTGAACGAAGCAGGCCAGCCTAAATCCGACCAGGATATTTTGGATGAGGCGTTTTTGCTGATTCATGCGTTCTGCGCCGGACGTGGCGTCAAGATTTATTACATCCGAGCTTGGAATCGCAACGGTGTCACCATTTTTGATGTAGGAAGCCATACCGAGTTCTTTCATCTTACCCCGGCAGTCAGTCTCTACACAGACACCGCTTCATCAGAAAGGAGCGAACAGAATGGCTAAAGTTTCAACCAGAACCCCGCCGCTCATTTCCCTTTATTTCTGCCAAGAAAGAGGCGACCCTGACTATGGGTCTTGCCTCTGGGCAGTTTTTAACTTCGATCTCGAACGATATGAGCTGTCCATTACATCCGACTGTGGGAACTACGCCTACGGTTGGGTTCCTACGCACAAGAGCGAGAGCTTTATGCACCTCATGGCAAGGTTAGACTCCGGCTATTTGCTGGATAAACTCGCCAGCCCGTGCGTTATCAACGAAGAAGCCACCTTTGAGGCTGTAAAAGAACTCATGGAGGCTTTGGGCGTTGATTTCTCAGAGACAGATCGTTGGGGAGACCCCGTATTCGATATGGACGAAATCAAAGACAGTTGCTATCAGAGCAACGAGCGAGATGTCCACGATGCCTTGGAGCGAAAGTTCGAGGGCACGTCTATGGAGACCTGTGACGACTATGATCTCTGGAGCTGTATTCAAAAAGACTTCACGACCAACGCTAAGAAAATTGTGCAGGTCTTCATGGAATACATTCAACCTGTGTGCAAAAAGATTTCTGATGACGAAAAGAGAGGTTGAGATGGCAGCAATAAAAATCCCCAAGTATATCCGCCAAAAAATGCACCGCATCGCTCACCTTCACGCTACAGCAAACAAAGAAATGCAAGTAGTAGAAGCGTGGCTGGAAAATCAGGGCTTCGACACATCCATGCAGGGACTGAGATGTGGAAACGGCTATTCTCTTGAAGAGCTGGATTATGGAAATGATTGCACCGACGAACTTTGCGAGAGCATGGAAAACGGTTTCGGTTTGACAAATGAAAGGAGCGTTTGACATGAAGCCCGGTGACAAAGTTGTAATGAACAACAAGTATTACGTGAGTGCGGAAAATAAAAGTCGCATCTGGACGGTAGCATCAGAGCCGTGGATGTGCTGTGGCACTCTCGTTGTAAAACTGAAAGGGAAATCTGGCGGCTATGCTGTTGATGGACTGGACATTATTTCCGAATGAAACGAGGCTTTTATATGAATAACGAAAAAATTTGCCCTGTATACAGCGCTTCCGATAATACTGCCCGCAAGTGTATCAAAGAAGAATGTGGGTGGTGGTGCGATCAATGCAATGCTTGTGCTGTAGTATCCGCGTCCGACAGTGATATCTATGTTCTGTACTACACACCGGGAGCAGAGTCAGTCGAGGAACTGACGTTTATGTACAACGAGGCTAAAAAAGCCGTAGCACCGAGACCTATCATCGCATTACCTACCAGCCTCTCGCTCAAAGAAATATCAAAACAAGAACTCTTGAATATTATCTCCAAAACTCTGTGCAAAGATAAAGCCGATCATGATGATCGAGGAGAATAACCATGAGAGCAACAAAGCAATTCAATAACGTAGACACCCAGAGTAAAATCGCGATCAACACTGACGAGCTTCAGGCCATGTTGAGTTGTGGCCGGTATTCTGCCGTACAGATTGGCGAGGCTGCTGAGGCTCGTATCCAGATCGGGAAGCGAATCTTCTGGAATGTCGAAAAGATCAAAAGCTACATCAACTCTATTTCTGTATAGGAGACTGCCGTATGAACATTTACCTAACCATCATGGTGACAGTCTTAGTCCTTACTCAGATTGTCCGCATCGTTCAAAACACCATTCAGCTTCGCCGGCAGTATAAGCTGTTTCAGGCTCAACTCGGACAGTTGGATGACATCACCCAAGAGGATCTTGATGTGCAACGCAGAGCATATCGTTTGATCGTAGATCACTTTGAACGCAAGGGGAGTGAGGCGTAATGACCAAAAAAGAAGCCATTCATTTCCTCTATCAAATTGCCGATGAGATACGGTCATTCCTTGACAAAACCTCATCCCCCAAAGGGCAATGGACTTCTCACAAACGCCTCGAAGCATTAAGTATGGCAATTTCCGCCTTATACGATCTGTTCCAGGCCGAAGAAGACGGCAGGCTAATCATCCCGCCTTGTAAAGTAGGAGATACGGTATGGGTTATCACTGGCACAGCAATAAAGCTCTGTACCGTAGATCGCATTCATATTTTGGGGAACGGGCAAGTGCAAATAAGGGCGAAATACTTTGTCACAGATAATATCTACCTGTATCCCGATATGTTTGGGAAAACTGTGTTTCTAACTTGCGCCGAAGCGGAAGCTGCCATAGAAGCACGGAAGGGAGGCAAAGAGTAATGACCAACTATGAAAACTTAAAAGCCGCAGCGCAAAGTCTGGGCGACTTCTGTGACAACCACGAAGACTGTGACGGCTGCACATTGAGCGCACTGTGCGAGTGTATGCCGGCAGCTCTCCCGAAGTTGATAAATGCGATTGCCGAGAACAAAGAGAAAAGCGGGGGCAAGAAATGAAACGAGTATTTGCGATCCTTCTGACAGCAATGTTGCTAACCGGGTGTACTTCGGAAAATGTACGTGCGATACAGAGCAGCAGCACAAGCATCACGATTACGACATACAACAACTATTCAGTTCAAGGATATACCATCCGAGAAATAGGGGACGGCTATGTGGTAACGGTGGAGGTGAATCCAAAATGACCATGGAAGAAGCTATCCAACAGTTGGATGGGGCCGAAATGATGGTCTTAAACCGCGAGATCACCCAGTTCAATCAGGCTATCATTATGGCAATCTCAGCCCTCCGCACCCAACAGAAGCAGGCGAACGAATGTACAAAGTGCCAAAGCGATAAGATCAGACATAAACAAGAGTCTGTACACAATGATCCTCTGGTGCTTGATGAGCTGCGACAGATGCGCGGCGAACCTGTATGGTGTAAAGAGTTAGAATGCTACGGCATTGTGAAGATGGAGAAAGTCGGGAGATGGGCGAACGAGCTATTTTTGGTTGGAACATGGCATAATGGCGATGTCGCCGTAAACTTTGAGTACGACATCAAATCACGCGGTCTTACGCTTTACCGGCATAAGCCGGAGGAGGTGCAAGATGAACTTTAAGCAGTTTGTCCGGTGGAGGTTGGTTTGCTTTGTTCAAACTCATATCAGACATTGCCAGGAATGCCTTGGTAGTAATGGGCACTGCCAAGAGTGTAACGACTGGCACCACTTATTCCGCAGAGACTGGCAACGGACGTATTGGAGAAGGAAGTTCTGATCATGAGCAATAATGCGAACTGCATTACCTGTAGGCATAAAAAGGACTTCTTAGTTCCGTGCGATTGGTTGAAAAACCAAAGAGCAGTGATTATGCCGCCCTGCCCAAGATACGAGTCCGAAGAGGAGGATACCGATGCCCGAATTAAACTTAAAGCCATTACCTTGCCCATTTTGCGGCAGCACAAAGCTGAAAGTCGATCAGAAAACAAGCAGTAATACAAAGTGGAACTCCGAAACAGGTCGATGCGATAAGCTGGTCGTCGTTACAGTTCGTTGTAACAAATGCCACACGAGAGGCCCGACAGTCTCTATGTATGCAGGGTGGTACGATCGGCCTACTCAGGTCTTGAATAATGCTGCTATCGAAGCCTGGAACCAGCGTATCGAAAAGGAGGCGACTAACGATGCCGGCAATGGGGATCTTAAACGAGAAACCTAATACCGTTTGTTGTTGATAGCAAAAAAAGAGCGTAGGTGAAAGCCCTACGCTCTTATAGCTTTAGATTTCTTTGCCGTTGTCATTACTAATGAACCGGCCTTCAAAATGACAATCCATAGCGTCGGCAATTTCTATCAATTCTCTCTCGCTGAAATTGTCTCGCTTCAACTTGCCGCTGAGATTTTGAGAGGTACATCCGAGTCGAGAGGATAACTCTTTCAGGTTCATATTACGCTTGATCAGTGCAATCCGAATTTTCTCAGCCATTGGCATAATAGCACCTCCCAACTTTTAATTTCATTGTAAATCGAGCAACTACGAAAATCAATAGAAAATTTCAAGAGTAAGTAAATGATGATTTTCTTCTTGACATAGGTAATCGCTCAAGATATTATGTAACTGGAGAATTACCACCCATACAAAAGCAAGGAGGAGATAGTATGGCTGGATTAAAACGAACGGACAACAAAGGCCGTATCCTTAAAGACGGCGAGTCCCAGAGAAAAGATGGGTCGTACCGATATCGTTACACTGATGCTGACGGCATCCGCCATGACGTGTATAGTAAGCGGCTCGTTCCCACTGACCGCGTTCCTCCGGGCTGTAAAGACGACCTTAGCCTGAGAGAAAAGGAACGCAAAATCAACCGTGATCTGGAAGACGGGATCAAAGCTGCGGTCGAAAACAAAGCCACCCTCAATGATTTGTTTGAGCTGTATATGGCAAACAAACCCGAACTAAAAGATACCACCCGCAGCAACTATCTTTATATGTACAACAAGTACGTACGAAATGATATTGGCAAGAAGAAAATTGCCAGTATCAAATACTCAGATGTCAAGGCTTTTTATAATAAGCTCATCAAAGAAAAGGGCTTCAAGCCAAACTCAATGGAAATCATTCACACCATCATCCACCCCATATTTACTCTGGCCGTCCGTGATAATTACATCCGTATCAACCCGGCTACCGGAGCGATGGCAGAAATCAAAAAGAGCAACAACTGGGAGAAACCCAAGCGCCACTCATTGAGTATCGCAGAGCAGTCTGCTTTTATTGAGTATGTAAAGGGGCATAAGGTTTATAATCATTGGCTCCCCGTTTTCACAGTTTTACTTGGTACAGGATGCCGCATTGGTGAAGTTGTAGGCTTGCGCTGGGAAGATTGCGATTTCGATGATGGGATTATTAGCATTAACCACAATATGGTTTATCGAAAATATGTGGACGAAGAAAAAGCAAGGTTCCATATTGTAACCCCCAAAACAGAGGCAGGTGTCCGTATCGTTCCTATGTTGTCAGAGGTTAGGGCTGCTCTGGAAGCGGAATGGGAAACTCAAAAGATAATCGGGTTCAATGAGTCTGTCGTTGATGGATATGTCGGCTTCATCTTCCAGAACCGATACGGCGATCCTCTGTCTCCTCACAGTGTCAACCGAGCCATAGATCGTATCTGTGCTGCCTATGTCGAAGACGAAACGGTACGGGCCGATCAGGAAGGGCGCGACCCCGTATTGATCCGGCATTTTTCCGCACACAACCTACGCCATACCTTCTGCACTCGCTTTTGCGAAAACGAAAAGAACATCAAGGTCATCCAAGAGATTATGGGCCACGCCGACATTGAAACCACAATGAACATTTACGCGGAAGCTACCAAGGAGAAAAAGCAAGAGTCGTTCTCCAATCTCGAAGGGAAAATAAAGATCTCTTGATGGAGGGTTTCAAATGGGAAAGCTAATCGACCTCACCGGGCGAACATTTGATATGCTGACCGTTGTAAAAAGGGTGGACGATAGGAAACCAGGTCGTCCTATGTGGCTATGCCAGTGTGAGTGTGGCAATACCGCCGTTATTTCTTCAACCAATTTGTTGAAGAAGAACGGGACAAAATCATGTGGATGTCTTCGGCACCAGCAATCACCTACCCTCATTGATCTGAAAAGCAGAACATTCGGAAAACTGACAGTGATACAGAAAGACCCAGAAGCAGAACCAGGCAAAGCGAAGTGGATCTGCGAATGCGAGTGCGGAAATATCGTATCTGTACTCTCTGACAGCCTCCGCAGCGACAAAACTAAATCTTGCGGTTGCTCCCAGTTCCAAATCAAGCACGACCTTACAGACCAGACCTTTGGTTTTCTCAAAGTGATTGAGCCGGTAAAGAACACAAGAATCAGAAGCAATGAAACCCGCTGGAAGTGCCTCTGTCAGAATTGCGGACGCACAGTGGAAGTTAGCAGCTATTGGCTGCGGCATAGCGATCCATACGGTCATTGCAAATGCACCAGATTTAACAAACCTCGATAAAAGCCCGTAGGCGGCTCTCAGAGCGTTCAATCTCTTTACTGGTGAAACTACACTCTTAAATCCTAATCGTCGCTCCTGAGCTATCCTGGGTGGCGCAAAAGAACAAAATAGGGTACAGAAATCCGTCGAGGAAATCTGTACCCTTGTTTTATAAAAAAATAGGGAGCCAGCATTAAGCCAGCTCCCATAGAAGGTTTTACTTGTGACGATATTCTTTACACTTCGTTTCCAACAATACGAAGTCATTACACCTTTTCGCCAACGGTGTCTTGTCACCATTTATTTGCTTATGCTTATATAAAGCAGCTGCGTTCTTTCTGATTTTCTCTTGAATTGATTTAATGAACCGATACTCTGCCAAAAGAAGTGACCTATATGACGGGTCTCTTACCTGGTTAAAATTCACATATCGGCACTCCGAAATAGGAACGGGGAACATATTATTCAAATTGATTACAGCATAATCCTCAACCTTTAGGAAATCAAGCCCTTCCTTCATCTTTCTATGCTTTGGTTTGAATGAAGAAAGCGGGGCAAAATAGTCAAAGCCATTGATCTGTAAAACTACCCCTATGTACTTTCGTTCATTAGCTTGTCCCTTTTGACGATTATGAAAAAGGTGTGGCGCATATGGAACCAAGTAGTCAATATACGCTGCGTCAATTTCATAAATCTTTATGCTTTCCATATTCCCTCCATTCAAACAGAAAGGGCGGGCACGAAGCCCGCCCTCCTGTTACAATCGCATTCTGAGTAGCGAAACACTCACTTGTAACTTTCTTGATCATAGAGTCAAGAGAAACTCACTCGATAACTTTCTCACTTAGGGCTGAGATACACCCCTGTTAAGAGTATTCCTACTCCTAAGTATATTATAAGTGCTTCACCCGAATTTGTCAAGTAGTAAAGTCTGCCACATAATGAGCCATCCAGTCAGGCATCTTCGCACGGAAGGTATCTGGCAACTTTAATTGTCGAAAGGCGAAACGATTTTGTCAAACAAGAGTATGGCAACTACTCCACACTCTTCACCAAGCATCGCTTGGGTGATCTTGCCGATCTAAAATTGTTTTTGAAATAAGAGGCTCTTCCAACCCTCCATATTTCAACTTCTCAACCCGCGTAATTTTGCTGGGGTAACTCTGGGGTTTTGAAATGAAATGGGGTAAAGCTGGGGTAAAATGAAAATTGCCTCTCAATTTATGCAATTCTTTTATTCATAAACAGGAATTTTACCACTGTTTTTGCCTGTTCTTGAACTTTTTCCAGAGATTAGTTATCCAGCGGCTTCATGGTCGGGAACAGGATGACCTCCCGGATGGTGTCCGCGCCGGTGAGCAGCATGACGCAGCGGTCGATGCCCATACCCATACCGCCCGTGGGAGGCATACCGTATTCCATGGCGGTGAGGAAATCCTCGTCCAGCATTTCGGTCTCGTCATCGCCCCGCTCTCGCTGCTCCACCTGCTTTTCAAAGCGCTGGCGCTGGTCGATGGGGTCGTTCAGCTCGGAATAGGCGTTGGCCAGCTCGCTGTGGCAGATAAACAGCTCGAAGCGCTCCGTCAGCCGGGGATCGGCAGGGCTGCGCTTGGTCAGGGGGCTGACCTCCACAGGATACATGGTAATGAAGGTGGGCTGGATCAGCTTCTCCTCCACCTTCTGATCGAAGCAGGCGTACAGGGCGTTGCCCCAGGTCTTTTCGGCGGCATCCGCCAGCTCCACGCCCACGGCCTTAGCCGCGGCCACGGCCTCGGCGTCATCGGTGATGGTGCCGAAGTCCACGCCCACATACTCCTTGACGGCGTCCACCATGGTCAGCCGGCGCCAGCCAGGAGTCAGGTCGATCTGCTCGCCCATCCACTCCACCTGATAGCTGCCGTTGATCTCCTTGGCAGCGCCTGCCAGAATGCCCTCGGCAATGTCCATCATGGTGTGGAAGTCGGCGTAAGCCTGATACATCTCCACGGTGGTGAATTCGGGGTTATGCTTGGGGTCCATGCCCTCGTTGCGGAAAATGCGGCCGATCTCATACACACGGTCCATGCCGCCCACGATGAGCCGCTTCAGCGGCAGCTCCGTGGCGATGCGCATGTACATATCAATGTCCAGCGTGTTGTGATGGGTGATGAAGGGCCGGGCGGCGGCGCCGCCGGCGATGGTGTTCAGAACGGGGGTCTCCACTTCCATGTAGCCCATGTTGTCCAGATAGTTCCGCATGAACTTGATGAACTGAGAACGGATAACGAAGTTCTTCTTCACCTCGGGGTTCACCATCAGGTCCACATACCGCTGGCGGAACCGCAGCTCCTTGTCCTGAAGGCCATGGAACTTCTCCGGCAGGGGCAGGAGGGACTTGGACAGCAGGGTGATGTTATGCGCCCGGACGCTCATCTCGCCCCGCTGGGTGCGGAACGCCTCGCCCTCGACGCCCACGATGTCGCCGATGTCGAACTTCTTGAACTTCTTATAGACCTCTTCGTCCATCTCGTCCTGACGGGCGTAGAGCTGGATGCGGCCGTCCCGGTCCTGCAAATCGCAGAAAGATACCTTGCCCATGCCGCGCTTGCTCATGAGGCGGCCTGCCACCTTGACGGGCTTGCCCTCCATGGCGTCGAAGTTGTCCTTGATCTGCTGGGAGGTTGCATCCCAGTCAAAGCGGGTGATCACAAAGGGGTTCTGGCCCTCCGCCTGGAGATTCGTCAGCTTCTCCCGGCGAATACGGGTCTGCTCGGACAGGCTCAGCTCCGGCTGGGCCTGGGGATTCTTCTGTTCAGCCATGCTTCTTTCTCCTTAGCGTTCGATCTTCTTAACGGTGTAACGGATGTTGCCGAAGGGCGCTTCCACCACGACCTCCTGGCCTTCCTTGGCGCCCAGGAAGGCCTTACCGAAGGGAGACTCCTCGGAGATGATACCGTGCATGGGATCGGACTCCTGAGAGCCGACGATCTTATAGCTGGCTTCCTTGCCATCGGCGCCCTGAACAGTGACGGTGCAGCCGATGGTGATGGTGTCAGACGCGGCGGACTCATCCACGATGACCACGTGCTGCAGGATCACTTCCAGCTCGGCAATGCGGGAATAGAGCTTGCCCTGCTCGTTCTTTGCCTCATCATACTCGCTGTTTTCGCTGAGGTCGCCGAAGCCGCGGGCGATCTTGATCTGCTCCGCCACCTCGTCGGACCGGGTGGTCTTCAGATAATTCAGTTCCTGCTCCAGCTCGTCCTTGCGAGCTTGGCTCATTTTGTATTCTTTTTCCATTTCGGCTGTTCCTTTCATTATCCTGAAGTGTATAACACTCCTAATTTACCATGGTTTTATATTGTAATAGGTATCTTCCGGATTGTCAAGGGCAAAAGGCCCTGATTTCGGGAACAGCCCCTTTGTTTTCCGTTTCTTCCAGCTGCACGGACACCTGCCCCGGCCGCAGAGCGCCGGTCCGCCACAGGACCGACAGAAGCTGGCCCCGGTCAAGGCCCTCCGGCAGCCTTGCCTCCACCTCCGGCGGCAGCAGGAGCCGGGGCAGTGGCAGCGATTCGTCATACAGCGGCAAAAAGCCGCCGCCCTGCGCTTCCGTAGGGTCAAAGGCCATGTGGACAGACGCCGGCTCCCGCTCCGTCTCCGGGTTCAGCACGATGGACACGCCGTATTCCCGCCGCAGACGGCGGCACAGCTCCTCCCCGCCGAAGGGGACCTTCAATATGAGATACCGGTGACGCAGAGCCAGCTCCGTCACCGTCCGCACCACCTCGCCGGAGAGGGCGTCCGCCGTGATCAGCACCCGCGCCCCGGCGGGGTTTTCCCCCCGGAACCGCAGCAGCTCTCCGCACCAGTCCGCAGCAATGGCCCGCCGAAGCGGCAGGGTCTCTACCGGGCGCAACCCCTCCGGCAGAGCCTCCGCTGAGGCCCCGGCAGGCAGCACCACCTGCTCCACCCTCTGCCGCAGCAGCTTTTTTCCGGCGGTACGGAGCCTCCGCCGCTCCGTTAAGGGGTTCCTACGCCGGTCCTGAGCCATCCGGGCGCAGAGAAACCGGATATGCAGCACGCTGACCTCCTTTAACGTAACAGGACGGGTCCAGTGCCCGCTTGGTTCCCAAAGCATCATTCCTACCATAACGATCAACCTCCTGCCCCATGGTATGGGACAGGAGGTCGATTCAGAACGGTTCGCCGTTCCTTACTTCTTTTTCAGTTCGCTAAGGATACAAAGCCCCATGGCCAGCACAGGCAGCAGTCCCCGCAGGCACAAAAAGCCCTGCGGATCGCCTAAGCGGATATTGGCATCGGCAAACAGTCCCACAACCCACGCGGCCAGCGTGGCGTTGATCGCTTTCAGATACATTCGCACTTCCTCCTTTTATTTGCCCACCGAGGTGCCGGAGAGGGTGTAGCCCGTCAGATACCCCTTCTTCGGCGCCGCGCCGTGGCTCAGGGGATTGATCCGCACATTGTTTTCCACCACCTCAAAGTGGAGGTGGGGCCCAGTGGAGTGTCCGGTGGAGCCGGTGATGCCGATGGTCTGCCCCTGCTTGACGTAGGTTCCCACGCTGACCTTGATGCTGCTCATGTGAGCGTACAGGGTGGTGTTGCCCACGCCGTGAGAAATGACCACATAGTTGCCGTAGGAGCTGGACCGCTGGGCGATGATGACCGTGCCCGCCTTGGCGGCGTACACCGGGCTGGTGTAACCCACCCGGCCGATGTCGGTGCCCTTGTGGTTGGTGGAGCCAACGCCGCCGGGGGAATTACGCCCGCCTACGGTGGAGGTGATATACCGGCTGTCCACCGGCCAGATATAGCCGCCGGGGTTAGTGTTGTATTTCTTTCCCTCCGCCGCCATCTGTTCTTCCAGCTTCTTCTGCATTCGCTTGACCTGCTGCTCGATGCGGCGCTCCTCAGCCTCCAGCTCCTTCAGCGTGGCCTGATACTCGGCGGCGTTGTCGTCGATCTCCTTGACCAGCTTGTTGGCTTCGTCCCGCTGGGCGCTGAGCTGCTTTTTCTGGGTCTCCAGTTCTGCTTTGGCGGCTTCCAGCGCCGCCTTATTGGCTTCCAGACCGGCTTTCTTCTCCGCGATCTCCGCCTGCAGGGTCTGGAGGTCCTGAATCACCCGCCGGTCATAGTCCATGACCTCATTGATGAAGTCCAGACTGCCCAGCAGGTCGGAAAAGCTGTTGGCCTTGAACAGCACCGACCAATAGCTGATGGTGCCCCGCTCCTCCATTTCCCGGACCCGCTTGCAGAACAGCTCGTATTGAGCCTCCTCCCGCTGCTGGGCGTCCGCCAGTTCGGTTTCCGCCTGAGAAATAAGGGCGTTGTAATCGGAGATCTGAGCCTCCGTATTGCTGATCTTGGCGTTGGTGTTGGCAATCTGGTCATCCAGAAGGGTCTTTTTCTGCACCGCCGCCGCCTTGTCGTTCTTCAGACTGTTGAGCTTGCTCTGGATCTCCTTTTGCTTTTTATCCAGGCTGGCGGCGTTCCCCTTCAAGGCGTCGATATCCGCCTGGGTGACCTTGGCGGCCATAGCCGGGGCCACATTCACCGACAGGCACAGCACCGCGCAGAGCAGCGCGGCGCAGATGCGGACATAGCGCTTGTTTTTCTTCATGTCCGCCCTCCTTTACACCTGGAGGAACCGCCGGATGGCGGAAAGGCTGCCGCCTACGCCAATGAGGATGCCGGCCCCCAGAAATACGCCGCCCACCGGCTTCCAAAGCTGCTGGAAGGGCACGATGGAAAGGAGCTGTAAGGTGTCATTGTTGGCAACGCCCTGCGCAATGGCTTCATACAAGCCCCATTGCAGCAAAAAGGCAAGGATCGCACCGGTAAGGCCCAGCATGAAGCCCTCATACACAAAGGGCCAGCGGATAAAGCCGTTGGTCGCGCCCACCATTTTCATAATGGCAATCTCATCCCGCCGGTCAAAGGTGGTGAGCTTGATGGTGTTGGAAATAATGAACATGGACACAACGAACAGCACTGCGATCAGCGTCAGGCAGATGACCGTGGCGATATTCCGGACTGTGATGAAGCCGTTGGTCAGCTCCGCATAGGCGTTGATGCCGCCGATGCCGGGAATGGCCTTGATGAGTTCCACTGTCTGGCTCTGGAGCTTCAGCTCCTTGACCTTGATGGCGAATCGGTCCCGGAGGATGTTGGGGTCCAGATCCTGAAAATATTCCTCATCCGGGTGTTCGCTGATGAAGGACTGCATGGCCTCCTCACGGGAGATAAAGGTGACGGACGCCACATTGTCCACCGCTTCCAGTTTCTTTTGCAGGGCCTTGGCCTGTGCCTCCGTATAGCTGTCATCCACAAATGCTAAAATCTCATTGTCCTGCTCCGCCTGCTTCAAGTTGGCGTCCGCGTTGACGGCCACCAGCGTAAAGGTGCCCATGATCAGCAGGCACGCCACGGTAATGCCGATGGCGGCGAAGGACATGAAGCCGTGGCTGAACATATTGGATAGACCCTCGTGGAAGAAATATCCGAAATCGTGTTTACTCATGGATATGCCCTCCCACATAGCCGCCTACGCTGTCATTGATGATGCGGCCCTGGTCAATGGTAATGACCCGCTTGCCGAATTTGTTTACCAGATCCTTTTCGTGGGTCACTACCAGCACGGTGGTGCCCAGCTGGTTGATCTTCACCAGCAGCGTCATGATCTCCATGGAGCGCTCCGGGTCCAGATTGCCGGTAGGCTCGTCGGCAATGATGGTAGCAGGGTTGTTCACCAGTGCCCGGGCGATGGCCACGCGCTGCTGCTCGCCGCCGGAAAGCTCGCTGGGGAAATTCTCCGCCTTCTTTTCCAGACCCACCAGCTGCAAAACGTATGTAATGCGCTGTTTGATCTCTTTTTTCGGCATTCCCACCGCCCGCATGACAAATTCCAGGTTCTCATACACGGTTTTCTTCTCGATCAGGCGGAAATCCTGGAAAATAACCCCCAATGTCCGGCGCATCATGGGAATCTGCCGCTCCGCAATGTTGCTGACGGAGAAGCCGTTGATCATAATGCGGCCTGCGGTGGGGACCTCCTCCCCGGTGAGCATTTTGATAATGGTAGATTTTCCGGACCCGGAGGGGCCCACTAAAAACACAAACTCGCCATCCTCGATGGCAGCGCTGATGCCCCGGATGGCCCGGGTCCCGTTGGGATATTCCATTTCCACGTCTTTCAGGCGGATCATCAAGCAGTCTCCTTATTCATTGTCCAATCGGCCTGTCCACATGGGATCAGGTCGACATAATACTACACATAGTCACATTATATACGGCTTTTCGGGACATTGCAACGTTTCCTTGCAGATTCCTTTCAAAGTTTTTCCCGGGAAATTTTTCCGGTTCCCCACCGCCCCCGCTCCTTGGAAAGCTGTTTTTTGCTTTGAGAACAGTCTCCGTTCCGACAAAAAACCGGGAAGCCTGACGGCTTCCCGGTTTCAGCGTGTCGAAAAAGTCTTTTCTCCCCGCTGAGCAAGTTTTCAGAACTTCATAAAAGTTCTGAAAACTTAGGATTTTAATGGCGCGGGACACCCTTCTTGGGTTTCCCGCACACACCCTTCCTTACCGTCGCGGAAAATTTATCACTTTATCGACAGCCTCAAACCGGGAAGCCTGACGGCTTCCCGGTTTTCACATATAAAAGTATCAGGAATCAATGCCCCGGCTGGTCAGATATTTCTTGACCATCAGCGCCACCTTGAAGGTGATGGCATCGTCAAACTCCCGGAGATCCAGACCGGTGAGCTTCTTGATCTTCTCCAGACGGTACACCAGCGTATTCCGGTGGACAAACAGCTTCCGGGCAGTCTCGGAAACGTTCAGGTTGTTCTCAAAGAACTTGTGGATGGTGAACAGAGTTTCCTTATCCAGCGCGTCGATGGGATTCTTCTTGAAAACCTCCTGGAGGAACATCTCGCACAGGGTAGTAGGCAGCTGATAGATCAGGCGGCCGATCCCCAGATTTTCATAGTTGATGATGTACTTTTCGGTGTCAAAGACCTTGCCTACCTCGATGGCGATCTGAGCCTCCTTATAGCTCTTGGCCAGATCCCGCAGATGCATGGCGATGGTGCCCATGCCCACCACCACGGTGCTTTCACCGTTGACCCGGAGGGCCTCCTCGATCTGGGCGGCAGTCTTGTTCAGTTCCTTGCTGCCCGCGCCGTCCGGCAGCTGGCGGATCAGAACCACATCCCCCTCGCCAACGCTGAGGACAAAGTCGTTCTGGCGGTCCGGGAACATGGCCTGAATGGTCTCCGTGGGAACGGATTCCCCCTTCTGCAAGGCCCGGATGGCGAAAATGCCCCGGCTGACGTCGGTGGCCACCCGCAGTTCCTTGGCCCGCATATAAATATCGCCCAGCATGATGTTGTCGGAGATAATGTCCTTGACAAAGGAACCCCGGTCATGCTTTTCCTCATAATAGCTCTTGGCTGCGTTCAGCGCCACCGTTGCCATAGAACAGATAGTCTTGCTGATCTCATTATCGCCAAAGGCGAAAACGGCGTAATCAAACTGGTTTCCCCAGCCACTGAGCGCCTTGAAGGTCTTGCCGTCAAAGCAGACCATGCTGCCGGCAGCGCCGTTTACCGCCGCCACATACTCGCTCCAGCGCTGGCCGATCATAGACAGCTCGCTGCAGGCAATGACAACGCCCTCACCGTCGATCACGCCGACGGTTCGATCCGTGTTTTCCTTCAATTGCAGAACTACGTTCTGAAAGATTCTTCCGGACATGGCTGTTCCTCCTCAACACGAAAACTATGGATCACGCAGGGCCTGCCCGCGCATACCTATTGTGCAATCTGTCAGTAAGGTCATTATAGCGATTATTTTGTCGGATTGCAAGATGTTTTTTCTTTTTTCAACAAAAAATCACTTTCCTTTTTGTTGAAGTTTCGAGGTTTTCTTGTCTCCTCCGTCAGTTTTGCTAATGCCTGCCATTCCTCTTTGGTCAGCAAACGGTACGCGCCCCGCTCCAGAACCGGATCCAACAGCAAATTGCCCATGCGAACGCGCTCCAAATACAGTACCGGCTTTCCCAGATACGCCAGCATCCGTTTGATTTGGTGAAATTTCCCCTCCCGCAAAATCACACGGGCTTCACTCTCCTCGCCGGAGGTCAGGATCCGCAATTCCGCCGGTTGGCAGACCAAACCGTCATCCAGATGCAGACCCGCGGCAAAAGCGGCGCTGTCCGCCTCGGTAAGGCGTCCCGCCACCCGGACATAGTATTCCTTATCCACGTGTTTTTTCGGAGACAGCAGCTCGTGAGCCAGTCCGCCCTCATTGGTCAGCAGCAGCAAGCCTTCCGTGTCCTTATCCAGCCGTCCCACCGGGAACAGGCCCTGCCGCTGCAAATCCTGAGGCAGCAGATCCAGCACCGTTGCTCCCCGGCCGTCCTCCGTAGCGGACAGATACCCCGCCGGCTTGTTCAGCATGACCCAAGTATACCGGCGCCAGTTCAGCAGTTCTCCGTTGACGGCGATCACAGCCTGCTCCGGGTCTGCTTTTTCTTCAGCTGACCGGGCCGGGACCCCATCCACTGTCACCCGTCCCTGACGAATCAGGTCCTTTACTTCCCTGCGGGACCACCGCCCCATAGAGGCGATGATCTTATCCAGCCGCTGCGCCGCCATAACTGATCCTCCCACGCTGTTTTTTTCAATTTTATCATAATCGGATGGAAAATGGAATAGAAACAAACAGGAGGGATGATGACCATGATGATCCAAGCAATTCGACTGACACGAAAAAAGGCCGCGCTGGCGGTCATTCTCGCAGGGGCCGTTCTGGCGGCGCTGATCCTGCTGCTGGGGCAGCACGGCGGTAACGTGGGTGCGTCAGAGCAGCCCTGTCTTTCCAGCAACGGAGAGCGGGTGGCATATCTGCGGGAACTGGGCTGGGAGATCGACCCGGAGCCGCTGACCACGCTGCAATTTCTGCTGCCGCCCAAACTCAGCGGGGACTACATCACCTACAACGATCTGCAAAAATCCCAAGGCTTCGACTTAGAGACCTGCTGCGGCAAACAGGTGACCCGTTACACCTACACCGTCACCAACTATCCCCAGCGGCCCGACGGCGTTCAGCTCAACCTCTACATCTGCGAGGACCTTCCGGTGGCTGGAGATGTGGTCTGCACCGGGATCGACGGATTTCAGGACACATTGGTTTTCCCACAGCAAACGGATGCCTCCTGATAGCTGACTGCTCCACAGGACCCCCCACTTCCGACCGGGCAGCCAGCAGTTTATTGCCGCTATCATCGCCCCTATCGAGCAAACCGCCAAAATGCCTAATCCATTTTGTGTTCCAGCATCCTCTGATCCCCTTGAAAATACAGAATCCCGAGGCTGTCGGGAACACAAAATTGAATTGGGCGTAAAAAAGACCTGCCGCTAAGCGGCAGGCCTTTCTATTGGTGCGAATTATTCGTCGATCTCGATAACAACGCCGGAACCAACGGTACGGCCACCCTCACGGATAGCGAAACGCAGGCCCTTTTCAATGGCGATGGGGGTGATCAGTTCGACCTTCATGTCCACGTTATCGCCGGGCATGCACATCTCGGTGCCCTCGGGCAGAGTGATGACGCCGGTCACGTCGGTGGTACGGAAGTAGAACTGAGGACGATAGTTGTTGAAGAAAGGAGTGTGACGGCCACCCTCGTCCTTGGTCAGAACGTAAACCTGGCCAACAAACTTGGTGTGGGGATGAATGGAGCCGGGCTTGGACAGAACCTGACCACGCTCAACACCCTGACGGTCGATACCACGCAGCAGAGCGCCGATGTTGTCGCCGGCCTCGGCGTAGTCCAGCAGCTTGTGGAACATCTCGATACCGGTAACGACGGTCTTCTTCTTCTCGTCGGACAGACCAACGATTTCCACTTCCTCGGACAGCTTCAGCTGGCCACGCTCCACACGGCCGGTAGCAACGGTACCACGGCCAGAGATGGTGAAGACGTCCTCAACGGGCATCAGGAAGGGCATATCGGCCTTACGGTCGGGAGTGGGGATATAATCGTCAACAGCGTCCATCAGCTCCTTGATGCAGGCATACTCGGGAGCGTTGGGATCGGTGGACTCGGAAATCAGGGCGTTCAGAGCGGAACCCTTGATGATAGGCAGATCGTCGCCGGGGAAGTTGTAGGTGGTCAGCAGCTCGCGGACTTCCATCTCCACCAGCTCCAGCAGCTCCTCGTCATCGACCTGATCGCACTTGTTCAGGAACACAACGATGGCGGGCACGCCGACCTGACGGGCCAGCAGAATGTGCTCACGGGTCTGAGCCATGGGGCCGTCGGTAGCAGCGATGACCAGGATAGCGCCGTCCATCTGGGCAGCACCGGTGATCATGTTCTTGATATAGTCGGCGTGGCCCGGGCAGTCAACGTGAGCATAGTGACGCTTTTCAGTCTCATACTCAACGTGAGCGGTGTTGATGGTGATGCCGCGTTCCTTCTCTTCGGGAGCCTTATCGATGCTGTCATAAGCCTCGAACTCGGCCTTGCCCTGCAGGGACAGCCACTTGGTGATAGCGGCGGTCAGAGTGGTCTTACCATGGTCGACGTGACCGATGGTACCGATGTTAACATGGGGCTTGG
The DNA here is from genome assembly GCF_014297285.1 of Dysosmobacter segnis. Lineage (GTDB taxonomy): Bacteria > Bacillota > Clostridia > Oscillospirales > Oscillospiraceae > Oscillibacter > Oscillibacter segnis. The sequence goes on from NZ_JACOQI010000002.1 coordinate 358,845, forward strand.
TTCTTTCAAACTTCTGCTTAGCCATTTGAAAATCCTCCTGTCAGTTAAATGAATGATAATGGATTGATATGGACGGTGCGTTTCATAGCACCGTATATTTTACAATATCCCGCCGGGAAAAGCAAGACCTGAATTAGTCGGCTTTCTTGCCCCGCTCCTCCACGATCTTGTCGCGGATGCTCTTGGGGATCTCGGCGTAGCTGTGGGGCTCCATGGTGTACTGGCCACGGCCCTGAGTATTGGAACGCAGGTCGGTAGCGTAGCCAAACATGTTGGCCAGAGGCACCAGAGCGTCCACCTGCTGTGCACCGGGACGGGCCTCCTGTCCCTGGATCTGGCCGCGGCGGGAGGTCAGGTCGCCGATGACGGTGCCCAGATACTCGTCGGGCACGATGACGGAAACCTTCATGATGGGCTCCAGCAGGACGGGATCAGCCTTGCGGCAGGCCTCCTTGAAGGCCATAGAGCCGGCGATCTTAAATGCCATTTCGGAGGAGTCCACTTCGTGATAAGAACCGTCATACAGGGTAACCTTCACGTCCACCACGGGGAAGCCAGCCACAACGCCGGACTGCAGGGCACCCTGGATACCGGCATCGACAGCGGGAATGAACTCCTTGGGGATGGCGCCGCCAACAACAGCGTTGACGAACTCGTAACCCTTGCCGGACTCGTTGGGCTCCACGGTGATCTTGACATGGCCGTACTGGCCGGAACCGCCGCTCTGGCGCTTGTACTTGGTCTCCTGATCCACCTTCTTGCGGACAGTCTCCTTGTAAGCGACCTGGGGAGCGCCGACATTGGCTTCCACCTTGAACTCACGGAGCAGACGGTCAACAATGATCTCCAGATGCAGCTCGCCCATGCCAGCGATGATGGTCTGGCCGGTTTCTTCATCGGTGTAGGTCTTGAAGGTGGGGTCCTCTTCAGCCAGCTTCACCAGTGCCAGACCCATCTTCTCCTGACCGGCCTTGGTCTTGGGCTCGATGGCGACACGGATCACGGGCTCGGGGAAGTCCATGGACTCCAGGATCACGGGGGCCTTTTCGTCGCACAGGGTATCACCGGTGGTGGTGTTCTTCAGGCCCACGGCGGCGGCAATATCGCCGGCCCAGACCTCTTCAATATCCTCGCGGTGGTTGGCGTGCATCTGCAGAATACGGCCCATGCGCTCCTTCTGGTTCTTCACGCTGTTGAGAACGGAGGAACCGGTAGTCAGGTGACCGGAGTACACACGGAAGAAGCTCAGACGGCCCACATAGGGGTCGGTCATGATCTTGAAGGCCAGAGCGGAGAAGGGCTCATCATCGCTGGGATGACGGTCCTCTTCCTCATCGGTCTTGGGGTTGGTGCCCTTGATGGCGGGCACGTCGTCGGGAGCGGGCATATAGTCCACGATGGCATCCAGCAGCTTCTGCACGCCCTTGTTGCGGTAGGAAGTACCGCAGACAACGGGGACCATCTCGTTCTCAATGGTGGCCATACGGATAGCCTTGCGGATACGCTTCTGGTCGATCTCCTTGCCCTCCAGATAGTCCTCCATAATGGAGTCATCGAACATGGAGACGGCGTCCAGCAGCTTCTCGCGATACTCGTTGGCCAGATCCATCATATCGGCGGGGATCTCCTCCACGCGCATGTCCTTGCCCATCTCATCATAGTAGACGTCAGCGTCCATCTCCACCAGGTCGATGATGCCCTTGAAGGTATCCTCGGCGCCGATGGGAAGCTGGATGGGCACGGCGTTGCACTTGAGACGGTCGTGGATCATGTGCAGAACGTTGTAGAAGTCCGCGCCCATGATGTCCATCTTGTTGACGTAGATCATGCGGGGGACCTTGTACTCGTCTGCCTGACGCCAAACGGTCTCAGACTGAGGCTCCACGCCGCCCTTGGCGCACAGAACGGTCACAGAGCCGTCCAGCACGCGCAGGGAACGCTGGACCTCAACGGTGAAGTCCACGTGGCCCGGAGTATCGATGATGTTGATACGGGTGGAAGGGAACTGATTCTTGGAACCCTTCCAGAAGCAGGTGGTAGCAGCGGAGGTGATGGTGATACCGCGCTCCTGCTCCTGTGCCATCCAGTCCATGGTGGCGGTACCGTCATGGGTCTCACCGATCTTGTAGTTCACGCCGGTGTAGTACAGAATACGCTCGGTCGTGGTGGTCTTACCGGCATCGATGTGCGCCATGATACCGATATTACGGACGTCTTTAAGCGGTGTTTTTCTTGGCATACGATCTTACTCCTTGCCTTACCAACGGAAGTGCGCGAACGCCTTGTTGGCCTCAGCCTGCTTGTGCATCTCTTCACGCTTCTTGACAGACGCGCCGGTGTTGTTGGCGGCATCCATCAGCTCACCGGCCAGACGCTCGGCCATGGTGCGCTCGCTGCGGGCGCGGGAATAGGCCGTCAGCCAGCGCAGGGCCAGGGTCTGACGACGGGCGGGACGAACCTCCATGGGCACCTGATAGTTGGCGCCGCCGACACGGCGAGCCTTGACCTCCAGGCTGGGCATGACGTTCTCCAGCGCCTGCTGGAAAACCTCAACGGGGTCCTTCTCCGTCTTTTCCTTGATCTGGTCGAAGGCAGCGTAAACAACCTTCTGAGCTACGCCCTTCTTGCCGTCCAGCATCACACTGTTGACCAGCTTGGTCACCAGAACGCTGCCGTACATAGGATCGGGCAGAACTTCTCTCTTGGGAACATTACCTCTTCTGGGCACTTTGCTTCCCTCCTTCTTATAGAATAGAAATCATAGGTACTCAGCGGCGGAACATTAGCCGCTGTACGGCCTGCCAAAGAGGTGTCATATATATAAACCTTTTCGGCAAAGCTCAATTCAGTGGCAGAATCTTACTTCTGCTTGGGACGCTTGGCACCGTACTTGGAACGTGCCTGCATACGGCCCTGAACACCCTGAGTATCCAGAGTACCACGGATAATGTGGTAACGGACGCCGGGGAGGTCCTTGACACGGCCGCCGCGGATCATCACGACGGAGTGCTCCTGCAGGGAGTGACCGACGCCGGGGATGTAAGCGGTGACCTCGTAGCCGTTGGTCAGGCGCACACGGGCGATCTTACGAAGCGCGGAGTTGGGCTTCTTGGGGGTCGCGGTTCTCACGGCGGTGCAGACGCCTCTCTTCTGGGGAGAAGGGAGATCGGTGGTCTTGGTCTTCAGAGTGTTCAGACCATACTGCAGGGCGGGAGAAGTGGACTTGTAGGTCACCTGCTCTCTGCCTTTGCGGACCAGCTGGTTAAAAGTAGGCATGGAATAGTTCTCCTTTCTTTGAAAATGCGGCCAATCGAAAACGACAGCCTTTATTTTTTGCGGAACAGTCAGAAACTATTCCGAAAAAACCAAATTAGTTCAAAACCGTTACAACGGCGGCTCCCACCGCGATCCCGCAGGCACGGCCCAGCTGGGCCATGGTGTAGCCTTCCTCCACGGGAAGACTGCCGCAGGCGCTGCGGATAGGTTCCAGAACAAGCTCGTCCGCGTCGCAGGCCAGAAATACCCGCTGGGCCCGTCCATCCCGGATCGCTCTGGCGGACTGTTTCACGCCAATCACCTTTTCCCGGGAAGCAAGCTCTGTCAACACGGGGGCATCCTCCTGAAACGCATGGAAAATTCCGCGGAATATAGTCCGCGCAGTTTGAAATTATAGCATGGACGTTGAAAATCGTCAAGTAGTTTCCAAAAATCCACGAATTTTTTCCAGTTTTTTCAACTTTGCCTTTTGTATCCCCGATTTTTCCGTCATTTTTCCGGAACTCCGGCAATTCTGCTGATAGCAGGTATGAAAACAACGACTGCGAGGCGGCCATCCGGCCGCCTCGCAGATAACATATTATAAGGTATGCCGGGAGATCAGATCTCCTCCAGAGTGGCTTCCTTTTCCTGAACAGTCTCAGCAGGAACCAGCTCCTCGGCAAAAGTACGGTACGCCTGCAGGCCGGTGCCGGCAGGGATCAGCTTACCGATCAGGACATTCTCCTTCAGACCCACCAGGTGGTCCTTCTTGCCCATGATGGCAGCCTCCGTCAGAACCTTGGTGGTCTCCTGGAAGGATGCGGCGGACAGGAAGGAATCGGTGGCCAGAGAGGCCTTGGTGATACCCATCAGCAGCTGCGTGGCCTGTGCCTTCCGCAGAGGCTCGCCCATCTCGTTGGTCTCACCGGCCGCGTTGCGGCGGTCGATCTCCTCGTTGGCGGCCTCGAACTTCAGAACGTTGGTCATGGAGCCGTCCAGCAGCTTGGTATCGCCGGCATCCTCAATGCGCACCTTACGCATCATCTGACGGACGATAACCTCAATGTGCTTATCGTTGATGTCAACGCCCTGCTGACGGTACACGCGCAGAACTTCCTGAATGAGGTAGTTGTAAACAGCGTCGTTGCCGCGGATCCGCAGGACCTCGTGGGGGTTCAGAGCGCCGTAGGTCAGCTGAGTACCCTTTTCGATAACCTCGCCGTCCTTCACCAGCAGGCCGGTGTGAGGCACTGCGTAGGTGCAGGTCTCGCCGTCGCTAGCCGTGACGATCAGGTTCATCAGGCTGCCCTTGGCGGCTTCCTCGAAGCGAACGGTGCCGCCGATCTCAGCGATGGTGGCCATCCGCTTGGGACGGCGGGCCTCGAACAGTTCCTCAACTCGAGGAAGACCCTGGGTAATATCGCCGCCGGCCAGACCGCCGGTATGGAAGGTACGCATGGTCAGCTGGGTACCGGGCTCGCCGATGGACTGGGCCGCAATGATGCCGACCGCCTCGCCGGGGCCGACAGGCTGCTGGGTGGCCAGGTTCATGCCGTAGCACTTGGCGCACACACCGCTGTGGGCCTTGCAGGTCAGAACGGTGCGGATCATGACGGTGGGATACTCGTCCTTGGCGGGATCAAAGCTGCACTCGTCGCCCTGGCGGGGGTTCTTCTGGACCCATGCACGAGTCTCCATGAGCTTGGCGTCGTCCTCCATCATCATCTTGGTGTTGGGGATCAGCACCTCGCCGGTCTCGGCATCCACCACGTCGCCAACCAGGTAGCGGCCGCGGACGCGGTCGGAGAACTTCTCAATGACCTGGCCGTTTTCGCTGATGCGGGAGACCTTGATGCCGTGGGTCACGCCGCAGTCCTGCTCACGGATGATGACGTCCTGAGAGACGTCCACCATGCGTCGGGTCAGGTAACCGGAGTCTGCGGTACGCAGAGCGGTATCGGCCAGGCCCTTACGGGCGCCACGGGAGGAAATGAAGTATTCCAGAGCGGTCAGACCTTCGCGGTAGTTTGCCTTGATGGGGATCTCGATGGTCTTACCGGCGGTGTTCGCGATCAGGCCGCGCATACCGGCCAGCTGACGGATCTGCTTCATAGAACCACGGGCGCCGGAGTCCGCCATCATGAAGATGGGGTTGTAGCGGTCCAGGTTCTCCTGCAGAGCGGTAGAAACCTCGTCGGTGGTCTTTTCCCAAACCTGCACCACCTGCTTGTAACGCTCGTGGTCGGTCATGAAGCCCATCTTGTACTGGTTTTCGATGTCCACCACCATCTGCTCGGAAGCGGCGACCAGCTCGTACTTCTTGGGAGGAATGGTCATATCCGCGATGGAAACGGTGATGGCGGCGATAGTGGAGTTATGGTAGCCGGTGGACTTGATGGCGTCCAGCACCTCGGAAGCCACGGTGAAACCGTGCTTGTTGATGGTGCGGTCCACGATCTGGCCCAGCTGCTTCTTGCCGCAGGTGAAGGTGATCTCGTAGTCGCAGATGTGCTCGGGATCACTGCGGTCCACGAAGCCCAGATCCTGAGGAATGTTCTTGTTGAAGATGATCCGGCCGGGGGTACTGGGCACCACGCGGGTAACGCTTTCGCCGTTGACCTCCAACGTCCGGCGCACCAGAATGGGGCAATGAGGACCGATGGCCCGGTCATTGTAGGCCATGAGGGCTTCGTCCTCGCTGGCGTACATGTGAACAGGCTTGAAGGTAGCGGGCTTCTGGCCCTTCTCCAGAGCGGCGTTGGCCGCCAGGAACTCGTCCGCGTCCACAATGCTCTGTGCGGTCAGGTTCGTGTCACCGGCATCCTCACACCAGACGGTCTGGGCGCCGATCTCGTCCTTGCCCATGCGGTCCATGGTCAGGTAGTAGGAGCCCAGCACCATATCCTGGGTCGGAACGGTGACGGGGCCGCCGTCCTGAGGACGCAGCAGGTTGTTGGCAGAGAGCATCAGGATACGGGCCTCCGCCTGAGCCTCGGCGGACAGAGGCACATGAATAGCCATCTGGTCACCGTCGAAGTCGGCGTTGAACGCGGTGCAGTTCAGGGGGTGCAGCTTCAGAGCGCGGCCGTCCACCAACACCGGCTCGAAGGCCTGGATGCCCAGACGGTGCAGGGTCGGTGCACGGTTCAGCATAACGGGGTGGTCCTTGATGATGACATCCAGAGCGTCCCACACCTCGGTGGTGCCCTTATCCACCATCTTCTTGGCGGACTTGATGTTATTGGCGGTGCCGTCCTCCACCAGCTTCTTCATAATGAAGGGGCGGAACAGCTCCACAGCCATCTCCTTGGGCACACCGCACTGATAGATCTTCAGCTCGGGGCCGACCACGATAACGGAACGGCCAGAGTAGTCGACACGCTTGCCCAGCAGGTTTTGACGGAAACGGCCCTGCTTGCCCTTCAGGAAGTCGCTGAGGGACTTCAGAGCACGGTTGTTGGCGCCGGTGACGGCACGGCCGCGGCGGCCGTTGTCGATCAGGGCGTCCACCGCCTCCTGCAGCATCCGCTTTTCGTTGCGGACGATGATATCGGGGGCGTTCAGGTCCATCAGGCGCTTCAGGCGGTTGTTGCGGTTGATGACCCGACGGTACAGGTCATTCAGGTCAGAGGTGGCGAAGCGGCCGCCGTCCAGCTGCACCATGGGGCGCAGGTCGGGAGGCAGAATGGGCAGAACGTCCATGATCATCCACTCCGGCTTGTTGCCGGAGATCCGGAAGGCGTCCACCACTTCCAGCCGCTTGACGATCCGGGCCTTCTTCTGGCCGGAAGCGTCCTTCAGCTCGGCGTGGAGCTGGGCGGAGAGGGCCTCCAGGTCCACATCCGCCAGCAGCTTTTTCACGGCCTCGGCGCCCATGCCGGCCTGGAAGTCATCCTCATACTTTTCACGGTAGTCACGGTACTCCTTCTCGGAGAGGATCTGGTTCTTGGTCAGAGGGGTCTCGCCGGGGTCCGTGACGATATAGTTGGCGAAATACAGCACCTTCTCCAGAATCCGGGGGCTGATGTCCAGCAGCAGGCCCATCCGGGAGGGGATGCCCTTGAAATACCAGATGTGGGAAACGGGGGTGGCCAGCTCGATGTGGCCCATACGCTCCCGGCGCACCTTGGAACGGGTGACCTCGACGCCGCAGCGGTCGCAGATCTTACCCTTGTAGCGGATCTTCTTGTACTTGCCGCAGTGGCACTCCCAGTCCTTGGTGGGCCCGAAGATACGCTCGCAGTACAGGCCGTCCTTTTCGGGCTTCAGAGTGCGGTAGTTGATGGTCTCAGGCTTCTTTACCTCGCCGTAAGACCACTCCCGGATCTGCTCCGGGGAAGCCATGCCGATCTTAATCGCGTCAAAGGCAAACTTGTTGCCGTTATTGGTTTCGATCATGTTGCGTTATCCTCCTTCAATGATTCAAATGATCCAGTTTTGTGGTGACGAATGTGTCTTCTGGATCATTCGTCGTCGAAGTCAACATCCACATCGGCGCCGGCATCCTCCGGCGCGTCTTCAAATTCAAAGCCGGACGCTTCAAACTCGGCGTCCTCCGCAACGTTGCGGTGGCGGTCATCGTCCGCATCCATACGGGAGAGGTTGAAGGTATCGAGGGCGTCCTCGTCCTCCTTGAGATCCACCACGTTGCCGTCCTTATCCAGCACCTGGATGTTCAGGCACAGGGACTGCAGCTCCTTCAGCAGCACGCGGAAGGACTCCGGCACGCCGGGAGTGGGAACGTTGTGGCCCTTGACGATGGATTCGTAGGTCCGGACACGGCCGGTGACATCGTCGGACTTCACGGTCAGGATCTCCTGCAGGGTATAAGCAGCGCCGTAAGCCTCCAGGGCCCAAACTTCCATCTCGCCGAAGCGCTGGCCGCCGAACTGGGCCTTGCCGCCCAAGGGCTGCTGGGTAACCAGAGAATAGGGGCCGGTGGAACGGGCATGGATCTTATCGTCAACCAGATGGTGCAGCTTCAGGAAGTACACATAGCCAACGGTGACCTTGTTGTCGAAGGGCTCGCCGGTACGGCCATCGTACAGAACGCTCTTGCCCTCGGGGTCCAGACCGGCCTTCACCAGCTCTGCCTGAATATCCTCGTAGGTAGCGCCGTCGAAAATAGGCGTAGCGACCTTGCAGCCCAGCGCATGGGCGGCATAGCCCAAGTGGACCTCCAGCACCTGACCGATGTTCATACGGGAAGGCACGCCCAGGGGGTTCAGCACGATGTCCAGCGGGGTGCCGTCGGGCAGGAAGGGCATATCCTCGGTAGGCAGCACGCGGGACACAACGCCCTTGTTGCCGTGACGGCCTGCCATTTTATCGCCCACCTGGATCTTACGGCGCTGAGCGATATACACGCGGACCACCTGATTGACGCCGGGGCCAAGCTCATCGCCGTTTTCACGGGTAAAGACCTTGGTATCCAGCACGATGCCGCTCTCGCCGTGGGGCACCTTCAAAGAGGTGTCGCGGACCTCGCGGGCCTTTTCACCGAAGATAGCCCGCAGCAGGCGCTCCTCAGCGGTGAGGTCGGTCTCGCCCTTGGGCGTGACTTTGCCCACCAGAATGTCGCCGGACTTGACCTCGGCGCCCACGCGAACGATACCGCGCTCGTCCAGATCCTTCAGCGCATCCTCGCCCACGTTGGGGATATCACGGGTGATCTCCTCGGGTCCCAGCTTGGTATCCCGGGAATCGATCTCGAATTCCTCAATATGAATGGAGGTATACAGATCCTCGCGGACCAGGCGCTCGTTCAGCAGAACGGCGTCCTCGTAGTTGTAGCCTTCCCAGGTCATGAAGCCCACCAGAATGTTCTGGCCCAGAGCGATCTCGCCCTGATCGGTGGCGGGACCGTCCGCCAGGACCGTGGGATCCTCCCACTCGCCCTTTTCATTCAGGCGCTTGCCGTGGACCCGCTCGCCCACATCCACGATGGGATGCTGGTTGATGCAGGTGGTGTGGTTGGAGCGCAGGAACTTGGTCAGCTTATAATCCTTGGTCTCGCCGCTGTCATACTTGACGGTAACATGGCGGGCGTCCACAGAGGTGACCACGCCGTCGCCCTCGGCCAGGACCACGATCTCAGAGTCGATGCAGATCTTGTGCTCCATACCGGTGCCTACGATGGGTGCGTGGGGCTTCAGCAGAGGCACGGCCTGACGCTGCATGTTTGCGCCCATCAGAGCACGGTTTGCGTCGTCGTTCGGCAGGAAGGGGATCATTGCGGTAGCGATGGAGACCATCATACGGGGAGACACGTCCACGTAGTCGATGCGCTCCCGCTCCACTTCCACGATCTCGTCCCGGTACCGGGCGGTGACACGGGTATTCACCAGGCAGCCGTCCTCACCGATGGGCTCGGTAGCCTGGGCGACGATGAAGTTGTCCTCCTCGTCGGCGGTCATATAAGTGGCTTCCATAGCCACCTTGCCGGTCTCCTTGTCCACAGCGCGGTAGGGTGCCTCGATGAAGCCGTACTCGTTGATGCGGGCATAGGTAGCCAGATAGGAGATCAGGCCGATGTTGGGGCCTTCAGGGGTCTCAATGGGGCACATACGGCCATAGTGGCTGTAATGCACGTCTCGGACCTCCATGTTGGCGCGCTCGCGGCTCAGACCGCCGGGGCCCAGAGCGGACAGACGGCGCTTGTGGGTCAGTTCCGCCAGAGGGTTGGTCTGATCCATGAACTGGCTCAGGGGGCTGGAGCCGAAGAACTCCTTGATGGCGGCGGTGACAGGCCGGATATTGATGAGGCTCTGGGGGGTGACCACGTCCAGATCCTGAATGGTCATACGCTCCCGGATCACACGCTCCATACGGGAGAAGCCGATGCGGAACTGATTCTGCAGCAGCTCGCCCACGCAGCGCAGACGGCGGTTGCCCAGATGGTCGATATCGTCCTTCACGGAGATGCCGCGGGCCAGACCGTTCATGTAGTTGATGGAGCAGAGGATATCGTCGATGATGATGTGCTTGGGCACCAGATCGTCCTTATGGAGCTTGATCTGCTCCTTCAGCTCCTCGCCGGAGTACTGGCCCAGCAGCTCCTGCAGCACGTCGAAGCGGACACGCTCCTTGATGCCGCACTCAGCCAGAGGATCGAAGTCCACATAGTGGCTCAGGTCGCACATCTTGTTGGACTGCACCCGCAGAGGCTGATCGTCCACCAGGATGACCACCTCGGCAACGCCGACGGTGTCCAGCAGGCGGGCATCCTCCTTGCTCAGCAAGTGGCCCTCATCGAAGAGCAGCTCGCCGGTAGCGGGGTCTGCCACAGGCTGTGCCAGCTTGTAGCCGGTGACCCGCTGCCAGAGGGACAGCTTCTTATTGAACTTGTACCGGCCCACAACGGACAGATCGTAGCGCCGGGGATCGAAGAACAGGTTGTTCATCAGGGTCTCGGCAGCTTCCACCGTGGGGGGCTCGCCGGGACGGAGCTTGCGGTAGATCTCCAGCATGGCGTCCTCATACGTCTTGCTGGGGTCCTTCTCCAGAGTAGCCGCAATGCGGGGATCGTCGCTGAAGCGGTCCAGGATCTCCGCGTCGGTCTTGAGACCCAGCGCCCGGATCAGGCTGGTGATGGGCAGCTTGCGGTTCTTGTCGATACGGACCCAGAACACCTCGTTGGCGTCCGTCTCATATTCCAGCCAGGCACCCCGGTAGGGGATCACCGTGGAGGTGAGGATGGGCAGGTCGGTCTTAATGTCGACCTCCTTGCCGTAATACACGCCGGGAGAACGGACGATCTGAGAGACCACCACGCGCTCCGCGCCGTTGATGACGAAGGTGCCGGAGTGGGTCATCAGGGGGAAATCGCCCATGAAGATCTCCTGCTCCTTGATCTCCTCCGTCTCCTTGTTCCGCAGACGGACCGTCACCTTCAGGGGGGCGGCATACGTGGCGTCACGGGCCTTGCACTCTTCCACGTTATACTTGGGGGCTTCATCCATCCGGAAGTCGATGAAGGTCAACTCCAGGTTGCCCTGATAGTCAGAGATCGCCCCAACGTCCGCAAAAACCTCCCGCAGACCGGTGTCCAAAAATTCCCGATAGGAGGTCTTCTGGATCTCCAGCAGGTTGGGCATGGGCATGACTTCCTCGTGCCGGGCAAAATTCTTTCGGAGGGTTTTGCCGTAGTACTTGTCCTTAGCCATCTTCACTTTCACCTTTCTTTTGCTCCGCCGCCCTGTCCGGCCGCGGGGCAAGTATTGTATCCGATACGCTCGGGTGAGTTGTTAAATTTATTTCAGTTTCCTATTGCCTTTCGTTGGCGGATGTGCTATCCTGTGTTCGTAATCAGGATGGGATTCCATCCGCTTCCGTTCATATAAGCGACTTATTTTATCACGAAATCTCTTGCCTGTCAAGGGATTTTTATTTTTTATCCCCCGAAAAATCGTTTTCTTGTCTTACATCCCCCGTTCAAACTCAGAAAATGACAATTCCACCGCCGAACCGTCCAGCGTCTCCCCGGACAGCCCCGATCCCTTTACAGTCAAAAAGCGACACACGGAAATCCGTGTGCCGCTGAGGCTGTCGATAAAGGGATAATTTTCCGCGACGGTAAGGAAGGGTGTGCGCGGGAAACCCAAGAAGGGTGTCCCGCGCCATTAAAATCCTAAGTTTTCAGAACTTTTATGAAGTTCTGAAAACTTGCTCAGCGGGGAGAAAAGACTTTTTCGACACGCTGAGCGGCACACGGAAATCCGTGTGCCGCTCTTTTCATTTGCCAATTTTATTTTACTGATAAAGCTCCTCATCGGCGTAATCTCTGCTCTCCTGCTTGCTCAAACGGCAGGCCCGGCGGCGCTCGATCGCCTCATACACATCGCTCCAGCTGCCAACCACCAGACAGACAAACGCGCAGAACGCCAGGCCGGCGGCCACAGTCTTCAATACAAAACGGGCAGTTTTATTCATGGTGAACTCCTCCTTATCAGGTGCGGCATATAAACGATCCGGTGGCGGCGGAATATCCGCAGCCATGCACCGGCTCTTCCAAAACGTGCCGGACAGCGGAGATCCTCCGCCGCTTTGCGGTTATTATACACGGTTTTCCCGCTGTTTACAATCCTTTTTTCCAGTCCTCCCGCAAAGAATTTCCGGTTTCCCGCGGAATGATAGCGACTGATGTTCAAAGCCGCTAAAACCGTTGACTTTTTGTTCCTCACCTATTATACTGATGGCAGTAAGCAGCGCAAACGTTTGAGTTCTCTGATCCGACTTTATTTTCCCTTGTATCTCAGCAGGCGGTCCGTCAGCTTTTCTGCCCTGCGGACGGAACGCCCCATCAACTTCTTGTGCCGGCGCAGGGCGGCGGAATGGATGATCGTTATGGAAAAATTCGATTCTCTCATCATCGGCGAGGTTGCTCAGGACACCAACGTGGATTTTGACGGCACTGTCGTCCAGGCCGTCGGCGGTGCGGTGTATTATTCCGGCTGCGCGGCAGCCAATATGGGACATAAGATTGCCGTCCTGCCCAAGGCGGACCTCAGCCAGCTGGACGTGACGGCAGCCTTCCACGAGAAGGCTCCCTCCATCAGTGTATTCCCCCTGAACAGCCCCCACTCCTTTGTGACGAAAAACGTCTACCACACGGCGGACCGGGAGCGCCGGACCTCCACTGTGGACAGCCTCATCGCCCCCTACACCACCGACGAGGTGCCGGTGGATCAGATTGACGCCGCCATCTGGCATCTGGCCGGTCTGGCCGGCGGCGACATCCCCAATGAGATGATCCCCTTCGCCGCCAAGCATGCCATGGTGGCCATCGACGTGCAGACCATGCTGCGCTGGGTGGAAAACGGCGGCATGGTGTATCATGACTGGAAGGAAAAGAAGGAGCTGCTTCCCTACATCCGCTTCCTCAAGACCGACGCCGCCGAGGCGGAGATCCTCACCGGCCTGACAGACCGGGCGGAGGCCGCCAAGGTCCTCTACGGCTGGGGCGCCAAGGAGATTTTAATTACCCACAACACGGAGGTGCTGGTGTACGACGGCCACGAGATCTATACCTGCCCCATCAAGGCCCGGAATCTCTCCGGCCGCACCGGCCGGGGCGACACCACCTTTGCCGGGTACATCAATGAGCGGCTGACCAAGGACATTCCCACCGCTCTTCAGACCGCCACCGCTCTGGTCTCCCTGAAAATGGAGACGCCGGGTCCCTTCACCGGCACCCGTCAGGACGTGGAGGATTACATCAAGCTGATGTACTGATCCGGACCCGTGAACCAAACAGGCTGAGACTGCGGTCTCAGCCTGTTTTTCCGTTCCGTACTCCCCCGTCTCCGCTTGACATTCCAAGAAAAGCATAATAGACTACCATCAAGTTCACAATAAAATACAGAGTTTGGATCGTCTGACAGAAAGGAGCGCGCCATGCGGACTATTTTATCCAGAGCACTGGCGGAATTGAACGCCCACCGGAGTGTGGTGCTGGTGACCATCGTTGCGGAGCAGGGTTCCGCCCCCCGGGGCCCCGGCAGTCAAATGCTGGTGGGTGCGGACGGTCAGCTAACGGGCACTATCGGCGGCGGGCAGGTAGAGCGGCAGTCCGAGCTGCTGGCCCTGTCCCTGCTGAAGGAGCAGCGCTCCCGGATGCAGCACTTCGCCCTGACGCAAGCCGGGGCGGACAGCCTCGACATGGCCTGCGGCGGGGATGTGACGGTGCTGTTTCAGTTCATCTCCCCGGAGGACATCCTCTGGCAGAGTGTGTTGGAAACGGCGCTGGACCGGCTCACCGCCGCCCAGCCCGGCTGGCTGATCCTGCGGACGGACGGCTCCGCCCCGGCGCTGCTGGACGGCGAGGGCATGGCCCTTTTGGGCAGCAGCGGTACAGCCCCCCTCTCCAAGCGCTGCGTCCTGACAGGAACCGACTTTTCTCTCCCCCTCCCCGTTGGGGAGCGGGCGGTGATCTTCGGCGCGGGACACATCGCCCGGGCGCTGGTTCCTCTGCTGCGCAGTGTGGAGTTCCGCCCGGTGGTGTATGACGACCGCCCCGCTCTGGCCGACCCTGCCGCCTTCCCTGACGCAGAGCAGGTGGTGTGCGGCGATTTTCGGAACATCGCCGGCACGCTGTCCCTGTCCCCGGAGGATTATGTGGTGGTGATGACCTCCGGCCATCTTCACGACCTGGAAATTCAGGAGCAGATTTTGCGGCAGGAGCTGGCCTACGTCGGCGTCATTGGCTCCCGGGCCAAGATTGCCGCCGTCAACGCCCGGCTCCGGGAGGCCGGTATCTCCGAGGAAAAGCTCCGCACCGTCCACACCCCTGTGGGAACGCCTATCAAGGCCGTGACCCCGGCGGAGATCGCCGTGAGCATCACCGGGGAAATGATCTATGAGCGGGCCTGCCGCCGGGAGGACCCGGCTCATCATGCCTGCCCCATGGCCTGACCATACCATTTCAAATTCGGAAAAGAGGGATCTTATGCTCGTTGTCATCCGAGGAGCCGGAGATCTGGCCACCGGCATCGCTTTGCGGCTCCACCGGGCCGGGTATCAAATCGTTATGACGGATCTCCCCGCCCCCACCTCCATTCGCCGCACCGTCTGTTTCTCCGAGGCCATTCGCTTGGGAGAGATGACAGTGGAGGATATTTCCGCCCGGAAAGTCGAAACCCCGGAGGAGGCCCTGACTCTGGCTCAGTCCGGCGTTGTGGCCGTTCTCGCTGACCCGGCGGGAGCCTGTATCCCCACCCTCCGACCCGGCGCGGTGGTGGATGCTATTCTGGCGAAGAAGAATTTAGGCACCGCCCTGACGGACGCCCCGGTGGTGATCGGCGTCGGCCCCGGCTTCACCGTGGGGATTGACTGCCACGCCGCCGTGGAGACCATGCGGGGCCACACGCTGGGCCGGGCGCTGTACACCGGCAGTCCTCTGCCCAACACCGGCATCCCTGGTCTCATCGGCGGACGCAGCGGCGAGCGGGTCCTCCGGGCCCCGGCGGACGGCATTTTTGAGCCGCGCATGGAGATCGGACAGTTGGTTCAGGAGGGAGAAATTGCCGCCACGGTAAACGGCAAACCTATGCGCTGCACCCTCACCGGCTGTCTCCGGGGCTTGCTCCAGGGCGGCTTACAGGTCCACGAGGGCATGAAATGCGGCGACATCGACCCACGTGGCCAGCAGGCCAACTGCTTTACTGCCTCCGACAAGGCCACCGCCATCGGCGGCGGCGTACTGGAGGCACTCCTCCACTTCGGATGCCTGCCGGATTGACCTTTACAGTTGACATTTCCCCCTATTTTCCGGTATGATAGGAACAATTATGTAGGGAAACCTGTTTTTACACTTGAATTGAGAGGCACTTTATGGCAACAACATTTATCGACAAGGCCCGGATCACGGTCCGGGCGGGCAACGGCGGCAACGGCGCAGTGGCGTTCCACCGGGAAAAATATGTGGCGGCCGGCGGCCCGGACGGCGGCGACGGCGGCAAGGGCGGCTCCATTATCTTGCAGGTGGATGACAACATGTCCACCCTGATGGACTTCCGCTACAAGCGCAAATACGTGGCAGAAAACGGCGTGGACGGTCAGGGCGGCCGCAAGTCCGGCAAGGACGGCGCCAATCTGGTGATCCGCGTCCCCCGGGGCACGCTGGTGCGGGACGCCGAAACCAATGAGATCATTCAGGACATGAGCGGCAGCGAGCCCTATGTCCTCTGCAAGGGCGGCCGGGGCGGCTGGGGCAATATGCACTTCGCCACCCCCACCCGGCAGGTGCCCCGCTTCGCCAAGGCGGGCCTGCCCGGCGAGAGCCACGATGTATTTCTGGAGCTGAAGCTGCTGGCGGACGTGGGCCTCATCGGTTTCCCCAATGTGGGCAAGTCCACACTGCTGAGCGTGGTCTCCAAGGCCCAGCCCAAGATCGCCAATTACCACTTTACCACCCTCTATCCCAATCTGGGCGTGGTGTGGGTGGACGAGGGCGTGTCCTTCGTCATGGCTGACATTCCCGGCATCATTGAGGGTGCCAGCGAGGGCGCCGGATTGGGCCACGACTTCCTCCGGCACATCGACCGCTGCCGCCTGCTGGTCCACGTGGTGGATGTGTCCGGCAGCGAGGGGCGGGACCCTGTGGCGGATTTTGACGCCATCAACGCCGAGCTGGAGCAATACAGCCCCGATCTCGCCAAGCGGCCCCAGATCGTAGCCGCCAACAAGGTGGACATTATGACCGACCCGGAAAATCTGGAGCGGCTCCGCGCCCATGTGGAGGCCAAGGGCTTCACGCTGATGGAGATCTCCGCTGCGGCTCATCAGGGCACCCGGGAGCTGGTGGGCAAGGTAGCGGAGGCTCTGGCTTCCCTGCCGCCGGTCACGGTCTACGAGCCGGAATATGTCCCCAAGCCGCCGGTGGTGGACACCAGCGAGCCGCTGGACATCCAGCGCTTGGACGACGGCCACACCTGGCTCATTCAGGGTCCGTGGCTCCAGCGCCTCATGGCCAACGTCAACTTCGACGATTACGAGAGCCGCATGTGGTTCGACAAGGCCCTGCGGGAATCTGGACTGTATCAGCAGCTGGAGGAGCGGGGCATCGAGGACGGCGACACCGTCTCTCTGGACGGCTACGAATTCGAATATCAGTATTGACAAAATGCCCCCGGCCAATGGCCGGGGGCGTTCCGCATTCCATTCGTTTTGATCAGCAGAAAGCAGAAGGGACCTGCGCAGATGCGCAGGCCCCTTCTGTTTTGTTTTAGAATATGCGCGTCAGAACTATGACCTTGGCTTACGTCTCAGCAGCGGCCCCTCCGGACTTGCTGAACGCCTCCATGGCTCTGGCATTTTCTGCCCGCTTCGCCTCGATAGCGTCCTTCAGGAGCATATCCTTCACCTTCATCAGCCGGGTGGTGGTGGAACGGTCGTTCTCGTCCAGCTTCATGGTGATATAGCGGATGGCCTCCTGGGTGTTGGGGATCATCACATATTCCAGAGCGTTGACCCGGCGGCGGGTCTTTTCGATCTCCTCCGCCATCAGCTGGGCGGATTTTTCG
Source organism: Dysosmobacter segnis (assembly GCF_014297285.1). Classification (GTDB taxonomy): domain Bacteria; phylum Bacillota; class Clostridia; order Oscillospirales; family Oscillospiraceae; genus Oscillibacter; species Oscillibacter segnis. Next base: position 376,124 of record NZ_JACOQI010000002.1, read on the forward strand.
ATCTGCGCCAGCTTCAGCATCTTCCGGAACACAAGGCCCAGGGCCTCTACTGCATCGTCCAGCTCACCGGAGGTGGCGGCGAAGCCGTAGGGGTAAATGTCGGAATCCGACTTCGTTTTCGTCTGGAAATCGTACACCGGCACGTTGACGGACATGATGTTCTGGGTGGTGCGGGTGAGCTCCACGCTCTGCTTGGGATACAGCAGCGCCTGTTCCAGTGCCTCGGAGGACATGAGGGCAGAGGCCACCGTAAAGGACTTGTGGACCCGCATCAGGTCCTCCTCCACCTCGGCGCGGAGAGAACGCACCTCCCGGACCGTATCCAGGAACTGCTTCATCAGCTCATCCCGCTTATCCTTCAGCAGCTTATGGCCCCGCTGGGCGGTTTTCAGCTTGCCCTTGAGACGGGTGAGCTCCATGCGGGTAGGGCTGACCGTGATATTTGCCATGGTTCACCCCTCCTTACTTCTGCTCGTCCTTTTTCGGCCAGTATTTCTCGATCAGCTCCGGCTTGATCCGCTTCAGCTCGCTCTTGGGCAGGATGCTCAGCAGCTCCCATCCCAGATCCAGCGTTTCCTCGATGGAGCGGTTCTCCTCGTAGCCCTGATTGACGTAGCGTTTTTCAAATTCGTCTGCAAACTTGGCGTACAGCAGGTCCGTGGGGGTCAGCGCCGCCTCGCCCAGAATGCTCATCAGCTCCTTGTTGTCCTTACCGGTGGCATAGGCGGCAAAGAGCTGGTTCATGGTGCTGGCGTGGTCCTCACGGGTCTTGCCCTCGCCGATGCCCTTATCCTTCAGACGGGACAGGGAGGGCAGCACGTCCACAGGGGGATGGATGCCCTGGCGGTACAGAGCGCGGCTCAGGATGATCTGGCCCTCGGTGATATAGCCTGTCAGGTCGGGGATGGGGTGGGTCTTGTCGTCCTCAGGCATGGTCAGAATGGGGATCAGGGTAATGGAGCCGGGATTCCCCAGACGGCGTCCGGCCCGCTCGTACAGCGTAGCCAGGTCAGTATACAGGTAGCCGGGGAAGCCGCGGCGGCCGGGGACCTCCTTCTTGGCGGCGGAGACCTCACGGAGAGCCTCAGCGTAGTTGGTGATGTCGGTCATGATGACCAGCACCTGCATTCCCTTTTCAAAGGCCAGATACTCAGCGGCGGTCAGGGCCATACGGGGGGTGGAAATACGTTCCACGGCGGGGTCATTGGCCAGGTTGCTGAACAGCACGGTACGGTCAATGGCGCCGGTGCGCTTGAACTCGCTGACGAAGAACTCGGATTCCTCGAAGGTGATACCGATGGCGGCGAACACCACAGCGAAGTTGGAGCCTTCATCCCCCAGAACCTTGGCCTGACGGGCGATCTGCGCCGCCAGATTGGCGTGGGGCAGACCGGAGCCGGAGAAGATGGGCAGCTTCTGGCCGCGGACCAGCGTATTCAGGCCGTCAATGGTGGAAACGCCGGTCTGGATGAACTCGTTGGGATAGTCGCGGGCGGCGGGGTTCATAGGCAGGCCGTTGATGTCCCGATACTCCTCAGGGAGGATGTCGGGGCCGCCGTCAATGGGCTGGCCCATGCCGTTGAACACGCGGCCCAGCATATCGCCGGACACGCCCAGCTGCAAGGGATGGCCCAGGAAGCGGACCTTGGCGTCCGCCAGATTGATACCGGCGGCGGATTCAAAGAGCTGGACCACGGCGGCGTCGCCGTTGACCTCCAGCACCTTGCCCCGGCGGAGGGAGCCGTCATGCAGCTCGATCTCCACCAGTTCGTCATAGGTGACGTTTTCCACCATGCGGACCATCATCAGAGGGCCGCTGATCTCCTCAACGGTTTTATATTCACGGATCATTCGTCGTCCCCTCCTTTGGCTGCAATGGCAGCGATCTGCTGCTCCATATCAGACTGGATCTGATCGTAAACTGCCGCGTATTCCTCGGCAGGCACGCTCTTGGCGCGGCCGATCTGCTCACGGGCCGGGATCTGGAACAGCTCCTGGGCGGAAGCGCCCTTGGCGATAGCGTCCCGGCAGAGGACGTCGTAGCTGAGGATCATGCCCAGCAGCTTCTTCTGCCGCTCGTAGTCGGAGAAGCTATCCACATCCATAAAGGCGTTCTGCTGCAGGAAGTCCTCGCGGACCATACGGGCCACCTCCAGCGTCAGCTGGTCGCCGGCGCCCAGAGCGTCCTTACCAACCAGCTGAACGATCTCGTTCAGGCTGGCCTCGTTTTGCAGGATGCCCATAGCCTTAGTGCGGTCCCGCATGAACTCGGGGCCGAGATTTTCGTCAAACCACGGCTTCAGGGAGTCCAGATACAGGGAATAGGAACTCAGCCAGTTGATGGCCGGGAAATGACGCTTGTAGGCCAGAGAGGAGTCCAGTGCCCAGAACACCTTGACGATCCGCATGGTGGCCTGAGAAACCGGCTCGGACAGGTCGCCGCCCGGAGGGGACACGGCGCCCACAGCCGTCAGGCTGCCCCGGCGCTCGTCGGAGCCGATGCACTCCACGCTGCCGGCACGCTCGTAGAACTGGGCCAGACGGGAGGCCAGATACGCGGGGTAGCCTTCCTCGCCGGGCATCTCTTCCAGACGGCCGGACATCTCACGGAGGGCCTCGGCCCAGCGGGAGGTAGAGTCGGCGATAACGGCCACATCATAGCCCATGTCGCGGAAATACTCCGCGATGGTGATACCGGTATACACAGACGCCTCACGGGCGGCCACGGGCATATCGGAGGTGTTGGCGATCAGGACCGTCCGCTTCATCAGGCTTTCGCCGGTGCGGGGGTCCTTCAGCTCCGGGAACTCCCGCAGAACGTCGGTCATCTCGTTGCCGCGCTCGCCGCAGCCGATGTAAACCACGATGTCCACGTCGGACCACTTGGCCAGCTGGTGCTGCACCACGGTCTTGCCGGAGCCGAAGGGTCCGGGGACTGCCGCCGTGCCGCCCTTGGCGATGGGGAACATGGTGTCGATGATCCGCTGACCGGAGCACAAGGGCCGCTTGGGGGGATACTTCTTCGTATAGGGACGGCCCACACGGACGGGCCACTTCTGGAGCATAGTGAGGGGGACTTCCCTGCCGTCCTCGGTCTGGAGGGTGGCGATGGTCTCCGTTACGTTGAAGGAGCCGCTCCGGATGGAGGTGATGGTGCCGCGCATGGTGGGCGGCACCATGATCTTATGGAGCACAACGGCCGTCTCCTGGACTGTGCCCAGAATGTCACCGCCGATGACCTGATCGCCCACCTTGGCCACCGCGTTGAACTCCCACTTCTTCTCGTGGTCCACGGCGGGGACCTCCACGCCGCGGGTGATGCAGGCACCCACCTTCTCCACGATCTTCTCCAGCGGACGCTGGATGCCGTCATAAATGCCCTCGATCATGCCGGGGCCAAGCTCCACGCTCATAGGCGCGCCGGTGGTCTCCACCTCGGCGCCGGGGCCCAGACCAGAGGTCTCCTCATAGACCTGGATGTTGGCGGTGTCACCCTTCATGGTCAGGATCTCACCGATCAGGCGCTGGGGGCCGACACGGACCACGTCGGACATATTGGCGTCCGCCAAGCCCGTAGCCACCACCAGCGGCCCGGAAACTTTAACAACTTTACCGCTCAAATTCGATAACCTTCTTTCTTCAATTTTACAGAAGGAACAATAGAACTTTTCTGCTCCCCCCGCCTTGGGCGGCGACGCCCGTTTGCGAACCGGCGAGAGGGAATCTAAAGGGGAAACAGCCGCAGCGCCGCCTGCGGCGGAACAAGCAAGGCTGTTTCGAGGCAGGCTCCCGATTGCCGGGTGCAAAGCACACGGGAATCGGATGAACCAACGGTGCAAAATGGAATCCCCTCTTTAAATCCTTACAGGATATCCGCACCCACGGCCCGTTCGATGGCGCTCTGGATGTTCGACTTGCCGATGCCCAGAGACCCTTCCCGGCCGGGGATCAGGATAATGGCGGGCTGGATATTGTCCTTATAACGGTCCAGCACGTCGGCCATATCCTTGGCCAGGGTCTCTGTCAGGTAAATCACCGCGCAGTCGGTTTTGGCCAGGTCATGGACGGTTTTCCGGGCCTCCTCCACGGAGGTGACGGGATAGGTGTCCAAGCCCAAGGCCCGGAAGCCCATGACGGACTCCCAATCGCCGATGACGGCGATGGAATAGGTTGCTGCCATGTTCTCCCCTCCTTACGCGCAGGTCCGCCGCAGGCGGGACCGGATGACCTCCGGGCTCAGCCCGGCGGCGCGGCCCATCAGCAGGATGCGGATGTTGGTGTACTCCGTCTCCCGGGCCGCCAGATAAGCCAGCAGCGGAGCTTCCCCGAAGGGGATCATCTGTGCCCCGGCCAGATAGTCGCTGACAGCGTCATCGCAGCGCTTTTCAAACTCCGTCAGGGAGCCGCCCTTCAGGGCCGCCTCCCCTGCCTCCGCCGCCTGTGCGAACCGGGTGGGGCCGTAGATCTCGTTCAGACCGCCGGCGGGGTGATTCGCCGCCGCCAGAATCGCCGCCGGTTCTACGGTGCCGCTCTCAAAGAGGACACCCGCCAGAAAATCGACGTTTTTCCCCATCCGCAGCGTCCGGATCAGAGCCCGGAGGTTGGCTGCGTCGATCTGGGTCTCCACATACCCCCGAAGGAACTGGCTGCCGGTATCCTCTGCTACTTGGGCCATGTCCCGGTACATCCAACGGTCCAGCACGATGTCGCTGAGCTGGGGGTCCCGGGTGGTATCCAGTACGGACTTGGCCTCCGCCACAGCCGCCGGCAGAGCGCCGGGCAGTTTGTCCAGTTCTCCGCTTTCCACGGCGGTTTTCAGCTCCGCTGCTCCGATGCGACCCATATCCATCAGCATCCGGTCCGGGCTGGTACCCATAGCGGCTGCCTTCAGGATGGCCTTTGCATTGTGATAGTCGTATTTCAGCTTGAATATGTCGATATATCTGGGATCCGGCGCGCCGTCACCAAGGTCAGTGAGCAGCTCCTCCCGGGCCTGAGACAGCGCCGCATCCATAGCCTCCGGCCGGGCGGCGTCCAGCTCCGGATAGCCGCAGTCCTGAAGAAGCTTGGAGACTTCCTCATCGCTGCGGGCCTCCAGCAGACGCTCCATGCGCTCCGCCGTCAGCAGCGTGGTCTCCATGGCCCGGACACGGGCGGAGATCGCCAGATAATCCGTATCTTTGATTTTGTTAGCCAAGGTATGACCTCCCCTCAGCCGAACAGCCGCTGAGCCACCTGTCCCGCCGTTTCCGCCTTCTGCAAACGAACCAGCGTATCAAAGGCACAGTTGACCTCAACGTTGCCGTCCTTGAGGATGAAGCCCCCCTGAATGGGCGCGGTCTCGCCGGAGAGGGTCAGCTTGCCGCCGGACTTTCCGTTGGCAGCGTCCACTGCGGCCTGCCCAACCGTTTCCCGATCCTGGGCGGAGAAGAGAACTTCTCCCGCACCATGAGGCGCGGCCTGAAGCAGCAGCTCCGTCAGCACCTCTACGTAACGGGTCTCCGACAGATTCCGCAGCTTTTCCAGCGCCTTGGCGTAGGTCTCCTCCATGACCGCCTGCTTAGCGGCCAGGACCGTTTTCCGGGCCTCCATCTGGGCGGCGCTGATGAGACGTTCCTCCCGCTCCGCCGCCAGACGCTCGTTCCGGGCAGCCAGATCGGCCGCTTCCTTGTCCGCCTGGGCCTGATAGCGGGCGGCGACCGCCGCCGCCTCCTGCCGGGCTTTTTCCAGCAGGGCGTCCGTCTCCGCTTTCGCGTCGGTATTCAGCCGCTGGATAATGGTATCAATTCCGTTCATCATTGAATCCCCTTTCTTACAGGGATCAGGCGCTGATATTGATGATCATCAGCATGGAAGCCAGCAGGGACAGAATGGCGTAGAACTCCACGGTGATGCAGAGCACCATGCCCTTGGACCAGTCATCCGGCTTCTTGGCCAGAATGTTGATGGACGCAGCAGCCACGCGGCCCTGCGCGATGGCGGAGAACAGGCCGCCCAAAGCCATGGGCAGGCAGGCCGCCAGATACTGGAAGCCCTGGGCAATGGTCAGCTCGGGCAGGGAGCCGGACAGCAGGCCCATGCGGAAAATGGCGAAGAACCACACCACCAGGCCATACAGGCCCTGGGTGCCGGGGATGACCTGCAGAATCATGACCTTACCGAATTTGCCGGGGTCCTGGCACAGCAGGCCAGCGCCGGCCTCACCGGCCATGCCGGTGCCCTTTGCGGAGCCGATGCCGGAGAGAACAGCCGCCAGGCCAGCGCCCAGCAGGGCCAGAGCCAGACCGCCCCAGCTGCCGAAGAAAGTAGCACTCTGCTGCAATTCAAACATTTGAGCCAACTCAGTCATAATAGGGTTCCTCCTAAATAATGATTTATTTTGTAATGTCAACGTATTTGGTGTCCGCCATCAGGGGCTTGAAGGGCTTGCCGCCGTCCTCGTAGAACTTGCCGAAGTACTCCAGGCACTGGAGACGCAGGTCATGGACGTAGCAGCCCAGCAGGTTCAGCGCGAAGTTCAGGGCATTGCCTGCCAGCGAGATGATGAGGAACACGATGATGTTGCCGGGAATGGCGCCCAGGGTGTTGAACACCTGCGCGATGACGCTGCCCGCCAGCATCAGGGCCATCAGACGGGAGTAAGAGAGGATGTCTCCGAAATACCCGGTGATGTGATTGTACAGAGAACCGAAGATCCCGGTAATTTTGCCGAAGCCCTTGTTGGTCAGCACCGGTCCAAGGACCACCATGGCAAGGCCAACATAGAGGACCACGTTGGTCATGCCAGCGGCCATAAGGCCGATCCCGGCAAACACGACCCACCAGGTCAGCTCTTCCCATACAGCGTCCATCACCTGACCGTTTTTCAGCTTCCGCACGAAGCTGATGGCCATACCGGTGATGATCTGCACCATGCCAAGTGCCATGGCTCCGATGAGGATCATCAGGGTATCATCCAAGGGCGTGAACAGAGCCGGTAGAGTGAAATCGCCGCCGGTGGTGAGCTTGACCACCTGGGTCAGGAAGTCTCCGAAGAAGCCGCCGGTGAGAGCGCCCATGATAAAGGTGCTGATGCCGCAGAGGGTCATCAGTCCGAACAGGTTCCCCGCCGTGCCCTTGGGCGCGTACTTTTTGCTGATGAGAAATCCCGCCAGGAACATCAGCAGGCCATAGCCCATATCCGCCATCATGATACCGTAGAACAGGATGAAAAACGGCGCCATCAGGGGGTTGGGGTCCACATTGTCGTATCTGGGGAGGGAGTACATCTCCGTCACCATGTTCAAAGGTTTCGTGAGCCAGTTGTTTTTCAGCTGCACCGGCACGTCGGGGATCTCCTCCTCCGTGGGGTCCAGCGTTTCCCAAGCGCAGCCCTTTTCCGTCAGGAACGCGCCTACCGCCTTTTCCTGCTCCGCCGGGACCCAGCCCTGGAAATACAGCACCGTTTCATCCGTCAGGACGCTCTCGGCGCACTGTTCCTTGGCTGCCTCGGCCCGGAGCCGGTCGGCGTAGATCCGAAGGGCGTCCCGGTTTTCCGCACTGGCCGCGATGGCGGCAGCGGCGTCATCCTGAGTCTTTTTGTTTGCCTCCAGCTCCCGTTCCAGAGAACGGATATTCTCCGCCGCCGTTCCGGTCATTCCCTGGAAAGTCACCGCGCTGAAGCCGAAGGGCCGCAGCAGCTCCTGTGTTTTCTCCTCATCGCCGCGGTGGACGATCACAAGCAGATACTTCTGTAATTTGTCGGCGCTGATCTCATACAGCTCCGCCGCCAGGCCCTCCGCTTCCATCTGAACGCGGATGGCGCCCACATCCGTCTGACCGGGGCAGACCCCCAGACGGAAGATGGTGTGAGCGGTGCCGGATCGCTCCAGCGGAAGGTCCAGCGATTCCCACGGCTTCAGGGCGGCAGCGCGGCTCTCCAGCCGTCCAGCCTCGCTCTGGGCCTTGGTCAGGATCCCCAACTGCTCCCGCACCGCGTCACAGGCTGCCTGAGCCTTTTCCGCAGCGCCGGCATCCAGGAATTCCGCTTCCGTGATGGGATGGCGTTTGATGAACATGCCGTCCTTCAGTTTGGCGTACTGTTTGATGGCGTCCAGCGCTGTGTTGACGTCGGTGAGCTGTCCCTTACGCTCGGCGAGAGACGAGCCGCTCCGCTGAAACAGCGACGCCCATTGGGGGTCCGCAAGGACCTCCCCGGGTTCGCTGATCTCCACACAGCCCAGGTGCAGCAGTCCTTTCAGAAGTTCTTCCCTGCGATCTGCCATTGCAATAACATGGAGCTTTTTCATTTTGACAATGGCCATCTCAGTGTTTCACTACCCTTTCTACAATAAACTCGGCGGTCTCATCCAAATGCTGTTCCGCCTGCTCGCGCTGGCGCCGGCTCTCCGCCTCCGCCTCCCGCGCGATCTCCTGGGCCCGCAGCGCCGCCCGTTCCTCCGCCTGCCGCAGCAGGTCCTTGCCCTGTTCCGCCGCATCGGACCGCACCTGCTTTAAAAGCTCCGTGCCGTTCCGCTCGGCGTCCAGGACCAACTGGCGCGCCTCCGCCTCTGCGGCGGCTCTGCTCTGCTTGTTGGCCTGTTCCGTTTCCGTGACTTGTCTGATCGCCTCTATGGACATCTCTCGTTCACCCTCCTTCCTGCAAAGTGCTACAGCAAATACCCGAAAATACTATCTGCCGGAAACCTTCCAGAAGAATAGATTTTCTAAATTTTCGGCTTTTCCCTCAAACCGATGCTGTTTTTTTCCTCATTCATTGTTACGTTTACCAGTATAGGAGATTATTTCCAAGAAAACAAGAAAACAAAATTAAATTCTGGCACTTTCCCCTTTTTGTACAAGAACCGCCCGGCTCAACCACCATATTTCTTGGTACTTTGGATATTACTTTTTCTAACTTTTTATGCTACAATGAACCGGACAGGAGAAAGTGCTTCTGTCTTTTTCTTTTTACCTGTCTTTTTGTCAATTTCACCAGACGTCCTTTTGTCCTCCCCACGTTTGTTTGTTATATATCAATCAATTTTCGTCTGCATCGTGTTAAAAAAATCACAGGAGTGGAAGTCCACCCCTGTGATTTTTTTAACAGCATTTTGTTACTTTTTGTCACTTTTTGCATCAGTACCCTTTTCCAGAGCCGATGCCAGCCGATCCAGTTCCACGCCGGTCTGATCCATGGTCCTTGGAAGCTGTGCCAGCGTGACTTCCATTTTCCGCAGTTCCGCCGTCATGTGGCTGGAAGCCGTCTCAAATGTGCTCATCAAAATCTGGTACTGCTGCCGGAAGAGGTCCAGCGCCTTGTGCATCTGTCCCGCTGTGTGCTCCTCCAGCTCTGCTGCCCGCTGCCGGGCCTCGCACTCAATAGCTCCCACCTGACCGCGCAGCATGACATGGGCCTCCGCGTCCGGACGCAGCGCCTCCACCTGTTCCTTTAACTGAGCATTCTCTTTCTCCAGCGGCGCAAGACGCGCCATCTCTGCTGAAAGTTCTTCTCTGGCCTTGGTGAGTTCCTGAACCTGAGTCCTCAGTTCGTCTGCTTCCTTCTCCAAGCAGTCTGCTTTTTCCTGTAAAGCGTCCCGTTCTTCCCGGAGTTTTTCCGTCTCCTGTGAGAGCTGCTCGATATAGCGGGCAACATCTTCCTTGTCAAATCCTCCGAACGCCACACTCCTGATTGCGCTTCGATCCATATCAACACCGCATTTCCGCGTTTTCCGCTGTATTTTTCAGATATTATAGCAAATTTTCTGTTGATTTACAAGGCCCACAAAAAAAGTGAAAATTTTTTTAGAAAAACTCTTGCATTTTCGTTTTGGGTATGCTATTATAAATAAGCTGTTTGGAGCAAGACAGTACGCGCCGTTAGCTCAGCTGGATAGAGCGTCTGGCTACGGACCAGAAGGCCGGGGGTTCGAATCCCTCACGGCGTACCAAAAGTCCTCGAAATCGTCTGATTTCGAGGACTTTTGCTTTTCATAAGTTCCGTTTTTTGTGTGCCGCCTTTTTCTGACCCAAACGCTGACCCCAACGGGAGCGGGTAGCGGAAAGCATCAGACGGCACGGGAGAGGATGTTCCCCATGGTTTGTGCTGCCTTGAGCTGGGCGTCGGTGGTGACGTGGGCGTAGGTGTCCAACGTGAAACCCGCGGAGTAGTGACCCAGCATCGAGGACACGGTCTTCACGTCCACGCCGTTTTGCAGGGCCATGGTTGCGAAGGTGTGACGGAGATCGTGGAATCGGATGCGGGGCAGCCCTGCCCGTTTCAGCACCCGCTGGAGCATGTGCAATACGCTGTCCGGGGACATGGGGCCTCCTGTTGGTGACGGGAACACCCATTCGCTGTTACCCGTTTTTCTTCTTTGTTGCATCAGAACGTCTATCGCATCCGCCGACATGGGCAGTGTGCGGTAGGCGTTTTTCGTTTTCAGCGGTGCCTCGACTACTTTGCCGTTTTGCCGTGAAATGGCCCGTTGGATTTTCAGTACTCCGTGCTGGAAGTCCACATCCGTCCACTTTAGCCCCAGCAGTTCGCCCCGCCGCAGTCCGGTGGCGAGATCGAGGTAGTAGAGTTCGTACACGCCGCTATCCCTGGCCTCCTGGAAGAAGGCGCTGAGTTGGTCGGCGGTCAGGGTTTTCATCTCTTTGTGCTCCACCTTTGGCAAGGCGCAGCCCTGCGTTGGATTCTTGCTCACCAGTTTCTGCTCCATGGCGAGATTGTACGCCGAGCCGATCATCTGGTGGATGTTCCGCACGGTTTTCGGAGCCAGTCCCTTCGGTTTCTTTTTCGCTTCGACGCGGTCTACCCGACCGCCGTCCAGCAGGTGCTTGTAGAACCGCTGCAAGTCCAGAGAGGTCAACTCTGCCAGCGGGATGTTGCCGATCTGCGGCTTGATGTGGTTTTTCAGAAAGCCTTGTGAGGTTTTGAAGGTGGACGGTCTGAGTTTCACTCTGGCGTAGTTTTCCATCCAGACTTCCAGCCATGTTCCCACGGTGTAGGTCTTGGCTCTGCCGTAGTCGATGCCCACGTTTTCCTCAATGGCCTTTTTTAGCTTCTCCTTGACTTCCGCCTGCGTCTTGCCAAGCACGTTTTTGATGATGGACTTTCCGGTTTCGGGATCGTGACCGACTGTGTACCGGCCCTCCCACCGTCCATCCTTGCGTTTTCGGATGTTCCCCTCGCCGTTTGCTCGTCTTTTTGGCATGGTATCAGCCCCTTTCGACAACGAACAATACCGTAACCAAGAGGGAAAAGCTACCCAAAAGTCGAACTGTTATCAGAAAGTTATCATTTGTCCCTCAGAACCTCGCCGCCTTATCTTTGTCTATGGCGGCGCAAATTTTGCGCTGCCGGGGGCGTTCTCTTTAGTTACAGCGGTGTGATTTTTGAACGGTCAAGAAGCCCTTTCATTGACTGGTACAAAATAAGCATAGCACCCGAAGCGCAAATGAAGGCTCGGATGCTATGCTTATTTTTGTTATAATGGGAGGGCAATGGATGGACGGTTTCTTTGATGAGCCAAGCGTTCGAGCTGTAAACAGTCCTCCGCCCTCTTGTTATAAAGATTCGATTGAGCAGGTTGCTCCGGCTATGCCGCGTGCGCGTCACGAACCAATTTGAATCGTAATAAGCCGGTGCGGAAGCATTGCAATATTTTATCAGGAAAGA
>NZ_JACOQI010000003.1 GCF_014297285.1 Dysosmobacter segnis
TCTCTGATCCCCGCCGTGGCCGGGCTGGCTGCCGCGGGATCGCTATTGGATGAGGATGCCGAGGAAAAGCGGCGGCGCATAGAGGCGAAAATCGCCGCCGAAAACTTCGGTGCGGCGATTGGCTTCGCCGCAGGCGCGGCTCTGGCTGTGAAAGAAAAATTGGATGAACACGCCGCGCGGGAAGAGCAGAAAAAGCAACAGCATGAGCAAACGATGGGAGGCATGTAGGTGATCCGTACTTCCCTGCCATGAATTATACCGGTGAAAGAGACAGACCGACTGGGTCTGTCTCTTTTGCATAGGACAAGTTTTTTATAAATAGAGTGATAGCACCCATGGGAGGTGATCATTATTATTGTCCGCCCCTTCACTTACGACAGTGATGCGCATATCGTTTCCGGCAGAAAAGCCATGATTCGAATCGAAAACCTCTCCCCTCAACTTACCGCTGAAGAGTGCATGGAGCAGCGGCGATGTATCGAGGAAGGTCTTTTCGAGATTTTTATCAAATACGAAAAACAACAGGAAAATGATAGCTATTTAGGAGCTGCTGCGGTATGATGTACCTGTCAGCAGCTCTTTTCTATGAGAAAGGAGCTACAAAATGAATGCAATATACGCAAGACAATCTGTTGACAGAGCCGATAGTATTTCCATCGAAAGCCAGATTGAGTTCTGCCAATATGAAATGAGAGGTGAACAGTACAAGGTTTATGCCGACAGGGGTTACAGCGGGAAGAATACAGACCGCCCAGCCTTTGCGGAAATGATGAACGACATCGAAAACGGAGTGATCAGCAAGGTCGTTGTTTACAAGCTGGACCGCATCAGTCGTTCCATCCTCGACTTCTCCAATATGATGGAGCAGTTCGGAACACACAAGGTCGAGTTTGTGTCCACAACAGAGAAATTCGATACATCTTCCCCCATGGGACGCGCCATGCTCAACATCTGCATTGTATTCGCGCAGCTGGAACGAGAAACCATTCAAAAGCGCGTGGCTGACGCCTACTACTCCCGCAGCCAAAAGAGCTTCTATATGGGCGGCAGAGTTCCGTATGGATTCCGGCTGATCCCGACAACCATTGATGGTGTCAAGACGTCCATGTATGAGATCAACACGGAAGAAGCAGAGCAGGTGCGTTTGATCTATGAGCTTTATTCCAAGCCGGAATGCTCTTACGGCGACATCATCCGCTACTTCCAGAGCCACGGCATTCTCAAAAATGGAAAGCCATGGGGACGCACGCGCCTTGCAGACGTTCTGCGAAATCCCATTTACGTTCGCTCGGATCTATCCGTCTATGAGTTCTATCGGGACCAAGGCGCCATCATGGCAAACGACCCAGGCGATTTTATTGGCACAAACGGGTGCTACTACTATAAAGGAAAGGATTCCACCGGCCGCAAGCAGATGAATCTGGAGGGCAATTATCTGGTGCTGGCGCCGCACGAGGGGATCATTCCCGCCGACCTGTGGCTGAAATGCCGTGCCAAGTGTCTGGAAGCACAGCAGATCAAGCCGTATCAGAAGGCCAAGAACACATGGCTGGCGGGAAAGATCAAATGCGGCGTCTGCGGATACGCGCTGGTGGATAAGCACTATTCGACCACCCGCTCCAGATACCTCCTCTGCTCCAACAAAATGAACGCCAAAGCCTGTGCGGGTCCCGGAACGATCTACACGGACGAGTTTGAGCAACTCATCTATGATGAGATGCGAAAAAAGTTGGCACAATTCAGAAAACTCAGACAGTGTAAAGGAAATCGCATTAACCCTGAATTGACTGCGTTGAGCGTCCAGCTCACGCAAGTCGAAAGTGAGATTGCCGCCTTAATGGAGCGCTTGTCGGTTGCAGACGATACCATGTTCCGTTATATCAGCGGACGCATCAAGGAACTGGACGGCAAAAAGCAAGAGCTGATGAAACGCATATCTGAGCTGAAGCTGCACAAGGAGGCCGACTACACGGAGATCAGCAATCATCTGACCATGTGGGATGAACTGAGCTTCGACGATAAGCGACAGACGGTAGATCAGCTTATCCGTGTCATCTATGCGACCAGCGATTCCATCAAGATCGAATGGCGCATTTGAAGGTTTATGATTTCCATCTTGTACGTTTCGGCGAGGCGCTGCGTCTGGCCAAGGAGCGGATGAACAGCAAAAACGTCTATTATCTGAACCCCAGCTTTGATACACCGTCCAAATAATAAAACAGACCGCCGCTCTGAGAGCGGCGGTCTGTTCATGCTTTCAGAAATACGGAATCTTCCGCGCAGAAAGGTCTTGGCAAATTTTTGAGATAATTGACCGTCTTTTTGCACTGCCGATCAATTTGTTCACCATCTTGAGGATCATGCCCCTTATCAATTCCCATCCACTTGACCTTTTCCGAGTATCGGCCTGTCGCCTTGATGACAATGGTGGATTCCTCGCGTATGCGCCATCTCCCCTTCTTGACATTTTTGCGATCTTTGCTACAATAAATTTGGGGGGATTGTTATGCGTTTCAAGGATGAAATGAAAGACTTTCTGACTTCTGTGCCGGGAAAGCTCCTTCTTTTTCTTTTCGGAATTGAAGTAATCACTTTCATCTGGCTTTTCCAATGGCCATAAGAAATTAAAACCAAGGAGCGATCACCATGACAGACGGGTTCAAAATACAATGATCGTCTTTCTTATTGCATTATTTTTGGCTGGTTTATTTTATATCAATCTTTTATTCTAACCGCTTAATTTACTAAGCTCATCCGCCCGGATGTGCTTATTTTTTTGCCTTGCGGCTCAAATCGAATCATCCCGCCCTGCCGCAGGTCGCGGGTGAAACGGCTGACCTCCTTTGATCACGATCAGGTCGATCTGCCCCAACGATCCCAACGTTAATGACACTATTTAGTTCCTCCGGGAACGGGAGGGATCCACTTCCTGAGATTTGGCAAAGCAAAGCGCACTGGATGGAACCGAATGAAAAGAACTACTGACAAAAAGACATCCAAGGATCAAATTTCTTGGATGTCTTTTGCTATTCACGGTTCCGTACCTCTGCAAACGGTGCATCATGGTGTCACTCTAAATGTTTACATCTACACGCTGCTTGGCGGCCCATGCGATCACAAAGGTGATGACCTGCGCGACCGGCGTGGCAAGCCAGACACCGGTCAGCTTCAGCATTGGCGGCAGGATCAGAAGCATCAGCAGCGTGCAGACCGGCTCAGCATATACGAGAAGGTAGGAAAGTCCATTCTTTTCCGTTGCGTAGAAGTAAGATGTTGTAATACGGACAAACGCCAGAAACAGCAGCGTTGCGAGAAAAAGTGGGAGATACCGGATGACCCCGGCGTTTGCCTCTGCCGAAGCGCCAAACAGCGTGCCGACCTTTGCTCTCGCGAGATAGACACCGATCGTGCAGACTGCCGTGATCGCAGCAGCGGTCAGGTAGGCCAGCTTTCGGACAGCCTGAACGGAAGATCGGTCATCCTTTCCGTAATACTGGCTGATCAGCGGCTGACTGCCGTCGCCTACTCCTTGCAGCAGCAGATAGAGGATCGCGGTAATATAGCCGATACAGCCGTAAACCGCAACTGCCTGCTCATCCCCGTACAGAAGCAGAAAGCGATTTATGAGGAGCATCGTGATGATGGAAGAAAAGGTCAAACCAAAGGGCGAGATCGAGACGATCAGGACATTTTTCCAAAGCCTGCATAGCTCCCGCAGTTCCGGCAGGCAAAATCCGCTCTTTTTTACAAGGAAGAAAATGACTGCCACGATCATAGTCACGGCCTGTCCGATAATGGTCGCCCATGCAGCGCCGGCCATTCCCCAGTTCAGGGCCCACACGAAAACATAGTCCAAAGCAATATTCGTTGCAAAGCCGAAAGCCATGGCTATCATGGCAACCGTTGCCCCGCCCATATTGCGGATAAATGGGACGAAGCCGGTTGCCAAAAGCTGAAAAACAGCGCCCAGCGCGATTACCTGGGCATACATGACACAGAGCGTGAGCATATTGCCTCTTGCACCCAGCAGATGAAGAATCGGCTGGGCAAAAGCAAATAGGATCGCCGTCAATAAACCGGCAGTCAGCAGCATCAGCAGCGTTGTTCCGGAAAAGCACTCCTGACGCTTTTGGGTTTCCCCCTGCGCGTTCAGGATCGTAAAGCGAATCGCTCCCGACAGGCCAAGGCCCGTACCGACCGCTCCGATCAGTGCGGAAATCGGATAGCCCAATGTGATGGCGGTCAATCCTGTATCACCGAGGCTTTGCCCGATAAAGAACCCATCGACAATGGTGTAAACCCCCGACAATGCGAATGCGAGGATGGACGGAATGACATAGGAAAAGAATTTCTTGTTCAGTGCGGTGTTCATTCACCTGTGTCTCCATTTCTTTTTCAAAAACAAGATTGAATAGTGTGATGGCGTCCGTCATCTGCTTCATACGCTCTGCGCCCATACATTTCAACCCGCATACCCCACGAGGGGGCGACAGCAAAAGTACACAAATTCCTTGTGAAGCTTTGCAACAAGGAGGCAATACAAAGACAGGCTTACACAAAATGCTGCTTTCGATAGGCGTCCGCCTGATCCAGCAGTTCGCCGGCACTTTCCAGCAGCGCGGGCGTTACCTGACTGCCGCCGGTAATCCGAGCCAACTCCGCTTTGCGGGCCTCCCGGTCCAATTGGATGACTCTTGTGAACGTCCGTCCCCCGCTCTCCCCTTTTTCCACGGAAAAATGGGTGTCTGCCATTGCGGCCAGCTGTGGCAGATGGGTCACGCAGAGTACCTGCTTGTGCCGGGCCACCTGAGTCAGCTTTTCCGCCACCTTTTGGGCCGCGCGGCCGGAAACGCCGGTATCCACCTCGTCGAATACCAGCGTGGCAATGGACTCCTGCTCCGCCAGCACGTTTTTCAAGGCCAGCATGATCCGGGCTAACTCGCCGCCGGAGGCGATCTTAGCGATGGGCCGCAGGTCCTCTCCCGCGTTGGCGGACATCAGGAACCGGATCACGTCGCAGCCGTCGGCGGCAGGCTCTTTTTCCGTGAATTCGATAGCAAAGCGAACTTTGTTCATGTCCAGATCCCGTAGTTCCGACTGAATTCGCTGCTCCAGCGCTTGGGCAGCCGCTTTCCGTTTTTGGGTCAGTTCCGCGCTGGCGGCACGGACAACAGCCTCCGCCTTCTTCAATTTACCGTTCAGCAGGATCAGGGTATCGTCCGCCGTCTCCATGGCGTCCAGTTCACTGCGGCACTGTTCCAGATAGGCGATCATGTCCTCCACAGTGGCGCCATATTTCTTTTTCAGGCGGTAAAGCTGGTCGGTCCGGGCCTCCGCGGCGTCCAACTCCGCGGGAGAAAAGGCAAATTCTGCCCGTTTATCCCGAATCGTCTCGGCAAGGTCATATACTTCACAGCGAATGGATTCCAACCGTTTGTATAGCTCACCCAACTCATCACTGAGGGTGCGGATGCCCCGAAGGGCCTCCTCTGCCTCCCGGATGGCTGAGACCGCGCCTGCACCGTTGTCATCGCCGCTGAGACAGTAATCGGCCCCGGACAGGGCGGCAATATACTTCTCGCCGTTGCGCAGCAGCTCCCGCCGGGCGTTCAGTTCCTCCTCCTCGCCGGGGACCAGCTCCGCCCGCTCCAGCTCGTCGATCTGGAACCGGAGGGAATCCATGCGCCGGGCTTTCTCCGCCTCATTCATTTGCAAGGATCGAATTTGATCCCGGATAGCCGCCATGGCGTTGTAGGCGCTGCGGTAGGCAGCCAAGGGGGCCTCCATCCGCCCGAAGCGGTCCAGATACGCGCCATGCTGTTCCTCATCCAAAAGCTGCTGGCCGTCGTGCTGGCCATGGATGTTCAAAAGCTCTCCGCCGATCTGGCGCAGTTGGGTAACAGTCAGAGGGCGGCCATTGGCGCGGCAGACGTTCTTGCCGTCCCCACAGATCTCCCGCTGCAACAGCAGATTGCCGTCCTCGTCAGGTGTGACGCCGTTGTCAGCCAGTCCCGGCAGTGTGGACGGGACCTGAGAAAAAACGGCGCTGACAAAGGCCTTGTCCGCGCCGGTCCGGATCAGCTCCCGGGAGGCCCGCCCGCCCAAAACCGCGCTCATGGCGTCAATCACAATGGACTTGCCGGCGCCGGTCTCGCCGGTCAGGGCGTTGAAGCCGGGGCGGAAGGATATATCCGCCGACTCGATCACCGCGATATTTTCAATGTGAAGCAATTCCAGCATGTTCCGCGTCTCCCTTCGGAATGGGTTTCTGCCGGTGGTTTACAGCATTTCCCGGATCTCCTGGCAGAAGGTCTCCGCACAGGCGTTGTCCTTCATGACCACGAAGACCGTGTTCTCCCCTGCCAGCGTACCCACCATGCCGTTGACATCCATGTGATCCAGGGCCTCGCAGGCGCCGCCGGCCAGACCGGCCAGCGTCTTGAATACCACGATGTTCTGGGCGCAGTCCACGCTGGTGATGCTCTCATGGAAGATGGTGCGCAGCTTGTCCGCAATGTTCAGACGGGCACGGCTGCTGGAAACCGCGTATTTGTAGGTGCCGTGGCCCGTAGGCTCCTTCACCAGATGAAGCTGCTTGATGTCCCGGGAGATGGTGGCCTGGGTACTGGCCACGCCCCGCTGCCGCAGCTGCTCCAGGAGCTGCTCCTGGGTCTCGATGTGTTCCTTTGCGATGATGTCAAGGATCATGGATTGGCGATTGTTTTTCATGACTGGAAACCTCCCGGCAGCATTTTTTGCGCGAATACTTCGCAGAAGCTCTTTTCAGACAGATGCGCCAGCCGGGTCAGATACCGGCTTCGGCGGATCTGGACAATATCGTTGGAATGCAGAGGGAACGCCCGACTCTCATCCACAAACAGGAATATCGGCTTGCGGCCATTGCGCTCAAAGGAGACCGTCAGGGTGTGGTCCGGCGAGAGAACGTAAGAGGAAAAGCGCATATTGTGGGTGCAGATGGGTGTCAGAGTCAGGATCTGGGCCACCGGCTCCACCACCGGGCCGCCGGCGGAGAGTGAATAAGCTGTGGAGCCTGTGGGGGTGGCAATGATGGCGCCGTCTCCCGCGATGTCCGCAAGGTGCTTTCCGTCGGAAAATACCTTCAGATGGATCACATGGGAGATGGGGCCCTCTCGGATCACTGCATCATTCAGGCCCATATTCGTATAGATCTGCTTGCCGTCCCGCAGAACGGAAACGTCCAGCATCATTCGTTCTTCAATGGGAAAATCCCAGTTTTTCAGGCCGCGCAAAGCATTCAGAGAGCCGACCTCCAGCTCCGCCAGAAAGCCCAGTCCCCCCATGTTGATACCCAGCATGGGGATCTTGTGCAGCGCCGCCAGCTTGGCCAGATGCAGGATCGTTCCGTCGCCGCCAAGGGTGATGACCAGATCCGCACCCTTCAATTCCGGCAGCAGCGGCTTGGAGGGCAGATCTCCGAAGGCGTCGGTTTTCGGGTCCCGGAAGGGCGAACAGACCACCGTCTGAAAGCCCATGTCCCGCAAAATGGCAATGGCGGACTTTGTGGCCTTCATTCCGGTGTCCCGGTCCGGATTCGGACAGAGAATGATTTTTTTCGGTTCCATTATACCGTCCCCTCTCCGTGCTCCTTCAGGGTTTGATGGGATTCCTCCACCAGAGCGTCCAAGTCAAAGGCTGCGGTGGTTTCCGCGCCCTTTTGCAGGAAGCCCAGATACTCGATGTTCCCCTCCGGTCCACGGATAGGAGAATAGGTCAGTCCCAGAACACCGAAGCCCGCTTCCCTTGCGTGCTCCAGATAGTGCTCCAGCACCTCCTTGTGCACTGCCGGGTCCCGGACAACGCCCTTCTTGCCTACCTTCTCCCTGCCGGCCTCAAACTGGGGCTTTACCAGACTGGCCACATAGCCGCCGTCCTTCAAAACGTTGGCCACCGCCGGCAGGATCAGCTTCAGGGAAATAAAGCTCACGTCGATGGAGGCAAAATCCAGCTCGTCCGGGATCTGCTCATGGGTCAGGTACCGGGCATTGGTGCGCTCCATGCACACCACACGGGGGTCCTCACGGAGCTTCCAGGCAAGCTGGCCGTAGCCTACATCCACCGAGTAGACCTTGCTGGCTCCATTTTGCAGCATACAGTCCGAAAAGCCGCCGGTGGAGGCACCGATGTCTCCGCAGATGCAGCCATTCAACTCAATGGGAAATTCCGCCATGGCTTTTTCCAGCTTCAGACCGCCCCGGCTTACATACTTCAAAGTATTCCCACGAATTTCGATTTTTGCGTCATTGGGGACCGCTGTTCCGGGCTTGTCCACCCGCTGACCGTTGACGAACACCAGACCGCTCATAATGGTGGCCTGTGCCTTCTGGCGGCTTTCCTGAAGCCCCTGCTCCGTCAGCAGCACATCCAGCCTCGTTTTATTGCTCACAGGACATGGCCTCCTTTACCGTTTTTACCACACCGTCAGCGTCAAGGCCGAACCGATGCCGCAGTTGATCCACCGTGCCCTCCGGGGCAAAGTGATCCTTCAGATTTTGCAAAATCATGTGGGGACAGCACTGCCCGGCCTCTTCCATGGCCGCAGCCAGCTGCTGGCCCACGCTGCCGTTTTCAAAACAGTCCTCCAAAATCAGGACTGTCTTGGCTCTCTCTGTCTCCCGGAGGATCGCCGCCGTGTCCAGAGGGGCGATGCGGTTGAGTTTCACCACGCGGGTGGAGATCCCGGATCGTTCCAGCTCCTCCGCGGCGGACAGGGCCTGCTCCACCAGCGTTCCGTAAGTGATCAGGACTGCCTGACGGCCATCCTTCAAGCGAACTGCGGCCTGAGTGCTGGTGTCCGCGTTAAAAACGCCCTCTCCCCCTCTGGGATACCGGATCGCCACCGGGCCGTCGATCTCAAACAGCGCCTGATGAAGCATGGTCCGCAGTTCCGCAAAGCTGGCGGGGCACAGGACCGTGAACCCCGGAATACTGGTGAGATAGGAAACATCCAGACAGCCGTGGTGGGTCTCGCCGTCAGCACCCACCAGACCGGCCCGGTCCACGCCAAGGACAACATGAAGCTTTTGCAGAGCCACATCGTGGACCAGCATATCGTAGCTCCGCTGCAAAAAGGTGGAGTACACGGCGAAAACAGGGATCATCCCCTGCTTGGCCATACCGGCAGCCATGGAAACACCGTGCCCCTCCGCAATGCCCACATCGAAGAATCGCTCCGGGTGGGCCTGCTCGAATACTGTCAGGCCGGTGCCTTCCTCCATGGCGGCGGTGATAGCACAGATGCGGCTGTCCTCCCCGGCGCAATCGCTGAGGGTCTTGCCGAATACGGAGGAAAAGGTCTCTCCGGGTGCTTTTTTCAAAAGTCCGGTTTCCGGATCAAAGGGCGCGATCCCGTGGAACTTGCCGGGGTCCCGCTCTGCGAAGGCGTAGCCCTTACCCTTCTGGGTGTGGACATGGACCACCACCGGGCCGGTGAGCTCCTTGGCCCATGTCAGCATATCGCACAGGCGGGGCAGATCATGGCCGTCGATGGGACCAAGATAGGTGAAGCCCATATCCTCAAAGAGAGTGCTTCCCGGCCACAGTGTCTTTTTTAGGCTGGTTTTCAGCCGATGGTTAAAGCGATAGATGGCGGACTGGGAGGGAGACTCTCCAAAGAGGCCCCGATACCATTTCTTAAAGTGGTAGTAGGCAGGTTTGCTGCGCAGCTTGGAAAGATGGTTCGGCAAAGCCCCCACGTTGGGGTCGATGGACATGCCGTTGTCGTTCAGAAGAACGATCATATGCTCACCGGAGGCCCCAACGTTGTTCAGACCCTCGTAGGCCAGTCCGCCGGTGAGGGCGCCGTCACCGATCAGCGCCATGACCTGATAATCCTGGTGCTGCAAGGTCCTTGCCCTCGCCATGCCCAACGCCACGGAAACGGAGTTGGAGGCGTGGCCCGCGATGAAGGCGTCATGGACGCTTTCGTGGGGCTTGGGGAACCCGGAGAGGCCGTCCAGCTGCCGCAGTGTGGAAAACAGCGCCTGACGGCCGGTGAGGGCCTTGTGGACGTAGGCTTGATGCCCCACGTCGAACACAAGGCGGTCATGGGCGGTGTCAAAGACCCGGTGGATCGCCACCGTCAGCTCCACAACGCCCAGATTGGAGGAAAAGTGTCCGCCTGTTTTCGACACGTTTTCCAGCAGAAACTGC
Source organism: Dysosmobacter segnis (assembly GCF_014297285.1). Classification (GTDB taxonomy): domain Bacteria; phylum Bacillota; class Clostridia; order Oscillospirales; family Oscillospiraceae; genus Oscillibacter; species Oscillibacter segnis. The sequence goes on from NZ_JACOQI010000003.1 coordinate 10,192, forward strand.
CGCAACTCCTTACAAAGCTGCGGCAGTTGATTTTGATCGAGTGCCCTGATATCCTCAGGGGAATGAATGGAATCCAGAATCACAATGACCTCCTGCGGCTGTATGGATCAGCAAAGACTCAGCCGCGATGAAACAAATGCAGAAACCGGCCTGCCAGATGGACCACCCGCTTGCTCTGATTCATGGCAAAGGGCTTTCCCAGCGCTTTTCCGCCGATGGTAGCGCCGGAGATCAGCGCCGTGACACCCACGGAGATCAGCACGTTTTCCAGGTCCAGTCCCTTTTGCAGACGGGCCACGATCACCGCGCCGGTAGCGCCGGAGACGATGCCGCAGATATCGCCCACCACATCGTTGCAGACGCTGGATACCCGGTCCGCGTTCCGCAGGAGCTTCAGCGCCTCTTTTGCGCCCTTTTCCTTGTGGGCGGCCATGGAGTGAAAGGGGCGGGGATCCGCCGCGGTCACCGCCACGCCGATGATGTCAAACAGGATGCCAAGTCCAATGAACAGCGCCAGGATCAGCAGCGCCAGCAGCAGACCGGCGTTCTCCAAAATGGCCTCGGAGCTCAGGCTCAGCAGCCCGGACAGGGCCACGGCCATGACAAAGGCCGTCAGCGCCCAGCGGTAGTGGTTATGTTCCTTCTTGCCGGTTTTCGGATTGGAAGGTTTTTTCAAAAAAACGCCTCCGTTATCATTCAGATATGCTAAGTCAGCGGCAGCAAACCAGGTAAATCTTGCGGCTTAGGTGCGGGTTTGTTTTCCCCACGGAACACCTCTCGTTGCCGATGGAGGCGGTTCCCCTTTCAGTTCCGAGGCGCGCCGTCGCCGATCGCACTACCCGATTGCCACTGAGTCCGCACTGCAATCCCTGATTCGCTTCCCATGAACAGCCTAGGTGTTTTCCACCACAGTCTGTCCGTTTCTTTAGCCTCTTTTGCAAAACAGGTTTCAGCGGGCGATCACGATCGCCGTCCCGGCCAGGACAGCGCCGTGTTGATCCCACATTCACCAGCTTCACGCAAGGCAGGCTACGGCTGCACACAGCGTTACGCACCCGAAGGCACGATGCACCGCATTGCAGGTTCATCATCTGCTTCGTACATGGATCCGCTTACCACAATGGGAGTACGTCCACGCACAAGAACAGGTCTCCACGGAAACAGGGTCGGGGTATCCATGCCATTGGAAATCGCCCTGAGTCCGCAAGCGCGAAAAGCGCGCTTCCTCCCAGCATCCACCCAAGACTGGGCGTCTCAAGCAGACACCAGAAGTTTCACAGGTGTGCCCTTTGGAGGCTTTTTAGGTCCTCCCTCGGAAACGGCAGATCTGACTAGAATACTGCGCCGCCGCTTAGCTCATATCAGTATAGCATGGCTTGCGAAAATATGCAACAGCTTCCGTATATATACAGAGCGGCTGACGGTGTGCTTCATAGACCCGACGAGCGATTTCTGGCGGCATCTTAACAGCTTTCCGGGTTTCGGTCCGTTCTTGCTTCCTTTTGCGGACCTTCGCTGTATGCGTGCCTGCGGATTTCTGCAAAGAAAACAACCGGAAGGGTCATCCCTCCCGGTGTTTGTTGCCTTATTTTGTGCGCTCAGTGAGGCTTTCCGCCAAAGCGGTCAAAAAGCCGTCCCGATCCAAGTCGGACACGGCGGAGACCGCCTGTTCCGTCAGCTCATGGACCAGCTTGCCGCAATCATCCAGACCCAGCAGGTCCACATAGGTGACCTTGCCCTCGTCCTTGTCGGAGCCGATGGGCTTGCCGAATTCGTCGGCGTTTCCGATGACGTCCAGCATATCGTCCCGGATCTGGAAGGCAAGGCCCAGCTGATAACCGTAGTCCTCCGCGGCCTTCCGGGCCGCCTCGCTGCCGCCGGCTGCGCCGACGCCCAGCATACAGGCCCCGGCGATCATAGCGCCGGTTTTCAGGTGGTGGACCTCCGTTAACTCATCTTGGGCAGAGGGATGGTGCAGCGTGTCCAGCACCTGCCCCGCTACCATGCCGTCCGGGCCGGACGCGTTCGCCAGAATCAGGGCGCAGTCCGCCCGCTGGGCATCGGTCAGGCCGGGAGCCGTCAGGATCAGGCGGTAGGCCGCAGGCTGGAGGGCGTCTCCCGCCAGTACTGCCAAGGTCTCGCCATAGACCTTGTGGTTGGTGGGTTTACCCCGGCGGAGATCGTCGTCATCCATGCAGGGCAGGTCATCATGGATCAGAGAATACGTGTGGACCAGTTCCAGCGCGCAGCCAACCGGCACGGCCTTGTGCCAGTCCAGACCGCACAGCCGGGCAAACTCCAGCGTCATCACCGGACGCAGCCGCTTGCCGCCGGAGAGAACGCTGTACCGCATGGCCTCATAGAGGTCCGCCCAGTGTGGCTTTTCCGCAAACAAGCTGTTCAAATAGTCCTCGATGGCCGCCAGATATTCCTGATACCGGGCGTCAAACGCAGTCTTTTCCATGTCAATCCTCCGTACTTTCAAAGGGCAGCTCCACAGGTGCGCCGTCGGGTCCCTTCATCAGCTTGACCACCTGCTGCTCCGCCTTGTCCAGCTCCGTGGAACAGGCGTTGACCAACTTGGTCCCCTCCTCAAATAACCGCAGGGAATCCGCCAAGGGGGCATCCCCTTTTTCCAGCGCTGCCACGATCTCCTCCAACCGGGACAGCTTTTCCTCAAAGCTCAGTTTTTTAGCCGCCATTTCGCGCCTCCTCGATATGATCCACCACGGCGGTCAGGCCGCCGCTGCCCAATGTCACATGTATCCGCTCGCCTATATGGGTCTCCCCGCTGCTTTTCAGCACCTGCCCTGCCTCGTTCCGGGCCACGGCGTAGCCCCGGCCCAGAACCTTCAAGGGGCTCATAGCATCCAGTGACGCCGCAAGAGCTGTAAAGGTTTTTTGCTTTCGCGCGATCTCGGCATTTGCCAGATCTCCAAGGCGCTGCTGCAAGTGCAAAAGCTCCATGCGCTTGTCCTGTACGTAGGCCAGTTGGTCCGTCAGGACCCGTTTGCGGCCCAGCGCATCCACCCGCTCCCGCAGGGCTTGCAGGCGGGACGCTTGGCTGCCGGTCATCCGCTCCGCCAGGTCGTTGAGCTGCCGCCGCAGCTCCACCTGATCCGGCACCGCGATCTCCGCGGCGTTGGAGGGCGTGGAGGCCCGGGCGTCCGCCACAAAGTCGGAAATGGTGACGTCCGGCTCATGGCCTACGGCGGAAATCACCGGGGTCTCGCAGGCGTAGATGGCACGGGCCACCCGCTCATCGTTGAAGGCCCACAGGTCCTCCATAGAGCCGCCGCCCCGGCCGGTGATGATGACATCGCCGATCTTCCACTTGTCGGCGTACCGGATGGCCCCCGCGATCTCTGGCGGGGCCTCCGCCCCCTGTACCCGCACCGGCAGCAAGATCACCTTTGCCAAGGGATACCGCCGCCGCAGAATACGGATCATATCGTGGACCGCCGCCCCCGCTGAGGAGGTCACAATGGCGATGCGCTCCGGGAATCGGGGCAGCGGCTTCTTGTGGGCCTCATCGAAAAGCCCCTCTTTATAAAGCTGCTCCTTCAGCTGCTCGAAGGCCAGCGCCAGATCTCCCGCCCCCTCCGGGGTCATGGTGTCGCAGTAAAGCTGATATGCGCCGTCCCGGGGAAAGACGCTGACCCGGCCCGTCACCAGCACCTTCATGCCGTTTTCCGGACGAAACCGCAGACGCAGAGCCTGCCCCTTGAACATGACGCACCGGATGGCTCCGGTGGGGTCCTTCAGGGAAAAATAGTGGTGCCCCGAGGGGTACATTTTATAGTTGGAGATCTCACCCCGGACGCAGATGCCGGACAGCATGGGTTCGTTGTCCAGCAGGAGCTTCACCAGTTCGTTGACCTCCGTGACGCTGAAAATATGCCGCTCCATAGTTACTCCTTATCCAGCCAGGGGCGGAGCCGGGCCGATACGGCTTCCTCCGCCCACCGGGAAAACGCTTTGACACGGAACAAGCGGAATAAGCCTGCCCGCAGGACGTCCGCCAGAGAGCAGACGAGGTAGATGGCAAACGCGCCGCCCAGAACGCCCGATGCCAGTAGAATCGGTGGCTTGTCCGCCAGAAACGCAAACCGGCCTGCCAGCCAGTGCTCCCAGATCAGCGGATGGGCGTGGATCAGGTACACGCTGAAGGCCAGCGGCGAGACGCTTTCGATAAAACGCCCAAAACGGGGGCCGATATTCAGCTCCGCGAAGCACAGTACCAGCGCCACCGCCGCCAGCAGAACGGTGGGCGAGGTGTACGCTGTCAGCAGCACCTTGTCGCAGAGGTGTCCCGTCCGGGCCATCCACAGCCGGTCCCCTGCCAGACGCACCAGCCACGTTGCCAGTACGCAGCCTGCATAAATCGCCCCCCGGCTGGCGGGACGGCGGGACGTCTGCCTCCCGCACAGCCGCAGGACGCCGCCCAGCAGGTAGAGACAGGACAGCCACAGGACGCTGTAACCGTTGTCCGTCAGGAAGACGTCCTTTTGCCGCAGGGTGGGCAGAACGGAAAACACCAGCACGATGGACAGCGCCAGCAGCCGCAGCTGTCCCTTGGAAAGGCGGTTCAGCAGCAGATTGAAAAACGGGATGAACAGGCACATACCGAAGTAGGCCGTCACATACCAGTACTGCCGGAACAGCACCGGGAAAAAGGCCCGCAGCACCCGGTCACCGTTGACGCTGCCGGGCATCAGACATGCAAATACCGCCGTGATGCCCAGCGTGTAGAACGCCACCCGCAGCCACAGGGCCAGCGCACCGCTGTACCGGAAGCGCCGCTGAACGCCTACATATCCGGAGATCAGTCCGTAACAGTTGACGGCGCAGTAGGCGGCAGTCTCCAGCAGCCGTGCGGTCCCCTGCCCCGCAGACAGGGGCGCCGCGGCAGCCAGAACGCCGCCCTTATTCAGAATATGGAGAATGACCACCATCCACATGGCGGTCATCCGCAGCAGGTCGATCCCCCGGTTGCGCTGTTCCATGGCGTCTCCTTGTGTAAAAAAGCAGAACGGAGGCGGTCTGTGCCGCATCCGCTCTGCCGGTTTGTTGAGATGCTTACTGGGAGATCTCTTCCCGCGCGAAGCTGCCCAGAATTCCGTTGATAAATTTCACGGTTTCCGGCGTCTCGTATTTTTTGGCGATCTCCACCGCTTCGTTGATGGCGGCGCCATTGGGAATGTCCTGCATGTAGAGGATCTCGTACATGGCTACCCGCATGATGGCGGAGGCCACCAGAGGAATGCGGGAGAACTTCCAGTTCTTAGCATACTTGGCGATATAGCCGTCCAGCTCGGCGGCGTGTTCATTCACACCGGTCACCAGGCGGGTGATATACGCCACCTGCTTGGCGTTGGGCGCTTCTGTGTACAGGGAGTCCTCCTCCGCCAGCTCGGCAAACGCCTCGCTGGTCAGCCGCTCCTGCAGCAGCTCTTCCACGGTTTTATCCGTGAAGCTCAATTCGTAGGAAAGATGCGCGGCAATTTCCCGTGCGGTATTCCGTGTCATAGATTCTCTCGTCCTTTTCTCTCTTGTTCAGTCTGGCAATCAGGCCAGGGTCACGCCGCCCACATGGATGTTCACCGTTTCCACGGTGCAGCCGGTCATATCGCTGACCGCAGAGGCCACAGCCTTCTGGGCATTCTCTGCCACCTCAGGGATAGCGTGGCCGTATGCCACCGTCAGGTAGATATCCAGCACCAGACCGGTCTCGGTCATTTCGATCTTTACGCCCTTGGCGGTCTTCTGAGCACCCTTCTTGTTGGTCACCAGATCCGCAACGCTGGTACCCAGATTTCCCATCATGCCGGAAACGCCTTCCACCTCCCGGACGGCGCCCACCGCGATGGCGGCGATGACCTCCTCGGAAATGTGGATGCTTCCCTGCTCGTCGGAAAGCGTCATATAACCCTTATTTTCAGCCATTGTGATTCTCCTTTTTGTATCTTGGCGGCGAACTTCATTTCTAATGTGTTATTCTACCATGCAATTCCGAAAATTACAACAGCTAATTTGATGCCATGATCCGAATGGCGCTGGCGGCATAGCCGGTCTCAGTCATGGCGATGTCCGTGATCTTGGCTACATCCGTGGAATTCAGCGTTCCGTCCGCCGTGGATACAACGATGCTCAGGGAATCATCCCCCATAAAGGCCACGCAGTCGGTGTACCCCTTGGCCGTCACCAGATTTTCGATTTGGGCTTCCTTCAGCGTGTAGGACGCCAGCACCTGAATACTCTCCGACGCCTGGTTTGCCACCTCTTTGTCCGCATCCTCCTGCTTGGCGGCATCCTCAAGGAGAGAAATGGCGCTGTCCCGCGCCTGCTGCCGGGTAAGCCGGGCGGAGGCGAAGTAATCGTCCCCCTCGTAGACGGTGTCCTCCGCCAGCTCTGTTCCCTCCTGACCGGAGACCAGCGTGGCCTCTCCCAGAATTTTCGTTCCTGTCTCCTCTGCCTGCTGGAGGGCCTCCTGCGTGGAGTATTTCCAGTTCAGCCCCACCGCTGCGCACACCAGCACCGCCATGGTGCCTACCACAAGGTTTCGCTTTGCGTTTCCGCTCATAGCTTTGTTCCTCCTCCAAATGATCACTGACACTTTGCCACGGTGACGCGGTCGCTGGACAGTCCGGTCAAGGCGGACACCGCCTCGGTGACTGCCAGCTTCACGTCGGCCCGGTCGCCCCCCTGACATACCACCAGCGCCCCCCGATAGGTGGGATACGCCGTCCGGGTCACAACGGTCTCCTCCCGGTCCCCGCCGTCCAGCAGGACCGGCTCCGAGGTTCGGGAATAGTCCTCCGGTGCCGTCGCGCTGCCGCTGTACCGCAGCTCCGTATTCTGGGCCAGCTGCCGTTCTCCATCGGTATCCACCGTCAGCAGCACCCGCACGGTCCCTACGCCCTGGATCTGCCCCAAAATTTCCTCCAAGTCCTTTCGCAGCGTCTCCGCGGCTGTATAGGCCGGTGGCGCTTCGCTCTGACCAGTCTGTGCCGTGTGCCCGCTCCCACCGGGCCATAACAGCAGCCCAGCGCCGATCAGCAAGATCAGTGCCGCGTATTTGTATCGGTCCCATAGCTTCCGCACTCCTTCAGTTTTCATTCCACACCTGTCTTTCCGCCGGGACGCCCAGCTCCGTTTCCAGCCACCGGGACAGCACTTCGGACCTCGGCCCCGTCAGTTCCACAGAAACGGGGACGGGAACGCCGCTGCCGTCCGGCTCCACGGTGACTTGCACCCGGAGCGTCAGGCCCATATCAGCCGCCTTGTCCCATATATATGATTCCAGTTCGGCTTCTATGAGTCCCACCAGCTCTTTCTGCCCCTCTTGCTCCAATTCCGCCTGCCGCCGCTCCACCGTCTGCCGGTAGGCGGACAGATCCAGCGAGACGGCAGACAGGTCCACATTCCCAAGGGGCCGCAAAAGCACAGCCAGCAGGAGCAGTCCCCCCACAAAGGAGGTGATCTCCCGGAGACTGCCCTTGGGCGTCAGCATTTGTATCACGGATAGCAGCAGCGTCACGGACACCACCGCCGTCAGCCATGCCCGGGCCGCCGCCATCATGATGTCACCACAGCTGCGGAGGCCAGAATGGACACCAGCAGTACCAGCGCGCAGCTTCCCACCATGCCCAGGATCAGACCGAAGGCGCCGCCAAGGCCGCCGATCAGTCCGCACAGCTCCGTATCTCCGATGACGGAGGCCAAAAAAGCCGTCAGCTTGTAGAGAAGGTACTGGATCCCCAGCTGCAAAAAGGGATAGGCACACAGGGCCAGCACCCCCAGCAGGCCAAACACGCCGATAGCCCCCTTCAAAAGCCCCGCCCCGGCCAGCACGGTTTCCGATGCCTCTGCGATGATGCCCCCCACCACGGGGATCATGCCGGAAATGGCGGTTTTCGTCACCCGCACTCTGGCGCTGTCCACCGTTCCAGCGAAAATGCCGCCTACAGTGAGGTAGAGGGTAAAGGCCAGCAGTGCGGCGGTCAGCAGCTTGGTGCAGACGGTTTTCAGCAGCTCCGCCACCGCCGTCAGCCGCTTGTCCGCAAGGCAGCAGCCAGCCGCCAGCGCCCCGGCGTAGAGATAGACCATGGGCATCAGCAGTCCGTGAATCAGCCCCAGCAGCAGGTCCGCGAAAAACACCGTGGCGATCTGCCGCAGTGTCGCGCCCACGGCCCCGCCGGAGATGGCGGAAACGGCGGCCAGCGTGGGAAGGAGCGCCTTGGAAAAGGTGTTCATCTGCTCCATGACCGCAGTCCCCGCCCCCATCAGACTGTCCAGACTGCCTGCCGTCAGAGCAGTGACGGCCAGCCCGCCCGCCATAGGCAGAAACCGGCTCTCGTCTCCCACACCCTTTTGAAAACCGCTGACCAATCCGCATAGCACCGCCACCAGCAGCACTGATACCGCCCCACGGGTCTGACGCCGCAAAACGGTGTTCACGTCTTTTCGGAGGTGGTTCCAGATGGCGCAAAGCCCCTCCGGAAAGCTGTTCACGTCCCAGTGGTCTACATCCTTCAAAAGCTGACCGGCCTCTCGTGGCAGCGCCCGTTCCACCTCCGGCGGCAGCTCCGCGCCCCGGACCGGGAGCGTCAGCAACAGGAGGGCCAGTCCCAAAAAGCAGCAGATTTTCAAGCGTTTCATCATCTCAGCTCCGTTATCAGTTCCAGCACCGCCCGCAGCAGGGGCAGCGCCGTCAAAAGGGCACAGACCGTCCCGGCAAATTCCAGTGCGGCGGCCAGCGCGCTTTCCCCGGCATCCCGGCACAGCCCGCCGCCCACTTTCACCACAAGGGCGATGCCCACCGTCTTATAGAGGGGCGTCAGCAGCGTCCGGGAGACACCGCTCTGCTCTGCCAGCCGTTCCAGAAACCGCAGTAATTCCGTCAGTGGCTCCGCTAAGGCCAGCAAAACCGCCGCTGCCGCTGCCAATGCCAGCAAAAGCGTGATCTCCGGGTTGCTCCGGCGGAGGACAAGTCCCAGCAGGGCCGCGATCACGCAGAGCGCCGCCGCCTGGGTCACCAGCGCCATCTCAGAGATCAAACAGGGTCTTGATGAGCTGGAACAGTCCGCTGATCTCCTGCACCAAGATCATCATGACCACCACAAGACCCGCCAAGGTGGTCATCATGGCCTGCTCCTCCCGGCCTGAGCGAACCAGAAGCTGGTTCAGCACCGCGACCAAGATCCCCACAGCAGCAATTTTGAAAATCAGATCTACATCCATTGTTCATTCCTCAAATCAGTAAGATCACCAGCAGCGCTACGGCGGAAAAACAAAGGGCCGCCGTGCGTTTTTCCTCATCGGGGCGCTGCTCTTCCAGTTGTGACAGGCTGTTTTGCAGCTCTTTTCTTGCAAGCGATATACCTTTACAGGCGCTCGTTTCATCGCCTTGCAAGGCATTGACCAGCTCGGACAAGGCCCGCTTGTCCGTTTCCGACACCGGAAGGCAGGAGACTGTCTGACACCAGACGATTTCCGGGGACCTCCCCGCTGCCAACGCCGCCGCACTTCTCTCGAACAGCTGGGAAACCTCATGGCAGCGGCCCCGCGCCGCCTGTCGGAACAGCGGCAGCAGCGGCGTCCGGTTCAGTCGGATGGCCGTTTCCATGCGCTCCAATGTCGACGCCAATTCCGCCAAGACCTGCCGCCGGCGCCGTTGCTCCTGATGCTGAAGCCACCAGACGCTCCCTCCCGCGAACAACACGCACAGACTGCCCACCAGTTTTATCACGGCAGATTCTCCACGGCGTACAGCCGCCCCTCCGGACCTGTTCGGATCAGCACCGCCTGACGGAACACCCGCCCGGCCATCAGCTCCTGATAAAGCGGCTTTGCTTGCAGCTCCTCTACATTGGCGGCGTGGATAGTGGCCAGCAGCGCCACGCCGCAGCCTGCCGCCTGCGAGATGGCTCGCAGATCCTCCCGGACGGTGATCTCGTCCACGGCGATGATCTGCGGATTCATAGCCCGCAGCGCCATGGGGATCGCCAGCGCCTTGGGACAGCCGCTGAGAACGTCCGTCCGGGGACCTACATCCATCTGAGGCTGTCCCCGATACATGACGGCGATCTCCTCCCGCTCGTCGATGAGGGTGATCCGCTGGGGCGGGACGCCCTCCCCTTGGGAAAGTTGCCGCACCAGATCCCGCAGCAGCGTGGTCTTGCCGCCTCCCGGTGGGGACAGCAGCAAGGTGCTGACGAACCGCCCGTCCCGGAACAGCCGTGGGGCCACGGCCTGCGCGATGCCCTTCTGCTCTCTGGAAATGCGGATCACAGCGGAGGAGATCTGTTTCAGATTGGTGACCTCCCCGTCCTTCACCACAGCGGAGCCGCAAAGCCCCACTCGGAAGCCACCCCGCACCGGAAGAAACCCCTGCCGTAGTGTTTCGATGGAGGCGTAGCGGGAAAATTCAGCGGCGATGTCGCACAAGGTCTCCAATTCCTCCGTGGTGACGATGGCCTCCAGCGACCGCTCCCCCTCCGGCAGCAGCACCGACAGACAGTGCCCCGCCCGCAGGCGGAATTCCTCCGCCCGTCTCTTGTCCGTCTCCGGCAGCTCCATGGCGATCCGCCGCAGGCGGCTGGGCAGGATGGCCGCCGCCAGTTCATAGCGCGTCTCACATTCTCTTCGTTCCAAGGGTCGTCCCTCCTTTTGTTGTTGCTCCAGTGTATGACGGCCCCCGCCCGGATATGCCAGATGAAAAAAGTGGGGGTCCCTCGCTTTTCAGCGTGTCGAAAAAGTCTTTTCGCCCCGCTGAACAAGTTTTCAGAACTTCATAAAAGTTCTGAAAACTAAGGATTTCAATGGCGCAGGACACCCTTCTTGGGTTTCCCGCGCACACCCTTCCTTACCGTCGCGGAGGATTTGCCACTTTATCGACAGTCTCAAAAGCGGGGGCTCCCCCGCTTTTCACCTTATGGAAGCCTCCGCATAGACTGGATTGAAGGAAATTTCCTTCGCTACATCGTTTAGGAGGTAACACAATGCCTGAGAAAGTCATGCCCGGCCCCGTGGAGGGTACCGGCGGCATCCGTGAGGCGGTTTGCGTCCATACACGTAAGATCTATGACTCCTGCCGGGATAAGGACTGCATCGAGGACCTGCGGTTCTATCCGAAGCTCCAGTATGTGGACGTCATCAATCACGCTCTCTCCGTCAAGGGCGGGTCTGCGGACCTACTGTATGTCTATGTGGATGTGGAGCCGGTCAATTTCAATCGGGGTTTCTACACGGTGGATATGCGGTTTTTCTACAACGTGACCCTGCAAGCCTATACCAGCTGCCCCGCACCGGTGACGGTGGAGGGCCTGTGCGTCTTTGACAAGCGGGCCATCCTGTTCGGCAGCGAGGGCAGCGCCAAGATCTTCTCCTCCAAGTTCCGCTCCGGGGAGCCGGATATCCCCATGCTGCGCCGGTCCAATTTACCCGAGGCGGTTGTGGAGGCCGTGGACCCCATCGTTCTGGACGCCCGGCTCGTGGAGAGCGGCTGCAGCCGCCGGGACTGCGACTGCGATCTGTGCGAGGTGCCCCCGGCCATCAGCCAGTGCTTCGGCGGGGAGCTTTGCGGCGGAGACGAAGGCCGCCGGATCTACATTACTCTGGGGCAGTTCTCCATCGTCCGTCTGGAGCGGGATTCCCAGCTCCTGGTGCCGGTGTACGATTACTGTATGCCGGAGAAGGAGTGCTCCTGCGGCAGCACCGACGATCCTTGCAGCCTGTTCCGCAACATCAATTTCCCTGTGGGCGAATTTTTCCCGCCCAACACCGTGGCCCTCCCGGAGGATTACGAGGAGGCCAAGAACTTCTGCGCCTGCTGTCATAAATAAGGAAAAGCCCGGAGACACATTCGTGTCTCCGGGCTTGTTTGAGTTCAGATCCTATGTATCAGGAGCATTCCACTTTACTGGTTTTGGGGTCCATGATGCAGACATAGCTGTTTCCCCGGCCCAGAGCCAGCGGCTGGCCGTCCGCCGTGGTGTATACAAAGGGGCTGTTCCGGTCCGCGCGGCTCCAATGGATGGGAACACTCTGCCCGTTCCGGCAAAGGAGGCCGTCTCCCTCTCCGGTGGTGCGGACCTTCAGACGGCCCTCCTTATCCCCGGAGATCACGGAGATGTTCGTCTCCAAAAGCAGCAGATTCACGGCGCTCACTTGCTCGCCGGTGTTGCCATCCACATAGGGGGCCTGATACTGGCTCACCAGATACTTGCCGGTGGCGGCATCGTAGTCGAACAGGCCGGTCTTATAGCTGGTGTAGGCCAGCTTGACGTGCTCCGCCGTTGCGCCGCCGGTCAGCGGCTCGTCAGTAAAGGTCTGGGAATAGGTATATCCGTCCCCATGGGTCTTGGCGTACTTGCTGCTGTCCCAGAAGCTCTGAATCTTCTCGCCGGAGGTCACCAGCGTGTGCTCGTAGTCCATGGTCTTTCTGCGCTCCTGATCCCGCCAGAACACGGCGCTCTGGCTGGCACTGCCGTTGACGCCGTCGACGTTGTTCACTTTCCAGCTTTTCAGATCCTGATACGCCTCCGGGCTGCCCCCGGCATGAACGTACAGGGCGTCATGGCCCAGCGCCAGTTCGATGTAATAGGGGCGGGAGGAGCGGATGCTGCCAAGGGTACCGACTCCGTCCAAGGTCTGGTAGACTGCCAGCATCCGGGTAATGCCGCCCTCGGCGGGGACCTCATAGATGATGTCGGCCTGAGAATTGCCAAGCTGCGGCTGGGCCTTTTTCAGGTTGTTCAGCATCACCGCCACGGGACGGTTCCGTTCATATTCCGGTTCCATGGGGAGTCCTGTCAGCGGATTCATTCCCGCTGGTACGGCAGGCTCCGGTTCCGCTTCCGGTTCCGGCGTCACAATGGGTTCCTCTGCCGCAGGAGGCTCCGGATCAGGGACCGGTTCCTCCTTTTTGCCGCAGCCTGTCAGGACCAGAAGAAACGCCAGCGCCAGCGCCCATGCTCTCTTTTTCAAGGTATCCCGCCCTTTCATGTTATGTTAACTTCATCATACCAAGGCGTGGTAGAACCGTCAAGGGAAATTTCGCCGGGCTTCGACAAATTTCCGGCTGTACAATCATGCCCGTCTGGGGTATACTGAAATAAAAGAACGATTCACATACAAAGGAGAGCTTCCATGACCGCACGCGGATTTATCCAGGACAAGCTGGAGATCAAGTTCCTTATTTTATATCTGGCCGCCCGGGTCATTGAACCGGTGCCCTTCGACACGCTGCTGGATCTGACCCTCTGCGACGATGCCGTTGACTACTTCGATTTTTCCGAGTGTCTGGCGGATCTGGTAAAAACAGAACACCTGACTCTGGACGAGGAGAGCGGCCTCTATGCCATTACGGAAAAGGGCCGGCGCAACAGTGAGATCTGTGAGACCAGCCTCCCCTACTCCGTCCGACTGCGGTGCGACAAAAATCTGAATGCCTGCAACCGGGCTCTGCGACGGAAGAATCAGGTGAAAAGCTCCACGGAGCCGCGCCCCAACGGAACCTTCACCGTTTCCCTGTCTCTGGATGACGATATGGGCAGCGTGATGGACCTGAAGCTCATGGTGCCGAGAGAGGACATGGGAAAGATCCTGGCTGCCCGGTTCCGGCAGGCCCCGGAGAAGCTGTACAGTGAGATCATCGACCTCCTGCTCAACACCCCCACGCCGGAGGACGAAGAGGAGTCTTAACGAAGAATATCCATAGCGAAAGACGCCGCGTATTTTGCGCGGCGTTTCAGCGTGTCGAAAAAGTCTTTTCGCCCCGCTGAACAAGTTTTCAGAACCTTATAAAAGTTCTGAAAACTTAGGATTTCAATGGCGCAGGACACCCTTCTTGGTTTTCCCGCACACACCCTTCCTTACCGTCGCGGAGAATTTACCGTTCTATCGCCAGTCTTGTTTTTTATGACGCCGGTCATGAAAAAGCGACCGCCTGTCTTCTGCACAGCTTTTGCAAGGCATTACCCACGCTTATAATGTCTGCTCTTTAACCAAAAAGGTATTACTTTTCAAGATGAATTTGATGACTATTTGGCGTTGCCATTTTTCGGTTTTTTCGGTATGATATGGGTGACGGGTTTCTTTGTCCTATGTGGAAATCCGCCGAAAAAAAGGATTTAATTTGAGGAGGATTTATTGAAATGAAGAAGTTTCTTGCGCTGCTCCTGAGTCTCTCTATGGTCCTCGCCCTTTCCGCCTGCGGCGGCACTAAGAGCGATGATACTACCAAAGCTGACGAGACCAAGACCGATGCTCCCGCCGAGACCGCTACCGACTTTAAGGTCGGCTTCATCATGCTCCATGATGAGAACTCCACCTATGACCTGAACTTCATCAACGCTGCTAAGGAAGCCTGCGAAAAGCTGGGCGTGGAGTACAAGATCATCACCAACGTTCCCGAGGGTCAGGAGTGCTACGACAAGGCTGCTGAGCTGGCCGATGACGGCTGCAACATCATCTTCGCCGACTCCTTCGGTCACGAGGACTACATGATCCAGGCTGCCAAGGAGTTCCCCAATGTGCAGTTCTGCCACTCCACCGGCACCAAGGCTCACACCGAGGGCCTGAGCAATTACCACAACGCCTTCGCCTCCATCTATGAGGGCCGTTACCTGGCTGGCGTTGCCGCCGGTATGAAGCTCAATGACATGATCGCCAACGGTTACATCACCGAGGATCAGGCCAAGATGGGCTATGTAGGCGCTTTCACCTATGCCGAGGTTATCTCCGGCTATACCTCCTTCTATCTGGGTGCCAAGTCCGTGTGCCCCTCTGTCACCATGGACGTGACCTTCACCGGTTCCTGGTATGACGAGACCGCTGAGAAGGAAGGCGCCAATAAGCTGATCGCCAACGGCTGCGTCCTCATCAGCCAGCACGCTGACTCCATGGGCGCTCCCACTGCCTGCGAGACCGCCGGCGTTCCCAATGTCTCCTACAACGGCTCCACCCAGGCTGCCTGCCCCAACACTTTCATCGTTTCCTCCCGGATCGACTGGGCTCCCTACTATGAGTATGCCATCACCGCTGCTATGAACGGCGAGGCCATCGACGCCGACTGGACCGGCACCCTGGCTACCGGCTCCGTGGTGCTCACCGATGTCAACACCACCGCTGCCGCTGAGGGCACTCAGGAGGCCATCGACGCTGTGAAGGCCGAGCTGGAGAACGGCACCCGTCACGTCTTTGACTGCTCCACCTTCACCGTGAAGGGTGAGACTCTGACCTCCTCCAAGGCTGACGTGGACACCGATCCCAACTACACCCCCGACACCGAGGCCATCGTGGACGGCTACTTCGCTGAGTCCACCTTCCGTTCCGCTCCCTATTTCGATCTGCAGATCGACGGCATCAACCTGCTGGATACCAACTTCGGCGGCTAATCGCTTCTCGATCCCAAACAGCCGGACTGCCTGAGGCAGTCCGGCTTTCCTTTTCCACCGCTCCGGTTTTCCCGGATTTTTTCCCGTCAGGCCTGTACTTTGAATTTACAAGCCGCCGGGTGTATGCTATAATTATCCATATCGAACGATCCGGCGCGGGACTGTGCTTACTCCCCCGCCGCTGAAGAAAGGGTGACTGCCTTGGCTCCTGCGTGTGCGGTAAAAATGGAAAACGTAACGAAGCGGTTCGGCAAGGTCGTGGCGAACAACGCCATCAATCTGGAACTGCGCGAAGGCGAGATCCTGTCTCTGCTGGGTGAAAACGGCAGCGGCAAGACCACGCTGATGAATATGCTTTCCGGCATCTACTTTCCCGATGAGGGACAGATCTATATTCACGGCAAGCCTGTGACCATCGCCTCCCCCAAAGACGCGTTCAACTACGGCATCGGCATGATCCATCAGCATTTCAAGCTGGTGGATGTGTTCACTGCCACGGAGAACATCGTTCTGGGTCTGGAGGGCAAGCTGGACTTGACCGAGGCCGGCAAGAAAGTCAAGGAGATCTGCGATAAGTACGGCTTTGACATCGACCCCAACCAGAAGATCTACGATATGTCCGTTTCCCAGAAGCAGACGGTGGAGATCGTCAAGGTGCTGTTCCGGGGCGCGGATATTCTGATCCTGGACGAGCCTACCGCCGTCCTGACGCCGCAGGAGACGGACAAGCTGTTCCAGATCATGCGGAACATGAAGGCGGACGGCAAGTCCCTCATCATTATCACCCACAAGCTCCACGAGGTGCTGGATGTCTCCGACCGGGTGGCGGTGCTCCGCAAGGGCGAGTATATCGGCGATGTGGCCACCAAGGACGCTGACCAGCAGTCCCTGACGGATATGATGGTGGGCCACAGTGTCAGCCTGAATATCGACCGGCCTGACCCGGTGAACGTAACGCCTCGTCTGGTGCTGGACGGCTTGACGGTGTTCGACGAGCTGGGCGTCAAGCGTCTGGACAATGTGAGCTTTACCGTCAACGCCGGCGAGGTGCTGGGCGTGGCCGGCGTGGCCGGCAGCGGCCAGCGGGAGCTGCTGGAATCCATTGCGGGCCTCTACCCCATCGCCTCCGGCAGCGTGACCTATTACGATCCCGCCGACGGCAAGACGAAAAATCTGGTGGGCATGGACCCCATGGACATCCGCAAGAGCGGCATTGCCATGTCCTTCGTCCCGGAGGACCGGCTGGGCATGGGTCTGGTCGGCTCCATGGGTATGACCGGCAACATGATGCTCCGCTCCTGGCGGAAGGGTCACGGTGTTTTCCTGAACCGGAAGGACCCGGAGGATCTGGCCCAGCGCATCTGGCAGGAGCTGGAGGTCGTGACCCCCAGCACCAGCTTCCCGGTGCGCCGGATGTCCGGCGGCAACGTTCAGAAGGTGCTGGTGGGCCGTGAGATCGCGCAGGCCCCCGCCGTTCTGATGACGGCCTACGCCGTCCGCGGTCTGGATATCAACACATCCTACACCATTTACAACCTGCTGACGGAGCAGAAAATGAAGGGCATCGCCGTGATGTATGTGGGCGAGGATCTGGACGTGCTGCTGGAGCTGTGCGACCGGATCGTGGTCCTCTGCGGCGGTCAGGTGTCCGGCGTGGTGGACGCCCGCACTGCCGACAAGCGGCAGATCGGTGCGCTGATGACCCGCATGGAGGGAGGCAAGACAGATGAATAAAAAGCAATCTCTGTTCCACATCGCCAAGCGGGACACCCTGCCCTGGTACAAGAGCTTCGCCATCCGGGGCTGTGCCATTCTGCTGGCTCTGGTGGTCTGCGCGGTGGTCACTATGCTGCTGACCGGCGAAAACCCTGTCAATATTTTTGCCACGATCTTCAAAGGTGCCTTCGGCTCCGCCCGAAAGTCCTGGGTCACCTTCCAGAACCTGGCGGTCCTGCTGGGTATTTCTCTGGCGGTGACGCCCGCCTTCAAAATGCGCTTTTGGAACATCGGCGCCGAGGGTCAGGTGCTCATTGGCTGTCTGGCCACGGCTGCCTGCATGATCTGTCTGGCTGACAAGCTCCCCAACGCAGTGCTGATCCTGGTCTCTCTGGCCGCGGCACTGGCTGCGGGCGCTCTCTGGGGCTTCCTCCCCGCCTTCTTCAAGGCCAAGTGGAACACCAATGAAACGCTGTTCACCCTGATGATGAACTACATCGCCACCCAGCTTGCGGCCTTCTTCATCATCGTGTGGGAGGTCCCCAAGGGCGCCGGTAAGATCGGCATCATCAACCAGGGCACGGAGGCTGGCTGGCTGCCGGTGGTCGGCGGTCAGAAATACCTGCTGGTGATCCTTGTGGTGGCGGTGCTCACCGTGTTCATGTACATCTATCTTAATTACAGCAAGCATGGCTATGAGATCGCCGTGGTGGGTGAAAGCCAGCGAACTGCCAGCTATGCAGGCATCAAAGTGGAACGGGTCATCGTCCGCACCATGGTGCTCTCCGGCGCGGTATGCGGCCTCATGGGTCTGCTGCTCACTGCCGGTACGGACCACACCCTCACTACCACCATCGTGGGCGGCCGTGGCTTCACCGCCGTCATGGTATCGTGGATGGCGAAATTCAACCCCATCATCATGATCTTCACCAGCCTGCTGCTGGTGGTGCTGGGCCGGGGCGCCAGCGAGATCTCCAGTACCTTCGGCCTGAATCAGTCCTTCTCGGACATTCTCACCGGCATTATCCTGTTTTTCATCATCGGCAGCGAGTTTTTCATCACCTATCAGGTCAGCCTGCGCAAGAGCGGAAAGAAGGAGGCATAAGCTATGTTTTTTGATTTTGCATCGTTCCTTCCCCGGGCCGTGATGCAGGGCATCCCCCTGCTGTACGGCAGCACCGGCGAGATCCTGACGGAGAAATCCGGCAACCTGAATCTGGGCATCCCCGGCATCATGTATGTGGGCGGCATCTGCGGCGTTGTGGGCGCGTTTTTCTATGAACAGGCGGTCCCGGCGGCGGAGATGAACGGTATTCTGGCCATCGGCATCCCTATGGTGTGCTCCCTGCTGGGCTCTCTGCTGATGGGTCTGCTGTACTGCCTTCTGACGGTGACCCTCCGGGCCAACCAGAACGTGACCGGCCTTGCCATGACCACCTTCGGCGTGGGCATCGGCAACTTCTTCGGTGGCTCTCTCATCAAGCTGACGGGCAGCGAGGTCCCCTCCATCGCCCTTTCCACCACCAGCGCCTATTTCAGCAAATCCCTCCCCTTCGCCGCCAAATGCGGCTGGTTTGGTCAGATATTCCTGTCCTATGGATTCCTGGCGTATCTGGCTATTCTGCTGGCGCTGCTGGCCTCCTACTTCCTCAAGCACACCCGTCCCGGACTGCATCTCCGGGCCGTGGGTGAGAGCGCATCCACGGCGGACGCCGCCGGCATCAACGTCACCAAGTACAAGTATCTGGCTACCTGCATCGGCAGTATGATCGCGGGTCTCGGCGGACTGTACTATGTGATGGACTACGCCTCCGGCGTCTGGTCCAACAATGCCTTCGGTGACCGCGGCTGGCTGGCCATCGCACTGGTGATCTTCACCATCTGGCGGCCCAACGTCAGCGTGCTGGCTTCCATCCTGTTCGGCGGGTTTTACATCCTGTATCTCTACATTCCCACCGGCACCAACCTGGCCATCAAGGAGCTTTACAAGATGCTCCCCTATGTGGTAACGCTGGCGGTGCTCATCATCGTTTCCCTGCGGAAAAAGCGGGAGGATCAGCCCCCCGCCTCTCTGGGTCTCAGCTTCTTCCGGGAAGAACGCTGACCAAACCTACACCGGCTCTCCGCTTTCGGAGGGCCGGTTTTTTCGTTGGCAGCCGAACAGATAAACCAAGCCCGGCCTCCGGAATATTCCGAAAGCCGGGCTTTTGGGATCTTTGGCTATTATTTGACAACCACATTTTCGTGACCCAGCGTCTCCTGAGCTTCCTGCACCAGCGCCGGATGCAGCAGCGCCTGAGTGGCGTAGACCTTTCGGGTGTCCGCCATGACCATTTTCACCACGCTTTTGCCGGGGAACATCTGGAACACCAGCTTCATGTGGCGGATGGCGGGATCGTCGATGCTGGGGAATTTCAGGAACAGGGTCTCCCCCGCTGCCGTTTTCTGCTTGGGCTGGGGTTCCGGAATGCCGCCCTCCACCGTGGACAGAGGGTAAATGGAGTCGCACATGATCTGGGGGGCCTTTTCGTCCCGGACGGACAGCCGCCCCTTTACCACCACTGCCTGATTTTCCTTCATGTAAGCACCGCAGGTCTCAAGCACCCGGCTGAAGCACAGCAGTTCCATGGAGGCGGTGTCGTCCTCCACCATGACATAGGCCATGAGGCTGTTGTTCTTGGTGGTTTTCGTCTTGCTGGAGGTAATGACCCCGGCGATGGTGACCCGCTGGCCGTCGGCAAAGCGCTCCGGACCGTTTTCCCGGGAAAAGTCCTCGATAATTGAAACGATGGTGGGAGCGTGGAGCTTCCGCACAGCGTCCCGATAATGGTCCATAGGGTGACCGGAGAGGTACAGTCCAGTGGTGGCCTTCTCCATGGTCATCAGTTCCTCCGGTGTATACTCCGGAATATCAGGCAAGGGAATTTCCTTTACGGAGTCTGATTTTTCATCATTGTCGGCGGCCATGGAGAAGAAGTCCATCTGTCCCTCCACGTTATCCCGCTGCTGGGCCGCCACGGAGTCCATCACCGACTCATAAACCTTGATAAGCTGGGAACGTCTGGCACCCATGGAGTCAAAGGCACCGGAACGGATCAGATTTTCCACCGCCCGCTTGTTCATTTCGCTGCCGTTCATGCGGCTGCAAAAATCGTACAGGGATGTAAAGTCGCCACCGGTCTCCCGCTCCCGCATCACTGCCTGAATGAAGCCCCGGCCGATGTTCTTGATGGCCACCAGTCCGAACCGGATGCCTCCCTCCTCCACCGTGAACCGGTCGGCGGAGCGGTTGATGTCCGGCGGCAGCAGGGCGATGCCGCATTCCCGGCACTCACCGATGTAGCCGGAAACCTTGTCGGAGTTATCCAGCACGCTGGTCAGCAGCGCTGCCATGTACTCCCGTGGGAAATGGCATTTGAAGTACGCTGTCTGATAGGCCACCACCGCATAGGAAACGGCGTGGGCCTTATTGAATGCGTAATTGGCGAAGGCGAAGATCTCATCGTAGATTTTTTCGGCCGCGGCGGGATCGATGCCGTTGGCCACGCAGCCCTTAATGTTGCGGGCGGGGTCGCCGTGGAGGAACGCCTCCCGCTCCTTGGCCACGTCCTTGGCCTTCTTCTTGCTCATGGCACGGCGGAGCATATCCGCCTGTCCCAGCGTGTACCCGGCAAGCTGCTGGAAGATCTGGATGACCTGCTCCTGATAGACGATACAGCCATAGGTGATGGACAAGATCGGCTCCAGCTCCGGGATGATGTAGCTGACCTTGCTGGGGTCATGCTTGCAGGCGATGAACTTGGGAATAGAATCCATGGGGCCGGGACGGTACAGGGCGATGATGGCGGTGATGTCCTCAATGCTCTGGGGCTTCAGACCTACGCAGACGCCGGTCATGCCGGTGGATTCCATCTGGAACACACCGTTGGTTTTGCCGTCGGAGAGCATTTTGTAGGTCTCCGGGTCCCCCTCCGGGATGTCATCCAAGGTGAAGTCCGGCTGCCGGGTCTGCACCATTTTCACGGCATCGTCCAACACCGTCAGGTTCCGCAGGCCCAAGAAGTCCATTTTCAGCAGGCCCAGCTCTTCCAGCGTGGTCATGATATACTGGCAGACCACGGATTCGTCATTTTTCGCCAGGGGTACATATTCGTACACCGGCTTCCGGGTGATGACCACGCCGGCGGCGTGGGTGGAGGCGTGGCGGGGCATTCCCTCCAGTGCCCTGGCGGTGTCGATGAGCTTTTTTACCTGCTCGTCGGCCTCATAGAGGTCGCTGAGCTGCTTGCTGAGCCGCAGCGCGTCATTCAGGGTGATGTGCAGGGTGTTGGGCACCAGCTTGGCGATGACGTCCACATCGGCGTAGGGCATATTCAGCACCCGGCCCACATCCCGGATCACGCCCCGGGCGGCCATGGTGCCGAAGGTGACGATCTGAGCCACATGGTCATCGCCGTACTTGCGGCGGACGTAGTCCACCACCTCTCCCCGGCGGGTATCGCCGAAGTCCATATCGATATCCGGCATGCTCACCCGCTCCGGGTTCAGGAACCGCTCAAAGTACAAACTGTACTTCATGGGGTCGATATCGGTGATGCTGAGGCAGTAGCTGACCATGGACCCCGCCGCGCTGCCGCGGCCCGGTCCCACCGGGATACCCACGCTTTTGGCGTAGCGCACGAAGTCGGATACGATGAGGAAATAGTCGGTAAAGCCCATTTTCTCGATCATGTCCTGCTCGTATTTCAGCTGGCCCCGGTATTTGTCATCATCGCCGTACCGGGCCTTGTAGCCCTCGTCGCACAGCTCTTTCAGATAGGAAAAGCTATCATACCCCTCCGGCAGCTTGAATTCCGGCAGGTGGTACTTACCGAAGGTAAATTCAAGGTTGCACATCTCCGTGATCTTCTGGGTGTTTTCCAGTGCGCCCTCGTAGCCCTCGAACAGCGCCGCCATCTCTGCTTCGCTGCGGAGGTAGAAGTTCTGAGGCTCGTAGCGCATCCGGTTTTCATCGTCCACCGTTTTGCCGGTCTGGATGCACAGCAGGATGTCATGGGCCTCGGCGTCCTCCTTCCGGAGATAGTGGGCGTCATTGGTGCAGACCATGGGGATACCGGTCTCCTGATGGATCTTCAGGATAGACTGGTTCACGATCTTCTGATCCCGGATGCCGTGATCCTGCAATTCTAAATAAAACCGATCCGGGCCGAACAACTCCGCCATTTCCAGCGCGTAGGCCTTGGCGTTGTCATACTCCCCGTTCCGCAGGCGGCGGGGGATCTCCCCTGCCAGACACGCCGAAAGTGCGATCAGGCCCTTGGAGTGCTCCCGCAAAAGGGCCTGATCGATACGGGGTTTCACATAGAAGCCCTCCGTCCAGGCAAGAGACACCATGTAGGAGAGGTTGCGATAGCCCTCCTCGTTTTCGCACAGCAGCACCAGATGGCGGCTCTCGCTGTCGAATTCGTGGACCTTATCGAACCGGGTGCGGCCCTGAGGGGCCACATAGACCTCGCAGCCGATGATGGGCTTCACGCCCTCCGCCTTGCAGGCCCGATAGAAGTCGATGACGCCGTACATAACACCGTGGTCCGTGATGGCACAGGCGGTCTGGCCCATAGACTTCACCACCCCCGGCAGCTCCTTGATCTTGCAGAAGCCGTCCAGCAGGCTGAACTCCGTATGCACGTGCAGATGGGTGAAGGCCATAGGCCACCTCCTGTTTTCTCTCTTATGTATTTGCCAAATTTGTTTCTATTTCAACTTGTGTAAAGTTGATTTACTATATATCTTTTGCGTGGATTTAATCGCAGTCATCCAGCGTTTTTCCGCAGTCCGGGCAGAAATGAGGCAGGCTGGACGGCATCCGGCCGCCGGCCATCAGGGAGGCTCCGCAGTAGGGACAGCGTAGCTTCGAAAAGGCGGTCAGAAGGCTTCCTGCCATGATCAGGATTCCAACACCTGCCGCGATCCAAAGGAATACCGACACATCGTTTCCCCGCCATGTATAGAAGTGGCCGATCAGATATGCCGCAGTCAGCATGGTCAGCGCGCCGGAAAAGAAAAGCCGTCTGCATATCTTCAACAGCTTGTGAGGACCAACAGGCTTTTTCTCCTTCATAGAGTCAGCGTCCTTTCTGAAAAGCGCTTTCCTTTTCGTGGATCACCGCTCCGCCAGCATCTGCTCCACAATCTCGACCGCCGTGGCGATCATAATGTCACAGTGGCCAGTAAGCCCCAGAGCCTTGGCTGCGGGGGTGGTATCGTCCGGGACAAACTTCTTTTGCAGAAGATCCGCGCACCGCAGGGCGTCAAACCGCTCCGCGAACCGCTTTTGCAGCTCCTTGGCCTGTCCCACAGACCGCTTTTTGGAGCCGATCACATCCGCCGGGTCAGCTGGGGTCAGCAGATCCAGCACCATGACGGCGCCGGTCACAGCGCCGCATAGCTCGCCGGTGCCCGCGCCCGCACCGAAGCCGCCGCCCAAGGTCAGGCATTGCGTCTCCGTCAGTCCGATCACATCCTGAAAAGCCGCCAGAACGCTCTGGCAGCAGTTGAAGCCTTTCTTGTGGTAATCAACCGCTTGTTCACACCGATCCATAGTTTGCTCTCTCTTTCTTTTTTAAAATCGTATTATTCAGACAGGTCTCTGGATAGCTCCAGCAGCTTCCGCAGCCGGTGACTCAGACAGGATTTGCTCACCGGCGGGTCGAATTCCGCCGCCAGCTCTGAAAGGCTCAGTTCCGGATATTCCAGCCGCAGCGCCGCCGTTTCCTGGAGCTTGTCCGGCAGCTGCTCCAGCAGCTCCGCCGCTTGCAGGCGGCGGATGGCCTCCATCTGCTCCTGTGCCGCCTCCACCGCCTTATCCAGATTGGCGCTGTCGCAGTTCAGGCGGCGGTTCACGCTATTCCGCAGGTCCTTTTCCAGCTTGGCAGACATCACGTTCATGGCCGCCACGGGTGCGCCGATCAGCGTCAGAAAGTCCTCGATCTGGTCGCTCTGCTTGAAATAGGTAATGAGGCTGCCGCCCCGGCTGAGACTTTTGGGCGGATAGCCGCACTCCTGAAGCAACGAATCTAACTCCCGGCTCACCTGCAAATGGGAGGTGGTCAGTTCCAGATGGTAGCGCTTTTGGGGGTCCGTGATGCTGCCCCCGGCAAAAAAGGCTCCCCGCAGGAACGCCGCCCGGTCGCAGGTCTCCTCCACCATACCGAAATTGATGTGGAGCACCAGATTTTGCTGGGGATCAAACCCCAGCAGATTGATGATATGGTCCAGCTTTTTTTGATCCGTGATCTGGAAGATCCGCTTGCCCTCCTCCTGCTCCGGCTCCGGCTGGCGGTCGAATTGCAGGTTGAAGGCCCGGCGGAACAGTTTGGGGAGCCGGGCGGCAAAATGGGGGTTCTCCGTGATGATGCGGACCTCCGTGGCACTGAAGGTATTGCAGAACAGCAAAATTCCGTAGGCCTCCGCCCGGGCACAGCACAGCTTCTGTACCGGCAGACGGCACAGTTCGTTTTTCGTATCGTAGGAAAAGGACATGCGTCCTCCTTTCTCAGGCGGTCACCGGTTCATATCCCGGTGATTTTCCCGGACCCGGTACCCAAGGTTCCGAATGTCCTCCGCCAGGGCGTGGGTCATGGCTACGGAGCGGTGGCGGCCGCCGGTGCAGCCCACCGCGATGACCAGCTCCGTTTTGCCCTCCTCGGCGTACAGCGGGAGGGAAAATGTCAGCAGGTCCCGGAGCTTTTCCATAAAATCATGGGTCTGGCGGAAAGAAAACACATAATCCGCCACTGGCTGATCCAAACCAGTCTTTTCCCGCAGCTCCGGGATGTAAAAAGGGTTCGGCATACAGCGCACGTCGAACACCAGATCAGCCTCCATCGGCAGGCCGTATTTGAAGCCAAAGGAGGTGATGGTGACGCTCATACCGCCCTTTTCCGTAGTATCGCTGCCGAAATGCCGCAGCAGCTCACCTCGGAGCTGGGCTGTGGAAAGATGGGTGGTGTCGATGACCACATCCGCACGCTGGCGTAGAGGTTCCATCATCTCCTGCTCGGTCCGCACCGCCTTTTCCAGAGAATCCGCCTGCTGCATCAGAGGATGACGGCGGCGGGTCTCCTTGTAGCGCTTGATGATGGTCTCCGGCTCCGCCTCCAAAAACAGCAGGCTGCATGCGCCGCTGCTGTGCTTCAGCACGTCCAGCACATCGAACAGCTCTGTGGGGCTGTTGGCGGTGCGGACATCATACACCAGCGCCACCTTGTCATAGCGCTGGCTGCCACCGGCGCAGAACTCCGCAAATTTCAGGATCATGGCCGCCGGCATATTATCCACAATGTAAAAGCCCATATCCTCTAAAAAAGAGGCGGCCCGGCTCTTTCCTGCACCGGAAAGGCCGGAAATGATCAGAATCTCCATGTATTCACCCGCTTATTTAACGATTTTGACCTCCGGCTCCAGCGTGACGCCGGTTTCCTCCAGTACCCGCTGCTGCACCTGACGGATCAGTTCCGCCATGTCTGCGAAGGTTGCGCCGCCCCGGTTGATGAGGAAGCCCGCGTGTTTTTCCGAAACCTGCGCGCCCCCCACCGTCAGTCCTTTCAGACCGCATTGGTCGATGAGCGTCCCGGCAAAGTGGCCCTCCGGCCGCTTGAAGGTACTGCCCGCGCTGGGCCATTCCAAGGGCTGGCTGGCCTTGCGCTTCGCCATCAGCTCCCGCATGGCTGCCCGGATGGTCTCCGGATCGCCGGGCGTCAGTTCAAATTCCGCGTACAGCACCACCGCCTCCGGATGCTCCGTCAGCAGACTGTGCCGGTAACTCAAACTCAGTTCCTCGCAGGAAAGCGCCCGGATGCCCTCCTCTGGGAACAGCACCGCCGCGGATCGAAGCACCTGCTTCATCTCGCCGCCGTAGGCCCCGGCGTTCATGCAAACGCCGCCGCCCACCGTGCCGGGGATGCCGTGGGCAAATTCCAGCCCCGTCAGCCCCGATTTGCAGGCGAGATCCGCCGTCCGGGCCAGCGTAGCACCGGCGTCCGCCAGGACGGTGTTCCCGCTTCCCCGCTCCACCCGGTTCAGGTTGGCAGAGGTGTCGATCACCAGCCGGTCCAGTCCCTCATCCGGGACCAGAAGATTGGAGCCGTTGCCAATGACCAGCGGATTTGCGCCGTAATCCTTTGCAAAGCTCATCAGCAGCACCAGCTGCTCCCGGCTGGAAGGAAATGCCATCCGCTTTGCCGGACCGCCGATGCGGAAGGTGGTGTGCCGGCTCATAGGCTCGTCTTGGAGCACTTCCAGATCCGGCAGATACTGTTCGATAGCCTTATCAAATTCAATCGTCCAGTCCATAGTGGACCTCCTTACATCCAATCGCCGTTATGTTCCCTGATTGGCCGATTTGCTGCCCAGATCTGCATGCAGATCCACTTTTCTGGCCAACTCCTCCGCGGCATTGTATCCATACCGGCGGTGACGGTTGTTCATGGCCGCCACCTCTACGATGCTGGCCAGATTTCGGCCGGGCCGGATGGGCAGCGTCACGCAGGGCACCTGTTTGCCCAGAATGTCGATAAACCGATCCTCGATCCCCAGACGGTCATAGGCCTTGGAGCTGTCCCAAGGCTCAAATTCCACCACCAGGTCGATCTGAGACTCCGGCATGACCGCCCGCATACCGAACAGCTGCTGAACGTCGATGACGCC
The DNA here is from genome assembly GCF_014297285.1 of Dysosmobacter segnis. GTDB lineage: Bacteria > Bacillota > Clostridia > Oscillospirales > Oscillospiraceae > Oscillibacter > Oscillibacter segnis. Next base: position 37,017 of record NZ_JACOQI010000003.1, read on the forward strand.
GATGCCGCGCAGTTCGATGTAGTTGCGGATGACCTCCGGCGCCGTGCCGATCAACTGGTCGGCCACAAGGCGGATCTCAACGGCGTCATCCGCCACCAGACGGTGACCGCGCATGATCAGTTCGATGGCGGATTCGCTCTTGCCGACGCCGGAATCACCGGTGATCATAACGCCTTCGCCGTAAATGTCCAGCAAAACGCCGTGCCGGGTGATGCAGGGAGCCAGCTGCTTGCTGAGATATTCCATGGTATGACTGGTGAAGTCCGCAGTCCGCTCGGTTGTCCGCAGCAGCGTCCGTCCGTGGTTCCGGGCGCATTGCAGGCACTCTGCGGGACATTCCATATTCCGGGCCAGGACCAGCGCCGGAATGGTGTAGGAAAACAGGTCATCAAAAACCTTGGTCCGCCGATTCTCGCTCATTTTCATGATATAGGTCAGCTCCGCCTTGCCCATGACCTGAATCCGGCGGGCGTCGAAATAGTCGAACAGGCCCAGAATCTGCAGATCCGGCCGGTTGACGTTGGTAGATTCTACCTTGTCCGTTTCATAGGTATCTCCATGGTTCAGAATTTCCAGTCCGAAATGCTCCACATATTGTGCCAGGCTGGTGCCTTTTTCACTCATCGTATTCCACCCTTTCATAATGTGCCCACCGCTGTTCCGGCGTCCAAATGCACACACGGTCCAGCGGCCAGAAAATCAATTTATTCGTTCTTTCTCATTATATATGATTTTCCACATAGGCGCAAGACTTTCACCGTTTTCAGGCTGAACGGCCCCTCAAAAAAACTTTTCAAATTTTTTTAAATTTTTCTTGCATTTTGTGTTTGAATCTGCTATGATACTACTTGTGCTTGTATGTAAGCATGTAATTACGCAACAGCAAGGAGGTGCAACGGATGGCAAAGTGCGAGTTCTGCGATAAGGGCGTTACGTTCGGCATTCAGGTCTCTCACTCTCATCGGCGTTCCAATCGGACTTGGAAACCCAATGTGAAACGTGTGAAGGCGATCGTTAACGGTTCCCCCCGCCATGTTTATGTTTGTACCCGGTGTATGCGTTCCGGTAAGGTCACCAGAGCGGTCTAATTGTACAGATAAACAGGTAAAGCACTCAGACTTTGGTCTGAGTGCTTTTTCTATTGGTATGCTGCGGGGCAGTTTTCACTTGCACCACTCCCCCGCTTCCGTTTGCTGTTTCATTCCCTCTGATCCCATTGAAATGAGCTCTGCCGGTTTCCCGGCGAAGCTCGTTTTTGATGAGTCTTACTTCCTTTTGCGGTTCCTCCGCAATCTTCGTGACCTTGGGATCAGCTGGAAATGCGGAATTAAATAAAACTCAGAAAAAACCACCGGAGCAACACATTCCGGTGGTTTTGTTATGCATTACAGCCAGGTGGTCTCTGTCAGTTCGTCCTTTTTGGCCCGGCGCATGAGGCTGCTCACCACATCCTGCACGGCCACGCCATGATAAAGGACCTCGTAGACGCTGCGGCAAAGGGGCATTTCCACACCCTCCCGCTGAGAGAGCTGGTAGATGCTTTCCGCGGCGTAATAGCCCTCCACCACGGCGCCCACCTCCGCCATGGCCTCCTGTGCGGACTTTCCCTGTCCGATCAGAATGCCCGCCCGGCGGTTCCGGGAGTGCATGGAGGTGCAGGTGACGATCAGATCGCCCATACCTGCCAGACCGCCGAAGGTCTGCCGGGTGCCGCCCAGCTTTTCGCCAAGGCGCGTCAGTTCCGCCATGGCGCGGGTCATCAGCAAAGCCTTTGTATTATCCTGATAGCCCATGCCGTCACATACGCCGCAGGCCAGAGCCACTACGTTTTTCATGGCGGCGGACAGCTCCACGCCCACGATATCCTCACTGGTATAGACCCGGAAATAGTCATTCATGAAAGCGTCCTGTACCAGCCGGGCCACTTTCAGATCCGGACAGGCGGACACGCAGCCGGTGGGCATTCGAATGCTTACTTCCTCTGCGTGAGAGGGACCGGAAAGGGCAGCTACTTTACAGATATTTCCGGTGACTTCCGTCAAAATCTGGCTCATGCGGAGGTTCGTATCCCGCTCGATGCCCTTGGAAACACTGACCAGAACGGTCTCCGGCGTCAGGTATGGGGCGATCTTCTTTCCCGTCTCCCGCACGGCGAAGGACGGCGTGGCGGAGATCACCAGTTCTGCCCCCTTCAGACAGTCCAAATCTCCGCTGATCTTCAGGCTGTCCGGCAGCTGGACACCCTTCAGCTTGGAATTCTCCCGGGTCTTTGCCATCTCCGCAGCCTTCGCCGGGTCATGGGACCACAAGGTCACATCATGTCCGTTGTCGCAGAGCACCATGCTCAGGGCCGTGCCCCAGCCGCCGCTGCCAACTACAACTGCTTTCATGTTATCCTCCTAAGTCTTCTTCCGATGGAAGCTGAGTTTGTTTTCATTTCCCGCCAGCAAGCGCTGGATATTGGCCCGGTGCTTCCAGACGATCAATCCTCCCAGGCAAAAGGCCAGTACAATGATCGGCGTCTGGGGGTAGCAGTACCAGCTGATAAAGGGAAAGCTGGCCCCGGCCCACAGAGAGCCAAGGGAAACGTACCGGGTCAGAGCCGTTAAGATCAGGAAGCCGCCCCAGACCACAACGGCGATGCGCCAGTCGATCATGATGGCGATGGTGCCGCCGGAAAGGATGCCCTTGCCGCCCTTGAACTGGAACATACAGGGGAACATGTGGCCCAGCAGACAGAACAGACCCGCCCAGTATTTGGCGAAGGTGTCCCAAAACGCAGTGGTAGAGGCCGCAGAAATGAAGATCGTATAGCCGCTGAACATCAGCCATTGGCTGACCAGCAGCGCCACGACCGCCTTCAGTACGTCGCACAGAATCACCACAAAGGTCAGCGGCCCGCCGAAGGTGCGGAAGAAATTGGTCAGGCCGGCGTTGCCGCTGCCGTGGTTCCGCACGTCATTCCGCAGAATATACTTGGAGACGATGACCGCCCCGTTGAAGCAGCCGCAAAAGTAGGCGAATACCGCCGCGACGCCCAGCAGCAGCGGCAGCGGCGCACCGTTTGGAAAGATGCTCTGCACGGTCAATCCTCCTTATCGCCCTTTTCCCGGATGGACAGGATGATGGGGGTACCCTCCAGACGGAAGGTGGAGCGGATGCAGTTTTCCAGATACCGCTGATAGGAGAAGTGGAACAGCCGCCGGTCGTTGCAGAATACCACGAAGTGAGGCGGCTTCACGCCCACCTGCGTCATATAGTAGATCTTCAGGCGGCGGCCCTTGTCCGTGGGAGGCTGGACGCGGGTCTGGGCATCCGCCAGAACGGTATTCAGCATACCGGTGGTGACCCGGAAAGCGGCCTGATTCGCCACATAGTCGATCATGTCGAACAGCTTGTCCACCCGCTGACCGGTCTTGGCGGAGATAAACAGGATGGGGGCGTAGGTCATGTAGGCCAGATCCCGGCGGATCTCCTCCGTCATGCGGGTCATGGTCTTGTCATCCTTTTCCACCAGATCCCATTTGTTCACCACGATGATGCTGGCCTTGCCCGCCTCGTGGGCCATACCGGCCACTTTGGTATCCTGCTCGGTGACGCCCTCGGTGGCGTCGATCATGATCAGGCACACGTCCGCCCGGTCGATGGCCATAGTTGCCCGGAGGACGCTGTATTTCTCAATATCCTCTTCAATTTTGGACTTTTTCCGCATACCGGCGGTGTCGATAAAGACGAAACTGCCTTTATCGTTGGTGAAACGGGAGTCGATGGCGTCACGGGTGGTGCCCGCCACGTTGGACACGATGACCCGCTCCTCCCCTAAGATCTTGTTCACCAGAGAGGACTTGCCGGCGTTGGGCTTGCCGATGACCGCCACCTTGATGGCGTCATCTTCCTCTTCCTCCTCGTCCTCCGGCGGGAAGTACTGCACGCAAGCATCCAGCAGGTCGCCGGTACCGTGGCCGTGGACGGCGGAGACGGCGATGGGATCGCCCAGACCCAGATTGTAGAATTCATAGATGTCCGGGCTGCGGCCCTGGTCCACCTTGTTGACAGCCAGGATCACCGGCTTGCCGCAGCGCTGGAGCATGGAAGCCACCTCCTGATCGGAGGCGGTCATGCCGGTCTTGATGTCGCAGAGGAACACGATGACCGTGGCGTTGTCAATGGCGATCTGGGCCTGAGAACGCATGAAGGCCAGGATCTGATTGTCCGTCCGGGGCTCGATGCCGCCGGTGTCGATGAGGGTGAACTTCCGGCCCTGCCAGTCACTCTCCCCGTAGATCCGGTCACGGGTCACACCGGGGGTGTCCTCCACAATGGACAGCCGCCGACCGATGATCTTATTGAACAGCATGGACTTGCCCACATTGGGGCGGCCCACGATGGCGATGATAGGTTTCGACATAAGATGACTCCTTTCCTGAGCGGCGTTGGTGTGTTTCGCTGCCGCCGCAAGAAGTTGAATGATTGAATCTATTATATCCGTAATTCCCCTGTATGGCAAGGGAAAACAGAGACTTTTCACGGCGCGCTGACCCGGTACCCTTACGGTTCCGCGCAAAAGTAAAGGAGGGAAGAATTCTCTTCCCTCCTAAAGCAAGCAATTGTCTCTTACTTCGCCGCCACGGACTTGACAACTTTGACCTCACGGCCATTGTAGCTGCCGCACTCCTGGCACATTCTGTGAGGCAGGTGCAGAGCACCGCACTTGGGGCATGCAACGAGACCGGGGACAGCCAGCTTCCAGGTGGAGCTGCGTCTCTTATCGCGTCTTGCTTTGGATACTTTTCCCTTAGGTACTGCCATTGTGACACCTCCTTGATCTACAAAGGCCAGGCGGCCTTATTTATACTTTATTTGTTCTCCAAAAGCTTTGCAAGGACCGCCAGACGGGGGTCTACATCCTTTTTGCAGGAGCAGGGTCCCAGATTCAGGTCGGCACCGCAGTGGGGACAAAGTCCCTTGCAATCTTCAGAACACAGAGTTTTCGTGTCCATGTCGAGAATAAAGGCTTCGCGAGCCAACTCACCTACGTCCACCTTGCCGTCTTCCAGCAGGAGGATCTCGTCATCCTCCTCGTTCTGCAACTCTTCCGCCAGAATACAGCCGTAAGAAACCGCCTTCTCCTGAAGGAATTCCTTTCCGCAGCGGTCACACACAGCGTCCAACGTGGTGTGAGCCGTCAGCTCCAGATAAAGGACTTCCGCCCGGTTCCGAACCGCGCCTTCCACAATGACGGGCCGGCTGATGGGATTTCTTCCGCCGAATTCCATATCGGACAGATCCAGCTCAAACTGAAAATTCAGTTCCTTGCCGGGGATATGCAGAATAGGTCTAACGTCAATGAGCATAAGCTACCTCGCAATGACACGTTTAGTATTATATAGGATTGCATCCGCAATGTCAAACAGTTTTTTTGATTTTCCGTCAGTTTTTTCAAAAACGGCGGTGGGATCAAATTTCATCGTCCAACGGCGCCTCTTTTTTCTTCTCCGGGACCTCAAAACCCAAAATTCTCAGCTTGAAGCCCTTACAGATCCGCTCATACCCGGCGGCATGATAAACATCCTTGGGCCAGCGCAGGTTCCAACAGTCCCGCAGAACGCCCGCAAAGGGCCGCAGTTCCTGATCCGCCATGAGCATAGGCGTCAGATACCCTACTACCACCTGCTTGGTTTCGCCCCGGACCGTTGTGCGGTTCCAGAAGCGTGCCTGCTTCCACTGGGCCTCCAAGGCGTCCAGCAGGCTGTCCGCCAAAGCAGGAAGCCCGGACTCCCCCGCTTCCCGCACCGCCGCCAGATAGTCCGGCGTGAAGCGACCGCAGTATTCCCGGAACGTGGACTCATATCCCAGGCGGGTAAAGCCCTCCAGCCATTTGCCGTTGTCCGTCAGCGCCGCCAGCAGCCGTTCCGTCATAGGGGATCCTCCTCGTCGCCGTTGTCCGCGGGAAGCTCCTCTTCCACCGGATCATCGTTCCAAGTGGAGGGATCGTCCTTGTGGGCAGCGCCGAACTGATACGCCTTCCATTCCCGGCGCAGCAGCCAGAAGCCCACGCCGATGAACACCGCCGCAGCGGGAATGACCACCAGGATTGGAGAACTGCCGGCTCCGTCCCTGTACAGGCTGTACAGCAGCTTGCCGCCTAAATAGATCAGATAACCGCCGGCCAAGGCCCAGACAAAATTGACCTGACCGGTCTGCTCTTGCTTTTGTTTCTTCATAGCTTCGCCTCTTTGATTTTCGTTCCGCGCTTTACAACACGAGAAAAAGCGGGTATGATGAGAGCAGTCCACAACGAAAACGGAGGATGCTCATGCGGGAATTTACCATTGGAAAAAATGACGCCGGACAGCGGCTGGACCGCTTTGTAGCCAAGAACCTGCCCCTGCTCCCCCCTGCCCTGCTGCAAAAGTACATCCGCCTGAAGCGGATCAAGGTCAACGGCAAGGGGTCTAAGCGGGATGTCCGTCTGGAGACCGGCGATATTCTTCAATTATACATCAATGATGAGTTCTTTGACAAGCCCAATGAGGAAAATCTCTTTCTCACGGTGTTCAAGCCACAGTTGAATATTGTCTACGAGGATGAAAATCTGCTGCTGGTGGACAAGCGCCCCGGTATGTCCGTCCACGCTGACGAAACAGAAAAGGTCAACACCCTCATCAATCACATTCAGGCATATCTTTACCAGAAACGGGAATGGAATCCCAAGTGGGAAAATGCCTTTGCCCCGGCGCTGTGCAACCGGATCGACCGGAACACCGGCGGCATCGTTATCGCCGCAAAGAACGCGGAGACCCTGCGGATCATCAACGAGAAGATCCGTGCTCACGAGCTGGAAAAGTCCTACCTGTGCATCACCGTGGGACGGCCCAAGCAGCCGGAGGGAAAAATCGAGGGCTTTCTGCTGAAAAACGAGGCCAAAAAGGAGGTCCGGTTCTTCCACAAGCCGGTGCCCGGCGGCAAGACCGCCGTCACCCTTTACCGGACTCTCGAAAGCCGGGGCGGGCTGTCTCTGGTGGAATGCCGTCTGCTGACGGGCCGTACCCACCAGATCCGCGTTTCCATGGCGGAGATTGGCTGCCCCCTGCTGGGGGACGGCAAGTACGGCAAGGGCGATGTGAACCGCCGCTATCATGAGACCCGGCAGGCGTTGTACTCCTACAAGCTGCGGTTTGATTTTCCCACCGACGCCGGTCTTTTGAACTACCTGAAGGGGCAGGAATTTACAGTGGAAAACGTCCCCTTCCGGGAGAAATATTTCCCAGAAATACCTTCTTAATATCTTTTTTGAAAAACGCCCGACAAAATTGGGCGTTTTCCTTGACATTTCAAGGGTTTTCCGCTATGATTCTGAATTGCCGAATTTCAAAGAAACAGGGTCCCCCCTTAACAGAGAGAAGAGGCGGCATTTTTCAGGCCCCCACCGGAAAACGGGTGGGAAACGGCCTTATGAAATGGGGGAGGATACATGTCCAAAGAGTTGATTCGCCTGCGGGATCTCTGCATGGCATTCGACGACGAGCCGGTTCTCGATCACATTAACCTTTATATCAATGACAAAGAGTTCCTCACACTTCTCGGACCCAGCGGGTGCGGCAAAACCACCACGCTGCGTATTATCGGAGGTTTCGCGACGCCTACGTCGGGAGATGTCCTGTTCGATGGTGTGAGGATTAATGACGTCCCGCCCTATCAGCGGCAGATCAACACCGTTTTCCAGAAGTACGCCCTGTTCCCTCACCTGAACGTGTATGAGAACATCGCCTTCGGTCTGCGGATGCAGAAGCTGCCGGAGGCTGAGATCAAGGAGCGGGTCATGGAGATGCTGGAGACCGTCAGCCTCAAGGGCTTTGAGCACCGGCGTCCGGAGGCCCTTTCCGGCGGTCAGCAGCAGCGGGTAGCCATTGCCCGTGCGCTGGTGAACCGTCCCAAGGTACTGTTGCTGGACGAGCCTCTGGCGGCGCTGGACCTGAAGCTGCGGAAGGATATGCAGATCGAGCTAAAGCGGATTCAGCAGCAGGTGGGCATTACCTTTATATATGTGACCCACGATCAGGAGGAAGCTCTCACCATGTCCGACACCATCGTGGTCATGGATAAGGGCTCCATTCAGCAGATCGGAACGCCAGAGGATATTTATAATGAGCCGAAGAACGCCTTCGTAGCGGACTTCATCGGCGAGTCCAACATCATCGACGGCATTATGCCCGAGGATAACGTGGTGCAGATGTACGGTCGGCGCTTCCCCTGTCTGGACGGTGGCTTCGCTCCCAACGAGGCGGTGGACGTGGTCATCCGGCCGGAGGACATCGACATCGTCCCCGTGGAGCAGGGCCAGCTTACCGGCACCGTCACCTCCGTGACCTTCAAGGGAATGCAGTATGACATCATCGTGGATTTCCGGGGCTTCAAGTGGCTGATCCAGACCACGGACCACTGCCCTGAGGGCGCCCGCATCGGCATCAAGATCGATCCAGACGGCATCCACGTCATGAAAAAGAGCGCCTACTCCGGTATGTTCGGCGATTATTCCTCCTTCTCTGAGGAATACGATGAGCTGGACGACGCCACCCTTTCGTCGGATGAGGAGGAGAGCGGGGATGAAGAATAACCGTCTTTCCCGCTTCGCCATCCCCTATGTGATCTGGATGGCGCTGTTCGTGGTGGCCCCTATCATCATGGTGGTCATTTACGCGTTTTCCGCCTCTGTCGGCGGCTTTACGCTGGATAACTTCGCCAAAATGGGCACCTACACCGTGGTGTTCACCCGCTCCTTCAAGCTGGCCCTCATCGCCACCGCCATCTGCGTGCTCATCGGCTACCCCGTGTCCTACAAAATGAGCAAGGAGGGCCCCCGGTTCCAGCGGCTGGCCATGGTGCTCATTATGCTGCCCATGTGGATGAACTTCCTGCTGCGGACCTATTCCTGGATGGCGATTCTGGAAAACAACGGTCTTTTGAATCAGCTGTTCCGGAAGATCGGGCTGATCGCCCTTTACAACAACATCTTCGGAACGGACATCAGCTTTTTCCGGATGATCAATACCCAAGGGGCCGTGGTGCTGGGCATGGTGTATAACTACCTGCCCTTCATGATCCTGCCTATCTATTCCGTGATCGTCAAGCTGGACCACAGTCTCATCGAGGCGGCCCGGGATCTGGGTGCCAACTCCGTTCAGGTGTTCCGGCGGGTGATCCTGCCCCTGTCCCTCCCCGGTGTGCTCTCCGGCATCACCATGGTATTCGTCCCCTCCGTGTCCACCTTTGCCATCAGCAAAATGCTGGGCGGCGGTACGGAAATGCTGCTGGGCGACCTCATCGAACAGCAGTATATGGGCGGCGCGTACAATCCCTATCTGGGCGCGGCCATCTCCCTTGTGATGATGGTGATCGTGGTCATCTGCATGGTGGTCATGAACCGCTTCGGCGAGGGCGAAGAACAGGCGGTGATGATGTGAAGAAGAACAATTCGTTTCTGGACCGCCTGTTTATGGCGCTGGTGTTCGTGTTCCTCTATGCGCCCATCGTGCTGCTGATCGTCTTTTCCTTTAACTCCGGCAACAGCAACATGGTCTGGAAGGGCTTCTCCCTCCATTGGTACACGAAGCTCTTCCGCAACCGGATCATCATGCAGAGTGTGTACACCACCCTGCTGGTGTCCCTGCTGGCCACCATCATCGCCACTGTGGCCGGGACCTTCGCCGCCATCGGCTTTTACGCCATGCGCCGCCGGGTCCGGAATCCGCTGATGACCGTCAACAACATCCCCATGATGAACGCGGATATCGTCACCGGTGTTTCCATGTGCCTGCTGTTCGTAGCGTTTTTCAGCGGTTGGGGCAGCTTCGCCTCCTGGTTCAACACGTTGGGGCTGTTCCGGCTCCCCACCCACCTGACCATGGGCTTCGGGACGCTGCTCATCGCCCATATCACGTTCAACATTCCCTATGTGATCCTCTCCGTCGGCCCCAAGCTGCGGCAGATGGACCGCAATCTGGTGGACGCGGCTATGGATCTGGGCTGCACCTGGATGCAGGCCTTCTGGAAGGTCATCATCCCGGAGATCAAGCCCGGCATTGTCTCCGGCGCGCTGACGGCCTTCACCATGAGCATTGACGATTTCGTTATCAGCTACTTCACCGCCGGGTCCTCTTCCTCTACTCTGGCCATGACCATCTACGGCATGACCAAGAAGAAGGTGACCCCGGAGATCAACGCCATCTCCACCCTGCTGTTTGTGACAGTGCTGGTCCTGCTGGCGGTCATCAACGTCCGGGAGGCCCGACAGGAGCGCAAGCTGGCCGCGGAGCAGCGGCGATAAGAACGGTTTCACGGCGTAAGCCTGAAATAGAAAAATCAAAAAAACACTGGAGGAATGATCAATTGAAAAAAGCATTAGCCTTGACTTGTGCCATGACCATGGCGGCAAGCCTGTTTCTCACCGGATGCGGCGGCAGCGACTATACAACCATGAGCGGCAACGGCTCCGACAACAATTCCGGCAGCAGTAACGGCAGCGGCAAACGTGTTGTGAATGTTTGCAGCTGGGGTGAATACATTGACGAGGACTTGATCTACAAATTCGAGGACGAGACCGGCATCAAGGTCAACTACCAGACCGCCGAGAGCAATGAAGCCCTGTACTCCCTGCTGAAAACCGGCGCTGGTGACTATGACGTCATCGTCCCTTCTGACTATATGATCGCCCGTCTCATCGACGAGGGTATGCTGGCAGAGCTGAACTACGACAACATCCCCAACTATGAGAAGATCGGCGAGCAGTACAAGAGCCTGAGCTTCGATCCCGAGAACAAGTACACCGTTCCCTACACCTGGGGCACCCTGGGCATCATCTACAATTCCACCATGGTGGACGGCGACATCGACAGCTGGGACGCCATGTTCGACGAGAAGTACGCCGGCAACGTCCTGATGATCCGCAACTCCCGGGACGCTCTGGCCGCCGCCCTGCTGGATCTGGGCTATGACATCAACACCACCGACGAGGCTCAGATCCGGGAAGCCTACGAGCTGCTGGCAGACGCCAAGAGCAAGGGTGTGTACCAGTCCTTCGTGATGGACGAGGTCTTCGGCAAGATGGAGGGCAGCAACGCCGCCATTGCCATGTACTACGCCGGTGACTACCTGACCATGCTGGACAACAACCCCGATCTGAAGTTCGTGGTACCCAAGGAGGGCAGCAACTGGTTCGTGGACGCCATGTGCGTTCTGAAAACCGCTCAGCACAAGGAGGAGGCCGAGGCGTGGATCAACTTCATCGCCTCCACGGAATCCAATCTGGCCAACATGGACTACATTGGCTACGCTTCCCCCAATCTGGAGGCACTGGAGGGTTATCCCGCTTACTACGAGGAGACCTACGGCGAGCCTCTGGACGAGGAGCGCTATGAGATCATGGCCGCTCCCGACGAGGTGCTGGCCCGCTGCGAGCTGTATACCAACCTTCCCGCCGACACGCTGACGCTGTACAACGATCTCTGGACGGAGCTGGGTATTTAACAGAAACCACAGTCCCGCCGACGCGGGACGGAAAGGAACTGAGTATGATTGAAATTGGCGCAAAATTGACTGTTGAAAAAACGGTCACCCCGGAGCTCACCGCACAGATGGCCGGTTCCGGTATGCTGCCGGTGTTCGGCACCCCCTTTATGACGGCTATGATGGAAAATGCCGCAGCCAGCGTCCTTCAGCAGTATCTGGAGGAAGGCAAGGGCAGCGTGGGCACCCATCTGAATGTCTCCCATGACGCCCCTACCCCCGTGGGTATGAAGGTCTGGGCGGAGGCTGAGATCACCGCCGTTTCCGAAAACGGCAAGATGATCGACTTCGCCGTAAAGGCGTGGGACGAGAAGGGCCCCATCGGCGCAGGCACCCACACCCGGGCGATCATCACCAATGACCGCTTCCTCAGCAAGTGCAACAGCAAGCTGGATCAGTAAATCTTTTGAAAGCAAAACAGCCCCCGTATTCGTTGGATACGGGGGCTGTTTCTGCAAGCTGTATTTACTTTACGCGGGTTGAAATCAGGTCGTTTATCTTCCTCGAGTTTCCCGTCTGCCTGGGCTTTTAAAAAACACGGCTCCATGCGGTATTAGCCGCGTGGGGCCGTGCTTGTTTTGCACGGAAAAGCTTTAAAACAGGGTGATCTGGCTGGTGTCCGCCATGCCCGCGAAAGCGCCCAGCGCCTTCAACTGCTCGATATGGGTCTTGGACAGCTTATTGCAGCACATGGCAAACTCCTCAACGGAGATGAACTCCTTCCCCTTTCGCTTTTCCACCGTGTCCAAAGCCGCCGCCTCGCCTAAGCCGTGGACCGTCACAAAGGGCGGCAGAAGGCCCTTTTCTGTGACGATAAACTTGGTGGCGTCCGACTTGTAGATGTTGATGGTGTCGAAATGGAAGCCCCGGAGATAGAACTCATAGCACACCTCCAGCGTGGTCAGCAGGTTCTGCTCCACGGCGGTGGCGTCCTTGTTGTTTTCGATCTCCTTGATCTTCCGCTTCACCGCGTCCATGCCGGCACAGCAGTATTCCGCGTCAAATGCCTTGGCCCGGACGGAAAAAAAGGTCGCATAGAACGCCAGTGGCTCATGGACCTTGAACCAGGCGATGCGGAAGGCCATCATGACGTAGGCCACGGCGTGGGCCTTGGGGAACAGATAGCCGATCTTGGCCAGAGACTCAATGTACCAGTCCGGTACATCGTGCTCCATCATGGCCTCCTCCCAGCCCTCGTCGAAGCCGCCCTTCTTCACCTTGCCCTTTCGCACCTTCTCCATGATCTTGAAGCTCATTTTGGGGTCAAGGCCCTTGGAGATCAGGTACAGCATAATATCGTCACGGCAGCCCACAGTTTCCAGAACGCTGGCGGTGCCGCTGAGGATCAGCTCCCGGGCGTTGCCCATCCACACGTCCGTACCGTGGGAGAAGCCGGAGAGCCGTACCAGCGTATTGAAATCCTTGGGCTGGGTGTCAATGAGCATCTGGCGGGTGAACCGGGTGTTGAACTCCGGGATGGCCACAGCGCCGGTTGGCCCCAGAATAGGGTCATTCTCATAGCCCAGCACCTTGCTGGAAATGAAAATGGACATGGTCTCCGGATCGTCCAGCGGGATCTCATGGGGGTCCACGCCGGTGAGATCCTGCATCATACGCACCATGGTGGGGTCATCGTGTCCCAGCATATCCAGCTTCAGGATGTTGGCCTCCATGGAGTGATATTCAAAATGGGTGGTGATGGTATCGGAATCATCGGCGTCCGCCGGGTGCTGCACCGGGCAGAAATCCTCCATATCCTTGTCGTCCGGGACCACCACCAGGCCGCCGGGGTGCTGGCCGGTGGTGCGGCGGACGCCAACGCAGCCCAGGGTCAGCCGGTTTTCCTCCGCCCGGCAGGCCACGATGCCGTTTTCCTCCAGGTACTTCTTCACGAAGCCGTAGGCGGTTTTCTCCGCCAGGGTACCGATGGTACCCGCCCGGAACACCTGGGTCTCACCGAACATCTCAATGGCGTGGCGGTGGGCCCGGGCCTGGTATTCGCCGGAGAAGTTCAAGTCGATGTCCGGCACCTTGCCGCCGCCGAAGCCCAGGAAGGTCTCAAAGGGAATGTCAAATCCGTCCTTCACGTATTTGGTGCCGCAGACGGGACAAACCTTATCCGGCATATCCGCGCCGCAGCCGTAGCTGCCGTCCAGAATGAATTCGCTGTTTTTGCACTTAGGACAGCGGTAGTGGGGCGGCAGGGAGTTGACCTCCGTAATGCCGGACATATAAGCCACCAGTGACGAGCCGACGGAACCTCGTGAGCCAACCAGATAGCCGCACTCGTTGCTGCGCTGCACCAGCTTCTGGGCGGACATGTACACCACGTCGTACTTGCCTAAGATACCGCCCAGCTCTACGTTCAGACGGTCCACGATCAGCTGGGGCGGGTCCTCGCCATAGAGCCGATGGACCTTTTCCCAGACCAGACGGTTCAGGTCCTCTTCGGAATTTTCCAGCCGGGGCGGGAATAGCTCCGCCGGCAGCAGCTCGAAGGTCTCGATCTGATCCGCCACCAGACGGGTGTTGGTGACCACCACCTCGTAGGCCTTTTCCTCCCCCAGATACTGAAATTCCTCCAGCATTTCCTGAGTGGTCTTGAAGTAGATCGGCAAAGGCTCGTTGGCGTCCGGGAACTTCTTGGATGCCAGCAGGATATGCCGGTACACTTCGTCCTCCGGCTCCCGGAAATGGACGTCGCCGGTGGCGCAGACGGGTTTCCCCAGCTCCTCGCCGAGGCGGACGATGATACGGTTGAATTCCCGCAGGTCTTCCTCGCTCCGTGCCTCGCCGTTGCGGAGCATGAAGGCGTTGTTGCACAGGGGCTGAATTTCCAGATAATCGTAAAAGGACGCGATGCGCTTCAGTTCGTCCCAATCCTTGTGATCCACCACAGCCTTGAACAGCTCGCCGGCTTCGCAGGCGGAGCCGATGATCAGGCCCTCCCGATGGGCGATCAGCTCACTTTTGGGAATGGTAGGCACCCGCTTGAAATATTTCAGGTTGGAAGCGGAGATCAGCTGATAGAGATTTTTCAGGCCCACCTTGTTCCGGGCCAGAATAATGATGTGCTTGGGAAAACGATTGGACTTGCTGCCCAGAGGCCGCAGCTTTTCCATCTCCTTATTGACGGCCTGGAGGGTGTGGATCCCCCGCTCATGGAGCATTTTCCAGAACGGGATCAGCATGTAGCCCACCGTGGCGGCATCGTCGCTGGCCCGGTGGTGATTGAAGGCGGGCAGGTCCAGATGGTCCGCCACAATGTCTAACTTGTACTTGCCGAGACCCGGCAGCAGGTTCTGGGCTAAGATCAGGGAGTCCACATAGGTGGGGTCAAATTCCAGCCCCACCTTCTTGCACCCCGCCCGGATAAAGCCGATGTCAAACTCCGCGTTATGGGCCGCCAGCGGCCGCCCGTTCACAAATTTCAGAAAATCCGTCAGGGCGTCCTTCAGCTGGGGGGCGTCCTTCAGCATTTCGTCGGTGATGCCGGTGAGGCCGATGATCTCCGGTGTCAGGCGGCGGTTGGGGTTCACAAAAGTCTGGAACCGCTCGGCGATCTCGCCGTTTTTCAGCACCACCGCGCCGATTTCCGTAATGGCCTCCCGATCCACCTTCAAGCCGGTGGTCTCAATATCGAAGCAGACGAATTCGTCGTCCAGCCCGCAGTCCCCCCGGCCGTGGACGGCAATGCGGTCGTCCACGTTGTTGATAAAATACCCCTCCACGCCATAGAGGATCTTGATCTTGTCCCCGGCGGCGTGCCACGCGTCCGGGAAGGACTGGGCCACACCGTGATCCGTGATGGCAATGGCGGGATGGCCCCAGCGGATGGCCTCCTTGATGACCTCCTTCGTGTCCGTCAGGGCGTCCATATTGCTCATTTTTGTGTGGAGATGCAGCTCCACACGCTTCACCGGGGCGGTATCCTGCCGTTCCTCGTGCTGGATGACGTTGATGTGGTAGGGATTGAGCTGGATGTCCTTGCCGTCCCAGGTGGGCTCCATCTTGCCCTGAACGCACAGCCACATACCGGGATTGATCTTCCCATCCAGGCCCTTGGCTTCCTTTTCCGTCAGGTTTTTATGGACGGCCACGGAGCTGGTGTAGTCCGTCATCTCCACATGGAGCCGCCACATACCGGGCCGCCGGGTCTCCACACATTCCACGGAGAACACCTTGCCGCTTACCGTGGCATTGCCCATTTTCAGATCCAGCGTCTTCATTTCCACGGGCTTGACCTTGATGGGGTTGCCCATCAGGACCGGCCCTGATGGACCTCCCCCGGACGGGGCGGACGGCGCGGCCGCTGCCTTCCGCTGCGAGGGCAGCTGTTCCTCCTTCAGCGTGACCCGGAATCGCACCTCGTTCAGTCCGTAGCCGTTACGGATGGCGCTGTTCAGCTCGTCCAGATCCGACGGCTCCAGAGGGTGCTTCACGATCATCGCCAGCTCCATAGAGAGGGTGTCCTGATGGATGCAGGCGCTGGCGATCACCGCCCCCAACAGCTTTAGCCGCAGCTCCGGGGAGAGCTGCAGCTGCGCAAATAATTCAAAAAACGGTATCTCTCTCGACATGCGTCCTTCTTTCCCCTATCTTATGTAAAAGCCGCTTACAGCTTTTCGATTTCCTCCATCAATGCGTCTACAAGCCGCTCCTGAGGCACCTTGTAAAGGATCTCTCCTTTGCGGAAAATCAGGCCCTCGCCCTTGCCGCCGGCGATGCCAACATCCGCGGCGGCAGCTTCTCCGGGCCCGTTGACGGCGCAGCCCATCACCGCCACGGTGATGTTTTTCGTACAGTTCATCAGACGACGCTCCACTTCCTCCGCCATAGGGATCAGGTCGATCCGGGTGCGGCCGCAGGTGGGACAGGCGATGAGATTCACGCCCTCTTTCCGCAGACCTGCCGCCCGCAGGATCTTTTTGGCAGCGTAGATCTCCTCCACCGGGTCCGCCGTCAGGGTCACCCGAATGGTATCGCCGATGCCCATGCACAGCAATCCACCGATGCCCATGGCAGACTTCACCATACCCATAGAGGGCGTTCCGGCCTCGGTGACGCCCAGATGCAGCGGGTAGTCCGTCTGCTGGCTCAGCAGCGTGTAGGCCCGCATGGTCAGCGGCACGTCGGAGCATTTCACGGAAATGCAGATATCGTCAAAATCGAACCGGTTCAGCAGCCGGACATGGCCCATGGCGCTCTCTACCAGCGCCTCGGCGGTCACGCCGCCGTACTTGGCCCGCAGCTCCTTTTCCAAAGAGCCGCCGTTGACGCCGATGCGGATGGGGATGTTCTTTTGGCGGCAAATGTCCGCCACGGCCTTGACCTTCTCCTCCCCGCCGATGTTGCCGGGGTTGATCCGCAGGGCGTCGATCCCCCGCTCGGCGCACATCAGCGCCAGCTTGTAGTTGAAGTGGATGTCTGCGATCAGGGGAATAGCGATCTGCTCCTTGATCTTGTCTACCGCCTTGGCAGCGTCCTCGTCCGGCACCGCCACCCGGATGATCTCGCATCCGGCATCCTCTAATGCGTGAATCTGGGCCACAGTAGCGGCCACATCGTCGGTTTTCGTATTGCACATGGACTGGATGGACACGGGGGCACCGCCGCCCACAGCCACCTTGCCAACCATCAATTTCTTTGTCATATTGATCGCCTACTTTACCAATTTGAATACATCCTGGAATGTTACCAGCAGCATAAAGCCCATCAGCAGGACAAAGCCCGCCGTGTTGATGGCCGCCTGATACTTCTCCGGCACCTTCCGCTTGAACAGTGCCATGGAAACTGCGTCCACCAGCAGGAAAAAGATCCGTCCGCCATCCAGCGCCGGCAGGGGCAGCAGGTTCATCACCGCCAGATTCACAGCGATCAGCGCCGCGAAATAGGCGATGCTCTCCGCCGCAGCCAGCAGGCCGTTCTGGTCATTCTGTTCCGCCGTTTCCTGAGCCTCGGTGCCTACATCCTTGATGGTGGTCACAATGCCCACCGGCCCGCTGAGGTCATTGAGTCCGGCCCCGCCGGTAACAAGCTGGCCCAGACTGAACCACACAAGCTGCACGAAGTCCATGGTCTGATACCAGATGTAGCGGATGCGGTTGGATACGGTGGCCGGGACAGACAGCCGTCCCACATACAGGCCGAAGCCCTGATAAGGCTCCCCCTGCTGGTCAGTGCAGGTCTGTCGGGCGACGTTTTCCACCAGAATATGCCGCCCGTTCCGGACGACCTCAATATCCGCCGTGTCGCCGGAATAGCTCAGAAACATCTGGGCGTCGCCGCTGAAATAGGTGCGCCAGCCGTTGATCTTATAGATCTGGTCCCCGGCCTGTAAACCGTTTTCCCCGGTCCGGGACACCTCCGGGGCAAGGCCTGTGATCCCGTCCACAAAGAAGGTCCCGGCACTGCTGAACAGGATCGCCACGATCAGCAGTCCCGTCAGGAAATTCATGAAAGCACCGGCGGCTAAGATCACGAATTTTTTCCAGAAGCCCTGACGGGTGAAGGCCCGGGCGCTGCCCGTGTCTCCGTCCTCCCCCTCCATGGCGCAGTAGCCGCCGATGGGCAGGACCCGGAAGGAATAGGCTGTCTCCCCCTTCTTCCGGTGCCAGACGGCAGGGCCCATGCCGATGGAAAACTCGTTGACCTGTACGCCGCAGAGCTTCGCCGCCAGAAAGTGACCCAGCTCATGCACGGCGATGAGCACGCCGAAAATCAAGATCGCCGCCAGGATGTAGACAAAGCTCATGAATGTCTCCTTGCAAATGCGGACTTCACGGCCTCTCGGGCGGCGTGGTCCGCTGATAAAATTTCCTCCAACGAGGGTGTTTGCGTCACCGGGACGGTCGCCCGCGCCGCCGCAACCAGGTCGGAAATGTCATAAAAACCAATTTTTTCCGCCAAAAACAGACGGACGGCTTCCTCGTTGGCGCCGTTCAGAATGGCGCAGGCCGTGCCGCCTGCCTCGGCCGCCTCCTCCGCCAAACGGAGGCAGGGGAAAGTCTCCCGGTCCGGCTCCAGAAAGGTCAGGGACGGGCTGTTCAAAAGGTCCAGCGGCGGTGCCGGGTTCTCCCCCCGCTCCGGGTAGGTCATGGCGTAGCGGATGGGCAGTCGCATATCCGGCGTACCCAACTGGGCGAGAACGGCTCCGTCCTTAAATTCCACCATGGAGTGAACGATGCTCTGCGGATGCACCATGACGGACACCTGCGCCAGCGGCAGACGGTACAGCCGCATGGCCTCGATGACCTCCAGCCCCTTGTTCATCAGTGTGGAGCAGTCCACGGTGATCTTGGGGCCCATAGTCCAGTTGGGGTGCCGCAGGGCATCGGCCCTGGTCATGCGCCCCACCTCGTCCCGGCCCATCCCCCGGAAGGGCCCGCCGGAGCAGGTCAGGATCAGCCGCCGGATCTCCCGACGGTCGGCGCAGCCCTGCAAGCACTGGAAGATGGCGGAATGCTCGCTGTCCACCGGCACGATCTCCGCACCGCAGCGGTCCGCCTCACTCATCACCAGTTCACCGGCGCAGACCAGAGTCTCCTTATTGGCTAAGGCGATACGCTTTTTCTCTCGGATGGCAGCCAACGTGGCCTTCAATCCCACCATACCAACCACGGCAGTGACCACCGTTTCCGCCTCCGGGATCACGGCGGCGTCCACCAGAGCATCTGTACCGGCCAACACCTTTACAGACGTGTCCTGCAAGCGAACTGCCAGTTCCTTTGCAGCTGCTTCCTCCGTCATCACCGCCAGGCGGGGACGGAACTTTCGGCACTGTTCCTCCATTCGCTCCACATTGGAGTTGGCGGTCAGTGCCGCCACCTGCAGGCCCAGCTGTTCCGCCACATCCAAGGTCTGACGGCCGATGGAGCCGGTGGAGCCCAATATTGAGATCGTATTCATCATAGTATGTCCTCTATGTCTCTTAAAGCATACCCGCGCACACGAGCAAATAGATCCACGGGGTGATAAACAGGGTGGAATCGAATCGGTCCAACATTCCGCCGTGGGTCAGGAAAATGTGACTGTAATCCTTCACGCCCGCCTCCCGCTTGATGAGGGACATGGCGAGATCGCCCAGCTGGCCGATGGCGTTGGTCACCAGACCGGCCAGGATCAGATTCAGATAGTTCGGCTCGTAACCCAGCCACATCCGGGCCACCACACCCCAGAGCACCAGTCCCAAGGCGCTGCCGATCAATCCGGCGACAGAACCCGCCCACGTCTTGTGGGGGCTGACCGCCGGGGCCATTTTCCGTTTTCCGAACAGCATCCCGCCGTACATGGCAAAGCTGTCTCCCAGAAAAGCCACGCAGAATGGCAGCAGTACATACATCTTGCCGTACAGCCCGTCCATCCGCAGCAGGAAAATGGCGCTGTACATCATGGGAAACACTGTGCCGCCCATCATCGCTGTGGCAACATCGGCAAAGGGCATGGCGTTCGGCGTTCCGTAGCTTTTGACGGCAACGAAAAACAGGACTGTCAGCAGTACCAGCGGGACGCACAGGATCCGGACCATGCCCACGGACTGATAACTGTCATAAAACTGCCAGGTATGCGCGTCATAGATGACCCATTCCTGCGCCACGGCAGCCAGAATGGTAAACGCGTAGACACACTTGGGCACTTTCTTTCCCGCCGTGTGCAGCAGCTCATAGGCCGCAGCAGCGGCAATGCCGCATACCACGATCACCGTCACCCAGTCCGGACACAGCAGCAGCGCCGCCAGCAGCAGCGGCAGGCCAATGATGACCACCAACCATCTTTGCAACATAGAATTTCAGTCCTTTCAACACCTGTAAGGGCTTATTTCTTCACACCGCCGAACCGGCGATCCCGGCTCTGGTAGGCGGCGATCGCCTTGTCCAGCTCCTCCTCATCGAAGTCCGGCCAGAGGGCATCCGTGTAATAAAACTCGGAATACGCACACTGCCACAGGAGGAAGTTGCTCAGCCGCTGCTCCCCGCTGGGGCGGATGATCAGCTCCGGGTCCGGGATGCCGGCAGAGTCCAGATAGGTGGAAAACAGCGTTTCGTCCAGGTCCTCCGGCTTCCGCTTCCCTTCCGCACACTCTGCCGCAAACCGGCGGACAGCCCGGAGGATCTCATCCCGGCCGCCGTAGTTCAGACAGACATTGGCCTGAAAATCGTCCTTGGACAAATGCTCCGTGATCTCGTCTGTCTCGTGGGCCAACGCCCGCAGCTCCGGTGCGATGGGCGTCATGTCTCCAAAGAAGTGGAGTCGGATATGGTCCCGCTCCATAGTGTCCACGGCTTCCAGCAGATACTTCTTCAAAAGCGCCATAATGGCGGAGACCTCTGTCTCCGAGCGCTTCCAGTTTTCCGTGGAAAAGGCGTAGACCGTCAGGTACTTGACGCCGATGTTCTTGCAGTAGGTGGCGATCCGGCGGAAGGTCTCCGCCCCCGCCTTATGTCCCGCGGTGCGGGGCAGCCCCCGCTGGGTGGCCCAGCGGCCATTGCCGTCCATAATAATCGCAATATGGCGAGGTGGGCTGGCAGCCCACCCCGCCGTATGCAGCGTGTTTCGTGTCTCGCTCATCAAATCTCCATCAGTTCCTTTTCCTTGCGGGCCAGCAGCTCGTCGATCTTCTTGCTGCTGTCATCCGTCAGCTTCTGAAGATCCTTTTCTGCCTGCTTCAGATCATCCTCGGTGATCTCGGAAGCCTTTTCCTTCTTCTTGAAGGACTCCATGGCATCCCGGCGGATGTTGCGGATGGCCACCTTGCCGTTTTCCGCGTACTTGCGGATCTGCTTGACCAACTCCTTACGGCGCTCCTCCGTCAGCTGAGGGAAGTTCAGACGGATATTCCGGCCGTCATTCTGGGGATTGATGCCCAGATCGGAGTTCAGAATGGCCTTTTCGATGGATTTCAGCGCAGAACCGTCCCACGGAGAGATCTGCAAAATCCGGGGGTCCGGGGTGGAGATCGCCGCGATCTGCTGAATAGGGGTGGGGGTGCCGTAGTAATCCACCATAATGCGGTCCAGCACGGCGGCATTGGCACGGCCTGCCCGGACGGAAGCAAAGTCCGCGGCGGCAGAGTCGATGCTCTTATTCATTTTTTCCTCGTAGATCTTGTAATCGTCTTTCAACATAGCTTGGTTCCTTCCTTTCGCACCTTTATTCTTTTACGATCGTGCCCACGTTTTCGCCGCAGAGGGCCCGGATGATATTCTCCGGGTCCTTCAGGGCAAAGAGCAGCACGGGAATGTGGTTATCCATAGAAAGAGAGGTTGCGGTGGTGTCCATCACCATCAGATGCTGGGCCAGCACTTCATCATAGGAAATGCTGTCATACTTGACGGCGGTGGGGTCCTTCACTGGGTCGGCGCTGTACACGCCGTCCACGTTCTTGGCCAGCAGGATCACGTCCGCGTCGATCTCAGCCGCCCGCAGTACTGCTGCCGTATCCGTGGAGAAATAGGGGTTGCCGGTACCGGCGCCGAAGATGACCACGCGGCCTTTTTCCAAATGCCGGATCGCCCGGGAACGGATGTACGGCTCCGCAATGGCCCGCATCTCAAGGGCGGTCTGCACCCGGACGGGGATCCCCTTCTGCTCGCAGACGTCCGCCACTGCCAGACAGTTCATAACCGTAGCCAGCATACCGATGTGATCGGCGCGGGTCCGCTCCATTTTGCCGCCGCCGCTGTTCTTGGCGCCCCGCCAGAAGTTGCCGCCGCCGACGACCAGACCCACCTGAACGCCCATGTCCAGACACTTCTTGATGACGTCGCACACCTGACCAATGACCTCAAAATCCAGACCGGAATGCTTGTCTCCCGCAAGGGCCTCGCCGCTGATCTTCAATAGGACACGATGATATACCGGTTTTTCCATAATGACCTCCTGTGGCATATGTTATCAGTGTCTATTTTACCTTATTTTCCGTCGTTTGGAAAGGGGGTATCCGAAGATTTTCACAGGAAAATTCCATGACCGGTTTTTGTTGGAATTCCGGTCTTTTTTCCGCCCGCAACCGATAGTTGACAGCCGGGTGGTAGCCAATAGCGGCCCCGTATGGTATACTGAAGTCGAAATTCCACCGATACCCCCTATGGAAGGAGAACGCGATATGACACTTGGACAGCGCATCAGCCTGTATCGAAAAAAGCTGAATATTTCTCAGGAGGAGCTGGGTGCCCGATTGGGCGTCAGCCGGCAGGCCGTCAGCAAATGGGAGACCGACCTCTCTGCCCCGGATCTGAACAACCTGATCGGACTGGCCCGGGAACTGGGCGTTTCCGTGGCGGAGCTGACGGAAACGCCGGAGGAACCGGTGCCGCCGAAAAACACCAGCAAAAAGTGGTGGTTCCTCCTGAGCGTATGCGTTCTGCTGCCGGTTCTGATTGCCGGGTTCCTTCTCTACCGGATCAACCAGCCGCCTGCGGGGCAGGTAAGCGATTATGCTGAGCCCGCGTCGGACTTTTACCTGCAATGGCAGGTTCCCCGGACGGACGGCCGGGAATGGTATGAGTTCCTGACTTTGGGAAATCAGGATGTGCCCTTCCCCTTTCACACCTCCCTCCATCTGACGGCTCCGGAGAAGATCGTCACGGAGGGCACCGACCTCCATTTAGCCGCCGTCCACCACGCGGTCTGCGGCGGACTGTATGTGGATTACATTCGCTTTCAGGCCGACCCGGAGCAGGGGCAGGCCGCCGGGGATACCATCTGCCGCATTTCCACCATGGCCCCCGGCTTCTGGACGCCCCGTGGTATCAGCGTCGGTAACGAAAAATCCTTTGTGGTGGACGCCTATCACTCTGGCAAGGAGGATCAGGCGGAAGGAACGCTGCTGTACGGTCTCAAGGAGGCGGATGGGTATTCGCTGGTTCCCCATGACTATCTGTATATCTGGAGCGCCTTTGAGGAGGGCCGCGGCTATCAGACGATCTATTTCTTCATAAAGGATGGCCTGGTGGCGGGCATCTCCATGGAGCTGATGCAGGATATGGGAGACTTCTACGCTGCCGCCAACAATACCTCCACCTTCCCGGTGGATGAAAACGGCGACCCGGACTTCTCCCACCGGCAGGACCTTCCACAGGAGCCGATAGATGCCACCCGGCAGGTCTATATTGCATGGAACCAGCTTGTGACCAACGAAAACCTCTCCGCAGAGGAACGGTACGCCTACCGCCGGGATGTTTTCACCAACCTGCCGGATATGGATTGGCAGGAATTCGGAGCGTTGGGCGGTATCGACAGCAGTGGTACCATATTTGCCTTGCTGGATTGGCTCTCCCAACAGGAACACTACTCCAGTGGTGATATTTATTTCATTCAGCGCGGTTATGCTGCGCGCGGCATCGACGGCGCTTACGCGGAGGATTACTGCTATCTCCTCTCCCGGGCTCTCTTTTCTGATCCGGTGGCTTATGCCAAGGCGCTGGCCCGCAGCACTGCCGATGATGAGGCGGTGCAGACTCTGATTATGGGAGGCACCGCCTACGGTGCAGACTACTACCCCGCCGACTGCGAGACAGCAGTCTCCGCTCTGGACGCCGCCATCAATGCCAATGCCTTGACGGCAGAAGAAACCGGTTGGGCCAAGCTGCTGCGGTACTACCTGGCAAATCCCAATGATGGCTATTACGCCGACTATCCCAAAACGCCGGCAGAGCTGGAAAACTGACCATGCTTGCCGCTCCCCGCTCAAAAGACCGATCCAACACGGGCAAAACTACGAAACCGTCCCCATGTTTGGCTCTGCCAAACACGGAGGCGGTTTCTCTGACGGATCTTGATTTCTGCCGTCATCGTGATTGAAGCAAAAAGGACAGCCGCATTGCGGCTGTCCTTTTTCAGACGATATTCGGTGTTGGGCTTAGCCCTTGACCATCTTGGCGATCTCCTCAGCGAAGTTCTCCTGCTTCTTCTCGATGCCTTCGCCCTTCTCAAAGCGGATGGCATCCACGAAGGTGATCTTGCCGCCCAGCTTCTTGGCAGCGTCAGCGATATACTGCTCCACGGAGCCGGTGAACACATCGCCGCGGACAAACTCCTGCTGCAGCAGGCAGTTCTCGGAGTAGAACTTGTTCATCTTGCCCATGACGATCTTCTCGCGGACCTGCTCGGGCTTGTTGGCCATCTTGGGATCATTCTCCATCTGGACCATCATGATCTTCTTTTCCTCGTCCAGCACGTCCTGAGAAACCTGGGACTTGTCCCAGAAACGGGGATTCAGAGCGGCGATCTGCATGGCAACGTCCTTGCCCACGGCGGTGGCGTCAATATCGCCCTCCACCTTCAGGTTCACCAGCACGCCGATCTTGCCGCCGGCATGGATATAGGGAACGGACACGCCCTCAGTGAAAATGGCGAAGCGGCGTACCTTGATGTTCTCGCCGATGACGAGGACCATCTCCTGCTGCTGCTGCTCAACAGTCAGGTCGGTGCCGTTGTACTTGCAGGCCATCAGGGCCTCCAGGTCGGCGGGCTTGTTGGCGGCCACGGTAGCGGCAACACCCTTGACAAAGTCCACGAACTTCTCATTCTTGCCCACGAAGTCGGTCTCGGCGTTGACCTCAACGACCACGCCCACGCCGTCGATGACAGCGGCGTAAGCCATGCCCTCGGCGGCAACACGGCCAGCCTTCTTGGCGGAGGCGGCCAGGCCCTTTTCACGCAGGAACTCAACGGCCTTGTCCATGTCGCCGTCGGAAGCGGTCAAAGCCTTCTTGCAGTCCATCATGCCTACGCCGGTCATTTCGCGCAGGTTCTTAACATCAGCAGCGGTAAAAGCCATAATCTTTTTCCTCCAATTTATATAGTATCGGAGCTTGCGCTCCCGCAGAGTCTTGGTTTATTCGGCAGCGGGGGCCTCAGCGGCCTCGTCCATCTGCTCGCCCTGCTTGCCCTCCAGCATGGCGTTGGCCATGACGGAAGCGATCAGCTTGATGGCGCGGATGGCGTCATCGTTGCCGGGGATCACATAGTCGATCTCGTCGGGATCGCAGTTGGTATCGGCGATAGCCACCACGGGGATGCCCAGCTTGTGAGCCTCAGCAATGGCGTTGCGCTCCTTGCGGGTATCCACGATGAACAGAGCGCCGGGCAGCTTCTTCATGTCCTTCACGCCGCCGAGATACTTCTCCAGCTTCTCAATCTCGCCCAGGTGCTTCATGACTTCCTTCTTGGGCAGCATATCGAAGGTGCCGTCAGTCTGCATGGCCTTCAGCTGGTTCAGACGGTCCACGCGGGTACGCATGGTCTTGAAGTTGGTCATCATGCCGCCCAGCCAACGAGCGTTGACATAGTACTGACCGCAGCGGGTGGCCTCTTCCTTGATGGCCTCCTGAGCCTGCTTCTTGGTGCCGACGAACAGCAGGGACTGGCCGTTCTCAGACAGCTGACGGACGAAAGCGTAAGCCTCCTCCAGCTTCTTCACGGTCTTCTGCAGGTCAACGATATAGATACCGTTGCGCTCGGTGTAGATATAGGGAGCCATCTTGGGGTTCCAGCGACGGGTCTGGTGACCGAAATGGACGCCTGCCTCCAGCAGGGACTTCATGGATACGACACTTGCCATAGTTTGATTTCCTCCAAAAATTTAGTTTGTACCTCTGGCTGTTTCCTCCCCTCTGCTAACCCGTTTTTTTACAAATGGGCACAAACAAAGAGTCCGCAGCCATGCGGAATGCTGAATTATCATAGCACAATGTGAAACGGATTGCAAGAATTATTTCCAAAAAATACGTGAAATTTTCGGCGTTTCTCCGAAAATTCCACGTTGAGCTGTTTTTTATCAGAATTTTTTCCGCCGGCGGCGTTCCAGCGCCGGGTCTCGGTGCTGGGCGGGCTTGTCGATGAGGATGATGTCATCCCCGATCCGCTGGATGCTGTCCCACGGGACGTAGTACTCCTCTCCCCTGCCGAACAGCCCGAAAAAACGGGCGGGACCGTAGACGATCAGGGCTGCCGTCTGGCCGTCCGGCATCCGGAGGTCCACGTCCCCCACAAAGCCCAGCCGTCCGCCGTCCGTAATGTTGATGACCTCTTTTCGCCGCAGTTCCCGTATTCGCATCTACGCCGCCCCCTTTCAAAAAATGGTATGCCGATCTGGGACTGTCCTATGCCGCCGGAATCGGCAAAAACCTCCCGTATAGGAAAAACGCGGCAGGGGCATACTGACTCCGTCGAGCTTAACGGCAGGAGGCGGATATATGCAGGGGAAAGTGGAGATTGCGGGGGTCAACACGGCAAAGCTGAAGGTCCTGAAAAGCAGTGAGACCATGGAGCTGCTCCGCCGCAGCAAGGCCGGGGACCGGCAGGCCCGTGAAGAGCTGATCGAGGGGAATCTGCGGCTGGTGCTGTCGGTGATCCAGCGGTTCGCGGGGCGAGGTGAAAGCGTGGACGATCTGTTTCAGGTTGGCTGCGTAGGGCTCATCAAGGCCATTGACAATTTCGATATTTCTCAGCCGGTAAAGTTTTCTACCTACGGTGTGCCCATGATCGTAGGCGAGATTCGCCGCTACCTCCGGGACAACAGCGCCATCCGGGTTTCCCGCTCCATGCGGGACACCGCCTACCGGGTCTTGCAGGCCCGGGAACACCTCATGGCGGAAAACCAGAAAGAGCCGACGGTGGAGGAGATCGCCAAGGTGCTGGATATTCCTCGGGAGGAGGTTGTCTTTGCCATGGACGCCATCGTGGACCCGGTCTCTCTGTACGAGCCGATCTATGACAGCGGCGGCGACGCCATCTGCGTCATGGATCAGGTCAGCGACACGAAAAACACAGATGAGCGCTGGACGGAGCGCATCGCCTTGAAGGATGCCATGAAGCTGCTGGACCCACGGGAGCGGCGCATCCTGTCCCTGCGGTTCTACGAGGGCAAGACCCAGATGGAGGTCTCCGCCGAGGTGGGCATCTCTCAGGCGCAGGTGAGCCGGTTGGAAAAAGGGGCTATCAACACCATCCGCAAGCACTTATAGGAGAAAAACCGCCGGAGCGCTGCTCCGGCGGTCAATTCTGTATTCCACCGCGCGGTTGCAAGCGAAACGAAACGGTTTTTGAGCATTTTCTTCTGTTTTCGTTTGACCTTTTCTGTCAAAGCGTGTAAAATGGGGCAAAATCATGTTGAGGAGTTCCTGCAAATGGATATGCAAAAAATTCTGGAATACCGCAACGCCCGCAACCGCTTCTGCCAGCGTATCGGCATCACGGTAACGGAGCTGTCCCCCGGCTATGCCAAGGTGGTCAAGACCGTAACGGAGGACGATCTGAACCCCGTGGACGTAGCCCATGGCGGCCTGTTCTTCTCCATGGCGGACAATGCCGCCGGCTCCGCCATGGCGGCTTACGGCGGACAGGCGGTGACGCTGAACGCCCAGTACAATTTCATGCGTGCAGCCAAGGCAGGCGATGTTCTGACCGCTGAGGCCCGGGAGGCCAAGCACGGCGGCACCGTCTGCGTATTCGACATCCGGATCACGGATCAGGACGGAAATCTGGATGGCACCGGTACCTTCACCTTCTACAACCTGAAAAAGCCCCTGAAGATCGACTGAGCAAAAAAGGTCTGCCCCGAAATCGGGACAGACCTTTTATTTGGCTTACTTTTTGAAGCTATCCTTCAGGCTGACGCTGCGGTTGAACACCGGATGGCCCGTCTTGGTATCCTTGTTATCCAGGCAGAAGTAGCCCAGACGCATGAACTGGTAGGCGGGAGCCGTCTTTCCGCCCTCGTGGTTTTCAGCGTAGCGGTCCGCGGCGGCGGCCAGGCCAGCTTCCACCTTGCAGTCCGTCAGGACCTCCAGAGAGCCGGGGTTCAGGCACTCGATGAAGTCCTTGTCGGCGGCGTCGGGATTGGCGTCGGTGAACAGGTTGTCATAGAGCCGCACCTCGGCGTCCACGGCGGTGGCGGCGTCCACCCAATGAATGGTCGCGCCCTTCACCTTCCGGCCGTCGGCGGGGTCACCGCCCCGGCTGTCGGGGTCATACTCGGCAGCGATCTCGGTCACATTACCGTTTTCATCCGTCTCATAGCCGACGCACTTGATGAGATACGCACCCTTCAAACGGCACTCCGGGCCGTTGGGAGTCAGACGCTTGTACTTGGGGATCGGCTCAGCCATAAAGTCATCGGCCTCGATCCACAGGCTGCCGGAGAAAGGTACTTCCCGGGTCCCGGCAGAGGGGTCCAGCGGATTGTTCTCCACGGTGACGGTCTCCGTCTTACCGGCGGGATAGTTGGTGATGGTCAGCTTGATGGGCCGCAGAACAGCCATCACCCGCTGGGCGGTCTCGTTCAGATCCTCCCGGAGGCAGTGCTCCAGGAAGCCGTATTCCACCACGTTGGCAGACTTGGCCACGCCGATGCGGTCACAGAAATTACGGATGGACCGGGCGGTGTAGCCCCGGCGGCGCAGGCCGCAGAGGGTGGGCATCCGGGGATCGTCCCAGCCGGAGACCCGGCCTTCCTCCACCAGTTTGCGGAGCTTGCGCTTGCTCATGACCGTGTGGTCGATGCCAAGACGGGCGAACTCGATCTGACGGGGATGGGCAGGCAGGTCGCAATGCTCGATGACCCAGTTGTACAGGGGACGGTGGGCCTCAAATTCCAGAGAGCACAGGCTGTGGGTAATGCCCTCCAGTGCGTCCTGAATGGGATGGGCGAAGTCATACATGGGATAGATGCACCACTTGTCCCCCTGACGGTGATGGTGCATGTGGTTGATCCGGTAGATAACGGGGTCACGCATATTGAAGTTGCCGCTGGCCAGGTCGATCTTGGCCCGCAGGGTCATGGAGCCGTTGGGGAACTCCCCTGCCCGCATCCGGGCAAACAGGTCCAGACTCTCCTCCACGGGACGGTCCCGGTAGGGAGACGTGGCAGGAACGCCGATGTCACCCCGGTGGGCGCGGAACTCCTCGGGAGACAGCTGGCACACATAGGCAAGGCCCTTTTTGATGAGGCCCACCGCCTGACGGTAATCCTCCTCAAAATAGTCGGAGCCGTAGAAGAAGCGGTCACCCCAGTCGAAGCCAAGCCAGTGGATGTCCTCCTTGATGGCCTCCACGAACTCCTCGTCCTCTTTGGTGGGGTTGGTGTCATCCATCCGCAGGTTGCACAATCCGCCAAACTTCTCAGCGGTACCGAAGTCGATGGTCAGGGCCTTGCAGTGGCCGATATGCAGATAGCCGTTGGGCTCCGGCGGAAACCGGGTGTGGACGGTCATGCCTTCAAACTGTCCGCCCTGGGCAATATCCTCCTCAATAAACGTGTGGATGAAATTGCGGCTTTCGGGGGCCTCCGCCGCCGTGGTCTTGATCTCGTCAGCCATTGCTGTCAGTCCTTCCTGAAAAAATCTATCACAAATTGGCATTATACAGAAGCTATGGAGAAAATGCAAGGAAAATCCGGCGTTTTCAGCCGAAACGTCGAAAAGTCAAGGAACGGTTGTCAGTTTGCTTCCTCCCGGGGTCCCGGCAAAAACTCCTCCCCTGCCACCGTCATGGTCAGACTCCCGGCGGAAAGCTCCGTCAGCCGGAGCTGGAACGTTTCCGCAGCCCCGGCGGGAAATGCCGTCCGGAGGGTGATGTCCGCGCCGTATTCCGCATCCCGGACCACGCCGCCGGTGGCGGCCACCTCCAGCTTCATCCGCTCCAGCAGCGGATAAGTGCAGGGCACGTCCCATAGCGTCCAAAGCCCCATCCGGGCGATCCCGGCGGCGGTCAGCGCATCAGCGGCTCCCTTGGTGTAGGCTCTGGTCAGCCCCCCGGCTCCCAGCAGTACGCCGCCGAAGTACCGGGTCACAACGCAGCACACATTCCAGACCTCCTGCCGCTGGAACACGTTCAGCATAGGCTGGCCCGCCGTGCCCTGCGGCTCGCCGTCATCGGAATAGCGGACCACGCCGCCCTCTTGCAGGAGGTAGCACCAGCAGTTGTGCCGGGCGTCATAGTATTTCTTTTTCATTTCCTCGATGCGGGCCCGGGCCTCCGCCTCCGTCCCCACCTTGTAGAGGTGGGTGATGAAGCGGGAGCGCTTTTCCGTAAACTCGCTCTCGGCGTCCTGATAGGGGACGATGTACTCCGTCATGCAAACTCCTTTTCACCGGAAAAAGCCAGCCATTCTTCCTTTTTCAAGGCGTAAAACACCGTTTTGTTGGTCATTCCGATGACATTCGTTGTCTCTTTCGTGAACTGATAGCGGAAGCCGCACTTCTCAATGACCCGACGAGACCGGCTGTTCCAGTCATAATGCGAGCACCAGACGGCTTCCAGCCCCAGCGTCTCAAAGCCGAAGCGCAGCAGTTCTGTTGCAGCCTCCGTCATAACGCCATGGCCCCAATACGGCCGTCCCAGCCAATAGCCCATCTCCCGCTGCTCTGTGGCAGAAAGCTCCGGAAAAATCTCCGATGACGGCTGAAGGCCCACCGCTCCCAGCAGTGCGCCGCTCTCTCTGCTGAGAATCGCGCAGACCTCCGGCGCGCTGAACACATCCCGGATGACCTCCCGGCTTTCCTCCACGCTTCCATGGGGTTCCCAGCCGCACATGGGTCCGATCTCCGGGTCCGACGCCAGAGCGTACAATGCCTCGGCATCCTCCTCCCGCCAGGGGGCGAGGAGCAGCCGCCGCGTTTTCAGCGTGATCATTCCCAGTCCTCTTTCGGCGGCGTCCAGTCCTGGGTATAGTCTCCGATCTGGCCCAGCACCTTGGGCGGGCACACCGCCACAATGTCAATGGTCTCGCTGTATTCCACGGATTCCACCTTGGCCTCCCGGTACAGCATATCCAGCAGGCTGCCCTTGTCATACGGCAGGTGGATGGTCACCCGGCGGGTGCCCTTGTCCAGCCGCCGGTCGATCATTTCCAGCAGACGGTCCACGCCCTCACCGGTCCGGGCGGAGATGGAGCAGATGTCAGCGCCGTGGGGCCGCAGGTCACCGGCCTCCACACGGTCGCACTTATTGAATACGTCGATGCGGGGGATCTCATTGGCTCCCAGTTCCACGATCAGCTTCTCCACGACCTCCGCCTGATGCTGCCATTCCGTGTTGGACACGTCGATAACATGGAGCAGCAGATCTGCGTACTCCAATTCCTCCAGTGTGGCCTTGAACGCCTCCACCAGCTGATGGGGCAGCTTGCGGATGAAGCCAACGGTATCGGACACCACCACATCCATGGTATCGCTGACCGTCAGCAGGCGGCTGGTGGTGTCCAGCGTGTCGAACAGCCGGTTATTGGCCGGGATCGCAGCGCCGGTAAGCTGGTTCAGCAAGGTAGATTTGCCCGCATTGGTATAGCCAACGATGGCCACCACCGGGATCTCGTTCTTCTGCCGCTGCTGTCGCTGGGTGGCCCGGACACGACGTACCTCTTCCAGATCTGCCCGGATCTTGTCGATCTTCTTGTTGATCAGACGGCGGTCTGTTTCCAACTGCGTTTCGCCGGGGCCTTTAGAGCCGATGGGTCCCTTGCCGCTGGTGCCGCCCTGACGCTCCAGATGGCTCCACATACCGATCAGCCGGGGCAGCAGATAGCGGTACTGGGCCAGCTCCACCTGCAAGCGGCCCTCCTTGGTTTTTGCCCGCTGAGCGAAAATATCCAGGATCAGGCCGCAGCGGTCCAATACCTGAACGCCCAGCAGCTCCGTCAGCACCCGCTGCTGGGAGGGGGAAAGGTTATTGTCGAAAATGACCATGGTAGCACCTACATTTTCAACGTAAAGCTGCACCTCCGCCACCTTGCCCTCCCCGATGAAGGTGCGAGGATCCGGCGTGGGCCGGTTCTGGAGAACGATGCCGGCAGTCTCGCCGCCGGCGGTCTCCACCAGAGCGGACAGCTCGTCCATACTTTCCTCGGTGGCACTGTCCTCCCGCAAAACCGGGGAGTTCAGGCCCACCAATACAACTTTATCTCGAATTTCTTCCTTTTTCGGTAACAAATGTGTCTCTCCTTGCGTTTGGGAGGCCCCGTGTCAAATGGGTTTCCCATTTCATTGATGTGTCCAGTATATCCGAATTTTGAAAAAATGCAATAAAAAAGCAGTGGTCTGCGGATGCAGACCACTGCTGGATGTGACGAAGTGTACAGGCTTACTTGTTCAGGCCGAACTTCTTGTTGAACTTGGCCACGCGTCCGCCGGTATCAACCAGCTTCTGCTTGCCAGTGAAGAAGGGGTGACACTTCGAGCAGACTTCCACCTTGATATCACTCTTGGTAGAACCTGTCTCAATCACATTACCGCAGGCGCAAGTAATCGTAGTCTGCTGATAATTGGGATGGATTCCTTCCTTCATTGCTCTCGTTCACCTCTTTCTGGTACAAAACTACCTCTATGGAGCTTTCACCCCACAAAAGCTAAATAAGCATATCACATCGGAACACAGATTGCAAGCATTTTTTCCGGTTTTTGCGAAAAAGCTTGAAATCACGAGATTTCCACGGTTTTCCCGGCTTGCAGGAAGTACAGCGCCTTCCGTGTCACCGCCTTTTCCAGCACCCGTTCCAGCGCCAGAGAGTACGCCGCCAGCTGGCCCCGGTACAGCTCCGCGTGCTGTGCCACATCTTCCTCCGTCTGTACGAAGTCGGTCTTAAAGTCCACCACCGTGATGCCCTCCGGCGTTTCAAACCAGCAATCCACCACACCTTGCAGCAGGATGCTGTCCTCCTCCGCGGCTGCCGGGTCATAATCCCGGGCCGGCATCAGCACCGTGAACCGATACTCCCGCGCCGCCGTTTCCGCCTGCCGCATTTCCTCAGCCAGCGGGGATTCCAGAAAGCGCCGCAGAGCGGGAACGTCCACAGCCGCCGCCTGCTCCGCCGTCAGCTTGGCCTCCAGCCGCAGCTTTTCCACCTGTCCGGGCACATCCGAATTTTGCAGATCCAGATACTGCAAGACAAGATGGGTGGCGGTGCCCCGCTCCGCCGGTGTCAGTCCCTTTTTCTCCCGGCGGAATTTGGGCTGGACAAGGGGCCGGATATAGGGCGTGTGGTAGGCATCTTCCGCGATCTCCTGATCCAGCGCCCGGCCCTTTAGCTGCGTGGCGGTGAGCTTGGCGGGGAGAGTTGTTTCCCGCTGATAGGGATACCGGAAGGTCAACAGCGCCGGGTCAAAGAGCGTTTCTCCTGCATCTTTCTCCGTGTCGGACACGGCCGCTCCCGGCGCCCATCCGAAGTCATCGCCGTCATGGATGAACACCTGCCATGGGGCGGTATCACCGGTATACAGACCGCCCGCCATCACCCCGGCCATATCCCGCAAAGGCGCGGCCTCCGGGCGGCACAGCAGCGGCAGTAAGATCCAATCTCCGAAGCACTTCCCCTCCGCCACCACCTCCGGCATCACGGGACAGGCCGCAGCGGCGGTCAGCTTTTGAAGGCGCTTTTCCGCGCCGTACAGCGCGTCTACCAAAATCAGCTTTTCCTTTGGCCGGGTCATGGCCACATACAGGATCCGCTGTTCCTCCGCAAGATTTTCACGGCGAAGCTTTTCTTCCAGCGCCAGCCGGGCCATGGTGGGATAGCGGATCTTCCGCTTCAGGTCGATGCACAGAGGGCCAAGGCCCAGTGCCGGGTGCACCAGCACCGGCGTATCGAAATCCTGCCGGGAAAAGGCGTGCTCCAAATCGCAGAGGAACACGATGGGAAATTCCAGGCCCTTGGATTTGTGAATACTCATCATCTGAACGCCGCCGCTCCCCCCAGCGGTTTTCACGGCGGGAGCCTGCCCGGCGTCAATGAGCCGCCGGAGCTGTGTGATGAAGGCGAACAGCCCCCGGTAGCCGCTGCTCTCAAAGCGCTCGGCGTGGCGGGTCAGGGCCACCAGATTTTCCTGCCGGACGCCGCCCTCGTCCATAGCGCCGAAGATACCCGGCAGATGCAGCGTATTGTAGATATGCCACAGCAGGCGGCACACGTTCATGTCTGCCGCCGCGTCCCGCAGTCCGGTCAGCGTTGTCAGGAACGCTTGTACGTCCTCGCCGCCGTCCGCCAGCAGAGCGTCATAGAAGTCTCCCTCCCGGTCACGGCTGCGGATCTCCGCCAGACGGTCCGGCGTAAAGCCGAACACCGGGGAGCGGAGCACGGCGATCAGCGGCACATCCTGCCGGGGATTGTCGACGATCTCCAACAGGGCCAGCGTGACAGAGATCTCCGGGGTCTGGTAGAAATCGCCGCTTTCCTCAAAGGAGCAGGGCACATCCCGCTCCGCCAGCGCTTGGGCGAAGGCGGCGGACCGGCTCCCCGGAGAGCGCATCAGGATCACGATGTCCTCCGGGCGGCAGGGCCGCAGCGTGCCGTCCTCCCCGGTGACGGGATAGCCCTCATCCAGAAGCTGACGGATACGCTGCGCCGTGAACCGGGCCTCCGCCAGCAGCCGTTTCACCGGGCGGTCATTTGCCGCCGACTTCTGATGGGCGGAGATGAGGTGGAATTCCGTCTCGCAGTCCTTCCGGGGCGGGTAGTACTCCGCGCCGAAGTGGAGGGACTCGTCCTCGCCGTATTCCATCTCTCCCATGTCCGCCGACAGGATGTTGGAGAAGACGAAATTGGCCGCGTCCAAAATCTCTCCCCGAGAGCGGAAGTTTTTGGACAGCAAAATTTTGCGGTTCTCCCCATCCGCCGCATTTTCAGCAGGTGTGAAGCGGCGGTACTTGTCAAGAAAAATCGTAGGGTCCGCCAACCGGAACCGGTAAATACTCTGCTTTACGTCCCCTACAGTAAAGAGGTTTTTGCCTTCACGGGACACTGCCCGGAAAATGGCGTTCTGCACCTCGTTGGTATCCTGATATTCGTCCACCAGGATCTCCCGGTAGCGGCCCGCCACCTGACGGCCCAGTTCCGTAGGCGCGCCGTTCCGCTCCACCAGCAGGCGAAGGGCCAGATGCTCCTGATCGGAGAAGTCGGCGCAGTTCATCCGCAGCTTTTCCGTCCGGTAAGCGTCGGAAAAGTCCGCCGTCAGCTTCAAAAGGGCTGTCATGGCAGGGGCCATGGTCTGAAGGTCCTCCATGGCCTCCGTATCGCTGACCGCCAGCATGGGAGCCAGCTTTTTGGCGGCAGTTTTGGCGTTCTCCCACAGCCCCTTCAGTCTCACGACCTCCGGGTCCTCGGTCATTCCCTTCGGCGTGGTGAGCCGGGGAAATTCCAGTCCATCCAGAGAAATGCGGGCGGCTTCCCAGTTCTGTGCTGCCGCCAAGGGTGCGAAGCTGCGGCTGGCCCGCAGAAATTTTTCGCCGTATCCCTTATAGAGATCCCCGCCCACGGTGGACTGTCCCGCTCGCCGCAGCGCTTCCATGTGGTGAAAGCCCTTTCGGCGGATGACCGCCAGCAGCTCGGCGGCGTAGGGCGTTTCGTCGAAGTCCCCGCTCCGATTTTCCCAGATCGTCCGATTTTCCGCGAGCCAGTGTTCAGGATCGGCGTGACTTTGCAGCTTTTCGTAGGTTTCCAGCACCAGATCCTCCAGGGCGCTGTCATCCCGGCCCGCGCCCAGCGTATCCGCCAGCAGGGCGCCGCCCTCGTCCAGTTCCTCGTAAAACCGCTCCAGTACCCGGGTCAGCACCCGCTGGCGCAGGAGCTTTGCGTCATTTTCGTCCAGCACCCGGAAATCCGGCGTCAGGGTATAGCGCTCTCCCTCCTGTGCCAGAAGATGGGTGTTCTCCCGCAGCAGTGCCGTGCAGAAGGCGTCCACGGTCTTGATGTCCGCCTGATACGCCCGCAAAAGCTGGCTGCGGAGGTGTCGGTCCTCCGGGGTCTCCGCCATCCGTTTGGACAGTTCGGCGGCGATCTTGCTCCGCAGCTCGGCGGCGGCAGCCTTCGTGTAGGTGATGATGAGAAAATCATCGATATGGCAGTGGTCCTCCGTCACGTATCGGAACAGCCGCTCCACCAGCACCTTCGTCTTGCCGGACCCGGCGGCGGCAGACACCAGCAGGCTGCCGCCCCGGTTCTCCACCGCCGCTTGCTGCTGCTCCGTCAGTTTCAGCTTTGCCATGAGTCACCGCCTCCTTCCTCAAGTTCTTTCCAAAATTCCTCCGGTTTTACCGGCAGGATGTACCGCAGACGGTCCCGGTCCCGTCCATCGCGGAACTGACAGGCGGAGACCCAGTCGCAGAAACGGCACTGGCTGTCCTCCTCGCTGTGGCAGCAGGGATCCGCGTCGATGTTGCCGCTGCGCAGCTCGTCGGAGATCTGGCCCAGCAATTTGTCCACATACGTGCCCAGCTTCCCCAGCCGGGCGGCGGAGGCGAGGCTCCCGGAGAGATTTCCGTCCTTGCCGACCCGCAGCGGCAGATAATGGGGCTCCGTCAGGGCCTCATGCTCCATGGCCTGTAACACCGCCGGGTCCTCCAAGAGAAGTCCGGAGCGCTTCAGTGTCTTTTCCCGCTCCTTTTGCAGAGCTTCCTGAGAGATGCCCCGCTCCGCCGGCAAAATCTCGTCCCGTGCGGGGAGATACAGCACGCCCGCCGGTTCGATCTCTTTTCCGAAAAATTCCGCCCCCTCCTTTTGCAGGGCAAAGAGGTACAGCAGCATCTGAATATCCAGTCCCATGCGGACGTTGGCCAGATCGAATTTCTTCTTGCCGGATTTGTAGTCCACCACCCGGAGGTACAGCTTATCGTCCTTGATCCAGCCGTCCACCCGGTCCACCTTGCCGCCTACCCGCAGTTCCCCGTCCGGACGGGAAATGGTGACGGCGGGCAGTGTTCCGTCCTTCCCTCCGAACCCCAGTTCGAAGGCCATGGGGACAAAATCCGAGTGGCGCAGTTCCTCCGCCACCTGGTCAATGATAGCGTAGGCGTTGGTCCGCAGACGGTTGAACAGATACCGGAACCGGGGGGTACGGTTCTGGAAATTGTGCAGCTCCTGTTCCGCATATTGGTCGATATATTGTCGGGTCAGGCGGTGAAGTTCCTCGTTGTCCACCGCGGCAAAGCCGCCCTGTCCCAGCACGTCCCGGGTGACGTTTTCCAGCAGATAGTGGAGAAACGTGCCGATCTGGGGCGCGTCGAAGGAGGCCGGTTCCCGGGGTTTGGCCCGCAGACCGTACTCCATGAAGTAGGCGAAGTGGCAGGAGCGCATCCGTTCCAGCCGGGAGGCGGTCATGGAAACCCGCTCTCCGTAAATGGCCCGGACTGCGGCGGGAGACAGACTGCCCCGTCGGGCCGCGGCGGCCCGCTCCATGGCGCTTAAATGCCGGGCACAGTCCGGCTCCTGCTGAAAATATCGCCACAGGGGGCCGTCGGGGTCCTGTCCCGCCATTTCCAGCGCAGGTTCAACGGCTGACAGGCGATATGCCTTGTCAGCTCGCTCGTGTTCCACACACAGCTTCGGGAATAGTTTCCGCAGCCGCTCCACCACAAACGCGGGGCGCAGCTCGCTGCCGGAAACATCCGTCACCGGATAGCTCACCGTCAGGCCCGCCGTGGGCTGGGCAAGCGCGGCGTAGAGGTTTTGCAGTTCAATGCCCATCCGTTCCATGCCGGTGGGGGCCAGCTCGACGCCCCGGAGGGCCAGCGCCTGACGGTCATCCTCGTTCAGCAGGCCGCCGCTCTGACCGGGGTCCGGCAGCACGTGGTCATTGGCTCCCAGCAAAAAGAGGTAGCTGGTTGTGTGCCGGTCATTTCGGGTGATCTCGCTGACGGACACCTGATCCAAAGCCACGGGGATGGTACCCACGCTGTACTGGGTCAGCACCAGTCGGAACAGCCGCTCAAACTCGCTCTGTTCCAAGTGTTCTTCCCCTAAAATTTCCACAAACTGATCCAGCACACCGCAGAGGATCTCCCAAAGCTGAGCGGTCTCCTCCGCCTCCTGCATCCGGCCCGCCTCCGCCTGGGCGTGCATCCGCTCCGTCAGGGCCGTTTCCAGTTTCAGCTCTTCCATGAAGCTGTACAGGGCCTCCACATAATCCCGGGCCGTCTCCCCAGCCTTCAAGCCCGCCGCCAGACGCTCCAGCGGTTCCCGCACCCGGCGGCGCAGTTGATTTACCTGCGTCAGCACGGCCTGCCGCCGGTCGTTCCACGGCGCGCCGTAGCCGTCCGGGTTTTCCGTCCAGTCCTCGTCCCGGAGCCATGTCTGGCCGTGGATGTCCCATTTCAGAACATAGTTTTCCAGCAGGTCACATTCTTCTGCCGTCAGGCCCGCCAAACCGGTTTTCAGCCAGCGGAACATATCCTCGTACTCATAGCCGTTGGAGATGGAGGACAGCACGCCGGTCAGCAGGCTCAGCACCGGCTTTTCCAGAATGTCGCTGCGGCGGCTGAGATACACCGGGATCCCGTACCGCTCGAACACCGTTTCGATGGTCCCGGCGTACTCCGTCATATTCCGGGCCGCCACGGTGATGTCCCGACAGCGGCACTTCCCCGCCGCCAGCAGACGGCGGATGTCGGCGGCGGTCTGCTCCACCTCGGAATAGACAGTGGCGGCCTCCCGGAGCCGGATGGCGGCGCTGTCGCCCTCATAGGGCAGATTCTCCCCAAAGAAATGGCGCTCCAAATGTCCAAGTGCTGACGGGTCCTCATTTGTTAAGGATAGTAGCTTTACAGGTTTCCCCTCAGAAGCGGCCAACCACTCCAGCATGGACATGGTTTTCAGCGTGGGTTCAAAGATCTCCTCCCGGCTGTTGACTTCTCCAAGCAACGTGATCGTAACAGACCGGGCCTGCCGCAGAAAAATCGCCAGCGCCCGCCGCTCCTGGGCGTTGAAATAGGTAAAACCATCGATGAAAATGTCCTTGCCCCGCACATAGCCGGACTCCTCCAAATGGTCGCAGAGCTTGGTCATCCGGTCCCGTGCGTCCAGGCCGGGACGGCGGAGCCGGGCCTCATAGGCGGCGTAGAGCAGGCTCAGATCCGTCAGCTTGTCGTGGGTGGCGCCGTCTATGTCCTGCGCCTGCTGGTACAGGATCTCCGGGGTCACCTCGTAGCTTCGCAGTTCGTCGAACAGCGCCAGCATCTGTTCCAGAAAGCCCACCTTCTGCGAGGGCTTCCGGTATACGGTCATCTGGGGGGCCGTTTCCAGCAGCGCCCGCTGGAGGGTCAGCAGCTTGCCGCCGTTATCCAGCGTCACGTCCGCGATGCCGCCGGTGATGCTCAGCACCCGCTCGCTCAGCCGCCGAAAACTCAGCACCTCGGCATGACGGCTGGCGGTATCGCCGCAGGCGCGGCACACGTCCACCTCCGCCTGGTGGGAGGCGTGCTCCGGCACCAGCAGGATCTGCTGGCTGCTCTCCCCCAGTTCCGCCATCCGCCGCAGCATGGTATCCGATTTTCCCGTTTTGGCACGGCCAATCAAGATCGTCAGCATAGTGACCTCCCGCAGTTTGTTTTTTCCCATTCTATCACAACACCGCCGCCAAAAACAGACCCGATTGCCTTTTTTTCGCCGCCATGCTACAATGGCTTCGCTATGAATTCTGACATACAGGAGTGATCGTCATGCCCCATATTCCACAGGGCACCACGGATACCGTGGCCCTCGAGCTGTTTGATCCGGCGCTGGACGCCGCCCTGCGCCCCTCCCCGGATTACGATGTAAGCCGCTGGCTCTATGTGCCCAACACCTATTCCGAATACCGTTACATTTTAGGCACCCGGGGCCAAAAGTCTCTGATCTGCGTGGGGATCAACCCCTCCACCGCCGCGCCGGACGCGCTGGACCCCACCCTGCAGTCCGCCCAGCGCATCGCCCTGAACAACGGCTATGACAGCTTTCTCATGTTCAATGTCTACGCCCAGCGTGCCACCCGGCCGGACGATATGGAGCGGGTGTGCAACAGCGCTCTCCACGAGGAAAACCGAAAAGCCTTCCGCTATCTGCTCTCCCTTTCGGAGACCCCTGCTATCTGGGCCGCCTGGGGGAACATCATCGAAAAGCGGGATTACCTCATGGACTGTATGCGGGATTTCGCCGCTGACGGTCAGGCCGCAAACGCTCAATGGTTCACCGCCGGGCCGCTTCTGAAATCCGGCCATCCCCACCATCCCTTATATCTGAAATCCACTACTGCATTGCAGCCCTTTGATATTGACGCTTATCTGCGCCGCTGATCCAGCCGCCCGTCTGGATTTCCGGGCGGGCGGTTTTTATCTTTGCCCTCCCTTGTCAAAAAAACACAAAAGCCCTCCGCTGAACAACGCCGAATTTTGGTGAAGCGGCGGCAGATTTCTTATTGAACATTCAATTTTGACGTGTATAATGAATTATTATTCATGTGTCTTCATAGGAGGCTGCTTATGAAAACCTACAACTTTAAATATGGACATGGGTCTGTGTCCCTTTCCCTGAACGAAGCGGATATTCTGGCGGAACTGCATGGAACAGAGACGCCGCCCATCAGCGACATCCGTTCTGCCCTGTTCGCCTCGCTGGAGCAGCCCATCGACAGCGCGCCTCTGCGCCAGCGGGTCCGCCCCGGAGATCGGGTGGCGCTGGTGATCAGTGACATGACCCGATTCTGGATGCGGCAGGATCTGGTGATTCCCCATCTCGTTGACTATCTCATCGACGAATGCGGCGTACAACCGGAGCATCTGACCATCGTGGTGGCCAACGGCACTCACATCGGCGGCGATGAGCAGGAACTGCGGACACTGGTCACCGACGGGGTCTATAACCGGGTCCGTGTGAAGAATCATGACTGCGAGGCCAAGGATCTTGCCTATCTGGGCACTACGCCCCATGAGACACCAGTGTGGATCGACCGCACCGCCGCGGAAGCGGATCTGGTGGTCTGCTTAGGCGCCGCCACCCATCATGTGATGGCCGGCTTCGGCGGCGGACGGAAGAGCATCCTCCCCGGCATCAGCGGCTTGGAGACCATTCGCCACAACCACGCCTATTCTCTGGACAGCACCAAGCTCCGCACCAACCCCGCCATCGGAAACGGCGTGTTGGCGGGAAACCCGCTGCACGAGGATATGTGCGAGGCGGCGTCACTGGTGAACAACCTCTTCATGGTGAATCTGGTGATGAACGCCGACATGAAGCTCTCGTATATCTTCTCCGGCCACTACCTGACCTCCTGGGAGCGGGCCTGTACTGCCGTGGATGACATTTACCGGGTGGATATTCCCTGCCGGGCAGACGCCGTGGTCACCAGCTGCGGCGGCTTTCCCAAGGACATCTCCCTCTATCAGGGCACCAAGACCATTGACAATGTGGAATCCGCGTTGAAGCCCGGCGGTACGCTGGTTCTGATGATCGAAGCGCCGGAGGGCGGCGGCCCCGCCGAGTACTTCGACTGGAGCAAGAATTTACAGGACGGCACCATTGAGCAGCGTCTGCGGGAGGCCTTCACCGTGGCAGGCTACATCTTCTTCCTGAACTGTGAGCAGGCCCAGCGGTACCGCATTTTCATGTATTCCTCCATTGATCCCCAGACCGTTGCACCCATGGGGATCCACGCCTTTTCCGATATGGATGCCTTACTGAAAGCCGCGGAACTGGACGGAAAATCCACCTATATCATTCCCAACGGGTCCACCGTGATCCCCCGGGTGAAAGGAGAAACGCTATGAGACCTGTAAAATCATATATCGCCAAGCGATTTCAGAATTCCGACGCCGGACTGAGTCTGGACACCGACGCGCTGGCCCGGTATTCGGATATCATTGATCTCAGCATCGGCGACACGGACTTTATCACCGATGACGCCATCATCGACACCGCCTTCCGGGAAGCCAAGGCCGGGTACACCCACTATGGAGATCCGAAGGGTGATCCGGAGCTGATCCGCTCCGTCTGTGATGCATGGCAGACGGATTTCAAGCAGCCCCTCTCTCCGGATCACGTTCTGGTCACCGCTTCCAGCAGCATGGGAATGGCGCTGGTGATGCTGTCCGTTCTGGACCCCGGTGACGAGGTCATCGTCTTTTCCCCCTACTTCTCCCTCTACCGCACCCAGGCGGAGCTGGCCGGAGGAGTGTGCGTAGAGGTCCCCACCTATGCAAGCGAGGGATGGGCCATTGACGAAGCCCGTCTCCGGGCGGCCATTACCCCCCGCACCAAGCTCATTGTGTTCAACAATCCCTGCAACCCCACCGGCATGGGCTATGACCGCTCCACGCTGGAGCTGCTGGGCCGGGTGGCGGAGGAGCATGACCTGCTGATCGCGGCGGATGAGATCTATACCACCTACCTCTATGAGGGGGACTTCAT
The DNA here is from genome assembly GCF_014297285.1 of Dysosmobacter segnis. Lineage (GTDB taxonomy): Bacteria > Bacillota > Clostridia > Oscillospirales > Oscillospiraceae > Oscillibacter > Oscillibacter segnis. Next base: position 79,729 of record NZ_JACOQI010000003.1, read on the forward strand.
CCCCCTCCGCACGATCCCGGGGCTCGCTCACCGGGTCATCACCCTGAACAGCTTTTCCAAGAATTTTCTCATGACCGGCTGGCGGGTGGGCGTAGCCATCGCGGAGCCGGAGATACTGGAGGTCATGAGCAACATCAACAACTCCCTGATCTATACGGCCCCCTCCATCTCCCAGCGGGCCGCCATACAGGCGCTGGCGATCCGGCAGACCATTCGTGAGAAATACGTTCTGGCCTACCGGGACCGCATTTTCTACGCGGCGGACCGGATGGAGCAGATCCCCTACCTCAGTCTGGTACGGCCCAAGGGCACCTTCTACCTCTTCCCCGGCATTGAGAAAACCGGCCTCAGCGCCGAGGACTTCTGTCAGGCGCTTCTGGAACGGGCACACGTTCTGGTCACACCCGGCACGCTGTTCGGCAGCACCGGCGCCGGACATTTCCGCATTGCGTGTACGGTGGGGCTGGACCGCCTGAAGGAAGCCTTTGACCGGATGGAGGGCCTGTCCTTCTGACGGTAATTTATTCGCATGTTGTGAATATTTATAAATATTCATTCAGCAAGTTTTCGATTATATACAGTTTGCCTATTGATTTTAACTGAATATTGTGTATAATCATACGTATAAACAGAGTTGATTCAATAATCACTCAGGATTTGGAGGATCATATGAAAAAGAATACATGGAAAAAGCTCATGTCTCTGGCGCTGGGCGCCATGATGATGCTGTCTCTGCTGACCGGCTGCGGCAGCAAAACTGAAGATTCCGCTCCGGCGGACAGCACCCCGGCTGAGGAAACCCCGGCAGAACCGGCCGTAGCGGCAAGTCTGCTGGAAAAGGTCAAGACCAGCGGCAAGCTGGTAGTCGGTACGGAAGCCCAGTACGCTCCCTACGAGTTCAAGGATCTGAATGCTAACTTCGCAGGCTGCGATATGTGGCTGGCCCAGCAGATCGCCGATCACCTGGGCGTGGAGCTGGAAGTGGTGGATATGTCCTTTGACGGCATCATCCCCGCCGTGAAGTCCGGTCAGGTGGATCTGGGCATCGCCGCCTTCACCAAGACCCCTGAGAGAGCCGAGGAGATCGACTTCAGCGACCTGTATGAGAAAAGCGCTCAGCTTCTCATTGTAAAGGCAGGCAACGCAGATCTGTATTCCACCAAGGAATCTCTGGCAGGCCAGAAGGTCGGCGCGCAGAAGGGCACCATCCAGTCTCAGCTGATCCAGACCGCTCTGCCTGACAGCGAACTGTTCGAGCTGGAAAAGTATCCCGCTCTGGCGCTGGAAGTCCAGAACGGCAACATCGCCGGCCTGGTGGTGGATCAGGCTGTGGGCGAATCTTTGATTGCCACCAGCAACGGCGGTCTGGAAGTCTCCAACTTCGCCTTCACTTCTGAGGAAGCCTCCTTCGGCAAGGCCGTTGTGGCCGCCAAGGGCAGCGAGGATCTGCTGGCAGAAGTCAACACCGTCATCAATCAGGTGGTCAACGACGGCAGCTACCTGAAGGCTTATGACGAGGCTGTGGAGCTGGCTGCCAGCATGGGTCTGTAAAATAAATACCGATTCTGATTAGAACCAAGCACGGACGCGCGGGGAACCAACTCTGGTTCCTCGCGTGCCCGCCTGATATTTGCCGGATACCGGCACACAAACAAGGAGGAATTCTCCCATGGCCTTTTTGGAAACCATGGCAAAGCTGATAGAACGCTACAACAGCTTTTTCACCGAAGGCATCGTCAACACGCTCATCATCGCCGCCTTCTCCGTTCTGTTTGGCGCGATACTGGGCACCCTGATGGCCTCTCTGCGGATGTGCCGCATCCCTCCCCTGCGGTGGATCGCAGTGGCGTACATCGAGTTTGTCCGCGGAACGCCGCTGATGGTGCAGCTCATGTTTATCTTCTACGGTCTGCCTATGATCGGCATTACCATTCCTAACATTCCCTGGATTCCCAACTTCTCCCGGTTCGCCGCCGGTATCGTGGCTATGAGCATGAATAGCTGCGCCTATGTAGCGGAGATCATCCGTTCCGGTATTCAGGCTGTGGACGGCGGACAGATGGAGGCCGCCCGGAGCGTTGGCTTCAGCAGCGGTGAGGCCATGCGGCTGGTGGTCCTCCCCCAGGCCATCCGCAATATTCTCCCGGCGCTGGGCAACGAGTTCGTCACCGTCATCAAGGAATCCTCCATTGTCTCCGTGATTGGCATTGCCGACCTGATGTTCCGCACCAATGACGTGATCGCCGTGACCTACAAGAATCTGGAATGTCTGGCTGTGGCGGCGCTGTGCTACTTCGTGCTGACCTTCGTCAGCGGCCGGGCGGTGTCTCTGGCGGAAAGGAAGCTGTCCCATGGAAAATAAGCGTGAAATTCTGAAAGTTGTGGACCTGCAAAAAAAATTCCACAAGCTGGAGGTCCTCAAGGGGATCAGTACCACCTTCCACGAAAATGAGGTGGTCTCCATCATCGGTCCCAGCGGCGGCGGCAAGTCCACCTTCCTCCGCTGCCTGAATCTGCTGGAGCAGCCTACCTCCGGCCAGATCCTCTTTGACGGCACGGATATCTGCACCATCAAGGGCAAGGCCATCGACCACTGCCGTCAGCGGATGGGCATGGTGTTCCAGCAGTTCAACCTGTTCAGCAACATGGACGTGATGCACAACCTCACCGCTGCCCCGGTGCGCATTAAGGGGATGTCCCAGTCCGACGCACAGGAGAAGGCCTTGGAGCTTTTGGCAAAGGTGGGTCTGGCCGACCGGGCCGACGCCTATCCCAGCCAGCTTTCCGGCGGCCAGAAGCAGCGGATCGCCATTGTGCGGTCCCTGATGATGGACCCGGAGGTCATGCTGTTCGACGAGCCTACCAGTGCTCTGGACCCGGAGATGATCGGTGAGGTGCTGGACGTGATGAAGGATCTGGCAGAGAGCGGCATGACCATGATCGTGGTGACTCACGAGATGCGCTTCGCCCGGGAGGTCAGCAGCCGTACCATTTTCCTGGACGGCGGCGTCATCGGCGAGGATAAGCCCTCCCACGAGCTGTTCTCCCATCCGGAAAGCCCCCGGCTCGTCACCTTCCTGAATAAAGTTCTGTAAAACCTGTAACAGCCCGTGCGGAATTGATCCGCACGGGCTGTTGTCATTTGGTCAGCTTTGCTTTTAAGGTCTGCCACAGCTCCACTGATTTGAATTTCAGGATATAGCCCTCGTCCGCCTCCGTGATGAGGGCCACCTCCTGATCCGTCAGTCCCGCATCCAGCGCGACGGTGGGAACATCGCTGGCCGCCGCCGTACACAGGGGCGGAAACACCACGCACCACCAGTTCTGCCCCGCCGCCTCTCCGATCAGGACCCGCAGAGCCAGATATTCCCCGGCGGGCAGGGCAAAGCCGTCATATTCCTTTGTGGGAAAGGACGTTTCCGCCAGCTCCGCCCGGACGCCGTAATCATAGCCGTTGGCCGTGATGACGGCACGGGCCGTTTCCTCCAACTCCGGGAGGATATCCGTCAAGCGGCGGCTGGCCTCCGCCTGACTGTCCGCTCCCCGGAGGGTCTCTGTGGCCTGTTCCAGCACGGCGTCCCGCACCTTCAGCTTCAGCGCCTGATCCTCCTCGGAATCGGAGTTGGCCAGTACGTGAAGCCGCACCACCTTCTCCGCTAACTGGCTCTGGGTGTGAAGGGCCACCGCCCCGGAGGTCAGCGCCAGCGCCGCCACGATCATCAACGTAAGCTCGATGGGATGTAACCGCTGTTTCATAAAAAATTTCCGTCCTTTCCGGATACGATTCTCATGTATCTGGATTCTGGACGGAAATTTTATGTTTTATACCAACTCGCCAACAGGTTTTGCCAAATAGGTCTGCGGATAGCGCTGCTTCAAGGCGGTCTCCGCTGCCTTCGCCGCCGTTTTCTCCCGGAAAATGCCGAACACCGTCGGCCCGGAGCCGCTCATGGCGGCGTTCAGCGCCCCCAGCTCCAAAAGCCGGTTTTTGATGTGGAACACCTCATGGTATTCCTCTGGCAGAAATTCCTCGAACACGTTGCACAGCCGTGCCGCCACGCCGTCCAGATCCCCCGCAGACAGTGCGCGGATCATGCCGTCGATATCCGGGCGGTTTTTCGGTGTCCCGGCATCCGCCAACGTGAACAGCGCAGGCGTGGGGATGCCGAATTCCGGCTTGCACAGAACGATCCAACAATCCGGCAGGGCAGGCAGCGCCGTCAGCCGTTCCCCCCGGCCCTCCGCCAGAGCCGTGCCGCCGGAAACGCAGAAGGGCATATCACTGCCCACCGTCAGTCCGATGGCCCGCAGCTGCTCCACGGGCATTTCAGGCGCATACTGCCGGCGCAGGCACCGCAGCAGCGCCGCCACATCCGCGCTGCCGCCCCCCAAGCCTGCGTAGGCCGGGGTGGTTTTTTCCAGATGCACGGTCAGGGGCGGCATGGGCCGTCCGACGGCGGCAAAAAAGGCTTCCGCCGCCTGCTGCTCCAAGGAGGACTTCCCCGCCGGGACCGTGAAGCCGTCCGCCAGCAGCGCGAAGCCGATGCCAGTCTCCTCCACCGTTACTGTGTCGCAAAGGGAAACGGACTGCATCACCATCCGCAGCTCGTGGTAGCCGTCCGTCCGGCGGCCTAAAATGTTCAGGGCCAGATTGATTTTCGCCGGGGCCTGTTCCTGTATCTTCATCGAATCCTCCTGGCTTCCAGATAGTAGCGCTTATCCCGCGCCTCTCCCATGGAGAAGGTCTTGCGGGGCAGCACGCCGTCGGCCATCACGGTGGGGAACAGCTGCTCCTTCCCCATGAGCGGCAGCAGGAATCCCAGATTCCCCGGCCGACTGCCCAGCTTTCGGGCCACGTCATCCCCGTGGATGTAATCCACCTGCACCTCCGGATGGTCCCTGCAATATGCGTCCAGAAAGGCTTGCAGCGTTCCCACCGTCAACTGCGCTTTGGGGTGCGGAACCGTCCACAGGCCGTCCATTCCCTGACCGCAGACCTCTGCCGTATGCCCCTCTCCCCCGCCAGTATGCGCGCCGGGATAGAACGCCTGAAAGGCGTCCCACAGATCCCGGCCGTCCACATGGAACAGTACCCGGTGGATGGGTTCAAAGGTCAACGCGTCATCGTGAAGATTCACCACCTCCACCAAGGCGTACCGGGCGGGCAAGGACGCCCACCGCTCCGGCGGCGTCACCTTTTTCAGATTTTCGTAGCAGGCTTTGGCGGTGGCCAGAGAATGATTGCCGTCTCCCACGGCGAACAGCAGCGGGGCCGCGTCCGCCATGCTGTACTTATCCGCCATGGCCTCCGGACTTTTCAAGGCGCTCAGGGTGTTGGCCACCCGGCTCATCTGACTATCAGTCAGCCGCCAGCCCTTCACATGGCCGCCGCCCAGCATGAGGTCCGTGTCATAGAGGGCTTCCATGACGCCGGTCTCCACTGTCAGCGGTTCGATCACGCTTCTCCGCGGATCGTCGATCAGCAGCATCGCATGGGGCAGCTCCAGAGCCGCGTGCTCCCGCACCCGTACCCGGGGCGGGATGCGCTCCAGCACCGTCCCCTCCGTGGCCCGGATCAGCGCCCCGGAGCCGGGGGTGAAGTCATATTGCTCCAGATCAACACAGCCGATCAAACCATGCCGCACCCGGCCGTCAGACTGCGTGCGCTCCAGATAGATCAGGCTGTCCGGAAGCGTCCGGAACAGGCCATCCGCCAAGTAGCGGTCCATAGAAGCGTTGATGGTCTCAATTCGCTTGTCCACATCCGGGCCGTTCAGATAGACCTCCGGCAGCACCAGCCGCAGGGCTGACGGAGCCTCCCCTACGGCTGCTTCCGCCGCCTGCCAGTAGTCCGGCTGGGAGGTGAACTGGTCACAGGCGACCACCGGCCATTTTTTCATGTCAGCCGTCTGCGGCAGTAAGATATCCGCCGGGTAAAAGGCGGTCTGTTCAAATCGTTGATCCATAGGTATCCCTCGCTGTTTTTGATTTCGTTTTTCATTATAATGCAGACGCATCTGCCTTGCAAGGTATGAATAAAATCCGTCTTTTACGAAAACACTACGGACAGTTCACTTGTCACACAGGAGGTACAATATGATCGTTGACAAAATTGCGCTGATTCTTGTGATCGTCGGCGCGCTGAACTGGGGCGGCGTGGGGCTGTTCGGCTTTGACACCGTCGCATTCCTGTTCGGCGGACAGGCCGCCGTCCTCTCCCGGATCGTCTACGCGCTGGTCGGGCTGGCAGGTCTCTGGTGCGTCACACTGCTGTTCCGCGACACGGAGGACAATACCGGCCATGCGCCTCACACAGCCTGAGCCATTCAACAAAAAAGAGCACCTTACGGTGCTCTTTTTTCCTGTTATTTTCCGTTTTGCAGACGCCTCACCAAGTCCTCTGCCGGGGTGACGTTGACGGTGCGGTAGGTGGTGTAGATCACCATGCCGGGGCGGGCGCCTGCCGGTTTTTTGACATACTTCACCTGTGTGCAGTCCACCGGCACATTGGCGCTGTCCTTGGCCTGGGAGTAGTAGGCTGCCAGACTTGCGGCCTCTGTAATATCCTGATCCCCCGGCTCCCCGCCGTTGGTACAGAGGATCACATGGGAGCCGTGGAGCTTTTGCACATGGAACCACAGATCCCGGTAGTCGGCGTCCTTCAGGGTCAGTTTGTCGTTCTGGCGGTTGTTCCGCCCCACCAGTACCCGGAAGCCGCCGGAGGTTTTGAATTCCCGTGGCTTGGAGGGCCGCTGGAGCACCTTCTTCCCCTGCTTACGGATGAAGCCGGCATCGCTCATTTCCCCCCGGATGTCCAGAAAGTCCTGCTCTGTTTCCGCCTGCTGGATCTCCTGCAAAACGCTCTCCAAATAAGCAAGGTCTCGACGAGCCAGAGCCATCTGCTCCCGGAGGTACTTCTCCGCTGTCTTAGCCTTGGTGTAGCGTTTATAATACTTGGCGGCGTTCTGCTGGGGCGTCAGCAGCGGGTCCAGCGGAATGGTGACCTCCGCCAGATCTTCATCGTAGTAATTCTGGCAGACCAGCTTGCTCTCCCCACGCTCCATGCGGTAGAGATTGGCGGTGATGAGGTCCCCGGACAGCCGCAGAGCGTCCCGCTCCTGGGTGGCAGCGTAGTCTTTCTCCTGCAAGGCCAGTTTGCGCCGCACCCGGCCCCGGGCGGTGGTGGCGGTGCGGATCAGGTCCGCTCCCCGCTGCCGCACCCGCTCCTGCCGCTCCTTGGCTTCATAAAAGCTGTCCAGCAGAGCGGAAAAGCTCTCAAAGGTCTCCGTTTCCGCCGCAAGGCCGTATTGGTGCACCGGCAAGGCGGAAAATTCAAAGGGAACCCCCTCCCGTTTCAGAACGATCGGCGTAAAGCTGTTTTCCTTTACACAATTTGCAAACGCAAAGAAAGCGTCCTGAAAACGGCTTCTTCCGGCCTCGTCCAGATTGCAGAGCCGCCCGTCCGTTTCCCCGCAGGCCCGGAAGCTGAGTTCCCGGGCCATCAGGGGCGAAATTCCGAAATAGGCGTCCAGCAGGAAGCGATCCAGCTGGATCTCCGGATTGACTTGGGCCAGCTTTTCGGCAAGGCCCTCCTCTGTTTCCTCTAAAAAGGGCAGCCGTCCTGTGGAGGCGGGAGGCTCGTAAAAAAGCCCCGGCAAAACCTGCCGGGCTGCGGACATCTCTGCGTCCACCCGGCGCATACAGTCGATGACCCGGTTCTCGCCGTCCAGCAGAATCAGGTTGGAGCGGCGGCCCATGGCCTCCAGCACCAGCGTCCGGTGGCCCGGCTGACCGAAATCATCGGTCACGTCCAGTTCAATTCGCACCAGCCGTTCCAAACCCGGCTGGGTGATCTCTGCCACCCGTGCCCCCACCAGATGCTTGCGCAGCAGCATACAGAACATGGGCGGCTCTGCCGGATTGTCCCGCAGCAGCTCCGTCAGCTGGAGACGGGGGGCATTAGCCCCGGCGTTCAGCAGAAGCCGCTTGTTGCCCCGCAGCAGTAGGATCACCTGATCGCGGGCGGGCTGCTGCACCTTATCGATGCGCAGATTCAAAAGCTGGGGCCGCAGCTCCTCCACCACGGCCCGGAGGGAAATTGCGTCCAAGGGCATTTCTTATTCCTCCATCATCACGTCAAAGAGATCGCTGGCCCGCTGACGCTGTCCGCCCAGATACAGCCAGCCGAACAGGGCCTCCAGCGCCGTGGCGGTGCTGTACTGGGCACGGCTGGCGTGGCTGGGTATCGAATGGACCTGGGCGTTGCGGCCCCGGCGGAACACAGCCAGTTCCTCCTCCGTCAGCATGGGGAGAATCTTTTCCGCGCAGGCGGCCTGATGCTCCGCCCGTACCAGCTGGATGGTGGCCTGATGGAGTCCTTTGCCGGTGGCTTTGCCGTGCTGACACAGCCATCCCCGCACCAGCAGTTCAAACACCGCATCCCCCATGTGGGCCAGACCGATGGAACTGATGCCCCGAAGCTGGTCCTCCGTCATACAGATCTCAAAGTGATTTTCCATGATTTCTCCTCACATGAAAAAAAGATTTGCCCGGGCAAATCTTTCAAATTCTGTGCTTACACTACCACAAATCCCGGAAAAATGCAAGTCTTGTTCCGAAAATGTTCCAGAGCGGCTCATGGCGGCAGTCCTCAAGAACTGACTGATAAAAAACTCGGCGGAGCCAGCATAGCTGGCTCCGCCGGTCATTGAATTGCACGCTATTTAACAGGGCCGTGCCCTTTCGAGCTTACAGACTTAGAAATCCGTGTTCACCACAGTGCCGTCAGCCCGCAGGAACAGCTGGGCAGGCTTGGGCTGAGAGGCAAATTGCATGGGGCTGATAACGGCGGCGTAAGAGCCGGCGTTGGGGAACACCACGGTGTCGCCCACTTCCATCTTGGGCATGTCCGCATCGGAAAGGACCAGATCCGTGCCGGTGCAGAGGTTGCCCGTCACGGTGACGGTCTCCCGCTCCGCAGTCTCCACCAGGGGGATCATCTGGAAGGAGTGGTCACCGGTGTAGATCGGCTCCCATGCGGCGATGGGGCCATTGCCCATGAAGTGCTCCAGCATGGCCACCATGGAGGGACGGGCAAAGCCGTTCAGCGTGGCGCTGAGCAGCACGAAGTTCTTGCCATGGGTGACCTTCTTGTCCACCACCTTGGCGACGTAGGTACCGGCGGTACCAACGGCGTAACGGCCGGTCTCGATGTAGAAGCGGGTCTCCGGCAGCTTTTCCTGGAACTCTGCCATGAGCCGCTGGGTCTCAGCACCCAGAGCCGTCGTATCAAAGGGCTTATCCGTCTCGCAGAAGGGAATACCCATGCCGGAACCCAGGTTCACAAACTTCAGGGTACCGAAAGCCTCCCGCATGGAAACAGACAGCCGGAACATATTCCGATAATAGCCCTTCAGAGTCTCAGCGCTGAGCTCCTGGCTCTTCAGATGGGCATGGAGGCCCACGATGCGGATGTTGGGCAGCTTCTTCCAAGACTTCATAGAATCATAGATGAGCTGCTCGTCAATGCCGAACTTGGAAGCGACACCGGTATCGGCGGTATAGGTGAAGTCAGGGTTGACCCGCAGGCCGATCTCCGCCACAATGCCCTGCTCCGCAGCAGCCTCCTGAATGCGCTCCACCTCTGCGGCACTGTCAGCCACCAGCGTGGAGATGCCCAAGCCGCCCCGGATGTCCGCCATGGTCTTACCGGGGGCGGAGAAAATCACCATGTCCTTGCCCAGACCGGCCTTCTGGCCCATAACGCACTCAGCCAGGCTGGCGGCGTCCACGCCGAAGCCCTGATTCAGTACGCAGCGCAGGACCTCCGGATAGGGGTTGCATTTCACGGAATACAGGAAAGTCACACCGGGGAAATCCGTCTTCAGCTGTTCCGTATTCTTCCGGATGATGGCCTCCTCATAAAGATAAAAGCTGTCATGCTGCTTGGCCTGCTCTAAAATGCATTCGCGATTCATGGTCACAGTCCTCTCTTTCATAAAATTCATAAAAATGATCTCATTTTCGGGATCGATGTTGCTCTACTCTGACTATACCACAGCCGCGGACAAATAACCATATAGGAAAAACTGAACACCTGTGGCACAGATCCGTGATGCCCTTCCATCTTCTCTGAATCACCGTTGAAAAAACGTCAGGCAAACGGTTCACACATACGCAGAAAACACAGCAACTCGCCATTCAAGCAGTCCGGGTGTGTCCAGACTTTTGATCGAGCAGTCAGTGCGGAAAATTGCGCAAAACACGCAGAGAACGATCCGGAAGAAATCAATTCCGTAAAGTAAAGAAAAGTCCTGAAACCTTGTGGTTTCAGGACTTTTGTGGCAGCGGGTGAAGGATTCGAACCCTCACATACAGAGTCAGAGTCTGCTGTGCTACCTTTACACAAACCCGCTATATTCGTTCGCTCGTGTCGCACGAACAGGTATTATTATACCGGAAAACAAGAATTTGTCAAGGGGTTTTTTGAAAAAAATAATATTTGCCGATTTCAGCCATTTTCAGGGCGTTTTTTATGGACAATACGTACTCCGCGTGCATCATCAGAAGCAGATCTCGTTATTCCGCAAGTGAGATCCGGCGCAGAGTCTGCTTTTTCTTTAAATTTCATCCGTCACCAGTGCCCCGCTCCCCCCTGTTCCATGTAATCTTGTATTTTCAGGCACGGAAGAGATATGGACCCGGATCGTGACACTTTGGATCCGTCTCATCAGAGATGGAAGCGAAAACAGCGCCCGTCTTTCGACAGGCGCTGTTTTTCAGCAAGAAACAAAACGAATCGTTCGTTCAATTAGCCCTGCTCACGCATCTTGGCGAAGCACTCGCTGCAATAGACCGGACGGTCGGACTTGGGCTCAAAGGGAACCTTGGCCTCGCCGCCGCAGGCAGCGCAAACAGCGGTGAAGTACTCGCGGGGACCGCGGGCAGCGTTCTTGCGAGCGTCACGGCAGGCCTTGCAGCGCTGGGGCTCGTTCTGGAAGCCGCGCTCAGCATAGAACTCCTGCTCACCGGCGGTGAACACGAACTCCTGGCCACACTCTTTGCACACTAAGGTCTTGTCTTCGTACATGATTTTACCCTCTCTTTGAAAAGAAAAATATATTGCGTTCAGCGTGAGCTGAATTCGCCGGAAAGAATTTGCTGTGCCACCTTGCGCCGGATACGCTGCACAGCGTTGTCCACGGACTTCGCGCTTTTGCCCACTTCCAGGGCGATTTCTCTGCAGGAAAGCCCGTCTAAATAGTACCCCAGGATCTTCGCTTCAAATTCGGACAACTGTTTCCGGACACCGGATAAGAGGGCTGCCGTATGTTCCCTGTCAATAAGGTCATCTTCAGGGTCGCGCTGCGCCAGATGATTGGTGCCAGAGGTGTAGGAATTGCTGTCAAAGTCGGGAGTATCCAATGAGACCGACTGGTTCAGCACCTGATGCTTCTCCCGTCCCGCGGAACGCAGAGCGGAATACAGTCGGCTTCGTATGCAAATCTCGGCAAAGGTCCGGAATGAGGCATCCTTGTTGCCATTGAATTCCCGCACAGCCTTGATGAGCCCCAGCATTCCCTCCTGCGTCAGGTCCTCACTGTCACCGCCTGCCAGAAAATACGGGCGGGCACAGGTGCGAACCAACCGGATATACCGGGCGGCTAAAATCTCCTCCGCCTGACGATTGCCTTCGGCAACCAGACGGCACAGCTCCTCATCGGTCAATGCTTCCGGGAAATTCAATTTTTCATTTGGAACTTTGCACATAATGTATTATACCTATCTTGTTGCTGAAATGTCAAGCAAAATATAAAATTCTCGTGAATAAACCAGAAAATTTTTAGTGAAATTATGGAGAAAATCGTTTGCTTCAGGTTTTCTTTCCCACAACGACGCTTTTAAAAGGTCAATTGATCCATCAGCGGACCCTCTGCAGCGCCGCCGGGAATGGGCTTATGGAGGTGCTGATACGCCTTTTGCGTCACACACCGCCCCCGGGGAGTGCGGGTCAGGAACCCCAACTGCATGAGGTACGGCTCGTAAACGTCCTCCAGAGTCACGGACTCCTCTCCGATGGTGGCCGCCAGAGTCTCCAGCCCCACGGGGCCGCCGTTGTAGTTTTCGATGATGGCCGCCATCATCCGCCGGTCCACCGGGTCCAGCCCCAGATAGTCGATCTCCAGCGCGCAGAGGGCCTCGTCCGCCACCTGCTTGGTGATGACGCCGTCGGCCTTCACGTCCGCGAAGTCCCGCACCCGGCGGAGCATCCGGTTGGCGATCCGGGGCGTCCCCCGGCTGCGGCGGGCGATCTCGTAGGCGCCCTCCGGTACAATATCACAGTTCAAAATTCCGGCGGAGCGGGTGACGATCTTCGACAGTTCCTCCGGGGTATACAGCTCCAGCCGCAGCGTCACGCCAAAGCGGTCCCGCAGGGGGGCCGAGAGCTGTCCGGCCCGGGTGGTAGCGCCGATCAGGGTGAAGTGGGGCAGATCCAGCCGGATGGAGTTGGCCGACGGCCCCTTGCCTACGATAATATCCAGAGCGTAGTCCTCCATCGCGGGATACAGAATTTCCTCCACGGAGCGGTTCAGCCGGTGGATCTCGTCCACAAACAGGATGTCTCCCTCGTTGAGGTTTGTCAGCAGCGCCGCCAGATCGCCTGGCTTTTCAATGGCCGGGCCGGAGGTGATACGGATGTTGACCCCCATCTCCTGAGCGATGATGCCTGCCAGGGTCGTCTTGCCCAGTCCCGGCGGGCCGTGGAGCAGAACATGGTCCAAAGATTCCTGCCGCTTCCGGGCGGCCTGAATGAAGATGCTCAGATTCTCCTTGGCCTTTTCCTGACCGATGTACTCCGCCAGGGTCTTGGGCCGCAGAGAGGATTCCTGAGCGTCCTCTGCCAGAAAGGTCTTGGCCACGATAGGCTCCTCGTAAATATCATTTCCAAAGTCGATGCTCAAAATGTCACTTCCCTATGCCGTCAAATTCATGCCCAATATACAGGCCGCCGTCACAGTCAAGCCTGCCGGCAGTCCGCGCAGATTTTCCATCACTTCACCATTTTTTTCAGGCTCTGGCGGATGATCTCCTCCAACGGCAGATTCTCCACATCCACGCCCTTGAGGGCCATCTGCACCTCTTGCGTGGAATAGCCCAGCACCGCCAGCGCCGCAGCAGCCTCGGTGGCCTTGCTGGTAAACACAGCGGGGACCGCCGCGCCCTTTCCGCCGGAGAAGTCCAGTCCGGAGGCGGTCTCCTTCGCCATTTTGTCCTTCAATTCCAAAATGATCCGCTGGGCGATCTTTTTGCCGATGCCTTGGGCCGCCGTCAGGGACTTGGCGTCCTCCGTGACGATGGCCATGGCCAGACCCTCCGGCGTGTTGGCGGAAAGGATGGCCAGCGCCGCCTTGGGTCCCACACCGGACACCCCCAGCAGCAGCTTGAAGCTGTTCAGCTCGTTCTGGGTGGCAAAGCCGTAGAGATCAAAGATGCTCTCTCCCACGTTCAGGTAGGTGTAGAGCTTCTTCTTTTCCCCCTTTTTCAGCTGGGAGAGGGTGTTATTGGTGGTCATGCAGGCGTATCCCACGCCGCCGCAGTCGATGACGGCCAGCCCCGGCAGGATCTCCGCCACGGTGCCGTCCAGATAGTAAAACATACGGTTTTCTCCTTATACAGTTTCCTTCTCCGGCTTGATCTGCGGGAGCCGTGAAGTAGAACTCCTTGCGTGGCATAACGCCAGCGCCAGCGCATCGGCGGCGTCATCGGGCCGGGGTGTTTTCGCCAATTTCAGCAGCCGCTTGGTCATATCCATGACCTGCCGCTTCTCCGCCTTGCCGTAGCCGGTGACGGCCATCTTCACCTGCCCCGGCGTGTACTCAAACAGCGGGATGCCGCACCGCTCCGCGGCGCACAGCAGCACCCCACGGCCATGGGCCACGGCGATGCCGGTGGTGATATTCGTGTTGAAGAACAGCTCCTCCACGGAGATCACATCCGGCTTCAGCTGGCCGATAAGCTCCTCCATGTCCCGGTCGATCTGGTAGAGCCGTTTGGACAGAGGCAGCCCCGCCGGGGTGGTGATGGCCCCATAGGTCACCATTCTGTATTGTGCCCGCTCCCCTTCGATCAGCCCAAAGCCGATGGTGGCGTAGCCGGGGTCGATGCCTAAGATCCGCACAGTGTCCCTCTTTTCTTCTCAATTAAAAATAGTATAGCAAACTTGCCGCCAAACCGCAACAAGAAAAACAGATGTTCGATAATTTCTGTAAGATTCCGGCTTGCATCCGCAGGGGCGGTATGATACCATATAAAAAATGTGTGAAAGGGCGGTGAAGCAGGTGCATCGGCATTGGTTGCCCCTCAGTTTGTCCCTCCTATGCTGGCTTGTTGGCTGCGGCGCTTTTCAGGAATCTCCCATGCCGTCAACGCCGGAACCGTCTCTGGAAGCGCCGGCCGACCCGCTCCCCGCGCCCGCCGCGTCAGGAGACGGCGCCGAGGCGGAGCCGGACGAGGGCTCCGAGCCTGCCGAGGTAACAGAGTCGATCCCCGCACCGGAGGACTTTGTCCGTGTGGCGGACTGGATCCCTGATATATACACAGACCTGCGCTACGCCGCCGACAACAACTTCACCGGACAGGCCATCTATGATTTTTCAGACGCCTACCTGCGGTACGGTACGGTGCAGAAGCTGGCGGCGGTGCAGGAAACCGTTGCGGAAAGCGGCTGTTCCCTGCTGATCTGGGACGCCTTCCGCCCTGCTTCCGCGCAGTTCCGGCTCTGGGAGATCTGTCCGGACCCCGCTTATGTGGCAAACCCGGAAAAGGGCTTTTCCTCGCACAGTCGGGGAAACACCGTTGACGTGACGCTGGTCACCACCGACGGTCAGCCCGTGGACATGCCCACAGACTTTGACGATTTCACCGCTCTGGCAGACCGGGATTACAGCGATGTCGGAGATACTGCCGCCGCAAACGCCCGCCTGTTGGAAAGCGCCATGACGGCTGCGGGCTTCCGCCCCTATTCCGCCGAGTGGTGGCACTATTCGGACACTCAGTCCTATCCTGTGGATGAACAATTCATCCCCCTATCATAAGGAGTTACACTATGCGCATTATGGCAATCGACTACGGTGACGCCCATACCGGCATCGCCATTTCCGACCCCACCGGCCTGCTGGCCGGGTTCACCACCGTGATCAACAGCCGTCGGCAGGAGGTCGTGGTGGAACAGGTAACACTTTTAGCCAAGGAACACGGCGCGGAGGAACTGGTGCTGGGCCATCCCGTGAATATGGACGGCACTCTTGGGCCTCGCTCCGAGAAGGCAAAAGCCATGAAGGTGCTGCTGGAGGAGGCCACGGCCCTGCCGGTGGTTCTCTGGGATGAGCGCCGCACCACCATCGACGCCCACAACATCCTCTTCAACAGCGGCAAGAACGCCAAACAGCGGAAGAAGGTAGTGGACGCTGTGGCGGCCTCTCTGATCTTGGAGGGGTATCTCACCTTTAAGAAAAGCCATTGAGGAGGCATACCCGTGGAATCTGAGGCGCAGCGGTCCCCTTCCCAATGCAGCCGGGCATTGGAACTGTTTTTGTATTTTTTTAAAATTGGCTTTTACACCTTTGGCGGCGGCTGGTCCATCGTAGCCCAGATCCAGCAGGAATATGTGCAGAGCAAAGGCTGGATCACCGACGAGGACCTGCTGGACATCACCAGCGTGGGCCGCAGCCTGCCGGGGCTGATGATCGGCAATGTGTCCTATCTGTTCGGCTACCATGTGGCGGGCTTTCCCGGCGCCCTCGCCTGTCTGCTGGGGATCTCCCTGCCCTCGCTCATTGTTCTGACGGTCGTGACCTGGTGCTATGCCCAGGTAAAGGATAACCTGTACGTCAGCCGGGCCATGACCGGCGTCCGGGCCGCCGTAGCGCCTGTTGTGGCTTCTGCGGCCTTGAAGCTGCGGAAGGCCGCGTTGGCAGATCGGGCAGGGTATGTCTTTCTTCTGCTGGCCTTCGCCCTGTACCTGTTCGGCGGACTGAGCTGCATCCTCATCGTACTCATCAGCGGATTTTTAGGCTGGCTGCTGTCCGTCTGGCATTGCCGGAAGGGAGGCCGCTCATGATCCTCCTTGAACTGTTCTGGTCCTTCTGCAAGATCGGCTTTACCAGCTTCGGCGGACTGAGTATGGTCCCCCTCATCAACAGTGAAATGCTGTCCCACGGCTGGATGACCCTTTCCGAGGTCAGTGACATTGTTGCCATTGCGGAAATGACGCCCGGCCCGCTGGGGCTGAACTGCGCCACCTTTGCCGGGACCCGTGTGGCGGGACTGGCCGGGGCTGTCTCCGCCAGTCTGGGGGTCCTGTCCCCCACCCTGCTGATCTGCGCGGCTGCCGCCGTCATGTTTGAAAAATTCCGGGAATCCGATTTCATGAAGAAAGTGATGTACGGTATTCGCCCCGCCTGTTTGGGCCTGATCATAGCGGTGGTCTGCTCATTGACCGCGACCAACTACACGAACGCCGCAGGCAGCATCAGTTACGGTGCGGCTCTGATTGGCGTGGCCGCCACGGTCCTGCTGCTGAAATTTAAGGTCAGCATCCCCAAGGTGATCCTGCTCTCCGCCGTTTTGGGACTGTTCCTGACCCGTTGACGCACAAAGAACCAGCATGGAGCAGCGCTCCATGCTGGTTCTTTTCAATCTGTATCAGTCCTTCACGGTGCCGTCCGCATTGAACAGCGGCAGCTTTTTCAGGAACTTGATGTCCGTGCGGTCCGCCGCGTCACCCTCGGCCAGTACGGCAACCTTGCCGGTGACAACGCCGCCGGCCTCCTGCACCAGGGCCTCCATAGCCTTCAGAGAGCCGCCGGTGGAAATCACGTCATCCATGATCAGGATGCGCTTGCCCCGGATCAGGTCCGCATCGTCCCGCCCCAGAAACAGCTTCTGCGTACCGGCGGTGGTGATGGAGTGGTCCTCCACATGGATGGGGTCCGGCATATAGGCCTTGGCTCCCTTGCGGGCGATAAAATACTTGGCAGCGCCGGACTGGCGGGCCATCTCATGGATCAGCGGGATGCTCTTGGCCTCAGCAGTAAAGATATAATCATAGCTGTCGGCGGGCACCAGCTTCAAAAGCTCCCGTGCGCAGGCCACAGTCAGCTCTGCGTCACCAAAGCAGATAAATGCGCCGATATACAGGTCATCCGTTACCTTGCAGATAGGCAGTTCTCTCTTCAAGCCTGCCACTTCGATGGGATATGTCATCGTGATTGCCTCCTCATTTTCCTGTCTGAAACGATCCCGCGTTTGATTGTATTTAACCTTATTTATTATATCGAATACACATCAAAAGTCAAGCTGTCAAAGGAGCTGGTCCAGCATCAGACGGTGCACCGGCTGCGGCGGCTCCGGCTGTCCGGCAGCAACACCCGCCGCGTAGCCATGAAAGGCATCCACCTCGTAATAGAACTCCCCCCGGTTCAGCGGCGCTTCCGTCCGCATCATGGTCACGATCCCGCTGCCGGTGCGCTTGACACGGGCCTCCCGCCGGACCCAGCTCCGAAAGAAGGCCGCCTCTGTCCGAACGCCGGCGATCCGCTCCATGGCCCGGACGCTCACGGGGCGGACGCGCTCGATGTCCACCCCAACCGGCGTGTCCGCTAAAACGGCGGCTGCGGCCCCAGCCGTGTGGCTGAGGCTGAAATGGGTATCCGGATAGTCCGGGAAAAAGGGTTTTCCCAGTTCATCGACCTCGATCCGGGGAAGATCCCGCCAGCCGCGCTGCTCCCACAATGCCATCCGCAGCAGAAGATAGGCGCACAGCACCTCCTGGTGCTTTTCCTTCGGCAATTTTTCCAGCCGCTCCCGCCGCGCGTCCGGCAGAATGGCCATCATATCTCCGTATTCCTGTTCCGTCAGCGGCCGTTCCATTCTGGCCAGCCATACCTGGATCGGCATATTTCCCCTCCATATTCGTCTGTTTTTCCATTTTTCTTTATTTTACAGCCGGATTTTCCCCATGTAAAGGCACACGGATAAAAAATTAAATTTTTATTTTAAAAAAAGAGGAAATTCGCCTTTTGCGGGGTATAACTTAACGTGACTATTTAATTCGTGAAAGGAGGACCGGCCGTGGCATTTCCCCAGAGCTTTATGGACGAGCTGACCGCCCGCAGTGATATTGTGGACGTGGTAGGCAGTTACGTACAGCTGACCCGCAAGGGCAGCAACCTGTTCGGCCTGTGCCCCTTCCACAGTGAAAAGACCGGCTCCTTCTCCGTCTCGCCGGACAAGCAGATCTATTACTGCTTCGGCTGCAAAAAGGGCGGCGGCGTTGTCAACTTCATCATGGACATTGAAAACCTCCCCTTCCCGGATGCTGTCCGGTTTCTGGCCAAGCGGGCCGGGATGGAGGTCCCGGAGGAGGAAGGCGACCGGGAAGCCGGACGCAGGCGGCAGCGTCTGCTGGATCTGAACCGGGATGCCGCCAGATTTTACTACCAGCTTCTTCAGCAGCCGGAGGGCCGGGCCGTTCAGGAGTATCTGGACAAACGGCAGATCCGGAAATCCACGGCGGTCAAATTCGGCATGGGCGCCTCGCTGGACGCCTGGGACGTACTGCTCACCGCCATGACCAAAAAGGGCTACACCAAGTCCGAACTGCTGGACGCCGGGTTGGTGGTCCAGAACAAAAATGGCGGCCTTTATGATAAATTCCGCAACCGGCTCATGCTGCCGGTGATCGACACCCGGGGCGATGTGGTGGCCTTTGGCAGCCGGGTACTGGACAAGTCCGAGCCAAAATACATGAACTCTTCAGAAACGCCGGTATACTCCAAGCGCCGGGTGCTGTACGGTTTGAATCTGGCAAAGAAGTCCAAGCGCCCCAACATCATTCTCTGCGAGGGCAACCTGGACATCGTCACGCTGCATCAGGCGGGCTTCGACAATGCCGTGGCCTCCATGGGAACGGCGCTGACGGTGGAGCAGACCCGGCTTCTCAGCCGTTTCACCAAGGAATTGATCCTCTGCTATGACAACGATAACGCCGGCAAGATTGCCACGGAGCGGGCCTTGCAGATCCTGAACGGCTCCGAGTTCAGCGTCAAGGTGCTTCAGCTTCCCCGCCGTCTGGTGGACGGTGAATACATCAAGCAGGACGCCGACGATTTCATCAAGCTTCAAGGACCGGACGCCTTTGAGCGTCTGCTCAACGGCAGCGAGAACGGCGTGGAATTCCGCATGGCTCAGATCGCCGGAAAATACGATCTCAAGGATGACGAAGCCCGCATCGCCTACTGCGGAGAGGTCAGTGAGCTGCTGGCCTCCCTCCCCGGTGCCGTGGAGCGGGAGATATATACCGGGCGGGCTGCCGAGGCCGCCGGGATCACTGCGGAGGCCATGAAGCTGGAGGTCCAACGGTCCTTCAAGCGCCGGATCGCCCGGGAAAAGCGGGCGGAGCTGCGGAAGGATCTGAATCCGGCAATGGCCTTGCAGCCCAAGGAGCGATCCCTGCGCTTTGAAAATATGCGTTCCGCAGAAGCGGAAAAAGGCATTCTCCGTCTTTTGCTGACGGATGACACCCTGTTTTCCGACACTATCCCCATCCCGCCGGAGCGGTTCTCCTCCCCCCTATTGAGCCGGGCTTACCAACGGCTGTGGGAGGTTCATGCCGCCGGAAGCCGGCCCATGATCTCATCTCTGGGAGAGGAATTTTCCCGGGAGGAGATCGATTGTCTCACCGCCGTCTGTCAGGAGCCTGTATCCACGCAGCATGCGCAGCAGGCTCTGACGGATTACATAGATGTGATCAACAGCGAAGCGGATAAGCGAACGGCACAGGATGATCCTCTGCTGGCCGCTGTGGAAAAATTCAAGAACAAAAAGAGAGGAAAGCAACATGTCTAAACGTGATTTGAGCCCTGATAGTCTGGAGGCGCAGGCCGACGCTCTGCTGGCCGCTGCCGACAGCATGGATATTCCGGATGAAATCCCGATGCCGGGAAAGAGCAGCCGTTCCGGTAAGGCCGCAAAGGCCGCCCGTCCTGAAGCAGACCATATCATGACGGATGAAGAGGCCAAAAAGGCCGGCATCGTCCGTCTGGACGATAAGCAGGTCGCTGCCCTCCCCGCCGCCAGCTGGCTGATGGGGCAGGAAAAGCTGCGGGAGCTGCTGGCCCGCGGCAAGAAGAAAGGCAAGCTGGACTCCGGCGAGCTGATGGAAGCCGTGGACGATCTGAATCTGGAAAGCGATCAGATGGATCAGCTTTACGATTCTCTGGAAGCGCTGAACATCGACATCGGCACGGAGGAGGACCTCCTCCCCGAGCTGCCCGACGATGAGCCTGCCGCCGAGGAGATCGCCGACGTGGAGGAAGAGGAGCTGGTGGACCCCAACTCTTTGGTCAGCAACTTCTCCATCGACGATCCTGTCCGTATGTACCTCAAGGAGATCGGTAAGGTCCCCCTGCTGAACCCCGATGAAGAAATCGTGCTGGCACAGGCCATGGCCGCAGGCGCGGAGGCCAAGGCCCGTCTGGACGAGCTGCAGGAGCAGCGTGAGGCCGGTGAAACACCCGCCGTCACTCCGGAGGAAGAAGCTGAGCTCCGCAAGGCCTTTAAGAAGGGCGAAAGCGCCAAGCAGAAGCTGGCAGAGGCGAACCTCCGTCTGGTGGTGTCCATTGCCAAGCGGTATGTGGGCCGCGGTATGCTGTTTCTGGACCTGATTCAGGAGGGCAATCTGGGCCTCATCAAGGCCGTTGAAAAGTTCGATTATACCAAGGGCTACAAGTTCTCCACCTACGCAACCTGGTGGATCCGGCAGGCCATCACCCGCGCCATCGCGGATCAGGCCCGTACCATCCGGATCCCCGTTCACATGGTGGAGACCATCAACAAGGTCATCCGCGTCTCCCGTCAGCTCTTGCAGGAGCTGGGCCACGATCCCAGCCCCAACGAGATCGCCAAGGAGATGAGCATGCCTGTGGACAAGGTCCGGGAGATCCTGAAGATCGCTCAGGAGCCTGTGTCTCTGGAGACCCCCATCGGTGAGGAGGAGGATTCCCACTTGGGCGACTTCATCCCCGACGAGGGCGCCAGCGAGCCCAGCGAGGCCGCGTCCTTTACCCTGCTGAAGGAGCAGCTGATGGATGTGCTGTCCACTCTGACTCCCCGTGAGGAAAAGGTGTTGAAGCTGCGCTTTGGCATTGAGGACGGCCGCACCCGGACGCTGGAGGAAGTCGGCAAGGAGTTCAACGTGACCCGCGAGCGTATCCGCCAGATCGAGGCCAAGGCCCTGAGAAAGCTGCGCCATCCCTCCCGCAGCAAAAAGCTGAAGGACTTCCTGAACTAACAGTCCCGCTGGGCTGCCGATACCGTTGGCGCAGCTTTAGGGCTCCCGCGCAAGCCCAGTGAAACGGGTTGCGTGGGAAGAGGAGGGGCAGCGAAGCGAACGAATTTTCACCGCAGGTGAAAACGAGTGATACGCAGCATGCCCCGACGACGCGCCATCCCTCCCGCAGCAAAAAGTTGAAGGACTTCCTGAACTGAAAACCGAACAATATTAAGTAAAAAACCGTGCTGTTTATAAAACAGCACGGTTTTTTCACTTCATCCAACTCAGTAAGCGGCCTGCCTCCAATGCCGCCTGTGCCCGGACGCCCTCAAAATCCACATAGGGGTTGTAGACGCCCTCCAGCAGATCGTGGGCTGCCTTGGCCTCTTGCAGTGCGGCGATCGCCTCCTCCCGGAGCACCCCAGTCATCCGGGCGCGGAACCGCAGACGGGCCTTGTTCTCCGGGTGGCTCAGGGCGTCCAGCCGCACCCGGCGGTAGGGCTTTCCCGGATACACCATCCCTGGCTTGGAGGTGACGAAGGCCACGCCCAGCTCCGGGATCAGCAGGTGTTCCAGCCGCCCCGGTTCCTCCGGGGACGGGCAGGCGGCCACGTCATAGTCCCGGCGGACGGCCTCCTCACACAGCGCCGCCAGCAGTGACCCCGCCTGCTCATAGCTGTCTTCCAGCTCATAGACCTTGGGGCACAGGGCCTCCACGCTGTCAAACCGCCAAACCGGCCCCCGGTAGGTCAGGCTCCCCAAAAAGCGGCGGGTGATCTTCCCCGTGCCGCTCCCCCGGCCCCGCAGCTCCCTGGCTATGATCCCGGAGAACCGCCGGGCTGCCCGCTGGCGGTCAAAGCTGCGGCTGACCTCGACAACCGTATCCAACTCCACCTGTCGGGCCGCCTTCAGACAGCGGTATGCCCGGCCATAGGCGTCCTGATAGTCATGGGTATGGCGCTTCACCTCCCCGGCCTGTGCCTTGGCGGCGGGCAGGTCATAAAACCGCCCCAGATCCACATAGCGATCCACAGCCGCCGGGTACTTCGGCTCTACGGCGTGGGGCGATGTCCCATCGCAGACGGCGCACCGCAGTGCCGGGATCACCACGCCGTCCAGAGAATCCGGGTCCCCTGAGCACCAGAGATACTCCACGTCCGCTCCCGCCTGCTCCATGGTCCTGCCGATCTCCCGCATGAAGGTGTTCTTCCC
Organism: Dysosmobacter segnis; assembly: GCF_014297285.1. GTDB lineage: Bacteria > Bacillota > Clostridia > Oscillospirales > Oscillospiraceae > Oscillibacter > Oscillibacter segnis. Next base: position 102,275 of record NZ_JACOQI010000003.1, read on the forward strand.
CACCCCCGGCCCGCCCTTGAGGATCATGATGTCAAAGGCCGTTTCCGGGTCCATGATCTCGGAAAATAAATTCTGAAAGCCGCTGCCGCTGTTGGCCCCTAAGAAGAAATTGGTGATCTGTGCCATAGCCGCCCCTCCCCATTTGATTTCATTCCCAAGCTATGCAGCAGCGGCTTGACCGGTCCGGTTTTCCCTAAAAAAGGAACAGCGTCCCGTGACGGGACGCTGTTTTGCTATATTCCAATGGTCTTTCCTTACAGGAACACCTCGTTCTTTTTCGGCTCGGTGAAGGTCTGCTCCAGCATGGCTACATGGGATAAAAACGCCGGATCGTCAAAGTACTTGGCATGTTTCGTGCATTTCCGCACACAGGCTTGACACTTGATGCAGGTACCAGGGACGCTGTACACGTCCTCCGGGTCAATGGCCCCCATGGGGCACAGCCGGGCGCAGGCGCCGCAGTTGGTACACTTGGCCGGATCGGTCCGGGGCTTGGCCTTCAGGAACTTGGCAGGCTCGCCGTCAGTGCCCTTGGGGATGTAATACGGGGCATCCGGGTCTCCGGGAACGGTGACAGGTGCGGGATTTTCTGTCAAGTTTTTTACCTTGTCAGCGATTGCAGTCGCAAATTTTTTGAGTTCCTTTCGGTCATCCCAGTCAGGCCGGTCCTCCGCCAGTTTGTCCGTAAAGGCGTGACGGCCCACAAAAGCGCCCCCGGCCACCGTATAGAACCCGTCACCCTCCAAAACCGCACACAGCTCCGCCAAAGCGTTGTCATAGGACCGATTTCCGAAGGTCACAATGGCCGCCGCCAGCGCGCCGTTACCATGAAGGCGGGCCTTGAGGTCCGGCAGGATCTTGTTAGGAAGCTTTCCCGCGTAGGTGGGTGTACCCACCACCACCAGATCCGTGTCGGCAAACACATAGTCCCGTTCCCGCTCCGCAGGCTTGGTGAACGGCAGCCGCTCCCATGGGACGCCCAACTGCTCCGCCAGCGTCTCCGCAAAGGTGGCAACGGTTTTTTCCGTATTTCCGGTGGCGCTGAAATACAGGGCGCATACACGTTTGATCTCCATAGTCTCCTCCTTTTGCCAAAACAGGCACCCTTGCGGGTGCCTGTTTGAAATTCACAGGGAAAAATCTTCCTCTTTCAGCTTGGCGGTGTCCAGAGAAGCCGGACGGGGCGGTACCCGCTTCAAGGGATCATAATGAAACCCTCTGCAATGGTGCTCCACCGGAACGATGCCGTGCTTCACGCACATGACATCCGTTTCGCTGATCTGCTGCCCGCGCTGGCAGTAGGCGCAGCGGGGATCGATATTCTTCCGAAACAGCTTCACCGTACCTCTCCCCTTTCTTACAGCGCGTCCAGACGGATAGCTTCGTTCTCCGCGGCAGCGTGGATCCGGGATACCGGATGCTCGTAGCTGTCGATGATCTTGGTGGCCATGGGGTCCTCCAGCTCCTTCTGGATGGTGCGCCGCAGGTTCCGGGCGCCATAGGTCCGGGAGAAGGACTTTTCCACCAGGAACTCTACCAGGCTGTCATCATAGGTAAAGGTGATGCCCTTGTCGCCCAAGGAGGTGACCAGCTCGCCCAGCATGATCTTGGCGATCTCCTTGAAGTTCTCCTTGGACAGGCGGTTGAAGGTGATAACGGCGTCCACGCGGTTGATAAACTCCGGCCGCAGGAACTGCTGCAGCGCCTTCATGGCCTTGTCGGCGTCCTGCTGGGTCTGACTGCGGTCAAAGCCAACGGTGCCGCCGTCCTGATTGCCGCTGCCGGCGTTGGAGGTCATGACGATGATGGTGTTTTCAAAATTGACCCGGCGGCCATGGGAATCGGTGATCTCACCGTCATCCAGAATTTGCAGCAGCACGTTCAGCACGTCGGGATGGGCCTTTTCAATCTCGTCGAACAAAATGACGGCGTAGGGCTTCCGGCGGATCTTCTCCGTCAGCTGGCCCGCCTCGTCATAGCCCACATAGCCCGGCGGGGAGCCGACGATCCGGGAAACGGAGTGCTTTTCCATAAATTCCGACATATCCAGACGGATCAGCGCGTCCGGGGTGTTGAACAGGTCCACAGCCAGCTGCTTCACCAACTCCGTCTTGCCCACGCCGGTGGAGCCGACGAAAATAAAGCTGACGGGCTTGTGCTTGGGAGAGATACCCACCCGGTTCCGCCGCACGGCGGCGGACACCGCCGCGATAGCCTCGTCCTGTCCCACGATGTGGCTCTTGAGCCGCTCCTCCAGCTGGCTGAGCCGCTGGAATTCCTCCTCCCGGATCTTGGAGGCCGGGATCTTGGTCCACAGCTCGATAACGTGGGCGATGTTCTCCATGGTCAGCTGGGGATCACCCTTCAAAAGCAGGGTGTTCAGCTCCGTCTGACGCTGGAGGATCTTGCTTTTCAGCGTGGCGATCTGCTCGTAATCCGGCTCCGCGCCCTCCTGCGCCCCCTGCTCCTCCAGCATGGCCCGTTCTTTTTCAAAGTCGTCGATCTCCCGCTGAAGCTGCATCCGCCGGGAGATGTCCGGGTCCTTCAGGTTCAGGTCGGAGCAGGCCTCATCGATCAGGTCGATGGCCTTATCCGGCAGAAAACGGTCCGTGATGTACCGCTCGCTCAGCAGCACCGCCTGACGCAGGATACCGTCAGAGATCTTGACGCCGTGATACGCCTCGTAGTTGGGGGCCAGACCCTTGAGGATCTTGATGGAGTCCTCGATGGAAGGCTCGTTCACCGTCACCGGCTGGAACCGGCGCTCCAAGGCGCTGTCCTTCTCGATGGACTTGCGGTATTCATTAAAGGTGGTGGCGCCGATGACCTGGATCTCGCCCCGGGAAAGAGCGGGCTTCAGGATGTTGGCAGCGTTCATGCTGCCCTCGGCATCTCCCGCACCCACGATGTTGTGGATCTCGTCGATCATCAGGATGATGTTACCCAGCTTTTTGACCTCGTCGATGAGGCCCTTCATCCGCTGCTCAAACTGGCCCCGGAACTGAGTCCCGGCCACCAGCGCCGTCAGGTCGAGGAGATAGACCTCTTTATCCCGCAGCTTGAAGGGCACATCCCCCGCAACGATCCGCTGGGCAAGGCCCTCCGCGATGGCGGTCTTGCCCACGCCGGGCTCACCGATGAGACAGGGGTTGTTCTTCTGGCGGCGGTTTAGGATCTGAATGACCCGCTCGATCTCCTCTGCACGGCCGATCACCGGGTCCAGCTTGCCCTCCTTGGCCTTGCGGTTCAGGGAGATGCAATAGCCCTCCAAAAATTTACGTTTTCCGTTGGGCTTCCCCTCTTTTTTCTCTCGGCGGCTGCCGTCCTCTGTGGGGACGTCCTCCTTGGGAGCAAGCTCGCCGCCGTTGTTGAACAGGCGGTTCAGAAACGGGAAGGTAGCGGTCTTGCCGGCTTCCTCGTCATCCTCTCCGCCGGGCAGATCCTCCACATTCTCGATGGAGTCCATCGCCTGCATCATTTCATTATTCAAATTATCCAGGTCTTCATCTGTGATGCCCATGCGCTGCATCATCTCGTTCACCTGCGGCAGTCCCAGGCTCTTGGCGCACTTCAGGCACAGACCCTCGTTAACGGTCTTGTCCCCCTCCATCCGGGTGATGAACACCGTGGCAATATTCTTTTTACATCTGGAACAAAGTGTTGGCTGCATAGTTACCTCCGTACCCCACGGAGCGCGCGGCGCTCCATAGGGAAATTATGATAGGGATGACAGCAGGCCCATTGGTCCGACCGTCATGAAAAAGTGAAGCAGATAGGTGTTCTCCGCGGGAAGGGCGATGCCAAGGCGGGGGGCCAGCCAGATCAGCAGCCACACCACCATCATGCCCTCTAACAAGCCCAGCAAAGCGCCGCCCAGCGTGTTGACCCCGGAGAGCACCGGCAGGCGCAGGACCAGGTTGATGGCCAGCGCCGCCAGCCGCAGCAGGATCACCAGCGCCACAAAGATCAGAATGTACAAAATGGCATAGGCAAAGGTCTCTACCAGCTCCCGGGCCACAGCCGCCGCAATGGCCTTGGCTGTGGCGGCAACGCTGTCCTCCGCGCGGCGCTCCAGCGTCCCCCGCAGCGGATCTAAGAGTCCCGTCCGGTCCAAAAGGCCCTTCAGACTGTCCGGCAGCAGTTCTTCCAGCGTTTGACCGCTCTCCTGCCCCTTCTTTTCCAAGGTCTTTTCCACCGTTCCGGCGATCCGCTCCTCGATTTTTGGCGTCACCCAATCGGAGACCGGCTGGGTCAGGGCCTTCGCCCCCAGATTCGCGCCGATCATGGCCACGATCAGAACAAGGATGCCAGATAGGGACAGGAACAGCCCCCGCCAGCAGCCACGCAAAGCTGCGGCGATCAAAAGTGCCGCGATCAGAACGTCTAATATTATAGCAGGTGTCATGGGACTTGCCTACCTTTCACCGTGAAAACAATTTGTAAACATCGCTGTAAATCCTGCCTTTTATGGCAGAAACAGCTCTGCGGAATCCGCACCGATCATCAGAACGGAGCCATCCGCCCGGGTCAGCACCTCGCGGGTGTGCTCCGGGCCGTGGAGGGTGGCATAGGCCTGTAACTGACGGTTGTAGACCACCAGACGGTCCGCGTACAGCACGGAGAGATACCGCCCGCAGGCGGAAACGTCCCGGACTTCCTCCGCAACATCCAAACTGGCGATCTCCTCGCCATCGTCATCCACCGTCACCAGCCGTCCCACACTGCCGGACTGATACCGGTTCAGTTGCAGCACCGTGTAGTCCTCGCCTCCGAGGTCATATTCCCGGAGGTACTCACCATTGTAGGAATAGGTGCCCAGAAGCTTTCCGGCGGTATTTCCCACCGCCAGACAGGTATCGGTGACGGTGAGGATCCGATCCCCCCGGCCTGTCATGGCCGTCACCAGCCCGTCCGGCACGGCGTAGTCCGCCACGGGGTCCTCCTGCGTCAGATCGTAGATCACCAGATCGCTGATAAACACGCTGTCCGCCTGCCCCATGGTCACGGCGGCCAAATAGCCGCCGTCCTCCGTCACGCAGGCATCCGCCACAAAGCGGCGGTGGGCGTTGAAAGCAAACAGCACCTGCATATCGGCACCGTACACGTCCACATGGCCCTTGGTGCCGCTGATCTGGGTGGTTACGGCCAGCATCCCGGAGCCGTTGAGGTTGGCGGAGACCAGCGGCCCGTCGGCGGTCAGCTCCAACCGGGGGCCTTCCTCGTCCAGCACATAGAGGGCCGTGCCGCCGATGTCATAGGCTACGGCCAGACCGCCCCCCTGTCCAAGCGACGGAGCGTTCATCTTCACGTTGGCGCTCCACACCTCGCTGCCGTCCGGTCCCAGCAGCCGCAGGGACGTATCCGACAGGATGACCAGTGAGCCGGTCCCCACCCGGGCGAAGCGGTTGGTATTGTCTGTATCGTAGCGGTAGACGGTCTTTTCCCCGCCCACCGCCTCCGTACCGTAGGCAAAATACCGGCGGAGAGCGTCGAACCCGGTGCCGTCCCGCCACGCCGCCACAAGCACGAGGCCCAGCACCGCGATGAGCACCAGCAGGAAAATCAGGAACTTCCGCAGCATACGCCGCTTTTTCGGCGGTTCCTTGGCTCCGTCATCGTCATTCCAAATGTCTTTTGTCGTATTTTCAGCCATTGAGCCGTTCATCCTCATACCAAAGTCTTGTCAGGTACAGTCCCCCCGGCGGCACCGTGGGTCCCGCCAGCGTCCGGTCCCGGCTTTCCAGAATGGCCGGAATATCCTCCGGCAGGAACTTCCCTTCGGCGGCGTAGAGCACCGTGCCGGTGATGGCCCGCACCATGTTATAGAGGAAGCCGTCGGCGCAGACCTTCAGTTCCAGCAGTTCCCCGCTGCGGGTCACGTCGCACCAGTAGATTGTGCGGACAGTGGTCTTTGTCTCCGTGCCCACGCTGCGGACCGCCGCGAAATCGTGGGTGCCCACAAACTGATGGGCCGCCCGGTTCAGAAATTCCTCGTCCAGACGCTTGGGGTAGAAATATGCCCGGTTGACATAAAACGGATTCTTCACCCGGGAATTGTAAATGCGGTAAGTATACTCCTTTTTCAGACAGGAACCGATGGCGTTGAAATCCTCCGCCACCTCCAGCGCCTCGCTGACGGCAATGTCCTCCGGCGTGTGGGTGTTGATGGCAAAGGGCAGCCGCTCCAGGGGGATGCGGCTCTCCGTGCGGAAATTGGCGATGTACCGCTCCGCGTGAACGCCGGCGTCCGTGCGGCCGCAGCCGGTGAGGTGCACCGGCGTGCCGGTGATCTTCTCCAACGCCTTTTGCAGCGTCTCGCAGACGGTGACGGCGTTTTTCTGCACCTGCCAGCCGTGGTAGGCCGTTCCATTATACATCAGTTTCAGTGCGATATTACGCATATTGGCTCCTTTAACGGCATCAGCCGTGTTATTTTTCCCAGGAAACGCGCACGTTGTGATCTGTGACCGGCCAGACCTCTTCCGCCATCGTCCCATCCTGATCGATCTCATAGGTGCAGGCGGTGAAATCGTAGGAAAGTCCAAAGCTGTCCCGGCAGAGCAGGTGCAGTTCAATCGTGTCCTTCGGCTGACAGGAGACCGCGATGCCGCCATTCTCCGAAGCCGGGGTATAGTAGACCACATCGGGATCGCTGCTGACGGTAGACTCCGAAATCTTTACCGGAAGGGTCTGGACGGTCTCTCCGTTTTTCAGCACCTGAAAAACAGGGGCGATCACTTCCGTACCGTACTGCTTTCTGACGCCCAGATCGTATTGAAGCTGCAAGCTTCCTCCCCGATAAGTGGGATCGCCATAACCGCTGCCGTCATTCGTCAGGGGCAGCAGCATGGCAAGGTCACTGTAACTGGTGACCTCCTCCCGGCTGGTCTGACCGCCGGCGGTGATATTCGCCGCGAAGGACACTTCGCCGGTATCCTCCACCGGCAGGCTCACCGGTGTGGTGAACACGCCGCCACTCCCGGACATAGGCTGCTCCGTTATCCGGCCACTCTGGGTCACCAGCAGCGTCACCTCCGTGTCCGCCGTCCAGCGGCGGAGGGTGATGCTCATGTCGGCTTGCAGCGTATGGCTTTCCGGGTCCAGGCCGGTGGGTTCAAAGGAAAAATCCGACAGATCCTCCGTCTGCTCCCGCTGCCTGACAGACAGATCCGTAATCTGATCCTGCACATCCATCAGCCAACAGGCAACGCTGTCCAGCTGGTTTTTCAGGTTGTTCTGCGTATCCGCCAGCTCCGTCCGGGTCATAAGCAGAGCAATCAGCAGCACTACATTCAGTGCCAGAGAGAGGATCTGAAACCAGTTTTTCTTCATAAGACCGCTCCTTTCACGCAAAGTATTTTTCCTTTACAGCATTTGTGTTTACAGAGTTTTTCTGTTTTTAGGCGCCCAGCCTCCGCAGGACGACCACCAGCGCCAGAATGACCGCGCCGCCCGCCAGCGCGACGTAGTCCCGCCGCTGGTATTTCAGAACGTGGAGCTTGGTGCGGCCCTCGCCGCCGTGGTAGCAGCGGCACTCCATCGCCGTTGCCAGTTCGTCCGCCCGGCGGAAGGCGCTGATAAACAGAGGCACCAAAATGGGCACCAGCGCCTTGGCCTTCTGGAAGATGTTCCCGCTGTCGAAATCCGCGCCACGGGCCTTCTGCGCGGACATGATCTTGTCCGTTTCCTCGATCAGCGTGGGGATGAACCGCAGGGCAATGGCCATCATCATGGCCAGCTCGTGAACGGGGACATGGATCTTTTTCAGGGGGTTCAGCAGGGATTCCAGTCCGTCCGTCAGGCGGATGGGGCTGGTGGTGTAGGTCATCAGGAACGTCCCCATCACCAGCAGCATGATGCGGATGACCATGAACAGCGCGTTTTCAATGCCCTTCACGGAGACCCGGAGGATGCCCCACTCCCAGAGGTAGTGGGTGTCCGGGGTGAAGAACATATTGAGGATGCCGGTGAACGCGATGATGAACACCAGCGGCTTCAGGCCACGCACCAGCGCCCGCAGGCCCACATGGGACACCTTCACGCACGCGGCCAGCGTTACCGCCATAACGGCGTAGCCCATCCAGCCCTTGGCGCTGAACAGCGCGATGATGTACAGCGTCACCAACAAGATTTTCGTCCGGGGGTCCAGCCGATGGGCGATGGAATTTCCCGGGAAATACTGGCCTAAGGTAATGTCCTTCAGCATCCCGCTCCCCCCTTCCGCAGGGCAAGGAGCTGACGCTCCAGCGCCTCCACCGTATAAACAGCCGGGTCGATGTCCACGCCCCGACGCTTCAATTCCATAGCGATCCGGGTGATCTGCGGCACGTCCAGACCGGCGGAGAGCAGTTCCTCGCCCCGGGCGAACACCTCCGCGGGTGTTCCCTGCATCAGCACATGGGCGTTTTTCAGCACCAGAATGCGATCCACGTTCCGGGCGATCTCGTCCATGCTGTGGCTCACCAAAATAATGGTTTTTCCTTTGTTGCGGTGGTAGTCCCGGATGTTGGCCATGAGGTTTTCCCGGCCCGCCGGGTCAAGGCCCGCCGTGGGCTCGTCCAGCACCAGCACCTCCGGCTCCATGGCCAGTACGCCCGCCAGCGCCACCCGGCGCTTTTGTCCGCCGGACAGCTCAAAGGGGGATTTTTCCAGCTGATCGTCCCGGATACCCACTAACTTGGCGGCCTCCCGGACGGCGTGATCCAACTCGTCCCCGGTTTTTCCCTGATTAGCGGGGCCGAAGGCGATGTCCTTATACACCGTTTCCTCAAACAGCTGATATTCCGGGTACTGGAACACCAGACCCACCTTGAAGCGAACCTCCCGGATCTTTTTCGGCTCCGCCCAGATATTCTTCCCCCGCAGCAGGATCTCTCCTGCCGTTGGCTGGAGCAGACCGTTCAGATGCTGGATCAGGGTGGATTTGCCGGAGCCGGTATGACCGATGATCCCTAAGAATTCTCCCTCGTTCACATCAAAGCTCATGTGCTCCACGGCACTGCGCTGGAACGGCGTTCCGGCGCCATAGGTATGTGTCAGGTCTTTTACCTGTAGAATCGGTTCCAATCCTTCTGTCCTCCGTCAATTCTTCGCCAGAGCCGCGGTAATGGCAGCCGCACATTCGTCCACCGTTAAAGCGTCCAGGGGTACGTCCAGCCCGTCCTTCCGCAGACGGTCCAGCAGGTCCACCGTGTCCGGCACCGTCAGGCCCATGGTCCGCAGCGGCTCCACCTGGGTAAAAACCTCCTTGGGGGTGCCGTCCAGCGCGATGCGGCCGTCATCCATGACGATAACCCGGTCCGCCTCCTCCGCCTCGTTCATGTGGTGGGTGATGAGCACCACGGTGATGTCCTTCTCCCGGTTCAGCTTATGAACGGCGGAAAGCACCTCCTGCCGCCCGATGGGGTCCAGCATGGCGGTGGCCTCGTCCAGTACGATGCACTCCGGCTCCATGGCGATGACGCCGGCGATGGCGACCCGCTGCTTCTGGCCGCCGGACAGCAGATGGGGCGCATGGGTCATAAAGGCGGTCATATCCACGGCGGCCAGGGCGTCATCCACCCGGCGGCGGATCTCCTCTGAGGCCACGCCTAAATTCTCCGGGGCAAAGGCCACATCCTCCTCCACCACGTTGGCGACGATCTGGTTGTCCGGATTCTGGAACACCATGCCCACCCGGCGGCGGATCTCCAGCAGACACGCCTCGTCCTGCGTATCCATGCCCTCCACATACACCTTGCCGCCGCAGGGCAGCAAAATGGCGTTCAGGCTTTTGGCAAAGGTGGATTTGCCGGAGCCGTTATGCCCCAGCACCACCACAAAGCTGCCCTTTTCAATGGCCGTGTCCACGCCCCGCAGGGCCAGGACCGGCTTCTCCCCTTCCTCCGCCGGATAGGCGAATTCCAGAGCCTTTGTTTCGATCATATCCATGGATCGGTTCCCTCATTTAACTTGATATTCAATCCAACGGGGCCCGGTAAAAGCCGCCGTAGAAGTTTTCCGTGCGGAGCACGTTGATGATCGCATGGGGGTCCACCTGCAAGATCAGGTGCACGATGTCACTCTCCTCATAGCTGGAGATCACGGTGTGCAGGACGCTCATATCCTTGTGGCTGTATCCGCCCACCGCCTTCACGCAGGACATCCCGTGCCGGCACCCGCTCACATAGGCCGCCATGATCTCCTCTGCCTTTTGGGTGGTGATCTGAAGCGTCAGCCGCTCGTAGCGGTGGTGGAAGGTTTCCACTGTCTTTGTGGAGATAAACTGAAACAGGATGGAGTAGCCTGCGTACAGCCAGCCGAACAGATAGCCAAAGATGCACAAAATACAGGCGTTAAACACGAAAACATAGGACCAGATGGATTTTCCGGTCTTATTGGAGACATACAGCGCGATAAAGTCCGTGCCGCCGGTGGAGGCGTTTCCCTTCAGGGCCAGCACGATGCTGATGCCCATAAGGAAGCCGCCGAACACCGCGCTGAGCAGAATATCGTCAAAAATCGGCGGCAGAGAGAAGTATTTCAGGAATAAGCTGGTCATGCCTACTTGCAGAAGGGAAAAAAGCGTGAATCTCGGGCTGATGCTGCGGTAGCAGAGGACCGCCACCGGCAGATTCAGCGCCACCAGTGCGAGAGAAGTGGAGATGGACCCGCCGTAAAGCGATGCCGCCCGGTCGATCAAAATGGCAACGCCCGTAAAGCCGCCGGAAAGCAGTCCGGCGGAATGGACAAAGCTTTCGATCACAAACGTCTGCAGCAGCGAAGAACACAAGACCGCAAAAAATGTGATCACATACCGCAGATGCTTATTCTTCGTTTTTAACATAGCCGCTCCTTGTTTATCTGTTTATTACTCAGAAAACCATCGTCCGGTGGCGCCGCAGGGCAGCGCCATGCCGGTAGCCGTCACCGGCAGACCCAGCTCGTCCCAACTGACGGTGCCGCCGTACTTCTCCGCCACCAGCAAATGCAGCAGATACCCCAGCACACTGGGGGCCAGACCTGTGGTGTAGGAGTTGATGAGCACGAACAACGGCTTGTCCGACAGAACCCCGGCGCAGAGCTTCACAAAGGGGTACAGGCTCTCCTCCAGCTTCCAGACCTCGCCGCCGGGACCCCGGCCGTAGCTGGGCGGGTCCATGATGATCGCGTCATAGGTCTTGCCCCGGCGGATCTCCCGCTCCACGAACTTGGCGCAGTCATCCACGATCCAACGGATGGGCGCGTCGGAGAGACCGGAGAGCCGGGCGTTGTCCTTGGCCCAGGCCACCATGCCCTTGGCCGCATCCACATGGCAGACGGCAGCGCCGGCCTTGGCACAGGCCACCGTAGCGCCGCCGGTATAGGCGAACAGGTTCAACACCCGAATAGGACGGTCGGCCTTGCGGATCTTGTCCATGACAAAATCCCAGTTCACCGCCTGCTCCGGGAACAGGCCCGTATGCTTGAAGTTCATGGGCTTGATCTGGAAGGTCAGATCCTTATAATGCACCTGCCAGCTTTCCGGCAGAGCCTTTTTCTCCCAGTGTCCGCCGCCGGTCTGACTGCGGAGATACCGTGCGTTGGCCCGTTTCCACTCCGGCAGACGCCGGGGCGTTTCCCAGATGGCCTGTGGGTCAGGACGCACCAGATACTGCTTGTCCCAGCGTTCCAGCTTTTCACCGCCGCCGCAGTCCAGCAGCTCATAATCCTGCCATTGATCCGCGATCCACATAGATGGTTCCTCCTCCATGTCCCGCAAAGCACCGAGGGACATACTTTCTCATAATAAATCATTTTATTATACCTTTTTTATCTTGCCCGGTCAACCAAATTCCATCAATTTTGTCTGTCTGGTCCCCTGTAAGCAGCAAAAAAGAGAGCCGCCGAAGCGACTCTCTTCAAAATCAGATATTTGCGCACAGGGACTTGGGTTTGGTAAGCTTGGCAGATACAGACGTCCGGACCTTCGGCAAGTCGGCAGGCGGCTCCCGCCGCTCCGACAGGCGTTCTCTTGCCACCGCCAGCATCAGCTTGATCCGATTCTCCTGATTGACCCGCGTGGCGCTGGGATCGTAGTCGATAGGGGTGATGTTGGCCTCCGGGTACAGCTCCCGGATCTTATTCACCATGCCCTTGCCGCAGATGTGGTTGGGCAGGCAGCCGAAGGGCTGGGCGCAGACGATGTTCTCATACCCGGAGCGCACCAGCTCCAGCATTTCCGCCGTCAGCAGCCATCCCTCGCCCATCTTGCAGCCCATGCCGATGGTGTGGCTCTGCTCCGGCAGCTTGATCAGCTCGCTAAAGGGCATGGGGGCATGGTAGCCCGCGTCCTTGAGGGTCTTGATGATGACCTTCTCCATGCCCGCGATGAGGGCCAGCGCCGCCTCCGCGGCGGTTTTCTCCACCAGAGAGCCACCGTAGAGCCGCACGGTCTCCGCCATGTTGTAGGCGCAATACTGCACGAAGCCCATCAGCCCCGGCAGGTTCACTTCGCAGTCCTGAGAGGCCAGGAACTTTTCCAGTTCGTTATTGCCTAAGGGGGAATATTTGACGTAGATCTCCCCCACTACGCCCACCTTGACCTTGGGCACCCGCCGCACCGGGATGGCGGCAAACTCCGCCGCGATCTTCGGCATGACAGCCTTCATCTCCCGGCCGGAATAGCCCTTATCGTGGCGGACTTCATCGCAGAGAATGTCCAGCCACTTGTTTTGCAGCCGCTCCGCAGCCCCAGCTTCCAGCTCATAGGGCTGGGTCTGGGCCCGGAGGGTCATCAGCAGGTCACCGTAGTAGATGGCAGCCAGAGCCTGCCGCATGAATTTCAGATCCATGGGCATACTGCTGTCCTTTTCCAGACCGGAGAAGTTCAGGCTCAGCACGGGGATATTGCCGTAGCCCGCCTTTTCCAGAGCCTTCCGCAACAGGAAAATATAGTTGGACGCCCGGCAGCCGCCGCCGGTCTGGGTGATGATAAGGGCAGTGTGGTCCAGATCATACTTGCCGGAATCCAGTGCGTCCAAAAACTGGCCGATGACCAGCAGCGCCGGATAGCAGGTGTCATTATGGACGTATTTCAGTCCCAGCTCCGCCACCCGCTCGCCGCAGTTGCCCAGCAGTTCCACCTGATAGCCATGGTTCTCCATGCTGGCTGCCAGAATGCGGAACTGCACCGGTGCCATATTGGGAATGAGAATTTTATGGGTCTTTTTCATGTCCGGTGTAAACCGGGGATAGGTCTGTTCCATATCAGGTCTCCTCCTGTTCCTCCAACGCCGCAAACAGGCTCCGCAAACGGATGCGTACCGCGCCCAGATTGGTGATCTCATCAATTTTCAGCTGGGTATACAGCTTGCCGCCCTCCCGCAGAATTTCCCGGGTCTCGTCGGTGGTGATGGCGTCCACGCCGCAGCCAAAGCTCACAAGCTGCACCAGATCCATATCCGGCTGGGAGCAGCAGTACTTCGCCGCCGCGTAGAGCCGGGCGTGATACGTCCACTGGTTCAGCACCGTGGTCTTGAACGGATCTGCCAGCTGAGAAACGGAATCCTCCGTGATGACTGCCGCGCCGAATTGGGTGATGAGGGTATCGATGCCGTGATTGACCTCCGGGTCCACATGGTAGGGGCGGCCTGCCAGAACGATGATCCGGCGCCCCTCCTTCCGGGCGGCGGCCATGATCTCCGCACCCTTCTCCCGGATCTGCTTCATGTGACGCTCATATTCTCCGTAGGCCGCCTCCACCGCCGCCTTGATCTCCCCATGGGGGATGGGGCCGAACTCCCGCTCCATCACGGCGGTGATCTTCTTCTCAAAGTCGTGGGGCCGGTGGATACCCACGTAGTCGTAAATGAACTTGGTGTTTTTCAGGCAGTCGCAGTTGCCTGCCAGCACCTCCGGGTAATAGGCCACCACCGGGCAGTTATAGTGATTCTGGCCCAGGCCCTCGTCAATATTATAGGTCATGCAGGGGTAGAAAATGGCGTCCACGCCCAGCTTGGCCAGAAATTCAATGTGGCCGTGAGCCAGCTTCGCCGGGAAGCAGGCGGTGTCGCTGGGGATGCTCCCCTGCCCCTCCAGATACAGCTTCCGGCTGGACATGGGGCTGTGGACCACCTGAAAGCCAAGTTTTGTGAAAAACGTGTGCCAGAAGGGATACAATTCCCAGAAGTTCAGACACAGGGGCAACCCGATCCGCCCCCGCCGGTTCTCCCCCGGCTTGTAGCCTAAAAGCAGCTGCCGCTTATATTCATACAGATTCCAGTGATCATCGTCCTTTTTGCCGGTGATGGGCCGCTCGCAGCGGTTGCCGCTGATGAGCCGCCCGCCATCGGAGAAGGTGTTGACGGTAAGCTGGCAATTGTTTCCGCACTGGCCGCAGCTGCGGCTCTCTGTTTCCCGATGGAACGCCCGCATCTCCGGCTCTGTCAGGAGTGTACTGTGGTTTCCCTTGACAGCCTTTTTCATGCCGTACAGGGCCGCGCCGTAGGCTCCCATGAGGCCCGCGATGTTGGGGCGGATCACCTCAAGGCCCATTTCCTTCTCGAAGGCCCGGAGAACGGCCTCGTTATAAAACGTGCCTCCCTGAACCACCACATGACGGCCCAGCTCCTCCGGTGAGGAGGCCCGGATCACCTTGTAGATAGCGTTTTTCACCACGGAAATAGACAGTCCCGCGGAGATGTTTTCCACAGAGGCGCCGTCCTTCTGGGCCTGCTTCACACTGGAATTCATAAACACCGTACACCGGCTGCCCAGATCCACGGGCCGGTCCGCAAACAGGCCCAGCTTCGTGAAGTCCTTCACATCGTAGCCCAACGCCTGAGCGAAAGTCTGCAAAAAGCTGCCGCAGCCGGAGGAACAGGCTTCGTTGAGGAAAATGTCGCTGATGGCGCCGTTTTCGATCTTGAAGCACTTCATGTCCTGACCGCCGATGTCGATGATGAAGTCCACATCCGGCATAAAATGCTTGGCGGCGGTAAAGTGGGCCACGGTCTCCACCACGCCGAAATCCGCGTGGAAGGCGGCCTTGGCCAAATCCTCGCCGTAGCCGGTGGTGGTGACGGATGCCACGTTCAGCTTGGGATGGCTCTCATATAACCCCAGCAGCACGGTTTTCAGCAGGGCAATGGGGTCCCCCTGATTGGGCCGGTAGTCGGTGAACAGCAGCTCCGCGTTCTCGTCGATGACCGCCACCTTCACCGTGGTGGAGCCTGAATCGATGCCGATGTGGACGGGCTTGGCGTAGTCCGTCGGGAAGTCCGCCTGGGGCACCGCCGCCTTGGCGTGACGGGCTTTGAACGCGTCATATTCCGCCTGATTTTCAAAGAGGGGCGGCTGGGAGCGGTAGGTCTCCGACATGCCGCGCTGCTCCAACAGCTCCGCCGTTTTCAGCAGGTCCCACGATTCCTCGGCGTAAAACGCCGCGCCCAGAGCCACAAACAGCAAGCTATTCTCCGGACAAGTTCCGGTGACGCCCAAGGTCTCGTCGAAGCTCTGCCGCAGGCATTGGGAAAAGGTCAGCGGCCCGCCCAGATACAGAACGTGACCCTTGATAGGCCGTCCCTGCGCCAGACCCGCGATGGTCTGATTCACCACCGCCTGATAGATGCTCTTGGCGATGTCGGCGGACTTGGCCCCCTGGTTGATGAGGGGCTGGATGTCGCTCTTGGCAAACACGCCGCAGCGGGCGGCGATGGTATAGGTCTTTTCTGCCGTCTGGGCGGCCTGGTCCATTTCATCGGCTCCCATTTTCAGCAGCGTGGCCATCTGGTCGATGAAGGCCCCGGTGCCGCCGGCGCAGGAGCCGTTCATCCGGACCTCCATACCGTTGGTCAGAAAGAGGATCTTGGCATCCTCGCCGCCCAGTTCGATGATAACGTCCGTCCCCGGTGCCAGACGGTTGGCCGCCACCCGGGTAGCGAACACCTCCTGCACAAAGGGAGCCTTTACGCTCTCCGCCATGCCCATGCCGGCAGAGCCGGAGATGGCAAACACCGCCTCCCAGCCGCAACGCTCCGCTACCCGCCGTAGAAGCTCTGCGGATTTCTCTACAATATGGCTGTAATGCCGCTCGTATGTATGGTATATCAAGTTGTTCCGGTCATCCAACACCACGCATTTGATGGTGGTGGAGCCTACATCAAGTCCGACCCGCAAGGGGAGTTCCTCCTTTAGGGGCCCTTCAGCCCCACTTTAGCTTATTACCAATATTTTACGTTTCTCCGCCGTAATTCTCAATGTAAAAAACATGGAATTTTCGTGAATATTCCGTTAAGAAATCGGTTACTCCCTTAGACTTTCTTCATTTGACAGCCTATGTTATACTATAGAAAACATGCTTTTTCAGAAGGGAAGTTCCTGCTATGACATCTATTTTGATGCACACCTGCTGCGCCCCCTGCTCCCTCAGCTGTATCGATCCGCTCCGGGCCGAAGGGATCGAACCGGTAGCCTTTTGGTACAACCCGAACATTCATCCATGGAAAGAATATGAAGCCCGGCGGGACTGTCTGCTGGCCTACGCCCCCACCATTGAAATGCAGGTCATTGTAGATGAGGACTACGGTCTTAGAACGTTTGTAGAGCACGTTGCAAGCGATATTGACCACCGCTGCACCTACTGTTATCAGCACCGGCTGGAGGAAACGGCCCGGTACGCGGCGGAGCACGGCTACGAGACCTTTACCTCCACCCTGCTGGCCAGTCTCTATCAGGATCACGACGGCATCAAGGCCGCGGCGGAGAAATACGCCCGGCAGTACGGCGTGGAATTTCTCTACCGGGATTTCCGGCCCAATTTCCGGGCAGGGAATCAGCGGGCCAGAGAGCTTGGCTTTTATATGCAGAAGTACTGCGGCTGTGTCTTTTCCGAACAGGACCGCTACCAGAAGCAGATCGACCGGGACAAGAAAAAATTTGCGGAGCAGGCATAAGCCCGCCCCGTTTTGTAGCAGAAAGGAGTTTTTAGATGAAAAATCAGTTGCAGGGGATCGCGCTGATCCTGTTTGCCGGTATGCTGATGCTGTATGCGCCGCTCTCACCCTGGCTCCCCATCCTCGGCAGTCTCCCCTCCGATCTTATCAGCCTTGTGGGACTGGCTTTCGCCATTGCGGGACTGATACGGTGTTTCAAAAAGGAAAGCTGACCGGTTTCAATTCCCATTTCCAGAGCGTTTTTGTTCCGCAAACCGCTGATTTTTGCCAAAAACCCCCGCCGTATGACTACGGCGGGGGTTTGCTGTTCAACTATTCAAATCAGTTCCGCAGGCTGTGGAGCGGGGCCGGGATGCGGCCGCCCCGCTGGATGAAGTCGGCGCTGGACTCCTTGTGCACCGGCATCACCGGAGCACTGCCCAGCAGGCCGCCCATTTCCACCGTGTCGCCCACGTTCTTGCCGGGGGTGGGCAGCAGGCGGACGGCGGTGGTCTTGTTGTTCACCATGCCGATGGCCGCCTCGTCCGCGATGATGGCGGAGATGGTCTCCGCCGGGGTGTCGCCGGGCACGGCGATCATATCCAGACCCACGGAGCAAACGCAGGTCATGGCCTCCAGCTTATCCACGCACAAGGTCCCCGCCTTGGCGGCGGCGATCATACCCTCGTCCTCGCTGACGGGGATAAAGGCACCGGACAGTCCGCCCACGGAGGAAGACGCCATGACGCCGCCCTTCTTCACAGCGTCGTTCAGCAGGGCCAGTGCAGCGGTGGTGCCGTGGGTGCCGCAGACCTCAAGGCCCATTTCCTCCAAAATACGGGCCACGGAGTCGCCAATAGCCGGGGTAGGAGCCAGACTCAGGTCCACGATGCCGAAGGGGGTATCCAGACGGCTGCTGGCCTCCTTAGCCACCAGCTGGCCCATGCGGGTCACCTGAAACGCCGTCTTTTTCACGGTTTCCGCTACCACGTCAAGGGGCTGGCCCTTCACGGACTGCAAGGCATGGTACACCACGCCCGGACCGGAAACGCCCACGTTGATGACCCGTTCTGCCTCGCCCACGCCGTGGAAGGCGCCGGCCATGAAGGGGTTGTCCTCCACGGCGTTGCAGAACACCACCAGCTTAGCGCAGCCAAGGCCGTCCCGGTCTGCCGTCCGGGCGGCGGTATCCTTGATAACGCGGCCCATGAGCTTCACGGCATCCATATTGATGCCGGCACGGGTGGAGCCCACGTTGATGCTGGAGCACACCAGCTCCGTCCGATCCAGCGCCTCCGGAATGGAGCGGATCAGCTTTTCGTCGGCAAGGGTCATTCCCTTCTGCACCAGTGCGGAATAACCGCCGATAAAGTTGACGCCGCAGGTCTTTGCCGCCCGGTCCAGCGCCATTGCGAAGGGCACATAGTCCTCCGTCTCGCTGGCTCCGGCCACCAGAGCCATGGGGGTCACGGAGATCCGCTTATTCACAATGGGGATCCCGAATTCATGCTGGATGTCCTCGCCGGTCTTGACCAGCTTTTCCGCGTACCGGGTGATTTTCTCGTAGATCTTGTCGCAGGCCTTCTTCGCATCGGGATCGCAGCAGCTCAGGAGGGAAATACCCATGGTGATGGTGCGGATGTCCAAGTGCTGCTGGTCGATCATGGCGATGGTAGAGAGGATTTCTTTTTGATTCAGCATCGTTCTCTCTCCTTATATTCTGTGCATGGCGTCGAAAATCTCTTCCCGCTGGATGCGGATGGACAGCTCCATCCCCTCCCCCAGCTCCCGGAGCTGGGCAGCCAGTTCCTCAAAGCCCACGTTGGCATTGGCGGCATCTACCGCCATGACCATGGTGAACTTGCCGTCCAGAATGGTCTGGGAAATGTCCAGCACATTGACGTTCATCTCCGCCAGCTTGATGCACACGGCGGCGATGATGCCCACCTTGTCCTTTCCGATCACGGTTACAATTGCGTTCATACCTATCTCCATTCCGCCGCTTGATACGGCTTATTTAATGATTTCCAAACAGTCAAAGGGACACGGGGAACCCATACCGGCTTCCCCGTGTTCCGCTATATCACTCAGATTTCGTCAAAGAATTTGGCGTGGATGGCCCGGACTGCCCGGTCCACGTCCCCCTCGTCCAGCAGGACGGAGACCCGGATCTCAGAGGTGTTGATCATCTGGATGTTGATGCCCGCCTCATACAGCGCCTCAAACATCCGGGCGGCCATGCCGCAGTTGGTCATCAGGCCCGCACCCACGATGGAGACCTTGCCGATGTTGCCGTCCACCTCGATATGGTCAAAGCACAGAACCTCCTGATTTTCCGTCAGGATCGCCCGAGCGTCCTCCAGATCCTTTTCGTGAACAGTAAAGGAAATATCCTTGCTGTCCTCCCGGCCAATGGACTGCAAAATGAGGTCCACATTGATGTTATGCTTGCTCAGCAGGTCAAACACCTGAAACGCGACGCCGGGATTGTGCCGCAGCCCGATCAGTGCGATCCGTGCGATGCTGGTATCCTTCGCCACACCGGCGATGGTCGTCTTTTCCACTTTTGTGACCTCCTTCACTTTGGTTCCGGGCTTTCTCTCCAGACTGGAGAGCACTTCCAGATCCACCCGGAACTTCTTCGCCAGCTCCACGCTGCGGTTGTGGAGCACGCCGGCCCCCTGAGACGCCAGCTCCAGCATTTCATCATAGGTGATCTCATCCAGATGCCTGGCATTTGGCACGATCCGGGGGTCCGCAGTGTAAACACCGTCCACATCCGTGTAGATCTGGCACAGTTTGGCCCGGAACGCCGCCGCCAGCGCCACAGCACTGGTGTCGCTGCCGCCCCGGCCCAAGGTCGTAACATCCCCGGCCCGATCCATTCCCTGAAAGCCCGTGATCAGTACGATCCTGTGCTGATCCAGCTCCGCCTGGACCCGCTCAGAATCGATCCGCTTGATCCGGGCGTCCCCGTGGACGGCGGTGGTCTGGATCCCCACCTGCCAGGCGGTCAGGGACACGCAGGGCAGGCCCATGGATTCCAGCGCCATGGCACACAAGGCTACGGAGATCTGCTCGCCTGTGGACAGCAACATATCCATTTCCCGCTTGGAGGGATGGGAATTGATCTCCTCCGCCTTGGCAATGAGGTCATCCGTGGTGTCTCCCTGTGCGGAAAGCACCACCAGTACATCGTTGCCCTCCAAATAAGTTTCCGCAATGATACCGGCAACGTTGCGGATCCGCTGTGCGTCCCGCACACTGCTGCCGCCGAATTTCTGTACGATCAAGCTCATGGTTGTTCCCTCTTTGCTTCAGATTGCCGCCGGTCCATTGAAATCTTACCGACCGGCAGCAGGGTCCACTCCATCATACGCGGGAAGCCGGGATTGGGGAATCAATCCAGCACCCGCATCTTTGCCAGCGTGGGCAGGTAAGCCGCCAGCCGCTCCGCATCCGTGCCGGTGATGGACGGCGTGATAAAGGCGGTCTCCGTGCCCTGTTCCAGCACCTTTGCGCTATGTAAGGCCTCCGAAAGGGTATCCGTTCCCACCCGGAAGTACCAGCGGTTCTTCAGCGTCAGCGGAGAGGCAAAGCCGCCGGTATCGGCGCTCCAGCCGATCTCCGGCCGGTGGCGCTCCTCCTGCAGACACTCGATCACATCCGCTACACAGGCAGAGGCGGTGGGCAGCTCGCCCGCACCCTTGCCGTAGAACATGACCTCGCCGGTGGCGTTGCCCCGGACCACCACCGCGTTGAACACATCGTTCACATCGGACATGGGGTTCTCTTCTGAGATCAGGTGGGGCGCCACATACGCAGTGCGGCGGCCGCCCTCCAGCCGCAGGCAGCGGCCCAGCAGCTTGATGCGGTAGCCGTGGCGTCCGGCGATCTCCACATCCTTCAGATCAATGCCGGTAATGCCCTCCATGGGCACCTGCGCCGGGTCCACCTGATGTCCAAAGGCCAGATCCGCTAAAATACAAATTTTGCGGCCGGCGTCGATGCCCTCCACGTCCGCCGTGGGGTCCGCCTCCGCGTAGCCCTTCTCCTGCGCCAGCTTCAAAACCTCGGCAAATGACGCGCCCTCCTTCACCATCTTTGTGAGGATAAAGTTAGTGGTGCCGTTCAGGATGCCGTAGATCTCATCCACGCGGTTGGCCGCCATGCACTGGGTCAGGGGGTGCAGCACAGGGATGCCGCCGCCCACGCTGGCCTCGAACAAGTAATTCACATGGTTCTTCCGGGCCAGTTCTAACAGCTCACAGCCATGCTCCGCCACAAGCTGCTTGTTGGCTGTGACCACGTGCTTGCCCGCCATGAGGCACCGGCGGGTGTACTCATAGGCGGCCTCCACGCCGCCGATGGTCTCCACCACCACCCGGATCTCGCCGTCATGTTCGATCTCCCGGAAATTCTCGGTCATCAAGTGCTGATACGGGTCGGCCCGCAGCTTCCGGACCAGCGCCGTTTTCACGGACAGCGGCTGGCCCAGCTTGTGCTGGATGGGAACTGTGTTGGCCTCTACTACCTTCACAACACCGGTCCCCACTGTACCCAATCCCAGAATTGCGATCTTGATCATCGTTGCTCCTCCCTTATCCGGCCAGGATCTCGAATTTGATAACGTTATCCAATGCGGAAATGTCGGTGATCAGCTGTTCCAGAGACTTCTCCATAGCGGAGGTCTCAGCGGAAATGGTCACGGCCGCGCAGCCGTTTGTGGGAATGCTCTGGTTGATGGTCAGGATGTTAGCGCCGGAGGCGGCAAACACGCCCAGAACGCTGGAAAGCGTGCCGGACACATCCTTCAGCAGGGTGTAAAACGTAATGATATGCTCCGACTTCATATCGTTGAAGGGCTGCACCGCGTCCTTGTACTTATAGAAGGCGCTGCGGCTGATGCCGGCCATTTTTGTGGCTGCGCCCACCGTGTCCGCCTCGCCGGTCTGCATCATCCGCTTGGCTTCCGCCACCCGGATAAAGATCTCCGGCAGGGCCTCCGCCGCCACCAGATAATACTTGATTTTTCTCGCCATATCGTCCACCTCATACGGTCATTTGTCTTTGAATAGTTCTATTCTATCAGCTTTCCCAACAGCTTGCAACCGAAAACGGCAAAGATACCCTTGTGGGATTTGGAAAAATTTCGTTAAATTGTCCGCCGTTTACGGTCAAATTGTTGAAAAAGGTCATATATGAAAAGACAGGAGCGGTTTTCCCTCCTGCCTTTTCCATATTTTCTCGCCGTCAGACTCTCTCGAAGCAGTTCTTACTCCGCTTCGTAAACGGCTTTCATACCTTTATATGTCTCATAGCAGTCCAGCTTGGAGACCACCTCAAAGGGGGCGTGCATGGCCAGCACCGGCACACCGGCGTCCAGCGTCGTGATGTTGCGGTTGGCCATATACATGGCCACGGTGCCTCCGCCGCCGGCGTCCACCTTGCCCAGCTCCGCGATCTGCCAGATGACCTTGGCCCGGTCAAAGATACCCCGGACATAGCCCACCGTCTCGGCGCTGGCATCGCTGGCGCCGGACTTGCCACGGGCGCCGGTGTACTTGCACAGGCCGATGCCGTAGTTCAGATAGGCGGCGTTCTTCTTTTCAAACACCTCACCGAAGTTGGGATCGTAGGCCGCCGTCACGTCGGCGCTGAGGCAGAAGGAGTTCTCCAGACACACCCGCAAGGCCGCGCCCTGAGCCTCGCACAGATCCTCCATAAAGGTGTCAAAGGCAGCGGACTGCATACCGGTCACACCGTCGGAGCCGATCTCCTCCTTGTCCGCCAGCACGCAGACGGCGGTTTTGGCAGGCGTCTTGTCCAGATCCAGCAATGCCTTCAAGGCGGCGTAGCCGCAGACGCGGTCGTCATGGCCGTAGGAGCCGATCATGGAGCGGTCCAGGCCGATCTCCGTGGCCTTCACAGCCGGCACCGCTTCCAGTTCAGCGGAGGTGAAATCATCCTCCGTGATGCCGTACTTCTCGTTCAAAAGCTGCATCACAGCCAGCTTCACCCGGTCGGAGCCTTCATCGTCTCCGATGGGCTTGCTGCCCAGCAGCAGATTCAGCTGCTCGCCCACGATGCCCTCGGCCAGCGGCTTCTTGCTCTGCTCCTGACCCAGATGGGGCAGCAGGTCCGTGATGACCAGCTTGGGATCGCCTTCATCGCCGCCGATGTTCACTGTGACCGTGGTGCCATCCGTCAGCGCCACCACGCCGTGAAGCTCCATCGGGATGGTCACCCACTGATATTTGCGGATGCCGCCGTAGTAGTGGGTCTTGAAATAGGCCAGTTCATTGTCCTCATACAGAGGGTTAGGCTTCAGATCCAGCCGGGGAGAGTCGATGTGGGCGGCGGCGATCTGGGCCCCCTCGCTCATGGGCTTACTGCCGATATGGGCCAGCAGCACGCTCTTCCCGCGATTGCAGACATACACCTTGTCTCCGGCCTTCAAGGCCTGTCCCCGGACCAAGGGCTTGTATCCGGCCTGCTCTGCGAGGCGGACTGTCTCCGCCGCGCAGAGACGCTCGGTCTTGCCTGCATCCAGAAACGCCATATATTCTTTGCAGTAGGCTTCCATCTGCTCCAGCTCCGCCGCGTCCACACGGTCAAAGCCGTTTTTACGGCTGCTCAGCAGCTTTTCCTTCAATGCTTTGTTGCTATCAGACATAGTATCCTCCTTCGAGACTGTCGATAAAGTGGTAAATTCTCCGCGACGGTAAGGTAGGGCAGCCGTTAGCGGTTCCTGCCCCGCCGTTTACCGGCTGGCTTCATTCTTTTCCTCCCGGAGCTCTCCGATGAGGCGGCGGAAGAAATCTCTGGCGATCTCCCGGAAATCCTCCGGCGTCTCAGCGGTGTTGCTGAGCTCATAGTCGCACTTACCGCGGTAGAATTCGTCGGATTTCTGGGCAGAGATCCGCATACGGGCATAGCGCTCGTCAATGCCGTCCCGGGCCATGATCCGCCGCACCCGCAGCTCCGCCGGGGCCGTGACGGCCACGGTCCGGTCGCACAGGGCCTCCGCGCCGCTTTCGATCAGGTTGATGGCGTCCACCGCCACCAGTTCGCCGGCCTGACAGCGGCGCTGTACCTCCGGTACAATGAACCGGTAAATGACCTCATTGAGCTGCGCCATCCGTTCCTTGTTCTCAAAGACCAGCTCACCCAGCTTCTTGCGGTTCAGCGTACCGTCGGAATTAAACACGCCGTGGAATTTCACTTCGATGGCATGGCGCAGCTCTGCGCTGTCCCGGAGCATCTCATGGTACACCTCGTCGCAGTCGATGACCTGACCACCCAGATCCCGGATGGCCTCCAGTGCGCTGGTCTTGCCGGAGCCGGTACCGCCGGTGATGCCGATGACCACCCGCTTCTGTCCCGCGGCGATGGTCTTGAAGCCCGCCGCCTTCTTCAGACGGTTGCTGATGGCAAGGCCAAGGCCCTGACTGTCCGGGCACTGGGCATAGATCTGGGCCGCGTCCTTGCTGTCAAAGGCCCGCAGAGCGTCAAACACCCGTTGGGCCTGGATCCGCTTATCCTGACTGGGACCCAGACATTCCACTTCCTGTTCCTTGAACAGCTCCGCGAACTCATCAAAGCAGATGACACCGTCACCGGGCTTCACCATCTGCAAAATGGTCCGGGCAGAAGCTTCCGCCGGGCCGGTGACAACAGTCACCGGAGCCTTGGGGGCATAATGGCGATACTTCATACCGGGAGCCTTGGGCTGCTCCCCGTCCTTCAGCCGCTCTGTTACGGCCTTATCCACCGCCACAGGGCCGACGACCTCTTCCAATGCCTCCAAAGGCAGTCCGCCGGGTCTCAGCAGACGGGGCGGCGTGCAGGTCAGATCCAAAATGGTAGACTCCACGCCCACCTGACAGGGGCCGCCGTCCACCACGGCGTCGATCTTGCCCTCCATGTCCTCCATCACATCCGCCGCGGTGGTGCAGCTGGGACGGCCGGAGGTATTGGCGCTGGGCGCGGCCACAGGGACGCCTGCCTCCCGGATGATGGACAGCGTTACCTGATGGTCCGGGCAGCGGACACCCACGGTGTCCAGTCCTGCCGTGGTGGCGTCCGGCACGATGGGCTTCCGCTTCAGGATCATGGTCAGAGGACCGGGCCAGAATTTCCGGGCCAGCGTATACGCCAGCGGCGGCACGTCCTCACAGTACCGGGGCAGCCACTGGGGTCCCGGAATATGGATGATGAGAGGGTTGTCCTGCGGACGGCCCTTAGCCTCGAAGATCTTGTTGACAGCCTCTGCGTCCAATGCGTTGGCGCCCAAACCGTAGACCGTTTCCGTGGGAATTCCCACCAGTCCCCCCTGCCGCAGGATGTCTGCCGCTGCGGAGATCTGATCCTCGATGATCTTTTGCTGACCCTTGGTGTCCCGCAGGTCAAAATATCGTGTATGCATCATTTCTCGCCTCGAATTATCTTATATTCAACGCCGCCGGGCGTCTACTCTCAAAATATGCTCACTCTGCTTCCTGTCCCTGTTTCAGCTTCTCTGCCCGATCCGCCGTCACCAGCGCGTCGATCAGCTCGTCCAGCGCGCCGTCCATGATGGCGTCGATCTTATAAAGCGTCAGGCCGATGCGGTGGTCTGTCACCCGTCCCTGAGGGAAATTATAGGTGCGGATCCGCTGGGAACGGTCCCCGCTGCCCACCTGACTGCGGCGCTCCGCGTCATAGGCGCTCTCCCGCTTTTCCCGCTCCGCCTCGTACAATCTGGAGGCCAGCAGGCGCATGGCCTTCTCCCGGTTCTGAAACTGGCTGCGCTCCTCCTGACACTCGGCGATCATGCCTGTGGGCTTATGGATCAGCCGCACGGCGGAGGAGGTCTTGTTCACGTGCTGTCCGCCGGCGCCGCTGGCCCGGTAGACCTGCATTTCAATATCGGCGGGGTTCAGTTCCACATCCACCGGCTCCATCTCCGGCAGCACCGCCACCGTGGCGGCGCTGGTGTGGATACGGCCGCCGGACTCCGTCTCCGGCACCCGCTGGACCCGGTGGACGCCGGATTCAAACTTCAGCCGGGACCAGGCCCCGTCCCCTTCAATAACGGCAGAGCAGTCCTTCACGCCGCCAAGCTCCGTTTCGTTGATGCTGGCGATCTCCAGCTTCCAGCCGTGGCTCTCAGCGTACATGGTATACATCCGCAGAAGGGAATGGGCAAACAGGGCGCTTTCCTCGCCGCCCACGCCGCCCCGGATCTCCAGGATCACGTTTCGGCTGTCATTAGGGTCCCTTGGCAGCAGGAGGATCGTCAGCTTTTCCTTCAGCTGTTCCAGTTCTTCCTTGGCTTCCGCCAGTTCGGCCTGGGCCATTTCCTTCATTTCCGGGTCATGGAGCAGCTCCTCCGCCTCCCGGCGGCGGCTGTCCGCCGCCTGATAAGCCCGGTAGGTCTCCACCACCGGCAGCAGTTCCTTCAATTCCCGGTTTACCTGACGCAGCTTTTCCGCGTCGCCATACACCCGGGGATCGCCCAACTGGGATTCCAGATCCTCATACCGGAGGTCCAGATCCTTTAATTTATCCAGCATGACTGTACTCCTTTCTCAAATGTTGAAATT
Organism: Dysosmobacter segnis; assembly: GCF_014297285.1. Taxonomy (GTDB): domain Bacteria; phylum Bacillota; class Clostridia; order Oscillospirales; family Oscillospiraceae; genus Oscillibacter; species Oscillibacter segnis. Next base: position 128,754 of record NZ_JACOQI010000003.1, read on the forward strand.
TGAAAAGGAGTGTCGCTATTCCTCCTCCGCCAGCAGTTCCCGGATCTGCCGGAGAAATTCCTCCTGCCAGAAGGTGTGGCCCACATGGCCCACCCGCAGGGATGTGGCCGCCTGATGGGGCTTTCCCGTATACTGATCCATCTGCCGGTAAATATCCTCGCTCTTGTGCTCGCTGCCCCGGGTCAGCACATAGGCCACCCGCTTCATCTCTCCGCCGTGGTTTTTGAGGAAACTGCGGATCACGCTGCTGCACCGTCCGGCCCACACCGGGGTGCCGACAATGACCAGCCGGTAATTTTCCAGCTTTCGTTCCGTTTCAAAGGGCAGAACGTCAGGGCAGTCCTTCCGCATGGCGTCCATGCCGCTGCGGAGCCAGCCCCGCAGGCCGCTCCGCTCCACGCCGTCGGTCAGGGCCAACAGCTCCGCGTCCATTTCTTTGGCGATGGTCTCCATCACCCGTTTGGTATTCCCCGTTCGGGAATAGTAAATGCAGAGTACATCCCGCATGCTTTCACCTCTGTTTCTTATGCCTCGCCCGCCGCTTCGCTGAGCTCCTCCCAGCGGAGGTACAGGGCGTCCAGTTCCGCCTGAGCGGCATCCTTGTCCGCCACCAGCGCGTTGAGCTTTTCATAGTCGCAGGCATTGGCCTCCATTTCGGCGTCCAACGCCCCGACCCGCTCCTCCGCCTTGGCGATCTCCCGCTCGCAGATGGTCAGCTGCCGCCGTGCCGCCTGCTGCGCCCGGTCGCCCCGAACCGGTTTTTCTGTAACCGTTTTTTCCTTTACAGGCTTTGTTGTTTCTGCTTTTTCCGCTTCCTCCTGTGCCTTCACCTGCCGATACTGAGCAAAGCCCATGGGATAGTCGGTAATGGTGCCATTGGCCACCTCCCAGATCCGGGTGGCGAAGCGGTTGATGAAGTACCGGTCATGGCTGACGAACAGCAGCGTGCCGTCATAGGCCTCCACCGCTTCCTCGATCCACTCTCTGGAAGCAATGTCCAGATGGTTGGTAGGCTCGTCCAGAATCAGGAAGTTGATCTCGTCGTCCATCAGCATACACAGCCGCAGGCGGCTCTGCTCGCCGCCGGAAAGAACGGACACCGGCTTGAGGACGTCCTCACCCCGGAAGTCATAAGCCGCCAGCCGGTTCCGGGCGGACTGGGCGGAGATGCCCCGCTTGGCCGCCATCATGTTCTCCACCAGATTCCAGTCCGGGTGGTCAAAGTGGATGATCTGGGGCAGATAGGCCAGCTTCACCTGCGGCCCCAGCCGGATGCGCCCGCTGTCCGGGTACACCTCGTCGGCGATCATCTTGATGAGGGTAGATTTGCCGGTGCCGTTGTCACCGATGAGGGCGATGCGCTCGCCCCCCTCCACCTTCAGGGAGATCCCCTCGAAAAGCGGCTTCTCGCCGTAGGCCTTGCTCAGGTTCCGGATTCCCAGCACCTCGTCCCCGTGGAACTCCGCGGCGGTGAAGCGGGCGTCCATCTTCCGGGCCTTGGTGGGCTTGGCGGTGGTGCGCATCCGCTCAATGCGGCGCTCCATGGAGATGGCCCGGCGGTAGGTCTTGTCCATGCCCTGGAAGGCCCACATCCGCAGCTGCTCCGCAGACTTTTCCAGTTGGGCGATCTTGGCCTGCTCCTTTTCGTACTGCTTCATCCGCTCCTGATAACGGCGTTCTTTTTCCACTGCGTAGAAGCTGTAATTGCCGGAGTAAAACTCCGCTTTACCGTTTTCGATCTCAATGACCCGGTTCACGGAGCGGTCCAAAAAGTAGCGGTCATGGGAGATGGCCACCACGGTGCCCCGGAATTTCTGGATATAGGCCTCCAGCCACTCCGTAGCGTGAAGGTCCAAATGGTTGGTAGGCTCATCCAGCAGCAGAATGTCCGTATCCTCCAGAATCAGGCGGCCCAGGTTCACCCGGGTCTTTTCTCCGCCGGAAAGCTGGTCGAACAGCCGGCCCCGCATATCGTCGGAAATGGACAGGCCGTTGGCCACCTTGCTGATGGCCACATCCGTATCGTATCCGCCGAACACCTCAAACCGCTCGGAAAGACTGCCATAGCGCTTCAAAATGGCCGGGTCCGTCTCCCCCGCCGCCATGCGGCCTGCCAGCTCCTCCATTTCAGCGGTCAGGGCGTGGAGTCTCCCGAAGGCAGAGCGCAACACATCGTCCACGGTGTACCCCTCCGGGTACACCGGGATCTGAGAGATCAGACCCATGCGGTGACCCGGCGAAATGGTGACGGTGCCCTCGTCGCAGTCCAGTTCTCCTATCAATATTTTGAACAGCGTGGACTTGCCGGCGCCGTTTTTGCCCAGCAGACCTACCCGCTGCCCCTGATCGATCTGAAAGGTGACGCCATCCAGAACATTGTGGCCCACCTCAAAGGATTTTACAAGGTTGTTGACCTGAATCTCAATCATAATACTTCCGCAAGTCCTCCGTCAGCCGCTCAAAGCGCATGGAGTGTGACGCCTTGATGAGCATACTGGTGTTGGGCCGCAGCTGCTCCCGCACCGTGGGGAGCGCCTCCTCCTTCGTGGCGAAATGCACCACGTCTCCGCCGCTCATGGCGGCGCCGTCTGCGATCCGTGCAGCCTTGGAGCCAATGGCGATCACAAAGTCAATGCCCAGCATGGCCGCCAGAGCGCCGGCATTGAAGTGGGCCTGATCCGTCAGATCCCCCAGCTCGCCCATGTCGCCCAGCACCGCCACCCGGCGTTCACAGTCCGTGCGGCCCAGGACCTCCAGTGCCGCGGTCACAGACTGGGGGTTGGCGTTGTAGCAATCATCCAGCAGCACCCGTCCCCCCGGCAGGCGGATGACCCGCATTCGGGAGCCGGTAGGCTCATAGGCTGCCACGCCCCGGACGATCTCCTCCCGGCTGAGGCCCAGCTCCTCCCCCACGGCCACCGCCATGGATGCGGAATAGGCCATGTGCTCGCCGGGAGCCGGGATGGTCAGGGCATAGGTGTCACGGGCTGTTGTCACCGTGCAGGTGATGCCGTCCACGCCGTGATCCACAATGTCGCTGATCCGGGTCTTGCAGTGCTCACTCTGGCCACAGCGGACGATCCGCTGGGGCAGCGTCACCGTATCCAGCAGTGCGTCATCGCCGTTGAGGATAGCCACGCCGTCTGCCTTCAGATGTTCAAAAATCTCGCATTTGGCCTTTAAAATGCCCTCCCGGCTGCCCAGATATTCGATATGGGCATCGCCGATGTTGGAGATCACAGCAATGTCCGGCCGCACCATGGCTCCCAGATATTCGATCTCGCCGAAGTGGTTCATGCCGGTCTCGATCACCGCCGCCTCATGCTCCGGGGCAAGGCCCAGCAGCGTCAGGGGCGTGCCGATGTCATTGTTGAAATTTTCCGGCGTCTTGAGGACGTTCAGCTTGGCCCCCAGCACGGCGGCGATCATCTCTTTGGTAGTGGTCTTGCCCACGCTGCCGGTGATCTGCACAAAGGGGATCTCAAACCGGTCCCGGTAGGCGGAGGCCAGATCCCGCAGAGCCAGTCGGGTATCCGCTACCTTGATGTAAAACTTATCCTCCCGGATATTCTGGGGCAGCTTGGCGCACAGGCAGCCAGCGGCGCCGGCGTCCAGCGCCGCGTCGATGAACAGGTGTCCGTCGAACTTCTCCCCCACCCAGGGCAGAAACAGGCTGCCGGGAACGATCCTCCGGCTGTCCGTGGAAACGGCGCTCACCACCGGGACCTGTTCACTGGGATTCCACCAGACCCCCTTGACCGCAGATGCGATCTCTGTTACCGTCATTGGCTGCATAAGTTATCTCCTCTTGATTTTTAAGGACTGCCGCACGATCTCCTCGCACAGGTCATCATAGCTGATGCCCACGGCGGCGGCCTCCTTGGGCACGAAGCTGGTGGGGGTCATTCCCGGCAGAGAGTTGGCCTCCAGACACCAGAGTTGCCCGTTTTCGTCCATGATCATATCCGTCCGGGAATAGACGGCCAGCCCCAGAGCCTTATGGACCCGCAAAGCCATCTCACCCACGGCCTTCGCCTGTTCCTCCGTCAGCTCCGCCGGGCAGATCTCCTTGGCGCCGCCGGCCTGATACTTGGCCTCATAGTCAAAGTTCTCCACGCTGGGGAAGGTCTCCACCGGGGGCAGATACCGCTCACCCAACACGGCGTCCGTCAGCTCCCGGCCGTAGATCCGCTGCTCCACCAGCACCTCATGGCAGAAGCTGCGGACCTGCCGCAGGGCATCCGCCAGCTCTGCCCGATCCTTGGGCAGATAGACGCCCAGAGAAGACCCGCCAGTGGGAGCCTTCACCACACAGGGCATGGGCAGCGTCTCCGCCAGTTGGGGGATCTCTTCCTCCGTATAGGTCAGCTTCTGCCACTTGGGATTGGGGATGCCGTTGGCATCCATCATCTCCTTGGCGGCGATCTTATCCATGGCGATGGCGGAGCCTAAGTAGCCCGCGCCGGTATAGGGGACACCCAGCAGGTCCAGCGTTGCCTGGATGCGGCCGTCCTCGCCGTCCTGCCCGTGAAGGCCCAGGAACACGATGTCCGCCAGTCGGCAGATATCCAGCACATGAGGGCCGATACGGCTGGGGCTTTGATCCGGACGGCTGCGGCGGACCACATCCAGATCCGGGGCCTGCACCTCGATCTTCACATCCGGGCACAGGCCATCCGGTGCGTCAAACAGCGTGTTCAGATCTGCGGGCGGATTTTCCAGTCCCATAAACATATCCACCAGAATGGCCTGATGGCCCTTGCGGCGCAGCGCCTGGCACACGCCGGTGCCGGACACCAGAGAGACGGTTCGCTCGGTGGAGATGCCGCCGGCTAAAACAACGATTTTCATGGAAAATCAGAACCTTTCTATTTTTATGGCAGTTTGCGATGGACATAACGATACTATTTTAGTCTATTGTAATTATAGTAGTTTAGCACAAACCCCCGCTGAATACAATATGAACTTTTCCCCCGGTTCTGTTCAGACGCAAGCAGCCTGCCCGAATGGGCAGGCTGCTTGCGTCATTTTGTGGGTGCGTTCGCCCTTGCGGGGTCAGGACTTTTTCAGCAGACCCAGCAGGCCGGTATCCTTCTCCCCTCTCAGCAGGGTTCCCGCCGCTGAGAGCATCCGGGCCGCATCGGCACGGGTCACTGCCGTTTCCAGGCGGTCACTTCCGAAACTGCCCACGCTGAGGACATTCAGTGCTTCCATGTTCCCCACAGCCTGCGCCGCCCAAGAGGGTACCGCCTCCCGATCCGCGAACCAGACCTCTAACTCCACGTTCCCCAGATCCAGCACCCGGTTCAGCACCGTGGCGGCTTCGCTGAAGGAGATAGGCTCCTCGCAGGAGAATACCGCCCCGTTCTCCGTGGGCTTTCCACGCAGGATGCCCTCCGCCACGCCGGCGGCGGCATAGCTTTTCGCCCAGGTGGGGATGGCGTCATCATCCCGGAAGCCGGTCATGGTGACGTCCGTCACCTCCGCGCCGGCGGTCTCCAGCACCATGGCCAGAAATTCTCCACGGCTGACGGTCCGGTCCGGCTCGAAATACCACTTATCTCCGATCTTCGCCCCGGTGAACACGCCCCGCTCCGCTAAATCCTGCGCGGCGGTGGCAGTGGCCTCGCCGGTGTCCGCGTAGGTAACGCCGGAGCGGGTCTTTTCGATGGTCACGGTCACGGTGGCGGGCAGGGACACGGCCCCGGCGCTGTTGGCGGCGGAATAGGTGAAGCTGTCCCCTCCGGCAGCGTTCTCCTTGGGCGTGTAGGTGAAATTGGCGCCCTCCACCGTCACGGTCCCCTTCTTGGGCTGGGTGACGATGGCAAAGGTCAGCTCCCCGCCGTCAGGGTCCGCAGCCTCCAACTGCCCCAGATAGGGGATGCCCCGGTAGGTGCGGATCTCCAGGTCCCGGGCCGTGGGGCCGTTTTCAGGAGAGACTGCCTCCGGCTTGCTCTTTCCGAGGCCGAATAACGCCTGCGCGCTGCCTGCCAGCAGCAGCGATGCCATCAGGACCAAGGCCATGCCGCGTTTCATGCGGATATTCATGATGAAAACCTCCTGTCAGTTCGGATATACCGTATTGATACAGAGGTAGTGTTGTCGAAGAGCCGGAAAAATATGTGAACGGGCCCGATGGAAAAAACCGGAGCGCTGCGCGCCCCGGTTTTCAGTCAATATACCGCGTTGGAGCCTAAGGGCCGTCCCGGACGGCGGCGGACCACCGTCCGCTTCTTGATGCCGGAGACGAAGCCCATGGCGGCGAACAGGGTCACCACCGACGAGCCGCCGTAGCTGAAAAACGGCAGTGTCAGGCCGATCACCGGCATGATGAACAGGCACATGCCGATGTTGATGATCATTTGAAACATCACCATGGAGGCGATCCCCACGCAGACGTAGGTGTGGAACGGCTGGGCAGCCCGCCAGCCCACCACCAGTACCCGGATGATGATGGCCACCAGCAGCAAGATCGACAGCGTGGCTCCCACGAAGCCCAGTTCCTCACCGATGACGGCGAAAATCAGGTCCGTGTGCCGGGCCGGAACGGAGCCGACCCCCGCCTGAGACTGTGTTCCATGGAGATACCCCTGTCCCCAGAAGCCTCCGCCGCCGATGGTCAGCAGGCTTCGGGTCTGCTGCCAGCCTGTATGCTGGACATCGTAGCTATGGTCAAACAGAACGATAAAGCGGTTGAGCATATACTTTTTGGAATCCGGTACCAGATCAAAGGCTATGATGCCTCCGATGACGGCCCCCGACGCGCCGAAAAGCAGTGCGAACCACCGCAGGGCAAAGCCCGCCACGAAGGACATCACCACGAAGATCAGCAGGAACATCAGCGCATTTCCCATATCGCCGGAAATAACAAAGTACAGTCCCGCTATCCCCAGCGTATGACCGCCCACATAGAAGGCGGCGGAAAAGGACCTCAGATCCCGTTTTTCCTCCCGGAGCCATTGGAGCTGCCAGGCCAGCAGGATGATGAAGGTGATCTTCACCACCTCCGCCGGGCCGATGCTCACCGGCAGAAAGGGGAATTTCAGCCATGCGGTATTGCCGGTATCGTCGCTGACGCCGAAGGGCGTTTTCAGCAGTAGGATAAACAGCACATCGAACGCCGCGATCCACTTCCACCGCTTAATGAGCATTTCCAGATCGATCATGGAAATGCCGAAATACACCACGATGCCGATGAGCAGTGCCGCTGTCTGTACGATGATCTTCCGGTTATCGTTGTTGTACCGGGTGGCGCTGTAAATCATGGCGATGCCGAACACCGACGCGGCGCAGCAAAGCCCCAGCAGAATCAGGTCCGCCTGCTGGATGATCTCCAATATGGTCTCTTTCAGTCGCTTGAACATAGCTGCCTCTTGCTTTCATACGGAAAAAAATTGCTTACATAGTGAGACTGTCAATAAAGTGGTAAATCCTCCGCAACGGTAAGGTAGGGCAGCCGTTAGCGGCTGTGCCGCTTTACGGATGCTGCATACCCCTTGCGGGTGAAGGGTGTGCGCGGGAAACCCAAGAAGGGTGTCTCGTGCCATTAAAATTCTAAGTTTTCAGAACTTTTATAAAGTTCTGGAAACTTGCTCAGCGGGGCGAAAAAACTTTTTCGACACGCTGATAGTATACCACACAAAAAGGGACCTGTAAACTTGTTGAATTTTGTTTTTACATTTTCTGTCGGACGTGCTATAATGTGATGGATTACGTGCAGCAAGGGAGGGTGTCCATGGAATTTCACAGTCATAACGAAGCGGAGACGGAAGCCATCGGCGCCCGTCTGGCCGCCGTGCTGAACCCCGGTGCGGTGGTGGCGTATTTGGGGGATCTGGGTATGGGCAAGACTGCCTTCACCCGGGGACTTGCCGCGGGGCTTGGCTACAAGGGCCGGGTCACCAGCCCCACCTTTGCCATTGTGAATGAGTACGAGGGCGGCCGGCTGCCTCTGTTCCACTTTGATATGTACCGTCTGAACAGCGCCGATGACCTGTTCGACATCGGCTGGGAGGATTATCTCTCCCGCGGCGGCGTCTGCGCCGTGGAGTGGAGCGAAAACGTGATGGACGCTCTGCCGGAGGACACCGTCTGGGTCCGCATCGCCCGGGAGGGGGATACCGGCCGCAGCATTACCATAAAAGGAGTGGAGCTTCCATGAAAATTTTAGCCCTGGAGACCTCCGCCAAGGCGGTATCCGCCGCCGTATCCGAAAACGGACGCATTTTGGCCGCAGGGTATCAGGACACCGGGCTGACTCACAGCCGCACCTTGATGCCCATCGTGGAGCACATCCTGAAAAATACGGACTTGAAGCTGTCCGATATGGACGCCATTGCCGTGGCTGTCGGCCCCGGCTCCTTTACAGGCATCCGCATCGGCGTTTCCGCCGCCAAGGGCCTTGCCTTTTCCGTGGACAAGCCCGCCGTGGGCGTGTCCACGCTGGCTGCCATGGCCCGGAACGCGGCCTTTTTCGACGGGCTGATCGTCTGCGCCATGGACGCCCGCCGCAGTCAGGTCTATAACGCCAACTTCTCTGCGGAAAACGGCGTCCTCACCCGGCTGACCCCGGATCGGGCCGTCTCTCTTGACGAGCTGGCGGAGGAGATCCGAAACGATCTCCAGCCCATCACCTTAGTGGGTGACGGCGCGCATCTGGTATACGCCCGCTTTACGGAGCAAGGCATCCCCTGCCGTATGGCTCCCCCCCACCTCATCATGCAGAACGCCACGTCCGTGGCGCTGGAGGCAGAGGCGTTAGCCGCTCAGGGCAAGCTGGTCTCCGCTCAGGAGCTGGAGGCTTTCTACCTCCGGCCGCCGCAGGCGGACCCCCTGAAAAAGAAACCGGCGCCGATTCAATAACGTCTTCAATTTTTTGATATAGAGGAGAACAGAATTATGGGTAAAGTAGTCATTATGGATCATCCCCTGGTGGCCCACAAGCTGACCATCATGCGGGACAAGAACACCAGCGTCAAGGATTTCCGGGAACTGGTCAGCGAGATCGGTATGCTCATCACCTATGAGGCCACCCGCGATCTGCCCATGACCACCAAGCACATTGAGACCCCCATCTGCGAGATGGACGCCCCCACTCTGGCCGGCCGCAAGTTCGTAGTCGTCCCCATTCTCCGGGCCGGTCTGGGTCTGGTGGACGGCGTGCTGCGGATGGTTCCCGCCGCCCGTGTGGGCCATATCGGTATGTACCGGGACGAGGAGACTCTGGAGCCCCATCCCTATTTCTGCAAAATGCCCAAGGACGTTGCCGAGCGCGACGTGCTGATCGTGGATCCCATGCTGGCTACCGGCGGTTCTGCCGCAGAGGCCATCGGCGAAATGAAGAAGCGGGGCTGCAAGCACATCAAGCTCATGGTCCTCGTGGCCGCTCCCGAGGGCATCAAGTTCCTGCAGGAGAAGCACCCCGACGTGGATATCTATGCCGGCGCTCTGGACGATCACCTGAATGAGAAGGGCTACATCGTCCCCGGTCTGGGCGATGCCGGCGACCGGATCTTCGGCACCAAGTAAATCTGTTCTTTTTAAGATCACGACAGCGAAAGCGGGAGCCATCGGCTCCCGCTTTTTTCCATTTTTTATTTGCTCTATCCAACTTTCTGTCTCCAGGCCGCAGATTTTTCTTGCATTTTTCCCCGCTGTCCTTTACAATAGGGTTACAAGTACATAACTGCAAAGCAAGACAGCTGCAACGGAGTGCCATGCGCACGGGCTGACACCTGTCTCCTTTGCGCGGCAGGTGTTTCGGGAGACCGGAGCGCCTTTTTCTTTTATCCTTTTTCGCAAATCATTTTCAAATTTCCAATATTTTCTCAAGGGGGGACGTATTATGACACTTGTTACCAACGGACGGCTCATCACCCGCGACCCGGAGGGTCAGGGCTACTACGAACACGGCGCGGTGGCCTACGAGGGCACGAAGATCGTGGAGATCGGCGAGGAAGCCGCTCTGAGAGCCAAATACCCGCAGGCGGAGATCATCGACGCCAAGGGCGGCGTGATTATGCCCGCCCTCATCAACGCCCACACCCACATCTACTCCGCTTTGGCACGGGGCCTTTCCATCGTGGGCAACAATCCCACCAACTTCTATGAGGTGCTGGACGGAACGTGGTGGGCCATCGACCGCCATCTGATGATGGACGGCACCCGGGCCAGCGCCACCGCCCTCTACATCGACTCTATCAAGCAGGGCGTGACCACCATCTTCGACCACCACGCCAGCTACGGTGAGATCCCCGGCACCCTCCACACCATTGCGGAGGAGAGCAAGCGTCTGGGCCTGCGCTCCTGCCTGTGCTACGAGGTCAGCGACCGGGACGGCGAGGAAAAGTGCTTGCAGGCCATCCAGGAAAACGCCGACTTCATCACAGAATGTGAAAAGAACAAGGAGCCCATGCTCTCGGCCATGTTTGGCGGCCACGCGCTGTTCACCATTTCCGACAAGACCTTTGACCGCATGGCCGCAGCCAACAATGGCCGCACGGGCTACCATATCCACGTCTCCGAGGGCATGAACGATGTGTACGACAGCCTGCAGAACTACGGCCGCCGCCCCGTCCAGCGTTTGCAGGACCACGGCATCCTCGGCCCCAAGACCATTCTGGGTCACTGCATCCATGTGAACACTGCCGAAATGGAGATCATTCAGGAGACCGGCACCATGGTGGTGAACAATCCCGAATCCAACATGGGCAACGCCATCGGCATCTGCCCGGTGATCCAGCTTTACAAGCGGGGCATCCTGCTGGGCATGGGCACCGACGCCTACACCAACGATATGCTGGAATCCCTCAAGGTGGCCCTCTGCTCCCAGCGGAGCCAGAACTGCCTGCCCAACGTCGGCTGGTGCGAGGTCACGGATATGCTCTTCAAGAACAACGCCAAGATCGGCGAGAAGTACTTCCCCGACACGCTGGGCGTATTGAAGGCCGGGGCCGCGGCGGACATCATCGTGATGGACTACAAGCCCTACACCCCCTTCTCCGATGAGAATATCGACGGCCACATGATCTTTGGCATGACGGGCCGCCAGTGCCAGACCACCATCGCCGCCGGTAAGACACTCATGCTGGATCGTCAGCTGGTGGGCATCGACGAGGAGGCGGAAAACGCCCACATTCTGGAGGCCTCCAAGAAGCTGTGGGGCGATCTGAACCACAGAACGTACTAAAACAAAAGTTATCATCATAATGAGGTGTGAATATGTCTGAGTTAATGACCCCCATTTCCTTCCGGCAGCTGATGACCTGGATCACCGCTGAATATGACCGTGAAGGCTCCGTGTTCGGCGTTCATCGCCCCTTCCATCCCAGCGGCAAGACCCTGCCCATTTTCGGAGAGACCATCGAAACGCCCTTCGGCCCCGCCGCTGGCCCAAACACCCAGCTGGCCCAGAACATCGTGGCAGGCTACTTCGGCGGCGCCCGGTTCTTTGAACTGAAAACCGTTCAGAAGATGGACGGCGCCGAGCTGGCCGCCTGCATCAACCGCCCCTGCATTCTGGCAGAGGACGAGTGCTACAACTGCGAGTGGTCCACGGAACTGACCGTCCCTCAGGCCTTTGAGGAATACGTAAAGGCGTGGTGCGCCTGCAAGATCATGTCCAAGCTGTACGGTCTGGGCGTTCCCAACGGCTTTGTGTTCAATATGTCCGTGGGCTACGATCTGGAGGGCGTCAAGGGTGAGAAGGTGGACACCTTCCTGAACGGCATGATGAACGCCGCCGAAACACCTATCTTTCAGGAGTGCATCTCCGTTCTCCACGAGCTGTTCCCGGCGGAGAAGGACGCCATCGACGCCATCTCCCCCCGGATCTCCCGCTCCGTCACCCTCTCCACCCTCCACGGCTGCCCGCCGGAGGAGATCGAACGCATCGCCACCTATCTCATTGAGGAAAAGGGGCTGCACACCTTCGTCAAGTGCAACCCCACTCTGCTGGGCTATGAGACCGCCCGCTCCATTCTGGACGAGATGGGCTATGACTATATCGCCTTCGATGACCACCACTTCAAGGAAGATCTGCAATACAAGGACGCCGTCCCCATGTTCCACCGTCTGGAAAAACGGGCCACGGACCGGGGTCTGGAATTTGGTCTCAAGCTGAGCAACACCTTCCCCGTGGACGTAAAGGCCGGAGAGCTGCCCAGTGAGGAAATGTACATGGCAGGCAAGAGCCTGTTCCCCCTGACCACCACCATGGCCGCGCGGCTGAGCCGGGAATTTGACGGCAAGCTGCGGCTGTCCTACGCCGGCGGCGCCGATGCCTTCAACATCGACAAGCTGTTCACCTGCGGCATCTGGCCCATCACCATGGCCACCACGGAGCTGAAGCCCGGCGGCTACCAGCGCTTCACACAAATCGGCGAAATTCTGGACAAGCTGGACTTCGCCCCCTTCGGCGGCGTGGATGTACTGGGTATCGACGCACTGGCCCTGTCCGCCCGGCGGGATAAGTACCATCTGAAGGACATCAAGCCCCTGCCCCGGCGGAAGCTGCTGGAAAAGGTGCCTCTGATGGACTGCTTCACCGCTCCCTGCGAGGGCGGCTGCCCCATCCGGCAGGACATTCCGGAGTATATTGAGCTGTGCCGCAAGGAAAAGTACACCGAGGCGCTGGCCCTCATCACAGAGAAGAACGCCCTCCCCTTCACCACCGGCACCATCTGCGCCCACCGCTGCCAGACCAAGTGCACCCGGAACTACTATGACGATCCCGTTCAGATCCGGGCTACCAAGCTCATCGCGGCGGAGAAGGGCTATGATGACCTGATGGCCTCTCTGAAAAAGCCGGAGCCTGTCACCGACGGCCGCAAGGTCGCCATCATCGGCGGCGGTCCCACCGGCATCGCCGCGGCCTACTTTCTGGGCCGGGCCGGTATCCCTGTCACTGTTTTCGAGCAGAGCCACAAGCTGGGCGGCGTGCCCCGTCTGGTGATCCCCGGCTTCCGCATCAGCGAGGAGGCCATTGAGAAGGACATCGCCCTCATGACGTTCTACGGCGCCGAGGTAAAGCTGAACACCCCCGCTCCCTCCGTCAGCGAGCTGAAGGCAATGGGCTACACCCACATCTTCTTCGCCGTAGGCGCGGGCAAGGCCGGTCAGCTGGACATTCCCGGCAACGTGGTGCCGGTGATCCAGTGGCTCCGTGACCTGAAGGCCGGGAAAGAGGTCTCTCTGGGCCATGTGGCCGTGGTGGGCGGCGGCAACACCGCCATGGACGCGGCCCGCGCGGCTCTCCGTGCCGGGGCCAAGACCTCCACGCTGGTCTACCGCCGGACGAAGAAGTATATACCCGCCGACGCGGAGGAACTGGAGTTGGCCGTAGAGGACGGCGTCCGGTTCCTGGAGCTGGTGGCTCCCGTGGAGCAGGCCAACGGCAAGTTGAAATGTGAGGTCATGAAGCTGGGCGATCCCGATGAAAAGGGCCGCCGCAGCCCCGTCCCCACCGGGGAATTCACTGAGATCGACTGCGATACGGTGATCGCCGCCGTGGGTGAGCGGGTGGACAGTGACCTGTTCACCGCCAATGGCATCGAGGTCAACACCAAGGGCATCCCCGAATTCCGCACCAATCTGGAAAACGTCTTTGTGGGCGGCGACGCCATGCGCGGCCCCGCCACCGTGGTGGAGGGCATTGCCGACGCGCAGTATTTCGCCAACGCCGTCATCGGCAGCGTTCCCACCGTCAACATTCCCGATGACGCCCACGCCACCCGTGACGAGGCCATCGCCCGGAAGGGTGTCCTCTGCCCGCCCAGGGCCGGGTGCGAGGGCGAGCGCTGCCTGCACTGCAACACCGTCTGTCAAGTCTGCGCCGACGTCTGCCCCAACCGGGCCAATGTGGTCATCACGCTTCCGGACAGCCGACATGAGATTCTCCATGTGGACCGGATGTGCAATGAGTGCGGCAACTGCGCCGTGTTCTGCCCCTATGATTCCGCTCCCTACCGGAACAAGTTCACCCTGTTCCTGACCCGCGAGGGCTTTGACGAGAGCACGGAGAATCAGGGCTTCCTGCCGCTGGAGGGCCGCAAGGTCCTGGTGCGGCTGGACGGCAAGGTCTTTGAGGCCGATCTGGACGGACAGAATCAGCTTCCCGCCGACGTGGAGGCCTTCATCCTGACGGTTCTAAAGGACTACGCCTATCTGCTGTAATTCTCCCGGCCAAGCAGTTTGTTTCCTTGCAAAATAAATCGTTTGCAAGCAGATGCACTTTACAGCTAAACGCCGGATTATCAACTCCTTAACCGACCGATACGCAAAAAAAGGCCCGCCGCATGATTCATGCGGCGGGCTTTTTCATCATGTACTGGCAAACTGCGGTCACAGGGAGGCGCTCAAAGCAGCCGCACCAGCTCCGCGTTTTTCATCTTCACGCTCCAGAAGTCCTTCACGGGGATGTCCTTGATCTGGCACACAATGCTCGCGTTCATGGCACCGTGGCCCACGATCAGGATGTCCTTTCCCTGCCGCAGCTGCGGTTCGATCACTTCTTTCAAAAATGCCCCCGTCCGGGCATACAGGTCCTTCAGGCTCTCGCCGCCCTCCACCGGGATTCGATAGGTCTCCGGGGCAGCGAACAGCTGGTAGATGGGGTTGTCCGGGTTATCCTGAAAGTCCGTTGTGCCCTCGCAGATGCCGAAGCCCATCTCCTCCAGCCGGACGTCCGTGATGATGGGGATCTCCCGTCCCCGCAGCACGATCTCCGCCGTCTCCACGGCCCGGATCAGCGGCGAACAGTAACAAACATCAATATGCGTATCCCGGTAGGCAGCTGCGGCCTGCTCCACCACGGGCCGTCCCGCCTCGCTGAGAGGCACATCCGTTTTCCCCTGCAGCTTGTGTTCCATATTCCACACGGTCCTGCCGTGGCGCATGATATACAGCATCGTTCTTCAAACCCTTCCGTTTTCGTTCATAGCCTTTTTATGATACGCGGAAACGGGACGGAAGTCAATGCTTATGCGGATGCGTCCCGGTTCTTCTCCCCCAGTTCATCCAGCTTGTGATCCACGGCGTCTTCAAACCGCTTCATCACGCCCTTTTGCCACAGGCCCGCCAACAGCGAACCGATGGCGATGACCAAACACAGCCGGAACAGCCACTCCAAGTTGTTGCACTTCAAAAAGCCTGCCAGGCCGCGATAGATCCGGTCCGCCGGCTCCTGATTTCCCGCGATCACTGTGGACGCGACCATATATTCCGCCGGGAATATCGACGAGAAAATTCCAAGCAGCAGCAAGCCGAAGCCGGACACCCCCAGCGGGATAGCCCATGGCAGGACGCTCTTCCGCAGCTTTGGCGATGGTGCGGTTCCGCCACCTTCGCTGCCGGTCGGAGCGCCGTCGGTCAGGTTTTCCCAGCCTTGGCTATCATCCAGCAGCCAGTCCAAGCTGACGCCGAAGCGCTGCCGCAGCTTTAGGAGGTTCCCCGCATCGGGCAGAGCCGTGCCCGTTTCCCTTAATTAAAGATATTGTTGGGTAAAAAAGAAAGGTCAGTCGATTTTGCCGATGAAGCGGTAGTAGATTTCTACTTCCTGCTCACGACTTCCGTCCTCGCCCTTGACAGCTTCGTGGACGGTTATTTTTTCAATTAGAGTGTTCAGAAGTTCGGCGGTCAGCTCCACAGGGTTGACATACTGTTTCATTAGGGCAATCCACTTTTCAGCATCCGCTGCGGTCTGTACGGCGGCTTCCATCGTTTCGTGAAGCTGTCTTATTTTTGTTTCAAGTTCCTTTTGCTCGTTCTGGTACTTCTCGGACAGCATATTGAAGTTATACTCGGTTATGCGTCCGGCAGACCAGTCCTCATACATTTTAGCAAACAGCCCGTCAACCTCGGCTTTACGCTTCTCTGCCTTTTTCAGCTCCGCAGCCTGCTTTTTCTTCGCAGAGTTTCTTTCCCTGTCGCTGGCATTGAGTAGCCGTTTCAGCAGCTTGTCCTCGTCTTTCTGTACCATCATAGACCAGTATTGCAGTCTTGCAAGCACATAGGCATACAGTACATCATAGCGGATATAGTGCATGGAACACTGGCGTAATCCCTGTCCGTACTTACTGCAATGGTAGTGTGCATAGGGATTTTTGTTCTGGCTGTTTACACCATAAGCCAATGACCATCCGCAGTCCGCACATTTTACCAGCCCGGAAAATATCTGCGTTGTGCCATTCTTCTGTCGTCTGCGTCTGCTTGCAATCAGCTCCTGAACTTTTTGGAACACTTCTTCGGAAATGATGGCTTCGTGGGTATTTTCCACACGATACCATTCTTCCTGCGGCTTCCGCACCTTTTTCTTGTTCTTGAATGAAATGTTGCTCTGCTTGTTGTGAACGCTGTGACCGATGTAGGTTTCCTCTTTCAAAATGCTCTTGACCTGTGCTATCGTCCACGCATAGGCTTTTTCTGCGGGCGCACCGGCGTAGATATTGGCGAAAGTCCCATATCTTTCATAGTTCAGCCAGCCGGGGGTAGGTACTTTTTCTTCCACCAGAATCCGTGTAATGCTGGCGGCACCCCTCCCGTGTACGGCAAGGTCAAAAATCTTCTCTACAATCCAGCGTGTTTCCGGGTCGATCAGAAGATGACCTTTTTTGTCCGGGTCTTTTACATAGCCCAGCGGTGCATAGGCTCCATAGTGTGCGCCATTGGCAAATCTTGTGTGCATGGCAGCCTTGACCTTTTTGCTGGTCTGTCGGGCGTGCATTTCATTCAGGATGTTTAAGAACGGGGCAAGCTCGCTTTCTCCGTTGATGGTGTCCACATTGTCATTGATGGCAATGTAGCGTACTCCCTTGCTGGGGAAATAGATTTCCGTGTACTGACCGGTCAGGATATAGTTTCTTCCCAGACGGGATAAGTCCTTTGTGACAACGCAGTTGATTTTCCCGTCCTCGATGTCATCAATCATCCTTTGGAAACTTGGACGCTCGAAATTTGTCCCGCTCCATCCGTCGTCAATATACTCGTCTACAACGGTCAGCCCATGCTCTGCGGCATACTGCCTAAGCATCATGCGCTGGGTCTGGATACTGCCGCTTTCCCCCTGTAATTCATCGTCACGGCTCAATCTCAAATATAGTGCAGTGTTATAAATCGTTGTATTGTATGGTTGTTTCACGGTTAAAAATCCTCCTTCTAAAAGAAACAACCCACGCTTATACAATACTCGCTGGTACAAGTATATCATAAGCGTGGGCTGATTGACAGTCGTTATTCCGTATTTTTTCAGGAAGCGGCGGCAGCGTGCTGGATCACATCTTCCAGCAGGCTGTCAAGCGGCTTCCCATCCTGTGCGAAATGCTCCGATACCTTGATACGGACTTTCCCCATGACAAAATACTGGGTGCCGTCTTTTTCGGTAAGCAGGGTGCCGCTGTTTTTGTTATTGCTCTCGTTTTTGCTTTTTGCCATAGGCAGTTACCTCCATAAATGAAATATGCCCGACAAGGGAATGTCAGGCAGGTGTACAGCCGCAGACTGTCTCCGTGTCAACCAAACCGTGTCAACCGGCAGAAAAGACTTTGAAAACAATCCATAGGCGCTCTATTATTACTTTTTACTTTTTCTTTGATTTCTTGGTTGACATGGTTGACAAAGGAGAGAAATGCCCCAAATATCAGGCTTTTCCCCGTCAACCGGCTGTCAACCAAAGCGTCAACCAAACTGTCAACCGGTGGCTTTTCAGAATGGCAGTTCCATTTGCCGGGCTTCTTCTTCCGTGATTTCCTGAAAACCGTCCCCCTCCGGCGGAGCTTGGTTGACACGCTCCCAGCCTTTTTGAGAACCGTATTTCTTATACCGCTTCGGGCTTTTGTAGGCTACCCAGCCCTGTATGATGCCGCCCGCAATGCCGGTATTCATAATCTCGCAGATTGCCCGTGTCTCCCAGTCTGCCGGGGAATTTAAGTTCCCCAGTGCTTCCTCATAAAGCTGCTTGGAGCATACCCTGTCGCCGGTGTAGTCCTCCAAATAGGCGTAGATCATGCCAGCTTGTGTGTCTTCCTGCATAAAGTCCTGCTGGTGGGCGTTCAGGTATCGGTTCATTTCCATACTGAATGACAGCTTATACTTCCCACTGCGGTAAACCGTCATGGCTTCCGCCCACATCTGTTCGATATACGCCCTCGCCGCCGCTTCATCATCCAGTATGTGAACCTCCGCCCGTTCCGGGTACACCGTCACGGGGAGAAAGCGCCGGTTGCCGGTGCGGTCACGGGGTAAAAAGTCCTGCCGGTTGGTCGTCCCTCCGAATACACATTGCCGCAGCCGGTCTGCCGGGTGTGTCTCATACGGCACCTTGTAGGTTTCTTTCTGGCGGCTTAAGAATGACTTGATTTCCTCAATACTCTTGGCGTTGGCTGTGGCAATCATCTCCGACATCTCGATAATCCAATGCCCTTGCAGCTTGCGGTACACATTTTCATCGTCCAGCTTCTTCAAATCGTCTGAAAACCATTCGTCCCTGCCTGCCAGCAGCCGGAAAAAGGTAGATTTCCCGGCTCCCTGACCACCAACCAGACAGAGCATGACCTCAAACTTGCTCCCCGGTCTGAATACCCGCCGGATGGCTCCCATCAGGAACAGTTTCAAGGCTTCATAGGTGTATTCGTCCGTATCGGCTCCCAGAAAGTGATGCAGGGCGTAACGGATGCGCTCTGTGCCGTCCCATTGCAGGCTGTTCAGGTAATCCCTGACTGGATGGTAGCGGTTTTCATTGGCAACAATCTTGATGGCGCTCTGCACCTTTTTCTCGCTGGTAAGCCCGTAATTTTCTTCCAGATACAAAAGCAGGTAGTTCATGTCCATGTCGGTCAGCGTGGTACTGGTGCGCTCCCAGCCCAGCGGCTTCACAATGTCAATCTGCTCCGTCAAAAGGTTCAGGCGCAGCGCCCCGCGAAACAGAGGGTCACGCTGGAACACCGTCAGGCAGTTTCGGATGCTGTTCTTCACGCCGCCTTTCTGCGTCCCCTCTAATGTTTCCCGGATTTCTGCCGGTGTCTGCGCCGGTTCCATTGTGTCCATCGTCCTTTTGACCGCTTCCTGCGTTTCCGGCGGCAAGCTCTGAAATTCGCTGTTCAAGCCGCAACACCTCCTTTCCCTGTGCGGCGATCAATGCCGCTTTTTCTTCTATTTCTCCGTATAACAAAATATCCAAAAGGTATTCTGTGTAGCTTATCCTCTGCAACGCTTCCACAAAAAGAGGATGCCAGATGGCATCCTGCGGCTGTGGGGCGTGTGCTGTTTTCCAATGCTCCAGCAGGCGCAGATAATCGCATAGCACCCGTAAACAATACCGTTCCGTTTCCTGAAATCTCTGCTCCGCTGATTTTTGTCGGGGCTGTGACCTGTTGTGACGCTTCCTATCTGGCGACGCATTGCCGGATTTCTCATAGGAAACGCCGAAGTCCTCCGCAAGCCTGACCGCAGCTTCCCGTTTCCCCAATCCATACAGCAAAGCGGCAAAGTCGATCACATCCCCGGAAGCCCCGCAACCGAAGCAGTAAAAGCGGCTGTCCACTTTCATGCTGGGCGTGCGGTCATTGTGGAATGGACAGCAGACCATGCCATTTCTCCCCACCCGGATTCCATAGAATGAAGCAGCCTGCCGGGTGGTAACAGACTGTTTCACCGCTTCAAATACATTCAAATGCTCCCTCCATAAAAATACCGGTAGCGGTAAAGCTGCCGGTTATATCATAGCTCCATCTCATGTTTCTTTCTCTGTACTTCCTGTGGCTGCTCCCTCCGGCGCAGTGCGGTATCTACGGCGTTCTGCACCTGCCGCAGCCGTATGACTTCCTCCCGGAGTGGCTTGTGCTGCGGAGACAGTTCGGCATACTCTGTTTTTAACTGTGCATATTCCTGTTTCCATGCTTTCAGGGCAATGGGTTTTCCGTCCAGTTTTTCTTTCAGAATACGGCGGGCGGCATAAAACAGCCGTAACTCCGCATCGTGGGATGTTTCAAATTTCTCCCTCTGTTTCTTAAACTTGATATTGTTCAATTCCGTATGGACAGGTTTTAGCCGCTGGTAATTCTCGCCCTCCCGTATCAATTCCTGCAATTCCTTTATCCGGGCAGATTTCTTTTTCATGGAGCCGCTTAATGCTTCAAATTCTTCACTGACAGAGGAAAGACGCTCCTGCAAATCCTCTAATGTGAGCAGCTTGTTTTCCGTCAGATAATTGACGGCTTCGGCAAACTGCTTTAAGTTTCCGGTTCTGGCTTTATTGCTCCATGCCCCTGCGTTGCACTGGTTGTAATAAGCGATCAGCAGGTCGGCAAGGCTCGGTGTCTGCGGTTTGGAAAGTTCTTCTTTTACCTCTGCCATCCAGACAAACAGGGCTTTGATCTTCTTCCTCACATCCTGCATGAGCCGGTTGGTGGCTTTAATCCAGCGGTTCAGTTCCCCTTTCTCGGTGCGGATGCCCTTTGCTTCCATCTGCCGGACATTAGCTCCCTCGTGGACAGTAGGTATCAGGTCAAGCCCCTGCCGCACATAGGAACGGTGGTCGATACGCACATCCAGCCCTTTTTCCTCAAATTTTGTATTAACGGCAGCCGCCCACTGCTCCCGCCAGTGTTCCAGCGTTTCCGGCTCATGCCAGTCTGTTGTATGGACAGCGTTAAACATATAATCGCCGTTTTTATCCCGGATTCGGTTTCCATCTTCATCAAGAAGATATTCCCGCCGCTGTTTTTGTCCCCATGTGCCATCCGGGTTCAAAGGGCGCATTGTTGTCATCACATGGAAATGCGGGTTTGGGATACCGCCGTCCTCTTTCTCCGGGCTGTGAAAAGCGAGGTCAGCAATCATGCCTTTTGCCACAAACTGCTCCTGCACGAACTTCCTCGCCAGCTCCATGTTTTCTTCCAGCGTCAATTCATTCTGCATGGCAATATCAAAGGAATAGGCAAGCTGTGCTTTTGGATGTTTCTCGCAGCTCTCCACAGCATTCCAGAGGGTCGCCCGGTCAAGATATATTTCCGGCGCATGGGGCGGCAGCATGATTTCCGAAGCGATCACGCCGCCCTTTTTGGTGTAGTCGCTGACTTCTCCATAGTAGCTGCTGTAAAGGCGCTCCCCGGCTCGGTAGGCTGCGCTGGCAATGGCGCTCTGACCGGCGCTGCGCTTTATCTGTGCGATTGAAAAATGATAAAGTGCTATCCTTAGTCACCGCCTTTCTCCTGCCCGGAAATACGGGCGTGGTTCTCTGTGGCAGACCGGATGAAATGCTCCGCCTGCGGCAGATTCAAAATGCTTTCCATGAGGGAATAAAATTCCGTTTCGGTCAGCTCCTTTGTCTGTGGCGCAATGCTCTCAATAGCTGCCCCACGGGTAATCAGCCGGTGCGTCCTCTGTTTCCGGGAACCGCTTTCCAGATACGCCTGCCGGTTTTTCAAACGCTGCATTTTCCGTTTTTCCCGTTCCAGCAGGACAGTGGTTTTTTCATATTCCTGCTTTAACTGTTCCAAAGATTTTTCCATGTTCTCACATCCTTTGCTGATAAGATAAAGAAAGACCATCCGCAGACAGTCTGTGTGTCAGTGCTTCTATAAAACCCGATGAAAAGGGAAAAACGCAGAGCGGATTTCTCTTTTCGGCGGGTACACAGGGGATAGCCGCTTTAGCGGCGCAAGGGGGTGTAGCCACCTTGTCGGAGCGAAGCGAACGCAGACCTCGGATTGCTGATTTTATCAGCGGCAGAGGTAAGCTCCGCAGGACGCACGATACATGGTCTTTAGACTATGTATAGAAGTGCGCCCTTAGTTCCTAAGGGATTTTGCCGTTTCCGGCAGTCTTGTCCTTTTTCTTGGAACGCTTGGAAAGATACTTCGGGCAGTCAACCACAACCGCCCGGAAGCTCTGTTTACATTCGTGCTGGCATTTCCGGCACAGTTCGTTGTAAGTGATACGGCTGCGGTCATTTAAGAAGAAAGACCATTCCAACCGCCGCTTGTTACTCATTCTTGCCATAACCGGCTCCTTTCTCCGTTTCTATCTGATGTACGCAGATAGGCTGTTTTGATGTAGCGTCTCGGTATCATTTTTAAGGTTTTTTCCCTCTGTATGCCCCTTTGGAAAGTGCGGCAGTATTGCAGTCAGGGAATGATACCTCACGCTTATTTGTCGCTTCTCGGTACGGTTTCGGAGCCTTTTGCCATCCATTCAAAGAAAGCAATTTTGCTGACCTTGATAAGCCTCCCCCTGCGGAACGCCGGAAAGCCGGGGGTGTGTACCAGCTCATAGGCGCTCGCTCTTGAAATTCCCATAATCCGCTGAATGTCCGCCACATCCAGAACCAGCGGTAAATCCTCGTAGCTGTTCAATCTCTTTTTATCGTTCATTCTGTTCCTCCCATAAATCAAATAGGTTAAAATGCTTCCTGTTGCCGTTCTCCCCAAAAGCCGTTTTCCTGCCCCATTCCTGCGGTGTTTCCCTGCATTGGTGCGCCGAATGCGTCACTTCTCCTGCCGGTCATATCCCTTTTGGACGGTCATTCACTTGTCAAGGTACTGTGTGGCACGAAATTACCAACTGCAATCATCATAGCGGACTATCCTTGACAAAACAATACTTCTGCGATACCATGAGTGTAACGGATATAACTAAATTATATAATTACCATAAACAAAGGCAGGGGATAGGGATGGAGAATCAGTTTATACGGCATGAGCCATGTTTTGAGAGGATTTTGTTTGTCCTGACGCTGGACAGGAAGAAAATGAAAGAGCGGATTTTGATTGGGGAAGAACAGCAGATCCGCTTCCGTCTGAACGGGAGCCAAAACGCAGAGGTGCTTTGTGATATGACACGCCCACTGGGAACTTTTTTGATAAACTTTGAGCGTGACACGGACAGAGACTGGAACTTATACGGGCTTTCTCCGCTGCGGCAAGCTCTCCACTCCAACCGATGGAAACAGCCGGAGCTGGAGCAGGCGGCAAGCGAATTTCTTTGGGAGAAATATCTTAGCAACGACCCTCTGAAAATGTATGTGGCGTTCCGTATCTGGAACAGCTATCTGCTTGCCAGAGAACCTCGTGACCGTAACGCTGCCTGTGACCGCTTCATGGATAAAATGAGCAGCCTGACCGGGGTATTCCATAACGAAGCCATGAGCTTTGACAGAGAAACAGGAAAACCGAAACATTTTCAAACTGGCAGCCTTTATTTCAAAGGCGCACCGTCAGAAGATACCCGGCTTGACCTCTGGTTCCCGGACAACCGGCGCACAGAAGAATGTGTGTCTGCCTATGCGTCCCTCTACCCCTTGATTACCTATTATCTGAACAGGCTGAATGACTGGGGGCTTTGCTTCCGGCAGTGCAAGGTCTGCGGGAAATATTTTCTGGCAAAGAGCCAGCGGTATGAGCTGTGCAGCGACAAGTGCCGAAAAGTACAGGCGCTTCAAAACAAGCGGGAATTTGACGAGAGGGCAAGAGAAAACAACTATGACCTGCTTTATAAAAATGAATGCCAGAACTGGCGCAACAAAATAAACCGAGTAAAAAATACCGCAGGCTTTCCGGCTGACCGTCTGGAAAAAATACAGGTTGCCTTTTCCGACTTTAAGAAAGAAGCCTTGCAGAGAAAAAAGGCTGTAAAAACAGGAACAGCCAGCCCGAAAGAATTTACGGACTGGCTGTATCTGCAAAGTAATGTAATTGTGGAACTGACAGAATACTAAATTTTTTTCTCGTTGTGAGGTTTCTGTGACATTTTGCTGATACTATAAAAAGAAAAAGGATGTGATACTATGCGAATACTGGTTGTTGAAGATGACCAGCTTTTGAATAAGACATTAAGCTATAATCTGTCGGCTGTCGGATATTCCGTGGATGGGGCTATATCAAAGGCTGTTGCCATAAGATTTCTTGAAAAACAGGATTATGATTTAATCGTTTTGGATGTCAATCTGCCAGATGGGAACGGGTTTGATATATGCCGTGAGGTAAAAGAACGCCGTCCTGATACCGCCGTGATTTTTCTAACCGCAAATGATATGGAAAGCGATATGCTGAAAGGATTTGAATTGGGCGCAGATGATTATGTAACAAAGCCCTTTCCTATCAGCGTGTTCCAAAAGAAAGTATCTGCTTTACTGAACCGCATTTCAGCACAATCCGGCGGAGATTTCTACGATGATGGGAATTTGTATATCAATTTTTCCGAATTATCAGCGTGTCTTGCAGGACAGCCGATTACCCTTACATCATTGGAATATCGTTTACTAAAAGTGCTGACAAGAAATTCTCAAACTGTCCTGACCCGGCAGGTATTGCTTGAAAAGCTGTGGGATATAGATGAAAATTATGTGGATGAACACGCACTTACCACAACGATCAGCCGCATCCGCAGTAAAATTGAAACGAACCAGCATTCCTACATCAAAACCGTTTACGGTATGGGCTATATGTGGATTGGAGGAGCGCAAAAATGATTTCAAAAAAACTCTCCTTAAATAAAGTCTGCATAATACTGGCAACTACCATTTTACTTTTATCCGTGGTCATGTTTTCGGTTCTATATATCCTGACAAAAGAAATGTCTGTGGTATTTTGTAGCATGGCGTTCTGTCTGCTTTTTCTGCTTTGTGTTACTGTTTTTGTGATACTGATACGGCGAAAGCTGACTTTGTTTTCTGAAATACTTTGCTGCACCTTAGACGAAATGATGAATGGAAAAATAGATATATCACAGGTTGCCGAAGAAGAAAACCTATTTTATAAAATCAATCATCGGCTGGTGCGTCTTTATGAGGTTATGCAGGAAAGCAAAAACAGCGTTGCCAGTGAACGAGCTGACTTACAGGAATTGATTTCCGATATTTCTCATCAGGTAAAGACACCGATAGCAAACTTAAAAATGGTAAATGCCACCTTATTAGAACAAGAAGTGCCATCGGATAAACAGCGGGAATTTCTGCTTGCCAGTGGCACACAGCTTGATAAACTGGATTTCTTAATGCAGGCTATGATAAAAACATCCCGGCTTGAAACGGGTGTTATCTCACTTGAAAAGAAACAGCAGCCCATTTATGATACTCTTGCTATGGCTCTGGGTGGTATCTTTCTGAACGCTGAAAGGAAGCACATACAAGTTGAAGTAAACTGCCCGGAAACATTGGTTGTTTCCCATGACCGCAAATGGACGGCAGAAGCCCTATTTAACATATTGGATAATGCAGTTAAGTACACGCCGGAGTACGGTTCTATCCGTGTTTGCGTTGAAAGCTGGGAAATGCACCTGAAAGTCAGCATCACTGATACCGGCAAAGGTATTCCCGAAAACCAACAGGGAGCAATTTTTAGGCGCTTTTATCGGGAAGAAAATGTCCACGATATAGAGGGAATCGGCATTGGGCTGTATCTCGCAAGGGAAATTATTAGCTTGCAGAACGGTTATATACAAGTAACTTCTCAAGTAGGAACAGGCTCAACATTCTCCGTTTTTCTTCCCCATGAATAACCTGTTTTTTTGAAATGTCACAGGATTGTGACATTTCAGGGCAATTTATTATGTCGGCTGTGACATTTCTGTGAGGATTGCCCTTTATAATGAAGCCATCACAAGAAAGGATGGTGTTCTCTATGAGCATTTTAGAAACAAAAAACTTGAAAAAATACTATGGCACCGAGCCGAATATCACAAAAGCTCTGGATGGTGTAACTCTCACTGTCGAACAGGGAGAATTTGTTGCCATTGTGGGAACTTCCGGCAGCGGAAAATCCACATTGCTCAATATGATGGGGGGCTTGGATGTTCCCACTTCCGGTAATGTAAAGGTCAAGGGAAAAGATTTGTCAGGGCTGAACGATGAACAGCTTACGATTTTCCGCAGACGCAATATCGGTTTTATTTTCCAGAACTATAACCTTGTTCCCGTTCTCAATGTATATGAAAACATTGTTTTGCCCGTAGAATTGGATGGCGATACAGTAGATAAAAATTTCATGGACGAAGTTGTGCAAATGCTGGCACTCGGCGATAAGCTGCAAAATATGCCGAACAACTTATCCGGCGGTCAGCAACAGCGTGTAGCGATTGCTCGCGCCCTTGTCTCAAAGCCTGCCATTATATTAGCCGATGAACCAACGGGCAATCTTGACAGTAAAACAAGCAGCGATGTATTGGGACTGTTGAAAGTAACAAGCCAGAAATTTCATCAAACGATTGTGATGATTACCCACAATAGCGAGATCGCCCAGCTTGCAGACCGTATTGTCCGCATTGAGGACGGGAAAATTGCAGAATAAGGGGGGGCAAAAACTATGAATGATATTTTATTTGGAAATAGCAATCGCCCTGTTATCAAAAAATTATCCAACCGTTATTTCAAAGCAGGAAAGAGTAGAAATATCATTGCAATTATTGCAATCGCTCTAACTACTATACTCTTTACAACCATTTTTACATTAGGCTCTGGTTTGATAGATACCGTTCACGACCAAAATATCAGAAAACAAGGTGGCGACGGTCAAGCGGTTTTGAATTATATAAGCGATGAGGTTTTTGATAATATAAAAGGCAATGAGATGATTGAACAGATTGCCTATACAAAGGCAGTGTCTTATCATATCAATAATCCCGGACTGGAAAAATGGCGTGCTGATATGTGGTTTATGGACGATACTGCTTTGAAGTTTGCACGGTATGAGCCAACAACGGGACACCGTCCTGAAGCAGAGAATGAAATTATGGCTGATACCAAAACGCTGGACGCACTTGGTATTCCTGCTGAAATCGGAGCAACCGTAACTTTGGACTATCAAATTAAAGGGATTTCATATTCAAAGAATTTTGTACTATGCGGATTTTGGGAAACAGACAGCCTAAGTAATATTGGACGACTTATTGTTTCTAAAGCCTTTGTTGACAATAATTCTGAACTTTTAACATACACCTATCCCGAAGATAATGACTATTCCGGCGTAGTCGCCGCTTATGTTATGTTTCATGGAAACGGAGCTATCGAATCAAAATTACATCAGCTTCTTGCTGAAACGGGCTATACTTGTGATACTATGGGCGGAAGTCCATCAGATGACAATTATGTGATCGCTCGTGTTAGTCCTGCATATCAAGGCAGTAACTTTTTAGAAAATCCAGCTTTATTGATTTCGGGGATTGTTGGCATACTTTTAATTATGATAACAGGGTATTTGATTATATATAATATTTTCCAAATCTCTGTCATTCAAGATATTCAATCCTACGGACAGCTTAAAACTTTAGGCACAACAAAACGACAAATAAAGAAACTTATCAGCAAACAGGCTATGTTACTTTCCTTTATCGGTATTCCATTCGGCTTGCTAATTGGTTTCTTTGTTGGACGAGCATTAGTACCATTTTTAATGAACGGCACAGTTTATGCTTCGGACGCAGGAGTAAAAGTAACTGCTAATCCAATTATTTTTATCGGAGCTGCTTTATTTGCACTTGTTACAGTGATTATTAGCGTAAATAAGCCTGCCAAAATAGCAGGTTCAGTATCGCCTATTGAAGCAATCCGCTATACCGAAAATGACGCAACAGCATTTCAAGGCAAAAAGACGTCTAATAAAAAGTCTATACATGGAGCCAAAATTCATCGCATGGCATTATCAAATCTTGGTCGGAACAAGAAACGTACAATTTTGGTTATTATTTCTATGACTTTGAGTTTGGTATTGTTCAACACTGTATTCACACTTGCAAGCGGCTTTGATGTGGAAAAATATGTAGAGAAATTTGTAAACAAGGATTTCATCATCTCTACTGCGGATTACTTCAATTTTAAGTTTGGAAATAGCGACAGCAAAAATGACCTTTCCACTTCTTTTATTGAAGCAGTTAAGCAAAATCCGGCATTTGATGAGGGTGGCGAGTTATATACTACAAAGATTTTGGAAGAAGCATTTTCTGTCGAGAATGGAGTTACCTCAAATTATAACAAAGACGCTGAGGGAAATCCTTTGGTTCAATTATATGGAGCAGATGATTTTTTACTGAACTCAATGGATGTTATAGAGGGAACGATTGATTGGGAAGCATTAAAATCCGGGAACTATGTACTGTATGCCCTGACCGCTGATGACAATGGAAACATTATTGATGACCCTAATATTCATGTTGGCGATACACTTCACTTCAATCATGTACAAATGAACGGACTTTCCAGTAGTATAGATAATAACTTTGACTGCAAGGTTATGGCAAAGGTGCTAATCAATGAAAACACCGATACGATAAGAAGTACCGGATTTGCAAAGTTCTATATGCCGACGGATGTTTTCTTACCTCTTTGCGAGCAACCTCATTTGGTTAGCTTCCCATTCAATGTAGTTGACGGTATGGAAGCTGATATGGAGGAATTTTTGAGCAGCTATGTTGAGGACATTGAGCCGAGTATGAATTACGACTCTAAACAAACGTATATCAATTCCTTTAATGATTTAACCTCTCTGATTATTACCATAGGGGGAGCGTTAAGCATTATCATTGGCTTAATAGGAATTACAAATTTTGTAAACTCTGTTCTTACCAGCATTATTACACGAAGAAAAGAACTTGCCATGCTTCAAAGTATTGGTATGACAGGAAAACAGCTAAAGAAAATGCTGTCATTTGAGGGCTTATACTATGCTGCGGGAACAGTTGTTACGTCAATCGTATTTGGTTCTCTGGTATCGGTTATCATTGTAAGAGCAATTTCAAATAGCATTTGGTTTTTCACTTATAAATTTGTTATTTTCCCTATGTTTGTTATCTATCCATTTTTGATTGCGCTAACGGTTATTATTCCGGCAATCATATATCGAAAGATCGCAAAAACAAGTATTATAGAACGGCTTCATCAAAACTAAATAATATAGAAAAGCTGGAAGCAAAATTAAGTCTGCTTCCAGCTTTTTTGTATTTGCTATTGTATGTGGTTGACTAAGGAATATTGTTTAAGCGTGAGTTTGTGATATTGGGTGTGGTATCTTTAACTATGGGAAACTCCCTGCTCCCAGCGGGACACCGCCTGCCGGGAAACCTCCAAATACGACGCCAGCTCCTCCTGGCTGATGCCCTCCCGCTTCCGCAGGCGAATCAGCTTTTCCGAAAAATTCATAGGCAATTCCTCCCTTGCTTTTGCCCCAATTTTACCAAAAAGCGCCGGGCAAGTCCACCACGGCAGGATTTCAGGACCGCAACCAAACGCAACATTTGAAAAAATTCTTGCGAAAACCGTTGAAATCCGGTAAACTGGCCTCAGAAATTCACCTGTTGGAGGGGAAGCCGCCATGCTGAAGAATATCTTTTTGGATCTGGATGACACCATTTTGAATTTTACCGCCGGGGAGGCCAAGGCTCTTTCCCAAACGCTGCGGGAGGCAGGCATCGAGCCGACGGTGGCCATTCTGGACCGCTACCACATCATCAATACCGCCCACTGGGAGCTGCTGGAGGAAGGCCGTCTCACCCGGGACGAGGTTCTGGTGCAGCGCTTTGAGCAGTTATTCCGGGAACTGGGGGTTGACCACAGCGGCAAGGCCATCAGCGAGCGGTATGAGGTACTGCTCTCCCGCCAGCATGACTTCATGCCCGGTGCGGAGCAGCTTTTGAAGGATCTCTCCTCCCGGTATGACCTGTACCTCGCCTCCAACGGGGCTGCCGCCGTCCAGAATCCCCGGTTGGATGACGCTGGGCTGCGCCCCTATTTCAAAGGCATTTTCATTTCGGAGGAAATGGGCGCCGACAAGCCCTCTAAGGCGTTCTTCGATGCCTGCTTCGCCGCCATTCCCGGCTTCCGGTTAGAGGAAACCGTCATGGTGGGCGACAGTCTGACCTCCGACATCCGGGGCGGATCGAACGCCGGGCTGCGCACTGTCTGGTTCAACCTCCTCGGGAAGGAACCCCGGGCGGATATCCGGCCGAGCTATACCATCCACGCTCTTTCGGAGCTTCTCCCCCTTCTGGCATCTACGCAGTAAAGCAATTTCATTTTACATCTATTCCGTGGGAATCGACACATCAACGATCTCGATTCCCCGCCGCAAGGCGTATTCCACCGTGTAGCGGGTCCCGCCGGCGGTGCCGTCAAAGGCGGCGATGAGCAGCATGGCGTGATCCACCATATAGCGGTCCCGCCGCTGCATACAGGTGGAAGAATAGGTGTCGGAGACCATGGTCTCCATATCGCACCGGGCAACCAATTCCCGGTAGCGATCCCGCTCCGCCTCCGGCCAGGCGTCCGCCTGCGTGGGACAGGGAATGGCGGCCTCCACAGTGACCTCCGGATAACGCTCCCGCAGAGCCAGCACCGCCTCACAGAAATAAAGGTCGCAGCCCTGGGCCATGCCGCAGAGAAAATGCCGGTACCCCTCCTGATAGGCCAGCAGCACCGCATCGGCGATCCGCTCCTTCAGTCTGACGCAGCGAGGGTCTCTCTCGTTGTAGCCCCACGGCAGCTTTGCGGGTCTGTGCCCGGTAAAGCAGCAGGATTCCTGTCTGGCAGGCATCTCCTCACCTCCTCAAGTGTATCGCTTCTATTATAGAACATCTGTTCTTTTTTGTAAAGTCAAAAATTAGGGGTTGCATTTTTGTTTCTTCTGTCGTATACTATCACCCGAAGAAAACAACTGAATCTTTGTCTTCAGGGCGGGGTGTGATTCCCCACTGGCGGTAAAGTCCGCGACCGGATACTTCGGTGTCCGCTGACTCGGTGAAACTCCGGGACCAACAGTTACAGTCTGGATGGAAGAAGATGAGTACGGGAAAGCCGTGCGTTTTGTGCGCGCTCCTTTTTCGTTTGTTCACCTTGGAGAAGTCAAAGCATCCAGGGTGTTTTCAAATGAAAAAAGGAGTGTATTTTTTATGTCTGAACCCAATGCCAACGCGATCCCCTCCACCCGTGCGGCCAATCGGAGCCGCACCCACAAGCTGACTATTTCCGCAATGCTCTCCGGCGTGGCTTTCCTGCTGATGTTCATTGAATTCCCCATCCCGGCTCTGATCCCCTCCTTCGTAAAGCTGGACGTGTCCGATCTGCCGGAGCTGTTGGCCGCCTTCTCTCTCGGCCCTGTCTACGGCATCGTGGTCACCTTCCTGAAGAACCTGCTGTTCTCCGTGCTCCACGGCACCTCCTCCGCCTATGTAGGTGAGCTGTTCAACTTCGTGATGGGCAGCGTGTTCTCCTTCTCCGCCGGTTACATCTATGCCCGGAATAAGTCACGCAAGGGCGCTCTGATCGGCGCTGTTGTCGGCGCCGCGCTGATGGCAGTCCTGTCTGTACCCTTCAACTACCTCCTGGTGTATCCCGCCTATGTGGTGTGCTACGGTCTGCCTCTGGACGCCATCATCGGTATGTATCAGGCCATTCTCCCCTCCTCCGACAGTCTCATCAAGTGCCTGACCATCTTCAATATGCCCTTCACCTTCTTCAAGGGAATGCTGGACGTGGTCCTCTGCTTCCTAATCTACAAGCCCCTCTCTCCCCTGCTGCACAAGTAAACTGATCCGCACATATCGATCCTCAAAGCCGATGCGGTCCCTTTCGGGGCTGCATCGGCTTTTTGTTATGCGTCTTGAAAAACTCCAAATTACCTGATTGCTGGTCTGCGCTGCACCACTAAATATATAAGCGCCACCAGAACCGCAAAAGCCGCATACAGAAGGGCCTCTGCCTTCACTGAAACGGTCACCGCCTGCGGCTGATCCACCCCGTTTCCGCTGTCGGAACGAATTCTTACCTCTTGCGCGTTTTTTTACCGAAATTCAGCATTTTTGATCTCAAATTCCATAGTTAACCCCTTGACAAAGGCGGGTATCTGTGCTATTTTACCAGTAGAGTTTCGGATATTCGTTATGCGTTCATATATCCGAACAGCAAAGACTTTTTATTCAACCACTACCGCCTTGCGGGACACAGCTCTGAAAGATTGGAGTCCACCTTCATGGAATATCACAATCCAACCCTGCGGGTCCTCCGGATTCTGGAGCTGATCGACGCCAATTCCGGCGGTCTGAGCCTGTCGGAGATCGCCAATCTGCTGGACCTGCCAAAGGGCACCATTTCCCCCATTCT
This sequence comes from Dysosmobacter segnis, assembly GCF_014297285.1. Classification (GTDB taxonomy): domain Bacteria; phylum Bacillota; class Clostridia; order Oscillospirales; family Oscillospiraceae; genus Oscillibacter; species Oscillibacter segnis. The sequence continues at coordinate 160,828 of NZ_JACOQI010000003.1, forward strand.
GAAAACACTGGCTGCCACCAATTACGTTATGACGGACGGCAGTCTCTACAAGATCGGTCCCCATACCTTTGAATTGGGGCTGTCCTACGCCAGCGGTCAGAACGCTCTGTCCATTATCCGCAGTGAAATGCACAGCATCGTCTCCCAAGTAGACGAAGTCTGCCAGATGGGTGTGCTGGTAGGGCAGGATGTGCACTACCTCTTAAAAGAGGAGGGCCACGCCATCATCTCCATCATCAGCGATGTAGGCCACCACCTTCCCGCTCATGTCACCGGTCTGGGCAAAGCGCTTCTCTCAGGCCTGACGGACGATGAGGTCCGGCAGCTTTACGCGGGATACCGCTTCTTCCCCTACATGCCAAACTCCATTATGGATCTTGATACCCTCATCGCGGCGCTTCAGGACATCCGCAGCGCCGGGATTGCCTATGAAAGCGAGGAATCCACCGCTGAGATCTGCTGCGTGGCAGTCCCGCTGGCTGAAAACGGTCAGGTCAAGGCGGCCATCAGTGTAACCACTCCCAAGTTCCGGTACACCGATGAAAAAAAGCAGCAGATCACCCAGCTGCTTCTGAAAAAACGGCAGTTGATCGAAGAGAGCTGCCGTATTCAGAATTGCAGACTGGTTTTCTGACCTTCATGTGTTACCATCTGCGGATGGTGCCTATATATGTAAAAACAGCATATTCAGATAAGAAAGATAGGAAGGATCTTGCGTATGAAGAAAAATTACGTAGTCATGGACGGCAACACGGCAGCCGCGTACAGTGCGTACGCCTTTACCGAGGTGGCGGCCATCTACCCCATCACCCCGTCCTCCCCCATGGCGGAAAAGGTGGACGAGTGGTCTGCCAAGGGCAAGAAGAACCTGTTCGGCTCCACGGTGGACGTGATCCAGATGCAGTCTGAGGCCGGCGCTGCCGGCACCTGCCACGGTTCCTTGCAGGCTGGCGCCCTGACCACCACCTTCACCTCCTCTCAGGGCCTGATGCTGATGATCCCCGCCATGTACGCCATGGGCGGCCAGTTCCTGCCCAGCGTCATGCACATCGCATCCCGCGTGGTGACCTCCAACCATCACTCTATCTTCGGCGACCATACGGACTTCATGACCTGCCGTATGACCGGCTATGCCATGCTGATGTCCTCCTGCCCTCAGGAGGCAATGGATCTGGCCGCCGTGGCTCATCTGTCCGCCATCAGCGGCCGGTATGCCTTCATGCACTGCTTCGACGGCTTCCGCACCTCTCACGAGATGCAGCGGATTGAGGCTCTGGACTATGAGGATCTCCGTGGTCTGGTGGATCAGGAGGCCCTGCAGGCCTTCCGCCATCAGTCCCTGAACCCTGAGCATCCCACCAACCGGGGCAACAACGTGAACCCCGACGTCTACTTCCAGTGCAAGGAAGGCGCCAACGTCAAGGCCAACAGCCTGCCCGACACCGTCCAGCACTACATGGACGAAATCAACAAGCTCACCGGCCGTGATTACAAGCTGTTCAATTACTACGGCGCGCCCGACGCGGAGGAAGTCATCGTGGTGATGTGCTCCGCCAGCGAGACCGTGAAGGAGACCGTGGACTACCTGAACGCTCAGGGCCGCAAGGTTGGCATGGTGCAGATCCACCTGTTCCGTCCCTTCTCCGTGAAGCACTTCGCCGCCGCCATCCCCGCCACCTGCAAGCGGATCGCCGTGCTGGACCGCAACAAGGAGACCGGCTCCGTGGGCGAGCCTGTGTATCTGGATGTTGTCACCGCTCTGAATCAGGCTGGCCGCGGCGATATCCGCGTGGTGGGCGGCCGGTACGGCCTCTCCTCCAAGGACACCACCCCCGGTCAGATCATTGCCGTGTATGACAACCTGAAGCAGGAGACCCCCAAGAACAGCTTCACCATCGGCATCAATGACGATGTGACCTATACCTCTCTGGACTACAAGGAGATCGAGCTGGCCCATCCCGGTCAGATCAGCTGCAAGCTGTGGGGTCTGGGCGGCGACGGCACCGTGGGCGCCAACAAGAACGCCATCTCCACCATCGGCTTCGTGGGCGGCAAGTACGCGCAGGCGTATTTCTCCTACGACACCATGAAGTCCGGCGGCCTGACCCAGAGCCACCTGCGCTTCGGCGATGAGCCCATCCTCAGCACCTATCTGGTGTCCTCTGCTGACTTCGTGGCGGTCCATGCCCCCACCTATGTCAAGAAGTACGACACCACCGAGGATCTGAAGGAGGGCGGCACCTTCCTGCTGAACTGCCCATGGACGGTGGAGGAGCTGGACGCGCACCTGCCTGCCAAGATGAAGCGCGATCTGGCCCGGAAGCACGCCAACTTCTACATCATCGACGCTGCCAAGCTGGCACAGGAGATCGGTCTGGGCAAGCGTACCAATAACATCCTTCAGGGTGCCTTCTTCGCCCTGACCAAGGTCATCCCCATGGATCTGGCCATTGAGGATATGAAGAAGAACAACTACAACTCCTACTTCAAGAAGGCCGGTCAGAAAATCGTGGACCTGAACGATCAGGCCGTGGATCTGGGCGTCAGCGCCGCTGTGAAGGTGGAGATCCCCGCCTCCTGGGCCGATGCGCAGGACGCTCCCGTCGCGGAGCCCAAGGGCCTCACTCCCTTCGTCCGGGATATCGTCATGCCCATGGACCGTCAAAAGGGCGATCAGCTCCCCGTTTCCGTGTTCCAGAAGTACGGCGTTCTGGACGGCACTTGGGAAAACGGAACCTCCGTGTTCTCCAAGCGCGGTGTCGCCACCAAGGTCCCCAAGTGGGATGGCAGCAAGTGCATCCAGTGCAACCGCTGCTCCATGTGCTGCCCCCATGCCGCTATCCGCCCCGTGCTGCTGACCGAGGAGGAGAAGAAGTCTGTGCCCGCCGGGTTCGAGACTGTCCCCGCCAAGGGTCTGGGCAAGGATTCCCCCTATTCCTTCCGGATGCAGGTCTCTCCCTATGACTGCCTGGGCTGCGGCGTGTGCCTGACCGCCTGCCCCGCCGAGGGTGCTCTCACCATGACCTCCTTCGAGGACATGAAGCCCGAGCAGACCCTCTTCGACGAGGTGGCCATGAACGAAAGCTACCTGAAGAAGGACGTTATCAATGACAAGAGCGTGAAGAACGTCCAGTTCGCAAAGCCCTACTTCCAGTTCTCTGCCGCCTGCGCTGGCTGCGCCGAGACCACCTATATCAAGCTGCTGAGCCAGCTGTTCGGCGATCGGATGTACATCGGCAACGCTGCCGGCTGCTCCTCCGCCATCTCCGGCGGCGCCCCCATCCTGCCCTACTGCAAGGACTGTCAGGGTCACGGCCCCGCTTGGGAGCACTCTCTGTTTGAGGACAACGCCGAGTTTGCCTACGGCTTCTTCCACGCACAGGATTCCATCCGCAAGGAGCTGCTGATCCGTCTGGAGGCCATCAAGGCCGCCGGCATCGCCGTGGAGGCTGTGGAGGCCTATGAGAACGGCTGGAAGAAGACGGAGACCTCCCGTATCGTCACGGACGCTCTGATCGCCGCTTTGGAGCAGGCGGAGCAGACCGAGGACGTGAAGTACGTTCTGGAGAACAAGGAATATCTGGCCAAGAAGTCCGTGTGGGCTGTGGGCGGTGACGGCTGGGCTTACGATATCGGCTACGGCGGCATCGATCATGTGATGGCCCAGAACCGTGACGTGAACCTGATGGTGCTGGATACCGAGGTGTATTCCAATACCGGCGGTCAGTCCTCCAAGTCCACCCCCACCTCCGCTACGGCCAAGTTCGCCGCCGGCGGCAAGCGGGTAGCCAAGAAGGATCTGGGTGCCATGCTGATGCAGTATGGCTATGTGTACGTCGCCCAGGTGGCCATGGGCGCTGACCAGGCCCAGACTCTGAAGGCTCTGCGTGAGGCTGAGTCCTATGACGGTCCCTCCATCGTGATCTGCTACTGCCCCTGCCTGGAGCAGCACATCAAGGCCGGTATGGGCACCTCTCAGGACGAGATGAAGAAGGCTGTGGAGTGTGGCTACTGGCATCTGTACCGCTATGATCCCCGCCGGATCGCCGAGGGCAAGAACCCCTTCCAGCTGGACTCCAAGGAGCCGGACACCAGCAAGGTGATGGACTTCCTCATGGGCGAGAACCGCTTCGCCTCCCTGAAAAACAACTTCCCCGACAAGGCCGACGCCCTGTATGCCAAGGAAGTTGAAGACGTAAAGGCCCGCTACGCCAAGTACAAGAAGCTGGCCGAGGGCTAAACCTCCGTTCCTCCTACATTCCCTATTATCCTTCCCTATTATCCCTCTCTCAAAAAGGAAGCGTTCCGGTTATCCCGGAACGCTTCCTTGATCATATAATGAGCTAAAATACACTTGCTCATCAATTTGCCGGCGATCTCAGCAAAAAAAGCATGGACGGTTCCCGTTAATGGGCCCCGTCCATACTTTTTGTTTTATCCGCGGCAGGCATCTACCAGCAGGCGGAGCAATTCGTCCTTTCCGCTGCCCTTTTCCGCAGAAAAGGGGATCAGAATATCCCGCTCCGTCAGTTCCAGCGTCTCCTGAATCAGCTCCAGTGCCGGTTCCACCTGACTCTTTTTCAGCTTATCCAGCTTGTTGGCCACCACGATCTCCGGGCAACCGGTCTGGCGGAACCAGTCGTGCATGACCAGATCGTTGGCCGTGGGCTTATGCCGGATGTCCACGATCAGAACACCGGTGGTGATGGCGTCCGCCTCCCGCTGGAAATAGGTCTCCATCAGCCGGGCCCAGCGCTCTTTTTCCGAGCGGGACACCTTGGCATAGCCGTATCCCGGCAGGTCCACCAGATACGCCTTCTGGTCGATGAGGAAATAGTTGATATGGGTGGTCTTTCCCGGCGAGGCGCCCACATAGGCCAGATTCTTTCGGCCCACCAGCCGGTTGATCACCGAGGATTTTCCCACGTTGGAGCGGCCCGCGAAGGCAAACTGGGGCAAACCGTCCCGCAGGAAGTCCTTGGGCTCTCCGGCGGAGCGCACAAACTCCGCTTTGTTGAAATTCAGAGGCATACGTCCCTCCCTTTACTGCCGTAAGGCTGCTTCTTTACTGTTTTCCACCGGCAAAAATGCGGGGATCGCGTCGGCTTTTGTCTCCACTCTGGAAGGGCAGAACACCTCGGCAAACACCTGATCTACCGTCTCCACCGGTATGAACCGCAGCGCCGCCCGGACGGTCTGGTCGATCTCTTCCAGATCTCTGGCGTTGTCCTTGGGGATCAGTACCGTGTGGATGCCGTACCGCTTGGCGGCCATGGTCTTTTCCTTCAGGCCGCCGATGGGCAGCACCCGGCCTCGCAGCGTGACCTCGCCGGTCATGGCGATTCCCGCCTTGATCTTGCGGTTGGTCAGAGCCGACAGCAGCGCTGTAGCCATGGCAATACCGGCGGAGGGGCCGTCCTTGGGCACCGCTCCCTCTGGGAAATGGACGTGGATGTCCTTGGTCTTATAAAAGTCCGGGTCGATCCCCAGCGCTTCCGCCCGGCTCCGCAGGCAGGACAGAGCAGCCTGGGCGGACTCCTTCATCACGTCGCCCAGATTACCGGTCAGCTCCAGCTTGCCGGAGCCTTCCATCACACTGACCTCGACCTCTAAAATCTCGCCGCCGGCCTCCGTCCACGCAAGGCCGTTCACCACGCCGATCTCCTCCTGCTCCACATGGACCGTAGGCGGGTAGGGCTGCATATCCAGCAGCTTCGGCAGGTCCTTTTCTGTAACGGTAACACGCTTTACAGTTTTTGACAGCAGCTGCATATCCGTCTTTCGGCAGACGGCAGCCAGCCGCCGCTCCAGCTGGCGGACGCCGGATTCCCGGGTGTAGTCGCGAATGATGGCCCGCAGGGTCTCCTCGTCGATCCGCAGGCTGCCCTTCTTCAGGCCGTGTTCCTTCATTTGCTTGGGCAGCAGGTGATTCTTGGCAATTTGCAGCTTTTCCTCATCGGTATAGCTGGAAAGCTGAATGACTTCCATCCGGTCCAGCAGGGGCCGGGGAATCGTATCCAGCGAGTTGGCCGTGGTAATGAACATCACCTGAGAGAGGTCCAGCGGAATTTCCAGGAAGTGATCCCGGAAGGCGTGGTTCTGCTCGCTGTCCAGCGCTTCCAGCAGCGCGGAGGCGGGATCGCCCCGGTAATCGCCGCTGAGCTTATCGATCTCGTCCAGCACCAGCAGCGGGTTCATAGCGCCGCTGCGGCTGATGGCCTCCACGATGCGGCCCGGCATAGCGCCGATATACGTTTTCCGGTGGCCGCGGATGTCGGCCTCGTCCCGGACGCCGCCCAGAGAAATGCGGCTGAGCTTCCGGTTCAGCGCCTTGGCAACGGACAGGGCGATGGAGGTCTTTCCCACGCCCGGAGGGCCTGCCAGACAGATGATCTGCCCCCTCCCCTCCGGATTCATCTGCCGGACGGCAATGGTCTCCAAAATCCGCTCCTTCACCTTTTCCAGACCGAAGTGATCCCGGTCCAGCACCTTCCGGGCCGCGTCCACATTCAGACGCTCCTTCGTATATGTACCCCAGGGCAGTTCCAGACACACGTCCAGATAGTTCCGGATCACCGAAGCCTCCGCGCTGACATAGGGCTGCTTTGCCAGCTTGTTGATCTCCTTTTCCAGATGCTCCCGGGTCTCGTCCTCTAATTTCAGTTCCGCCAGCTTTTGACGGTATTCTTCGATCTCGTTGTCCTCGTCCTCGCCCAGCTCGTTTTGCAGGACCCGGATCTGGGTCCGCAGGATCTGTTCCTTCTGCTGCTGAGCCAGCTCATCCCGGACCTTGCCTTCCATCTGGCGCTCATAGCCCAGCACATCCCGCTCCCGGGCTAAGAAGCCGTTCAGCTTCCGCAGCCGCACCAGCGGAGACAGTTCTTCCAGAATTGCCTGCTTATCGTCATACCGCAGAGCCGTATTCTGGGCGATAAAATCCGCCAGATACCCCGGCTCCTGGCAGTCCAGCACCGCGGCGGTGACCTCCTCGGCCACATTGCCTGCCAGATGGGCATAATCCTGGAACAGGCCCCAGGTCTGCCGTAGCAGGGCCTCGGTTTTCGGACCGTGGCTCACGGCAGCGGATTCCTCCACCACCTCCACGTGGCCCTGCAAATAAGGCTCCGTCTGCCACAGGCGGCGCAGCCGTGCCCGGCGTCCGCCCTCCACCATCACCCGCAGGGAGGTTTTTCCCAGCCGCAGGATCTGGGTCACCCGGGAAATGGTGCCCATGGTGTAAAGGTCCTTCTCCCCCGGACGATCCGTGTTCAGTTCTCTCTGGGTCACCAGAAAGATCTCCTGACCGGATTCCATGGCCACTTCCAGGGCCTTGATGGAAATACGGCGCTCCACGTCAAATGTCAGGTTCGTATGAGGGAAAACCGTCAGGCCCCGAAGGGCCAGAACGGGAAGATTCAAGGTGTTCGCTTCCATAAATTGCTCCTCTCTGGAGAGTTCAAAGAGGGGGAGAGGCGCTGCCCCTCCCCCGTGTTATACCCAAAAGGGCCGTCAGGACGCCGACTTCGACGTACCGGACTCGCTCCGGCTCTCACTTCTGCCGGGGTTCAGCTTCACGGAATAGTTGATCTTGTTGGGATCGTGGGTCAGTTCCGGCTCCGCCGTGCCTTCCACACATTCCTTCGTGACCACCGCTTTCACAACAGTCTCGTCGGAGGGGATCTCGTACATGACCTTGGTCAGCAGGCCCTCCATGACCGCCCGGAGGCCACGGGCGCCGATGTTCCGCTCAATGGCCTTGTCGGCGATGGCGTTCAGGGCGTCCTCCGTGAATTCCAGATCCACGTCATCATATTCCAGCAACTTCTTGTACTGCTTCACCAGCGCGTTCTTGGGCTCCTGCAAAATTCGCACCAAGTCCTCCCGCTGCAGGGCGTTCAGCGGTGCGATCACCGGCAGACGGCCCACCAGCTCCGGGATGATGCCGAATTTCAGAATATCGTGGGGCTGCACCTGAGCCAAAAGCTGGCTGACATTCTTTTCCTTCTTGCTCTGGACATTGGCACCAAAGCCGATAGCCTTCTCGTCCAGCCGCTTTTCGATGATCTTTTCCAGGCCGTCAAAGGCGCCACCGCAGATGAACAGAATGTTCTTGGTGTTCACCTGGATGAACTCCTGATGGGGGTGCTTCCGGCCGCCCTGAGGCGGCACGTTGGCCACAGTCCCCTCCACAATCTTCAACAGCGCCTGCTGCACGCCTTCGCCGGAAACGTCCCGGGTAATGGAGGTGTTTTCGCTCTTGCGAGCAATTTTGTCGATCTCATCCACATAGATGATGCCCCGCTCGGCCCGCTCCACGTCGAAATCCGCCGCCTGCAAAAGCCGCAGCAGGATGTTCTCCACATCGTCGCCCACGTAGCCGGCCTCGGTCAGGGTCGTGGCGTCGGCAATGGCGAAGGGCACCTTCAGAATACGGGCCAAAGTCTGAGCGAACAGCGTTTTGCCGGAGCCGGTGGGGCCCAGCATCAGAATGTTGCTCTTTTGAAGCTCCACATCGTCGCCGCCGCCGAAATAGATCCGCTTATAGTGATTGTAGACCGCCACGGACAGCGCTACCTTGGCGGCCTCCTGTCCGATGACATATTCATCCAGCACCGCCCGGATCTCCTTGGGGGTGGGCAGCTGATCGGGGACGTCCTCCAAGGGAGTGGTCTCCGGGCCGTCGAACCCCTCGTTCAGAATGCTCATGCAAAGCTGCACGCACTCGTCGCAGATGCGGACGCCGGGGCCCTGGATCATACGATGGACCTGCTGTTCCCGCTTTCCGCAGAAGGAACAGCGCAGGACCTTTTTGCCTTCGTCACTCATGGTATTACCTCTTTTACTTCTTAGCAGTGATGATCTTATCCACCAGACCGAAGTCCTTGGCCTCGTCAGCCGTCATCCAGTGGTCCCGCTCGGAGGCCGCCTTGACCTCTTCGGCGGTCTTACCGGTGTTGGACGCCAGGATCTCATTCAGGTTCTTCTTGATCCGCAGGAAGTGCTCCACGTCGATCTCCATGTCCGTGACCTTGCCCTGCGTACCTGCGGAGGGCTGGTGGATCATAATTTCGGCGTTGGGCAGCGCGATCCGCTTACCCTTGGCGCCGGAGGACAGCAGGAAAGCTCCCATGGACGCAGCCATGCCCACGCAGATGGTAGACACGTCGCACTTGACGTACTGCATGGTATCGTAGATGGCCATGCCGTCCGTCACGGAGCCGCCGGGGCTGTTGATATAAAGCTGAATGTCCTTATCCGGATCCTGGGCCTCCAGATACAGCATCTGGGCCACTACCAGGCTGGCGGTGGTGGCGTTGACCTCCTCGCCCAGAAAAATGATCCGGTCATTCAGCAGACGGGAGAAAATGTCGTAGGACCGCTCGCCGCGGTTGGTCTGCTCTACAACATAAGGGACTAAGCTCATAAGTTGACCTCCTTTTGTAACGCGGCACATTTACAGCGCAAATCGTGCCTGATAAACCATTCTCTCATGATACCACGGGTACCATGAGAGAATGTGTCGAATCTGTAAAATGTACCGTGATCGCCGCGAAAAAGTTTCGCCTTTATTCGGCTTCCTTTTCTTCCTTCTTGGCAGCCTTCTTAGCGGGAGCCTTCTTGGGCTTCTCCTCGCCCTCGGCGGTCTCAGCCTTCTTGGTGGTCTTCTTGGCAGGCTTCTTCTCCTCACCCTCGGCAGTCTCAGCCTTCTTAGCGGTCTTCTTGGCAGGCTTCTCGGCGGTAGCGCTGTCCACCACCACGGCCACAGCCTTCTGGGTCAAGATCTGATCGTGGACCTGCTCCTTGGAGAGATACTTCTTGACCATCTCCACATCCATGCCGAACTGCTCAGCCATCTTTGCGAACTCGGCTTCCACGTCCTCATCGCTGGCCTCGATGTTCTCAGCCTTGATGATGGCGGCGGTAGCCAGATCCATCTTCACCTGACGCAGAGCGGGCTCCTTGGCCTCCTCCAGCAGCTTGGCATCGTCCATGCCGGTCATCTTCTTGTATTCCTCATAGGGGAACTGACGGCTGATCTGGGCCTTGAAGTTGTCCAGATACTGATGGGCCTGGTTCTCCACCATCACATCGGGGATGTCGGCGGTGATGTTCTCGGCCACCTGGTTCATCAGGTTCTCCTCGAACACGCGGTCAGCGTCCTTCTGACGCTCCTCGGTGATCTTCTTCTTCAGGTCGGCCTTCAGGTCCTTCAGAGTGTCGAACTCGGAGACGTCCTTGGCGAACTCATCGTCCATAGCGGGGACTTCCTTCTCCTTGACCTCGTGGACCTTCACCTTGAAGACCACAGCCTTGCCGGCCAGGTCAGCGTGATAGTTCTCGGGGAAGGTGATGTCGATGTCCTTCTCCTCGCCGGCCTTCATGCCGATGACCTGATCCTCAAAGCCGGGCACAAAGCTGCCGGAGCCCAGCTCCAGATTGTGGTTCTCGCCCTTGCCGCCATCGAAAGGCTTGCCATCCAGGAAGCCTTCGAAATCGATGACGGCGGTATCGCCGCTCTTGGCCGCGCGGTCCACGCTCACCAGACGGGTGTTGCGGTCAGCCAGGGCCTTGAGGCGCTCGTCCACGTCAGCGGCCAGAACCTTGACCTCGGGCTTCTCAGCCTTCAGACCCTTGTACTCGCCCAGAGTGACCTCGGGATACACAGGGGTGGTAGCCTTGAAGGTGAAGCCGTCCTTGGTGACTTCGCCCACCATCTCGACGGTGGGATAGCCAACGATCTGTAGCTTCTCCTGCTCAGCAGCGGCCTCATAGGCCTCGGGGAATGCGATATTGATGGCTTCCTCGAAAAACACCTCTGCGCCATACATCCGCTCGATCATCTTGCGGGGGGCCTTTCCGGGACGGAAGCCAGGAACACTGATCTTCCGGCGCATCTTCTGATATGCCTTTTCGACGGCAGCCTCAAACTCAGCGGCGTTGACCTCGATGGTCAGCGCCACCTGGCTCTTTTCAACTTTTTCACAGCTCTTGACAGTCATAATTGTTTACTCCTCCGTTCATCATGGGCGGTAAAACCCATCCTCATAGGCAGCAGCCCATGCAAATTTGTATTTTACCAGAAATATTTCAAGATTTCTAGTCTTTTTTCTACTTTTCGCAAATTTTTTTCGGCACAAACCCCAGATAGTCGCCGGAGATCAGAGAAAATTCCGTATTTCCGTATTTTCCCTCCTGCCTCCGGCGGATCACCGGTCCGTGGAGATGGCCGTAGCAGCAAAGCTCCACCTTGTACGTTTCCAGCATGGACAGGATCTCCGGGCACTGGTAGCCCTGATACAGGGGTGGATAGTGGAGGAAGCAGAAGATGGGCTTCTCCCCCGCCGCCTTCAGCGAAGTCTCCAGCCGCAGCAGCTCCCGGTTCAGCACCTTGGCATTGTGGGGCTTCTGCTCCTCCTCCAAAAACCAGCCCCGGGTGCCGCAGACGGCGTGATTGCCGTAGAAAAAGCAGTTGTTGTGCAGCAGTTCCAGGGTGGTGAAGCCATTGGCCTCACAAAAGGTGCGGAACTTGGCGGCGGTGGCCCACCAGTAATCGTGGTTGCCCTTGATGAGATATTTTTTGCAGGGAAACTGCTCCAGAAACCGGAAATCCTCCACGGATTCCTCAAGGCTCATTCCCCAGGAGGTGTCTCCCGCCAGCACCAGCACATCCTCTGCCGTCAGCTGGCTCAGGGACGCCCGGATCCGCTCTGTATAGTTCTCCCACGCGGGGCCGAACACCTCCATGGACTTGTTGCTGTTTAGGGATAAATGCAGATCGCCTATGGCGTAAAGCGCCATTCGGTGGCACCTCCTTTCCGATGTTGTTTTTCAGATGACTTATTTCAGGAAGTCCAGCACCGCCTGCTCCATGGCCTGCTTCTCCACCGTTTTGTCAAAGCGGCGGGACTTTCCTTTCAGCTCCGCCAGACGGCAGGGCACCGGGACGCCGCTGACCGCGTGAAGCTGGTCCAGCAGCTCCAGCCCATCGCCGCAGGGCGTCTCCCCGATGGCGGTGAGCACGCTCCCGCAGAATTTGTAAGGGCTGGCAGTGGAGACCACCACGGCAGGGGTCTCGTCCCCGGAAGCGACGCGGTACTGCGCCAGCACCTCCGCCGCCACAGCGGTATGGGGATCGATCAGATAACCGTAGTCCTGCCAATACCGGCGGATGGTTTCCTCCGTTCCCTCCTCCGAGCAGCAGCCGCCCCAGAAGGCATCGTCCAGCTTTGCTTTGATGTTGTCGGACACCTGATACCGGCCTGCGCTGCCCAGCGCATCCATATACATCCGAATTTCGGCGTCGTTCTCCCCGGAGAGGTCAAACAGCAGCCGTTCCAGATTGCTGGAGATCAGAATGTCCATGGAGGGGCTGATGGTGGTGTGGAAGGGCCGGTTCCGGTCATAGATGCCGGTGCGGAGGAAGTCCGTCAGCACGTTGTTGCTGTTGGAGGCACAAATCAGCCTGTTTACCGGCAGGCCCATGCGCTTCGCGTAGTACGCTGCCAGAATGTCGCCGAAGTTGCCGGTGGGGACGCAGAAGTTCACCTTGTCCCCCATGGTGAGAGCGCCGTCCCGCACCAGATCGCAGTAGGCGGAGATGTAGTAGACCACTTGGGGCAGGATACGGCCCCAGTTGATGGAGTTGGCAGAGGACAGGAAATAACCCCGCTTGTCCAGCTCCGCCCGGACAGCTTCATCGGAGAAGATACGCTTAACGCCGGCTTGGGCGTCATCAAAGTTGCCGATGACCGCCCGGACGTCCACGTTCTCCCCCTCCTGCGTCACCATCTGCCGCTCCTGCACGGGAGAGACGCCGTCCTTGGGGTAGTAGACCTGAATACACGTCTGGGGCACATCCGCAAAGCCGGCCATGGCCGCCTTGCCGGTATCGCCGGAGGTGGCCGCTAAAATGCAGGCTGTCCGCTTTTCGCCGGTTTTCCGCAGTGCGGCGGACAAAAGCTGAGGCAGCATCTGCAGTGCCATATCCTTGAACGCGGAGGTGGGACCGTGCCACAGCTCCAGACAATATAGGCCGTCCTCCACCTTCCGCACCGGCGCGGCAATGGGATCGTCAAACTGCGCCGGGCCGTAGGCGTTCCGGCCAAAGGTCAGCAGCTCCTCCTCGGAATAATCCGTCAGGTACAGTACCATGACCTTCGCCGCCCGCTGGGCGTACTCCATGGGTATCAGCCGCTCCAAAAAGGCCCGGTCGATCTGAGGAATCCGCGTTGGGGTCAGCAGACCGCCGTCCCGGCTCAGGCCCATTTTCACGGCTTCCGCCGCGGAAAGGGACACGTTCTTATCCCGCGTGCTGTAATACTTCATATCGGTCTCCTCCTTTATGAGGCTAAATAAATGCGTTTTCAATATAGGAAATGCGGAGGCTGCCGCCCTCGTCATAAACCTCCGCCACGTCGAACCGGACCGGTACGTCCAGCTCGTTCGCCGCCAGATACAGCTCTGCGGCACTGCGGAGCCGCTGCTGCTTGCGGCCGTCCACAAACTCACGGGGCAGGGCGATGGAGCCGCTCCCCCGAAGCTTGACCTCCACGATACAGAGGAGCCCTCGCTTGTCCTTTGCCACTAAATCCAATTCTCCAAACCGGCAGCGCCACTGACTTTCCAGCAGCGTGTAGCCCTTCTGCCGCAGATAGCGGGCCACCGCCGCCTCGCCCCGGTTCCCGGCGCTCTGGGTCTTACCCATGGCGTTTGGCCTCCCACTTTTTCAAAAAGCTGCGCCGGTGCTCCGGGCAGGGACCGTACTGGTCCAGCAGTTCATAGTGCAGCTTCGTACCGTATCCCTTATGCTTAGCGAACTGGTACTGGGGATATTTTGCGTCCAGCTTTCCCGACACATACCGGTCCCGGCTGACCTTCGCCAGAATGGACGCCGCCGCGATGGAGGCGCTTTTGCCGTCCCCGCCTACGATGAGCTGATGGGGCGTCTCGATGGCGTACCGGCTGCCGTGGTCCCGATTGCCGTCGATGAAAGCCGTATCCGGTCGGACGGACAGGCCCTCAATGGCCCGCTGCATGGCCAGCATCCGGGCGTTGAGAATGTCCATCTCGTCGATCTCCCACGCCTCCACACGGGCCACGCTCCAGGAAACCGCCTGAGTGGTGATGACTTCGTACAGGGCTTCCCGCTTTTTCTCCGTCAGCTTTTTGGAGTCATTCAGGCCGGGGATGTCCAATTCTCTCGGCAGGATCACCGCCGCCGCGTACACCGGCCCCATCAGGGGGCCGGCCCCGGCCTCGTCCACGCCGCAGACGGTCTCCGCACCGCTGTTCCACGCCTGACGCTCATAGTCCCAAAGTTCCATATCAATACTCCACGATCATCTTGCGGCAATTTTCGCAAATATACGCTGGGAGCGCTCCCGGTTTTCTGAGCCACCCCAGACTGCTGCACATATCCAACACAATGCCGCCTCTGTCCTCGATCCCACGCCGTGTCATCATCAGGGCAGCGTCTCTCCCGGCGGCAGGAAATACAGGCCGCCGGTGGGAACGTAAGCCGCCTGACCGCGGCGCATTTCTTTTCCGCATAATGGGCAGTCCATCGGCGTTTCTCCTTTCGTCAAGGCACCTCCAGCGTAAAGCGTCCCAGCTTGGCGGAGCGGAACTCGTCCAGCAGGATCTTTGCCATGCGCTCCGTATCCACCTCGCCGCCGGAGATCAGAAAGCCCCGCTTCTTCCCTGCCGCTTCCAGCAGGCGGTAGCCGTAGGCTATGTCATTTTTCTCCGCTTCCCGTTCCGGCAGAGCGGACAGCTTATAGGCTGCTTTCAGGGCGTCGGGATAGTGCTCGCCCAGATAGGCCATCAGGTAGCAGCCCAGAGTCTCCACGTCTAAAATATCGTCCTTCACGGCGCCAGTGTAGGCCAGATTCATACCCACGCTCTGATCGTCAAACTTCGGCCAGAGGATGCCCGGTGTATCCAGCAATTCTAAATTCCGGTCGATAGGCACCCACTGCTTGGAGCGGGTAACGCCGGGACGGTCCTCCGTCTTGGCGGTCTTTCGCCCCGCCACTTTATTGATGAAGGTGGACTTGCCCACATTGGGAATACCCAGGATCATGACCCGCACTACCCGGCCGGTCATCCCCTTTTCCGCGTAGGCGCGGAGCTTGTCCGCCAGCAGTTCCCGAACGGCCCCGGCGAATTTCGCCGTGCCCACGCCGCTTTTGGCGTCGGATTCCAGCACGGCGTAGCCTTTGGCCCGGAAATGCTCCGCCCAGCGCTTCGTCCCCTCCGGGTCCGCCTGATCCACGCGGTTCAGCACCACCATGCGGGGCTTCCCCGCCGTCAGCTCGTCCACATCCGGGTTCCGGCTGGAAACCGGAATGCGGGCGTCTAAGATTTCGCATACCGCGTCCACATTCTTGATCTGCTCGGCGATCATCCGCCGGGTCTTTGTCATGTGGCCGGGATACCATTGAATATTCATGACCAAATCACTCCGATCCGTTTAAAGTCCCGCTTCTCCGTCTCATAGTCCGGACCGGGGAAAATCAAAAAGGCCGCCTTGCCGATGACATACCGGGTATCCACCGTACCCAGCCGGTAGTCCCGGCTGTCGCTGGAGCCGTTGCGGTTGTCGCCCATGACGAAGATGGACCCCTCCGGCACCGTCAGGGGAAATTCGGTGCCCTCGGCGGTGTAGGTCGGCTCCCGGATGTAATCCTCCTCCAGTGCCTCACCGTCCACATAGACGATGCCCTCGGCAAAGTCGATGTCCACCGTCTGACCCTCCACGGCGATCACCCGCTTGACGATGGGGTCATCGTCAAACACGCCGTTTTTCCGCAGGATCACGATGTCGCCGTACTTGTAGTTATGGTACAGCATGGAGTTGACCACCAGCAGACGATCCCCGTGCTGCAACGTATTGAGCATGGAGTGGCCGTCCACTCCCATCATGCGGATCACAAAGGTGAAAATCGCCACCACCACCAAAACGGAGCCTACCAGCGACTGCACCCATTCATACAGGTCCCGGCCCTTCGCCGTCTGCTTTTCCTGTTCCTGCATCAAACTCTTCCTTTCAGACCATAAGGCCAATTACGCATTATTGGAATAGTATATCAAAAAAAGCCCGGCGTCACAAGGTCTGCGTCAGATTTTTATAACAAAAAAAGAGAGGCTTTCGCCTCTCTTTTTCTGCTCAACTGAAAGCTGATTACAGCTTCTCCTTGACCTTGGCGCCCTTGCCCACGCGGCCACGCAGATAGTACAGCTTGGCGCGACGGACCTTACCGTTGCGGACGACCTCAAAGTGGTCGATGGAAGGAGAATGGACGGGGAACACCTTCTCAACGCCGATGCCGTAAGAAACACGGCGGACGGTGACGGTTTCCTCAATGCCGCCATGCTTCTTGGCAATGACGGTGCCCTCAAACACCTGGATACGCTCGCGAGAGCCTTCCTTAACCTTCACGTGTACGCGAACAGTGTCGCCCACCTGAACGTTGGCGGTTTCCTTCTGCAGGGCTTCTTTGTTCAGTTCCTTGATGAGATCCATGGATTTTTTCCTCCTGTTAATAGGCGTTCATGCCGCTTTTTATGCACATTGGCACACTTTTAGCCGGCGCACGACAGAGGACCGCCCTTTGTAAGCCATGATAGAATACCATAGAATCTGTCAAATTGCAAGGATTATTTTAGAGTCCTTCCGAAATTTCTTCCGATTTCGTCTCTCCGGCAAACCAATCCGGGTGGTTGTACAGCTCCGGGAAGGAGTGGAACACGCCACGGTGCTTAAAGCCGGGGAAGGTGTCCAACTGCAAGCCGTTGATCCCCTGAAAAATACTCTTTTCGATGTTGGGATTCGTCTTTTTCAGCTCCCGCAACAGCATTTTGATCTCCTGCCGCTTGCTGCGGCCCACGCCGTCCCCCGCTGCCTCCCGCTCCTCCGTGAACCGGCAGGCGCACTGGAGGAATTGCAGGTGGTTGTAGTTCTTCCATGCGATGATGGCGTCCTCGTGGACGCAGTACAGGGGCCGGATCAGTTCCATGCCGGGGAAATTCTTGCTGCGGAGCTTGGGGGGCATGGCCTGAAGCTGTCCGCCGTAGAACAGGCCCATGACAGTGGTCTCGATGACGTCGGAAAAGTGGTGGCCCAGCGCGATCTTGTTGCATCCCAGTTCCTGAGCCTTGGCATACAGGAAGCCCCGGCGCATCCGGGCGCAGAGATAGCAGGGGTTCTTCTCCACGCTGACGGTGACATCGAAAATGTCGCTGTCAAAAATCGTGATGGGAATCCCCAGCAGGGCGGCGTTATCCTCGATGAGTTTTCGATTCTCCGGCTTGTAGCCGGGGTCCATCACCATAAAGACCAGCTCAAAGGGCTGAGAGGTATGGCGCTGCAATTCCTGCATCAGCTTGGCCAGGATCACGGAGTCCTTGCCGCCGGAGATGCACACGGCGATCCTGTCCCCCGGCTCAATCAGCTCGTACCGCTTCACAGCGGCGATAAAGGGGTTCCAGATGGATTTGCGATAGGTTTTGATGAGACTGCGTTCGGCAGTCTCCTGCGGTGTCAGTTCCCGGGACATACGTTTTGATCCTCTCTTACTGTTACAGCCAGATGGCTCCTAATTTCAAAATGGACGCCGTCATCCGCCGGAGCCACGGGCGGTTCTCCCAGTCCTCCAGTGTATAAAGCTGGCTGTCCTCCACGATGTGGTCCATATCCTCCAAAAGCTCCTCGATCACCGGCATGTGGTAGAGCATCACCGCGTCCTCATAGTGAAGCTGGAAGCTGCGGTAGTCCATATTGGTGCTGCCGATCAGGGCCGCTTCCCGGTCCGCCATGACGCTTTTGGCATGGACAAAGCCGGGGGTATATTTGTAGATCTTGACGCCGTGGCGCAGCAGATCACCCCAGTAGGTCTCCGCCACCAGATACACCAGTTTTTTATCCGGGATAGCGGGGATCATCAGCCGCACATCCACCCCGGCGTCCGCCGCGATGCACAGCGCCTCCTGGATGGATTCCTCCACAGCGTAATACGGCGTGGTGATATACAGCATCCGCTTGGCAGAGGCGATGAGCTGAAGATAGACAGCCTCCACCGGATTGTCCGGGTTATTCAGCGGCCCATCCTCAAAGGGCTGGCAGAAGCCCTCCACCGCCGGACCTTCCCGGCGGGAGCGGTAGTAATCGTCCTCGTTGGGAAAATGACGGCCCAGCATCTTCCACATCTGCATGAACTGCACAGCAAAGCCCCAGGCCCCGTCCCCCGTCAGGCGAACGGTGCTGTCCTTCCAGTAGCCGAAGCGCTCGATCCGGTTGGCGTACTCGTCTCCGATGTTGATACCGCCGGCGTAGGCCACATAACCATCGATAACAGTGATCTTCCGGTGGTCACGGTAATTGAAGTACAGGCGGTTGATATACCGGTGGACGGGGTTGAAGATCTCCACCTCGATCCCCGCATCTTTGATGGCTTGCAGCGTCCCGTCAGACAGACGGGTCAAGGTGCCGAAATCGTCGATAATCAGGTGAATCTCCACCCCGGCGGCGGCACGTTCCTTCAATACGGCGAAGATCTCGTCCCAGACAGTCCCCTCCGCCAAAATATAGTACTCCATGAAGATATAGGTCTCCGCCTGCCGCAGATGCTCCACCAGATCCCGGAAGAAGGACTCCCCCTCACCGAAATAGGCGGCGTCCGTATTGCGGTACAGCCAGAATTGCCGCTTCTGGAGATAGGCGGCCAAGCGGCCCCACGCAGGGCTGCGGCGGGTCAGGGCGGTCTGATTCAGGTCGCTGAGCATTTTTGCGCTCTCCCGCTGGGGGATCGGCGGCACCGGCTTCAAACTCAGCTGCTTGGCCTGATGCGTGCCGCCCCATAGACAGAACAGGAGCATACCTGCCACTGGCAAAATCAGCAGCAAACACATCCAGCTCAGCTTATAGGATGGGCTGCCGCTGCGTTGGTAAACCCGAATGGCCACCACCGCGCCGATCAGTTGGAGGAAGCCATACACAAAGCTAGCCTTTTCTTTCAGGAAACGGGTCAGCAGAAGGGTCACCGCGATCTGCGCCAGCACCGTCAGGGCGCAGAGCATCAGACTGGCCGCTGCGGAGATCCGCCGCTCCGTGCGTTCCTGATTCCTATGGGACATTCTGCCCATACCGTCACCTCCCGGATTCAAATAGTTTTCTATTATAATTATAGCAACACAACCGGCAATCTTCAACTATATTTGAAAAAAGCGCATGGCCATTCCAGCCATGCGCTTTTCATTCAGCGGTAATTCTTACGCAGCAGATCCTGCTTGATGTCCCAGAGCTTCTGGCTCAGGTCCACATAGTAGTTGTGGGGATTCTCAAAACGCTTTACCTCGTCCCACAGGGTATCGATCTGCTCCCGGCAGTACTTCTGGATCTCCGGCAGTGTGGGCTGCTGATACACCAGCTGGCCGTGCTCGAAGATTTTCTCCTGTAAGGGCTTGATGGTATAGTCCGTATAGGTCCGCCGCTTCCAGGTGGCGTCCGGATCGAACAGTTCCAGAGGCTGACCCTCCTCGATCACTTCATCCCACACGGTGATGTAGTCCGCCTCCGCCTTGCCAGTGGCCTTATCAAAGATCCGGTAGACCTTCTTGAAATGGGGGTTGGTGATCTTGCCCACATTTTCGCTGATCTTGATCTTCGGCACGATGGTGCCGTCCTCTTTCTCAATGGCCGCCAGCTTATACACGCCTCCGAACACTGGGTCGCTCTTGGAGGTGATCATCCGCTCACCCACGCCAAAGAGATCCACCTTGGCACCCTGGCGGAGGATGTCCTGAATGATGTACTCATCCAGAGAGTTGGACGCGGAGATCTTGCAGCTCTCCCAGCCCGCCTCGTCCAGCATCTGCCGGGCCTCCCGGGTGAGATAGGCGATATCGCCGGAATCCAGACGGATGGCGCACTTGGTAATCCCCTTGGGCCGCAGCACCTCGTTGAAGGCCTTGATAGCGTTGGGAACACCGGATTTCAGGGTATTGTAGGTGTCTACCAGCAGCGTGGCGTTGGTGGGGAACACCTCGCAGTAGGTCTTGAAGGCCTCATACTCCGAGTCGAACATCTGCACCCAGGCATGGGCCATGGTGCCGCCGGCGGGAACGCCGAAAAGCTGGTCGGAAATGGTGCAGGCCGTACCGGCGCAGCCGCCGATATAGGCAGCCCGGGCGCCGGAGATGGCGGCGTCCGTGCCCTGTGCCCGGCGGGAACCGAATTCCAGCACCACACGCCCCTCTGCCGCCCGAACAATGCGGTTGGTCTTGGTGGCCACAAGGCTCTGGTGGTTGAAGATCAGCAGCAGGAAGGTCTCCACCAGCTGTGCCTGAATAGCCGGAGCCCGGACAGTGATGATCGGCTCCCGTGGGAAGATGGGAGTGCCCTCTGGGATGGCCCAGACGTCACCCGTGAATTTGAAATCGCGGAGATAGTCCAGGAACCGCTCGGAAAACAGATCCTTGCTCCGGAGATATTCAATGTCCTCCTCAGAAAAATGCAGATCCTGAATATAGGCGATGATCCGCTCCAGACCTGCGCAGATGGCGTAACCGCCATGGTCCGGAACATCGCGGAAAAAGATATCGAAATAGGTGATCCGATCCTTCAGCCCCGCTTCCAGATAACCATTTCCCATGGTCAATTCGTAAAAGTCGCAGAGCATCGTCATATTGAGCTTATCTGTGATATCCATCGTGTGTCTCCTTCTCGTTACACCACAAGTTACCACACATTATAGCTATCTCCCCGGATAAAAGCAATTCTTTTATCAATTTTTTCACAAATAAACATTGACAAGGCACCTCTGCTCCCCTATCATAACTAAGACGGCGGCCGGCTTTTGCGTATCCCTCACCTGCCGGCCCCCTTTGGAAAGGAAACAAGCCATGGAAGTGATCTTAGGCATTGATATTGGCGGCTCTACTACAAAGATCGTAGGGCTGCGGACCGACGGCAGCGTGGTCTCCATGCTCCGGGTCCGGGCGGAGGATCAGGTCACCAGCCTGTACGGCGCGCTGGGCAACTACCTGACCAGCAACGGTCTCTCCCTCGGAGATGTGCGCCGGGTCGTTCTGACCGGCGTTGGCGCCAGCTATGTGGATGGGGATGTGTTCGGCCTGCCCACCTGCCGGGTGGATGAATTTCAGGCCAGCGGCACCGGTGCGCTGGCTCTGTCCGGTCAGACCTCCGGCGTAGTCGTGACGATGGGTACCGGCACCGCCTTTTTGTGGGCAGAAGCCGGAAAAGAAGTCCGGCACCTCTGCGGCAGCGGTATCGGCGGCGGCACGCTGGGTGGTCTCTGCCACAAGCTGGTGGGTATGGAACGCTTCTACCAGATCAAAAAGCTGGCCGCTCAGGGGGATCTGAGCCATGTGGATCTCACCATCAGCGACATTGCCCGGGACCCTGCCTCCACGCTGGACCCCAACATGACCGCTGCCAACTTCGGTGATCTCTCCGAGGACGCCACCCCCGCTGATCTGGCCGCCGGCGCGGTGAATCTGGTTCTTCAGGCCATCGGAACTATGACGGTGCTGGCCTGTCAGAGCTGCCATACGGACACCGTGATCGTCACCGGCTCCATGACCACGCTGGATCAGGCGGAGCCAAACTTTGCGGCTTTCGAAAAGCTCTACGGCATCCATTACGTGATCCCGGAAAGCGCCACCTTCGCTACCGCTATCGGTGCCGGACTTTGTAGCCTGCGGCAGAAATCTGTAAAGTAATACAGCTTTAAAGTCATTGCATTAACTAATTTTATGCATCCGCATAGGAAATCAAGCAAAACAGCTCCCCGGTATTCACCGGGGAGCTGTCAGCGGGGCGAACTTCTTTCGCCCCGCTGAACATTTTCGGAACTATATGAGAGTTCCGAAAATGCGGGATTTTAATGGCGCAGGGAAACAGGCGAAGCGCCGCCGGTGGCGGATGAAGCAAGCCTGTTTCGAGGAAGGCTCCCAAATAGCGGATACGCAGTATTCACTGTTTGGCTTGAGCCGACGGTGTATCCCTTCTTGGGTTTCCCGCGCACACCCTTCCTTACCATAGCGGAGAATTCACCGTTTTATCAGTAAGAAAAACAGCTCCCCGGTATTCACCGGGGAGCTGTTTCATATTGGATCGGATCGGATTTACTCCTGATCGTCGTCAGAGTCCTCTTCCAGAGAGCTCATGTCGAACTCCAGCTTCTCGCCGCAGTTGGGGCAGATGACCTCGCCATCCTCCAGCACGGACTCATCGAAGTAGATGGTCTCCTCGCAGGTGGGGCAGGTGGTGGCGTAGCAATCCTCGTCATCCTCGGCGTCATCCTCATAGTACTCATCGTCAAAGGACTCGTCCTCGTCATCCTCGTCATACACGATGTCCTCGATATCCTCCAGATCATCGCTGACAACGTCCAGACCGTCCTCCAGCTCGCCCTGAGCATTCCACAGGTCCTCCAACTCCAGGCCGATGTCCTCCAGAATGTCCACCATAGCGGACAGGATCTTGCCCTCGTTGGTCTCCGTGTCGATCTTCATGCCTTCCATCAGGCCCTTCAGATACGCAACCTTCTCAGTGATCTCCATAGTGATCGCTCCTTTCAAAATATCAATCTTGGAAATAAAGGGAGGATTATCGTTATAATCCCCCCTTCAAAACTTATTCCTTCACGCGGCCCAGATACTCGCCGGTGCGGGTATCCACCTGGATCTTCTCGCCCTCGTTGATGAACAGAGGCACCTTGATGATGGCGCCGGTCTCCAGAGTAGCGGGCTTGGTGACGTTGGTGGCGGTATCGCCTCTCACGCCGGGCTCGGTAGCGGTGACTTCCAGCTCCATGAAGTTGGGAGCCTCCACGCTGAACACGCTACCCTTGTAGCTGACCAGAGTGCACATGGTGTTCTCCTTGACGAACTGGAAGCCGTCGCCCAGAACATCCTTGTTCAGCGGGGTCATGTCATAGGTCTCGGGGTCCATGAAGTAGTACAGATCGCCGTCATTGTAGCTGTACTCGGCGTTTCTGCGCTCCACAGTGCCGTTCTCGAACTTGGCGCTGGGGTTGAAGGACTCCTCACGGATTGCGCCAGTCATCACGTTCTTGTACTTGGTACGCACGAAAGCGGCACCCTTGCCGGGCTTGACGTGCTGGAAGTCCACGACCAGCATGGGCTTACCGTCCATCTCAAATACAACACCCTTACGGAAATCGCCTGCAGAAATAGGCATAGTTAAATCCTCCTCACAAATCTTTACGAGAAAACGACCGTGAAGTGGACATTTTCTCAATTCTTTCCTGTCTTATATAATTTGACCGATGATATTTTACACTATCTTGTCCGTTATTGCAAGTGGTTTTCCGGTTATTTTGTGTTTTCCTCCGGATTTTTTTGGTATTTATAGGGGCAGGCCCTTTTAAACGGGCGCTGCAGCAGGTGCAGAACACGGTTCCATATCCCAACGGGTCCCCCCAGCGGCTCCACCATCCACGCCCGGACGCCCGCCCGGTGGGCCGCCAGCATATCGGTCAACAGCTTATCTCCCAGCATGGCGGTGTGGGCCGGATCCGCCCCCGTCCGCTCCATAGCGGCCCGCAGGCCCTTTGGACTGGGCTTTCCGGCATGGCCCTGATAGCCGATGCCCAGATCTCCGCAGAACTCGGTCACGCGAACGCCGGAGCGGTTGTTCGACACGATCATCACGGTGATCCCGGCGTCCTTCAAGCCGATGATCCACTGCCGCAGCCCCTCGTCCGGGCGGCGGACCGCCTTGGGCGCCAGTGTATAGTCCAGATCCGTCAGCAGCAGCGTCACGCCCTGACTTTGCAGAAAGGCGGGGGTGATATCCCGGTAGCTGTCAAAAAGAATGTCCGGCGTCAGCATAAGCCGCCCTCCTCTCACATAAGAATAAATGCAGTATATCAGAATTACGGCCGCTTCACAAGGGGGAACCGCCATGCAGCTCTATCTGACCGTCCGCCCGGAGGACACGCGAACCGCCTCCGCCTATCCGGTGGGGCTGGCCCACGCCGCCTACCGCATCGGGGAGGGGTCCTCCCTGCTGAGCCGGAACTTGCTGACACCGGCCCGGTCCGGGCCGATGGCCCCGTTGCCGGGGCTGCTGGTTCTCAGTGACCGTTCCGCGCCGTCCATTGACCGTCCGGCGGCGCTGGCCGAGGCCGTGCTCCGGGAATGCGCCCGCCGCAGCTATGGCGGAATCGTTCTGGATTTTGACGAGCCGTCCCGGGAGGATCGCCGCCGCTTTGCTGCCCTATTGGGGCAGCAGTGCGCCAAAAGCCGAAAGTTCTTCTGCCTTCCCCCGTCCTACGCCGGGGCTGTCGAGCGTCCCACCGTCATCTTGAACACAGCCATCTCCGGCGGCAGCTTTGAAACCCACATCCGGGAGGAGCTCGCCCGCTACGGCGGCGGGCGGAATGTGGTCTTTGACCTCCAGCGGCTGCGGATGGACTTCCGTCTCCCTGCCCGGAGCGGTCAGGGAGAACCGCTGACGCAGGCGGCACTGGACGCGCTTATAAGGGAGCATCAGCCCGCCGTGTTTTTTTCCAAAGACCTGTTTGCCCGCTACTTCACTTATGCCAAGAACGGTGAATCCCACTTCATTCTCTTTGATGACGCCGACACGCTGCGGCAAAAGCTGCGTCTTGGGCGGCAGTTGGGCGTGGCCGCCGCGTTTTTCCAGTGGCCGGAGGTCTGCGACATCGCCGACTCGCTGTTCCGCCGCAAATAAAAAAGAAGTACCGCACCTCACGGTGCGGTACTTTTGCTTCTTAGTAGAAACGCTTCTTGTTCTTACGAGCAGCCTCAGACTTCTTGCGACGCTTCACGCTGGGGCTTTCATAATGCTCTCTCTTGCGAACCTCGGCGATAACGCCTGCCTTAGCGCAGCTACGCTTGAAACGCTTCAGTGCGCTATCGATGGATTCGCCTTCCTTGACATGAATCTCAGACATTTATATTTCCCTCCCTCCGAGACATCCGGCTTGATCCTGGATGCTTAGGGGCTACGTATAGCCTTAACGTACATCATTATAGGAAATAATCAGAAGAAAGTCAAGGATTTTTTCTCAAATCCGAAAAATTTGATGGTTTCCCGCATTTGAGCCGATCACTTTCCCTTACTGGGGCTTTACGATCAGGTTGATCAGACGGTTCTTGACCAGAATGGTCTTGACAATCTGCATACCCTCGGTGGCCTTCTGCACCTTGTCCACAGCCAGCGCGGCGGCCTTCACGGCCTCCTCATCGCTGTCCACCGGCATGGTGACGGTGCCCTTCATCTTGCCGTTGACCTGAATGGCCATCTCCACAGAGGAAGCCACGGTCTTGCTGGCGTCATATACAGGCCACTCCGCCTGACAGCACATTCTGCCGGTCTCAGCGGCAAAGCCAAGCTGCTCCCACAGCTCCTCGGTGACGTGGGGGGCAAAGGGATTCAGCAGCCGCAGCAGAATGCCCATGTCGCCCTTGGTGACGCCGTTGGCGGTCATTTCGTTGACGGCAGTCATCATGGCGGCGATGGCGGTGTTCATCTTCAACGTGTCGATATCGTCGGTGACCTTCTTGATGGCCTTGTGGAGAACGGCCTCGTTGGCGGGGGTCAGCTCACGGCTGTCCGCCGCGGACTCCGCCAGATTCCACACCTTGTCCAAAAAGCGCTTGGAGCCCTTCACGGCATCGGTGGACCAGGTAGCCGCCTGCTCAAAATCGCCCACGAACATGATATACAGCCGCATGGTATCTGCACCGTACTGGGCCACAATGTCGTTGGGGTTCACCACGTTGCCCCGGGACTTGGACATCTTCTCGCCGCCCTCGCCCAGGATCATGCCGTGGCTGGTGCGCTTGGCGTAAGGCTCCTTGGTGGGCACGGCGCCGATGTCATAGAGGAACTTATGCCAGAACCGGGAGTACAGCAGATGCAGCGTAGTGTGCTCCATGCCGCCGTTGTACCAGTCCACGGGAGACCAGTATTCCAGCGCCTCCTTGGAGGCCAAGGCCTTATCATTGTGGGGGTCCATATACCGCAGGAAGTACCAGCAGGAGCCGGCCCACTGGGGCATGGTATCCGTTTCACGCTGGGCAGGGCCGCCGCACTTGGGGCAGGTGGTGTTCACCCAGTCGGTCATCTTGGAGAGAGGAGATTCGCCGTCGTCCGTCAGCTCGTAGCTCTCCACGTCCGGCAGCAGCAAGGGAAGCTGCTCCTCCGGCAGGGGGACCCAGCCGCACTTCTCGCACTTCACCAGAGGGATCGGCTCGCCCCAGTAGCGCTGACGGCTGAACACCCAGTCACGGAGCTTGAAGTTGGTCTTGGGATGGCCGATGCCATGCTCCGTGACCCACTTCTTCATGGTGGGGATAGCCTCCTTGACGGTAAGGCCGTTGAGGAAGTCGGAGTTGACCATGATGCCGGTGTCGTCCTTCAGTGCAAAGGCGCACTTGGTGACGTCGCCTCCCTTCACCACTTCCACAATGGGCAGGCCGAAGGCCGTGGCAAAATCCCAGTCGCGCTGATCGTGGCCAGGCACGCCCATGACGATGCCGGTGCCGTAGCCCATCAGCACGTAATCAGAAACGAAAATGGGAATATGCTTACCGGTGACGGGATGGACGGCCTCGATGCCTTCCAGCCGGACGCCGGTCTTTTCCTTGTTCAGCTCGCCTCGCTCAAAATCGGATTTCCGGGCAGCCTCCTGCCGGTAGGCCTCCACGGCCTCCCAGTTGGTCAGCTGGTCCTTCCACTGGGCGAGGTAGGGGTGCTCGGGAGAGATGACCATATAGGTCACGCCGAACAGCGTGTCGCACCGGGTGGTGTAGACCGTCAGCTTGTCGCCGTTGGTGGCGGTGAAGTCCACCTCGGTACCCTCGCTGCGGCCGATCCAGTTGCGCTGCTGGATCTTCACCCGCTCGATATAGTCCACGTCGTCCAGATCGTCAATGAGGCGGTCGGCGTACTTGGTGATGGCCAGCATCCACTGGCTCTTTTCCTTGCGGATGACCTCGCTGCCGCAGCGCTCGCAGACGCCCTCCACAACTTCCTCGTTGGCCAGCACGCACTTGCAGCTGGTGCACCAGTTCACGGGCATGGATGCCTTATAGGCAAGGCCCTTCTTGAACAGCTGGAGGAAGATCCACTGGGTCCACTTGTAGTAGCTGGGGTCGGTGGTGTCTACCACCCGGTCCCAGTCAAAGGAGTAGCCCAGCATGTGAAGCTGCTTGGTGAAGTTGGCGATGTTCTGCTTGGTAACGATGGCAGGATGGACGTGGTTCTTGATGGCGTAGTTCTCCGTGGGCAGGCCGAAGGCGTCAAAGCCGATGGGGAACAGCACGTTGTAGCCCTGCATCCGCTTCTTGCGGCAGATGATGTCCATGGCGGTGAAGGGACGGGCGTGGCCCACGTGGAGGCCCTGGCCGGAGGGATAAGGGAACTCGATGAGGCCGTAGAACTTCTCCCGGGTCTTGTCCCCGGTGACGGCGGTGAAGGGCTTTTCCTCCAGCCACTTCTTCTGCCATTTCTTTTCAATGGCTGTAAAATCGTACTTCATGGTTGACTCCTTTTATCTGAAATGTTCTGCATTTTGATTGATTTGATCTCAGGACCGCTTTTATGTCCGCCGCTTGACGCGCCACCAGACCAGCTGAACGGCCAGTGCGAGCAACGCTGCCGCGCACAGCATCTGAAAAGCTGTTGCGGGTTCAAAGGTCCCGCCCCATTTCTCCGTTCCGAACACGGACAGGCAGACGCAGGATACCAGCAGGGACAGGGCATTTCCCAAAAACAGGGCTTTCAGACTGTTTCTGTGGTATGTCCATTTCATCAGCGTAATCACGCCGATGATAGACAGAAAATTCGCCAAAACTTTGCCCGTTTCCCCATGTCCCCAAAATCCCAGATACGCATAGGGAACGCCATAGGCCAGAAAAGGAACGGGGGAAGCCCACAGCTTTTTCATCCTACAACGCCTCACGCTTTCCGCCGAATAAAGAAAACGCCCCTAAGCCTTACGGCTCAGGGGCGTTGAAAACGCGGTACCACCCTGTTTCCGCCGGTTTCCCGGCGCTCGGTGCGGCAGATAACGATGCCAGCCGTTCCGCCCTACTGCTGTTCAGGCGAAAGACTCCGGGGCCAGTCCTCCCAGGCTCCCCCACCGGCTTGCACCAAACGCCGGCTCTCTGAAGGCGGGATACCAGGGCTTTTTCCCCATCTCAGTCGATAACGGATTTATTTTATGCGCAAACCGCCGGTTTGTCAAGTCCTCTTACCGGCCGCAGCAGGCAAAACCGTTCCAAATCAGGCCCGTTTTTCCAGATTGCCGCTGTATTTCTCCCGGAAGTCGGCAAAGGTGCCGTTGTCCAGTGCCTCCCGGATCTTGGCCATTAGTTCGTTGTAGAACCAGAGGTTGTGCAGCACCGCCAGACGCAGGGCCAGCACCTCGTCCGCCTTGAACAGGTGGCGCAGGTAGGCCCGGGAATGGCTCCGGCACACCGGGCAGCTGCAGCTTTCGCTGATGGGCCGGTCATCGGTGATATACTTCTCGTTCATGATGTTCACGTTGCCCTCCCAGGTAAAGAGCTTTCCGTGACGGCCGTTGCGGGAGGGCATCACGCAGTCGAAGAAGTCCACGCCCCGGGCCACGGCCTCAATGATGTTGCTGGGGGTTCCCACGCCCATGAGATACCGGGGCTTCTCCTTGGGGGCAAAGGGCTCCACCACGTCGATCATCTCGTACATGATCTCCGCCGGCTCGCCCACCGCCAGACCGCCGATGGCGTAGCCGTCGCAGTCGATCTTGGCGATCTCCTGCATATGCCAGGCCCGAAGATCCGCGAAGGTGGCGCCCTGGTTGATACCGAACAGCATCTGATGGGGGTTCACCGTGTCCGGCAGACTGTTGAGCCGGTCATGCTCCACCTTGCAGCGCTGGAGCCAGCGGAGGGTCCGCTCCACCGATGCCTTGGCGTACTCATACCGGGCCGGGTTCTCCACGCACTCGTCAAAGGCCATGGCGATGTCACTGCCCAGATTGGACTGGATCTGCATGGATTCCTCCGGGCCCATAAAGATCCGGTGCCCGTCGATATGGCTGGCGAAGGTGACGCCCTCCTCCTTGATCTTCCGCAGAGAGGCCAGCGAAAACACCTGAAACCCGCCGGAGTCCGTGAGGATCGGCCCATCCCAATTCATAAATTTATGGAGGCCGCCCATCTGCCGCACCACCTTGTCACCGGGACGGAGATGCAGGTGGTAGGTGTTGGACAGCTCGATCTGGCAGCCCACATTTTTCAAATCCAACGCCGAAACGCCGCCCTTGATGGCCGCCTGCGTACCCACATTCATAAACACCGGGGTTTGCACCGTGCCGCCGTGGGCGCAGGAGAATTCGCCCCGTCGGGCCTTCCCCTCTGTTTTCAAGATCTTAAACATAGCCACATTCCTTTTCGTTTATTGCAAATGCCCTTACATTATAATATAGGGTACCGGAATGTGCAAGAGCGTTATCATCCGCAAAAGCTGGCGATTTGACAAAAACGCACCGGGAGACAGTGTCTCCCGGTGCGTTTGGGGTAAAATCAATCAGTCAAAACTGAATTAGGCCTTGCCGGCGCAGCCGAGGACGTCCACCAGCTTGTGACGGACCAGCTCCTTGATGTTGGCACGGGCGGGCTTCAGGTACTCGCGGGGATCGAACTTGTCGGGATGCTCCGCCATGAACTTACGGATGGTGCCGGTCATGGCCAAACGCAGGTCGGAGTCGATGTTGATCTTGCAGACGGACAGCTTGGCAGCCTGACGCAGCTGCTCCTCGGGCACGCCGATGGCGTTGGGCATCTGACCGCCGAACTCGTTGACCATCTTCACATACTCCTGAGGCACGGAAGAAGAGCCGTGGAGCACGATGGGGAAGCCGGGCAGGCGCTTGGAGACCTCTTCCAGAACGTCGAAACGCAGGGGAGGGGGAACCAGAATGCCCTTTTCATTGCGGGTGCACTGCTCGGGCTTGAACTTATAAGCGCCGTGAGAGGTGCCGATGGCGATGGCCAGAGAGTCGCAGCCGGTCTTGGACACGAACTCCTCGACCTCCTCGGGGCGGGTATAGGAGGCCTCGTGAGCGGCGACCTTGACCTCGTCCTCGATGCCGGCCAAAGTGCCCAGCTCGGCCTCGACCACAACGCCGTGATCGTGGGCATACTCCACGACCTTCTTGGTGATCTCGATGTTCTCGGCAAAGGGCTTGCCGGAAGCATCGATCATGACGGAGGTGAAGCCGCCGTCAATGCAGCTCTTGCAGGTCTCGAAGTCCGGGCCGTGGTCCAGATGCAGAACGATGGGGATATCGGGGCAGCACTCCACAGCGGCCTCAACCAGCTTCACCAGATAGGTGTGGTTGGCATAGGCGCGGGCGCCCTTGGAAACCTGCAGGATCACGGGAGCGTGCTCCTCCTGGCAAGCCTCGGTAATGCCCTGCACGATCTCCATATTGTTGACGTTGAACGCGCCGATGGCATAGCCGCCATCATAGGCTTTCTTGAACATTTCAGTAGAAGTAACCAGTGGCATACGAACATCCTCCTATAAAATATAACTTTCTATTTGGGGATCTATCCGTTTTTCATCCCGGAAGCCCTTGTGAACATATTGACAATTTTTTAGATTTCTGGGAGGAAAACGTTTTTCTTTTATCATAATATCACAAAAAAAATAAATTGCAAGTATTTACTTTCTAAAATTTCGATGATATGATACAGGTATCTTATTTTGAATCGTCAGGAGGATTTTCATATGAGCGAATTGAAAGGCGCCTGTATCTTCGGTCAGTCCGGCGGTCCCACTTCCGTTATCAACGCCAGTGCCTACGGCGTGATCGCAACTGCCCTGAAGAACCCCAACATCACCCGGGTCCTGGGTGCAGAGCACGGCATCAAGGGTGTTCTGAATGACCGTCTGTTCGACATGGGTCAGGAGGACCCCGCCGAGCTGGAGCTGCTGAAGTACACTCCTTCCTCTGCTCTGGGTTCCTGCCGCTATAAAATGGCGGACCCCGACGTGGATGACACGGATTACAAGCGCATTCTGGAGATCTTCAAGAAGTATGACGTCCGTTACTTCTTCTATAACGGCGGTAATGACTCCATGGACACCTGCAACAAGATCTCCAAGTATATGCAGAAGGTCGGTTATGACTGCCGCGTGATGGGCGTGCCCAAGACCATTGACAACGACCTGTTCGGCACCGACCACTGCCCCGGCTTCGCCTCCGCCGCCAAGTACATCGCCACCTCCTGCATGGAGGTCTATCAGGACGCCCGCGTCTATGACACCGGCATGGTCTGCATCATGGAGATCATGGGCCGTCACGCCGGCTGGCTGGCTGGCGCTGCTGCTCTGGCTACCGCTTACGGCGCAGGTCCCGACCTGGTGTACCTCCCCGAGGTGGACTTCGACATGGACAAGTTCCTGGCCGACGTGGACCGCATCTATAAGGAAAAGGGCAACTGCATGGTGGCCGTTTCCGAGGGTATCCACTATGCTGACGGCACCTTCGTCTCTGAGGCCAAGACCTCTGCCACCGACGGCTTCGGCCACGCTCAGCTGGGCGGTCTGGCTGCTCACCTGGCCTCTGTGGTCAAGGAAAAGACCGGTGCCAAGGTCCGCGGCATCGAGCTGAGCCTGCTGCAGCGCTGCGGCGCACATCTGGCCTCCGAGACCGACATTGAGGAGTCCGTCATGAGCGGCAAGGCCGCCGTGGAGAACGCCGTGGCCGGCATTACCGATAAGATGGTCGGTTTCCAGTGCACCCGCGACAACGGCAAGTACGTCTGCAAGACGGAGCTGCTGAACCTCACCGACGTGGCCAACACGGAGAAGAAGGTTCCTCTGGAGTGGATCAACAAGGAGCACAACGGCGTGGAGCAGCCCTTCATCGACTATGTGCTGCCCCTGATCCAGGGTGAGCCCAACCTGCCCAAGGTGGATTCCCTGCCCCGCTTCGCCAAGCTGAAGAAGGTTCTGGTAAAGTAAGTCTCCCCTTTAGAATTGTAAAACGCAGCCGCCTGATGGATACTCCATCAGGCGGCTGATTTGTTGCTTTACTGCTTTCTTTTCATTTTTCCGATTTACTGGTTTCTCTTATAGATGGCCCACAGGCCCTTCATCAGCAGTGTTTTATCGTAAAGGATCTTATTCCGGCAGAATTTCACGATAAAGGGCGCGCTGCCGCCGGTGGCCACGATGTGCAGCTCCTTTCCGGGAAATTCCCCCCGGATGCGGTCGATGATGCCGTCCAGCATGGCGGCGGTGCCGTATACGATGCCGGAGCGCATACAGTCCTCCGTGCTTTTGCCGATCAGGTTTTTCGGGGCCTGAAGGGAAATGGCCGGGAGTTGGGCCGCCCGCCGGGAGAGGGCCTCCAGAGAGACGTTGACCCCCGGCAGCAGAAGGCCGCCCTCATAGGTCCGTCCCTCGGAAATGACACCGATGGTAGTGGCGGTACCCATGTCGATGGTGATGATGGGCGCGGTGAACTGTTCCAGCGCCGACACAGCGTCCGCCACAATGTCCGCCCCCACCTGACTTTGGACCGCCAGGCGGATATTCAGTCCCGTTTTCACGCCGGGGCCCACCACCACAGGCGGCTTGCCCAGCAGACGGGTCAGCGCTTTCTCCATCATAAAGTTCAGCGGCGGCACCACGCTGCACAGAATGGAATCCGTCACATCCTCATAGCGGAAATGGTAAAGCTGAAACAGGTTCATCAGATCCACGCAGATCTGATCCGCCGTCTTTCGGTAGTCCGTATCCAAGGATGCTAAAAAGCGCAGCTCCCCATCCAGCCCAAACAGGCCGGTGGAAATCGTGGAGTTGCCGATATCGACCGCCAACAGCATACAAAGCCGCCTCCTCTCACACAATGTATCGTTCCGTTTCATCATACCACGGAGGGATTTCTCTTGCAAGTAGCACGGGCCTTGATTATAATGGCATTGAGCCGTCATTCTATGCGTCAGGAGGGACTTTTATGGAGCTGACCCGGTACGTTTCCCCGCTGGGAACTATATTTTTAGCCGCTGACAACGGCGCGCTGGCCGGTCTGTGGCTGGAAGGGCAGAAATATTTTGCCGCCACGCTGGACGAAGCCGCCGTGGAACGGGACGATCTGCCCGTGTTCCGTCAGGCCGCCGCGTGGCTGGACGCCTATTTTGCCAAGCAGCCTCTCCCGGATCTGCCGCCGCTGGCTCCCAGAGGCAGCGATTTCCGTCAGGTGGTGTGGCGGCTGCTGTTGGAGATCCCCTACGGTCAGGTAACTACCTACGGCGCGCTGGCCCAGATTCTCCGGGACCGGGGAATTTCCGCTGCTGCCCAGGCTGTAGGCGGCGCGGTGGGGCACAACCCCATTTCTATCCTCATCCCCTGTCATCGGGTTGTGGGGGCGGACGGCAGTCTCACCGGCTACGCCGGAGGCGTGGAGAAAAAGCGCTTTCTGCTGGCCTTGGAGGGCGTGGATATGACAAATCTCTACATGCCCAAGCGGGGCACGGCCCTGTGACCGTTCCGGCGTTCTTTATATTTGCAGACAAATGCCCCCGGCGGGAATATTCCCGCCGGGGGCACTTTTATTTACCTTTACAGGATAATGCAGATCAACCCGCCGCTGCCCTCGTTGATGATGCGGGTCAGCGTCTCCTGCAGCTTTTTCCGGGCATCCTCCGGCATCCGCTTCAGTTTGGTTTGCAGATCGTCGCTGACCACCTCGTGAAAGCTGCGTCCGAAAATGTTGGACTGCCAGATCTTACTGGTGTCCCCTTCAAACTCCTGTAAGAGGTAATTCACCATGTCCTCCGACTGCTTCTCGTTGCCCACAATGGGGCTCACCGCCGTCTCGATATCCGCCCGGATCATGTGGATACTGGGGGCGCTGGCCTTCAGGCGGACACCGTACCGCCCTCCCTGCTTCATGATCTCCGGTTCCTCCAGCTTCAATTCGTCGATCCCCGGCACCACGATGCCATAGCCCGTTTCCCGGACATCCCGCAGCGCCCCGGCCACCTTGTCATATTCCGTCTTGACGCCGGCCAGCTTTGTCAGCAGGCTCATGAGGTCACCGTCATCCCCCACATCAAAGCCGGACTGCTCCGAGAGCGTCCGGTAGAACATCTCCCGGGGCAGGCTCACCCGTGCGGCGGCTACGCCGGTGCCAAGGTCGATGGCTGTGATGAGCGCCTCGCTGATGTTCTCGTTTTCTCCCAGTTTCTTCACTGCGCCGTCGATCTCCCGGATGTGGTGCAGCTCCGCCATGCTCTGCCGGATGGCGTCATAGATTCCCGCCTTTACCGGATGCTCTCCCGGCAAAGCGTCCACCCAGGGCGGTAGGAAAATATCCAGTTCCCGCATGGGGAACTCATACAGCACCGCCTTCAGGATCTCCCCTACATCTTCCTCCTCCAGCCGCAAACAGTTCACCGGCACACACTTCACCTGATACCGGCTGGCGATGTCCCCGGCCAAGGCCAGAGTCCGGTCCGATTTGGGGTCCTCGCTGTTCAGCAGGACGATAAACGGCTTTCCCAACTCCTGCAATTCCCGGATCACCCGCTCCTCCGGTTCCAGATAATCCTCTCTGGGAATGTCGGAAATGCTGCCGTCGGTGGTGATGACGATGCCAATGGTGGAATGCTCCGCGATGACCTTCCGGGTGCCGATCTCCGCCGCCTCCGTCATGGGGATAGGATGATCGTACCACGGCGTTGTGACCATCCGGGGCTGATCATCCTCCGTCTGGCCCAAGGCCCCCCGGACCATGTAGCCCACACAGTCGATAAGCCGGACGGAAAAGGCCGCGCCCCCCTCCAACTGGATCTGGGCCGCCTCCTCCGGCACGAACTTCGGCTCCGCCGTCATCACCGTGCGGCCGGAGCCGCTCTGGGGCAGCTCATCTCTGGCCCGCTCCCGGCGGTACACGTTGTCGATATTGGGAATGATCTGCGTCTCCATGAACCGCTTGATAAAGGTGGATTTGCCCGTCCGCACCGGCCCTACCACACCGATATAGATGTCGCCCGCAGTGCGGGTGGCAATATTCTGATAGATCGAGGTATTCATAGCATCCCGTCCTTTTTCCGCTTTTATAGTCCATTTCTATGAGACAGCCCGGAAAAGTATGACAGCCCGTCTGCCTTTGTTCATTCCCACCAAATCACCCGCCGCACGTTCGGCGCATTTTGTCGTTTTCACTTCTTTACATTACCAATTTATCATGGTAAACTACTACCATAATAAATCAATCGCTCGAACAATTCTTCAGGAGGAATGGAACATGAAAAAATTGACTGCATTTGTACTCTCTGCTATGATGGTTCTGTCTTTGGCTGCCTGTGGTGCCAAGACCGAGACCCCCGCTGATACCAGCACCCCCGCCGCCGATGCGACCAAGCCTGCTGAAGTCGCCAAGCTGACCTACGCAGTGGAAGCCGGTTCCGCCGGTGAGGAAGTGGCACTGGCCAACGGCTACAACGTTGTATCCGTAGACTCTCAGGCCAAGGCACTGATGGAAGTGCAGGCCGGCACCGCCGATGCCGCTATCATCGACTCCCTCATGGCCGGTGCCATGGTGGGTGAAGGCACCAGCTATCCCAATCTGACCATCACCGATCAGAAGCTCACCGAGGAGCTGTACGGCGTCGGCTGCCGCAAGGGCAGCGATTTGGCCTCCTTCATCAACTCCGTGATGGCTGACGCTTACGCCGACGGCGTTCTGGAAGCAACCGCCGAGACCTACGGCGTACAGGCCGCTCTGGTGGAGCAGCCCGCATCCGAGTTCACCGCTTCCGAATCCGACAGCGACGTGCAGTACATCAAGGACAAGGGCACGCTGGTCATCGGCATCACCGAGTTTGAGCCCATGGACTATCAGGACGCTGACGGCAACTGGATCGGCTTCGACGCCGACATGGCCAAGCTGGTAGCGGAAAAGCTGGGCGTGGAGCCTGTGTTTACCGTGATCACCTGGGACAACAAGGTCTTCGAGCTGAACGGCAAGGGCATCGATGTGGTCTGGAACGGCATGACCATCACCACCGCCGCCCAGGAATCCATGGAGTGCACCAACGCCTACTGCAACAACGCTCAGGTCATTGTGACCAAGTAATTCCGCAAATCATACAGCAAAGGCAGAGAGCGGTCGCTCTCTGCCTTTGAGCGGCATATTTCCCGCATACGCTTTCCTTCCTCCCCCTTCGTTCCCCCCATTATCACTACATAGAGGAGAATTTTTTCATGTTCTGGACTGTTACCCTCTCCATCCTGCAAGGCTGTAGTCAGGCGGTCAAGCTGTTTTTCCTGACGCTGCTGTTTGCCCTGCCTCTGGGTCTGGTGGTGGCCTTCGGCTCCATGAGCAAGTGGGCGCCCTTCCGGTCTCTGGCCTACCGGCAGCAGGAAGCGCGGGGCTTTGCCCGCTGGCTTTCCCAGCTTCGTCCCCTGTCCGCCCTGACCAACATCATCGTCTGGATCATCCGGGGTACGCCGCTGATCCTCCAGCTTATCATCATTTTCTACGGTCCCGGCACCTGGTTCGGCACAAATCCGTGGAACGCCTTCCGGGATGGGCGCATGACTGCCTGCTGCATCGCCTTTATCATCAACTACGCCTGCTACTTCTCTGTGATCTACCGGGGCGGCATTGAGGGCGTCCCGGCAGGTCAGCGGGAAGCCGGTGAGGTGCTGGGCCTGACCAAGCGGCAGATCTTCTTCAAGATCACCCTTTTGCAGATGGTCAAGCGGGTCATCCCCCCCATGTCCAATGAGATCATCACGCTGGTGAAGGACACCTCTCTGGCCCGGACCATCGCCATCATTGAGATCACCATGGCCGGCGAAGCTTTTATGAAGTCCAAGGGCATCACCTGGCCTCTGTTCTATACCGGCGTGTTCTATCTGGCCTTTGTGGGTCTTTTGACGCTCCTGTTCAGCTTCATCGAGCGCAAGCTCAGCTATTTTAAGTAAGGGAGGGCTTTGAAATGTCGATCTTAACCGTACAGCATCTGGAAAAGCATTTTGAAAACACAAAGGTCCTCAATGACATCAGCTTCTCTCTGGAGGAGGGGCAGGCCCTTTCCATCATCGGCTCCTCCGGCAGCGGCAAAACCACGCTGCTGCGGTGTCTGAACTTTCTGGAAACGCCGGACGCCGGCACCATCACCGTGCAGGACAAGGTGCTGTTTGACGCCGATCATCACGCGAACTGCTCCGAAAAGGAGATCCGGAAAAACCGGCTCCACTTCGGCATGGTATTTCAGTCCTTCAACCTTTTTCCCCAGTATACGGCTTTGGAAAACGTGACCCTCGCCCGGGAACTGATGGCCAAGGACACCGGCGAGAGCAAGGACGCCATCCGTGCCGCCGGAATGGAG
Source organism: Dysosmobacter segnis (assembly GCF_014297285.1). Classification (GTDB taxonomy): domain Bacteria; phylum Bacillota; class Clostridia; order Oscillospirales; family Oscillospiraceae; genus Oscillibacter; species Oscillibacter segnis. Next base: position 198,244 of record NZ_JACOQI010000003.1, read on the forward strand.
CTGCTGGACCAGATGGGCCTTGCGGACCGTGCCGGGCACTATCCTCATCAGCTTTCCGGCGGTCAGCAGCAGCGGGTGGCCATCGCCCGGGCACTGGCGCTCCACCCGGATATTCTCTGCTTCGACGAGCCCACCTCTGCGCTGGACCCGGAGCTGACCGGCGAGGTACTGAAGGTTATCCGTGGTCTGGCGGAACAGAAAACCACCATGATCATCGTCACTCACGAGATGGCCTTCGCCCGGGACGTGGCGGATCAGGTGATCTTCATGGACGGCGGCTTCATCGTGGAGCAGGGCGATCCCAAGCAGGTCATCGACCATCCTCAGGAGGAGCGCACCAAGCAGTTTCTGGCCCGCTTCGCGGAAAACAACTGATATGACCAGGCCCCGTGCCTTGAACAGCCCCCATTTGTCGGACGATCCGGCAAATGGGGGCTGTTCTCTATCAAGCTATTTACCGAAACTAACAGGTCTGTACCGTCCCATGTTCCGTTCCTCTAAATCACAAGTCTTATTGGACCGGGTAACTGCATCCGAGCAAAAACACCGCGCTTGCGGGAACGGACGGCAAAGCTGCGTCGGATCTGCAACTCCGCTTTCGCGCCGCACATCAAAAAAAGGGCTTGCCATCTGCGATACGCAGACAGCAAGCCCTTTTGGCTGCTTAAATCGAACAGTCCGACCAGACTTAGTTCTTCTCGTCCTCGTCAGCCTTGGGAGCCTCCACAGCGGGAGTCTCTTCCTTCTTTTCGGCCTTCTTCTCCTTCTTCTCGGCCTCGGGCTGCTCACCGGTCTGAACGCCCACCTGAGACACGGCCCACTTGGTCAGCTCCATGCGGACACGGTCATCGCTGGTCTCAATCACAATGGTGTTGGGGTTCACCATAACGATCTTGCCCACAATGCCGCCGATGGTGGTGATCATATCACCCTTCTTCAGGCTGTCACGCATGCTCTGTGCCTGCTTCTTCCGCTTGTTCTCAGGACGGATCATGAAGAAATACATCACCGCCATGAGGGCAACAATCATAATCATACTTTCCATAGTTCAAGGTTCTCCTTCAGTGTTGAAATCAGAATGTATCTATTATATCAAAGCTGACACTATTTGCAAGCCTTTTCTCAAGAAAGCAGTCTGCAATTTCATTTCCGTGATTTGAAACAACGAACACCGATGTGCATCACCCTCGCGGGGCCAGATAGATCAGGTTCCGGTCCGCGAGGAAATTCGACACGCTGTAAAGCACCACGGCAGTGTCGATGCCCTGCTCCGCCATGTAGTCCGCCACGGAAGTGTGGTAGTACCGCAGGTCCACCAGATGCACCTCGGAAAAGCGCTGGGCCAGAAAGGGCGCCAGCGAATCGGAATAGGAGTCCCGGATCAGCAGCAGCTTGCTGCCGTCGGTGATCGCCGGGTTTTCAAGGACGCACAACGGCTGATTGCCGCCGAGGAAGGAGCTGTATTTATCCTTGTGCTCCAGATAGCTGCGGTCATACAGCCGCCCCGGCTCCTCCTTGCCGGATTTCCACGATGTGACCCGCAGATCGTCCTCGGACACCCAATACTCTATGGTATCCGGGGCAAGCCAGTGGATACCGGAGGTGGAATACAGGGTTCCGTTGAAGTCCATGCTGGCAACTTCCGGTGTAAAGTCAGTTTCCTTTAATAGCTCCTTCCCCAAGGCGGTCAACAGCGCATTGGCTCCGTAGAACGCCCCACAGGTGGTCCAGTGGTGGTCGGTCCGGTAATAGATGGGTTCCCCCGCGTGTTCTGTCAAGACTCCCAGCAGATCCACCGTGGGCAGGCCCGTTTTCTCCGCCGCGCTTTGGATGAACGCAGCCTGATCGAAGCTGGGCGTGCCCTGCGGCAGCCTGTCCTTCCAGACCTCTGCCGCCGAGGGGATCAACCCCAAAAGCACCTGGCCGTGAGATGCTTCTCCAAACTGCTTCACATCGTCCAAATTCTTTTCCACCTGAAGCCTGTCCGGATCGTCCACCTTGGCGATAAGGGTATCGCCGCAGAGGTAGACGCCATTGAATTCCCGCTTGCCCAACATCTGCTCGCACCGGGCCTTCAGGCCCGTCCAGTCATCCCGCAGAGGGAACTGGTCGGCAAAATAGTCCTCCATCCCCGCGGTAAAGCTGCCGTTTTTCAGGGTTTCCCAGGAAAAGTCCGGGAACTGGGCCAGCGTCCGGTTTTCCGTTTCGGAGCGTGCCCGGTCCGGCAGCGCAATGTGCCACGCCAGCAGTCCCGCCAGAAACAGGCAGAAGATCCCCGTGGTCAGCCGTCCCTTGTTCGCCATGCGGCCCCCTCCCTTCTTGGATGAAATGAAAAATCAGAATCGGAAATACAGAAACGGGTTGTAGCTGCCGTCTACCAAGTAGGCCGTGCAGATCACCAGACCCGCCGTCATCAGCAGCGGCCCCAGCAGGTCTCTCGTCCGCTCCGGCAGCCGGTCCCAGACCTTCCGGGGCAGACGGGTGGAGCCAACCGTTAAAAGCAGCAGCGTCAGGCCGTAGGCTGTCAGGTAGTAGCCGTCAGCGGCACTCCACAGCGTTCCGCTGCCGAAGCAGGTTTTGAAATACCCGGCGCAGCCGGCGAGATCCTCCATGGCGAACACGCCCCAGCCAACGAACACCACCACAAGCGTGTAGAAATGCCGCAGCCACGATGGCAGCTTTTGGAGGAAGTCCCGCAGCAGATACTTTTCCAGCATGAGCCACACAAAGAAGTGCAGACCCCATAGGATGAAATTCCAGCTTGCCCCGTGCCAGAAGCCGGTGCAGAACCAGACAAGGAAGATATTCCGCACCGTCCGCCATGTCCCCTTCCGGCTGCCGCCCAAGGGGATGTACAGATACTCCCGGAACCATGTGGTCAGGGAAATGTGCCACCGCCGCCAGAACTCCGTCACGGAGGCGGCGGTATAGGGGTAGTTGAAGTTTTCCGGGAAGTGAAAGCCCAGCATCTGCCCCATGCCGATGGCCATGTCGGAATAGCCGGAGAAGTCGAAGTAGATCTGAAAGCCGAAGGCCGCGATGCCCAGCCAGCCGCCGACGGCCGTCAGCGTCCCGGCAGACTGCGCCGCCAGCTCCGCGTCCCACAGTGCACCGATGCTGTTGGCCAGCAGCACTTTTTTCGCAAGGCCCACGGTGAACCGCCGTGCCCCGGCGGCGAACGCCGATGCCGTGTTCGTCCGGTGAATCAGCTCCGCCGCAACATCCTTATAGCGGACGATAGGCCCCGCCACCAGCTGCGGGAACATGGTCACATAGGCGCCGAAGGACACCATGTTCCGCTGGGCGGGAGCGTCCTGCCGGTAGACATCAATGGTATAGCTCATGGTCTGGAAAGTGAAAAAGGAGATGCCGATGGGCAGGGGCAGTCCCAGGGTGGGAATGGAAACGCCGGGGATCAGAGAGAGGTTGGCGGCGAAGAAATCCCAATATTTAAAAAAGCCCAGCAGACCCAAATTCAGCAGCACGCTCTCCGCCACGAACCACCGGGCCAGCTTGTCCCGGCTGCGGTACTTCTCCACCAGAAGGCCGTGGGTATAGTCGATGAGGATGGACAGCACCATGATGCTGATATAGACCGGCTCCCCCCAGCCGTAAAATACCAGGCTGGCCAGCAGCAGGGCCAGATTCCGCCACCGGAGGGGAACGGCAAAGTAGATCGCCAGCGTGATCGGCAAAAAGCCGAATAAAAAGGGTAAGCTGCTGAAACGCATGGGCTGTTCACCTTCTTTTTCTGTAAAGCAATTCTGCTTTAATGACGTTGAAATGCAGTGTTTTTTCCGTTTCTACATAGCAAACCAGCCGTGGTGTCACGGCTGGTCGTTCCGCGTCAGACTGTTACGCGCCGAACTGTGCGTTCCAGGCGTCCTCGATCTCCGTCTGGTGCTCGCCGGAGGCGATCATTGCCACATAGGCGCCGTTTTGCAGCACCTTGGCAGCCTTCCACTGGTCAATGGTCTCAGGATAGAAGGCATCCCCGTCCGCCTGACTGTCGATCCGGGTCTGGAGGATCTTCACCGCCTGCGCGGCATCCTGCTCACTGTCGGCTTGCAGGAACACATACTCGCTCACGGCGTAGGACATCACAGGAGCCTTGGCCAGAAGCTGCTTGGCGGGGATGTCCCCCAGACCGGGATAGTACATCTCCAGCATTTCGCCGTCCAGATCCATCATATCGTCGCCCCAGCCGTATTGCTCCGCCAGAGAGTTGTAAAATCCAGTCAGATCCACGTCATTGGCAGTCTCCGTTTTGCTGCCGCAGGCGGTCAGCAGGCCGCACAGGGTCAGGGCCACAGCCGCCAGCGCAAACAATTTCTTCATAGTACCTCCTTATAAACGTCCCTCAAGGGCGTTCATTTTCTTTCTATTGTGTTCTCTGCTTGCTAATATACACGATTTGCGTTATAATAGTCAAGAAACAAGCGGTAACAATCCGATTACAGAAAAGAGGTTTTTTCATGTACAGCTTCCGCAACGATTACAGCGAAGGCGCACATCCCCAGGTTCTTCAGGCTCTGACGGACACCAATCTGGTCCAGACCTGCGGCTACGGCGTGGACCCCATCTGTGAGGAGGCCCGTGACCTGATCCGGACGGTCTGCGCCGCTCCCGAGGCGGACGTTCACTTTCTGGTCGGCGGCACCCAGACCAACCTGACGGTCATCACGGCGCTGCTGGCCTCCTATGAGGCGGTGATCGCCGCCCACACCGGCCACGTCAACTGCCATGAGACCGGTGCCATCGAAGCCACCGGCCACAAGGTCTGCGTGGAGACCTCCCCGGACGGCAAGGTGACCCCCGCTATGGTGGAGGCCGTTCTGGCCCGTCATGACGGCACGGAGCACATGGTCTCCCCCAAGATGGTCTACATTTCCGATACCACTGAGATCGGCACCGTCTACACCAAGGCGGAGCTGACCGCTCTGCGTCGCTGCTGCGACGAGCACGGCCTGCTGCTGTTCCTGGACGGCGCCCGTCTTGGCTCCGCCCTCACCTCCCCGGAAAGCGATCTGACGCTGGCGGATCTGGCGGCGCTGACGGATGTGTTCACCATCGGCGGCACCAAGAACGGCGCGCTGTTTGGCGAGGCCGTGGTGCTGACGGTCCCCTGCCCCCACTTCCGCTGGCACATCAAGCAGCGGGGCGGTATGCTGGCCAAGGGCCGGCTGCTGGGCGTACAGTTCCAGGCGCTGCTGAAGGACGATCTCTACTTCGACATCGGCCGTCACGCCAATGACATGGCTTTCCGTCTGCGGGACGGCTTCAAGGCGCTGGGCTATGAGTTCCCGGTCCCCTCCCCCTCCAACCAGCAGTTCCCGGTCATGAAGATCCAGACCGCCGAGAAGCTGGCCGCCATGGGCTTTGAGTTCCAGGTGGAGCGGGTCATCGACGAGGAGCACATTATGTACCGCTTCGTCACAAGCTGGGCCACTCCCGAAAGCGCTATTGACGATCTGCTGAACGCTCTGGCTCAGTGCCAGTAATCGCGATTTCCGGCAAAACAGCTCATAAATCCCCTGCTCTTTTGAAAAAAGGGCAGGGGATTCTTCTTTTTTTGACAAGTTCTTCTTGACACGAACAAGTGTTCGATGTATGATAAGAGTAGATAAAACATTTGTTCGATTGGAGGAACGTGTTATGATCGGTTGGAGCTTTTTCTTTATGCTGGTAGGCGTATCCACTTTGGCTTCCCAGGTATTCCGGGTAGTGGACTATATTGAACAGCCCACCCGTCATACCCGCCGCCACGCTGCGGCACGGTGAAGATGGACGTTCTTGCCAAGCTGGAGATCCTGACGGACGCAGCCAAGTATGACGCCGCCTGTACCTCCAGCGGCGTCCGCCGCGGGTTCCGGCAGGGCTATATCGGCAACACCACCTCGTCCATCGCCGGCTGCTGCCATACCTTCTCCGCTGATGGGCGGTGCGTCACGCTCCTGAAGGTGCTGATGAGCAACTGCTGTGTCTATGACTGCGCCTATTGCGTCAACCGGCGGAGCAACGATACCCGGCGGGCGGCGTTTACGCCGCAGGAGCTGGCGGACCTGACCATCAACTTCTATCGGCGGAATTATATTGAGGGGCTGTTCCTCTCCTCCGGGGTACTGCGGAATCCGGACTACACCATGGAGCAGATGATCCGGGCCATCCGCATTCTTCGGGAAGAATACCGCTTCAATGGCTACATCCACGCCAAGGCCATCCCCGGCGCCGCCCCGGAGCTGGTGGAGCAGCTGGGCCTTTTGGCCGACCGACTGAGCTGCAACATCGAGCTGCCCTCAGAGACAGGACTGCGGACTCTGGCCCCGGAAAAGACGAAGGCCGCTGTACTGGCTCCTATGCGGCAGATCCAAGTCAGAAGTATTCAAAATAAAGAAGAACTGGTCAAGTACCGCCACACGCCCAAGTTCGCCCCGGCGGGCCAGAGCACCCAGATGATCGTGGGTGCCACGCCGGACAGCGACCTCCACATTCTGCGGCTGACGCAGGGGCTTTATGACCGGTATCAGCTGAAGCGGGTATTTTTCTCCGCCTATGTGCCGGTGGTGGAAAGTGCCCTTCTCCCCTCCAAGGAGACCAAGCCGCCCCTGCTGCGGGAGCATCGGCTCTATCAGGCGGACTGGCTGCTGCGGTTTTACGGGTTCCGTGCGGAGGAGCTGCTGGACGAGCAGGCCCCTTCCTTTGACCCCCGTCTGGACCCCAAATGCTGCTGGGCCTTGCGGCATCCTGAATTTTTCCCCGTAGAGGTGAACCGGGCGGACTACGAAGCACTGCTGCGCGTCCCCGGTCTGGGGGTAGTATCCGCCCGCCGCATCCTGACTGCCCGGCGGACTGGCCCCCTGCGGCTGGAAAATCTGCCGAAATTAGGTGTGGTCATGAAGCGGGCGCAGTATTTCCTCACCGCCAATGGCCGCATGGCCGACGGTCTGCGCTTCACGCAAGACAGCCTTCTGCGAAACCTCATCGCCGTGGAGCAGTCCCTGCTGCCCCAGCCGGAGATGCGACAGCTTTCTCTGTTCGACGATGCCGTTTAAGTCCGGAGGTGCCCTATGAACGAAATGATCTACACCTATGACGGCAGCTTCGAGGGCTTTCTCTGCTGCATTTTTGACAGCTACGCCAACAAAGAAGTCCTCACCGCCATTACCGACGATGAGGACTCTGCGCCTATTCTGTTTCCCGTCCGGGCAATCCGCACCGACAGCGGCCACGCCGGACGGGTCCTGCGAAAATTGCACAAGCTCTCCCCCTACGGAGAGGAGCTGGTACGTCGGGGGTTTCTCACCTGCATGGAGGAACGCGAGATCCGCCTGTACCGGCTGGTGGTAAAGCTGCTGCGGGAAGGTCCCAGTTTTCTGCGGAACTTTTCCGACGAGACGCTTCATCCGGTAGCGACAGCCGTCCGGCATCTCAACGGCGAAGCCCATCTTTTAAAAGGCTTTCTCCGCTTCTCCGATCTGGGCGGCATTCTGGGAAGCGAGATCGAACCGAAAAATAGGGTCCTCCCCATTCTGCGGAGCCACTTCTGCGCCCGCTATCAAAACGAGAAATTTTTCATTTATGACCGTGTCCACCACGAGGCGCTGTTTTACGCCGCCGGCAAGGCCGTCATTCGCCCGTTAGCGGACTTTCAGATGGCGCCGCCGAATGAAACGGAGGCCGCCTACCGGCTGCTTTGGAAGCGGTTTTACGATACCGTGGCTATTCGGGAGCGGGAAAATCCAAAACTACGAATGACCCACATGCCAAAGCGTTATTGGTCCACCATGACGGAATTTCAGGATGATCCCTATTTCACTCCGCAAAGCTCTGCCGCAGCCGTTCCAGTCCCCGGCGTTCCAGCCGGGAAACCTGCACCTGGGACACCCCCAGCACCCGGGCGGCCCGCTCCTGCGTCAGCCCCTTGAAATAGCGGAGCAGAATCGTCATGCGCTCCTTTTCCGGCAGTTGATCCACCGCCTCCCGCAGGGCGATGCGCTCCACAAGTCCCTCCTCCGGAGCCTCTGTGCCCAGCAGCCCCTCCAGCGCAAGGCCGTCCGCTGTTTCCCGCTGCAAGGAATCCGGTGCCTCTGTGGCCAGATCCACTTGGGCGATCTCCTCCGGTGTCCATCCGGTCTGGGCCGACAGTTCGGAGAGGGACGGCTCCTGCCCCAACTCCTGCCGCAGCCGCTCCCGCAGGGCATACAGAGTCAGTGCCTGCTCCCGGATGCTCCGTCCCACCTTGATGGTGCCGTCATCCCGGAGAAACCGCCGGATCTCCCCGGCGATCTTGGGAACGGCATAGGTGGAAAAGCAGGTGCCGTAGGAAAAATCAAACCCCCGGATCGCTTTCAGAAACCCAAGACATCCCAGCTGGTACAGATCGTCCGGCTCCACTCCCCGGCCGTAATACCGGCGGACCACACTCCAGATCAGGCCGTTGTTTTCCAGCACTGCCTGCTCACATGCGTCCCGGTCCCCCTCCTGAGCCGCCCGCAGCAGCTCCATGGCGCCATTCATCGCTTGATCCGGGGGGCGATCTTCTTTTTCATCACCACGGTGGTACCCCGGCCAGCCACGGACCGCACCTTTAAACTATCCATAAAGCTCTCCATGATGGTGAAGCCCATGCCGCTGCGTTCCTCTCCTCCGGTGGTGAACATGGGCTGCCGGGCCTTTTCCACATCCGGGATGCCCCGGCCGTAGTCCCGCACCGTGATCTCCAGCACCTGTTCGGTACAGATCCGGACCTTCACCGTCACCTTGCCGATCCGGTCCGGGTACGCATGGACGATGGCGTTGGTGGCCGCCTCAGAAACGGCGGTCTTGATGTCCTCCAGCTCGTTGAGAGTGGGGTCCATCTGTGCCGCGAAGCAGGCCACCGCGGAGCGGATAAACCCCTCGTTGCTGCTCTGGCTGGGAAACTGCAAAGTGACTTCATTTTCCGTCTTTATTTTCATTATGTAAACCTCCCGTTATTGAATGGAAACCAGCCGCCCGATGCCGGCAGCGTCCAGAACACGGCGGGCCTGCTCCGGCACGTTCCGGAGCACAACGCTGCCCTCCATCAGCTGCATCCGCTGCTGAGACCGAAGGATCAGGGCGATCCCGGAGCTGTCCATAAAGGTCACGCCCGCAAAGTCTAAGATCAGACTTCGGGGAAGGGCCGCATCAATGGCGATCTCCACTTCCTTCAAGGCATTTCTGGCCCCGTGATGGTCCATTTCTCCGCTGAATTCCAGCAACAGCTCCCGGTCTGTGTCCCGCGCTCGTATATCCATACTATTCCCTCTTTTGTCGAATTTTATCCCCATTTGTCAAATCAGCTCAGAAGGTACTCTGCTCCGATCAGATCTGTTGGGGAATGGCTTGTCTTACGGTGATGGTAGCATATTCGCCGGACAGGTTTCTGTCGAAGCCGGGTGCGACTGTCATATTTTTTATGTAAATCTCTGCCGGTTATCTCTCACCTGCCGTATCACGGTCAAAATCGACGGAAAACGTTCCCTTAATGCGCCCATGGCCCTGCCTTCGGGCCCATAATAGCGCACTTGAAATTTGCAGCAAAAAAAGCGGCCCATGCGTAAAACGCATAGGCCGCTTTTTCGTGCAGTCAAAGCAGATTAGATCCAGTTTTCAAAAACGGTTTTTCCGTTAGTACACCGCTTCGCCGGTATAAACCAGCTTGGCGTCGCCGGTGAGGGTGATCTTCTCGTCGGTGTAATTCACCACCAGATCACCGCCGGCAGCCCGGACGGTCACATCCCGTCCCTTTTCGCACATACCGTTGGCCACGGCCGCCACCACAGCGGCGCAGGCACCGGTGCCGCTGGCCATGATCTCGCCGCTGCCCCGCTCCCAGACCCGCATTTTGATGGTGCTGGGATTCACCACGCGAATAAACTCTGCGTTGATCCGCTCCGGGAAATAGGGAGCCTGCTCAAACCGGGGACCGAGGAACTCCACATCCACATCGTCGATCCGGGGGCAGAAGGCCACGCAATGGGGCTCTCCCACGTCTACGCAGGTGATGTTGAAGGACTGTCCGCCGATATACACCGGGTAATCCACCACCGTCTTTTCCGCGATGGCAAACCGGAAGGCCGCCGCATCCAGAGAGGCGCAGCCCATATCCACACAGGCGGAGGTCACAAGACCGTTGGCGGTGTAGAGGTGTACCTCCCGGACGCCGGCACCGGTCTCGATCCGCATATCTTCCTTTTTCACCAGACCGTTGTCATACAGGTACTTGCCCATGCAGCGCAGGGCGTTGCCCGCCGTGGCGCTCTCGCTGCCGTCGGCGTTGAACAGCCGGATCTTCGCGTCGGCAATGTCGGAATGCTCCATCAGGACGATCCCGTCGGCGCCGATGCCGTAGTGCCGGTCACAGAAGGTGACGCACAGGGACTCCGGGCAGGTGATCTCGCCGTGGAAGTTTTCCAGGAAGATGTAATCGTTTCCGCAGGTCTGCAGCTTGGAGAATTTCAGCTTCTGACGCTCGCTGCGGAGGTGGCAGATGTCGATGAGCTCCGTGTTCCGCTGGTTGTAGCGGCTGGCCAGAATATCCGTCAGCGCGTTGGCGGTATCCAGAGAGGTCAGGCACGGGATCCCCAGCTGGACGCAGCGGTGGTTCAGATGGATGAAGTCCCGGATATAGATGGGCTCCGTGGAGCCGGTGAGGATCACATAGTCGATCCGGCCGTTTTCAAGGAGCTGGAACACCCGGTTGTCCTTCCCCAGCTTGCCCACGATCTCCACATCGGTACCCAGACGGGAGATCTCTCTGGCGGTGCCGTCGGTGGCGTAGAGCTTGTAGCCCATTTCGTCCAGCTTCCGGGCGATGTTGACGATCTCCGGCTGATCCCGGTGGTTCACGGAGATCAGCACGCCGCCGCGGGCCTCCTTCTCCACCTTGTATCCGGCAGAGACAAGGCCCTTGAACAGGGCCTCCTGCATATTTTTGCCAAGGCCCAGCACCTCGCCGGTGGATTTCATCTCCGGGGAGAGGGCAGCGTTGGCATCGGTGATTTTCTCAAAGGAGAACACAGGCACCTTCACGGCTACATAGGGGGGCTGGCGGTACAGACCGGTGCCATAGCCCAGAGAGGCCAGAGGCTGACCCACCATGACGCGGGTGGCCAGATCCACCATGGGTACGCCGGTGACCTTGGAAATGTAGGGCACCGTGCGGCTGGCACGGGGGTTCACCTCAATGACGTACAGCTCGTTCTGGTAGATCAGATACTGAATATTGATGAGGCCATGGGTTCCCAGAGACAGGGCCAGCTTTTCCGAGCAGTCCACAATGACCTTCAGCATCTTATCTCCGATGGAGAAGGGCGGATAGACAGCGATGGAGTCACCGGAGTGGACACCGGTGCGCTCGATGTGCTGCATGATGCCGGGGATCAGGACGTCCTTGCCGTCGGAAATGACGTCCACTTCCAGTTCCTTGCCCATGAGGTACTGGTCCACCAGCACCGGGTTTTCGATCTTGCCGGAGAGGATGACCTCCATGTAAGTCCGCACGTCCTCATCGTTGTGGGCGATGACCATGTTCTGGCCGCCGATGACGTAGGAAGGGCGCAGCAGCACGGGATAGCCCAGCTCATGAGCGGCGTCCAGCGCCTCCTGCATACCGGTGATGGCCCGGCCCTGAGGCCGTTTGATAGAGAACCGCTCCAGCAGGGCATCGAACCGTTCCCGGTCCTCTGCCATGTCGATGGACTCAGCGCTGGTACCCAAAATGGGGATACCGTGGCTGTCCAGGAACTTGGTGAGCTTGATGGCCGTCTGGCCGCCGAAGGCCACCACCACGCCCACGGGCTTCTCCACCTCGATGATGTGCATGACATCCTCGGGGAACAGAGGCTCAAAGTACAGGCGATCGGCGGTATCATAGTCCGTGGAGACGGTCTCGGGGTTGTTGTTGACGATGACTACCTCGTAGCCCAGCTCCTTCAGCGTCCAGACGCAGTGGACGGAGGAATAGTCGAACTCGATGCCCTGACCGATGCGGATGGGGCCGGAGCCAAGCACCATAATGACCGGCTTGCCGCTGCGGGGGAAAGTCCGGGATTCGCAGAACTTATCAAAAGTGGAATAGAAATAGGGAGTCTCGGCATCGAACTCCGCGCCGCAGGTATCCACCATCTTGTAGACGGCGTCCTTCTTTTCACAGGGCAGCGCGGCAGCGCCGGAGAGTCGCTTGAGGGTATCGTCGGGATAGCCCATCTTCTTACCGGTCTCATAATGCTCAACAGTGAGGCCGTCCTTTTCCAAAGCCTTTTCAAATTCCGCCATTTTCTTCAGCTTTGCAAGGAACCAGCGGTCGATCCGGGTGATGCTGAAGATCTCGTCGATGGACGTACCGCCCTTCAGGGCCTCAAAAATGGTGAACAGCCGATGGTCATCCACCCGACGGAGCCGCTCCCAGATGGGGGCATGGTCCTCGGGATCGTTTTTGCGGTTCAGGCTGTCCAGGCCCACCTCCGCCCCCCGGACGGCCTTCATCAGTGCCATCTCAAAGCTGGGAGCGATGGCCATGACCTCGCCGGTGGCCTTCATCTGGGTACCCAGCTTGCGGCTGGCGTCGGCAAACTTATCGAAGGGCCACTTGGGCATCTTCACCACAATGTAGTCCAGCGTGGGCTCAAAGCAGGCGCAGGTCTTACCGGTGATGTCGTTCTTGATCTCGTCCAGGGTGTAGCCCAGGGCGATCTTCGTGGTGATCTTGGCAATGGGATAGCCGGTGGCCTTGGATGCCAGGGCGGAGGAACGGCTGACGCGGGGATTCACCTCAATGACCGCATATTCAAAGCTGTCCGGATTCAGGGCCAGCTGCACATTGCAGCCGCCCACGATGCCCAGATGGGTGATGATGTCCAGAGACGCTTTCCGGAGCATCTGGAACTCCTTGTCCGCCAGGGTCTGGGTAGGGGCCACCACGATGGAATCGCCGGTGTGGACGCCAACGGGGTCAAAGTTCTCCATGGAGCAAACGGCGATCACGTTGCCCACGCCGTCCCGCATGGTCTCAAACTCGATCTCCTTCCAGCCGAAGATGGCCCGCTCCACCAGGATCTGGGTAATGGGAGAAGCGTCCAGACCGGTTTGGGCGATGATCCGCAGCTCCGCCTCATTGGCGGCGGCACCGCCGCCGGCGCCGCCCAGGGTAAAGGCGGGACGGACGATGACGGGATAACCGATCCGCTCGGCCACCTCTAAGGCACCCTCTACCGTTTCGGCAATATCGGAGGCAATCACCGGCTGACCGATCTCCGCCATGGCTTCCTTGAACAGCTCCCGGTCCTCAGCCCGGGAAATAGCCTTGGCGTCGGTGCCCAGCAGACGGACCCCCTGCTCCTGGAGGAAGCCCTCCTTGTCCAGCTGCATGGCCAAGGTCAGGCCGGTCTGGCCGCCCAATCCTGCCAGAAGGCTGTCGGGCTTTTCCTTCTTGATGATGCGCTTGATGGTCTCCGTAGTCAGAGGCTCCAGATAGATCTCGTCCGCCATGGCCTGATCGGTCATGATGGTAGCGGGGTTGGAGTTGCACAGCACCACGTCCACCCCCGCCTCCTTCAGGATGCGGCAGGCCTGGGCGCCGGCGTAGTCAAACTCGGCGGCCTGGCCGATGACAATGGGGCCGGAGCCGATAACCAGGACTTTTTTGATACTTGTATCCAAAGGCATTAGACTCTGCCCCCTTTCATCAACTCTACAAACTGGTCAAAGAGGAAGGACGTATCCTTGGGGCCAGTACAAGCCTCAGGATGGAACTGGACGGTAAACGCCTTCAGCTCCGGATAGTCGATGCCCTCGCAGGTGCCGTCATTGGCGTTGACAAAACGAACCTTGCCCAGTTTCACCGTATCGCCGTCCACGGCGTAGCCGTGGTTCTGGCTGGTGATGTAAGTACGGACGCCGTTCAGATCCCGGACCGGCTGGTTCACGCCCCGGTGACCGTATTTCAGCTTATAGGTGCTGCCGCCGGCGGCCAGAGCCGTCAGCTGGTGGCCCAGGCAGATGCCGAACATGGGCACCTTGCCCAGAAGTTTGCGGATCTGCTCGATTTGATACGTGTTTTCCGCAGGATCGCCGGGGCCGTTGGACAGCATCACGCCGTCCGGATCCGCCGCCAGAATCTCCTCCGCGGAGGTGGTCGCAGGCAGGACCGTCACGGTGCAGCCCCGCTTCTGGAGCTCCCGGACAATGTTGCGCTTGGCGCCGTAATCCAGCAGGGACACCCGGAAGCGCTCCTCCCCTTCCGCCTGATAGCGGTCGGGCTCCTTGCAGGAAACAGCCTCCACCACACCGGTGATGGCGTAGGTCTTGATGGGAGTCAGATCGGCGGGGATCTCGTCGCAGATGGCGGCATTCATCACGCCGTGCTCCCGGATGATGCGGGTCAGCTCCCGGGTATCCACACCGCACAGGCCCGGCACGCCCTGCTCTTTCAAGTATGTATCCAGATCGCAGTCCGTCCGGAAATTGGAGGGTGTGTCGCAGTATTCCCGAACCACATAGCCCTTCACGCAGCAGGCTCCTTCAAAATCCTCCCGGATGATGCCGTAGTTGCCGATCAGAGGATAGGTCTGCATAACGATCTGTCCGGCATAGCTGGGGTCCGTCAGGGTCTCGACGTAGCCGCACATACCGGTGGTGAACACCAGCTCACCCACGGTGTCGGTCTCCGCACCGAACCGGACGCCCTCAAATACCTGGCCGTCCTGTAAGATCAAATAACCTTTTTTCATCATAATCTCCTCAGGCCGTCTTATTTGCCGGCCTCAGTCTCGCAGTAGATGCAGCGGTAAACACGCTTGGCCGGATCGGTCAGTAGGAATTCCTGAGGCAGCTCCTGCTCCACAGAGGTGATGCAGCGGGGGTTCTTGCACTTCAGCACGCCCCGGATCCGCTCCGGCAGCTTCAAGCCCCGCTTTTCCACCAGCTTGCCGTCATGGATGATGTTGACGGTGATGGTGGGGTCCACATAGCCGATGAGGTCCCAGTCAAGCTCCATCTCCCGGTCGATCTTGATGATGTCCTTCCGTCCCAGTTTGCCGCTGGTGACGTTCTTCAAAATAGCGACGGTGCAATCCAGCTTGTCCAGGCCCAGGATGTTGTACAGCTCCATGGCCTTACCGGCGGTGATGTGGTCGATCACGATGCCGTTCTGAATAGAATCAATAATCATGTCCGTTCTCTCCTCTCACTGAATACCCAGCAGCTTCATGATCAGCGCCATGCGGATGTAGCGGCCGTTCTGGGCCTGCTTGAAGTAGCAGGCACGGGGGTCCTCGTCCACCGCCACAGAGATCTCATTGACGCGGGGCAGCGGATGCAGAATTCGCAGATCCTCCTTGGCGTTTTCCAGCTTCTCCGGGGTGAGGATGTAGCTGTCCTTCAAGCGGAGGTAATCCTCCTCATTGAAGAAGCGTTCCTTCTGGACGCGGGTCATGTACAGGATATCCAGCTCCGGCATGACCTCCTCCAGACAGGTGGACTGGGTATAGGGAATGTTCTTGGACTTGACGTACTGCTCCTTGACGTAGCGGGGCAGCTTCAGCTCCTCCGGGGAGACAAACACGAACCGGACGCCGGTGTAGCGGCTCATGGCAGCCACCAGAGAATGGACCGTCCGGCCAAACTTCAGGTCGCCGCAGAAGCCGATGGTCAGGTTGTCGAAATGGCCCTTTTCCTTGTGGATGGTGATGAGGTCCGTCAGGGTCTGGGTGGGGTGGTTATGGCCGCCGTCACCGGCATTGATCACCGGCACCAAGGAGTGCTGCGTTGCCACCAGAGGCGCGCCCTCCTTGGGGTGGCGCATGGCGATGATGTCGCAGTAGGCGCTGACCACCCGGATGGTGTCCGCCACGCTCTCGCCCTTGGAGGCGGAGGAGCTGGCGGCGGAGGAAAAGCCCAGCACCTGTCCGCCAAGGGACAGCATGGCGCTCTCAAAGCTCAGGCGGGTACGGGTGGAAGGCTCAAAGAACAGCGTTGCCAGGATCTTGCCGTCGCACTTATGGGCATATTCGGCGGGATGCTCCATAATATCGCAGCCCGTTTTTACCAGCTCGTCGATCTCCTCGGTGGAGAGCTGCATAATGTCGATCAAATTTTCCATATCAGTTTTTCCCTCCATTGATCCAGCTTTCGTCAGACGGATTGTCCCGGAATTTCAGCAGACGGGACACATCCTCCGGCGCGATATAACCTTCCTCCGCGCCCACCTGGGCGATGGTGTCCAGGTTGCTGAGGCTCACATTCTTCACACCGGCGGCGGCCATCCGCTCGATACCCTTCTTCATGCCGTAGGTGAAGATGCTCACCACGCCCAGCACCTCAGCGCCCGCTTCCCGCAGGGCCTCCACGGTCTCCAGCACGCTGCCGCCGGTGGAGATCAGATCCTCCACGACCACGACCTTCTCGCCCTTGTCCAGACGGCCTTCGATGCGGTTCTGACGGCCGTGGTCCTTATTGCCGGAACGGACATAGCCCATAGGCAGGCCCAGCAGGTGGGCGGCAATGGCAGCGTGGGCGATGCCGGCGGTGGCGGTACCCATCAGGACCTCCGCCTCCGGGTACTCCCGCTTCACGGTATCGGCAATGGCCTGCTCCACCTCGTTCCGGGCTTCCGGAGCGGTGAGGATCAGTCGGTTATCGCAGTAGATGGGACTCTTGATGCCGCTGGCCCAGGTAAAGGGCTCCTGAGGGCGGAGAAAGACCGCCTTGATCTCCAGCAGACGCTTGGCAACGCGCACATTGATGCTGTCCATAGTTTGTTCTCCTTTATGTCAATTTTTTTGTTGATCCAATCGTTTCCGTTTCGCGGCTCAGCCCACGAACTCCGCCACGCAGCGGCGGTAGGCAGCCACGGGGTCCTCCGCCTGGGTGATGGGACGGCCCACCACGATGTAGTCGGAGCCAAGCTCCTTGGCCTTGGCCGGCGTGGTGACCCGCTTCTGGTCGCCCACATCTCCGTCAGCAAAGCGGACGCCGGGGGTCACGGTGAGGAAGTTCTTGCCGCAGCGCTCGTGGACCGCGCCTGCCTCCAGGGGAGAGCACACCACGCCGTCCAGTCCCACGATGGAGGCGATCTCCGCATAGTGCATCACCACTTCGGCAATGGGCTTTTCGATCCACAGCTCTTTTTCCAGCATGTCCTGATCCGTGGAGGTCAGCTGGGTCACAGCAATCAGCAGCGGGCGGGTACCATCCGGACGGGTCAGGCCCGCCAGAGCAGCGGACATCATGGCGCCGGTACCGGCGGCATGGACGTTCACCAGGTCCACATCCAGCGCGGACAGAGCGGCCATAGCCTTTTTCACGGTGTTGGGGATATCATGCAGCTTCAGATCCAGGAAGATCTTGTGGCCCCGTGCCCGGATCTCCCGGACGATGGAGGGGCCTTCGGCGTAGAACAGCTCCATGCCGATCTTCACAAAGGGCTTTTCCTCTGTGAAGCGGTCCAGAAATGCCAGTGTCTTTTCCTTGCTGTCAAAGTCCAGCGCAACGATAACGTCTTTACCCATGATGTGCTCCTCCTATGATCTCTGTCAGATTTTCTATGCCGTACCGTTCCATCACGGCAGGCAGATTTTCGATAATGGTCTTGCAGGCATACGGCTCCACAAGGTTCGCCGCGCCCACGCCGATGGCGGTGGCGCCCGCCAGCATCAGCTCGATGACGTCCTCCGCCGTGGTGACGCCGCCCATGCCCACGATGGGGATGGACACTGCCTCGTAGACCTGATACACCATCCGCACTGCCAGCGGGAACATCCCCGGGCCGGACATACCGCCGGTGGTGTTGGCCAGCAGCGGACGGCGGCGCTTCAGATCGATCCGCATACCCGGCATGGTGTTGATGAGGCTCACGCCGTCGGCGCCCTCATCCTCGCAGGCCTTGGCAACGGCGGCGATGTTGGCCGCCGTGGGGGACAGCTTCAAAATGATGGGCTTTTTCGTCACCGCCCGGACGGCCTTCGTCACCTCGGCTGCGGACTTGGGATCCGCGCCGAAGGCCGCGCCGCCGCCGTGGACGTTGGGGCAGGAGATATTGACCTCCAGCCAGCCCACCTGCTCCTGGGCGTCCAGCTTCTCGCAGACCTCGGCGTATTCCGCCACAGAAAAGCCGCTGATATTGGCCATCACCGGCTTGTGAAATACCTGCTTGAGCTTCGGCAGTTCCGTTTCGATCACCGCGTCCACGCCGGGATTTTGCAAACCCACAGCGTTCAGCAGACCGCCGGCGTACTCCGCGATGCGGGGCGTGGGATTCCCGAAGCGGGGCTCCCGGGTCGTGCCCTTGAAGGAAAAGGTGCCCAGCATATTGATGTCGTACAGCTCCGCAAACTCATAGCCAAAGCCGAAGGTGCCGCTGGCGGGGATAATGGGGTTGTCCATCTCAATACCGCAGAGGGTCACTTTTGTATTCACCATACGATCTCCTCCTTTTCCAGCACGGGGCCGTCCTTGCAGATCCGCTTATTGCCGTATTTCGTTTTGCAGGAGCAGCCCATGCAGGCGCCGAAGCCGCAGCCCATCCGCTCCTCAAAGCTGAACTGGCCGGAGGTCTTGCAGGCGCTGTATACCGCCTTCAGCATCGGCTCCGGGCCGCAGGTATAGAGATAGGTGTAGTCGGACACGGCGGCCATGCCATCGGTCACAAGGCCCTTGAGGCCGGCGCTGCCGTCGGCGGTGGCGATGATGACCTCCGCCCCCAGCGCCCGGAACTCATCTGCCAGAAAGATCTCAGATGCCCGGTTGAAACCCAGCACCGCGGTGACGCGCTTACCCTGAGCGACCAGCCGCTTGGCAAGGCCGTACAGCGGCGGGATGCCCACGCCGCCGCCCACCAGCAGGGGGTGTTCCCCACTGCGGGACACATCATAGCCGTTGCCAAGACCCGTCAGCACATCCAGCTCCGTGCCGGGAGCCATGCCCGTCATGGCCTCGGTGCCGTGGCCCAAGACTTTATAAATAAGCGTCAATTCTCCATCGGACCAGTCGCACACGGAGATGGGACGGCGGAGGAAAAAGCCGGAGAGTTTCAGGTTCACGAACTGGCCGGGGGCGGTGATGGCAGAGGTGTCCCCCACCAGCCGCAGACGGTAAATTCCATCGGCCAGTCCTGTGTTTTCAGTCACTGTCAAGGTTGTTTGCTTCACGATCATTCTCCTTTCAGCAGACGGTCTGCATCATACCAGACAGCCGTTTCGCCTGCTGCTGTCAGCAGGCAGCGGCCTTGGACCTCCCATCCTGTAAAGGGTGTTGCCTTGCCCATGGAGAGAAAGTCTGCCGGGTCGATCCGATAGGTGTCATTCAGGTCGAACACAGTAAAACCGGTGTCTGTCGGGATGTTGAAGCGGCGGCAGGGAGCATCGTGGAGCAGTTCCATCAGCCGTTCTATAGAGATGACGCCGGGCTTCACAAGTTCAGTATACAACAACGGGAACGCCGTTTCCAGTCCTACAATGCCCATTGCGCTTTTTTCCAGTCCGCGGCCTTTTTCCTCGGCACTGTGAGGGGCATGGTCCGTGGCGATCATGTCGATGGTGCCGTCCGCCAGGCCTTCCAACAGAGCCTCCCGGTCGGCCTTGTCCCGGAGGGGCGGATTCATTTTGAAACAGCCATCCTCCTGCAAGCAGGAATCGTCCAGCAGCAGGTAGTGGGGGCCGGTCTCGCAGGTGACGTCCAGGCCCTCGGCTTTGGCCTTGCGGATCAGGTCCACGCTCTCCTTGGTGGAGATGTGGCAGACATGATAGCCACAGCCCGTCTCCCGCACCAGCTCCAGATCCCGCTGAATGGGCCGCCACTCGCTCTCGGAGCAGATGCCCCGGTGGCCATGGGCCTTGGCATAGGCACCGTCATGGATATAGCCGCCCCGCAGGAGGGAATTGTCCTCGCAGTGGGCCACGATCAGCTTGCCCAGGCGCTTGGCCTCCATCATGGCGCGGCGCATCATGTCGCGGTCCTGAACGCCTTTTCCGTCATCGGAGAAGGCCACCACATAGGGGGCCATGGCGTCCAAGTCCGCCAGTTCCCCGCCCTGCTCGCCTTTCGTAATCGCCCCGTAGGGCAGGACCCGGATCACGGCGTCTTTTTGAATGGCGTCCAGCTCCGGCTGCAAGGTCTCCATGCTGTCCGGCACCGGATTCAGGTTCGGCATGGCGCATACGGTGGTATAGCCGCCGTGGGCCGCCGCTAAAGAGCCGGTACGGATGGTCTCCTTATAAGAAAAACCCGGCTCCCGAAGATGCACATGCACATCAACGAAACCGGGTAAAATCACGAAAGAAGAAGCATCCATAGTGGAAATAGTACCGCCTCGGGAAACACCATTGCCCAAAGAAATGGAAACACTGCTCCGGGAGAAAACGCCGCTGCGGAATACCTTCGCATTGTTCAGTACCAACGTCACGTTCATCGCTCCTTTTCTAAAAATCTCTAAACTTTCGATATGATATCACGGGTTTCTCCACCTGTCAAGGGTCTATTTTCACAAGAGGCCCGCCCATTGCTCCAACGCATTTCTGCGCCCCGGCAAACTGACGGAAATTATCAATTTTTCCCTCTGTCTTTAGGCGGGCACGCAGAAAAAAACATCCACCCGCCGGGCGGGTGGATGCCAGCGTGTCGAAAAAGTCTTTTCTTCCCGCTGAGCAAGTTTTCAGAACTTCATAAAAGTTCTGAAAACTTAGGATTTTAATGGCGCGGGACACCCCTCTTGGGTTTCCCGCGCACACCCTTCCTTACCGTTGCGGAGAATTTACTACTTTATCGACAGTCTCACATCCACCCGCCGGGCGGGTGGATGCTTTTGGTCGGTTCGGTATTTAGGCTCAGGCCATGGCCTTGGCGGATTCTTCCAGCTTGGCGATGAGCTCCTGATATTTGGCAACCTTCTCCCGCTCGGCGTTCACCACATTTTCGGGAGCGTGGGCCACGAATTTCTCATTGGCCAGCTTGCCTTCGGTGATCCGCAGACCGTTCTTCGCCTTTTCCAGCTCCTTGGCAATGCGCTCCCGCTCTGCCGCCAGATCCACCAGCTCGCTGAGGGGCAGGTAGGCGGTGGCGTCATGGGTCACCACGCTGACAAGGCCGGTCACATCCGCCGGAGCGGTCTCCGGGAAGGTGACGTTGCTGGCGTAGGCCAGACGCTGGATGAAGTGCAGCCCCTGCTGATACGGCTCCGCCTGATCGGTGACGATCATCAGCTCCGCCTTCTTGGAGGGGGGCACGTTCATCTCGGCCCGACGGGCGCGGATGGCCCGGATCAGGTCCATAACGGCCTCCATAGCGCTCTCCTCCGCCGGGAAGTTCAGCGCCTCGGTGTACTCCGGCCACTGGGCGGTCATCAGAATGTCCTCAGCGCCGCCGCACTTGGGCAGGGCCTGATAGATTTCCTCGGTGATGAAGGGCATGAAGGGATGCAGCAGCTTCAGCAGCGTCACCAGAACGTAGCAGAGCACGTTCTGTGCGGTCAGCTTGGCGTCCTCGTCCGTGCCGTTCAGCCGGGTCTTGGTCAGTTCGATATACCAGTCGCAGTAGGTGTCCCAGATGAAGTCATAGACCTTGGCGGAGGCCACACCGATCTCGAAGCTGTCCAGATTCTCGGTGACTTCCTTCACCAGCCGGTTCAGCTTGCTGAGGACCCACTTGTCCTCCCGCTCCAGCTTGTCGGCAGCGGGCAGCTCATAACGGTCGATGGTGAGGTTCATCATCACGAAGCGGCTGGCGTTCCAGATCTTATTGGCGAAATTCCGCATGGCCTCGCACTTTTCGGTGTAGAACCGGGTATCGTTGCCGGGGGAGTTGCCGGTGATGAGATTGAAGCGCAGCGCGTCCGCGCCGTACTTTTCCGCCATTTCCAGGGGGTCGATGCCATTGCCCAGAGACTTGGACATCTTGCGGCCCTTATCATCCCGCACCAGGCCATGGATCAAAACGGTGTGGAAGGGGATCTTCTTCATCTGCTCGCAGCCGGAGAAGATCATTCGGGCCACCCAGAAGAAAATGATGTCATAGCCGGTGACCATGACGCTGGTGGGATACCAGTAGTTCAGGTCGGCGGTCTGCTCCGGCCAGCCCAACGTGGAGAAGGGCCACAGGGCGGAGGAGAACCAGGTGTCCAGCACATCCTCCTCCCGGGTCAGGTGGGTGCTGCCGCACTTTTCGCAGACGGTGGGATCCTCCCGCTTCACGTTGATGTGGCCGCAGTCATCGCAGGTCCACGCAGGGATCTGATGACCCCACCAGAGCTGACGGGAAATGCACCAGTCATGGCAGTTTTCCATCCAGTTGGTATAGGTCTTGGAGAAGCGCTCGGGGACGAACTTCACTTCGCCCTCGTTCACCACCCGCAGGGCCTCCTTGGCCAGAGGCTCCATCTTCACGAACCACTGGGCGGAGATCAGGGGCTCCACATCGTTGTGGCAGCGGTAGCAGGTGCCGACATTGTGGTTGTAAGGCTCCACCTTCACCAGATAGCCCTGCTCCTCCAGATCCTTCACGATGGCCTTGCGGCACTCGTAGCGGTCCATACCGTTGTAGGGGCCGCCGTTTTCGTTGATGTGACCGTCATCGGCAATGACCCGGATGACCTCCAGATTATGCCGCAGGCCCACCTCAAAGTCGTTGGGGTCATGGGCGGGGGTCATCTTTACCGCGCCGGTGCCGAAGCCGATCTCGCAGTATTCGTCGCCTACGATGGGGATCTCACGATTCATGATGGGCAGGATGCACTTCTTGCCAATCAGGTGCTTGAAGTTCTCGTCCTCTGGGTTCACGGCCACGCCGGTATCGCCCATCATGGTCTCGGGACGGGTGGTAGCGACTACGATATCGCCGGAGCCGTCCGCCAGAGGATAGCGGATATACCACAGATGGCCGGGCTTGTCCACATACTCCACCTCGGCGTCAGACAGGGCGGTAACGCAGTGGGGGCACCAGTTGATGATGCGGCTGCCCTTGTAGATGAGGCCCTTGTCGTACAGCTCGCAGAAGGTCTCCCGGACGGCCTTGGAGCAGCCCTCGTCCATGGTGAAGCGGGCGCGGCTCCAGTCGCAGGAAACGCCCATCTTCTTCTGCTGCTGGACGATGCGGTTGCCGTACTCCTCTTTCCACTTCCAGACCCGCTCCAGGAACTTTTCCCGGCCCAGGTCATAGCGGGTCTTGCCCTCCTTGACCCGCAGCTCTTCCTCCACCTTGATCTGGGTGGCGATGCCGGCGTGGTCGGTGCCGGGGACCCAGAGGGCGGCGTAGCCCTGCATCCGCTTGAAGCGGGTCAGGATGTCCTGCAGGGTGCAGTCCAGCGCGTGACCCATGTGGAGCTGGCCGGTGACGTTGGGGGGCGGCATGACGATGGAGAAGGGCTTCTTCTTGGAGTCCTCCACGCCCTTGAAGCAGTCATGATCCTCCCACATCTGATAGATGCGGGACTCCACCTGCTGGGGCTCATACACCTTTGGCAGTTCTTTGTTCATTGAAACTCTCCTTTATTTCACGGTCTTACCAGATTTTGAAAACAAAACGCCCCGAGCCGCAAAGGCTCAGGGCGAACAAGAGTCCGTGGTACCACCTGGATTCCACGCAAAGCGCGTGACACTTACCGTCTGTAACGGGACACCCGTCCGGCTTACTGGATTTCAGCACGACCGCTCCGCGGTGACTTCACTGACCGTCCGGTAGGGCTTGCACCGTCCGCCCTCTCTCTTGACCGTTAAAATCAGCTACTACTCCGCTTCTCAGCGTTTGAACGGAATTCATTATACGATAGCTTTTGTGCTTTGTCAACCTAAGAAAGCCGCAGAATTTCCTTTTTCAGCCGTTGGATGATGCGCTTTTCCAGCCGGGAAATGTAGCTTTGAGAAATCCCCAGCCGGTCGGCCACCTCCTTCTGGGTCTGCTCCTTTCCTCCGCCCAAGCCGAACCGCAGAGTGATGATCTCCCGCTCCCGTGGTGAAAGGGTATCCAGCGCCGACGCCAGCAGGCACAGGTCCACATCGTCCTCCAGCGGCCGCATGACCACATCCGCCTCGGTACCCAGCACGTCGGAGAGCAGCAGTTCGTTGCCGTCATAGTCCGTGTTCAGCGGCTCGTCGAAGGAGACCTCCACCCGCCGTCCCGCGTTTTTCCGCAGAAACATCAATATTTCGTTTTCGATGCACCGGGAGGCGTAGGTTGCCAGCTTGATGTTCTTGTCCGTCCGGTAAGTGCCCACGGCCTTGATGAGACCGATCGTGCCGATGGAAATGAGATCCTCGATGTTGATGCCCGTATTCTCGAACCGGCGGGCGATGTACACCACCAAACGCAGGTTATGCTCGATCAGCTCCTGTCGGGCTGCCTCCTCTCCCAATCGGTTCAGCAGCTCCGTCTCTCGCTCCCGGCTCAGCGGCGGTGGAAGCGTATCGCTGCCGCCGATATAATGCAGCTCCGGCTCCCGGCACAATCCCAGACGGCACAGCAGCCGCCGCAGCCATTCTCTCATGATTCCTTCTCCCTTCCCCGCCCCATAAAGCGGTATATCCGCCCCCCAACTCTGTATCCGTCAGGGCGATCCGCAAATTTGGATAACAAACGCCGCCGATCTCCGTCCAATCGCTGCTCACGCTGACCAGCAGCCCGCCTCCCGCCGCCGTCCGCATCGGCAAAAACTGGGGACGCAGCTTTGGAAAGCGCTGGCGCAGCAAAGGCAATGCCTCTGACGGCGGACGGTGCTGAATGGCCGCCGCAAGCTGCGGAAACCGGGACAGCTCCGCCGTCAGCACCGGTTCCCCGGCGGTGTCCCGCAGGCTGTTGCCCGTGTCCAGCAATGCGGTGAGGGCCACCGTTTGCCCCAGTAGGCACACTGTCACCGGCAGACACTCCCCCCGGATACCGTGGGCGGCCGCCGCCCGAAAGATCACCGTCAGCAGCAGGTAGACCCCTGACGCAGAAAGCAGCAGGGTTTTCCCGTTGACATTCGTATAGAAAATTCCCCGGGCGTTGGGAATGTGCTGCCCCGCCAACAGTCCGAGGGCCAGAACCGTCCCCGCCAAGGCGCAGGCGATGGCGACGGTCAGCAGCGTCAGCCGGAGAAAATGGGTCTCCCGGCCAAAGGCGATGAGCGCCAGCAGCAGCCCCACGCCTGCCTTTACCAGCGTTTCCGTGAGAAAGCCCCCGCCGGGAAGGAACACCGCTGCGGCATACAGCCCGCCCAGCACTCCGCAGAGGAGGTAGCGCCGACGGCGCAGAGGGATGCCCGCCAGCCGTGCCGTAGAGAGAAACAGCAGGTAGTCCAGCAGGGCGTTGAACAGAAACACGCTGTCCAGATACACCACCGTCATGCAGCCTCCCCCCTTTCACAAGAAGATTATAAGCCGGGCCGTTCCGAAAAAAGGTCGAAAGAAAGCCCGGCGGACAAGAAAGCCGTCCGCCGGGCAAATGAGGCGCTTTATACCATCAGCAGCGCGCTGATACCGGTAGCCGCCAAACCAAAGACCAATACGCCCACCAGAATCAGGGCAATGATACGGGTCCGCTTCGGAGTCATTTCGGGGTTCCTCCTTTAACTTCCCCGCTGGCGGGGAGAATTTTTTTGATGCTCTTTTCTACCTTGGACCGGGGCAGCATCAGCTCATGACCGCAGCCAAGGCACTTCAGCTTGATGTCCATGCCCACCCGGGTGATCTCCCATTGCTTGGAGCCGCAGGGGTGGGTCTTTTTCAATTCTACAACGTCTTTTATATGCAGATCCATAAAAGGGCCTCCTGTCACCGCCGCGGCGAAGCCGCATAAGGTGGAATATCAAAGAAAAGGATGTGATCCGTATGCCGGAAAACAGAGGTTACTTACCGGAAGGGCTGTCCGCCCCGCCGCTATACACGCTGGAAATGCTGCGCCGCGCCGTGAGCGACGGCACCGTACTGGAGGGGACCGTCCAGCGGTGCGATGGGGACCTGAACCTGTACTTACAGCTTGGGAGCACTTTCGCGAAAATTCCCAGAGAGGAAGTCACCGCTCCGTGGATCAGCGGTGCAGACCGGGAGATCGCCGTTTTATCAAGGGTCGGAAAGCAGGTCTGTTTTACGGTGGAATCCCTCTCCGCCGACGCGAAAGGCGCGCCGACGGCCCTGCTCTCCCGCCGGAAGGTCCAGGAACAGGCTATGGAGGAAATGTGCCGGGGCCTGACGCCGGGGGCCGTGGTGATGGGAAGGGTGGTACGCACGGAGCCCTTCGGGGCCTTCGTGGACATTGGCCGGGGCATCGTGGCTCTGCTGCCCACGGAATACATCTCCGCCGCCCGCATCCGCCATCCCAACGAGCGGTTCCGGGTGGGGCAGAAAATTCTGGCAGCGGTCAAGGTCTTTGACCGGGAAAACCGGCGGATCACCCTGACCCACAAGGAGCTGTTAGGCACCTGGCTGGAAAACGCCAGCCGCTTTTCCGAGGGGGACACGGTGCGGGGCACTGTCCGGGGTGTTATGGACTATGGCTGCTTTGTGGAACTGGCCCCCAACCTCTCCGGCCTCACCGACCAGCGGGAGGATCTGCGGGAGGGGGACGGGGTATCCGTCACCATCCGCTCCATCCGCCCGGAGCGCATGAAGATCAAATTACAGGTCATTGAAGTGCTGCCGCCTGCGGAGCCGCCGGAAACGCTGCCCTACTGGATCACCGACGGGGTACTGGATCGCTGGGTTTACTCCCCCGCCAACTGTGAGCGGCCTCCGGTGGTCACGGAATTCACTGAGGTCCCTTGATCTTCTCCCAGTAGCTTTTCGCGGCC
This sequence comes from Dysosmobacter segnis, assembly GCF_014297285.1. Taxonomy (GTDB): domain Bacteria; phylum Bacillota; class Clostridia; order Oscillospirales; family Oscillospiraceae; genus Oscillibacter; species Oscillibacter segnis. Next base: position 225,017 of record NZ_JACOQI010000003.1, read on the forward strand.
TGTTCGGTCTTGTTGTCGCCGTAGTGATAATAGCGGGCGTTTTTGATGGCGTCCGGCAAATACTGCTGGCGAACCCAGTGGTGGCCGTAGTTATGGGGGTACTTGTAGCCCTGTTCCCGCTCCAATCCGGCGGAATCGGCGTGAACATTCTGCAGCTCCCGGGGCACGTCGCCCCCCCGGCCCGCCTTCACATCCGCCCACGCGGACATGATACCGGTGCAGACGCTGTTGGACTTGGGGGCCGTGGCAAGCAGGATGGCGGCCTGTGCCAAGGGGAGCTGTGCCTCCGGCAGGCCAAGCTGCATGGCGGTATCCACGCAGGACTTTACAATGGTGATGGCCTGGGGATAGGCGAGGCCCACATCCTCACTGGCGGCGCACAGCAACCGGCGGCAGGGGGTGATGAGATCCCCGGCCTCCAGAAAGCGGGCCAGATAGTGCAGCGCCGCGTCCGGGTCGCTGCCCCTGATGGACTTGTGGAGAGCGGAGGCGGCATCATACATGGCATCGCCGCCCCGGTCATACCGCATGGCGCTGCGCTGGGACAGCGCCTTGGCATCCGCCTCCGTCAGCAGCAGCGTTCCGTCTTTGGGGACCGCCGCCTCGCAGAGCAGCTCCACGGCGTTGATGGACTTCCGCACATCGCCGCCGCAGCCCTGAGCCACCAGCGCCGGGACCTCCGGCTCCCACGTCAGGGGCAGGGGCGTCCGGGTCTTCATGACCTCCAAGGCCCGAAGCACTGCCGGGCGGATCTCCTCCGCCGGGACGGATTTGAACTCAAACACACTGCTGCGGGAAAGCAGCGCGTTGTACACATAGAAAAAAGGATTTTCCGTGGTGGAAGCGATGAGGGTCAGGGATCCGTTCTCCATAAATTCCAGCAGGCTTTGCTGCTGCTTTTTGTTGAAATACTGGATCTCATCCAGATACAGCAGGATGCCGCCGGGGGCCAGCAGCGTCCCCACATCCGCGATGATGTCCTTCACGTCCTGCAAGGACGCCGTGGTGGCGTTCAGGCGGTACAACGTCTTGTGGGTCTTTTCCGCGATGATGTTGGCCACGGTGGTCTTGCCGGTGCCGGAGGGGCCGTAGAACACCATGTTGGCGTCAGTCCCGGCATCGATCAGGCGGCGCAGAACACCGCCGGGCGCCAGCAGGTGCCGCTGACCCACGACTTCATCCAGAGTTTTCGGACGGATCTCGTCCGCTAAGGGCCGGTGCATGGCGTCCCTCCCTTCTGTCAAATGCTGAAATTGTATTATAGCATAACTGCCCGGAAAATGCTATGATTTTTTCTCTTTCATTTCCACAGAATCCGTGATAAAATAACACCATTCTTGTACATAGGAGGTGCGCCATGCGGTATAAGGCGTCCACCCTGCGGATCATCGAAAAATTGAAGGAGCTGTACCCGGAGGGGCTGTGTTCTCTGCAATACGAGAAGGACTACGAGCTGCTTTTCGCTGTGCGGCTGTCCGCCCAGTGCACCGACGCCCGGGTGAATCTGGTGACCCCGGCGCTCTTCGCCCGGTTCCCTACGCTGGAGGCCTTCGCGGAGGCGGACCCCAGGGAGGTGGGCGAATACATCCACTCCTGTGGGTTCTACAATGGAAAATCCAAGGATCTGGTGGCCTGCGCCCAGCAGCTTCTGGAGCGGTTCGGCGGAAAGGTTCCCGGCAACATGGAGGACCTCACCTCCCTCCCCGGCGTGGGACGGAAAACCGCCAATCTGATCCTGGGGGACGTGTACGGTCAGCCCTCCTATGTGTGCGACACCCACTGCATCCGCATCACCGGGCGGCTGGGCATCACCGACGGGTCCAAGGACCCGGTAAAGGTGGAGCAGCAGCTTCGCAAGGCCATCCCCCCGGCGGAATCCGGGCCTTTCTGTCACCGGATGGTGCTTTTCGGCCGGGATGTGTGCACCGCCCGCTCCCCTAAATGCGAGGATTGCCCCTTAAAAGCGGACTGCGCTCAGGGGAAAAAGCTGAAATGATGTAAAAATGTGTCTGCGATTTTCGCAGGCACATTTTTTTCGCGCCGTTCATATACTGGTCTGAGACTGAGAGCATGGGAGGACACAGCCATGGATGAAAACACCAAGCGGATGATGGAGCAGCTGAAGGCCGATCCCGCCGCCCTTCGACAGCTTATGCAGTCCCGCGATGGGCAGGCGCTCATGCAGGCGCTGACCCGGCCGGACAACGGTGCGGGGCTTCAGCGAGCCATGCAATCCGCCATGCACGGAGATATGAATGTCATGGCGGAGCTGGTGGGCCGGGTAGCACAAAGCCCGGAAGGTGCGGCTTTGATGGAGCGCGTCAGCCAGCGGCTCCAGAAGTAAGGAGGGAGGTCCGGCCTCATGGCGGAGTTTGACGACAAGCTGAATAGTCTCCTCTCCAACCCGGAGGCCATGGACCAGATCATGAAAATGGCCCAATCCCTTATGGGAAACAGCGGTGGGACGGAGCAGCCTCCCCCCGCCGCGCCGCCCTCCGGCGAAACAGGAAACGCAGCGCAGAACGGCGGCCTTCCGTTTCAGCAGAGCGGTCCCGCCAGCAGAGAGGCGGCACAGAGTTGGGGCCAGCCCACCCCGGAAAGCCGAATCCCATCTCCCAGCGGGCCGGTGGTGAGCGGTCAGCCGGGGTCTGGCCCGGGTTTTCTCTCCGGACTGGGTGATCTGGATTCCAAGGCCATCGCCTCCCTCCTGCCGGTCCTCCGGGAGCTGGGAGAGGCCCAGAACAGCAACGCCCGCCAGCTTTTGTTCGCCCTGCGGCCCTATCTGAAACCGGAGCGCCAGGATAAAGTGGAACGGGCATTGCAGCTGGCCCGGCTGTTCCGGGTGGGGAAAAAGTTCCTACTGAGGGGGGATGGCCATGTATAACCGCTATATCCGCCGGGATGACGGCACCTATACCAAGGTGGCGGAACCGGATCCGCCCCGGCAGGAACCAACTGGCCCCGGATCGAAGCCCCCTCCCCCGCCGCCAGACGATTCCAATGAATCCGGCCCCCGGTCCGGCGGTCCGCCGCCGTCCTTCGGCGGCGCGGAGGGCCTTGCCGGGTACCTGCGGCAGATACTGGACCATCTGCATCTGGACCGGGTGGACGCCGGAGATCTGCTGCTGTTGGGTCTGCTGTACTTTCTGTTTCGGGAAAAGGCGGACGAGGAGCTGCTGGTGGCTCTGGGCCTGCTGTTGATTTTATAAACGTAAAACACCGTACCTGACTTGCATCAGGTACGGTTTTGTTCAGACCAGCAGCTCCTGCCAGAGCGCGTATTCCAGATGATGGGCGTCCGCCAAGGCCCGCAGCGTTTCTCCGGCGTCTACGGGGGCGCACCACGCCATACCGCAGTCCGCCGTCAGCTCCCGGGGAGTGGGGATCAAGCGGCCAGGGAGATTTTGCGCCTTGCAGAATGCTTCCATGGCCATGGCTGCTGCCGTGGTGTGGAACGTCACCACCAGTTTCAGGGTTTTGGGTCTCATTCCGCCAGCTCCTTTACCGCCCGGATCGCCACATCGATCTCGGCCTCCGTGTTGAACCAGCCAAAGCTGAACCGCACGGCTCCCTGACGCTCCGTACCCAAGGCCCGGTGCATCCGGGGGGCGCAGTGGGCACCGGGGCGGGTGGCAATGCCGTAGTCCTGCGCCAGCGCGTCTGACACCTCGCCGGAATCGTAGTCCCGGATATTCAGCGCCACCACCGCCGTCCGGGGAGCGGTAAAATCGCCGTAGACCGTTACGCCGGGAATGGCGGAAACCCCCTCATAAAACCGGCGCATGAGGGTTTCCTCCTTCTCCCGGATGGTCTCCATGCCCACCGCCCGGATATAGTCCAGCGCGGCGGACAGCCCGGCGATGCCGTGGCCGTTGAGGGTCCCCGCCTCCAACCGTGTAGGCAGCTGCTCCGGCTGGGCGGGGTTGTAGGTCTGGACGCCGGTCCCCCCCACCTTCCATGGGCGGAGGGCAACGTTCTCTCCCAGACACAGCCCGCCGGTTCCCTGCGGCCCCATCAGGGACTTGTGCCCGGTGAAACAAAGCAGGTCGATCTGCTGGGCCTCCATGTCGATAGGCAGGACTCCCGCCGTCTGGGAGGCGTCCACAAGGAAGATCAGGCCGTGGTCATGGGCGATGGCTCCCACCCGGCCAATATCCACGGCGTTTCCGGTGAGGTTGGAGGCATGGGTGCAGATGATGGCCCGCGTCTCCGGGCGGATCAGCCGCCCGAACTCGCCGTAGTCGATCCGCCCCTGCCGGTCAGCCGGGACGAAACTGAGAGACACGCTCCGCTCCGCCTCCAGCCGGTACAGGGGTCGCAGCACGGAATTGTGCTCCAGATCCGTGGAGATCACATGGTCGCCGGGGTCCAGCAGGCCGCAGATGGCCATGTTCAGAGCCTCCGTGGAGTTGGCGGTGAACACCACATGGTCAGGCCGGGGACAGTTGAAGAATGTCGCCAGCTTTTCCCGGGTGCCGTAGATCATCCGGGAAGCGGACAGACTCCCCTCGTGGGTGCCGCGGGCGCTGTTGCCCAAAGTGGTCATAGCCGACACCACCGCGTCGATCACCGGCTGGGGCTTCTGGCGGGTGGTAGCGGCGTTGTCCAGATAGATCATGGCTTGATGACTTTCCCGGCGGCGGCCAGCGTCTCCGCGATGGCGTACATATTAGTGATGCTGCCTACGGCCAGAGTCTCCTTCAGCTTGTAGAAGTCCAGACAGGTGCCGCAGGTGCGGATCTCCACGCCCTGCGCCTCCATGAACTTCAGATCCTCCAAGGAATCGGACCCCGCGCAGGTAAGGTATGCGCCGGAATTGTAGAACAGGATGGTCTTAGGCAGCGCGGGCAGCTGGCTGACGGCGTACAAAAAGCCCTTCATCAGCGCCTTGCCCAACGTCTCCTCCCCATTGCCCATGCAGTTGGAACCAACGGCCACCACCAGATCCCCACGGGCATCCGGGGCGCAGACGGTCTCCTCTGCGGGTCGCACCGGGGCGGACACCTCCATGGTGACGGAGAACCGCTTCTCCCCGGTCTTTTCCGCCCGGACGGGCAGCTGGCAGCTGGCGGCCAGCTTGCTGAGGTTCTGGACCGCCGCCTCATTGTCCACCAGAATTTCCAGTGTATCAGGGGTTTGCAGCTCTGCCAGAGCCTTCTTCGCCATCACAACGGGAATGGGGCACTGCTTGCCCAGCGCGTCTACAACAACAGACATGGAACACAACTCCTTTAATTCAGATTTTCAAGTTCAGTGTAGCACGATACATCGTGATTCGCAAGAAAAAACAACGAGATACGGCAAAACCCCCGCCGAAACCTCGGCGGGGGCGAATTCTGTCAGACGATCTCAAGGGTATGCTCCGTTTGGGCGACCACCGCACCTATGATGGCGCTGTCCGGGTCTCGCTCCCGCAGAGCCGCGAGCAAGGCCCCGGCGTCCTCCATAGGGAGGGCCACCAGCAATCCGCCGGAGGTCTGGGGATCGGAGATCAGGTCCACGCGGGCCTGCTGGACGCTCTCCGCCACGGTCAGGCGGGGCTTCACATAGTCCAGATTCCGGTAAGCCCCGGCGGGGATGATCCCCATTTCCGCAAATTCCAGCGCCCCCGGCAATAAGGGGAGCCGCCGGCTGTAAAGGCGGATGGTCACGCCGCTGCCTCGGGCCATTTCATCGGCGTGGCCCAGAAGTCCGAAGCCGGTGACGTCCGTACAGGCGTGGATCTCCGGGCATTGGGACACGGCCTCCGCTGCGTGGGCGTTCAGCCGGGCCATGGAGCGAACCAGACGGTCATACTGCTCCGGCTCCAGCAGGTCCGCCTTGGCGGCGGTGGTCAGGACGCCGGTTCCGAGGGGCTTGGTCAAAACCAGCGCGTCTCCCGGTCTGGCGCCCACGTTCCGCAGGGCCTTGTCCGGGTGGACATAGCCGGTGACGCACAGGCCGTATTTCGGCTCATCGTCCTGAATGGTGTGGCCCCCGGCGATGACGCAGCCCGCCTCCACAGCCTTCTGGTGGCCGCCCTCTAAAATTTTCCGGATGGTCTCCTGAGAGAGACAGCCGGGGACGCACAGCAGGTTCATCGCCACGGCAGGCCGTCCCCCCATGGCATACACGTCGCTGAGGGCGTTGGCCGCGGCGATCTGCCCAAACCAGAAGGGGTCGTCCACAATGGGGGTGAAGAAATCCACGGTATGAATGGCGGCGATCTCGTCGGTAATGCGGTAAACACAGGCGTCGTCGCTGGTGTCAAAGCCCACTAACAGGTTGGGGTCAACCCGGTTGGGAAGGTCTTTCAGAATGTTCGATAGGACACCCGGCCCTAATTTTGCCGCTCAACCCGCTGATGGGGTCAGCTGCGTCAGACGAGGCTCCTGATCCATGATGCTCCCTCCCTTCCCGATATCTGGCCGTGGGCTTCACGGTCAGGAAAAGTATAGCACAGTTCCCGCCGTTTGGCAATTCGCCCGTGCTGGACTTTTTTGCGATCCTATGGTAACATACTTCAACAAAAACAGATGAGGTTCGCGGGCAGCCGCGAAGGATGGGAGCAGCTATGGGTATTGTGGTGTTGGGCGCCGTTTTCGTGGATATTAAGGGGTATCCCGCCGATGTATATATTCCCGGTGGGCGGAACGCCGGACGGGTGGAGATCGTCCACGGCGGCGTCAGCCGGAATCTGGTGGAGGACATTGCCAACGTGGAGCTGCGGCCCACCTTCGTCAGTCTGGTGGACACCACCGGCACCGGAGCGGACGTGATCCGCAAGCTGCAGGACCACAAGGTCAACACGGATTACATCCGGGCCGTGCCTGACGGTATGGGTACCTGGCTGGCCGTTTTCAACAACGGCGGCGACGTGGTGGCCTCCATTTCCAAGCGGCCGGACCTGCGGCCCATCGTGGACATTTTGGACGATCACGGAGACGAGATCTTCCGCAATGCCGACAGCATCGCCTTGGAGATCGACTGTGACAAGGAGATCGTAAAGGCGGTCTTTTACTACGCAGAAAAATACCGCAAGCCGGTGTTTGCCGCCGTGTCCAATATGAGTATCGCCGTGGAGCGGCGGGACTTTCTGCGCTTCTGCTCCTGCTTCGTGTGCAACCAGCAGGAGGCGGGAATTCTGTTCTCAGAGGACTATGACAGCAAGACCCCGGAGGAGCTGCGGGACATTCTGGCCCACCACGTACAGGCGGCGGAGATCCCCCGGATGGTGGTGACCATGGGGGCTCAGGGGGCGGTCTATGCCGCACAGGACGGTGCCTGCGGCATCTGCCCCGCTATGAAGGTGGACGTGAAGGACACCACCGGTGCAGGGGATGCCTTCTTCGCCGGGGTCACCATGGGCCTGACCTATGGAAAAACCATGGACGAAGCCTGCGAGATCGGCACCCGGCTGTCTGCGTCGGTGATCTGCACGTCGGAAAACGTGTGTCCCCGGTTCCTGCCCAGCGAATTCGGGCTGGAGCCCGGCAGAGCCGCCGGAGAGCAGCTGACCTTTGATATATAAAGTTTTCGGAACAAAAGAGGAGAACGCCATGAACATCAGAACAGCGACATTGAACGATCTGGACGCGGTAACTGCCGTGGAGGCTGCCTGCTTCCCGGCGGCGGAGGCCGCCTCAGAAGAGGAATTTGCAGAGCGGCTGCGGTATTACGGCAGTCACTTCTGGCTCATGCTGGACGGCGAAAAGCTCATCGGCTTTGTGGACGGCATGGTGACGGACCAGACCGACCTGACCGATGATCTCTATGAGCAGGCCCACGCTCACAATGAACAGGGCGGCTGGCAGATGATCTTCGGCGTCAACACATTGCCGGAATACCGGTGTCAGGGCGTGGCGGCCGCTTTGCTGGAACGCGCCATCTCCGATGCAAAGGCCCAGGGCCGGAAGGGTCTGGTGCTGACCTGTAAGGACAAGCTGGTGCACTACTACGCCAAGTTCGGCTTTGTCAGCGAGGGCGTGTCCGGCTCCACCCACGGCGGCGCGGTGTGGTATCAGATGCGGCTGACCTTCTGAGTCATCGAAAGCAGATACAAAACCCCGCCGGGAGAAATTCTCCCGGCGGGGTTATTGTTCAGTCAGGCTTTTTTATCGGCGGATAAACTGGATATTCATGTCCACCCGGCCGTTGATCCCGGCCACGGCGCGGCTGCTGGAGAACTGCCAGTAGTCCATGTGATACACCAGCGTGGGGCACAGCTTCTCGGACTTTTCGCTCTTGTACTCAGGATACCAGCTCAGATAGTCCGCCAGAGCGCCCTGATCGTACTTCATGTAGGTCACATACGTACCGCCGTAGACCATGGGGGTATACCCCGCGTCCTTGATCCGCTGGCAGAAGGCCACGGCACAGGCGGTGGCCATTTCCGGAGAAGTGCCGTAGACCCGGTAGGTGGAGTCGTGCATCTCCCAGTCATAAGCCACGGGGCCGTTGATGTCCAGCCCATCCAGCAGGCTGATGACGTAATCCGCCTCCTCGATGGCCTCCTCCACGGTGACAGCCTGGGCGAAGAAGTACACGCCGGTCTCCAGCCCCGCCCGCATAGCGCCCCGGATGTTCTGCTCGTAGTATTTGTCGGTGTTCAGGCTGCCGGTGCCGGTGCCCCGGAAGCCCACCCGGACCATGGCGAAGTCAATGTTGTCATCCGCCACGGCGTTCCAGTCGATCTCTCCCTGGAAGGAGGAAACATCGATGCCGTACCGGGTGCGGAACTCGCCGCCTAGATATTCCAGCCGGCGGCGGTTCTCATTTTCCTCATCCGTCCAGATGAAATCCACGTCAGAGAACACGTTCAGCGGACGGTCCCGGTAAATGGGCACGGTCTTGCCGCCGTATTCAAGGGTGCGGTCCAACGTGGCACCGGGCTTGTAGACCTCGGAGGGCTTGGTAGCCGTGCTCTCCGGCGTGATCTGCGGCGCTTCAAAGCGCACCTCGCCGGTGCCGTAATTGCGGATATTGCCCTGGATCACGCAGTCCACCAGGGTCACGTCCTTCGTAACGCCGGGAGCTAAGATCAGATCGCCGCCGATCTGGATGCCCTTCAGCGTTGCGCCGTCCGCCGCGCTGATGAGCAGGCTGCCGGAAACATCCTCCGTCACAGTGGTGGTCTCCTTCACCAGCGTATCCACCATGTTGCTGAGGATATTGATCAGTTCCGCCCGGGTGATGGGGTCCGTGGGCCGGAAGGTACCGGCGGCGGAATCCGTCAGATACCCGCGAACCTCAAACTCTCCCACATAGGCCATCGCGTACTCCGCGATCTGGTCCGTATCCGTATAATCCGGTGCGGCGGTCTCTGGCGCGATCCGGAAGGCGCGGCCGATCATGGCCACCGCCTGCTGCCGGGTGATGGTGCTGGAGGGCAGCGCCGCGCCCTGATTGCCCAGATAGATGCCGGAGGCATGGAGCTTCAGGATGGCATCCTCCCAATAGGTCCCGGCGGTATCCGAGAAGGTGTCCGCGGGAGAGGCGTTCTGAAAATGGAGAAAACGGTCCAGAATTCCCGCAAAAGCGCCGCGTGTGATGGATTTATCCGGACGGAACGTACCGTCGTCATATCCCTGAATGATCCCATACTCCCCGGACCACTTATTGATGGCGGACTCCGCCCAGTGTCCGTCCGTATCCGCAAATGCGTTGGCCGTCATGACGGTGCAGCCCACCGCCAGAGCCGCCGCTGTCAGCCACTTTCCAAAATGCCGCTTCATAGCTGCTCCTTTCTGTCAAAGCCAGTCGAATCTATGCCGAAAAAACGCCACGGCCCTTATGGGCCGTGGTATTATGTCGCCCTACGGGCACATTATAGCGAAACCGGAGACATGGGTCAATATTCTGTCGGAAATTTCTCCCGGAAAATTATGTAAAGTTTTAGAAAGTGTTCCCCCCTCTCCCCGGAAAAAGCACCCGGCTTCACCTATGCGCTCTTTTCCTCTTGCAATGCGCAAACAGGCATGGTAGCATGGAGTTGATCCCGAAAACCGGCACAGAGACCCAAATTGTCGATCAAACCGCTTTGCGGCTTTCGCTGCGGTAGGAACCGAATCAGGAGGGAAGCGCTATGGCATTGCTTGTATTCGCCATTTTGAACGTTATGTGCTGCTATTTTTGCTATTTCGTCGGCACGCAAAAGGGATACAACGGGCCGCTTTGTGCTTTTGCCGGGTTATTTGGCAGTTTTCTTGCGTGTCTGATCCTGCTTCTGATGCCCGATAAAGCCAGTGACACATTTAACAGCACCGCCTATAACCGGGAAGTATCTGAACTGAGACAACAGGTAAAGGATCTGCAAAAGAGGATCACTGAATTGGAGCACAGCGCGGCGCCGGCAGATCAGCCGAATGCGGCGGTCCATACGGAGCAAGCAAAGGGCGAGCCGATCACTGAGATCAGCAAGCCGGTTCGGTTCCCCACCCGAACATCGGACACGGTCATTTGTCCCGGCTGCGGGAAGCGGCAACAGGGAAATCGGAACAGCTGCTACGCCTGCGGGCTGCCATTCTACTATGAGGATGAGCCAAGGCCGTAACAGTTCCGGTTCGAGATACAATAAAGGATTCAAAAAAACGGCGGAGACCATTTAAAATGGTCCCCGCTGTTTTTTGCATTCTCTAACAATTTCCGTTTGGAACACTGCTGCTCAAAAGGCGAAAAATTGCAAAGCACGAATCATTCCACCGTCACGCTTTTGGCCAAATTCCGGGGCTTATCAATATCGCAGCCCTCCCACAAAAGCTGCGCTTTTGCGGGAACCCTATGATCTAACTCAAATCGTCCGGAATGAATCCGTCCGATTTCAAGATTTTGCGCTATGCGCAAAATGCTTGTGCGCCGCACTTGCGGCGAGCCAGCGCGGCTGTACCCGGTTCGGAAACGGGTTTATTCCACCGTCACGCTCTTAGCAAGGTTCCGGGGCTTATCAATGTCGCAGCCGCGCTGGAGGGCCACATAATAGGCGAAGAGCTGCAAGGGCACCACGCCCAAAGAGGGCTGCACCACCGGGTGGGTCTCCGGCACAGCTATGACGCTGTCCGCCGTGTGGGCCATTTTCTCCTTGAGCGGCTCCGTGGCCAGTGCCAGCACCTCGGCTCCACGGGCCTTTACCTCCACCACATTGCTCATGGCCTTGTCAAAGAGCGGCTCGTAGGTGCCCAGGGCCACCACCAGCGTTCCCGGCTCGATGAGGGAAATGGTGCCGTGCTTCAGCTCGCCGGAGGCATACGCCTCGGAGTGGATATAGCTGATCTCCTTCAGCTTCAGGGAGCCTTCCAGACCCATGGCATAGTCCAGATTCCGGCCGATGAAGAAGATGGAATCGTGGTTGAAGTACCGGGAGGCGAAATACTTCACATCCTCGATGCTTGCCAGCACCCGTTCCAGCTTTTCCGGCAGGGCTTCCAGCTCGTGAAGGATGGTATCGTACTCCGTTTTCTCAATGGTACCCAGCAGATCGCCCAGATACAGGGCAATGAGGTCCATCAGGACCAGCTGAGTGGAGTAAGCCTTCGTGGTAGCCACGGCGATCTCCGGACCAGCCCAGGTATAGAGCACATCGTCCGCTTCACGAGCGATGGAGGAGCCTACCACATTCACCACTGCCAGTGTCCGGCCGCCGCGCCGCTTGGCTTCCCGCAGGGCGGCCATAGTATCCAGCGTCTCACCGGACTGACTGATGAAAATGACCAGAGAATGATCGTCCACCAACGGGTCGCAGTAGCGGAATTCCGAGGCCAGGCACACCTCCACCGGGCGGCGGAGCAGGCGCTCCCAGTTGTACTTGCTGACCATGCCCACATGGTAGCTGGACCCGCAGGCCACGATAAAAATACGGCTGACGCCCTGGATGTATTCCTTCGTCAGGCGCAGATCGTCCAGCACCACCCGGCCCTCCCGGACCCGGGGGGAGACGGTTTTCCGGATGGCCTCCGGCTGCTCGAAGATCTCCTTGAGCATAAAGTGGGGGTAGCCGCCCTTTTCCGCAGCGGAAACGTCCCAGTCGATGTGGCTGTGGGGCTTATCGATGGGGTCCATCTCGTCATTGAAAAGGTTGACGCCCTCCGCCGTCAGCACGGCGATCTCGCCGTCCTCCATGTAAATAACATCGCGGGTATGGCTGATGACGGCAGTCACGTCGGAGGCAATGAAATTCTCGTTTTCACCGCAGCCGATGATAAGGGGGCTGTCCTTCCGGGCGGCGATCAGGGCGTTGGGATAGTCGGCACAGATGATGCCGAAAGCATAGGAGCCTTCGATCCGCCGCAGGACACGGCCCACGGCCTCCAGCATATTATGACACTCGTTATAGTGGAATTCCAGCAGCTGAGCCGCCACCTCGGTGTCCGTTTCAGACTTGAACGTAACGCCGTGACGCAAAAGCTGCTGCTTGATCTCCATATAGTTTTCGATGATGCCGTTATGGACCATGGCGATCCGGCCATCCTCACTGACATGGGGATGGGCGTTGATGTCATTGGGCTCTCCATGGGTAGCCCAGCGGGTATGGCCGATGCCCAGCGTTCCCTCCACATCGGCACCGCCGTGGATCATATCTGACAGCACCTGAAGGCGGCCCTTGGACTTATAGACCTGAAGCCCCTTTGTCTCGGACCGCACCGCCACACCGGCGGAATCGTAGCCCCGGTATTCCATCCGGGCCAGTCCGTCCAGCAAAATCGGGGCCGCCTGCTGGTGGCCCACATAACCAATAATTCCACACATGGGTAAAAAATCCTCCTGAAAATTCATTCAAAAGGACAAACGCGCAGAGATTTGTCTCTTTCTCCGCAGTCAGATTCCTTCTGTTCCGGGGTCGCCCCCGTATTTGTAGAACCTGTCACATGGCTGCGGCCACGGAGGGGCACCCGCCGAAGTTTCGATACTCCCCTCTCCTCGTTATCCCGGAACCCCGCTTCTATGAAGTCATTTTCCGGGCGCATGGCGCTGTTGATGGGCGCTGCCCATAGCCTCCTTTCGTTTCTGCGGCTTTTACGAAAGAACTGGGGCTGCGCAAACCGCCGCCCTAGCTCAGTCAACTCATTTCTTTGCGATGATATGGTCCTTGTCCTTATAGACATGGCTGGCCGGGATGACGCCCCGGACGCAGGACGTGGGGTACACATTGGAATCCGGGCCGATGACGGTGCCGGGGTTCAGGACGCTGTTGCAGCCGACCTCTACCCGGTCGCCCAGCATGGCGCCCACCTTTTTACGGCCGGTCTCCACCTGCTCCGCGCCGTCCTTCACCACCACCAGAAGTTTGTCGCTCTTGACATTGGAGGTGATGGAGCCGGCGCCCATGTGGGACTTATAGCCAAGGATAGAATCTCCCACATAGTTGTAATGAGGCACCTGCACATTGTCGAACAGGATCACGTTTTTCAGCTCCGTGGAGTTGCCCACCACGCAGTCATTGCCCACCAGTGCGCTGCCCCGGATAAAGGCGCACTGACGAACCTCCGTCCGGTGGCCGATGATGCAGGGGCCGTGGAGATAGGCGGTCTTGAACACCGTTGCGTCCTTGGCCACCCAGACATCCTCCAGAACGTTGCCGTCCCAGTCGGTGGGGTGCACATACTCGTCCTCCGGAAGCTGCTTGCCGATCTCCAGAATCAGGTCGGAGATCCCGGCCAGCGCCTCCCATGGATAGGTGAATTGCTTCAGGTAATCTCCCGCCAGAGAATGGCTCAGATCATATAACTCGTTGATAGTCAGCATTACTTCTTCACCTCGATGAGATGTCCGCTCTTTTCCATAGCGGCGATGATGCGGTCCACCTGCTTTTCACATTCCTCGGCGGTACCGGCCTCCGCCATGACCCGGAGCACCGGCTCCGTGCCGCTCTTCCGCAGCAGCACCCGGCCGGAATCGCCCAGCTCGGCGGTGCACGCGTCCACGGCGGCCTGCACGGCGGCGTCCGCCAGCGTGAGATCCTTATCGTCCACCCGGACGTTTTTCAGCACCTGAGGATACATGGTAACGCCGGCGGCCAGCACGCTCAGGGGCAGTTGGGTGTCGATCATCACCTGCATGAGCATGAGGGCGGTGATGAGACCGTCGCCGGTGTGGGCGTACTTCCGGAAAATGATATGGCCGGACTGCTCGCCGCCGATCATGAAGTCATTCTCCTTCATGTTCTCGTAAACATAGCGGTCGCCCACGGCGGTCTTTTCGTAACGGATGCCCGCCTTGTCCAGCGCCTTGTACAGACCGAAGTTGCTCATAACGGTGGTAACCAGCGTATTGCTGGGAAGCTGGCCACGCTCCTTGAAGTGCTTGGCGCAGATATACATGATCTTATCGCCGTTCAGCACCTGGCCCCGCTCGTCTACGGCAAGGCAGCGGTCCGCATCGCCGTCAAAGGCGAAGCCCACGTCCAGATGATGCTCCCGGACGTAGAGCTGCAAGCCCTCAATGTGGGTGGAGCCGCAGTCCGTGTTGATGTTCACGCCGTCCGGCTGATCGTTGATGACATAGGTCTTGGCCCCCAGCGCGTCAAACACTGCCCGGCCGATCATCCAGGAGCTGCCGTTGGCGCAGTCCAGACCAACCTTGTGCTTTTCAAAGGACCGGGAGGGCAGGCTGGTGAGGTAGCCGATATAGCGGTTGCGGCCGGAGTAGAAATCGATGGTCTTGCCCACCTTTCCCTCGGTGGCCCAAGGGAGGTAAGCGGGATCACCGTCGATGAATGCTTCCAGCTCTGCCTGAAGGGCGTCGTCCATCTTCTCGCCCACGCCGTTCATCAGCTTGATGCCGTTGTCATAAAACGGATTGTGGCTGGCGGAGATCATCACGCCGCAGTCGAAATTCTCCGTACGGGTGATGTAACTGACGCAGGGAGTGGTGGTAACGTGGAGCAGATATGCGTCCGCGCCGGAGGAGGTGATACCCGCCGCCAGAGCGTTTTCAAACATATAGGAGGAACGCCGGGTGTCCTTGCCGATCACGATGCGGGCGGAGTCCTCCGTGTGCTTCCGGCTGTAATACCAGCCCAGAAAACGGCCCACCTGGAAGGCGTGCTCCGCCGTCAGATCAACGCCGGCCTTGCCCCGGAAACCGTCTGTACCAAAATATTTACCCATCAGAACAATAAGCTCCTTTGTCTTTTAATTTGAAATCGTTCCTATCATATTCGTTTTTTACAGTAGATACAAGAGGCAAAATGTAAATTTTCAGGCCGTCTGTCCCCAGCTGGCCGTATAAAATCCCATCAGTTGTCCATACTGGAACAAAAAGGGGGCGACGGACATGATCACCGCGCTGTGCCGCACGGTCATTCTCTATTTTCTCATTATGATCGGCCTGCGGCTGATGGGAAAGCGGCAGATCGGCGAATTGGAGCCCAGCGAGCTGGTGCTGACCATGATGATCTCCGATCTGGCTACGGTGCCCATGCAGGACTTCGGCATCCCGCTGCTGGCCGGGGTCATCCCTATTTTAATTCTCCTGTCCCTGACGCTGCTGATGAGCCAGCTTTCCCTGCTGAATCTGCGGTTCCGGGCGCTGATGTGCGGCACACCGGCCATCCTGATCCGCAACGGCAAGCTCCAGCAGGCGGCCATGCGGAAAAACCGCTACACGCTGGACGAGCTGTTGGAGCAGCTCCGGGGGCAAGGGTGTCTCTCCGTGGAGGAGGTGCAGTACGCCGTGCTGGAAAACTCCGGGCAGCTGTCCGTACTGCCATGGGCCAAGGCCAAGCCGCCCACGGCGGAGGACCTGGGCCTGACGCTGGAGGAGGATTCTCTCCCCACCGTTCTCATCAATGACGGCCGGGTTTTGCGGAACAATCTCCGCCGCTGCGGCCAGGATGAGGTGTGGCTTCAAAAAATTCTGAAGCAGGAGCACTGCACCACCAAGGAGGTCTTTCTCCTGACGGTGGATGAAAACGGAAAAACGCTCTGCGTTCCCAAGGAGGCTGACCCATGAAACGGATGCTGCTGCCGCCGATTTTCGTGTTGGCGGCTCTGCTGGCGTTTTCCCTGTGGAATATCCGCCATATGGATGAAGAAACGGACCGCTGGCGGGAACAACTGCAAGGGGCGGACCGGCTGGCCCTCTCCGGGGAGTGGGCCGAGGCGCTGGACGCCCTCTGGGAAAGCTACGATGACTGGTCCCACAGCCAGACCTATCTCCACATCGTCTCCCACCACGACGCAGTGGATGACGCGGAGGCCATGTACCGCCGGGCCATCGCCTTCGGGGAAACGGAGGAGCTTTCGGAGTTCCACGCGGAGCTGTCCGACCTCCGGGACCAGCTGCGGCTCATTGCGGAGATGGAAGCGCTGAACATCCGGAATGTGCTGTAAGGCCGCTTGTCCTCCCGCCTATTTTTCCTGTTTCAGCACCATTATATCTCTTACCAAAAATGCGGTCGTGCCGCATACTGCTATAACTGATGACAGATACACGATCCTCCGCTGCATCAAAATATTATAAATGAATATGATGCATGACGCAGTAATCAGCAGAATGTCAAATGCGATCCGGAATTTCGATCTCATACGGCCATTCCCTTTTTTCCGCAATTTTCCGCTCATTGTGCGGTAGAATCCATCATAGGAATTTCCGGATCGTGCAGAAGCACGATCACTTCTCCGCCAGGAGCTTATTCAGCTCCGCCATGAAGGTATCCAGATCCTTGAACTGGCGGTAGACAGAGGCGAATCGGACGTAGGCCACCTGATCCACCTTCCGCAGCCGGTCCATCACCTTTTCGCCTACATCCTCCGTGCGGATCTCCCGCTCCATGGAGTTCTGCAGCTCCTGCTCGATCTCATCGGCAATGCGCTCCAACTCGGCCAAGGGCACCGGCCGCTTCTCGCAGGCCCGGATCATGCCCCGCAGGACCTTCTGCCGGTCAAAGCTCTGGCGGCTGCCATCCTTTTTGATGACCACCATAGGCAGGCTTTCCACCGTTTCATAGGTGGTAAAGCGTTTGGCGCAGGAAAGACACTCTCTCCGACGGCGGATGCTGGCGTTTTCGTCCGCGGGACGGGAATCAATGACCTTGCTTTCGGGGTGACCGCAATAGGGGCATTTCATAGGCTTGACCTCCTGATAAACGTTCCGGGAAAACCCGGTTCATGTGTGAAAAGCACAGGATACTGCGGATATTGTACCACATTCCTTCTAAATGTGGTATCCCTATTTTCAAGTTTTTTCAAAAAACAGGCCATTCCCGGTCATCAAAGCGAAATACCCAGTACGCCCGTCCCTGCAAACGCCGGGAACGGGCAAAGCAAAACATGGCTTCCAGAGGAAAAGGGGCCGCGTCATCCCGTGGGACAGCGATGAGACGGCCCCGCTCCGGCCGGCAGGTCAGCACCCCGGAAAGCCCGCCCAAGCGGCAGCGGAGGTATGGACTTCTCAGCAGTTCCGGTCTCAGCGGCTCCCACTGCTCCCGCTCCTCTCCTAAAGGGCGCAGTTCTCCCCGGAGGATGGGTCCCAACGGGTCTGTCAACTGTTTGGAAAACCGGCGGCGAATTTGCAAACAGCCATTCTCCGGTTCCAGAACACCGATACGGAGATTCCCTGTCTCCCCCACCGCCCACGCGCACCACAGCCCCTCCCGGCCCCGGCAGGAGACGGAAAAGGCCGTATACAATGCCTCCGGGGTGACGGTCAGTTCCCCCACCGCCTGCTCCTCCCGAAAAACCGGATACTTGTCCATGAGCCGCCACCTCCCGGCAAAAAAATCGCCTGTGCATCAGTTTATGCACAGGCGGATCTTAATATGAACGCTATGTATGGCAGGTTCAGGCGATGGTGTAGCTGCCCCGCACCAGCAGCTTCGTGGTGTCGGAGCCGGCCTTGACGCCCCGGCCCTCAATGGTCATCATATAGAGATGGTTGGCCGCCAGCGCGCCGCCGTTATTCAGGGAGGCAGCGGTAGTCTCGTCGATGAGGCCCGGATTGGAGGGCGACACGCAGGAGGCCGTACCCACCCGGAGCATCACTTCACAGCCGATGTCTCCGGTGAGAACCTGTCCCTTGGAAAGGGTCACCACGGCAAATTCCACCCCAGACATTTCGCCCGCGCCCCCGGACTGCTGAAGCAGTTGGCTATTCCGGGCGGTGATCTTCTGGTCTACCTTGGTCATGATCTGTCCCAGAAACACATCGTTCAGATAACTCAGTGTCACCAGCGGGTCGGAGGCGGAGCCGGGCTCCACCGCCAGGGAAACGCCGCTCATGGCAAGGCAGCTTACCAGTGTCAGCGCCGCCAGACGCAATGCCCATCTGTTTTTCATATGTACCTCCGTTGTCTCTTGGCTCCCTCCCGATGGGCGTTTCCGCCCGCCGGGAAGCAGTATTCTGTCTCTTATACAAACTGGTCGTGGGGCAGTCCGAAGCTCACCGCGATGGCGGTGTCCACCTTCTCCATCACCTGTTCCTCCACATGGCCCATCCGTTCCCGCAGCCGCTTTTTATCCAGCGTCCGCACCTGCTCCAGCAGGATGATGGAATCCCGGTTCAGGCCGCAGCTCTCGTTCACCGGAAGGGCAATATGGGTCGGCAGGCGGGCTTTGCCCGTCTGCGAGGTGATGGCCGCCGCAATGACCGTAGGGCTGTATCGGTTGCCGGTGTCATTCTGAATGATCAGCACCGGACGGATGCCGCCCTGCTCGCTGCCCACCACCGGAGAGAGATCGGCATAGTAAATATCGCCGCGCTTGACACTCGTATCCACAAAGTTCACACTCCGCCGAAAGAAGTACCCGTCACCATTCGGTGAGGCCACTTTCATTCTCCCACGCAGCACCGGAATTTATACCACCGGGGCAAAATTCCGGTGTCCCGCCCCGTGTCATCCTATGCGCCTGGCGGAGTGCGGGTGCCTGCTTACAGCAGTCTCAAGCTCCGCTCGATCTCCTTGCCGTTTTCCATATACAATCTGGGGACCCGCTTGCTCACCGCGCAGGTCAATTCGTAGGGAATCGTGTTCAGAATTGCGGCCAGAGAATCTACGCTCTGGGTCTGGCCGAAGATCTCCACCGTATCCCCCACCTTTACCTCCGGCAGGTCCGTCAGATCCACCATGCACATATCCATGCAGATGCGGCCCCGCTGCGGTGCCGGGCCATAGGCCGTCTGCACCGCCATGCGGTTGGAAAGCCCCCGGAAGAAGCCGTCGGCATAGCCGATGGGCAGTACGCCCATACGGGTCTTTCCCTCCGTGCGGAAGGTCCGGCCATAGCTGACGGTGGTATCCGGGTCAAGGACCTTGATGGTGGACACGCAGGACTTCAGCCGCATCACCGGCCGCAGGCCCAGCCGCTCCGCGTCATCCCCCACGCCGTAAAGGGCGATGCCGGGGCGGACCATATCCAGATACATCTCCGGATAGCGGGTCAGGGCGCCGCTGTTGGCACAATGGCGGATGCGGAAGGTGCGGCCCTTGGCGGCCAGTGCGTCCAGCACATGGGTAAAGACGCCGAACTGCTCCCTCGTATACGCTTCATAGTCCGCGCCGTCCATATCAGAGACGGCGAAATGGGTGAAAATACCCTCCGGGTCCAGCCCCGGCAAGGCGCAGGACTCCGCGATGGCCTCCACGCCGGTTTCAAAATGCTCGCCCCGGACCAGAAAGCCCAGCCGGGACATACCGGTATCCACCTTGATGTGGACCCGCAGCGTGCCGCCGCACTTCACAGCCTCGGCGCTGTACGCCTCCGCCTTGGCCTTGGCGGACACCGCCTGAGTGATGTTGTATTCGATGAGCTGGGACACCATCTCCGGAGGGGTATGCCCCAGAATCAGAATGGGCATGGTAATGCCGCCGTGGCGCAGTTCCCGGCCCTCGTCCAGACTGGACACTGCCAGATAGTCCGCCCCCAGCTGTTCCAGCTTCCGGGCCACCTGCACCGCGCCGTGGCCGTAGGCGTCCGCCTTCACCACGCCCAGATACTTCACGCCGGGGCCAATCTTCTGCCGGGCCACATTGTAGTTGTGTTCCAAAGCATCCAGGTCGATTTCCGCCCAGGTGCGCCGTAAAATCGTATCCTCCAAGTTGATTCACCTGTCTTATGTGGATTTGCGGGGTCCTCCCCGCTGTTTTTACGAATTATCCGTTATTGTATCACAAAATCCGAACGCCGTAAACCGTACCGTCAAAATTGTTTCGCCGTCCACGGCGATCTCTCCGAGGAAAGGCGTTCCGTCCGCCTGACGGAGCCAGACGGTGGTCACGATGTCCGTGTCCGACGCGCCGGTCTGGTCCAGCGCCAGCCGGGTACAGGGGACTCCCTCCCGGCTTTCGTCATTCTGTTCCAGCAGCCAGCCCTCCCGCAGAGCGTACATGATCCGGGCCAGTGCCGTGGCGGGGCTGACGGCTTCCTCCGTCAACGTTCCGGCATCCAGGCAGAGATCGCCGTATTCCAGCGTCCAGCCATCCTCCCGGATGACCGCCCGGACGCCTGCCAGTTCCAGCGGCTCCAGCACCTCCACGGTGCTCTCCCCGCCCGGCACATAGGTACCGTGAAGCGTGGCGGACCATTCCAGCCCGGACTGTTCGCAGGTGACCTCCGCCGTCATTTCACAGCCGGACATCTCCTGATAGACCGACCGCAGGTCCGCCGCCGGCTCCGCTGTCTGTTTCCCGCAGCCGCACAGTAGCAGGCACAGGGCTATCATTGGTACGCAGTTTTCGATGCGCACCCTGTTTCCCTCCGTTATTCCAGAATTTCCCGGATGGCGTCAGGCAGTTTCCGGACCACGTCCTCCGGTGTGACGCTGTAAGCCGTCAGTTCCTGTTCCGCCAGATCCCCGGCGCGGCCGTGAAGCCAGACTCCCACCGCCGCGGCTCGAAGTGCGTCGGCCCGCTGGGCCATCAGGGAGGCGATCACGCCGGTCAGCACATCCCCGCTGCCGCCCTTGGCCAATCCGCTGCCACCGGTTGTGTTCACCAGAACGTCCCCCTCCGGCGACGCCGTGACGGTCCGGTGGCCCTTCAGCACCAGAACGCAGCCATGGGCCATGGCGAAGTCCTGTGCCGCCCGTTCCCGGTCCCCACGGCTCAGATCGCCGCCGATCCGGGCGAACTCCACCTCATGGGGCGTCAGAACCGTGGGCCTGCCCCGGCGGGCATCCAGTAGATCTATATGCCCGGAAAGGGCGTTTATGCCGTCGGCGTCCAGCACCAGCGGTTTTTCCGTTTTCAGCAGCTCCCACACCAGGCGGGCAGTCTCCCGGCCGCGGCCCAGCCCCGGTCCCAGCGCCAGCACATCGCAGCCGTCCAGCTTTTCCAGAATTTGCGGCAGAGCCTTCCCCGCCAGCATGCCGTTTTTCTCCGGCAGCGGAAAGGGCATGGCGGAGACACATTTGGCTGCCTCGATGGGCCAGATGGTCTTCGGCACCCCCAGCGACACCAGCCCGCAGCCGGTCCGTACCGCCGCCGACGCGGTGAGATAGGGTGCGCCGGTGTAGCCCACCGCGCCGCCTACGATCAGCAGCTTTCCAAAGGTCCCTTTATGGCCGTCCAGCTGTCTCTGCGGCAGCGCCGGTTTCAAAAGATCCAATCCCACCGTCCGGATAAGCGTTGTCACTTCCATGGTCAGTCCCCCTTTTTTTATGTTATCCAGTCAGTTTGTATTTGAAAAAAGCAGGGAACATTACTGTTCCCTGCTTTTCAATGCTCTTATTCGCCCTTGGCCGCTTCGATGATAAGCTTGGCGCACAGGGAATAGCCCAGCTTGCCGCTATCCAGTACCAGGTGGTAGTTATGGCTGTCGCCCCACTTTTTGCCGGTATAGTGGTTATAATAAGTATGACGGCTGTTGTCCTTTTTGGCAATGATCTTCTGCAGCTCCGTCGCGTCCGTGCAGCCGGTAAGCTCGCTGGCCCGCACCGCCCGGTGCACCGCGTCGGCATGGATGAACACGTTCAGGCTCTCCATGCCCGCTTCCCGCAGGATCTCGTCAGCGCAGCGGCCAAGGATCACGCAGGGTCCCTCCTTGGCGAAATGGAGAATGACCGCCTTCTGCACATCGTGGATGGCATCCTGGGTGTCAGAAAAGGAGGCGTCCGCAAAGGAGCAGATGCTCTTGAAGAAGAAATTCGTGGAGGATACATCCTCCTGATCGTGCTCCACCATATCCGGATCAAATCCGCTGGTCTGGACTGTTGCCTTCAAAATATCCCGGTCATAGAACGGGATCCCCAGTTCCTTTGCCACCTGCTGGCCGATGGAATGGCCGCCTGCGCCGTATTCCCGGCTGATGGTAATGATCTTATCCATGGTACTCCCCCTCACAGGTCCCGTCTTTTGACAGGGCCGATACTGATTGTATGTTATCACATTTTCTGCTTGCGTGCAATAAATTTCTGCTTCCGGGCCGTTTTTCTCAGGTTTGTGCATTTCGCGCTTGCATTTCCCCTGTTTTTATGGTATACATTGGTATGTTATAAGCTGTGAAACGGGAAAATAACCTGAAACGCCGCCGCAGAGAGGGTCGGTCACCGGCTGCAAGCCGACCTGTGGACGCCTGGTTTGGTTCGCCCCGGAGCTTCCATGGAGACATGGCGGTCACCCTCCGTTATCAGGGCACAAGTGTGCGCTTCGGCGCGAATTTGGGTGGTACCGCGGAAGTGAGCCTTTCGTCCCAATGTGGGACGGAGGGCTTTTTTGTTTTCCGCCACCCCGATCCGATCATCCCATTCCATACAAAGGAGTTTTGCGTTTATGATGAAAGAACAACTGGAAGCCATCCGCAAGGGCGCTCTGGAAGCCATCGCCGGCACGAAGGCCGCGGCGGAACTGGACGCGCTGCGGGTGAAGTACCTGGGCAAAAAGGGCGAACTGACCGCCGTCCTCAAGCTGATGGGCAGTCTCTCTGCTGAGGAGCGCCCCGTCATGGGCCAGATGGCCAATGAGGTCCGCGCCGCCGTGGAAAAGGCCGTGGAGGCCCAGTCCGCCATTCTGGAAAAGGCCGCTCTGGAAGCCAAGCTGAAGGCCGAGACGCTGGACATCACCATCCCCGGCAAGGAGGTGGCTCTGGGCCACAAGCACCCCATGTACACCGTGCTGGATGAGATCAAGCAGGTGTTCCTTGACATGGGCTTTGAGATCATGGACGGCCCGGAGATCGAGCTGGAAAGCTACAACTTCACCAAGCTCAACGCCCCGGAGTCCCACCCTTCCCGTGACTGGACGGACACCTTCTATCTCACCGAGGATTCCAAGATCCTCCTGCGGACCCAGACCTCTCCCATGCAGATCCGGGCTATGGAGGAGCACGGCGTACCCATCCGCATGATCTCCCCCGGCCGTGTGTACCGCAAGGACGAGGTGGATGCCACCCACTCCCCCATGTTCCATCAGATCGAAGGGCTGGTGGTGGACAAGGGCGTGACCATGGCGGACCTGAAGGGCACGCTGAACGCCGTCATCAAGGCCATCTACGGCGCCGATTCCGTCACCCGGTTCCGTCCCCACCACTTCCCCTTCACCGAGCCTTCCTGTGAGGTGGACATCCAGTGCCACAAGTGCGGCGGCAAGGGCTGCCCCACCTGCAAGGGCGAGGGCTGGATCGAAGTGCTGGGCGCCGGCATGGTGCACCCCAAGGTGCTGCGCAACTGCGGCATTGATCCGGACGAGTATTCCGGCTTCGCCTTCGGCATGGGTCTGGAACGCTTCGCCATGGGCCACTTCAAGATCAGCGACCTGCGGCTGATCTTCGAGAACGACGAACGGTTCCTGCAGCAGTTCTGACCATCCTCGCCAAAATGGCACAGCCATTTTGTGCGAATTTTGCAGAGTGCCGCAGCGCACTCGCCGCAAGCGGCTCGCACGTTTGCACTCTGAGCGGTGTTTTTTGTGCCGTACACGCCGCCGCAAAAAACAATTACAACTGATGTTTGCCGTGGCAAACATGCATCGACCGTACATCGACTGCGGCGTACCACCAGTGAGCGGATCTCACTGGCGAGGGGATGCCTGATTCCCTTCGGAATAAAAGAGGAGGATAGACAATGATTCTTTCCCGTAAATGGTTAAATGAATTTGTAGATGTTTCCGACATCAGCGACCGGGAGTTTGATGAGGCCATGACCCTCTCCGGCTCCAAGGTGGAGACCGTCACGGCGCTGGATGAGTCCCTGAAAAATGTGGTGGTGGGCAAGATTTTGTCCATGGAAAAGCACCCGGACAGCGACCACATGTGGATCTGCCAGATCGACGTGGGACAGGCGGAGCCTACCCAGATCGTCACCGGCGCATGGAATATCCATGTGGGCGATCTGGTGCCCGTGGCCCAGCACAAGTCCCTGCTCCCCAACGGCACGAAAATCGAAAAGGGCAAGCTCCGGGGCGTGGTGTCCAACGGGATGCTGTGCTCTTTGAAGGAACTGAACCTCACCGCC
This sequence comes from Dysosmobacter segnis, assembly GCF_014297285.1. Taxonomy (GTDB): domain Bacteria; phylum Bacillota; class Clostridia; order Oscillospirales; family Oscillospiraceae; genus Oscillibacter; species Oscillibacter segnis. Next base: position 249,374 of record NZ_JACOQI010000003.1, read on the forward strand.
GAGCATGACTATCCCTACGCCGTCATCACCCCCGCCGCCCTGCTGAACGACTACAAGCCTCTGGACCCGGAGAAGCCCTCCATCCCCGCCGACATCAAGGCCGGGGACAAGGTGTTCGGCCCCGTGGTCTGCGGCAAGGTTCTGGAATGTGAGACGCAGTCCTACGGGCTGTACCACACCACGCTGGACATCGGCGGCGCCACCGCCTCTCCCGACACCGCCTGCTCCAACCTCCACGCGGGCGACCTGGTGGCCTACAACACCAAGACCGATTCCATCTGCACGCTGGAGGATCTCCACGCGGAGCAGAGGGAGTTCCCCCACTGCATCGCCGACGGCATCTTCGTGCTGAACGAGGACGTAAAGCCCGGCGACGATATAGCTGTGGTCATCGGTGCGGACGATCATGTGGTGGAATTTGAGATCACCCCCAACCGGCCCGACTGCCTGTCCGTCATCGGCCTTGCACGGGAGGCCAGCGCCACCTTTGGCCGTCCCCTGAAGCTGCACACCCCTGAAGTGAAGGGCTGCGGCGGCTCCATCGCGGAGCTGGTGGACATCGACATTGAGGACGGCGATCTCTGCCCCCGGTACACCGCCCGGATGGTGAAGAACGTGAAGATCCAGCCCTCTCCCGCGTGGATGCGGGAACGGCTGCGGAACTCCGGTGTCCGCCCCATCAACAACATCGTGGACATCACCAACTATGTGATGCTGGAATACGGCCAGCCCATGCACGCCTTCGACTTCTCCTGCGTGGAGGGCGGCCACATCATCGTCCGCACCGCCCGGGAGGGCGAAACCATCCAGACCCTGGACGGCAACCAGCGGAAGCTGACCCCCTCCATGCTCTGCATCTGTGACGAGAACAAGCCCGTCTGCGTAGCCGGCGTCATGGGCGGTGCCAACAGCGAGATTGTGGGCGACACCGCCATGGTTCTGTTTGAATCCGCCAACTTCAACGGCACCTCCATCCACCGTACCGCTGCCGCGCTGAATATGCGCACCGACGCCTCCTCCCGCTATGAAAAGGGCCTGGACTCCATGAACACCCTGAAAGCCGTGGAGCGGGCCTGCGAGCTGGTGGAGCTGCTGGGCGCCGGCGAGGTGGTGGACGGCGTCATGGACGTCATCGCCAAGGACTCCAACCCCGTCACCGTGAAGCTGGAGCCGGAGAAGGTCAACGGCCTGCTGGGCACCGATGTTTCCCGTGAGGAAATGGTCCGGATTCTGGAAGCTCTGGACTTCAAGGTGGAGGGCGACACCATCCATGTTCCCTCCTGGCGGTCCGATGTGGAGCACTACTCCGACATTGCCGAGGAGGTAGCCCGGTTCTACGGCTACAACAACATCCCCGACACCCTCTCCAACGGTCTCACCGCCCGCCGTGGCCTCACGGATATCCAGCAGACGGAAAACCTGCTGGGCAGCGTGTGCCGCGCCGCCGGGTACGACGAGATCATCACCTACTCCTTCATCAGCCCCACCTATTATGATAAGATCGACCTGCCCAAGGATTCCCCCCTGCGGGATTCTCTGAAAATTCTGAACCCCTTGGGCGAGGACACCTCCATCATGCGCACCACCACTCTGCCCTCCATGCTGGAGATCCTGACCCGGAACTACAACTTCCGCAACAAGTCCGCCAAGCTCTATGAACTGGGCCGGGTGTACTTCAAGCGGGCCGACGGCCTTGCCGACGAGCCCAAGGTGCTGACGCTGGGCGCTTACGGCGACGGTATGGACTTCTTTGCCCTCAAGGGCGCTGTGGAGGCCGTTCTGAAGCAGCTGCGGATTGAAAACGTCCGGTTCCTGGCGGACAGCGAGAATCCCTCCTATCATCCCGGCCGCTGTGCCAAGGTTTTCAGTGGGGACCGTCTGCTAGGTGTCTTGGGCCAGGTCCATCCCCATGTGGCGGGCAACTACGGTGTGGACGCCGAGCTGTATGCCGCCGAGCTGCGGTTCGACGCGCTGTATGAAAACAAGGGGTCTAAGCCCCTCTACCAGCCCCTGCCCAAGTTCCCCGCCGTCACCCGGGACATTGCCGTGGTGTGCGACGCGGCTGTCACCGTGGGCGAGCTGGAGGATGCCATCCGCAAGGGGGCCAAGGGTCTTTTGAAGGACGCGGCCCTGTTCGACATCTACACCGGCACGGGCATTGCCCCCGGCAAGAAGAGCGTAGCCTTCAACCTGACCCTCCGCTCCGATGACCGGAGCCTCACCGCCGAAGAGGCGGATGCCGATGTGAAAAGCATCCTGACCGCTCTGGAGCAGGAATGCGGCGCGGTCCTACGGTAAATCGAACAGTTCCCTGCAATCAAGGCGGTGAGGTTTCTCGCCGCCTTGATTTTATTACCATTCTGTTACATTTCCTTTTTTCCCTTTACTTCCCCCCGAAAACCGAGTATACTGATTACAGTTTCGAAGGAAAGGTGGTGTCCGTATGGATGACTATACCCGCAAATTCAGTATTGTGGACGATAAGGATGTGGAGATTTATAACATTCTGACCACAGTCTATCAGGCACTGGAGGAAAAGGGGTATAACCCCATCAATCAGATCGTTGGCTACATTCTCTCTGAGGACCCCACCTACATTACCAATCACATGGGCGCCCGCACCCTGATCCGCAAGCTGGACCGGGACGAGCTGCTGCAGGTTCTGGTAAAAAAATATCTGGGACAGTAAATCAGCCGATCAAAGCATGGAGACGTTGTCTCCATGCTTTTTTTATGTGTGTAAACTGCCGAAATATCTTGAAAAGCCGTTGTTTTGGACTGATGGAAAAGATTGCCGCCATTCCAACGTTGACAAATTGGATAAAAGATGTTACAATTTGGTTACAATTTTTCCAAGGGAGTGTTTGCATGTCTGAAACAAAAACAGAAGGCTTGATTTATAAGGGCCATCCTCTGCGGCGGATCGACAACCTGATCTACTACGGAACGATGGCTGATCCATATATCGTCATGATGCAGATTCTGGAGAGCAAAAAGGAAAACGGTCTGGATATGGCTACCAAGGTTTCCCTGCAGCTCCAGTCCACGAATCCCAATGTGAAGGCACGGGACCGCGTGGTCAAGAAGGGTGAAAAGAGCAGCCTGTATGAGGCGATGGATTTCGCTTCCATCTGGTTGGAGCGGGCGTTAGCCGGCAAGTAAGAACCCCCTACCCCCGCACTGACTGACACAAAGGAAAGGAAGCGTTTCAATGAAGCATCTGATGAAAAAGGCCGTGAAGGTCGCTGTTTTTGCTGCCCTCACCACTTTGGCGCTCACCGCCTTCGCCTCTGCCGAGGGAGAGATGGCCATTGGCGCCGGCTGCACCACCGGTACTTCCCTGCGTATGCGGTCCGAGCCCAACACCTCTTCCGCCATCGTCACCACGCTGAACAAGTCTGTGGCCGTGGCCCTGCTGGATGACAGCGTCCCCGGCTGGTACAAGATCAATTATAACGGCAGCACCGGCTATGTGTCCTCCGATTACCTTATCATCGATCAGGACAACATCTTCACCACCTACGGCCGCGTGCCCGAGGGCACTGTGAACGTCCGGGCCGCCGCCACCACCGAAAGCGAGAGCCTGGCCACCATCGACGCCGGCACCGTAGTCACCGTCAACGGTCTGGTAAACGGCTGGTATGACGTTACCTGCCAATACGGCACGGAGGGCTATGTCCGCAGCGATCTGCTGGTACTGACCAGCAATGCCACCAGCGGCAAGGGCTCCTCTATCGTGGAAACCGCTCTGAGCCATCTGGGCACCCGCTATGTGTACGGCGGCGCCTCCGCCGGCGGCTTCGACTGCTCCGGCTTCACCATGTATATCTACAAGCAGTTCGGCTACAATCTCCCCCATTCCGCCACCAGCCAGTGGCTCAGCGGCATGGGCACCAAGATCTACAGCATTTCCGAATTGCAGCCCGGCGACCTGGTGTTCTTCAATGATCCCAGCCGCAACAAGGGCAAGGCCTGCTCCCACGCCGGTATCTACATCGGCAACGGCCAGCACGTGCACGCCTCTTCCTCCAGAAACGGCGGCGTCATCACCAGCGATCTGACCTCCGGCTACTACAATACATATTTCGTAGGCGGTCTCCGGCTGAGCTGACCCTATACAAAATTTTCGTTTTTTCGCCCCCGGTACAGTTGTACCGGGGGGCTTTTTGCCTTTTTCCAGCAGAAAACGGGAAATTTCCGCAAAAACCTTGCCTTTTGGAAACAGGTCTGCTATATTCATACAAGTGTGAAAAATATGACAAAGGAGGCGGTCCCATGCCTGGAGGCAAGCACGTCTTAGGTCAGGGTAAAAACCGGATCTTCGGCACCGCCAAGGTGGGTGACCGGGGACAGATCGTGATCCCCCAGGAAGCCCGCCGGTTTTACGGCATCTCTCCGGGAGACACCCTGCTGATCCTCGGCAACGAGGCCAGCGGACTTGTCGTGACCCGGCCGGAGATCCTGAACGATCTGGCTGATGAAATTTTGGGAAAAGAGGAACACAAGACATGAAAATGGAATCCATGTACGAACAGCTGGGCGTCAGCGCGGCTGTCTATGAATACGGAGAGCGGATCATTGCGGAGCTGCGGGACCGGTTTGACGCCATCGACCAGACGGCGGAATACAATCAGGCCAAGGTCCTGTCCGCCATGCAGAAGAATCGGGTAAATGCCACCCACTTTGCCGCCACCACCGGCTACGGCTACGATGACGAGGGCCGGGACAATCTGGAACGGGTCTATGCAGATGTGTTCCACACGGAGGCTGCGCTGGTGCGGCCTCAGATTACCTGCGGCACCCACGCCCTGACCGTGGCCCTGTCCGCCAACCTGCTGCCGGGAGATGAACTGCTCTCCCCCGTGGGCGCACCCTATGACACGCTGGAGGAGGTCATCGGCATCCGGGAGAGCAAGTGCTCGTTGAAGGAGTACGGTGTTACCTACGCCCAGGCGGACCTGAAGGCCGACGGCACCTTCGACTACGATGCCATCCGCTCCAAGATCAACGAGCGCACCAAGCTCATCACCATCCAGCGCTCCAAGGGCTACGCCACCCGCCCAAGCTTCTCGGTGGAGCAGATCGGGGAGCTGATCCGCTTCTGCAAGGAGATCAAGCCTGACGTCAAGGTCATGGTGGACAACTGCTACGGCGAATTTGTGGAGCGGATCGAGCCCTCTGATATGGGGGCCGATATGGTGGTGGGCAGCCTCATCAAAAACCCCGGCGGCGGTCTGGCCCCCATCGGCGGCTACATCTGCGGCACCAAGGAGTGCGTGGAGCGGTGCGCTTACCGGCTGTCCGCCCCCGGTCTGGGGCAGGAGGTCGGCGCAAACCTGGGTCTGATGCCCGCCTTCTATCAGGGATTGTTTCTGGCCCCCACTGTGGTATCCGGCGCGCTGAAGGGCGCGGTCTTTGCCGCCAACGTCTATGAAAAGCTGGGCTATGCCTGCGTCCCCAACGCCACGGAAAGCCGCCATGACATCATTCAGGCGGTGACGCTGGGCAGCCGGGAGGCTATGGTGGCCTTCTGCGGCGGTATTCAGGCTGCCGCACCGGTGGACAGCTATGTGACCCCGGAGCCTTGGGCCATGCCCGGCTACGATTCCGACGTCATTATGGCGGCAGGCGCTTTCGTGCAGGGCAGCAGCATCGAGCTGTCCGCCGACGGCCCCATCCGCGACCCTTACGCCGTCTACTTCCAGGGCGGCCTCACCTGGTATCACGCCAAGCTGGGCATCCTCATGAGCCTGCAAAAGCTGGTGGACGCCGGTCTCGTGACCCTGTAAAACCGCGGCACCTTCCATCTATTCAATTTTTTCAATAAGGAGACCTTCCCCATGTGGCTTTGGCTTTCCCTGACTGCCCTCCTGTGCTGGAGCGGCAGCGACCTCTTTTCCAAAATCGGCTGCCGGGACGGCAGCGACCGTTACAGTCACCTGAAAATGGTCATCGCCGTGGGCGTGGTGATGGGCCTTCACGCCGCCTTTGAGATCTTCGTAGGCGGCACGGCCATCAGCTGGTCCGTCATCTGGACCTACCTGCCGGTGTCCCTGCTGTATATCAGTTCCATGGCTTTGGGCTATCTGGGCCTGCGGTATATCGAGCTGTCCGTTTCTTCCCCCATCTGCAATTCCTCCGGCGCATTGGTGGCGGTGCTGACGCTGCTGTTCGTCGGCGGTGAGGATTACTCTCCTCTGGCCCTGTTGGCTATCGCGCTGGTGTGCACGGGTGCCATCGGTCTGGGTGTGGCGGATGCCACGGAGGACCCGGAGCTTCGTCTGGAGCGGCAGAAGGCCAGCAACTATAAGTACGCCAAGAGTTTTCTCGCCCTGGCCCTCCCCGCGGCCTACTGCCTGCTGGACGCCGCCGGCACCTTTGCCGACAACCGGGTGCTGGAGATTTTGACGGGCCGCTATATGAACGCCGGTATGTTCGCCACGCTGAGAGAATGTGCCGATCAGGCGGCGGCCTCCGCCAACTGCGCATACGAGCTGACCTTCCTTGCCGCAGCAGCATTCTGCTTCATCTATGTGGTAATCATCAAGAAGGATCGGTTGGTTCCCAAAATGGAGGCCCCCAAGTACTTTGGTGCCATCTGCGAAACTGCCGGTCAGTTCGCCTACATCTACGCCATTTCCGACACCGCCCATCTGGCCATGTCCGCTCCCATCATTTCCTCCTACTGTGCCGCCTCCGTGCTGTGGAGCCGCATCTTCCTGAAGGAAAAGCTCTCCTGGAAGCACTATGCCATGATTTGTCTGGTGGTCATCGGCATCGCCATCATGGGCTTCTTTGACCTGTAAGCCCACTGTATATGACAAAAACCCCCGCCGCTCACATGAGCGGCGGGGGTTTTTTCAGGCACGTTCAGGTGTGGATTCAAGCGCGGGGTAAGGCCCGGTCCAGCTTTTCCAGAAAAAAGGCCAGCAGGAATCCGGCGGCGCAGCAGAGCAGCGACGCCACGGCCTCGCCCACGCTGTCATACCGGATGGGAACGATCACCAATGTGGAGGCCGCCACGATGCCCAAGATCCCGTGGAAGGTCACAGCGTAATGGGTCCTCAGCAGCCATGTAACGCCCCGGGCCAACAGCAGCATGGCCAGCAGCATTCCCGGCAGGCAGGCGGACAGGGTCAGCAGCCGCATTTCCGCAAGACTGTTCAGCAGCGGCTCGTACAGTCCAAGCGCCATCATAATGGAGGAGCTGGTCAGCCCCGGCAGCACCACGCTGGCACCCCAGAGCGCGCCGCAGAAGTTGTACCAGCCAAAGTTCGGCGTCACCGACACGCGAAGCACATGGCGCACATAGAAAAGCGACAGAAACACCGATAGGGCGCAGACGCCGCAGGCGATCCACGCCGCCCGGCCATGGCCCTCCTTTCCCGCCTCCCGCCAGAGGGCAGGAAACGTCCCGGCAATGAGGCCGATAAAGAGCCAGATGGTAGCGGCGTCCGACAGAGCATACGCGGCGCTGATCCCCTTGGCGAGACCCAGAAAGCCCACGGCCCAGCCAATCCCCAAGGGAAGGAAAATGTGCCAGTATTTCCGGATGCCCCGTCCGGGATGGGACAGAGTCTCCATCATGGGGCGGTATACGTCGAACACCACAGCCAGTACGCCGCCGGAGACGCCGGGCAGGATCGCCCCCGCGCCGATCAGTGCACCGCACAACAGATCCCGCAGCCAGCGTTCCCGATCCGCCTGCTTATATGGGTCCGTCATATTCCACCTCCTCACTCAAACTGTATACAGGGTATCATATCAGCATTCCCCGCTCCGCGCAATCCGAAACTGTGAACGATTTGAGAATTTTGGTGATTTTGGAAGATTTGGCCCATAAAAGCCCCGGTTTCCCCATTTAGGAATGGCATAGTGATCTTTCGCTAAATGCCCTTGCGTGTCTACGGAAAAAATGGTAGAACTTTTTAGAAAAAGGGGTGGCTTTTCCGCTATGGCGGTGTTAGAATAGGGACACTGCCCTGAAGGGCGTCCCTTTTCTGTATTTTTTGACAGTATTTCAGGAGGTTTCCCATGATGCGGAGCGCAAAGAAAACCTACGAGATCGACATGCTGCATGGCGCGATCCTGCCGAAGCTGCTGCGCTTCGCCGTCCCGCTGACCCTCTCCACCATGCTGCAGCTGCTGTTCAACGCGGCGGACGTGGTGGTGGTCGGCCGCTGGGCCGGTGACAATTCCCTGGCAGCGGTGGGTTCCAACACCTCCCTGATCGCCCTGCTGACCAATATGTTCTTAGGATTGTCCATCGGCGCCAACATTCTGGCTGCCCGGTACTTCGGCGCTCATGAGGACGAGGAACTCAGCAAAACGGTCCACACCTCCATCCTGCTCTCCCTGTACAGCGGCGTGTTCCTGACAGTGGTCGGTATTCTGGGTGCCCGGACCATTCTGATCTGGATGCAGTGTCCCGCCAATGTGCTGGATCTGGCCACGCTCTACCTGCGGATCTACTTCGCCGGCATGACCGCCACCATGCTCTACAACTTTGGCGCCGCTCTGCTGCGGGCCAGCGGCGATACCCAAAGACCTCTCTATTACCTGTTCGCATCCGGCGTTGTCAACGTGATCCTGAATCTGGTCTTTGTCATCTACTTCCACATGGATGTGGCAGGCGTGGCATTGGCCACCGTGATCTCCCAGTGCATTTCTGCCGCACTGGTGGTCCGCTGCCTCGTGAAGGAGACCGGTCCTCTGCGGCTGGACTTCCGGCAGCTGAAGATCTACCCCATCAAGCTCAAGCAGATCATGCAGGTGGGCATCCCCGCCGGAATTCAGGGAATGCTGTTCTCTCTGGCCAACGTGACGGTGCAGTCCTCCGTCAACTCCTTCGGTGAGGTCATTATGGCCGGCAGCTCTGCCGCCATCAGCATTGAGCAGTTCATTTATTCCAACATCAACGCCTTCTATCAGGCCAACGTGGCCTTTACCAGCCAGAATTACGGCGCCGGTGACTATCGGCGCATCAAGAAGATCGCTATGATCAGCGTTGTGACCGGCGTTGTGACCACAGAGCTTCTGAGTGTTCTGGCCGTCTATTTCGGCCCGCAGCTTCTGGGGATCTATTCCCCCAGCGCCGAGGTGGTGGCAGCCGGTATGGTGCGCCTCCGCTGGATCGCCCTGTTCTATGGTCTGGACGCCATCATGGATGTGATCGTCGGTTCTCTGCGTGGCGTGGGGTACAACATTCTTCCCATGCTGGTCACGCTGATGGGCGCCTGCGCCTCCCGGCTCATCTGGCTGTCTACCGTGTTCCGGCTTCCAGCCTACCACCGGATCGAGATGGTTTACATCGTCTATCCTCTCTCCTGGGTCCTGACGGCCACCACCCACCTCATCTGCTATTTCTTTGTTTCCCGAAAGGTGGACCGGGAACTTCGTGCCCACGAAGCGGAGCTGGCCGCCCGTATGGAAGAAAGCCCGGAGGAAGCAGACTCCTGAGCACATTCGCCAAGCAAACAAAAAAGCCGCGGAAACCAGTCGGTTCATGTTCATAGGTACACAATGTGACCTATGGGGTAGGCCGGACGGTACAGGGCACGAAAAAATAAGTCGGGGGAAATTCCCTCGACTTATTTTTTCTTTGATCCCAAGTTTATTTGAGCGCCACATTTCAATTGGATGCGCAGACGCTGACCCCAACGGGAGCAGGTAGCGGAAACCGTCAGACAGCACGGGATAGGATATTGCCCATCGTTTGCGCCGCTTTGAGCTGCGCGTCCGTGGTAACGTGGGCGTATGTATCCAGCGTGAAGCCCGCCGAGTAGTGGTCGAGCATACTGCTGACGGTCTTGACGTCCACGCCGTTCTGGAGCGCCATCGTGGCGAAGGTGTGTATAAATCGTGAAACTCGAATTGAGTGATTAATTGCACTATTTGGCAGTTTTGTGAAACAAATTGCGGGATAGTGCTTTTTATTCTCAATCATCTGCTATACTTGAAATAATAAAAATAATGATTGAGGGATAGCAAGAATTGGTGCATTCCTTCAAAACCATCAAGTCACAAAAAGGGATTCTGTTGGGCGCATATTGAATCAGTCCTTCTAACTAGCCAAGGTTATGATGTGCCTCTGCTAAGAGAAATGCCAATTCATCGTCCATTTTAGGTGTAAAGGCGCTCTTGAAAATCAGGGCAAACATTTCCGGTACTACGCTGATGTGCATGATCAGGACTCCCAAGCCGCCTACAATATAAATCAGAGCCGAACGGCACAACTTTTTCCATGATATCCGCGATTCGCTTTAGGCCGCCATCGGCAGTAGCAAGGTATCAGTCGGTTTTTCTACAAAACAAGGGGCTTTCTTTACGAAAGCCCCTTGTTTTTAATGTTGTCCTAAGTTCGTCTGCCAAGTCATTTCCAGTCAGCGCACTCCCTAAAGCAGAGAGTTACCTTTCCAAACTGAGCGGAGACGTTTTCCGTTCAATTATTTTGCCTCGGAAGTTTCAGCAGTATTCTGCTTTGCCAGCTTTCTGGATTTGTAGTTCCGGATGCCAAAAATTGCCACGGACACAATCGCGATCAAAATGAACGCGCAGCTGATCGGACGAGTGAAGAAAATGCTGAAGCTGCCTTCAGAAATGACCATGGCACGGCGGAAGTTCTTTTCAGCCAGAGGTCCAAGCACGATGCCCAGCAGAATAGGCACCAGTTGGAAGCCCATGCGCCGCAGGAAGTAAGAAACGATACCGAAAATCAAAATGATATAAATATCATAGATGCGGTTGTTGGTAGAATAAGAGCCTGCAATGCAGAATGTCA
>NZ_JACOQI010000004.1 GCF_014297285.1 Dysosmobacter segnis
GACTACGGCCTATTCACCCACAACTTCGTCGCGAGCCTCGTGAAAAGCTCGCTCCGCTGGTGCTTTCTTTTCTCACGTTGTTTAATTTACAAGGTGCACGTCCCTCAAGCGGAACAGTCACTATTATATCAGGCTCAGTTTCATTTGTCAAGTACTTTTTCAAATCTTTTTCAGATCTTTCTTTCAGATCTTTCTTTCAGATCTTTTCAGATCTTCAAGCACCCGACTCATTCACTTCATCGCCGTCAAACAGCTTAGTTAGAATACCAGATACTTCCCCGTTTGTCAACGGTTTTTTCCAAGTTTTTTTGATTTTAATTATTAGTATTTCTTATTCCTTACTATCGTCTTAACAGTGCCGAAAATAATCTGTGCAAAACAGCCCCGATATGCTATACTGACACCATATTATATATGCTCTGCGGAGGTATCACTGTGCTGATTCAACGTATGTCCGCCGCCTTTGGGCGGCTGCGGAATGAGACCTTGCAGCTTCAGGACGGTCTCAATATCATAGAAGCCCCCAACGAAACCGGAAAATCCACCTGGTGTGCCTTTCTGACCGCCATGCTCTACGGCATCAACAGCCGTAAACGGGACAAGGCCGGTTTCATCGCCGACAAAAACCGCTACGCCCCGTGGGACGGCGGCTCCATGTCCGGACGGCTGGAATGTCACGCTGACGGTGCCGACCTCACCATCACCCGGGCTACCCGGCGGCAGACCGCCCCTATGGCGGACTTCCAAGCTGTCTACACCGGCACCGCCTCCCCTGTCGATGGATTGACCGGGACGAATTGCGGGGAGACGCTGCTGGGCGTCAGCCGGGAGGTCTTTGAGCGCAGCGCCTTCATCCGCCAAAGCGGACTGGCCATCACGCAGGACGCCGGCCTGGAGCGCCGCGTAGCGTCCCTCATTTCCTCCGGCGACGAGGATACCTCTTATACAGAGGCCTATGACGCTTTGAAAAAGCAGTTGAACCGCCGCCGTTTCAATAAGAGCGGCCAGCTCCCGGCCTTGGAGGCGGAGCTCGCGGAGGTCCAGCAGCAGTTGGACTCCTCCGTTCAGCTTCAGCAGCAGCTCGCAGACGCTCTGGAACGTTCTCAGGCGTTGGAGTCCGATGTGCAGGCCCTCTCCGATGAATTGGCCCAGTATGACCGGTGGGAGGCCGCGCAAAAGCGACGCCAATTAGCGGCGCTGACCGATGCCGCCGACACCGCCGCCCAGCGGGTCCATAGCCTGACCCAGCAGTTGGAGGAAGACCGGGTCCCGGACACGGAGACCATCGGACGGCTGCGGGGCGCCATCGTCAATCTGGAAACTGTCCGTAAGAACGTAGAGAAAGCCCGCACTGATCGGGACGAGGCCATGAAAGCCCTCCTCCGGGCGGAAAAGAACGTCAATGACAGCCCCTTTGCCGGTCAGACGGCGGAGAGCGCCCGGAAGGAAGCCCAAGGCACCTCATCCGACCGGGTCCCCGGCCCTATCGCTTTTCGAGAGCTGGCGATTTTCTTTTTGTTTCTTGCGGCGGCAGGCGGCATCTTTGCCCTGCTGTACTCGCAGTTGTCCGTCCTCTCTCTGCCCCTCTTTCAGTTGGTGCCCTGGGCCCTTCCCGCACTGGCGGCAGCCGTTGTGGCAGCAGCCGGCACCTATATTTCCCGCCAGTACCGACAGCACGCTTTAAAAAAGCTGTGCAATATCGCCCTCATGAAGCGGTTCGGCACCACGGATACCAACGAGATTACTGCCTTTGCGGATGCCTATACCGCCGCCGTGGAGGTCCGGGACGCCGCGCAGGCGGACCTGAACACCAAATCCGCCACCGCCGACGCTTACTACAATACCCTGACCACCAACGAACAGGCAATTTTGTTGGAGGTCCGGCGCTTTGCCCCCGCCGCCTTTGACATCCCCACCGCCGATCAGGTCCTGCGGCAGGCCGCCCAGCGCCGCAAGGCACTGTCCGAGGCCCAGACCGCCGCCAGAGAAGCTCAGGTCCGTCTGGATCTTCTGGTTCAGCAAGGCATCCCGGACAGCTGTGATATGGAATCAACTCCTCCTCTTCGCAGTCGGGAAACCGTCGCGGATGCGCTGGCACAGGCGCAGGTCCAGTTGGCCGCCGCCCGTTCCGCCACCGACCGCCTGACCGGTCAGCTTCACGCTATGGGGGATCCTGACGGGCTGCGGGCTTCCGCCGAATCTCTGCAAAGCCAGACCGGTCAGCTTCAGGAGGAATATGACGCCCTGCGTCTGGCCATGGACACTTTGGCCGGTGCCAATACCGTCCTGCAAAACCGATTTTCCCCCCAGCTCAGCCGCCGGACGACGGAGATCTTCCATGAGCTGACCGAGGGACGCTACACCGCCGCCGCTCTAGACCGGAGCTTTCACCTCACTGCCCGCCCCGCCGGGGACCCCATTGACCGGGACATCCAGCTTTTGTCCGCCGGGGCCGCAGATCAGCTCTACCTCTCCGCTCGGCTGGCCATCTGCGAGCTGGTGCTGCCGCCGGAGAAATCCATCCCCATTATTCTGGATGACGCTCTCACTAATTTCGACGACGAGCGCTGCGCCACCGCCCTCCGGTGGCTGAAGCAGGCAGCAGCCCATCGGCAGATCCTCCTGTTCACCTGCCACAGCCGGGAGGCCGATTTCTTTGCCAGAGACCCGGAAGTGGCCGTTCAGCGTCTGTGATGACCGGTTATTTATTCAGCGTGTCGAAAAAGTCTTTTCGCCTCACTGAACAAGCTTTCAGAGCTTTATAAAAGTTTTGAAAACTTGGGATTTCAATGGCGCAGGACACCCTTCTTGGGTTTCCCGCACACACCCTTCCTTACCGTTGCAGTGAATTTACCGCTTTATCGACGCTCTCATTTATGATCAAGGTGTTGACGAACTGACCGGAATGGGTATAAGATAGTTCTGATCATCCCGGTCATACTATTATTTATAGTGAGATTTGAAATAGAAAAAGGAGATTCAAGCTTATGAGTGAATGTACGCACGACTGCTCCAGCTGCGGGGAGAGCTGTGCTTCCCGGGAGCCTCAGTCCCTGCTGAAGGCCCACCATGCCGACGCCCATGTGGGCAAGGTCTATGGTATCGTATCCGGTAAGGGCGGTGTAGGCAAGTCCATGGTCACCAGCCAGTTGGCTGTTACCATGCGCCGCCGTGGCTATCAGGTCGGTATTCTGGACGCTGATATCACCGGCCCCTCCATCCCCAAGGCCTTCGGCATCCATGACCGGGCCATGGGCACGGAAAACGCCCTAATCCCCTCGGAATCCAAGACCGGTATTCAGGTCATGTCCATCAACCTCCTGCTGGAGAACGAGACCGACCCCGTGATCTGGCGCGGTCCCGTCATTTCCGGCGTGGTCCAGCAGTTCTGGACGGATGTTCTGTGGAACTGCGACTATCTGTTCGTGGATATGCCTCCCGGAACCGGCGACGTGTCCCTGTCCGTGTTCCAGTCCATCCCTCTGGACGGCATCATCATCGTGGCCTCCCCCCAAGATTTGGTGGGCATGGTGGTAGAAAAGGCTGTCAAGATGGCGGAGATGATGAATGTCCCCATCGTGGGTCTGGTGGAAAACATGAGCTATGTGGCCTGCCCGGACTGCGGCAAGAAGATCTACCTCTTCGGCGAGGGCAAAACGGCTCAAGCCGCTGCCGCGCACAACCTGCCTCTTCTGGCGGAAATGCCCATCGATCCCGTTCTGGCATCCCTGACGGACGCCGGCAGTATCGAGGATTTCCAGGGTGATTGGCTCAAGACCGTCGCTGACCATCTGGCTGAAAAATAAGGGAAGCCGCGCCGTGTTTTTCCACGGTGCGGCTTTTCACGGCTTTTTGTCCGTTTACGGCACGCATTTTCACAAAGTCACCAACTTCCCGGCAATAGTTTTTGTGTGGAAAAGCAGTTGCAAAAGCAGTAGAAATCCGGGATAATAAAGGCAGTCTCTACTTAAAAAAAACGATTATATAAATAGAAAGCACAAAGGAGGAGCACCAAATGCAGGAGCTGAAGGAGCGGATCGTAAAAGAGGGCAAGGTTCTGCCCGGCAATATCATCAAGGTGGACGGTTTCCTGAACCACCGCATCGACACCGGACTGCTGACCCGGATCGCTGAGGAATTCGGCAAGTATTTTAATATGGACGAGGTCACCATGGTCCTCACGGCAGAAGCCAGCGGCATTGCTCTGGCCACCGCTGTGGCCACCTATTTCCATAAGCCCATGATTTTTGCCAAGAAGGCCAAGAGCGACAACATCGAGGGCGGCCTCTATCAGAGCGACATCTACTCTTATACCTACAAGAAGAAGGTCACCCTGCTGGTAAGCAAGGAGTGGCTCTCCTCTGACGATAAGGTCCTCATCATTGATGACTTCATGGCTAACGGTGAAGCTATGCGCGGCCTGTGTGACATCGTGACCGCCGCCGGCGCCACCCTGATGGGTATCGGCTGCGCCGTGGAAAAGGGCTTTCAGGGCGGCGGTGACCGTCTGCGCGCTGCCGGCGTCAACCTGAAGTCTCTGGCCATTATTGAATCCGCTGAGCCCGGCAACATTGTGTTCCGGGACGACGACTGATCGTCCTCACCATTCCGCGGGAGGCGGCGCATCATGACGCTGCCTCCCCTTTTTCAACAGAATCTATTCAATTCAAAATACAAGGAGGAACCTACCATGTCAAGCAATGTTCGTCCCGCAACCATGGAGCGCATCACCACCCCCGCTCTGGCAGAGAGCTTTATCGACCAGCAGCTCGCAGAACTGCGTCAGCAGATCGGTGATAAGAAAGTCCTGCTGGCCCTCTCCGGCGGTGTGGACAGCTCCGTAGTCGCCGCTCTGCTCATCAAAGCCATCGGCAAGCAGCTCATCTGCGTTCACGTGAACCACGGTCTGCTCCGCAAGGGCGAGCCTGAGCAGGTCATCGAGGTGTTCCAGAACCAGATGGACGCCAACCTCATCTATGTGGACGCTGTGGATCGCTTCCTGGACAAGCTGGCCGGCATTTCCGACCCAGAGCAGAAGCGCAAGATCATCGGCAAGGAGTTCATCGACGTTTTCGCTGAGGAGGCTCAGAAGCTGGAGGGCATCTCCTTCCTGGCTCAGGGCACCATTTACCCCGACATTCTGGAATCCGACGGCATCAAGTCCCACCACAACGTAGGCGGCCTGCCCGAGGATCTGCAGTTTGAGCTGGTGGAGCCGGTGAAGCTGCTCTACAAGGACGAGGTCCGTGTGGTAGGCAAGGCGCTGGGGCTACCCGACAACATGGTCTACCGTCAGCCCTTCCCCGGCCCCGGTCTGGGCGTCCGCTGCATCGGCGCCATCACCCGTGACCGTCTGGAGGCCGTTCGGGAATCCGACGCCATCCTCCGTGAGGAATTCGCCAAGAACGGTCTGGAGGGCAAGGTCTGGCAGTACTTCACCGTAGTGCCCGACATCAAGTCCACCGGCATCATCGACGGCAAGCGTTCCTTCGACTGGCCGGTTATCATCCGGGCCGTCAACACCGTGGATGCCGTCACCGCCGAGGTGGCCCAGCTGGACTTTGGCATGATGCAGCACATCGTGGACCGCATCACTCACGAGGTCTCCGGCGTCAACCGTGTTCTGTGGGATCTGACTCCCAAGCCCACCGGCACCATCGAATGGGAATAAGCCACTCCTCAAAAAGCCGAATCATTAAGAATCAAGAGCTATCTGGTCTCAGGTGAGATCAGATAGCTCTTTTTTGTTCACTATTTCTTTTGGGCAACCGCACCATCCGGCAAAGCAGAACTTTACGCTTTCTCCAGCGCCTGTGTTGCCAGCTTCAGATCCTCCACCAGTTCCAAAGCCGTGTCCAGCACGTTGGCGCCGGGCTTCAGCTTCAGCGTCAGCATAGGCGTCTCCCCGGCAGAGAGGGTCAGGCGGAATTTGTACTTTGTCAATCCGCACACATGCACCAGCGCCTCCGGGCGGAACACCGCCAATGTGAAGCGCAGCGCGTCCTTCTTCTGAGTGATGTCGGACACCCCGGCCTTGGCGGCGGCGGCGCGCAGCAGCGCCACATCCAGCAGTGCCAGCACCGGCTTCGGCGGCTCGCCGTACCGGTCAATCATCTCGTCCATCAGGTCGGAGGCGTCATCGTTGGTGCGGATAGCCGCAATGCGGCGGTAGAGATCCATCCGCTGCTCCGGGGAGGTCACATACCGTTCCGGGATATTGGCATTCAGGGTCAGGTCGGCGGCACATTCCGTCTCGATTTTCTTTTCCTCGCCCCGTTCCTCCAAAACCGCCTCCTCCAGCAGCTTCAGATACAGGTCATAGCCCACGCTCATCAGGTAGCCGGACTGCTCTGGCCCCAGCAGATTGCCCGCGCCCCGGATCTCCAGATCCCGCATGGCGATCTTAAAGCCGGAGCCGAATTCCACGTACTCCCGGATGGCCGCCAGCCGTTTCGCGGCGGTCTCCTGCAAGATCTTCCCCTGCCGGTAGGTGAGGTAGGCGTAAGCCCGGCGGGTGCTGCGTCCGATCCGTCCCCGGATCTGGTGGAGCTGGGCAAGGCCCAACCGGTCGGCATCCTCCATGATGAGGGTATTGACGTTGGGAATGTCGATGCCGGTTTCAATGATGGTGGTGCAGACCAACACATCCGCCTCTCCGTCCACCATGGCCTGCATGACGGCGGACAGTTCCTGCTCGCCCATCTTGCCGTGGCCCACTGCCACCCGGACCTCCGGCCCCAGCAGCTTCTGGATGCGGGAGGCAGTGAGGTCAATGGTCTCCACCCGGTTGTGTAGGTAGTAGATCTGACCGCCCCGGGCCAATTCCTTCCGCATGGCGTCCTCCAGGATCCCCCAGTCATGCTCCAGCACATAAGTCTGCACCGGCTGACGGTCGGCTGGCGGCTCCTCAATGGTAGACATATCCCGCAGACCGGAGAGGGCCATATTCAGCGTCCGGGGGATGGGGGTGGCAGACAGGGTCAGCACATCCACCTGACGGCTCATCTCCTTGAGCCGCTCCTTGTGGGTCACGCCGAAGCGCTGCTCCTCGTCGATGACCAGCAGCCCCAGATCCTTGAACTCCATATTTTTCTGCAAGAGCTTGTGAGTGCCGATCAGCAGGTCCAGACCGCCGGTGCGGGCAGCCTCCAAAATGCGTTTCTGCTCCTTGGCGGTGGTGAATCGGGAAAGGACCTCGATCTTCACCGGGAAGTCCTTGAACCGGCCGCAGGCGGTGGCGTAGTGCTGCTGGGCCAGAACGGTGGTGGGCACCAAAATTGCCGCCTGCTTGCCGTCCAGGACGCATTTCATAATGGCCCGGAGCGCCACCTCCGTCTTGCCGTAGCCCACATCGCCGCAAAGGAGGCGATCCATGGGCCGGGGCTTTTCCATGTCCTTTTTGATGTCGGCAATGGCCTGTAATTGGTCCCCGGTCTCGGCGTAGGGGAAGGCCTCTTCAAACTCCGTCTGCCACGGGGAATCCGGCGAGAAGGCAAAGCCGGGGCGGCACTGCCGCTCGGCGTACAGCTTGGTCAACCCCGCTGCCAGATCCTTGGCGGCTTTCCGGGCCTTGGTTTTCTGCTTGGCCCACTCCGTTCCGCCCAGCTTATTGAGCCGGGTCCGCTCCTGATCCTCACCGCCGCCGATGTATTTGCTCACCATGTCCAACTGGGTCACAGGCACATACAGGCAGTCGCCCCCGGCGTAATCGATCTTGATATAATCCTTCTCCACGCCGTCTACCGGCATCCGCTGGATGCCCGCGAAGCGGCCGATGCCGTGGTGGGTGTGGACCACCAGATCGCCGGGGGACAAATCCGTGTAGGATTGGAGTTTTTGGCGGTTGGAATCCTTTTTCAGCTTCAGCTTTTTCTGGGTGGGGGCCGTTAACTGCCCCTCTGTCAGCACCGCCAGCTTCAGCGCCGGCCACTCACAGCCCGCGGACAGCGCTCCCACGGTGATCCGCAGCTCGCCGGGTTTCGGCATGGCGGCCCCCTTCAGATCCAGTACGGCGGGGATGCTCCGCTCCTCCAAGAGCCGCAGCAGGTTCTTCGCCCGGACCTCACCGCCGCAGAGCACCAGCACAGCACTGCCGGTGTTCCGGTAGTGCTCCAAGTCCGTGACGGCGGTCTCCAGACTGCCGCCGTAGGAGCTGAGCTGCCGGGCGTTGATGGCCAGCAGGCCGCGGGGCTTCAGGGGGTGCCGGGAGGTGGGCAGCGCGTCCAGCATCACCACCGGAAAATCCGCCAACTGCGCGAACAGCGCCTCTCCGGAAAGACAGACCTCCGCCGCGTCCCCCACCATCAGACCGGCCTCCATAAGGGCCTCCGTGTCCTGATGGAGCTGAAGCAGCACGGTTTTCACCCGCTGTTCAACGCGCCCTCCTTCGCAGAGGAACACCACGGCGTCCGGCGGCAGGTAGTCCGCGCCTCCGGCGGCGTCCGGGTAGATCAGGCTCAGATAGCGGTCCAGGCCGTTGACCTCCGCGCCGCTGCGGAAACGCTCCGCGTCTCCCCGGAGGGTCTGGGCGATCTTCTCTCCGTTTTCTTTCTTAGCGTACTTGACGGCCAGCTTTTCGATCTGCTCCGCCAGATGGGTAAGCCCGCCGGGGGCCAGCCCCGGCAGCACCTCCGCCGCCGGCAGCAGCAGCGCAGAGGAGACGTTTTCCGTCCTCCGCTGGGTGCCGGGGTCGAACAGTCCCAGAGAATCGATCTCATCGTCGAAAAACTCGCACCGCACCGGCTGCTCCATCAGGGGGGAGAACACATCCAGAATACCGCCCCGCAGAGCGAACTGGCCCACGCCCTCCACCTGATCGCAGCGGCTATACCCCGCCTGTAACAAGCGGTCCGTCAGTTCCTTCAGGTCCGCCCGGCCGCCTGTCTCCAGTGTCATGGACAGCTCTGCCAACCGATGGGGCGGCATGGTCCGGGCCAAGAGGGCGTCCACCGTGGCAACCACTACCGGCGCATTGCCCGCCGCCATCTGGTGCAGCGCTGCCAAGCGGCTCCGCTCCCACTCCCGGGAGGAAACGGCGTTGGGCCGGAACTGCCATTCTCTCGCCAGCAGCGTCACCGGCATCTCACCGGTCAGACTTTGCAGATCACCCGCCAGTTGACGGGCCTCCCGCTCGTCGGCACAGAGAAACACCATGGGCCGTCCGGCTCCGGCGGCCACCGCCGCGCCGACGCAGGCCCGCTGTACTGGCTGGGTGCCGGTGAGGACAGCGGGGCATCCGCCGTTTTCCACCCGGCTCACCAGCTCAGCCACTTCCGGCAGCGTTTGTAGAGTTTTCAGAAACGCGTCCATCCGACACCTCCTGACAAAAGTCATGCTTTACGCGCAAATGGGCGCACTCCGGCCCTGGTGGCCGGGGTGTGCTGCTGTTTTCCTATGCTATTATATGCCCGTCAGGCCGGTCAGTTATAATCGTTCATGGCCTTTTGACAGCCGTTTTCGATGATATCCTCCGCCGCCTTGACGGCGTTTTCAAAACTCTCCACCAGAATCTTCCGCTCCGCCTGAGAGGGCACGCCGATGACCCAGTCGATCATCTCCGCACCGCCGCCGGATGGGGCGCCTGTGCCGATCTTGATGCGGGGAAACTCCTGCGTCCCCAGATGGGCGATGATATTCTTGATACCGTTGTGTCCGCCGGCGGAGCCGGTGGGCCGCACCCGCAGCTTGCCCACAGGGAGGGACACGTCGTCATAGATCACCAGCACATGATCGGCAGGGATCTTATAGAACTGCACCGCCTCACGGACAGCCTCACCGGAAAGATTCATATAAGTCTGCGGCTTCATCACCAGACACTTCTGCCCGCCGAAGCGGACGATGTTGTAGGCAGACTTGAATTTCACTTTATTAAGCTTCACGTTCAGCTGCTCCGCCAACAGGTCTACCGTCAGAAAGCCCATGTTGTGACGGGTGTGCTCGTATTTCTGGCCGGGGTTGCCCAGGCCCACGATGAGCCAGTCCACCGCCCCGCCGGATTTTTCAAAGATCATAGGGAATTCCTCCTTGTTTGCTTGTATCATATACCAAAGGAAACGGGGAAGCAAGTCTGCTTCCCCGTTTTTTATATTACACTCAATGCGCTGGTTTTGGGCCGGATCGTTACCGGAACAGCTTGGAGATGGAGACCTCCTGATAGGTACGCTCGATGGCCTCAGAGAACATGGAAGCCACGGACAGATACTTGATCCGTGCCCGGACCGCTTCGGGATGGGCGGGAATGGTATCCAGCAGAGCCAGCTCCTCAATGTTGCTGGACTCCAGACGGTCAATGGCAGGACCGGAGAGGACGCCGTGGCTGGCGCAGGCGTAGACCTTGTTGGCACCGCCCACTTCCACGATGGCCTTGGCAGCGTTGCACAGAGAGCCCGCGGTATCCACCATGTCATCAAAGAGGATGCAGTCCTTGCCCTTCACGTCGCCAATGACATTCATGACCTCGCACTGGTTGGCCTTCTGGCGGCGCTTGTCCACGATAGCCAGCTGCATGTGCAGCTTCTGCGCGAAGGCGCGGGCGCGGGCCACAGAGCCAACGTCGGGAGAGACCACCATCATATCCTCGCACTTGTCGCCGAACTTCTTGGCATAATAATCCACAAAGACGGGGTTGCCCAGCAGGTTATCCACGGGGATGTCGAAGAAGCCCTGAATCTGGGAGGCGTGGAGGTCCATGGTCAGCACACGGTCAGCGCCGGCAGCGGTGATCATGTTGGCCACCAGCTTGGCAGAGATGGGATCGCGGGCCTTGGCCTTGCGGTCCTGACGGGCATAGCCGAAATAGGGAATGACGGCGGTGATGCGGCCGGCAGAAGCGCGGCGCAGCGCGTCGATCATCACCAGCAGCTCCATCAGGTTGTCATTGACAGGCTTGCAGGTGGACTGGACCACGAACACATCGCTGCCGCGGACAGTTTCGTACAGGGAGACGGAGACCTCGCCGTCAGCGAAGCTCTTGACCTCAGATTCACCCAGCTTGGTGCCCATCATCTGGCAGATCTCAGCCGCCAGAGGCTGGTTTGCGTTACCGCAGAAAACTTTGATGTCCTTCCCGTGAGAAATCATAGGAATTTTCCTCTCTTTTCTGTATATTTTATATGTTCAAAATTTCAAAATTACGATTCTTGTTCCATCTTCGCCAAAACCGGTTCCAGTTCAGCGATGGTCTCCGGTCCGAAGATCGGCAGCCAGCCGGACACCAGCGAAGCGCCGGATACGGCGTTGGTCATCTTGTCCTTCCAGACTGCCCGCAGCTCCCGTCCCGGTGCGGAATAGGCAAAGCCGGGGCCGGCCTGAGCCATAGGCAGAGCCGCGCGGCAGAGCACCAAAGTGCTCTCGTCATTGTCCAGAAAATCCAGAAGCTCGGCATGCTGCTCAGAGATCACAACATCCGTTCCCTCCGGGAAGCAGGCAGCCGCCTCATCAGCAAAGCGGGGCGAGCAGACAACAAAAAACCGCTGAACGCCATCCGCCAAACATTGCACAACGGCCCGCTCCATGATTGGGCGGTGCAATATGGCTTCCAGCATCAGCGGTTTGTGACCTGCAGGAATAGAGTGATCCTCTTCCAGAATAAACACAGCACGACACGTGTGATCCATGGTAAGTCCCTCCTGTCCGTCAGGCCGCATGGCGACCGGAATCTTATCACTGTCATTATACCAAACTTTTTATGGAAATCCACCCCTTCCCGGAAAAAGTTCAAGGTAATTTCCTCCAAATCTTTCGTCCTTTTCTGTTTGAATTTATCAAAGACACCGGAAATCCAGCAAATTAACTAAAAAACCTCAATTTTTTGAGAATACATACCCACTCCCCCCGCGCAAACCATTCAACCGCCCTAAGAATCGCAAAATTCACCACAAAACAGTTGAATTTCTATCGGTAAAGGATTACAATAGTATCCATTCGAGCCAAAAGGAGGGAATATCTGTGCTGAATATCGTATTAGTGGAGCCTGAGATCCCTCAGAATTGCGGCAATATCGCCCGCACCTGCGCCGCCACCGGCAGCCGTCTGCATCTGATCCGGCCGCTGGGCTTTGACATCTCCGAGCGGGCTGTCAGGCGGGCGGGACTGGACTACTGGCATCTGGTGGAGGTCTTTGACTACGAAAATCTGGATGACTTTTTTGAAAAGCATCCGGAGGCCGCGCAGGACTGCTGGCTGACCACCACAAAAGCCCCCCGGTCCTATCAGGAAGCCCGGTTCTCCCCGAATAGCTGGATCTTCTTCGGCAAAGAGACCGCCGGACTTCCCTTGGATCTCCGAGAGCGTTTCCGGGACCGCTGCATCCGTCTGCCCATGATCGACGAGGCCCGGAGCCTGAACCTCAGCAACACGGTGGCCGTATGCGTGTACGAGGCGCTGCGGCAAAATGATTTCCCCGGCCTGCTGGGTGTGGGGGAAATGGCGAAAACCCCTTAATCACTGCAAATCAACGATCGTATAGGAGTTTGCTTATGAATTACCAGAAAAAGACCGTCCGCGACATCGACGTGAAGGGCAAGAAGGTCCTTCTCCGCTGCGATTTCAATGTCCCTCAGGACAAAAAGACCGGTGCCATCACCAGTGACAAGCGCATCGTGGCCGCTCTGCCCACCATTCGGTATCTGCTGGATCAGGGCGCGGCGGTGATTGCCTGCTCTCACCTGGGAAAGCCCCAGCCGGATTTTGACAAATGGGTCAAAAAGCAGACAGAAAAGGGTAAGGATCCCGCAGAACTCACCGAGGCTGCCTGGAGCAAGGAGCAGAAGAAGCTGACCCTGGCTCCCGTAGCCGCCCGTCTGGCAGAGCTGCTGGGACAGGAAGTTATCTTCGCCAGCGACGTTGTGGGTGAGGATGCCCAGACTAAGGCTGCGGCCCTGCAGCCCGGTCAGGTCCTGCTGCTGGAAAACACCCGCTTTGAAAAGGGCGAGACCAAGAACGATCCCGCCTTCGCACAAAAGCTGGCTTCCATGGCCGAGGTCTACGTGTCCGACGCTTTCGGCGCCGTCCACCGGGCTCACGCCTCCACCGCCGGCGTGGCGGCTTATCTCCCCGCCGTCTCCGGCTTCCTGATTGAGAAGGAGCTGGAAGTCATCGGCGGCACTCTGGCTAACCCCAAGCGGCCTCTGGTGGCTATCCTTGGCGGCAGCAAGGTCTCCTCCAAGATTGGCGTCATCAACAATCTGCTGGAGATCGCCGACACCATCATCATCGGCGGCGGCATGGCCTACACCTTCTCTGCCGCTCAGGGCGGTCAGGTGGGCGACAGCCTGCTGGAATCCGACTGGGAAGCCTATTCTCTGGAAATGCTGGAAAAGGCCAAGGCCAAGGGCGTAAAGCTGCTGCTGCCGGTGGACACCGTGATCGCAGACGCCTTCTCTCCCGACGCCAACAGCAAGGTAGTCAAGTCCGGTGAGATCCCCGCCGGCTGGCAGGGTCTGGACATTGGCCCCGAAACCGTGAAGCTGTACTGCGACGCTGTGGCCGATGCCGGTACCGTTATCTGGAACGGTCCTATGGGCGTGTTTGAGTTCCCCGCCTTTGCTGTGGGCACCAAGGCTGTGGCCGAGGCTCTCAGCAAGACCTCCGCCATCACCATCATCGGCGGCGGCGACTCTGCTGCGGCTGTGGAGCAGCTGGGCTATGCTGACAAGATGACCCACATCTCCACCGGTGGCGGTGCTTCCCTGGAATTCATGGAGGGCAAGGAGCTTCCCGGCGTGGCCTGCCTGCTGGATAAATAATTGCAGCGCAGCGGGCTTTGCCCGCTATCGCTGTCCGGCAAAATCAGGATCTCCACATAGTTCGATCCCACAAAGCGGCAGAGCATTCTGCCGCTTTCCATACGATTTTTTCGCAAAAACAGTCGAATTTTTCAAAAATACTTGACAAATCCCCTCGTTTTCGCTATAAAATAATAAGTTTTATTGTCGAGCCTTTTTCGGACCGCCCTGACGGCCCTCCGAAACGGTCCGATCATCGTTATCAAAGATACAAAAGGAGAAAAAAGAGTTATGAACCGCAGATACCGTAAGACTGTCATCGCCGGCAACTGGAAGATGAACATGACCGCCACCGAGACCAAGAAATTCGCTGAGGACCTGAAGAAGATCATGCCCCGCGCCAAGTGGTGCGACACCCTGATCTGTGTCCCCGCCTGCAATATTTCCACCGCTATGAAGGCTTTCAAGGATCTGCGGATCTCCGTGGGTGCTGAGAACGTCTACTTTGAGGAGAAGGGCGCTTACACCGGCGAGGTTTCCGCCGATATGCTGAAGGATCTGGGCGTGAAGTACGTCATCGTGGGTCACAGCGAGCGCCGTCAGTATTTCTGCGAGACTGACCAGACTGTCAACAAGAAGGTCCACGCTGTGCTGAACGCCGGCATGAACCCCATCATCTGCGTGGGCGAGAGCCTGGAGCAGCGCGAAACCGGCATCACCAACGAGTGGATCGCTCTGCAGGTCAAGAGCGCTCTGAACGGTGTCCCTGCTGAGAAACTGCGCCGCTGCATCATCGCCTATGAGCCCATCTGGGCCATCGGCACCGGCAAGACCGCCACTGCCGAGCAGGCCGGTGAGGTCTGCTCCAACATCCGTGCTGCCATCCGTGGCCTGTACGGTGCCCGCGTGGCCCGCAGCGTCACCATTCAGTACGGCGGCAGCATGAACCCCAAGAACGCTGCTGAGCTGCTGGCCCAGCCCGATATCGATGGCGGCCTCATCGGCGGTGCTGCTCTGAAGCCCGAGCAGTTCGTGGACATCATCAACGCGGCCAATCAGGAATAATGCGGAAAAGCGGGGGGACACAGTCCCCCCCTTTATGCGAAATGAGGTTTCTATGAACAAAACACCGACCACACTCATCATTATGGACGGATTCGGTCTCCGGACCGAGACGGAGGGCAACGCCGTTGCCGCCGCCAACACCCCTCGTCTGGATCAGTTCTTTCAGGAGTATGCCCATACAGAGCTGTCCGCCTCCGGTCTGGATGTAGGTCTGCCTGCAGGCCAGATGGGCAACAGTGAGGTGGGCCACACCAACATCGGCGCAGGCCGGGTGGTGTTTCAGGACCTGCCCCGGATCAGCAAATCCATTGATGACGGAGATTTCTTCCAGAATCCCGCCTATGTTCACGCCATGGACGCCTGCAAGGAAAAGCGCTCTGCCCTTCACCTCATGGGTCTGCTCAGCGACGGCGGTGTCCACTCCCACATCGACCACCTCTTCGCCCTGATGCAGATGGCAAAGGACCGTGGCCTTGAGCGGGTCTACATCCACGCATTTCTGGATGGACGGGACGTTTCCCCCACCTCCGGCGCGGACTATGTGACCCGGACGGTGGAGAAGTGCCGGGAGCTGGGCGTGGGTAAGATCGCAACCCTCATGGGCCGTTACTACGCCATGGACCGCGACAAGCGCTGGGACCGTGTGGAAGCCGCCTATGACGCCATGGTCTACGGTGAGAGCGCCCACGTCAATCCCCTGCCCGTGGCAGCGGTGAAGGATGCCTACGCCGCCGGCGTCACCGACGAGTTCATCGAGCCGGTGATCTGTGATGGGGACGGCACCATCTCCGATAATGACAGTGTGATCTTCTTCAACTATCGCCCTGACCGGGCCCGTGAGATCACCCGGACCCTTGTGGACCCGAAGTTCGACGGCTTCACCCGCCAGTATTTCCCCGTGACCTTCGTCTGCACCACGGAGTATGACGCTACCATGCCCAATGTGGAGGTGGCCTACCCCCGTCAGGCCGTCCGCAATGGTCTGGGTGAGTATCTCAGCAATCTGGGACTGACCCAGCTCCGCATCGCGGAAACGGAGAAGTATGCCCATGTGACCTTCTTCTTCAACGGCGGCGTGGAGACCCAGTTCCCCGGCGAGGACCGGGTGCTGGTGCCCTCTCCCAAGGTGGCAACCTACGATCTCCAGCCGGAGATGAGCGCCTACGAGGTGTGCGACAAGTGCGTGGAGCGGATCGAATCCGGTGCGTATGATGTCATTATCCTGAACTTCGCCAACTGCGACATGGTGGGTCACACCGGTGTCTTTGACGCGGCGGTGAAGGCCGTGGAGACCGTGGATGAGTGCGTGGGCAAGGTGGTGGACGCCACCATGAAAATGGGCGGCATCGCCATGATCACCGCCGACCACGGCAACGCCGAAACCATGACCCAGGAGGACGGCTCTCCCATGACCGCCCACACCACCGATCTGGTGCCCTTCATCCTCTGCGGCGCCGGCTCGGAGCTGCGTCAGGGCCGTCTGGCGGACATTGCCCCCACCATTCTGGATGTGATGGGCCTTGCCGCGCCGGAGGAAATGGACGGTCAGACCCTGATCGTGAAATGATCCGTTAAAACCTCCCGCCATAGGACGGCTGGCTTCCCTCGCAAGGGCTGAACGTAAGCCGTACCTAAATGCAGCCACAACCGCATATGATCCAAAGAAGCCCCATTCCATGGGGCTTCTCTTTTTTACTTTGCCCTCGTGTGAAAATGCCAAAGTCCGAGGCTGTCTTCAAAGCGCAAACGTTATCGTTATTTTTGTCTTTTATTTACAAAATTATTTTTCAATGATCGATATACGCGCATAAACAGTCGAAAAATTCCACATAAAGATTTTGTAAATATTGCAAACGTTTGCATTGATTTTATAAAAGCCAAGGTGTATACTGATGCAATCAAATGCAGGAGAGAAGGATTCATTCACATGTCTACACTCTTATCTGTTTCCATCGCGGCTCTGGCGGGACTTCTGATGACGCGCGTATTCAATCTGTGGCGATTGCCGGACGTAACTGCGTATCTGGTGGCCGGTGTGCTGATCGGCCCCTATGTTCTGGGGAGTATGCATATTACCGGTCTGGGGCTGGTCTCAGCCGATGCGGTAAGCAGTCTGCAACTGGTCTCCGAGGTCGCGCTGGGCTTCATCGCCTTTTCCATCGGAAATGAGTTCCGTCTGGAGGACCTGAAATCCACGGGCAACCAGGCTGCCGTCATCGGCGTTGTCCAGGCCTTGACCGCCACCCTGCTGGTGGACGCCGCACTGCTGACGGTCCACATGCTGCTGCCGGAAAAGCTGTCCGCGGCTCAGGCGATCACCCTGGGCGCCATTGCGACGGCTACTGCGCCGGCCGCCACGCTGATGGTGGTGCGCCAGTATAAAGCAAAGGGTCCGGTGACCAATCTCCTTCTGCCCATCGTCGCACTGGATGACGCAGTGGGTCTGATCGTGTTTGCGGTCAGCTTCGGCATTTCCAAAGCGCTGGTCAGCGGCGAGTTGGATCTGATCTCCATTCTGCTCAACCCCTTGCTGGAGATCGTCGCGTCTCTGGCATTGGGTGCCGCCGCAGGCTGGCTGCTGACCAAGCTGGAGGTCCTCTTTCATTCCAACACAAACCGCCTGAACATGACCATTTCCCTCGTTTTTCTGACGGTGGCCCTGTCCATGTCGCACATTACCCTTGGGCCGGTGACTATTAGTTTTTCCTCTCTTCTGGTATGCATGATGCTGGGAACGGTGTTCTGCAATCTCTGCCCCCAGTCTGCCGATTTGATGAAAGCCGCAGACAAATGGACCTCTCCCCTTTTTGCGCTGTTCTTCGTCATCAGCGGCGCGGAGTTGGAGTTGGGCGTCTTTACGGATTGGGCCATCGTGTGCATTGGTCTGGTCTACATCCTGTTCCGCTCTGCCGGCAAATATATCGGTGCCTTTGCCAGCTCCAAATATATGAAATGCGGACCGGAGATCTGTAAATATCTGGGGATCACCCTGCTGCCTCAGGCAGGTGTAGCGCTGGGAATGTGCACAACCGCTATGCAGCTTGGAGAGCAGGGCGGATTGATCCGCAACATCACCCTCTTCTCTGTGCTGATCTATGAAATGGTCGGTCCTCTTCTGACACGGCAGGCCCTGATGGCCGCCGGGGACATCCAGCCTCTGTCCGCCGAGGTCTGCCAGCGCCGTCCGGCTCGGGTACGCTCCGCCAAGCGGAGCCGGGCGTAAAGTATCTGTCCAAAAAAACAACACCATCCGGATGGATGGTGTTGTTCAGCGTGTCGAAAAAATTTTTTCGCCCCGCTGAGCAAGTTTCCAGAACTTTATAAAAGTTCTGGAAACTTAGGATTTTAATGGCGCGAGACACCCTTCTTGGGTTTCCCGCGCACACCCTTCCTTACCGTTGCGGAGGATTTACCACTTTATTGACAGTCTCAACAACACCATCCATTCGGATGGTGTTGTTTTCCTATCTGTTCTGTTGTCTGTGCTTACCGGCGGGTTTTCCTGCGCTGAATGGACCGCAGCAATCCTCTGCACTGCCACAGGCTCAGCAGAGCGAATACCGCCGCCGGAACGCCTAACAGTCGCGGTCCCCAAGCATCCTGCACCAGACTGCCCGCAAAGGAGCCTGCGGCGATGCCAAAGTTATAGGACACCGGCTGCACCGACGCGCAGAGGCTGGCTGCCGCCGGGTATTCCGCCTCTGCCAATCCCAGAGAATGGACCTGCACCGGCGTATTCAGCAGATACATCAGCAGGCCCATGGCAAACAGCCCTGTCAATCCCAGCCACCGGTTCACCAGCAGCAGAGGCAGCACGGCAAACAGCAGAACCTGCGCGGCAAAGAACACCGGCAGGGGCTTCAGGCCCCCTTTTTCCGCAAGGCGTCCGGAAAACAAATTGCTGGCGGCACTGCAAAGGCCCATCACCAGCAGGGCCGGACTGACCGCCGTCTCCGGCAGACCCAGCGTACCGGTCAGCGTCGGTGTCAGATAGGTGTAGACCGTATAGGTAGCGGAAGCGCTGAACAGCACCATCAAAACACAGTGCCAGCAGCGACTGTCCCGCAGCACTGCGAACTGGCGCAGAAAGCTGCCCTCTGCCGCGGGAAGCTCAATCTTTCTGGGTAGCAGTCGGGCCAGCACCGGCAGCAGCACCAGTCCCATTGCCAGGATCACGCCAAAGGTGGCCCGCCAGCCAAGAGCGTGGCACACCGCTGTACCGATGGGCACCCCCGCCACCGCCGCCACGGAAAAGCCCGCGTACACGGCGGAAATGGCCCGGGCCGTCTGCTCCGGGGAAGAAACCTCCTTCGCATACAGCATAGCCACTGCGGTGAGGGTCCCGGACACCAGCGCCGCCACTACACGGGATGCATACAGCACCGTCACGCCTGGAGCCAGCATACTCAGGACATTCACACCCAGAAACAGAAGCATCAGCCCTATCAGCAGGCGGAAGCGGTCCATCCGTCCGGTCAGGGCCGTGAGCAGCGGCGTTCCTACCGCATAGCAGGCGGCAAATACGCTGACCAACCGCCCCACGGCGGCCAGAGATACGTTCAGCCCCGCCGCAATATCCGGCAGGATACCCACGATCACAAATTCACAGGTGCCCAGGGTAAAGCCCAAAGCGGCCAGTGCCAGCACAGCCGCCGGTAAACGATGCTTTTTCATCATGCGCTCCTTACTATGTGTTTATATGTGTGCGTACACAGTTTTGCCCGGAAACAGCGGAGGACCGCAGTCCCCCGTTTCTTTCCATATTTACCGTCAAATACTCTCCGAATTGAGAATGGGGCAAGCGGTCACATAGGTATCCCGGTCAGGCCGCTGTCCCATCAGGGCCTCAAAAAGCACAGACAGCGCCTGATAAGGCTGATACGCCAGATCCTGCCCGATAGTAAAATCCACCTCGCCGCTTTTCAGCAGCTCCTGGATCTCCGGGCCGCAGTCGTGGGAAAGGATGTGGACCTTTTCTGCCAGGCCCCGGCTCCGGAGAACTTCCGCGCAGGCCGGGACGCTGGGGTTCGCCATATACACCATCCGCAAATTTGGATGCGCCGCCAATGCACTTTCCACCGTTTCCGCCGTTTTCCGGTAATCCCGGTGGGTGGCGGCGATCACACCGTTTTCCTCCGGGATCCCCCGCTCCGCCAGCCGCTCCAGAAACCCGTCCACACGGGCCTTATGCGCCGTATATTTCGGATCGGCATAGATGACCAGAAACGCATCACCACGGCTCAGGAAGCAGGATGCGATCTCTCCGGCCACCCGTCCGGCCCGATGGCCGTCCTCGCCCACATAGCAGATCCGCCGTCCACCAGGCACGTCGGAGTTAAAGGTCGCCACCGGGATCCCCCGCTCTGACAGCCGTTCCAGCGCCCGCCGGATCTCCTCGGTGCCGGAAGCACACAGCGCGACGGCCTGTGCGCCGTTTTCCACTGCCTCATTCAGCAAACGCAGACATTCCGCCTCGTCCCCCGACGGGTAGTTCCGGATGTCCAGCGACACATTGTAATCTCTGTATTCCTCCAGAAAGCGGGCTGTACCGGCATCCATCTCATCCCGCACAAAGCCCTCTTCCCATTCCGGCTGCACCAGCGCCAGCTTCCGGGGCGTACCGCTGGTGGCCAGGGCGCTGGCCATCCGGTTGGGATGATAGTCCAGTTCCTCCATCACGCGCAGGACCCGCTCCCGGACTTCCGCCTTTACATAAGGCCGGTCATGGAGCACCCGGTCTACTGTGCCGATGGATACACCGGCCCGCTCCGCAATCATTTTAATGGTGGTCCGCATGGTTGGTTCCTCCGTCCTATGTCAACGCGCATACAGTAGCAGATTTTTAGGAATTGTCAATAGGTGCCGAAAAATTCTTTCTCCCGGCAACAATTTGCCTTTTTATTGTCCGTGTTGCAGCGCATTTCCGTCTCATTCAAAATTTTATGTATACAAATACTCTTTTCTGTGCTATACTATATCAAATCTGGCACCGGGGGGCAAGGCTTCCCTGCCGTTTTCTTACATTTTATTTATTTCACCTGTATTTTTCCGCGGCCCGAGAGCCTGCGGTTGAATAAATAGAGCTTTTCATACGAGATCGGACAGACGTGACCGAACCTCCGCCGGCGAAACGGGGCCGTGCGGACAACGGACGTCTTTATTTGCCGTGCCTCTTTAGGCGCCTGCGTCCACTTTACGTCATCCGTATTCTCTGAAAAGCTCCTACATATTTCCGCCCTTTTCAGGGCGTTCAGCAAAGGAGTTTCTATATCTATGGCAGAAAAACTGAAAATCATTCCCCTTGGCGGTCTCAACGAGATCGGCAAGAACATGACCGCCTATGAATACGGCGGTGAGATCATCGTGGTGGACTGTGGTATGGCCTTCCCCGGTGATGACATGTACGGCATCGACTGCGTGATCCCCGATGTGTCTTATCTCATCAAGAACAAATCCCGGATTCGGGGCCTGTTCATCACCCACGGCCACGAGGACCACATCGGCGCCATCCCCTATGTGCTCAAGCAGATCAACATGCCCATCTACTGCACCCGCTTCACCGCCGGTCTCATCAAGCTGAAGCTGGAGGAGCACCAGCTGGTGAAATCCACCAAGCTCATCACCGTAGAGGCGGGCAAGAGCGTCCGGGCAGGCAAGTTCACCGTGGAGTTCATCCATGTGAACCATTCCATCGCCGACTCCGTGGCTTTCGCCATCCACACTAAGATGGGCACCATCGTCCACACCGGCGACTTCAAGATCGACTCCACCCCCATTGACGGGGAGGTCATCGACCTGGCCCGCCTGGGTGAGCTGGGCAAGGAGGGGGTCCTGTGCCTGTGCGCCGACTCCACCAACGTGGAGCGCCCCGGCTTCACCCCCTCCGAAAAGGTGGTGGGCGCCACCTTCATGCGCCAGTTCCAGAATTGCGACGAGCGTATCATCGTCACCACCTTCGCCTCCAACGTCCACCGTGTCCAGCAGGTGCTGGACGCCGCCGCCCAGTGCGGCCGGAAGGTGGCCGTTACCGGCCGCAGCATGGAGAACATGATGAAGGTCTCCACGGAGCTGGGCTACATGAAGGTCCCCAAGAACACGCTGGTGGACATCAACAAGCTCAAGGGCCTGCCCAAGAACAAGCAGGTCATCGTCACCACCGGCTCTCAGGGCGAGGAAATGAGCGCCCTGTACCGCATGGCCTTCTCCACCCACAAGCAGGTGGAGATCGGCGCCGGCGACAAGGTGATCCTCTCCGCCTCCGCCGTTCCCGGCAACGAGGTCACGGTGGGCCGTGTCATCAACGAGCTGTTCCGCAAGGGTGCTACCGTGGTCTATGACCGGGCGGATATGCTTCACGTCTCCGGCCACGCCTGCCAGGAGGAGCTGAAGATCATCCACGCCCTGACGAAGCCCCGTTTCTTCGTCCCGCTCCACGGTGAGCAGCGGATGCTGCAGATCCACTGCCAGCTGGCTCAGCAGATGGGCATGGACCGCAATCACATCGCCATCGCCGATAACGGCGGCGTCATTGAAATCACCGGCAAGTCCATGAAGCTGTCCGCCAACTCCGTCCCCGCCGGCGAGGTGTATGTGGACGGCTCCGGCGTGGGCGACGTGGGTGCCGTGGTCATGCGGGACCGCAAGCGTCTGGCAGAGGACGGCATGGTGGTGGTGGTCCTTCCCATCGCCACGCAGGACGGCGCGCTGCTGTCCCCGCCTGAGATCATCACCCGCGGATTCATTTATGTGAAGGAATCCGGCGATCTGATGAAGGAGCTGCAAAACGTTGCCATGAACGCCGCTGACAGCGTCACCGGCAGCCGCAAGCGCGGCCGGGATGACGGTGAGCTCCGCGGCGCGGTCAAGTCCGCTGTCAGCAGCTACCTGTTCAAAAACACCAAGCGCAGCCCCATGGTCATTCCTGTGGTGACCCGGCTGTAACATCACGGGAAAACACACACATTCCCGGTTTGCCCTGTCTTGCTTTTGTAAAAACAGCCAAAATTGGCACGGTATGATTGACAGAGCCGACAAACCGTGTATAATGCCCCCATCAAGGCAAAGGCGTCTTAGAGTGCATGCTCTAAGACGCTTTCTCTCTTCCCCCGATCTTTTCTGCATATAACTGCCGGACAGTGGAAGCGAACCCGCTCCTGTCTCCCGGCAAAACGCAAGGCAATGGAGTCTTACCGTTCGGAAGGCTCCATTGCCTTCTTATATGCAGAACCGTTCGCTGGAAGAAAACGACAAAAATGGGAGGAAACAACTATGGAATTCAGTTCTGTCAACACCATTTGGGTCCTGTTGGGCGCAGCGCTGG
This sequence comes from Dysosmobacter segnis, assembly GCF_014297285.1. GTDB lineage: Bacteria > Bacillota > Clostridia > Oscillospirales > Oscillospiraceae > Oscillibacter > Oscillibacter segnis. Next base: position 23,110 of record NZ_JACOQI010000004.1, read on the forward strand.
TCTTTTTCATGCAGGCGGGCTTCTCCATGTGCGAGGCCGGCTTCACCCGGGCCAAAAACACCGGCAATATCCTGATGAAAAACCTGATGGACTTCTGCATCGGCACCCCTTGCTTCTGGCTTGTCGGCTTCGGCATCATGTTCGGCGCGGGCACCGGCCTCTTCGGCTGGTTTGACCCCATGATCATGAAGGATTACAGCAGCATCCTTCCCTCCGGCGTCCCCCTGTGGGCCTACGCCATTTTCCAGACCGTCTTCTGCGCCACCTCCGCCACCATCGTCTCCGGCGCTATGGCGGAGCGCACCAAGTTCAGCGCCTACTGCATCTACTCCGCCTCTATCTCCCTTTTGATCTACCCCATTTCCGGCCACTGGATCTGGGGCGGCGGCTGGCTCAGTGAGCTGGGCTTCCATGACTTTGCCGGATCTACCTGTGTCCACATGGTAGGCGGCGTCTGCGCCCTGATCGGTGCCAAGATGCTGGGCCCCCGCATCGGCAAGTATGGTAAGGACGGCAAGCCCCGTGCTATCTTAGGCCACAACCTGACCTTTGCCGCTCTGGGCGTGTTCATTCTCTGGTTCTGCTGGTTCGGCTTCAACGGTGCCTCCACCGTAGGCATGGACACCGACGAGCTGATCGTCAGCGCCGGTCTAGTGTTCTTCAACACCAACCTCTGCACTGCCGTGGCCTGCTGCACCACCTTGATCTTCACCTGGCTGCGCTACGGCAAGCCAGATGTCTCCATGACCTACAACGCCGCTCTGGCGGGCCTGGTGGGCATCACCGCCGGGTGTGACGCTGTATCCCCTCTGGGTGCCGCCGTTATGGGCATCGTCTTCGGTCTGGTCATCGTGCTGGCCGTGGAGTTTTTCGACAAGGTTGCCAAGATTGACGACCCTGTGGGCGCCATCTCGGTCCATGGCGTCTGCGGTGCCCTGGGCACTATCCTCACCGTCCTCTTCGCCACCGGCGTGTCCACGGAAAAGGGGGTCTTTTACGGCGGTGGCTTCCACTTCTTTGGCGTCCAGTGCCTGGGCGTTGCTTCCGTGATCCTCTATGTGGCTGTGGTCATCACCATCGTCTTCGCCATCCTGAAGCACACCATCGGCCTGCGGGTCACGCCGGAGGAAGAAATCACCGGTCTGGATGTCTCCGAGCACGGCCTGCTCACCGCCTATGCTGGCTTCGCTATGCTGCCGGATACCGCCGCCGTGGAGACCGACGCCCCCGTGGCCGTCACTGGCAGTGTGCCCGCCGCCGAGGCCATTCCCGTCAAGCGTGTCCCCTCCTTCGACACTGCCGACGGCACCTCCCCCAAGTTCACCAAGGTGGAGATCATCTGCAAGGAATCCAAGTTTGAGGCCCTGAAAACAGCTATGCTGGAGCTGGGCATCACCGACATGACCATGAGCCACGTTCTTGGCTGCGGCATCCAGAAGGGCAAGCCGGAGTATTACCGTGGCGTGGAGGTGGAGCCCACCCTGCTGCCCAAGATCCAGCTGGACATTGTGGTCAGCAAGGTGCCTGTCCGCAGCGTCATTGAAACCGCTAAGAAGGTGCTCTACACCGGCCATATCGGCGACGGCAAGATCTTCGTCTACGATGTGGAAAACGTGGTGAAGGTCCGCACCAGCGAGGAGGGCTATGACGCCCTGCAGGATGTAGAATAAATCCATATTTGCAAAAACCCTCCCGGAAGTTGAGGCTTCCGGGAGGGTTTTTGTTATTTTTCTTTTACAGATGATGCTCCCGCAGCAGCTTTTTCGCCTGCTCCCACAGCTCATCGCTGACGGTCTGGACCACTACCGCCTTTTCCACCAGATCCGGCAGGGCCGCCTTCAGCTCCGCCTCCACGATGGTCTCATTGGTCAGGTCTGCCGAGGGGCATCCCGCGCACTGGCCCAGCAGCTTTACATACACAGTTTTCCCCTCCACATGGTCGATGGAAATGTCACCGCCATGGGAACGGAGAGCAGGCCGCACCTTTTCCTCCATCGCCGCTTCGATCCGCTCCAAATCGCTCATATTCGTTCCTCCCGCGTACTTCTTTTCGCTCAGTATACCACGCTTCCCCGGAAGCGTCCACGGAAAATTTTGAAAATCCCTCTTGACATCTCGCACCAACTGTATATACTGTGTATGTACAGTACGAACGGAGGACTTCCATGGAACTCATTATCCGAAACAACAGCGGCCAGCCTATCTACGATCAGATCAGCGGGCAGATCAAGGCCCAGATCCTCTCCGGCGCTCTATCGCCGGGGGACGCGCTGCCCTCCATCCGTGGGCTGGCCAAGGACCTGAAAATATCCGTCATCACCACCAAGCGGGCCTATGACGAACTGGAGGCCCAAGGGCTGATCAACACCGTGGCCGGCAAGGGCTGCTTTGTGGCGGAGCCGGATCTGGCTCTGTTCCGGGAGCAATCGCTCCACCTGCTCGAGGACCATCTGGCCGCCGCCGCAGAGCTGGCGCGGACCTGCGGCCTTTCAGAGCCGGAATTGGCGGAGCTGCTGCGCCACAAGTGGGAGGGATCTCTATGACAAACGCTATCGAATTGAACCATATCAGCAAATCCTTCGGAGAATTTTCTCTGAAGAACGTGACTCTCGCCATTCCCGCCGGGACCATCTGCGGTCTGGTGGGCGAGAACGGCGCGGGCAAATCCACCCTCATCCGCATTCTCATGGGCGCGCTGCGGCCGGACAGCGGCACCGCCGCCGCGCTGGGCGTGGACGTCTCCGCCCCGGAGTTTCTGAACGCCAAGGAGGACATCGGCGTGGTGCTGGACGAGGGGTGCTTTCCTGAGACCCTCACCGCCCCGCAGGTGGGCCGCGTGATGGCCGCCACCTACCGCCGCTGGGAGCAGGATACCTTCGACGCCTATTGCCGCCGTTTCGCTCTGCCGGAGAAAACCGCCTTCAAGGACTATTCCCGGGGTATGAAAATGAAGCTCACCATCGCCGTTGCCCTCAGCCATCAGGCACAACTTCTGGTGTTGGACGAGGCCACCGCCGGACTGGACCCCATTGTCCGAGACGAGATCTTGGAGCTTTTCAATGAGTTTACCCGGGACGAGACCCACTCCGTCCTGATCTCCTCCCACATTCTCAGCGATTTGGAAAAGCTCTGCGACTACATCGCCTTTCTCCATCAGGGGCGGCTGCTGTTCTGCGAGGAAAAGGACGCCCTTCTGGAGCAATACGGCATCTTCAACGACACGGCGGAGCAAGCGGAGGCCCTCATGCCGGAAGCCATCGTGTCCATGGAAACCACGCCCTACGGCGGCGTCCGGGCGCTGGTGCGGCGGGACCTAGCCCCGGTGGGCTTCCAACTGGAAAAGCCCACCATTGAGGACATCATCCTCGCTCTGGTGAAAGGAGAAAAGCAATGAAAGCACTGCTGCTGAAAGACTGGTATGTTCTGCGGAAGCAGGCCTGGGCCTATCTCATCATCGTTCTGGTCTGGGGCGCTATCCCCAGCGAAGTACTGAATCTTCTGGCTGTGGTCTACGGGGCCATGATCCCCTATACCGCCATGGCCTATGACCAGCGGAGCCACTGGGACAGGTTTGCCCGGATGCTCCCCTATTCGGACCGGACTGTGGTGCTTAGCCGGTATGCGCTTGGCTGGGTCTCCCTTTTGATTGGTACCGCCGCTGTAACGCTCTGTCAGGGGATTGTTTCCTGCCTGCCTGTTCGGACAGAAGCCGCAGCCGGCCTCTCCCCCGCTCTGATCTACACGGCGCTGTGTGTGGGAACGATCCTGCTGAGCATCAACGTCCCCCTCACGCTGCGCTTCGGCTCCGAAAAGGCCCGGATGGTCTCCGTCCTCATCACATTCCTTGTCTTTGCTTCCGTGGGTTTTCTCAAAGGTCTGGACGCCGGAAGTCCTGCCGGGGCGGCAGCTTTCCCGGCGCTGCTGCTTCCGGCGGCGCTGACCATCATCGCCACCGCCGTCTCCATCCCCCTGTCCCTGAAATTCTATCGGGAAAACCGATGAAAATACGTCAAAAAAGCCGTCCGGCTCCGCCGGACGGCTTTTTCTTATCCATTTTATTCGCTGGCATCCCCGGCGTGGCACAGCCGCCATTTCAAGCCGGAGTAGCGTTTCTGCTGCCGGTCATTGGCCGCCATAGAGCGGATGGCCGCGTCATCGCCCACGATGACCAGCAGCTCTCTGGCCCGGGTCAGCGCCGTATACAGCACCCCCCGCACCATGAGACTGGGTGCCGAGGGCAGGGCCGCCAGCACCACGCAGCGGTACTCGCTGCCCTGAGCCTTGTGGACCGTCTGGGCATAGGCCAGGTCAATCTCGCTGAGCATTTCCACGCTGTAAGGCGCTTTCCGGCCGTCAAAGTCCAGCGCCAGCCACTCGCCCCCGGCGTCGATCTCCGCGATGCGGCCTACGTCGCCGTTGAACATTCCGGTACCCACGGTGCCGTCATCCTTCTGCCAGACCACATCGTAATCATTCCGGGTCTGCATGATCCGGTCCCCTACCCGGAATACCCGCTCCCCCCACAGGATCTCCCGCTTGCCGGGTGTCCGGGGGTTCAGCGCCTCCTGCAAGAGCCGGTTCAGGTTGATGGTGCCGCAGGGCCCCTTCCGGGTGGGCGTCAGCACCTGGATCTGCTCCGCCGGGATGTGCATATTGTCCGGCAGGCGGGTCTTGCACAGCTCCAGCACCGTCGCCACCGCCCGCTGGGCGTCCCGACGGCAGAGGAAGAAGAAATCCCCCTGATTCCCCTTCAGGTCCGGGCTTTCGCCCAGATTGACCCGGTGGGCGTTGCGGATGATGGCGGACTGCTCCGCCTGCCGGAACACCTCCCGGAGAAACACAGTCTCGATCTTCTTGCTGCGGATCAGGTCGGAAAACACATTTCCCGCCCCCACGGAGGGCAACTGGTCCGCATCGCCCACCAGCACCAGCCGGGTGCCGGGGCGCAGCGCCCGCAGCAGTGCGGAGAACAGGGACACGTCCACCATGCTCATCTCGTCCACAATGACGGCCTCGGCCTCCAGCGGCTCCTTTTCCGTTTTCTGGAAGGTCACCTGATGAGCCGCCTCATTCCATGTCATCCCCAGCAGCCGGTGAACCGTCTGAGCCTCCATGCCCGTCAGCTCGCTCATGCGCTTCGCCGCACGGCCCGTGGGGGCCGCCAGCACGATGTTCAGCCCCATTTTCTGAAACAGGGCCACGATGCCCCGGACGGTGGTGGTCTTGCCGGTGCCGGGACCGCCGGTCAGCAGGATGACGCCAACCTTCGCCGCCAGCTCTACCGCCTGCCGCTGCAAGGGGGCGTAGGTAATGCCCTGTTCCTTCTCGATTTCCGCCACGGTCCGATCCGCGAACCGGCCCTCGTCGGCGTCCATTTCCAGCAGCGCCAGCAGGCGTGTACAGGCGGAGGTCTCCGCCTCCCACAGTCGCCGCAGGTACACCGCCTCCACATTGGCGATTCTCTGGACCACCACGGCGTGATGCTCCGCCAGGGCGTCCAGTGCCGCTTCCACCTGCTCGATCCCGCAGCCCAACAGCTGGCAGGTGGCGGCAAGCAGCTTGTCCTTCGGCAAAAACACATGGCCGTTATTCTCGTTATAGGTCAGTTCAAAAGTGAGGGCCGCCTCAAGGCGCTCCGTGCAGTCCTCTGCAAATCCCATGGACAGCGCCATGGTGTCCGTCACGGAAAAATCCACGCCGCATACATCGTCTGACAGCAGATAGGGATTTTTCTCCACCACCCGGATGGCCCCGTCCCCATACTGCTGCCGCAGCCGGATGGCCAGCACCGGCGGCAGCTGATACCGGGATAGAAATTCCATCAGCCGCCGCAAGCCCATGTGCTGACGGAACAGCTCTCCGATCTCCATGGCCTTTTTCGCGGTAATGCCCCGGATCTCCTGAAGCCGCTCCGGCTCTGCCTCTAAAATATCCAGGGTCTCCAGGCCGAACCGGTCCACGATCCGCCGGGCGGTGGTGGGTCCCACGCCCTTGCAGACGCCGGAGGACAGGTAGGCGAAGATATCCTCTTCCTCCTCCGGCAGCGTCCGCTCCAGCTCCTGCGCCTTCAGCTGCTCGCCGTGCTGGGGATGGACCTCCCAGGTACCGGTAATGGTCAGATGCTCTCCCGGCGCCACACAGGGGATACATCCCACCACAGTAACGACCTCCCCCTCCTCGGTGAGGAGACGGAGGACCGTATATCCGTTTTCGGCGTTCTGAAAAATAACGCTATGTACTGTACCCTCCCGGCAGATCAGTTCTTCCATGACTTCCTCTCTTTAACGTGCCGGTGCAGCGCAGTCCTTCTTACACAAGGTCCCTGACCGGCATTTTTATCTCTTGTCTCCGGCGTCCAGCCGGAAGTCCGCCCCGTCCACCACGGCGGCGTTGTCCTCCCGCTCCGCCAGATAGTCGGCAAGTCCCCTGGCCTCCGCCGTCAGGCCGCAGTCGGCAATGACGATCCGTGCACCCGGCAGACTGCTCCGCACCCGGCGCAGCTCCCGGACATCGTGCTCCAAGGCTAACGCCTCACCCCGCACAGGCAGTACCAGCAAAAGCCCCGGGATCGTGGGCCGCCCTGCGTGGAGCACCGCTCCTGCCAGCAGCCACACCACCGTGGTCATCCCCACGGCGGAGAAAAAGGCGATCACGCCGTCCCGAAATACGTTCATCCCATCACCTCAGGACAGTATATGGCCAGATCTCCGCCTGTGTGACACACTCAATCTATATCGCGGGCCGTATCCAGCTTCGCCGCCACAGTATCCAGCTTGATCTCCGCGACTTCCTGCCGTCCCTTCACTGTTTCCAATTCTGTTTTGACCTCTTGGAGGGTCTTGGACACCGCTTTCAGCGTTTCCTCCATTCGATCCAGCTTGTCCTTCAGACAGACGGCTCCCGCCAAAACGGCTCCCACCGCCAGCAGCCCCAGCAAAAATGGTGCGACATCTCCCCCACCGCCGCTGAACATCCCTGCCAACAGTATCGCCGGCACACAGGCAAGTAAAGCGAACCCAACCGTATATAACGCAAATTTTCCCATATCAGTCCTCCCGGGTGATCCCCAGTTCCGCCAGAATGGCTTCCTCTCTCCCCCGCATCTGCTTTTTCTGGGGGCCCTCGTCCAGATGGTCATACCCCAGCAGGTGCAGCACGGAGTGCACCACCAGATAGGCCAGCTCCCGGCGGTTGGAATGGCCGTACTCCTTGGCCTGCGCCGCCACGTGCTCCATGGAGATCACCATGTCCCCCAAGGGCACCAGTCCGGTGCCGGGGTCGGCGTCCTCCCCGTCGGGCAGCTCGCCGGGCTGCAGGTCAAACTCCGGGAAACTGAGCACATCCGTGGCCCGGTCTACCTCCCGCATATCCAGATTGATCTGATGGATATTCGTGTCATTGGTCAGCAGCACGTCCACCTCGCAGGGGAAGTCCACTCCCTCCGCCGCCAGAGCGGTGCGGATGACCTTGCGGATAAAGGCCCGCTGGCCCTCATTCACCTCCGGCACGTCGGCGGTGATGGGAATATAGTGCCGTTTTGCCATTACTTCTTCCCCTTTCCGCCGTTTTTGGCAGTTTCGTATTCTTCATAGGCCTTCACGATCCGCTGGACCATCACATGACGCACCACGTCGGCGTTGGTCAGCTCGCAGATACCGATGCCCTCCACCTTTTTCAGCACCCGCATGGCCTCCCGCAGACCGGAGGGCTTGCCATCGGGCAGGTCGATCTGGGTCACGTCGCCGGTAATGACGATCTTGGAACCGAAGCCCAGACGGGTCAGGAACATTTTCATTTGCTCCCGGCTGGTGTTCTGGGCCTCGTCCAGAATGATGAAGCTGTCATCCAGCGTCCGGCCGCGCATATAGGCCAGTGGCGCCACCTCAATGTTGCCCCGCTCCAGATACTTCTGGTAGGTCTCCGCCCCCAGCATATCAAACAGGGCGTCATACAGTGGCCGCAGGTACGGGTCCACCTTGCTTTGCAGATCGCCGGGCAGGAAGCCCAGCCGCTCGCCGGCCTCCACCGCGGGGCGGGTGAGGATGATGCGGTTCACCTGCTTTTCCCGGAAGGCCTGCACTGCCGCCGCCACCGCCAGATACGTTTTGCCGGTACCGGCGGGGCCTACGCCGATGGTAACGGTATTTTTCAGCACCGACGCGATATATTCCTTCTGGCCCAGCGTTTTCGGCTTCACCGGGCGGCCCTTGGCGGAGATGCACAGCACATCCCCCGCCAACTCGCTGATCTGCTCCTCTTTGCCGGTGCGGACCATGTCGATGATATAGCGGACGTTCTGCTCCCCCAGTGCCTCCCCCCGGGAGGACAGGGTCAGCATGGCCTGCACCGCTTTGGCGGCGTGCATCACGTCCTCCGCCTCGCCGCTGATCCGCAGCTCGCCGTCCCGGTTGGTCACCGTCACATTAAATTCCTTTTCCAGCAGGCGGATGTTCTCGTCAAAGGAGCCGAAAATATTGACTGCCTGCTCCATCCGCTCAATGCTGATCCTCTGTTCCATGCCATCACTCCTAAAGTTATCCGGACGCGCCGTCCGGTTCATTTGCTGTATAAATAGGGGCCTGCGTCCCGAGTTCCTCCCGGCACTCCGCCGTCAGCGTCACCGTCAGGACATCCCCCCGGAGCCGGGAGGCCACCTGACTGGCCGTTACCTCGCCGTATGGGTCCACAAGGCTGTGGAGATACGCTTCCAGCGCCGCCCCCGTCTCCTTCTGCCGCCGGGCCTGCGTGACCGTCACCGGCTCCGTTTCGTAAAACCGGACAATCTCCGTCTCCCAAATGATCGGAAGCGGGATCCCGCACACCCGAACCGGCGTTCTCTCGGTTATTTTATCACACTGGCCGCTGTCAATGCTACTGTTTGCAAAGAATTTTATCCGGCGGCTGCCGAAAATCACGGAATGGAGCCGCTTTTCCCGTCCGGTATACCGTTTTTCTGCCCCGGTGAGGGGCACGTTGGCTGTCAGGGTGTACCACGTCCGCCCTTCCACGGACCCAAGTCCCGCTGTGAACCGGGTACCGAAGGTCCCTGTGTCCTCCACGCCGGAGATCAAGAGCTGCCCCTCCGTCACCGACATTCCCTTCAGCACCTGAGGGACGCCCCCCAGTGCCTGCACCCGCAGCACCAGCCCGTCCCGCCGGGCCACCAGATTGCACGGTTTCTTCCGGTCCAGCGGCTTCGGGGCCGTCCGCCGCTCCCGGACTTCCACATTGGCTCGACAGCCGGACACGTTCACCGCCACCCAGCTCAGCTCTGGAATTTCCAGCAGCACATGATTGCGGATGTCCTCCCCATTCAGGGCGAAGCCGAAGCACCCCCGGTGAACGCCGTTGTTCTCCAGGGATCGCAGGATCACCTCCCGCGGTACCGTCTCGTTTCCAGCGATCTGAATATCCCACACAAAGAAGGACCCGATCAGCACCGCCGCTCCACACGCCGCGATGCCTACCGCCAAGGCCTGACGATGCCGCAGCTTTGCCAGCGTGTAGGGCGCGCCCTCCCGCCGCACGATTTCGATCGTGCAGTCCAGCTTTTCCGCCGCGCGGCTGAGGACGCGGTGATCCCCCCGGCTCATGCGGCAGGTAAAGGTCTCCGTCCCCTCCCATTCCAGATCCCAGAAGGCCAGCTTCCGGGCGGAGCACAGATTCAGTACCCGTTCCGGGTAGGGACACGTCACCCGGAGCCACACCTGTCCCCGGACCCTGTTGATAAGCTCCTTCAGCATGACACCCACTCCACGCCGTTGATTTTCCCGCCGATCCGCAGTTCTTCTCCCGTCATGGCCACCAGCGTCAGCCGTTCTCCTCGAATTCGCAGAACGCCGAAGCCTGTGTTGGCGTCGATTTGCGTATCGCTGTAAGCCAGCAGGCCCGTGTGGCGTTCCAGATATAGCTGCCGGTTCCCGATCAGCTCCAATCGGGGCAGGCCCGCCACCACATCCACCGGCAGGTCAAACAGCTCCGCCACGCCGCCCAGAATACCGCCCTGCTCCCGGTCCCGTTTTTTCTCCATGCTCTCACCTCACCGAACTCTATGCGGAAATTCCCCCCGGCTTGCCTGTCCCGCCGTATGAACCGCCCCCGCCCCGCATAGGGTATAGCGGGTGATGCGTATGAAACGGCGGATACGGACGGATGTGTGTCTGATCCTGTGCGGGATCTTGGTCTGGTTTCTGGCGGACGCCAGACAGCTGCGGCTCGAGGCAGCCAAGGCCCTGACCCTCTGCGCCGGGACGGTGATCCCCGCCCTGTTCCCCTTCATGGTCGTCACCGGTCTGCTGGTGCGGCTGGGCTTCGGACAATGGCTGGCGCCCGATATGGCTGGCCTGATGGCGTCCCTGTTCCGCTTGCCCGGCTGCGCCGGGTCCGCGCTGCTGCTGGGGCTGGTAGGAGGCTATCCCATCGGCGCCCGCACGGCGGCGGAACTGTACGCCTCCGGGGACCTGACCCGGCAGGAGGCGGAGCGGCTCCTGACCTTCTGCAACAACTCCAACCCCGTGTTCCTCATCAGCGTGCTGGGCGTGGGGGTATTCGGCAGCGTCCGGGCGGGCCTGTGGCTCTGGCTGATCCACGTCTGCGCCGCCCTCCTCACCGGGCTGCTGTTCCGGGGACTGGGCCGGGGACGGAAAACCGTTCCTCCCGCCATTTCCTTTCAGGCCCCCTCTCTGCCAGCGGCCTTTGTGTCATCCGTCCGGGACAGCGCCGGGACCATGCTCTCCGTCTGCGCCTTCGTCACGTTCTTCTATGTGCTGATCTCGCCCCTGACGGCCCTCCCCGGCCCATGGGCGGCCCTGGCTGTTGGCTGCGGGGAGCTGTTCTCCCTGACGCCCCTCCTGCCCTGTGACCGCACCGGTTTCCTGCTGGCCGCCGGGTGCGCCGGATGGGGCGGGCTGTCCGTTCTCTGCCAGACCGCCGCCCTTCTGGACGGCACGGACCTCCCTCTCGCCCCCTGTCTGCTGGGCAAGTTGACCCACGGCCTGCTGTCCGCGCTGCTGGCCGCCCTCGTCTCCCTTTGGCTGTTCTGACAATTTTCAACAGGTCTCGCGGGCAAAACGCGGCAAAACGGGGCGTCGGTTTGGAAAACCGACGCCCCGCCTTGCTTTGGAGAGGTCATGTATGAAAAGATCTATCAACACGCCGCTTGCCTGCGGCGGGATCGTTGGTCTGCCGGTTTGGGACTCCTCCCGGGCGGGCAGTGGGCCGTAGGGGTGTATTTGAAAGAATGGCTTTTTCTCTCGGATCAGCGGCGGGGCCGGGAAACGGCTCTCTCGCCTGCTGATGTACGCAGTATACACCCCAAATCTGAAGGGAAGATGAAAAACTTGTAAACCATTTGTGAACGGTGCGGCGGTTTTTTCACTTCCGTTGCACGAGACCGTGCAGCAAACGCCCCTCATACAGGGTGGGCACACGGCGGCGCCCCCAAAGTTACATCCGTGTGACAGGAGGATGTTATCTATGAACAAAACAGCCAATTTTCAGTTGACCCAGTGGGAAAAGACGGACCGCATTCTGATGGAGGAATTCAACAGCGACAACGAGAAGATCGACACGGCGCTGAAAAGCAGCGCTGACGGCGTGGCGGCACTGCAAACGGCGCTGGCCAGCTGCGGAAACTGCAAGATCGTATACGGCACGTACACAGGAACCGGCAAAGCCGGCAGCGCGAATCCCAACAAGCTGACCTTTGACGGCGATCCACTGTTTGTCATTATCAAGGGCAGCATCGGTTCTGCTCCGACATTGGGAATTCAGGCCATGCGCGGATGGTATACCGCATATACAGGCTCCGCAGATTCATCTACCGTCTGCCACCTTACATGGGGGGAACATTCTCTTTCTTGGTACAACAGTCAGAGCAGTAGTGACCAATTCAATACCAGTGATTCTGTCTATCCCTATATCGCGCTGTTTGCTACACAAGAATAAAACAAAGCCCCGGACTTCCGTCCGGGGCCTTGTTCTTAATCGCAAGTACTTAAACTCTTAAATCAGAGATCAAGCACGGGCAATGTTGGACTGAACACCGTCAATCACAACATAGTAGCTGTTACCGCCAGCCACAGAGAAGGCGGGGGTCACGCCATAGAAGTAGTCACCCTCATCAACCTTCACATAGTTGTTCTGACCACCAACATACTGATACAGCTCGAAGCTGTGCTTGACAGTCGTATCAGTCAGAGCGTCACCCTTCTTGTTGAACAGCTCAATCAGACCCTTAGAACCCTTAATGGTCAGCTTAACAGAATCAACATCCGTGCTGGTGGGCTTGCTGGGGTTGGTATTGGGCTTATCGTTGGCCTTGTAGGTGTCGTTCAGGATCAGAGTGGTAGCAATGCCAGCGTCATTCACGAAAGCAGCGATGGTGCCGGTGAACTCGTTGGTCTCACCCAGAGCGCTCAGAGCAGACTTGATGTTGCTGTACTCGGTGTAGTCATCCTCATCGTCATCGCTGGCGCGGACAAAGATCTTGCAATCCTCATCCAGCAGGATGTACTTATCGTTGGAAGCAGCATCGTCGATCCACAGAGTGGCACCCTTAGCCGTCAGCTCGGAGACATTCGCAACATTCAGGAAGGCATAGCCGTCATCCTTGTACTGCTTGGTGCTCCACTTGTTGGCTGCGGTGTAAGCCTGAGCTTCCATCTCGGTGATGACATTGTTCTTATCGAAGGTACCCTCGTACAGGTTGCCCAGAACCAGGTTGTCTCTCGGAGTGCTGTTATCCTTGGACTCGAAGGACTTCACAGTCACAGCGCCGTCCTTGGTGATGGCTTCATAGGTGTAGATGTAGTCACCGTTCTCCAGAGACTTGGACTTGATGCCGGAGGTCAGGTAGACCATGGACTCAGAGGAGCCAGCAGTCTTGCCCACGACCACAGCATAGGTGATGTAGCCGTTCTTGTTGTACAGAGCGAAGATCATATCGTCCTCAGTCTCCGGGCTGTTTTCACCATTCTTCTTATTCGCAACGCCATCGAAGTTGGTCAGCTTGGAGTCATACTTGACCTCAACGCTGGAGTGCTTGATACCGGTGGTAACACCCTCGACCTTCACGATGGAACCTGCCTTGATGACATCGTCATCAGCCTTGACAGCGATCAGGACGGTGTCGTTGTTGCCGTAGGCAATGGTCTTGCCCTGCTCAACAGTGTTGTTCTGCTTGTCGAGCTTGGTGGTGGTGCTGTCCTTGATCTGCTTGTCGGCAACCTCTTCCAGGTTGTAGACGCCGTTCTTCACGGTGTACTTGAACCAGGTGTTGGTAGTAGCGGACTCTGCCAGACGGCCGCCCTCCAGGTCGCCGCTCTTGACATCGATGGTCTCCATGGTGCCATCGGTGAAGATAGCCAGAGCCTTATCGACAGCCTTGGCCAGAACGGTGCTGCTGCGGTCATAGCCAACAACGAACATGAAGTTGTCGTCACCCTCAACCTGACGTGCGCCGATCACATAGCCATAGGGATCCAGATACAGATCGAAGGTAGCGTCGTCCAGCTGCTCGACATTGTAGTCGTACAGAACCTCAGCATCCTCGAAAGCCTTCTTAGCGGTCTCATACTTGTTGCCGCCGGCAGTCAGCTTGGTCAGCTTATACTCATCCTTCTTGTCCGCATCCGCGTAGTCGGTGGAGTAAGAGGTGATGGCAACATCCTTAACGGTCTCAACGGGAGTGACGGTCATGACGTCGCTCTTGGCAATGGTGACCAGGACCATGTCATCTTCCTTCAGCTTCTCCAGACCGTCCACGTCCTCAGACTCGACGGTGTAGGGGACGCTGATGGTGGTGGGAGTTTTGTCTGCTGCGGTAGCCTTATTCACACCAGTGTAGACATTCAGACGGACATCCTCAGTCTTGGTGTTGTAGTCAGCAGCAACCTCAGCCAGATAGGTGTTGATGACAACGACAGTGGTCTCCTCAGCGTCGGTGTCCACATAGATCTCAGTCAAAACACCCTTGCCGGTGGAATTCATGGTATCATCGTTTTTCTTGACCAGCTTGTCGGCCTCGACAGAGAGGGCCTTCTTGTCCAGCTTCACGCCGTCGACCCAGTAGGTCAGGGCGAAGTCGCAAGCGTTGGAGCCGATGTCGGAATAGACATCGCCGCCCTTGACCTTAGCGGTGTAGGAAGCGGTCAGCAGGTCGGTGTTGACATAGTTGCCGATATCCTTCTTGTCATAGGTCCAGTTGTTGGTGGGACGGCCGAAGTCGTCGGTATCGTCGGTGCGGACCAGCTTCTCGAAGTACTGCTCGCCGAACTGGACATAGCCGTCCTTCTTGATCTTGCCGTCGTTCAGGGTGCCCTTGTTCCAGGTCAGGTCCTTGCGGACGCCGGAGATGGCAACAGCGGAGCTGCCCTCGCCGACAACGATGCGGTTGTCATACTCGACCATGGTAGCCTTCAGGGTGTTGAAGGCATACAGGCAAGCCTCTTCACGAGTGACAGCCTTGACACCGTTGAAGCTGCCCTTCAGGCTCTTGTTCAGGCCGGCGTTGATAGCCTGCTTGGCAACAGCGATGGACCAGTTGGCGCCGGTGTAGCCTTCGATGGCAGAGTCATAGCCCAGAGCGCCCAGCAGCATCTTCATGAAGGCATAGCCGGTCAGGGTGGCGGCGGGCTTGAAGGTGCCGTCAGCGTAACCGGAGATGATGCCTTCCTTCTGGCAGTAAGCAATGTAGCCAGCGAAGGTGTGGTTGGTGGGGACGTCCTTGTAAGGAGCGGCGTCAGCCACCAGAGCGGAGGCGGTGGTGGGGCCAAGGATCAGGTTGCAGATGATCTTGGCAGCAGCGCCACGGGTCAGGGTGGCGGTGGGACGGAAGTCACCTTCGGCATAGCCGTCGATGACCTTCACGGCGGACATCACGTCGACAGCTTCAGAATAGGTGATCTTGCTGCTGTCGGTGAAGTCCTTGGCACCAGCAGAGACGGTGACCAGAGACATGGTCATCACCAGAGCCAGTACCAGAGAAAGGAACTTCTTCATGGGGTTTCCTCCTTTTAGATTCTCCCGTTCGGGAGTGGATTTTTGCAAAACCGGCTTCCCCTTTACCGCCCCGATTTACATATCGTGGCTAGCCTACCCAATATCTGAACCGGGGGCATGTTCCGGGTATCCTGCTTTGCAAGGCCACTTTATCAGCCCCATTTCCGAATGTAAATAGTTCCGGTCGGGATGTAATACAAGTGCAAAAAAGCAGCGTTTTTATGCAGAACTGTGCCATTCATGCAACGTTTGAACGTAACAAACCGGCCAAGGCGGACCTTGACCGGTTTCGGTGTTTTCGGGGCAAAACGAGGGTCATTTCTCCTACTCCGGCAGGGTGTAATGCCGCCCGGTGAGGACCAGCTCGCCCCGGTCCGTCAGCCGCCGGAGGAGCAGCGTCCCCTGCTCCGGCTCAAGGCCCAGCAGGCGGATGAAATCCTGGCGGCGGCCGGTGCCGTGCTCCTGCAGATAGGCCCGGATGATGTCCAGATGGTCATCGGGGTCCGCCACCGCCCCGGCGGGGTAGTACCGGGTGCCCACCCGCACCAGCCTGCCCGCCTCCCGCAGTTCCAGAAGGTACTGCCGGGCAGTGCTTTTGGACACGCCCAGCCGCTCCATGACCGCTTCACGGGTCAGCCAGCCCTGCTCCTCGGCCTGAGCCATCAAAAGCTGGGCCCGATCCCCCTGACGGACCCAGGTGTGGAGGTTCCGCAGGTTCACATGCTCCAAGCCGCCCCGGATCAGCGCCGTGCGGGTGACGGTGGTCAGCCGGGAGAGGTCCATGGGCCGCCCGGTGGTGGGTGCGGTAAAGACCCGCGGCTCCGCGGGGTCCTTGCGGCGGTCCCAAGCGTCCAGCAGCAGCCGCCGCAGACGGCTGCCCATGGAGACCGTCCGGTCCGGCAGGCGGATGAGGTTCTGGTCGAAATCCACCTGCCCCCAGGTGAGGGAGGCGATCTCTCCGGGCTGCATCTGGAGCTTCCAGCCCATCCAGAGGGCCAGTCCGGCGGGAGACGAGCCCTCCTGCTGGATCACACGCCAGAGAAGATACTCCGCCTCGTCCCGCTGGGCCAGAGGATTTTCCGGCGCGGCGGGTTTGGTGAGATAGGGCGAGAAGGCATCCCGCAGGGTGGACACCGCCATGCCGCTGACCCTGGCCACATAGGGCCAGTCATGGGTCTGAAGCTGGCGGATCACAAAATCGTGGCGCAGGTCCATGAGGTTGACCTTCTGGCCCTCGCTGTCCAGCGCCAGCCGGGACAGCCGGGAAATGGACTCCGGCGGCATAGGCTTCTTGCTGCGCTCGGAGATCACCACATGGGGGTCCCGGAGGGCACAGCGAACGTGCCGCTCCCGGAGGCAGGCTTCCGTGGAGGGTTCCAGCGGGACCGTGCGGTCCGGGAGTTGAATGGCCTTGCCCTCAAAGTCCACCTGATCCCAGCGGAGTTCTGTGATCTCGCTCCGGCTCAAGCCCTCCAGCCAGGCCAGACGGAGAATGGCCCCCTCCGGGCTGTGGGGGTGCCGCTCCAAAATGCGCAGCATGGCGGCCGCGTCCGGCCGATTGAACGTGTGTCCCATGGAAAAGCCTCCCATCTGTCGCCGCAGAAACAGCGCCGCGGCGGAACGATCGTCTGCCGCGGGGATGGAAGGACAAAATGATGATTTTGTAATAGGATGCCGGAAAAGTACGGTTTCCGGTGGGATACCGGGCGCAGCTCCCGCCGTTTTACCGGGCCAAGCACACAAAAAGGCATGTTGAACAGACGGGGCCTGTTCTGACCGGAGGTCCCGTCTGTTCAGCACGCCGCAAAGCGAAGAACGTCTTGCTTTTTCTTAATTTTTCAAGTAAACTTTCAGTTGTCGGCGGGGACCGGCGGCTTTTTTGCCGCCGATATGTGACAAAATCATCATTTTGTCTAACAGAGCAGTCCCAGCCGTTCCAGCTGCCGCAGATGCTCCGTGCCGGTGGTCAGCAGGTAGATCCGAGTGGTCTCGATGGAGCTGTGACCCAAAATATCCGCCAGCTTCACTACGTCCTGACAGGCCCGGTAAAAGGTCCGGGCGAACAGGTGCCGCAGATTGTGGGGAAAGACCTTTCCCGCCGCCACACCGGCGGCGCGGCACAGCCGCTTCATCTCCGCCCAGATCTGTGTGCGGGACAACCGTTTTCCGCCTCCGGTGAGAAAGATCTCGCCGGAGGTGATTTTTTGTTTCCGGGCGTATTGCAGCAGCCGACGGCACAGTCGGTCAGGAAGAAAAATAGTACGGACCTTGCCCTTTAAGGCAACATCCGTCCGCCCCCGGCAGGCGGCCTCCACCGTGATATACGGAACTTCGCCCACCCGGATGCCCGTGGCGCAGATGGTCTCCATCACCAACGCCAGCCGCTCCCGACCCAGCGTTCGGGCGGTGCGGACCAATGCCCGGTATTCTCCACGGTCCAGTTCCCGTTCAGCCTCCCGGAAGCTGCGGCGCTGAAGCCGCAGGACCTTTACCCGGCACTCCGGCCGCCCAGCAAAATCAAAGAACCGATTAAGTCCCGCCAGCATGGCGTTGACGGTGGCGGGGGCGTATTGGGCCGTTAGCCGAGCCTTCCATGTCAGGACCAGGCCCCGATCCACCGCGCCGCCGCTCCATCGTGCGAAGGCCCGGATGCTCCGCACATAACTCTCCGCCGTGCCGTGGCTGTATTCCCGGCGGAGGAGTTCTCTTCGGAAACCATCCACCGTCCGCTCCGTGACAAGCTCCATTCCCTTTTTCTGTTTCATGTTTCTTCCCCCTCCCAGCATATCCGCCGGTGATCTCCGACATCTTTCCTTATTTTCACACAGGAACCGCTGGGTGTGAACCTCTATTTCACCGTATATCGCCATTAGGAAAAGGCCGCCCGATCAGGGCGGCCTTCTTGTCTGCGGCGGCTGTGGGGAGTATGCTGTTGCATAGATCAGAGAAAAAACACGGTTCTCAGAGACCGTCGTCAATAAAATGGGAGGATACAGATGGAGACACAGGAGCGCTTGCGCCGGATCGACCCCGCCCGGCTGACAGCTTTTCAGGCGGAGCTTTTGCGGAAGGAATACAGCGTCGGAACAGCGGAGAACTATCTCCGGGCAGTCCGGGCCTTTGCCCGGTGGAGCGGTGGCGAGGTGGAGCGGGGGCTGGTCCTGACATGGAAGGCGCAGCTCACAGCCCGGTATGCCCCTGCCACCGTCAATGCCATGCTGGCAGGTATCAACCGCTTTTTCGCCTTTATGGGCTGGCCGGAATGTAAGGTGAAGGCGCTGCGGCTCCAGCGCCGCAGCTTCCGGGAGGCGGAACGGGAACTGGACCGGGAAGAATACCGCACGCTGGTCCGCACCGCCAGAACGCTGGGGAGGGAGCGGCTGGCGCTGGTGATGGAGACTATCTGTGCTACGGGCATCCGGGTGGGCGAAGTTCCGTATATCACGGTGGAGGCTCACCGCCGTGGAAAGGCGGTGGTGGCCCTGAAGGGTAAGGTCCGCACGATCCTGCTGCCGGAGAAGCTGTGCAAAAAGCTCTTAAAATACGTAAAACGGCAAAAAATCACCTCCGGTGAGGTATTCCTCACCGGAGGCGGAAAACGTCTTTCCCGGGTGCAGATCTGGGCGGAGATGAAGCGGCTGTGCTGCGCTGTCGGCGTGGCGGCGGATAAGGTCTTCCCCCACAATCTGCGGCACCTGTTCGCCCGGACCTTTTACCGGGCCTGTCAGGACGTAGTGAAGCTGGCGGATATTCTGGGCCACAGTTCCATCGAGACCACACGGATCTACCTGCTGACCACCGGCACGGAGCATCTGCGGCGGCTGGAACGTCTGGGGCTGCTCTGTTAGACAAAATAACCCTTTTGTTATCTGCGCAGCGCCAAAAGAAAAGCGCCGCCCCACATCGACAACCTAATTTTACTGAAAAGCAGCGGAAAAAGCAAGGGAAATCCCGCTTTGAACGCACTGAATGAGATCGGTTCTGAAACTTTTAAAACCGATCTCATTCAGTGCGGCTTTTTTCGCTTCCACCCCGATTCGTTTGGTTCCGTGGGCGGCCTGCGGCCCTCGTCAGAGGGCGAATATTTACAAAAGGGTTATTTTGTATACGCCCCATCGGCCTTGATTTTTCCCGCCGGGACTCCCGGCGGAGAAGGGGAGGTCCCGGAATGGGGTATACATTCAAACGGCCGGACCCGGCTGCTATGGAGCGGATACTGACTCAGTTCCCGTACAGCCCGGAAGGGGCCATTCTCCGTCTGGCGTGGCTGGAGGGCCTGAGCCGGGAGGAGATCGCCGCCCTCACCTGGGATCAGGTGCAGTTTGAGGGCAATGCCCTGACCCTTCCGGATCGGACCGTCCCGCTGGCCCCCTCCGCGGAGGACTGCCTCCGGGAGCGCTATCGCCTGTACGCCCAGCGGGACCCCCATGTCATCATTTCCGACCGATATCAGCGGCCCATGCCGCCGGAGTCCGTCTCCCGGCTGGCCCGGACCGCGCTGGACACCGAGGGCCAGAAGGTCAGTCTCAAGGATCTCCGTCAGGACTTCGTCATCCGCCAGCTTCAGACTCATGACTGGACCTACGCCGCCCGGGTCAGCGGCATGGCGGTCTCCACCCTCCGGGGTTCCTTTTCCCAATACTTCCAAGACCACCGGGACGCCGCGCCGGAGCTGCCGCCGGACAGCGAATATCTCCTCTGGCGGATCGTTCAGCAGGAGGGCAGCTCCGTGGTAGGACTGGCTCTCTGGATGGGCTGGAAGCTTCAGATGCAGCCGGGAGAAATTCTGAATCTCACATGGTCGCAGGTGGATCTGGACCGGGGTCTCCTGCGCCTGCCGGACCGGGAAATCCCCATGGGCAGCCGCCTCAGCCGCCTGCTGGGAGATGTCTGCGACCACCGCAAGGACCCCGCTCAGGACCGTGTCCTCCTGACCCCCGGCACCGGAAAGCCCATGGACCTGGCCCGCCTCTCCACCGTGATCCGCACTGCCCTGATCCGGGGCGGGCTGGAACAGCTCAGCTTAGGGGATCTGAGCCGCCTCAGCCGCCGGGGCAGCCAACGTCAGACCGTGCTGGCCCGTCTCTCCGCAGTCGGCTCCATGACCCGCGAGGAGGTCATGGACCTACTGGGCGTGTCCAAAAGCGCCGCGCTGAAGCTGCTGAACCAGCTCCGTCAGGACGGAGCCGTGGTCCGTATAGGCGGGTGCTACTACCCGGCGGGGGCCGTGGTCCTGCCGGAGGACCAGTCCGCCGCGGTGACGGCCTACCTCGCCGCTCACGGCACCGCCGTTCGGAAGGAGCTGGCGGAGCTTCTGAATCTGCCCCCCGCCCAGTGTACGGCGCTGCTGCGGCGCATGGCAGACCGGGGCGAGCTCCTCCTCACCGGCAAGCGGTACGCCCTGCCCCCCAAGGAAAAGCCCCTTGAAACGAACTGAATATTGCCACGTTTGCAAACAACAAAAAGTGCGGAAATTACGTTATTTCCGCACTTTTTTACATCTGCATTACGAACCGGGCGAATCTATTTACATCCCGGCCGGGGCCTGTTACATTAGGCTTGCGAAACAGAACCGCGGGCAAACTGCCTCCAAGCTCCGTGCTTGGTGTAGGCCTGCACATCGCAGGTTCGGCTAGCCCCGACACGAAACCCGGAACCGGGGGCGGGGAGATCCAAGGGAATGTTTCGACATTTTATCAAGGAGGAAATCCCATGAAGAAGTTCCTTTCTCTGGTACTGGCTCTGGTGATGACCATGTCTCTGGTCACCGTCAGCGCTGGTGCCAAGGACTTCACCGACAACGACAAGATCACTTATGATGAAGCCGTTGCCGTGATGTCCGCCGCAAAGGTCATCGACGGCTATGCCGAAGGTGACTTCCGTCCCACCAACACCCTGACCCGTGGCGCTGCCGCCAAGATCATCTGCAACCTGATCCTTGGCCCCACCACCGCCTCTGCTCTGGTGGCTGACGCCGCTCCTTACAAGGACGTTCCCACCAACAGCACCTTCGCTGGCTACATCGCTTACTGCCAGAAGGAAGGCATCATCTCCGGTTACGCTGACGGCACCTTCAAGCCCGGCAACACCCTGACCGGCTATGCTTTCATGAAGATGCTGCTGGGCGCTCTGGGCTATGACTCTGCCATCGAGGGCTACACCGGCGCCAACTGGTCCATCGCTGTTGCCAAGCAGGCCATCAACGCCGGCCTGAACAACAGCCTGAAGGGCAGCTTCAACGGCGTCAAGGCTGTGACCCGTGAAGAGGCTTGCCTGTATGCCTTCAACACCCTGAAGGCTACCATGGTCGAGTATGACAACCGCATCGTTGTCGGCGAGGGCAGCTCCGCTGTTGCCATCTCCGGCGTCCGTAAGGACCTGACCTGGAACAAGGGCACCCTGAACGACGGCAAGATCAAGAAGGACGGCTATGTCCAGTTCGGCGAGCAGTACTTCGAGAAGCTGACCCGCACCGATGACACCGACGACTTCGGCCGGCCCGCCAGCAAGTGGACCTATGACAAGAAGGACGTCGGCACCTATGTCAACTATGACCTGCTGGTCTCTGAGTACACCACCAAGGTCAAGGGCGGCAATGTCTATTCCGACATCGGCTCCGTGGCTGCTGACTATGATCTGACCTACTATGTCGACGGCGTGAAGCTGGAGAAGGATGCTGTCAAGACTCAGTCCTCCTACATTGCCAAGAAGAACGACGACAAGATGGGCGATTCCGGCAACGGCGTTCTGACCCAGATCTTCGTGGACAACGACGACGAGGCTCTGACTATCGTTGAGATCAACACCTATCTGGCTAAGACCGACGATTACAACGAGAAGAAGGAAACCCTGAAGTTCAACGAGATCTATGGTTACGGCGATGTGAAGCTGACCAAGAAGCTCGTCAAGGCTGTTGAGGCCGTCGAGCTGGACGACATCGCTTCCATCAAGGACTACAAGGACGGCGATATGGTCCTGCTGACCATCGCTAACGGCGAGGTCAAGACCATCACTCCTGCCGAGACCGTGAAGGGCACCGAGATTGACGAGTTCTCCAAGCAGGATTATGTCAACGCCGGCCAGAAGTACAGCTACGCCGCTACCGGCAAGCTGGATGGCTCCTTCGGCATTGATGAGTTGAACAATTACGACAACAAGAACCTGGACGACAAGACCTTCGATCTGTATCTGGATCAGTACGGCTACCTGATCGGCATTGAGCAGGTTGAGGATGACGTGGAGTACGTCTTCATCACCTCCTATGAGGTCACCAGCAAGTGGATGACCAACCGCACCGCCAAGGCCACCGCCATCTTCGAGGACGGCACCACCAAGGACATCGAGGTCAACCTGAAGAAGTCCGATGATGACGTTGTCACCGATTGGACTGCGGGCGAGAAGGGCAAGACCAACGAGAACCGCTGGTATGAGTACACCGTGAAGAACGACTCCTACGAGCTGACTCTGGCTGCCACTCAGATCCACGACACCGACACCGATAAGATCGACTCCAAGCACGTCAGCCAGAAGGGCTTTAACACCGCTACTCAGAAGGCTGATAGCAATTACTACTACGGCAATGCCGACACCAACTACATCACCGTCAGCATTGATGATGTGAATGACAAGGTTGCTGTTGACAAGGTCGAGAGCGTTGTCAAGGGCGTGAAGAACGTCAGCATCAACGTCTGGGATAAGGCCAAGGCCAAGACTGAGGCTGAGCTGCCCAACGCTACGGACGTGACCTATGGCATCTACACCGTCTACGAGAAGAACAAGGCTTATGCCCGCGCTTCCATCGTGGTGGGCGATGACGGTTCCGTCAGCGATCGTTATGCTTACCTGTATGACGAGCCCAACTACGAGCGCTACAACAAGTCCGAGGACGTCTACTATTGGGAGATGGACGCTGTCATCGACGGCGTGAAGACCACTGTTACCTTCAAGTCCGACCTGCCCTTCAAGGATACCGTTCTGGACACCATGGGCGTTGAGGGCGGCATGTTCAAGCTGTCCTACGATAAGGACGGTTATGCCGTTGACGCCGATAAGCTGAAGGAAGGCATTGATAACGACTACATCCTGCTGTCCAAGTACAATAACCAGAAGCCCGATGATCTGAACATCATTACCAATAAGGGTGAGTTCACTTCTGAGAAGGTTCAGGTTGAGAAGGACACCCTGTGGATCACCGATCAGACCGCAAAGCGCGGCTTCGCTCTGGCCGACAAGTGCCCCGCTGTCATCGTTGAGCTGAACAAGGACAGCAAGGGTAACTGGGAGATCGACGATACCGTCGAGTACACCACCGTTGAGAAGGCTGTCCGCTCCATGGAGACCTATGACACCAAGGATAAGTTCGCAACCTTCGAGGGCGAGATCTACCTGATGTTCAAGGACGGCATTGTGTCCAGTGTTGTTCTGGTTGACAAGGTTGCCAAGGACGGCCACATCAAGGACAACACCACCGGCAAGATCACCGAGGCCGCTATCTCCAAGGATGCTTCCGGCAAGCTGGTTGCCACTTGGACCGATAACAATGCATATGCAGGCTCCAAGTACGTTGTTGACTTCTATCTGGTTGACGGCACCAAGGAGTATCTGAAGGATTCTGTTACCGGCGTCAGCGGTAACAAGGACGATCATTCTGAGATTTCTTCTGCCATCGCTCAGAACGGCGACTACTATGCTGTGATTCGCATTCTGGACAAGGACGGCAAGGTTGTGGCTTCTGCTACTACCGCTGTCAAGGGTTTCGCATTCTAATTTAGATTAGATATTAGCGATTCCAACTAAAGAGAAGCCCCCGGACGAAAGTCCGGGGGCTTCTCTTTTCAAACAGCCGCATCAATTAAAGCCAGATAGTAGTATTTTTTACCGGTTTCGTTAAATTGTGTCGGCGCGTAGTCGTTCCGGCTATACCATTGTACCTGTGCTGCACCCCAAGTGACAGCGTTCACCCAGTTGTCGTTGGTTGCTGCGCCTTGTGCCCAAGTACAGGGCCGCAGCATACGGAGATTTATATCCATATCAGCGGTTTGCTTTTCCTCCTGTACAATGACCAGCACGGGCTTTCCGTCAAAGGTCAGCTTGTTGGGATTCGCGCTGCCGGATTTGCCGCTTCCTGTGTATGTGCCGTATACGATCTTGCAGTTTCCGCAGCTGGCCAGCGCCGTTTGCAGCGCCGCCACGCCGTCGGCGTTGCTTTTCAGCGCCGTGTCGATCTTGTCCCAGTTGTCGTTGAACTCCGTGTGCAGGATGCGGTCCTCCGGGTCCCAGCGCTTCAGGCCGTAATTGCTTGTGTTTTCCATGCGATTCCTCCTTGTTATGCAGTCGTAACGAATTGCATCTGCCATATTCGCCTCCCCCGCCCGCGGAAAAAGATCGCACGAAGCCGTGCAGCGTTGGTGCAAAATTGCTGCAACACTTTTCATTTCCCTCAAAACATGACAAAAAAAGCCCCGAAGGAAAACCTTCGGGACTTTTTCAGTCGATTGATTCGATTCAGCCGCTTTTAGTCGGTGACGTAGGGCAGCAGAGCGATCTGACGGGCACGCTTGATGGCCTCAGTCAGCTCACGCTGATGCATGGCGCAGGTGCCGGTGGTCCGACGGGGCAGGATCTTGGAACGCTCAGAAATGAAACGACGCAGCTTGGCGGCGTCCTTATAATCAATGCACTCGCACTTCTCGGCGCAGAACTGGCAGACCTTACGGCGCTTGTTGCCGCGTGCGGGACGGGCGGGACGAGCTTCACGATCGAAAGCCATGATTGCTTCCTCCTTATAGTAATATCAGAACGGCAGTTCGCCGTCATCCTCGCCGATCTCGGCGAAGTCAGAGCCGCTGGCGCTGAAATTGCTGGGAGCGGCGCTGTGGGAAGCGGGGGCGGGAGCATAACCGGGGTTGTAGCCGGAATTGTCGCCGCCGTCGCGCTTGGAATCCCCGAAATACACATTGTCGGCCACGACCTCGGCACTGCGGCGCTTGCCGCCGTCCTTGTCGGTCCAGTCCCGGATCTGCAGGCGGCCCTCCACCACGGCCATGCGGCCCTTGGTGAAGTACTTGCTCACAAATTCGGCGGTGTTGCGCCAGGCCACGATGTCAATGAAGTCCGTTTCCTTTTCGCCGGACTGGGACTTGAAGTCCCGGTCAACAGCCAGAGAGAAGGACGTCACCGCCGTACCGCTGCCGGTGCGCCGGAGCTCGGGGTCACGGGTCAGGCGACCCATGAGAATGATTCGATTCAGCATGTGCTGCTCCTTTACTCGCCCTTGCAGACGATCAGGGAACGCATGACGCCTTCGGCGATTCGCAGCTTACGATCCAGCTCGCGGGGGAATGCCGGGCCGCTGACGAAGGTCATGAGCACATAGTAGCCCTCGGTCTTGTAGTTGATGGGATAAGCCAGCTTGCGGTTGCCCCACTCCTCAACCACGACGTCAGAGCCGTTCTGCTCGGCCAGGGACTTGAAGTTCGCAACCTGAGCGGCGATAGCCTCCTCACCCTGTGCAGGGTCGAGCACATAGACGACCTCGTAATTGGCAGTAATCTTTGCCATATTTGCACCTCCTTTTGGACAAATGGCCCTCATTCTCAGATGAGGGCAAGGATTTACTTACATATTGCAAGCCTTATCATTATATCCGAAATACAGCAAATGTCAAGGAAAATATTGAATTTTTTCGAAAAAATCCGAATTGATGTAACTTTCCCCGGGAAAACGGTTAAAAAAAGCGGCAGGCCCCGGAAATCCGGGGCCTTGTTCCGCTCAACCGCTCAAATATTCGTTGGGGTCTACGGCCTTGCCGTCCTTGGTGACGGCGAAGTGCAGATGGGGCTGTCCGGACTCCGCCGCCGCGGTGGTCCCCACCGCGCCGATGATCTGCCCGGCGGACACCGGGTCCCCGGCCTCCACGTTGGGCTTGGCCTGGAGATTGGCATAGGTGGTCTGATAGCCGTTGTCATGCTCCAGCACCACGGTGGTGCCCATCAGGGGATCGTCCGTCACCGACAGCACCGCCCCTGCGGAGGCCGCCAGTACCGTGGTTCCCTGCTGAGCGGCGATGTCCACGCCGTTGTGGGTACGCCAATCTCCCAAAGTAGGACTGTATACCAGCTCCTCCATGGAAAAAGCCGTCAGCACATCCCCTCGGAGCGGGGCCACCACCAGACGGGGTGCTTCCGCCGCCACAGGCGTGTGATCCACCTCCACCTCCGGCAGCTCCTTGGTTTCCTTTGGCGGGACCGGCACCGGCGCCGGCTCCAAAGTCTCCACTGTCGGAAGCCGCACCTCCGGCATTTCCACCGGCTGCGACACGGGGACCTGAGGCGTCACCGCCTGCTGGGGCAGCGGGTCCTCCCGGTCCTGCAGCAGGACCCAGCCGCACACCCCCACCACCAGCAGGCACACCGCCAGCGTGCCGTAGAAGCCAATGCCCGAAAGTACGTTTTTCACCTTGTTTTCCATACAATACCTCCCTTCCTGTTCATAGGTACGGAAGGAGTATGGTCAAAAAATCCAAAGGCTATACCAAACCCGGCAATTTTCCACTGTCAGCGGCGCGGAAATGAGAAAAAAGCTTTTTTTCTCCGATACGATGTGGTATAGTTGGGAACGTACACAGAACTTCGCGTGGGAGGGGATCTCATGAACTACACCGGAAGCATGATCCTGTTTATTTTTCTCGTCCAGTTGGCGGCGTACACCCTCAAGTGGCTCATTGGGTTCGGGAATCCCCTGATCTCCGCGCCGCTGCTGGCCATGCGGCTGGACAACACCCTGATCACACCGGGCAGTCTGCTGCCGGATCTGGTCATCAACGGCCGGATCACCTGGCAAAACCGGAACAACTTCCGCTGGCGGGCCATCCTTCCCCTGCTGCTGGCCATGGTGGCCGGGGTGGTCCCCGGGACCTGGCTGCTGCGCTTCTCCCTGCCTTGGATTATCAAAACGGTTTTGGGCGGCGTTGTGGTATTTCTGGGACTGGAAATGGCCACTCGCCGGCTGCGCCCCATCCGCCCGGACCGTCGGGAGATCCCGTGGCTGCGGTATCTGGTGGCCTTCTTCTCCGGTATGTGCGCGGGGCTGTTCGGCATCAATATGTTTCTGGTAGCCTACCTTCAACGCACTGCCAAGGATTACGATGAATTCAAGGGCAGCATTTGCTTCCTCTTTCTGGGTGAAAACCTGTTCCGCACCGGGCTGTATCTCTGCACCGGGCTCCTGAACCGCTCCTCCCTGTGCTTCAGCCTTATCTCGCTGGCCGCCGCCTTCTGCGCCGCCCGGCTGGCCCGGCTCCTCTCCCCTCACATCAGCGGAGAGCGTCTGCAAAAGCTGTCCATCGTGTTTTTCCTGCTGGGCGGCGTCAGCATCATCGTGAAATCCGTTTTGCTGCATACATAAGAAACGCTCCCGCACCTTTTCGGTGCGGGAGTGTTTTTATCTCAAATTCGGAACAGCCGTCTGCCGTTTTCCCACGTCACGCGGGTCATTTCCTCCGCCGTCACGCCCTTCCACTCCGCCAGCTTTTCGATCACATAGGGGAGATAGCGGCTGTCATTCCGCTTGCCCCGCATGGGTACCGGAGCCATATAGGGAGCGTCCGTCTCCACCACCATCCGGTCCAGGGGCGTGATGGCCGCCACCTCCGGGGCCCGCTTTGCGTTTTTGTAGGTGATGGGCCCGTCGAAGCCCAGATACCAACCCCGCTTCAGCAGCTCCGCCGCCATCTCTGGTGAGCCGGAAAAGCAGTGGAACACGCCGGTGACGGTGGGAAATTCCTTGATGATGGCAAGACAGTCCCCGTGGGCCTCCCGATCATGGACGATCACCGGCAAATCCAGCTCCGCCGCCAGTGCCAGCTGCTTGCGGAATACCGTCTGCTGAAACGCTCTGGGCGGATTGTCCTCCCAGTAGTAGTCCAGTCCGATCTCCCCGATGGCCACCACCTTGGGCCGCTCCAAAAGCTGCCGCAGCTCCGTCAGGTCGCTGTCCTGAAAGCCGTCGCAGTCCTCCGGATGGACGCCCACGGCGGCGTACACATGCGGGTACCGTTCCGCCAGCTCTGCCGCCGCACGGGAGGAGGGCAGGTCGCATCCCGGGTCCAGCACCAGCCCCACGCCGACCCCCGGCATGGCGGAAAGGAGCGCATCCCGGTCGCTGTCAAAGCGGTCCGCGTCATAATGGGCATGGGTATCAAAAATCGGCATAATCCTCTACCTCGTTCGTTTTTTGTTCCAGTATACACGGAAAGCGGCCGTTTGAAAAGAAAAACCGTGGGAGGACCCACGGTTTTCCGAAGTTCATTCTGTTGGCTCCTTGGGCAGCGTCACCGTGATCACGGTTCCCTTCCCCGGCTGGCTTTCCAGCCGGAGGGTACCGTGGTGATACGCTACGGCGTGTTTCACGATGGACAGCCCCAGCCCCGTGCCACCAATGGCCCGGGAATGGCTCTTATCCACCCGGTAAAACCGCTCAAAGACCCGGCTCTGATCCCCCTCCGGGATGCCGATGCCGGTATCCCGAACCAAGAGGGTCACGTCCCGATCCGTTTCCGCCACCTCTACGGTGACGCTTCCGCCGGGGACGTTGTACTTCACGGCGTTCTCGCAGAGGTTTCGGGCGATCTCGTACAGCAGTCGCCGAACGCCGAAAACCGTTCCGGCGATGCCGGTCACGGAAATGTGCACCGCTTGTGCCGCCGCCTGTGCTGTCAGAGAGCGGGCCGCCTCCTGCGCCAACTCCAAAACGGATACCTGCTCATGGGGCAACGCACCGCCCTCGTCCAACTGGGACAGGCGGAGAATATCGTTGATCAGCGCCACCAGCCGGTCCGCCTCCTGATGGATGCGGCTCAGGAACCGGAGCTGGTCCTCCGGCTTCACCAGACCGTTTTCCAGCAATTCCGCGCTGCCGATAATGGACTGCAAGGGCGTTTTCAGTTCGTGAGACACGTTGGCGGTGAACTCCCGCCGCATCCGCTCGGCTTCCGCCTGCTCCGTCACATCAAAGGCCAGCAAAACCGTACCCAGCACCTTGCCGTTGGATTCGATACGGCTGAAATCAAGCTGGTATTCCCGGCCTCGCCGCTCTGCCCGCAGCTGACTGTGCCCGGTCTCGGCGGCAGCATGGATGGCGGCGGTCAGGTCCGGATGGCGGTCCACTGTCAAGAAATCCTGTCCTACGCAGGTACCGTCCGCATGAAACAGTGCTTGGGCCGCCGGATTGATGCTGAGGATGCGCCCGCCGTGGTCCAGCAGCACCAGACCTTCCCGCATACTGCCGGTGATCTGTTCAAATTCGTCCTGCCGCTGCCGGAGGTCTCTGGTCCGGTGGCGGATCTCCTGCTGCTGGGCGTAGACCCGCCCCAACAGCGGAGACAGCTCCTCATAGGCGTTGTTGTCCAGCGGGTGCTCCAGATCCAGCCGGTTCAGCGGCTCCACCACCCGTCGGGCCGCCCGGCTCGCCAAGAGTGCGGAAAGTCCCACCGCCAACAGTGCCACCACGATGACGGCGTGGAGCATCCCAAGAACCAGCATCCATACCGTTTTCTGACTGCCGGAAATGCGGAGCACAGAGCCGTCCGTCAGGCGCACCGCCTGATAGAGCATCTTTTCCGTCAGCGTCTCGGAATAGCGGGCGCTGCTGCCGCTGCCGCCGGTGAGCGCCTCCCGGATCTCCTCCCGCTGGCCATGATTTTCCATGGGCTGCGTATCCGTTCGGGTGTCATACAGCACTGTGCCGTCCGATGCCACCCAGGTCAGCCGCTCCGCCGTGTCCCGGACGCGGGCCAGATAGTCCGCGCCGTCCGCTTCCACCGCCGCCGCAGCCAGTGTCAGTTCTGTCTGAAGCTGCTGTTCCCGCACCGTGGCGAAATAGGTGTAAAGGCAGCCGGTGATCACCAGCAGCGATGCCAGCAGCACCGTCAGTGACGCCGCCAGAGTTGAACGAAAGATCTTCCCGGTCATAGGCCGATCTCCATACGGTAGCCCACGTTCCGAACGGTCTCGATCAGCTTGCCGTAGGCCCCTAACTTCTGCCGCAGGGTGCGGATGTGCATATCCAGTGTGCGGCTGTCATCCATGTACTCCATATTCCACACCTGTGTGAATAGCTGTTCTCTGGTGAATGCCATTCCCGGATGGGACAGAAACAGCCGCAAAAGCTCAAACTCCTTATAAGTGAGCTGGAGCCGCTGGCCGTCCGCCGTCACGGTGCGGCAGTCCAGGTCCATAGAAAGGCCCCCGGCAGAGAGCACATGGCCCGTATCGGCGGGATGACACCGCCGCAGCACCGCCTTCACCCGGGAAACCATCTCCATGACGCCGAAGGGCTTCACCAGATAGTCGTCGGCCCCTAAGTCCAGACTTTGAATTTTGTCATATTCCGCGCCCTTGGCCGTGGCCATGATGACGGGGATGTCCCGCAAGGCCGGTGCGGCCTTCATCTTTTTCAGCAGAGACACACCGTCCTCCCCCGGCAGCATCACGTCCAGCAGCACCAGCTCCGGCGTTTCCGTCTGCAGCGCCTCCCAGAAGGATGCTCCATCGTCAAAGCCTCTGGCCTCAAAGCCGGTGGATGTCAGGGCGTACAGCTCAATATCCCGGATACTGGCGTCGTCCTCCACGCACCAGATCATAGCAATCTCCTTATGTCAGTGTGATTTCGTCCTTGTGGGTCCCGGTCACGGAGTAAATGACCCACTCGGCAATGTTCGTGGCGTGATCGCCGATGCGCTCGTAGTACTTGGCGATCATCAGCAGGTCCAGGGCGTATTCGCCGTCTGCCGGGTCCGCCGCGATCTTTCCGATCAGGCTCTGCTTGACCCGGGCAAACTGCTCGTCCACAACGTCATCCGCCGCGATGACCTTTTTCGCCAACATTATATCACATTTCACATAGGCGTCCACACTTTCCGTCACCATTTGTATGACCGCCTTCGCCATTTCCTTCAAAAGGGCGTCGTTTTCCGCCTGCCTCCCGTCTAAAAAGGCTACGATCTCTGCGATGTCCTCCGCCTGATCGCCGATGCGCTCCATGTCGGTGATCATCTTCAATGCGGCGGAGATCTGCCGCAGATCCCGGGCCACCGGCTGCTGCCGCAAAAGCAGCTTCAGGCAGAGGTTTTCGATCTCCCGCTCCTTGTGGTCGATCTCGCTGTCCAGAGGAGCTACCTTGGAGGCCAGCGCCGTGTCCCCCTCCGTCAGCGCCTGAGAGGACAGGGCGATGACCTCCTCGCACAGCGCCCCCATCTCGATCATCTCGTGGTTGAGCTGCAAAAGCTGTTCGTCGAATTTACTGCGCATCTTACCCAAACCTCCCGGTGATGTAATCCTCCGTCCGTTTGTCGGCGGGGGTGGAAAACAGCTGCTCTGTCTTGCCGAACTCCACCAGCTCCCCCAGCAGGAAAAAGGCGGTGTTGTCGGAAATACGGGCGGCCTGCTGCATATTGTGGGTCACCATGACCACGGTGTACTGGCTTTTCAGCTCCGCCGCCAGATCCTCAATTTTAGAGGTGGAGATGGGATCC
Source organism: Dysosmobacter segnis (assembly GCF_014297285.1). Lineage (GTDB taxonomy): Bacteria > Bacillota > Clostridia > Oscillospirales > Oscillospiraceae > Oscillibacter > Oscillibacter segnis. Next base: position 54,641 of record NZ_JACOQI010000004.1, read on the forward strand.
AGAGCGCTGGTGGATTCGTCCATCAGCAGCACCTCCGGCTCCACCGCCAAAGCCCGGGCGATGCACAGCCGCTGCTGCTGACCGCCGGAAAGCCCCAAGGCGCTTTTCTTCAGCCGGTCCTTTACCTCGTCCCAGATAGCGGCGGAACGCAGAGAGTTCTCCACAATCTCGTCCAGCTTCACCCGGTTTCGGATGCCGTGGGTCCGGGGGCCGTAGGCCACGTTATCGTAAATGCTCATAGGGAATGGGTTGGCCTTCTGAAACACCATGCCGATCTGCTTGCGGAGCCATGTGGGGTCCACAGAGCTGCCGTAGAGGTCCTGTCCGTGGAAATCCACCTCGCCGGTGATCTTCACCGAGGGGATCAGGTCGTTCATCCGGTTCAGCGTCCGCAGGAAGGTAGACTTGCCGCAGCCGGAGGGACCGATGAAGGCGGTGATCTCGTGTTCGGGAATGGCGATGGATACATCGTGGAGGGCATGGTTGGGGCCATACCAGAGATTCAGTTTTTTTGCTTCCAAAATCGGTTCCATAGGGTCTCCTCAATTCTTTTTCAGCTTCCGCCCCAGAAACACGGCGGAGAGGTTGATGAGCAGGGTCAACAGCATCAGAATGGTGGCGATGGAGAAGGCCACCGCCGTCTCGCCCCGTTCGTTGGCGTAGACGTACAAGGCCACCGTCAGCGTGGCGGAGGAGGAATGAAGGGCCGTGAAGAAATCGTTGAGCACCAGACCAAACCCGGCGGTGTACAGCAGCGCCGCGCTTTCCCCCACGATGCGGCCGACGGCCAAAATGCAGCCGGTGACGATGCCGTCGATGGCGTTGGACAGCACCACGGTACGGACCATGCGCCACTTTCCGGCCCCCAGCCCCAATGCTCCCTCCCGGTAGGACTGGGGTACGGTTTTCAGGCTCTCCTGAGTGGTGCGAAGAATGGTAGGTAGAATCATCACCACCAGAGTCAGTCCACCCGCCAGCACGCCTGCCTGCAAATTCATTTTCTGCACGAAAAACAGCATCCCTACCAGACCGAAAATAATGGAGGGGATCCCCGTCAGGGTCTCGGCAGCGAACTCAATGAGGCTCACCAGCCGCCGGTTTTCCGCGTACTCCGTCAGATAGATGGCGGCCCCCACGCCCAAGGGCAGAACGATGACCATGGCCGCCAAAATGATATACAGAGTGTTGAGAATGTTTGGTAAAATACCGATCGTATTCTTAATATAGCTGGTCTGGCCGGACAGCAGCTCCCAGGTCAGCCCCGGGATCCCCCGGCAGAAAATGTAGCCGATCAAAAACACCAGCAGCGCGCAGGTCAGTCCGGCGCATAGCCACACCAGCGCACGCATCCCCCGGTTGTAGACCCGGCGGCGAAGGGATAAGGTTTGTCCGTTCATGTCAGCCCTCCTTCCGGTTCTTAACGCACACGTTCAGAAACACATTGATGAGCATGATAAAGAGGAACAGCACCAGGCCGATGGAATAAAGCGCCTGCTGATACAGGCTTCCTACACTGGCGTAGGCCATGCCGGAGATAATGCCGGTGGTGAGAAAGCGCACCGGCGTAAACAGCCCCGGCATATTGGACACGTTGCCCGCCACCAGAATGATGGCCATCGCCTCACCGATGGCCCGGCCCACGCCCAGCACCACCGCCGCCGCGATGCCGCTGCGGGCGGCGTGGACGCTGACCCGGAAATAGGTCTCCATCTCCGCCGCGCCTAAGGCGAGACTGGCCTCCTCGTACTCCTTTGGAACGGCCCGGAGCGCCGTTTCCGACACGTTGATGATGGAGGGCAGGATCATAATAGCCAGCACGATCATAGCGGCCAGCAGGCAGGCGCCGGAGCTGAGGTGGAACAGGTTCCGGATGGCCGGCACCAGCACGATCATGCCCACCAGACCGTACACCACCGACGGGATGCCCGCTAACAGCTGTACCGCCGTGCGGATCACCGCCGCCAGCTTCGGTGGGGCCACCTTCGCCAGAAATACAGCAGTCAGCAGTCCCACAGGAACGCCGATGACAATGGCACCGGCAGTGCCGTAAACAGAGGTCAGGATAAAGGGCAGAATTCCGTACTGTGCGCCGGTGGTGGTGTTGGTGGGGTCCCAGACCTTGCCCAACAGGAATTGAAACAGGCCGATCTGCCGAATGGCGGGCAGACCGGAGAGAATCAGATAAATGCTGATGAGCAGCACAAAGGCCACCGCCACGATGCCGCACAGCAAAAAAATCAAATGGATGATCTGTTCCACGGTTTTGCGGGCGCGGTAGCTGCTCCGCTCCGGTGTATGCGGGGGATTTGTAATACTTTCCACCGCGTTGACGGCGGTCAAAATTACGTCAGAGTCCATGCTAGGCTCCTTTCTTGTTTTTCACGGGAACAGCCTCCACCCACAGCTATGGATGGAGGCGGACTTGTCATGCTGCGGGAAGAAGGGGTGTGTGCGGGGAACCCAGGAAGGGTTCCCTGCACTTTTTTAATCGCCCGGATTTCAGCCTTTGCTGAAATCCATGCCTGTCGCTGAATTTATTTCGCGACAGGCACCGCACCAGCAGCCTTGATCAGCTGGCTGGCAGCGGAAGAGGTAGCGTAGTCGAAGAATGCCTGGGCTGCGGGAGACAGGTTCTCGCCGGTCTTGGTCACCAGCACGAAGGGCCGCTGAATGGCGTAGCTGCCGTCCAGAACGGTGGCTTCCGTGCAGGCCACGCCGCCTACGGTGACGGCCTTGACGGTGTTCTTACCCTCCACAGCGGAGAGGGATGCGTAACCGATGGCGTTGGGGTTGCCGGCAACCGCCTCGATGACGCCGCCGGTGGAGGTCAGCTCCTGATCCAGCTTGCAGGCATCCTTGGTGCCGGTGATGGACTCGAAGCCGTCCCGGGTGCCGCTGCCCGCCTCACGGCCGATGCAGGAGATGGTACCGGCGTCGCCGCCCACCTCGCTCCAGTCGGTGATCTCACCGGTGAAGATCTTGCCGATCTGCTCCACTGTCAGATCCGCCACCTTGCTGTCGGCATTGACGATGACAGCGATGCCGTCCAGCGCCACGATGGTCTCGGTCAGACCGCCGGCCTTCTCCTCGTCCTTCAGGGCGCGGGAGGCAAGGCCGATGTCGGCGCTGCCGTTGCTGGCAGCCTCAATGCCTGCGCCGGAGCCGGTAGGATCATAGGTGACGGTGACGCCGCTGTTGTCGGCCATGAACTGCTCACTCAGAGCGCCGATGACCTTTTCCATAGAGGTGGAGCCGTTGGTGGACACGCTGCCGGAGAGGGCGGCGGGAGCCTCCGTCTGCGCGCTGCTGTCCGTGTTGGTATCGGCGGGCGTTTCCGTCTTGGAGCCGCAGCCGGTGAGGGCCGCCAGGCTCAAGGCCAGGGTCAAAATCAATGCAAGTGTCTTTTTCATGTTTGTCTTCCTTTTTTATTTGATATTTGGGTTTTCCCCTTTTCACATTGTCAGTGTACCGGCTGTATGTAAAGGACAAAAGACAAACCATGTAAAATCCATGTCAAATCGTTCCGCAAATCACTTCTCTGCCGAAAAAAAGCAGAGAAAAAGCGCCTTTCCGCAATGCGGAAAGACGCTTTTTGAAGCACAAACAGTCGATTCGGTTATCGCTGACCCTTGTCGTAGGGAATACCCTCCGCCTTGGGCGCGCGGGAATTCTTGGAGGTAAAGGCCAGCACGATCAGGGAGATGATGTAGGGCAGCATATTGTAAACGGAACTGGGAAGGTTCATGACCTTCAGGAAGGCAAAGCCGGTGTAGACGTTGCCCAAGGCCCGGAAAAAGCCGAACAGCAACGCTGCCAGCGCGATGCGCTGGGGCTTCCACTGGCCGAAGATCATCACCGCCAGAGACAGGAAGCCAAAGCCAGCCACGCCGTACTCAAACCGCCACTCGGACACACCGGCGGTGATGAACACGATGCCGCCCAAGCCGCCCAAGAAACCGGAGATCAGCACACCGGCCCAGCGCATTTTATAGACGTTGATACCCACGCTGTCCGCCGCCTGAGGATGCTCGCCGCAGGCCATGAGCCGCAGGCCGAACCGTGTCTTGTACAGCAGCACATAGGAGGCTACCAGCAAAAGCGCCGTAATGAGCATGAACCAGCTGAACTCAAAGGAGCCGATGTTCACGGTAAATGCCTTTTTGGCACCGGCGTACTGAATGATGGAGGACACGTCATCGGGATTGGCCGCAGTGTTGATGGCCTTGACAATGACGGTGGCCCCAGCGGTGCCCAGCAGGTTCAAAGCTGTGCCTACCAACGTCTGATCTGCCTTGAAGTTGATACAGGCCACAGCCAGCAGGCAGGAATACACCATGCCCACCGCGGCGGAAACCAGCACCACTGCCAGGATCGTCACAAAATGAGAGCTGTTCTCTCCCAGATAGCGCATCGTCAGGGCACCGCCCAGAGCGCCCATGATCATGATGCCCTCCAGACCCAGATTGATCACGCCGGAGTGCTCGGAGAAGCAGCCGCCCAGAGCCACCAGGATCAGCACGGAGGCAAAGATCAGGGTATATTGCAGCAGCAAACTCATGCCTGATCGCCTCCTTTCCCGTTGGCCGCATCTTGTTCCGCGGCAGCCTTGGCCTTCAGAGCCGCCTTTTCCTCCCGTTTGGCAATGGAGCTGTTCATCACATGCTTCATGAACAGCACGAAGCCGCAGAGATAAATGATGATGGACGAGATCAGATCGGAGATCTGGGCGCAGTACATGGACTTATCCACATACGCGCCTCCGGCGGTGATGTGCTGGATGAAGAAGGATGCCAGCATCGTGCCCAGAGGATTCAGTCCCCCTAAGAAGGCGGCGGCAATGCCGTTGAAGCCCATGGCGGGAACGGAGGAGGTAGAGCACTGCCACTGCTCGTAGCCGGTGAGGTACAGCAGCGCCGCACCCATGCCGGCCAGCGCACCGGAGATCACCAGGCTCAGGATCACGTTCCGCTTTTCCGCCATGCCGCAGTATTTGGCGGCGTTGCGGTTGAAGCCGGTAGCCTTCAGCTCATAGCCAAATCTGGTCTTATCCAGTACGATCCAGATCAGAATCGCCATCACAATGGACAGGGGGATGGCCAGACCCACATACTGATTCTTGTTGAACAGCGCCCCCAGCCCCAGAGAGGGCAGCACAGCAGAGGGGTTGTTGTTGGCCAGCACGATGGTGTAGGGGCTAGCGGCCTCTTTCACCGTGGTCAGCAGCATATTGGTCAGGTAGAGGACGATCCAGTTCAGCATGATGCCGGAGATGACCTCGTTGACGTTGCAATAGGACTTCAGCACACCGGAGATGGCCCCCAGCACTGCGCCGCCGGCCATAGCCACCAGCAGGCAGGGCAGCCAGCTCCAGCCCAAACCCAGCGCCGCGTACAGGCTCAGCGCCACACCGAAGCAATACTGGCCCGCAGCGCCGATGTTGAACAGGCCCACCTTATAGGCAAACAGGATGGACAGCGAGCACATCAGCAGCGGTGCGGTTTTGACCAGCGTGTTGCCCAGATATTTCAACTGGGAGGATGTCTTTTTATAGGTCAGGAAGTTTTTGACCACAGTAAGGATCGCCTCGCCGGCGCCAGCGGGATTGATGACCAGCAGCACGAGATAGCCGAGGAACAGACCCAGCACGATGCACAAAAGAGAGGCCAGCAGCGATTGGAAGCCGTTGCTCTTGAAAATATTCTTTTTCATGCCTTCACCTCGTCTCTCTTGGCGCCGGCCATGTAGAGGCCCAGCTCCTCCTGGGTGGTGGTTTTCGGGTCCAGCTCGCCCACGATCTCACCCTCGTACATCACAAGGATGCGGTCGGGTACGTCCATGACCTCGTCCAGTTCCAGACTCACCAGCAGCACCGCCTTGCCCTCGTCCCGCTGGGCGACCAGCTGACGGTGGATGTACTCAATGGCGCCAACGTCCAGACCGCGGGTGGGCTGGACTGCCACCAGCAGCTCCGGATCCTTGTCGATCTCCCGGGCCACGATGGCCTTCTGCTGGTTGCCGCCAGACATGGAGCGGGCAATGGTAACAGGGCCCTGACCGGAGCGCACGTCATACTGCTCGATCAGCCGCTCCGCATAGCCGCGGATGTTCTTCCGCCGCAGGAAACCCGCCTTGTCGGTGAATTCCGGCTCAAAGTACCGCTGGAGTACCATGTTGTCCTCCAGAGAATAGTCCAGCACCAGACCGTGCTTATGCCGGTCCTCAGGGATGTGGCTCATGCCCATGGTGCTCCGCTTGCGGATGGAGGTGTGGGTGATGTCCTGCCCGCAGAGGAAAAGCTCGCCGGACACCAGCGGTTCCAGACCGGTCAGGCCGTAGACCAATTCCGTCTGGCCGTTGCCGTCGATACCCGCAATGCAGACGATCTCGCCCCGCCGTACCTGGAAGGACACATTCTTCACGGCGTTGTTCTTATGGACCTTGGAGGCCATGGTCATATTCCTGACCTCCAGCACCACGTCTCCCGGCTCCGCAGGCTTCTTTTCCACATGGAAATTGACGTTGCGGCCCACCATCATGGCAGACAGCTCCGCCGGGGTGGTGTCTTTCGTATTGACGGTGCCGATGTACTTGCCCTTGCGGAGCACGGTGCAGCGGTCCGCCACCGCCATGATCTCCGCCAGCTTGTGAGAGATAAAGAGGATGGACTTCCCCTCCGCCGCCAGATTCTTCATGATCTGCATCAGCTCGTCGATCTCCTGAGGCGTCAGCACGGCGGTGGGCTCGTCGAAGATCAGGATCTCATTGTCCCGGTACAGCATTTTCAGGATCTCGGTGCGCTGCTGCATACCCACGGTGATGTCCTCGATCAAAGCGTCCGGGTCCACATGGAGACCGTACTTCTCGCTGAGGGCCAGCACCTTTTCCCGGGCCTCCTTTTTCTGGAGAAAGCCATGCTTCGTAGGCTCCACGCCCATGATGATGTTGTCCAGCACCGTAAAGCAGTCCACCAGCTTGAAGTGCTGGTGCACCATGCCGATCCCCAAGTCATTGGCGTCATTGGGGTCCTTGATAGAGACCTCCTTGCCGTCCTTCTTGATCGTTCCCTCCTCCGGCTGATACAGGCCGAACAGCACGCTCATCAGCGTGGACTTGCCCGCGCCGTTTTCGCCCAGCAGGGCATGGATCTCACCCTTTTTCAATTGAAGGGTAATGTCATCATTGGCGATGATGCCTGGGAACCGCTTCGTAATGTGGAGCATTTCGATGGCGTAATTCGTTTCCAAGTCAAACCGCCCTCCTTCCGTTTTAATGGCCCGCCGTGTGGATCTCGCGGGGACGGAAACCATGTTCATTTACCGGCAGCGGCATATTGCCCTCACATCCAGTATTACATTCAGTATACTATAACTCCGCTCAAAAAGAAAGGCAAATCGACGGCCGGAATCATTTTTTTGAAGAGTGGTCTCCTCAGGGCGCTTCCATCGGGAGACTCGTCCGCTTTCCGCAAACTGTTCCCGAAAAAACTGCCAGCCGCTCCAACATCCGAAATGCCCCATTCCACCAGTGTGCCAATGGTTTTCCGTACCTCCTTCTTTTGACGGATAAAAAAGGAACGTCCGAAAGGACGTTCCTTTTCGCATATAGATTTGTGCTCTGCGCTTAGCCCTTGATAGCGCCCTGGTCCTCCACAGCGATCACGGTGGCGAAGTCAGAGGGAGTCTTGCTCACATCGTTGGAAACGGTGATCTTGCCGTCGAACATATCCTTCACCATGGCCTTGTAGTCATCCTGGGTAAAGCTGTCAGACCACTGAGTGCCCTCACCCATGGGGATCTGGACGTAGTTCAGCTCGGGATCATCGCCGGACACCAGGCCCAGAGTAGCGATCTTGCCCTTGTAAGCATCCCAGTTGCCGTTGACGATAACGTCAGTCAGGGTGTCATAGGTGGTGGGATACAGACCCTTCATAGCGGAGGTGACGGTCATGCCTTCCACGCCGGCGTAGCCAGCGATGACGCCAGCCTGGTCAACGTCCACGCCGATGACCTTGGCGTTAGCCTTCTTGGCAGCGTCCACAGCGGAGGTGTAGATACCGCCGCCGCAGGCGAAGACGACCTCAGTGCCGCCGGCATACCAGGTATCCATCACAGCGGTGATATCGGCATCGCCGAAGAACTGACCGCCATAGACATAGTTCAGGCTCACATCAGTCAGGCCCAGATCGGCGGCAGCGGCGTCAACGCCCTGCACGAAGCCGTAGCCATAACGGACAACAGCGGGAACAGCCATGCCGCCCAGGAAGCCCAGGTTCTTGTAGCCCAGCTTCACAGCAGCGTAACCGGCCATGTAGCCGCACAGCTCTTCCTGATACACAGCGCAGTACACGTTGCTCATGTCAACGTACTTGCTGAGGTCCCAATTCTCGGGGGTGTAGTCGTAGCTCTCGCCGGCCTTGGCAACGGCGGTCTCGAGCAGGTCGCCGGCGGCGACGTCGAGCGCGATGAACTTCACGTCGGGGAACTCGGGAGCAGCTTCCACGATGGCGCCGCCGAAAGCGTAGCCGGGCATCACGATCACGTTGTAGCCCTCGTCCGCGGCCTTCTCGATCATAGCCACACGGTCGGCGGTGTTGTCGCCGACGGGCTTGAAGTAGTTGAACTCGATGTCGTTGTCCTCGGCAAACGCCTTGCAGGCCTCATAGGTGGTCTGGTTGAAAGACTGGTCGGTGATGTCACCGTAGTCGGTGATCATTGCGACCTTATAGGCGCCCTCGTTCTCAGCAGGCTGCTCGGTCTGGTCAGGTGCATCGGTCTTGGTATCGTCGGTCTTCTTATCGCCGCAGGCTACCAGGGACAGAGACATGACCAATGCCAGAGTCAAAGCAAGAAACTTCTTCATTGGAATCTACCTCTTTCATGTTTTCTCCTTTTAACGTCCGCTCCCGCTCTGAAACGCACCGTGCCGTGTTCCCCGGAGGGATCACAGCCTATGTATGGCTTCGGAAGCCGGGTGCAAGCTCTTTAAAAGGGTCGACCTCAAGGGTCTATGTTATTATAACAATTTCACCCGGGCAATGCAATAAGAAACCCGAATTGTTTTCAATTTTGCCATATCTTTCACGCATAAAAGAACACCCCGCCCGGGATCGGGCGGGGTGTTCCCTTCAGGAAGCGTTAACAGTCTATCGGCCTCAGTCCGCCATCTTCACGGCGACTTCCAGCGCAATCTTCATCATGTTGGTGAACGTGTTCTGCCGGTCCGCCGGGGACAGCTCCTCCCCCGTCACCAGATTGTCGGAGATGGAGCAGATGGCCAGCGCCCGCTTGCCGGTGTAGGCAGCGTTGCAGTACAGGGCCGCAGCCTCCATCTCCACCGCCATGACGCCCATCTTCTGGAAGCGCATGTTCCGTCCGGCGGCATCGTAGAAGGTGTCGGAGGAATAGAGGTTGCCCACAGGCATCTTCACACCCAGTTCCTTGGCGCTTTCCACTGCTGCCATCAGCAAGTCAAAGTCCGCGATGGGGGCAAAGGTGCCGCCCAGCTCATACTGCTCCAGATAAGCGGAGTTGGCGCAGGCACCCTGACCGGCCACCACGCTGCCCAGCTCCAGATCTGCCCGCAGGGCTCCGGCGCTGCCCACGCGGATGATATTCTCCACATCATACTGGGTGTACAGCTCGTAAGAATAAATCCCGATGGAGGGCATTCCCATACCGGAGGCCATGACGCTCACCGGCACGCCCTTATACAGGCCGGTATAGCCCTGAACGCCCCGGACGTTGTTTACCAGTTTCAAATCCGTCAGGAAGGTCTCCGCGATGAACTTGGAGCGCAGGGGGTCTCCGGGCATCAGTACGGTTTTGGCGAAATCGCCCTTCTTGGCTTCATTATGCGGCGTTCCCATAGTATCCTCCTTTTATTTTTCCATGGCCTTTACGGCCTTCACGATGCGGCTGGTGCCCAGACGGGAAGCCCCCAGATTGATGAAATCCTCCGCATCCTGCAAATTGGCGATGCCGCCGGCAGCCTTGATCTTCACATTGGAGCCCACGTGCTTGGCGAACAGGGCCACGTCCTCACGGGTGGCGCCGCCCCCGCCGAAGCCGGTGGAGGTCTTGATGTAGTCCGCACCGGAGGCGGTGACGATCTCGCACAGCTTGATCTTCTCCTCATCGGTGAGGAAGCAGCACTCGATGATGACCTTCAGCAGCTTGCCGCGGCAGGCCTCCTTTATGGCCTTGATCTCCGAGAGCAGCTCGTCCCATTTCCGGTCCTTCACCCAGCCGAGGTTGATGACCATGTCCACTTCCTCCGCGCCGTTGCTCACGGCGTCGGCAGCCATGAAGCACTTGGCTGCGGTGGTGTCATAGCCGTTGGGGAAGCCGATGACGGTGCAGATAGGCAGCTTGCCCGCCACATACTCCGCCGCCTGCTTCACATAGCTGGCGGGGATGCACGCGCTGGCGCAGCCGTACTTCATGCCGTCATCGCAGATGGCCTTGATCTCGTCCCAGGTGGCCGTCTGGGCCAGAAGCGTGTGATCGCACTTGCTCAAAATGTCTTTCAGTTCCATTTTAAGTCACTCCTTATCATAAAGTTAAGTTTGTTTCTTCGATACGTTTATCATACCAGTTTTTTTGATTGCTGTCTACCGTCCATCTCCCCCCTCTTTTGCCCAACGCTCCGGCGTCTTGCAATCCGGTCCATTCGGTGCTACAATGTAGGCCACCAAATCCAAAAGGAGCCTTTTTCATGAAAAAACAACTGTTATCCGCGCTGTGCGCGGTGATGCTTCTCATCTGCGCCGTCCCCATGGCCAGCGCCCAGACCGGGGATGCTGCCCGCCGGGCCGATGCCCTGACGGTGCTGCATCTGCTCTCCGAAGATCCTGGCCGTGACCTGACCGCTCCCGCTACCCGTGCTCAGGCCGCCGTGCTGCTGGTCCGTCTGGCCGGCGGCGAGAAAAAGCCGGACACCGACGGCTGGTTTGCCGGTTTCCGGGATGTGCCGGACTGGGCCCGCACCGCTGTGAACTACGCCAACCGCCGGGGCTGGATCTCCGGCGTCAGCAACGTACAGTTTGATCCCAACGGTCACTTGAACGCCGACGCCTGGTGTGCTATGCTGCTGCGGATGCTGGGCTACAGCGACAAGACCGGGGACTTTGAGATCTCCGACGCCGCAGCCTTCGCCTGGCGGATCGGACTCACCGGCCGCCAGCTAATTGGCATCCTCTCCATGGGCGATCTGGCGGAAGCCATTTATGACGCGCTGGATTTCTGTTATAAGGGAACGGAAACAACGGTGCTCTCCCGCCTGATGGACCTCGGCGTCTGCACTGCCTCCGCCGCCAACGCTCTGGGCCTGCTGAACAAGGACTATACCGCCCGCCAGCTGGCGGACCGCTACCTCTCCGCCGCCTTCCAGCTCAGCCTGTATGAGACAGAGGAGCAGGTCCACGATGAGGTCTCCTCCGCCGACGCCAGCGGCTTCTTCATCAGCGCCGACGGTCTGGCCGTCACCAACTATCACTCCATCGAAGATTCCATCAAGGCCACCGCCACCCTCCTCAACGGAGAAACCTACGAGGTAGAGCGGGTCCTCTACTACGATACCGGTATCGACATCGCCGTGATCAAGGTCTCCCGGACCAATCAGTCCCGCCGCACCACCTCCGCCTTCAACCATCTATGTCTGGTGGGCACGGCGGACATCCGCCCCGGCGATCCGGTGTACGCCATCGGCAACCCTCTGGGTCTGGGGCTGGCCATCAGCTCCGGCATCATCGGCTCCACCGCTCATGAGCTGGACCGTTATGCCCTGCCCTGCATTGTCAACTCCGCCGACATTTCCCGGGGCAGCAGCGGCGGCGCGCTGATGAACGCCCACGGTCAGGTCATCGGCGTCACCTCCGGCGCTTATACCTATGGCAACAATATGTATCTGGCTGTCCCTGTGGACCCGGTGATGGCCGCCGACCTGACGGTTTCCGGCTGGACCTTGAAGGAGGTCAAGGCCATCGAAGCCGCCAAGGGCAAGGACTGAGCTTTCCCGCTTGTAAAGGAGTGATCCCATGAAACGCATCCTGACCCTGTTGATGGCCGTTTCCCTGCTGCTGTGTCTGGCAGCCTGCGGCCAACCAGCAGATCACGCCCCGGAGCAGCCGCCCCAGTAGGCAGAGCCATCCGAGCCTCCCGCCCAGACCGAACCCCCCGCCTTAGAAGGCGAGGCCCTCTCCGTCCTTCCCGCAGAGGATGCCGGTCTGACGGAGGGCGGCTATGACGCTTACCGGGAGGCGGACCCCATGGCGGAGATCGTTCTCCTGCCCACCCGCTCCGTCACGGACTTCCACTATTTCATCGTGGGTTTCCGGGAGGACAGCGAACTGCTCACGCTCACCCGCGAGGATGACCTCTACACGGCGGATGCCCTTTCCCCGGGCCGTCCCCTCCTGCTGGCCATTCCCTTTGTGGAAACGATCCCCAACCGGGGCGTTTCCTATGTGGACGCGGACGGCGCCCTCCGCCAGTACGCCATTGTGGAAAGTGGAAAGGACGGCACCATCTTCCTGATGGAAGAAGCCTTTGACTCCGCAGCCTAAACAGACAAGAACCGTATAAAAGGTCCCCGGAGCGCTGCTCCGGGGACCTTTTTATAGATGATCTTTTCGTTCCTTTTTCGGCTCCGGGCAGAGGAAATACCGGGTCATAATGATACCCAAAATGACAAGGATCACCTGGAAAACATCCACAGGCCAAATAGCTCCGTTGCCGCCTCCCCCGCCGCCGGAGCCGCCCTCCGAATTCCGGTACAGCTTTATCAGCTCCCCTGTATCCAACTGGCTGCCTTCCGCATCATAGTAAGCCACGGACATGCTGCCGAAAAAGCCAGCCTTGACCTGCTCCTCCGTCACCGGGATCACCTGAAGGATACTCTTGGCCGCCGTTCCCTCATACACCGGCGCCAGTGTGCTGATGTCCGGCAGGATCTCCTCCTCGCCGTCATAAGCAGGCGGACGGTACCCGGGAAATACCCGGAAGCTGGCAGCCTCCTTCGGCCAGTTTGCGGTGTAGATCTCCAGGTACCGCTGTCTGCCTATCTGGATCAAGCTCGTATTCACAATGGGACAGGTGTCATATTTTCTGGCTCGAAAGCGGTATCCGCCAAACAAGCCCCGCTGGAATTGATAAATACCCTGCCGTTCAAACGTTCCATTCTGTTCCAGTCGGTACAGAACAAACATCCGATCCTTTACCGTCGCAGTTTCCAGAACATCCACCTCTCCGTGATACGGAAATCCAGAAATGGATACCAGATCCTCCCGGATGATCTCCTTCATCTCCGCCGTGTCGGTCAGGTCATAGCAGTATTCCAGCCGATACAGCCCTACCAGGCATAGCAGCGTCGCCGCCACGGACAAAACGGCCCCCAGCCGCTGCTGCCAACGGAGCCGCTTCAAAAAATTCAGCTTCGGCGGCGGCGCTTTTTCCGCTTTCAGGTCCGCCGCCATGGCGTCCCGGGCTGCCCGGCAGTCCGGACAGGATTCCAGATGCTCGCAAATATCAGCTTCCGTCTCCGGCCCCGTCAGGTGCTCCAGATAGGACGGCAGCAGGTCTCTCACAATATGGCACGGCAGCATTACACACCGCCTCCTTCCAACAATTTCTGCTTTGCCCGGTAAAAGGTCACTCTCGCCCAGGTCTCGCTCTCCCCTAAGATCGCCCCGATCTCCGAAAAGGGCAGTTCCCCGGAGAGTCGGAGATACACCACCTCCCGGGTCTTTTCCGGCAGGGCGTGGATACGGCGGAACAGCTCCTGCCGGCTCAGATTCCCCATTGCCGCATCCTCGGCGCTGCCCTCCCCCGGCAGGTCCGTCATTTCCTCGATGGGAACGTGATTCTCCCTGGCCCGGCGGGAAAGCTCCTTTTTCATCAGGTTTCCGGCGATCCCGCAGAGATAGGTGGACAGCGCCGCCTCTCCCCGGTAATTCCCCGGATGCCGGATGGCCTCGTAGAAGGTCTGCTGGGTCACCTCCTCCGCCAGATCCGCATTCCGGGTGAGGGAGAACACATAGCGGTACACAAGCTCCGCGTTTTCCCGGTACGCCCGGTCAAAATCCGTCATGCTCTCCCCCCCTTTCTGTTGATTTGTGCCGGAACCAGACCGGTTCGTTACAGTCATTCTAAAAAATATTTTCTCAAAAAGCAACTCCCGCTCGTCTCCTTGCGTATACCGCCGACATCCGCTTCACCGCTTCCTCAACAAAAACACCCCCGGTGCGCGGATGCACACCGGGGGTGTTTCGTATGCTTTTGAATTGGATAAGACGCTTAGACCTCGCCGAAGTCAGCGCACTTTGCGATCACGCTGGCGCAGCGGGGGCACAGGCCGTTCTCGTCCGCTGCGGTGCTGTGCTTCCAGCAACGGGGGCACTTGGTGCCGGCAGCCTCGCTGACGGAAACCGCCAGCTCGCCGCCCACAGTGACCTCCACCTGGGAGACGATCAGCAGGTCCGCCAGAGCGGCTGCGTCCATCTCCGCCAGGAAGGCGTCCTCGGCGGGGACCGTCAGGGCCACATCGGCCTCCAGGCTCTTGCCGATCTTCTTCTCGGCACGGGCGGTCTCCAGCGCGCCGTTGACGGCGTCGCGGACCTCGATGATCTTTTCCCACTTGGCCATCTCGTCAGCGGAGAGAGCGTAGTCGGCAAACACACCGTTCATATCGTTGAACAGCACGTTCCGGCCATCGTCGCCCGCCTTGTGGGGCATGGCCAGCCAGATCTCGTCACCGGTGAAGCACAGGATGGGAGCCATGATCTTTGTGATGGTATCCAGGATCAGGTACAGGGCTGTCTGGGCGCTGCGGCGGGCCAGACCGTCGGTCTCATCGCAGTACAGCCGGTCCTTGATGATGTCCAGATAGAAGTTGGACAGCTCCACCACGCAGAAATCGTTGACGGCGTGGGTCACCACCAGGAACTCATAGTCGTTGTACGCCTGAGCGCACTTTTCGATCAGGGCGTTCAGACGGGTGACGGCCCAGCGATCCAGCTCCAGCATGTCGGCGGGAGCCACCAGATTGTTGGGATCAAAGCCGTCCAGGTTGCCCAGGCAGTACCGGGCGGTGTTGCGGAACTTCAGGTAGTTCTGAGAGAGCTGCTTGAAGATGGCGTCGGAGCAGCGCACGTCGGCGTGGTAATCGGCAGAAGCCGCCCACAGACGCAGAATGTCCGCGCCGTACTTGTTGAAGATGTCAGCGGGGTCCACGCCGTTGCCCAGAGACTTGTGCATGGCCTTGCCCTCGCCGTCCACGGTCCAGCCGTGGGTGACGCACTCCTTGAAGGGCGCGCCGTTGCCGAAGGCGCCCACGGCGGTCAGCAGAGAGGATTGGAACCAGCCGCGGTACTGGTCGAGGCCCTCCAGATACATATCGGCAGGCCAGAAGTTCTGATCCCGCTTCATGGAGGCATAGTGGGTGGAGCCGGAGTCGAACCAGCCGTCCAGCGTGTCGGTCTCCTTCTCGAAGCCGCTCTTGCCGCCGCAGTGGGGGCAGGTCATACCGGCGGGCAGGAAATCGGCGGGGTCCTTGTCGAACCAGGCGTTGGAGCCTTCCTTGCCGAACATCTCGGAAATGGCGGCGATGGTCTCATCGGTCACCACAGGTTTGCCGCAGTCCTTGCAGTACACCACAGGGATGGGCAGACCCCACCGGCGCTGGCGGGAAATGCACCAGTCGGCGCGCTCCCGGATCATGCTCTTCATGCGGTCGATACCCCAGCCGGGGACCCAGCGAACCTCGTCGCAGGCGGCGCAGGCCTCGTCCTTGAAAGCGTCCACGGAGCAGAACCACTGGGGGGTGGCCCGGAAGATGATGGGCTTCTTGCAGCGCCAGCAATGGGGATAGCTGTGGACGATTTCCTCGCTGGCCAGCAGAGCGCCGGACTCCTTCATATCCTTCAGGATGACAGGGTTGGACTCCTCCACCACCATCCCGGCGTACTTGCCGGCATAGTCGGTGTGGCGGCCCTGATCGTCCACAGGCACCACCATGTCCATGCCGTAGCGCTTGCAGGTCTGGTAGTCATCCGCGCCGAAGCCGGGAGCGGTGTGGACGCAGCCGGTACCGGAATCCATGGTAACATAATCGGCCAGCACCAGACGGCTGGTCTTGGGCAGGAAGGGATGGTCCGCCAGCATATTCTCAAAGAAGGCGCCCTCGTGGGTCTCCACGATCTCGTAATCGGAGATGCCCGCCACGCCCATCACCTTGTCGGTGAGGGCCTCAGCCATGATATACATCTCGCCGTTGCCGTTGTTCTTCACCACGGCATAGCTCTCGGAGGGATGCAGCGCGATGGCCAGGTTGCCGGGCAGGGTCCAGATGGTGGTGGTCCAGATCACGAAGTTCAGCTTGGACTTGTCCAGATGGCTCAGCTTGCCCTGATCGTCATGCATGGGGAACTTCACATACACGGTGGTGCAGGGATCATCCTGATACTCGATCTCAGCCTCAGCCAGAGCGGTCTCGTCATGGTAGCACCAGTACACGGGCTTCAGGCCCTTGTAGATGTAGCCCTTCTTGTACATCTCGCCAAAGACCTTGACCTCCTCGGCCTCAAAGCTGGGGTTCATGGTCTTGTAGGGGTGTTCCCAGTCGGCCACCACGCCCAGGCGCTTGAATCCCTCCATCTGGATGCCGATATACTTTTCGGCATAGGCGTGGCAGGCGGTACGGAAGTCAGACACGCTCATGGCCTTGCGGTTGAGCTTCTGCTCCTTGATGATGGCGCTCTCGATGGGCATACCGTGGTTGTCCCAGCCGGGGATATAGGGTGTGTACCGGCCACGCATGGCGTAGGACCGGACGATGATGTCCTTCAGGGACTTGTTCAGGGCGTGGCCCATGTGGAGGCTGCCGTTGGAGAACGGAGGGCCGTCGTGAAGGGAGAAGCGGGGCTTGCCCTCATTCTTCTTCAGCAGCTCGTTGTAGAGGTCCATGTCCTCCCAGCGCTTGAGCATCTCCGGCTCCCGCTTGGGCAGACCCGCCCGCATGGGGAAGTCGGTCTTGGGCAGATTGATGGTCTTGTTGTAATCCATGATGCGTCTCCTTTTATATTTGTAAGTCTTATTTTTTGCTTTTATCGATCATATTGCAGCGGAACACAACCAGTTGGCAGTCTCGGCAGATCATAGTGTCCGGAAACTCCGGAAAGGGGTCTCTTGTAAACATAGATGTGGTATCGTCCCCTATCGGGCCGAGATCGACCTGATCCGTAGGCCCCTTAAAAAATCGCAGTTCCTGCTGAGTCCAGAAGGGATACTTCTGCGTGTGCATAAAGCCTTTTTCCATTACGTTTCCGCAGTTGGGGCAGTTCATTGCTGATCCTCCTTCACGCAAAACAAAAAACGCTTTGCCTCTGAACTCAGAGACAAAGCGTTTGAAAACACTCTGCGGTACCACTCTTCTTGCCGGTCCCCTTGCGGAGCGCGGCCACTCACGCCTGCCATTACAGGCTGACGGAATAACGCCCGTCACACGTCCACGCTTACTCGCGTCGTCTTTCAGCAGGAGGCTCCAAGGTGATTTTCACCGCCGCGCCTGTCCGCCTCGCACCAAACGGCGGCTCTCTTTACAGACTTTCGACCGGCTACTCTTCCTTTTCTTCGCCAAATATCCAGTTACTCGGTTATCATATCACATTTTCACCGTTTGTCAACCGTATTTTCCCGGTTTTTCCCCGGAAAATACAGACTTTTCCGTTCCAACCGCTTCCCGTGGAAAAACCGGCCCCGCCCAAGGGCGGAGCCGGTGCAGAGGAACTGGTGAAATTACTTTGCGGCGGTCATTCCGACGAAACGAACCAGGATCACAGCGGCCTGTGCCCGGGTTGCCGTCCCCTTGGGAGACAGCGTCGCATTGGTGGTGCCGCCGATCAGGCCGCTGCCCACAGCCCACTGCAGAGCAGGCACCGCATACTGGCCAACGCTCTGGAAATCCTTGTAGCTCAGCAGATTGGTGTCCTCACCCACACTGATGTCCGCGCCGTTGGCCTTGGCGTAGCGGTACAGAATAGCAGCCAGCTGCTCACGGGTGATGGCACGGTTGGGCGCGAAGGTGCCGTCGGCATAGCCGCCCACGATCTCCTTGCCGGAGGCCCACTTTACGGCATCAGCATAGTACGCGCCGTTGTCCACATCGGAAAAGCCGGTAGTATTGGCAGTAACAGCGGGGCTGCCGGCCATACGGTACAGCATCGCCACCACCTGACCACGGGTCAGGGTACCGGCGGGGCTGAATGTGGTGTTGGAGGTGCCGCCCATGATGCCGTCAGCATAGACCCGCGCCACTTCGCTGAAGCACCAGTCGGTGTTCTTCACATCCGTGAAGGGCAGCGTAGTGCTGAGGGTCTTCATCATTTCCTGTACCACGGATGCGGAGGTGTTGGAAGCCTCGGTGTAGTTAAAGGCATAGGTGTCGTGGGCAATGCCGTCTGCCTTATCGCTCATGCAGCGCAGAATAGCGCAGGGTACGCCAAACTGATCGCAGACGCGGGCCACGGAAGCGCCCTCCATCTCACAGGCCAGTGCGTCGAACTTGGTCTGAAGCTCCTTGACATAGGATTCGCTGGAGATAAACTGGTCGCCGGTGGCGATCACGCCCTGATGGACCTTGGCAGAGCCCAGCACATCGCAGGCAGCGTTGTAAGCGATCTTGGAAAGGGTGCCATCCACGGGGATCATGCCGGTCTCCTGATTGCTGCCGGCTTCGCCGTTCCAAACGAAGCCGTTGTTGGTCTCAGTGCCGTAGTCATGCTGCACAAGGCTGGTGCCGATGACCATGTCCATCACGTTCACGTCATCGCCCACGCCGCCGGCAATGCCGGTAAAGACAACGCCCTTGACCGTGAAGTTATTCAGCAGGGCCGCGGTATAGTTGGCAGAGAGGACCTTGCCGACGCCGGCCTGAACCAGTACCACGTCCTCGCCATTGAGCTTACCCACATAGTAGGTCTTGCTTCCGATCACGGTTTCCTTCTGGATGTCGGCGGCATCCACCAGCGCCTTCAGCTCCACGCTCATGGCGCTGATGATGGCGGTACGGGGCGTGGTGTCCTTTGCTGCGACATCCTTGGCAGCAGGAAGCGCGACCCGATCCTTGGCAATGGTGTTCAGCATTTCCTTCACCACAGAGGCGGAGGTATTGGAAGCCTCAGTGTAGTTGAAGGCATAGGTATCATGGGCAATGCCGTCGGCCTTGTCGCTCATGCAGCGCAGAATGGCGCAGGGCACATGGAACTCGTCTGCCACGCGGGCCACGGAAGCGCCCTCCATCTCGCAGGCCAGTGCGTTGAACTTGGTCTGAAGTTCCTTGACATAGGACTCGCTGGAAATGAACTGGTCGCCGGTGGCGATCACGCCCTGATGGACCTTCTCCGCGCCCAGCACGGTGCAGGCAGAATCATAAGCGATCTTGGAAAGGCTCTCATCCACAGGGATCATGCCGGTCTCCTGATTGCTGCCGGCCTTGCCGTTCCACTCAAAGCCGCTGTTGGTCTCGGTGCCGTAGTCATGCTGCACCAACTCGGTGGCAATGACCATGTCCATCACGTTCACGTCATCGCCCACGCCGCCGGCAATGCCGGTAAAGACGATGCCGCCCACATGATAGGTGTCGATGAGGGTCTCAGCGCAGGACGCCGCCAGCACCTTGCCGATACCGGCCTTGACCAGCACCACATCCACGCCGTTGAGGACGCCCTCGTAAAAGGTGTTGCCTGCGATCTCTTCTGTCTTGGAGATCTTGGTCGCCTCCACCAGCGCGTTCAGTTCCACGCTCATAGCGCTGACGATACCCAGCGGGCCCTCAGCCTGCGCGGCCCCCGTCTGATCCGCAGCTGCGGCGGAAACCCCCAGAGATACCGTCATGACAATGACGAGCATCAGGGACAGGGTCTTTTGGAAGAATCGGTTCATGCTTCTCTCTACCTCCGATTTAAAAGTGATACCTTTATCATACTATCAGTCCCTTTCAGAAGCAATCCCAAACAAACAGAATCGGTTCCTCTTTTTTTCGATTTATTTGTTGTTTTTTCATATAGATCATCCTGCTCTTTGACGCAAAAAAGGGTATGACCTTCCGCTGATGGCGGAAGATCATACCCGCTTGATAAGCTTCATGTCACTGATACCGGTAGAGCTGGGCCGTGTATCCGTCGATACACCGCAAAAACATCTCCCGGTCCCGGAATTCCATCAGTTGAGAACCGGCCTCCTCATGAAAGGACACCACACGGCGCTGGGTATCTACCCACAGCTTCCAGATCGGTTCCCTGGTCATTGTCGTTTCCATAGTGCGTGCTTCTCCTTTCATACACACATTCTCCTTCAGCGCCCCTTGGAGCGGTTTTTGTTCCTGTACCTATAAGACGATTTGAACACCGATTTTGTTGCACATTTTTCCAAAAAATTTCAAATTTTTTTAGGCCAGCAGAGGACGCACCACCTGATCGTTCACCACGGCGAAGCTCTCCCGCAGGTAATAGTTGGCGCTGAGCCACCACCACGGCAGCTTCGCCGGGACCTGCACCACCCTGCCGGGTCCGGCGGTGTTCAGCAGCAGCCGCACCCGCCCCATGTGGAAATCGTTGGTGACGATGGCCACTGTTTTATGGTAGTCATCCGGCAGCAGCGCCAGAGAATTTTGCAGATTCTGTCGGGTATTGGCAGACCGCTCCTCTAAGATCAGCCGCGCCGGGTCGATGCCCCGGGCCGTCAGCGCGTTATACATGGCCCGGGCTTCGGAGATGTCCTCCCCCGGCCCTTGTCCCCCGGACAGCACCGCCGGGACATGCGGATGCACCTTGAGATACCGCTCCGCCGCGTCAATGCGGGTTTGCAGGGCCACGGAGGGCGTGGTGCCGTTGACCCCGGCCCCCAGAACGATCACCGCGTCCGCCGGTTGGGCTGACTCGTCCCGGTGTCCGGCCCGGATGACCCAGACCTCCACCGCCGACAAGCCCAGAACCAGCGCCGCCAGTCCTATTTGGGCGATCCGCAGCAAAATCTTCCACCCCCGGTGGCGGCGGCTCAACCGGCTCAGGCCCAGCAGCACCAGACAGACCACCGCCAGTCCCCAGCTCAGCTTTCCGGAAAAGCCCACCCCCGGCAGGCGTTGAAGCCCCAGCCCCAGCAGGCAGAACGCCAGCGCCAGCGCCGCCGTCAGTCTTTCGGAGCGTTTCCACTCAAAAAACGTATGCTCATTCATATCGTATATTCTCAGATCCTGTCTCCCCGGCGGTCTCCCGCCGGGGAGCGTCCTTGCGGTACGGTCTATGTCAGGCCACGGTTGTCACCATCACCGTGGGGCCGTCCGCCCCGCCGATGATGCCGAGACCGGCGGCCTCCGCTCCGGCGGACATGCTGGGGCTGTGGCTGTCATCCACGGCGGGAGCGTTTTCCGTCTCCGTGGGCAGCTCATCACTCTCCGTACCGAACCACCCCGCCGGGTACTCGCTGTACCGTTCATAGTATTCCTCGGGGCTCATATGGAACTGCTTATAGAACTGGTCATATTGGTCCCAGCCGCCCTGGGCGTACTGCCACGGGTACCGTTCCCGGTTGGTGACCAGATCGGCGTCGGTGATCAATTTCAGGTCCTTCAGCGCCCGGATCGTCTCCGTCATGCCTTCCTTGACGTTGATCCGGATCGTATCATGGATTCTGTTGAACTGGCTCTCCGGCAGCTTGTATTCGAACTGAATGCGGAGGTCATAGTTGTCGGCGTCATTATCCGCCAGGAACCAGTTATACACGCCCCAGTCTCCGTTTTCCGCGTCCTTGGCCACGGCGTCCAGGAGCAGACCCGCCTCCCGGCTGCCGAGAGTGCCGCCGCCGCTCCATGTCTCGAACCACGCTTCAGTCATCTGGAAGCCCTCATCCCGCCAGCGGATGCGCTTCTGGCGCATTTCCGGGCTGTTGATGAGCTGATCCAGCAGATAGTCATAGGTGCCCTCCCGGGCCATGCGGTCAGGGGTCAGATACAGTCTGTACCCCCGCTCCACCTTCAGCCCGCTGTTGAGCATATAGGTGATGCGGACATGGGTGATGGTCGATTGCGCCCCGCTATCCTCTGCGGATTCTTCCACACTGGCCGTATAGCCGTCGGAATAATAGCCATACCCCGGTGCTTCTTTTTGAATGTAATCCTTATCGTCGATAATGGTCTGGTGCAGCGTCCGGACCTTCTCGATGAGGACGTCGTCCTTCCCGGGTGTCAGGTAATAATTGCTGCCGGCGGCGTAGACGTTCACCAGCTTTACGCTGTCCGGTGCGGGGATGCGGCGGGTCACGCCGAACAGATCGTACTTCATGGCGCCGCACAGGGCCGCGCAGCCCAGCGCCACCGCCAGCATTCCCTTCCATGTGGTCTTGAACACCCGGGGCGTTTTCGCCAGCAGCATGGACGCCGCGTAATAGCCCACGGCGCCGCCCGCGATCATGCACAAGATCATGGGCAGGAGCGCGAAGTACTGGCCGTTCTGAAAACTCTCCCACAGCAGGGCGTACAGCAGCCGTCCGCCCAGAATGGCGGCGTAGACGGCGCAGCCGTACCGGAACACCGGCTTCATCCAGCCCACGGCCACCACATCTCCGGCGCTCTCGCTGCGGCGTCTGCGGTACAGCAGCCACGCCAGTCCCAGCAGCGCCGCGCCCGCGGCGGCATAGGCGGCGATGAGCCAGCCGTTTTCCAGCGTCACGGAGGTCAGCACACTGGTCTCATACCGCTGACCGCCCAGTCGATCCGTCACCCACTGGGTCTCGTAGGTGCTGTTGGGAGAGATCTTCTGCACGAGGTATACCACGGGGCTGAGCCACTCCACGGTACCGGAATAGCTGCTGTTCAGGCCGAAGCAGAAGCCCTGCGCCAGCAGGTTCACCATGAAGTCCGTCAGCACGGCGATGAAGTTCAGCAGCCCGTAAAGGGCGGGCAGCATGAACACGTTGCCCACGATAAATGCGCAAAAGGTAGCAAGGCCGAAGAAGAACAGGCTCTCCCCCATAACGCCTAAGACCGTCACCAGCACGCCCATCGGCTCAAAGCCGCCGAACAGCATCGTTACCAGCACCAGCAAAACGCCGGTCACAGCGTAGGGGATGGCCATCATCGTCAGGCCGGACAGCACGTTGGTAACAAACAGTCCCTCCCGGCGGATGGGCAGCGTGTGCATCATTCCCACGCTGCGGGCGTTGTAAAGATAGCTCCACACCGCCATGGCGCACAAAATGGCGTACACGATGGAAATAACCGGCACCCCGTAGGACAGCACAGTGTAATACGCCTGTCTGGTCTCCAGAGGCGACCAGAACCGGAACCCGTTGTGCAGCAGCTCCAGCAGCATCGCCAGAGGGAACATGGCCCCGCCGAAGGAGGCCAGACCCCACAGCGGCCAGTACCGGGACAGGTTTTTCCGGAAAAGAGTGCCGTTAAAGCACGATGTCTTTGACCGCATAGTCTGCACCTCCCAATTCGTAAATAAAGATCTCCTCCAGCGTCAGGGGGATGGCGTCCACCAGCAGCGGGCTGTAAGCCATCAGCCGCTCCGTGGCCTCCTGCGCGTTCATCCGCATGATGAGGGTATGCACCCGGCCGAGCTTCGAGGCATGAAGCACCGGCAGCTCCGCCGGAACGTCCTCCATGCCGTCGGGAAACACCACCTGCAATTTCACCATGTTATCCTGCAACTGGGCCAGGCTCCGCTCCAGCAGCACATGGCCGTGGTCCATGATGCCCACATGGTCGCACACGTCCTCCAGCTCCCGGAGGTTGTGGCTGGACACCAGCACCGTAGTGCCCCGCTCCGCCACATCGCCCATCATCAGGCTCCACACCTGACGGCGCATCACCGGGTCCAGACCGTCCACAGGCTCATCCAGGATCAGATAATCCGGCATGGCGGACAGAGCCAGCCAGAAGGCCGCCTGCTTCTGCATACCCTTGGAAAACCGCCGGATAGGCCGCTTTTCGTCCAGTTCAAACACTTCCCTCAGCTTTTCATACCGCTCCGTGGAGAAGTTTGGATAGAAGCCCTTGTAAAACCGCATCATATCCCCGATGCCTGCGGAATTGAAATAGTACCAATCATCGGGAATGGCGGCGATCTTGGCCTTCAGCGCCGCGTTTTCCCACACATCCTCGCCGCCCAGCCGCACGGTGCCGCTGTCCTGCCGGAAAATACCGGTAAGATGGCGGATGATGGTGGATTTGCCCGCGCCGTTAGGACCAACCAGCCCGTAGACAGCCCCGGTGGGCACGCTGATGGTGGCGTCATTCAGGGCGGCAAAGCCGTCAAAGGTCTTGACGACGTTTTTCACTTCGATCATTGCTCGTATACCTCCTCGATGAGCGCCGCAGCGTCCGCTTCCGTCACGCCCAGATACCGCAGCTCATTCAGCAGTTTTTTCACATCCGCCCGAAGCGTTTCCCGCCGGACAGCGTCGGCGTCCGCCGTACCGCTGACGAAGCTGCCCTTTCCCGCCACGGAGTAAATATAGCCTTCCGCTTCCAGCTCGTTATAGGCCCGCTGGATGGTGTTGGGATTGATGGACAGCTGGGTGGCCAGCGCCCGGACCGACGGCAGCTTTTCGTCCTGAGCCATGGCCCCGGTGACGATCATCCGCCGCAGGCCGTCTTTGATCTGTTCATAAATGGGACGGGAATCCCGGTAATTCAATGTCAGCACATGTGCCTCTCCTTTCTGAGGAATGTTCGATCAGCGGTGCAGGATCACCGCTGTCAGCAAAATAACCAGCAGTACCGCGCCTGCGATACCAAGCAAAAACAGCGTACTCATTGCATCTGCCCCGTTCTCAGGGCTGCAGGGCCACGGACACCAGAACAACAGCGGCAAAAATCAGACCCACGATGGCGGCGATCCCCGCAAAACCAAACAGCATCATGTTTCGTCTCCTTTCCGGCCCGGCTTCAAAACCACGCCCACCGTCAGCGCCGCCAGTGCTCCCAGCACCATCAGGGCGGCTACTACCTTCTTGATGACCTTCATAACGTTCCTCCGAACTGTACCAACTGTACTATGTGTGTTAGTACAGTTAGGATAACACGACCGTTTCTCTCTGTCAATCCCCTTTCAAAAAAATATTTTCCGCCTCTTTTCCCCGCTCCTTTTATAAAAACAAGGAATTTTTTGCATTTTTCTCTTTACAACCGCACATTCCTATGGTAAACTTGTTCAGCACGTGAATTTGTGCGCATTCCGGGGCTTCGTCCTGCGGAGGATTTCACCACTCCCAGAGCGCAGTTTTCGGAGAATTTTTTGAAAGGTGGAAACACACAATGCTGCGTAAAGATCAGAAGACGGCCGTGATCGAGGCCAACCGTACCCACGAGACCGACACTGGCTCCCCCGAGGTCCAGGTCGCGATCCTCACCGAGCGTATCAACATCCTCACCGAGCACATGCGCGCCAACCCCCAGGACAAGCACTCCAACCGTGGTCTGCTGAAGATGGTCGGTAAGCGCCGCAGCCTGCTGGACTATCTGCAGAAGAAGGATATCGAGCGCTATCGTGCCCTGATCGCCAAGCTGGGCATCCGGAAGTAAGAAGCAATGAGGGTGACGGAGCGGTTCTCCGTCACCCTTTTCTGCGAATTTCCAGTCATTTTTTCGCCGGGGGCTGTTGCTTTTTGTGTTTGAAACTGTGCCCGAATCTCGGACATGCTTTCAAATACGAAAAGAGCCGCTCCCGAGCATCTGAGTAAAGGAGCAATCTTATGTCAACCATTATCACCCATCGGCAGTTCCCCGGCTATCATAAGTACGAGATGGAACTGGCAGGCCGTCCCCTGACTCTGGAAGTGGGCAAGCTGGCCGAGCTGGCCAATGCCGCCGTCATGGTGGGCTACGGCGACACCCGCGTGCTGGTGTGTGCCACCGCCTCCGCCCGTCCCCGGGACGGCATCGATTTCTTCCCCCTGAGCGTGGACTTTGAGGAGAAGATGTACGCCGTGGGCCGCATCCCCGGCAGCTTCAACCGCCGGGAAGGCCGTCCCGGTGAGAAGGGCATCCTCACCAGCCGCGTCATCGACCGCCCCATCCGCCCCCTGTTCCCCTATGACTTCCGCAATGATGTGTCCATCATGGCCACCGTCATGGCTGTGGATCATGACTGCTCTCCCGAGATCGCCGCTCTGATCGGCACCTCCGCCGCTCTGGCCATCTCCGATATCCCCTGGAACGGTCCTGTGGGCGCCGTGAAGATGGGTCTGGTGGACGGTGAGCTGGTCATCAACCCCACCAGCGAACAGCGCAAGGTCAGCGATCTGGACGTCACCGTGGTCTCCACCGGCAAGAAGGTGGTCATGATCGAGGCCGGCGCCAACGAGGTCCCCAACGACAAGATGTTCGAGGCCATTCAGAAGGCCCACAAGGAGAACCAGAAGCAGATCGAGCTCATCAACAAGATGGTCGCCGAAATCGGCAAGCCCAAGTTCGACTATCCCCACGCCGCCTTCGACCAGGAGCTGTTCGACGACATCGTGGCCAACTTCATGGACGAGGCCAAGGCCGCTATGGACACCGATGACAAGAACGTCCGTGAGCAGCGCTGGAACGCCATGATCGAAAAGTGGCACGAGAAGTATCTGGAAGATCACCCCGACATGGACCAGTATCTGGAGGAGATCACCTACAAGTTCCAGAAGAAGATCGTCAAGGCCTGGCTGCTGGAAGGCCACCGCGTGGACGGCCGCCAGAAGAACGAGATCCGTCCCCTCAGCGCCGAGGTGGGTGTCCTGCCCCGCGTTCACGGCTCCGGTCTGTTCACCCGCGGTCAGACCCAGGTCCTCTCCGTCTGCACCCTGGATACCCTGTCCGCCTGCCAGAAGCTGGACACCATCTGGGAAGAGACCGAGAAGCGCTACATGCACCACTACAACTTCCCCGGCTACTCTGTGGGCGAGGCCAAGCCCGCCCGCAGCCCCGGCCGCCGGGAGATCGGCCACGGCGCTCTGGCCGAGCGTGCTCTGCTGCCCGTGATCCCCTCTGTGGAGGACTTCCCCTATGCGATCCGCGTGGTCTCTGAGGTTGTCAGCTCCAACGGCTCCACCTCTCAGGGCTCCATCTGCGGCTCCACGCTGGCTCTGATGGATGCCGGCGTGCCCATCAAGGCTCCCGTGGCTGGCATCTCCTGCGGTCTGATTCAGGACGATAACGGCGGCTTCACCACCTTTATCGACATTCAGGGCGTGGAGGACTTCCACGGCGAGATGGACTTCAAGGTGGCCGGCACCAAGAAGGGCATCACCGCCATTCAGATGGACCTGAAGAACGACGGTCTGACTATGGAGATCATCAAGAACGCTCTGGACATCACCTATGACGCCCGCTGCGAGATCCTGGACCAGATCATGCTGCCCTGCATCGCCGAGCCTCGTAAGGAAGTCTCCCAGTACGCCCCCAAGATGGTCATTATGCACATCAATCCCGACAACATCCGGGACGTCATCGGCAAGGGCGGTTCTGTCATCCAGAAGATCGTAGCCGATACCGGCGCCAAGATCGACATTGACGATGACGGCACCATCCACATCGCCGCAGCCGACGCTTCCGCCTGCGACGCCGCCAAGAAGTGCATTGACGATATCGTGTTCGTCCCCGAGATCGGCAAGCTGTACTACGGCCGCGTGGTGCGCCTGATGACCTTCGGCGCCTTCGTGGAGCTGGCTCCCGGCAAGGACGGTCTGGTGCACATCTCCAAGCTGGCCGACCATCGCATCGAGAAGGTGGAGGATGCCTGCAAGATCGGCGACATGATGTGGGTCAAGGTCACCGATATCGACGAGAAGGGCCGCGTGAACCTCTCCCACAAGGACGCCATGCGTGAGATCGCCGCCAAGGAAGCCAACGGCGAGCGGGTCAAGTAAATCGTCTTTCCATTCCAAAACGCCAGACGGGGCGGGCACTTCGCCCGCCCCGCCTTTTTCGTTTCCTGCGCCACAACAAAAGGCCGGGATTTCCGGCGAAGCCAAAGAGGATATTCTCTCTGTTCCCGCAGGGGGCAGTTCCCACTACGGGGCAAGGGGAAGGAGTCTTTGGCGCAAAGCCCCCTCCCCCTTAGATCCCCACCCGAAACATGGGGGACGCCACCTTACACCGTCACGACGATACGATTCCCGGCCCTGATGGGCCGCCAATCGTGCCATTTCCTCGAAAGCACCTCGCTTTATCCGCCCCCGGCGGCGCTTTGGTGCTTTCCCCTTTGGAAATTCCTCCCAAGGAAAGACGGGGGAGCAACAGTGGAAAGAGAAGCAGAGGACGTCCTATTTGCAACACCTGTGTGCGAAGGACTTTCTGGTGCAGGGACGCACTGATTTGAGATTTGAGTATAGCGCAGCCGGTAGGGGCGTTTCAAGTTTAGTCGGCAGTGCGTGGCGGCCAGCCCCCGTTTTGGGTGAGTTGACCGTTTCGTCGGTCAACTCATCCCTGACATTTTTTCTTTTTCACCGTGCACGGCGCATTTTCTTTTTGATGTCTCAAAAAGAAAATGGGGGGTGCATCCCCACGGTAAAACCGTGCATTCTCGTGCCGCAAAGTGGCACCATGCTGCATCCCCTGCGGCGGTTCGCCGCGCCCCTTGTTGGAGCAAAGAAAAAGTAGGAGACATTCCAATGGGCAAAGCCCATTTTAGGATTCGATCCCGCATGGTATCACCATGCTTTCCCATGCCGCAAAGCGGCACCCTCTGAAAGGAGCTTCTATGTCTGATCTCATCGCCGCCATTGCCACCGGCAGCACCGCCGCCGCCATCGGCATCGTCCGGGTCTCCGGGACCGGCTGCTTTGCTGCCTGCGACCGGGTCTTTCGTCCCCGGAACGGAGTCCCCTTCGCCCAGCAGCCCTCTCACAAGATGGTGTTCGGAGAAATGCTGGACGATTCCGACGCCGTCATCGATCAGGGATTAGCCGTCCGCTTCGGCGGCGGACACAGCTACACCGGGGAGGACGCCGCCGAATTCCACTGCCACGGCTCTCCCGTGGTCCTTCACACCCTGCTCTCCGCCCTCTTTGCCGCCGGAGCCCGTCAGGCCCAGGCCGGTGAATTCACCAAGCGGGCCTTTCTCAACGGCAAAATGGACCTGACGGAGGCGGAAGCCGTCATCGATCTCATCGATGCCCAGTCCGCCGCTGCCGCGAAAAACGCCGCAGCCCAACTGGACGGCGGTCTCCGCCGCCGCCTGGAGCCGGTGCAGGAGGCCCTCATCGACATCACCTCCCGGTTTTACGCCGTGGTGGATTACCCCGACGAGGACATTGAGGACATTCAGCCACAGCAGATCCGATCCTCTCTGCAAATCGCCGCCGACACCCTCTCTGCCTTGCTGGACACCGCCCAGCGGGGCCGGGTGCTGAAAAACGGCGTCCGCACCGCCATCGTGGGCCTGCCCAATGCCGGTAAGTCCTCCCTGCTCAACGCCTTGGCGGGCTATGACCGGGCCATCGTCACCGACATCCCCGGCACCACGCGGGACACGGTGGAGGAGACCGTCACCTGCGGCGGCACCCTCCTGCGGCTCATTGACACCGCCGGTATCCACGATACCGCCGACGCCGTGGAGCAGTTGGGCGTAGAGCGCAGCCGCAAGGCGGCAGAGACTGCCGATCTGGTGATCGCCGTGGCAGACGGCAGCCAGACGCCCCCCGCCGTGGACCCGGACATCCTGGCCCTGGCGGCCAAGGCCCCTCATTGGATTTTGGCCGTCAGCAAAAACGACCTGAACCCCGCCGGGAAAACCGTCCTCCCGCAGCTGCCTGAGGGTCTGCGGGAGCCGG
The DNA here is from genome assembly GCF_014297285.1 of Dysosmobacter segnis. GTDB lineage: Bacteria > Bacillota > Clostridia > Oscillospirales > Oscillospiraceae > Oscillibacter > Oscillibacter segnis. The sequence goes on from NZ_JACOQI010000004.1 coordinate 84,445, forward strand.
ACAGCCTTGTCAGCTTCAGCTCCATGGCCCCCGGCGGCCTGGACGCCCTGGTGGACGCCGTGCAAAGCTGCTTCCCCGCCGGGACCCCCGCTGACGCCGGTTCCCTCCTGACCAACACCCGGCAGGAATCTGCCGTCCGCCGGAGTCTGGAGGCTGTCCGTCGGGCGCTGTCCGCGCTGGACAGCGGTCTGACTCCCGACGCTGTCCTCACTGATGCGGAGGAAGCACTGGAGTCCATCGGCGAACTAACGGGCCGCACCGCCAAGGAGGAGATCGTAGGCGCGGTGTTCAGCCGTTTCTGCGTGGGAAAATAACAATTTTCGTTTTCCCCTGTCTTTCTTCCTGTTTTCCTTAACGCATAATCCGGTTTACAAAACTACAAAAATGTGATATACTTGCTCTGATTTCAAAGGAAGGAGCACCGGTATGGAAGAAATTTCCGCCTTTCGCCGTCAGTTGGAGACCCACCGCCCTGCGGATTGGGAAACACTGCCGGATTTCCCCCTGTATATGGATCAGGTCCTCTCCTACATGGAACGGCAGACCATCCGTCTGGACGAGAGCGACGCTCTGACAGCCTCTATGGTCAATAACTACACGAAAAACGCCCTGGTCCCCCGGGCTGAGGGCAAGAAATACAACCGGGACCATCTGGCCTACCTCACCTTCGTCTGCATTCTCAAGCAGGTGATGTCCGTCCGGGATATGGACCTGCTGATCCGCACTGAGCTTTCCGATGACCGCTCCGTGGAAAACGGCTACCGGGCCTTTCTGGAAAGTCTGGACGGTGCCCTGTCCAGTACCGTGCAAGAGATGGGCGCTTATGAAGGAACTGACAATCTGGCGGACGCCGCCGTCCACTTTGGTCTGCTGAGCTACGCCGCCGGCCTTGTGAGCCGTCAGTATGTGGCCCAGCTCCGCGCCCGGACGGAACCCGCCGGCAAACCGGATAAAGCCGAGGCCAAAAAGGCCGCGAAAAGCAGAAAGGAGCGCAAGGACTGATGCGTGATTATGTAATTTTAACGGATAGCTGCTGCGATCTCTCCGCGGAAATGGCCGCAGAACTGGGCGTAGAGGTCCTACCGTTGAGCCTGCAAATGGGTGATCGCACCTACCGCAACTATCTGGATGGCCGGGAGATCGGCTTCCATGAGTTCTACGAGCGGGTCCGCTCCGGCGAGTTGGCCACCACCTCCGCCGTCAACGTGGGGGAATTTGAGGAAAAGATGCGGGAGATCCTGAAAACCGGAAAGGACATCCTGAGCATCAGCTTTTCCTCCGCCCTCTCCACCACCTACCAGTCCTCCGTCATTGCCGCGGAGGAGTTGAAGGACGAATTTCCCGACGCGAAGATCCTGACGGTGGACTCCCTCTGCGCCTCTCTGGGGCAGGGATTGTTCGTGTATCTCTGCGCGCAGGAGCAGAAAAAGGGGAAAACCATTGACGAGGTGAAGACCTTTGCCGAGGAGACCAAGGGCCGCGTCTGCCACTGGTTCACAGTGGACGATCTGAACCACCTGAAGCGGGGCGGCCGGATCAACGCCGCCACCGCCCTGTTCGGCACCATGCTGGCCATCAAGCCCGTCATGCATGTGGACGACGAGGGCCGCCTGATCCCGGTCAGCAAGGCCCGAGGCCGCAAGGCGTCTCTGACGGCGCTGGTAGACCGGATGGAGGCCACCGCCATCGACCCCGCCGGTCAGACGGTGTTCATCAGCCACGGTGACTGTCTGGAGGACGCTGAATTTGTTGCCGGTGAGGTCCGCCGCCGTCTGGGCGTGGAGACCGTCCACATCAACTATGTGGGTCCTGTCATCGGCAACCACTCCGGCCCCGGCACCATGGCGCTGTTTTTCCTTGGCAGCGAACGATAATTATGCTAAAATAGTTTGGGGAAATCCCCAAACTATTTTTGCTATGCAAACACATAGCAAAATAAGAAATGTGCCATTTCCTCGCCCCTGCGGGGCAACCGGAAATGATGCACGAAAACTTCATGCACTGGCATTTGTGCATGTTCGCGGTACGCTGCTCATGCATGAAGTTTTATGCGTATGAAATTAAATTTTCCGCTCCGGCGGAAGCACATGTGAGGATCATATATGGAATGGCTGGAAGTACACATTGACACAAATCACGCCGGGCTGGAGCCCTTGGAGATTTTTCTCTCCGCCAATGGGGTAGACGGCGTGGTCATTGATGACGAGCAGGATTTCCAGAGCTTTCTGGAAAACAACCACCAGTATTGGGACTATGTAGACGAAGATCTGGAGGCGTCCATGAAGGGCAAATCCCGGATCACCTTCTACCTCCCGGCGGACGGAGACGGCTTTGACCAGCTGGCCCACCTCCGCACTGCTCTTCAGGGCTTCAAGGACGCCCATGCCGGAAAATACGGCACCCTCCTGATGACGTTGGAAAATCTGAAGGACGCCGACTGGGAAAACAACTGGAAGCAGTATTATAAGCCCATGGAGATCGGCGAACGCCTGCTGGTGATCCCGGAATGGGAACAGGAAAACGTGAAGGGGCAGGCTAAATACGCCGGCAAGGTGCCCCTGATCTTAGAGCCGGGCCTCACCTTCGGCACCGGCAGCCACGCCACCACCCGCCTGTGCCTGACAGCGCTGGAGGAAGCCGTCCACGGCGGCGAAACCGTATTGGATCTGGGCTGCGGCAGCGGCATTCTCTCCATTGCCGCGCTGCGGCTAGGCGCCGCCTCCGCCAAGGCTGTGGACATTGATGACAAGTGCCTGACGGTGGCCTATGAAAACGCCGCTCTCAACGGCATCGGCAAGGACCGCTACACCGTTCTGGTGGGGGATGTTCTCTCCAACGGCGCCCTCCGGGAAACTCTGGGCGGCGGCTACGATGTGGTGGTTGCCAACATTGTAGCGGACGTCATTATAGGGCTTGCCCCCATGGTGCGGCAGTTCCTGAAGCCCGGCGGGCTGTTCCTCTGCTCCGGCATCATCGACACCCGGGCCGGGGAGGTGGCGGACGCCCTCCGTCAAAACGGTTGGGAAATCGAAACTACCCGGTCCGGTGAGGGCTGGTATTCCTACGCCTGCCGCTAAAGGCTGAAAGGACCCTGAATACGCCCATGAATAAGCTCCAAGCACTCAACACCTGGATGACCCCGAAAATGCCCCTGCTGATCCTCGGCGCTCTGGCACTGGGACTGCTGTTCCCCGATCAGATCGGCCTGCTGTGTCCCGCCGTTTCCGCCCTGATGATGTTCCAGACCTTCGCCAACAGTCTGGGCAGCAGCGTGCAGGATCTGGGCCGGGTCCTCTCCCACCCCAAGCCGGTGCTCATCACCATGCTTTCTCTCCACCTTCTCATGCCGTTGGCCGCTTTGGGTATTGGCAGCATGTGCTTCCCTGACCAGCCCCTCTACACCCTGAGTCTGGTGCTGATGGAGGGTTCCCCCGCCGCCGTATCCTCTCTGATGTGGATCGTCATCGGCGGCGGCAGCGTGGAGCTATGCCTGTCCATTATCCTGTTGGATACCATGCTCTCCCCGGTGATCCTGCCGCTGACGCTGCGGCTGCTGTGCGGCTCCGTGGTGGAGCTGGATACCTTGGGCATGATCCGGGATCTCTTCGTCATGATCGTAGTCCCGGCAGCTCTGGCCATGGTGCTCTGCCGCCTGCTGGGCCAAAGCATCTGTGCCAAAGCCAAGCAGCGGCTGAGTCCCTTTTCCAAGCTGGCTCTGCTGGTCATCATCTGCGCCAACGTCACCCGCTGCGCTCCCTTCCTCCACGAGTTGAACCGCGAGCTGGTACTGCTGCTCTGCATAACGCTGGCCATGCGGCTCATCGGTCTGGGCTTGGGCTTTCTGCTCTCCACCCTCTTCCGCTTCCCCTATCCGGTAGAACTGACGGTGACCGTCAATTCCAGTATGCGGAACAATGCCGCAGCCGCTACGCTGGCCGCCCAGTATTTCCCCTCGGAGGTGGTGTTCTCCCCCTCTGTCTCTCCCCTGTTCTCCCAGCTCACCAGTTCTCTGGCGGTGCGGGCTCTGCAAAAACGGCAGCAGAAGATCGATCATCCCGCCTCATAACAACCTATTTGCAAAAAAAGCGCGGAATTTTCCGTGCTTTTTTTATTTTCCCGACAGATTTCCCGACATTTCCCCCGCTCCCCGGCGCTACAATACAGGCAGAACCGGGAACGCCCGCCGTTTCCGAACCTGTCAGGAGGTGCCGCGCATGTTGGACACGCAGGTCCATTGGCTTCCGGTGGAGCAGATCGCTCCCAACCCCCACCAGCCCCGAAGGGAATTCGCTCCCGGACCTCTGGCGGAGCTGGCGGAATCCATCCGCCGCCACGGGATCATCCAGCCCCTGTCCGTCCGCCGCAGGGATGACGGCTGGGAGCTGATAGCGGGAGAGCGCCGCCTCCGGGCAGCCAAGCTGGCGGGACTGCAAACAGTTCCTTGTCTGGAAATGCAGGTCGATGAGCAGGACTCCGCTATTCTGGCCCTTATCGAAAATATCCAGCGCCGGGACCTGCATTACTTGGAGGAAGCCACCGCCATCGCCGCCTATCTCCGTCAATCCGGCTCCACGCAGGAGGAAGCCGCTGCCCTGCTGGGTCGCTCCCCCTCCGCTCTGGCCAATAAGCTGCGCCTGCTGCGGCTCTCCCCTGACTGCTGCCGCCTGCTCACAGAACATGATCTGACCGAGCGTCACGCACGCGCTCTTCTTCGTCTGGAGGATGAAGAAGAACGTCTCAACGCCCTCCACCACATCATCCGCCATCATCTGAACGTAGCCCAGACGGAGCAGTACATCGACAAGCGTCTGGCCCAGCTGCAGACCACGCCCCCCTCCGGCCGCCGGGTCTTTCTTCTCAAGGACGTCCGCCTGTTTCTCAACAGTCTGGACCGGGGCCTGCGGCTGGTGCGGGAGGCCGGCATCGGCGCAGAATCCCGCCGGGAGGACACGGAGGACGCCATCCTCCTCACTATCCGCATCCCCAAGAACCGCCGGGTCGGCTGACGTTTACAGTCTTTTTCAAAAAACGGAGACTTCGGTCTCCGCTTTTTGGTTTTTTCGGAAACCGCAGCCTGCCACTTACGCCAAAAGTCAAAATTATTCCACTCTGTTACCGGATTGTAACACCTTTTTTCAGAAAAGAGTGATATGATAGCGTTAAATGGGAGATTGTTTCTCATTTAACATAACGATCAAAACAGGAGGGCTTCTTATGGAACCGATCCGTGAAGCCGAGATGCAGACCCAGCCGGGGAAGCGGCTGAACGAGGAATCCAAAAAGAGTGGGAAGGGGCCGCTGCTGATCGCCGGCATCGTGCTGGCGGTTTTGCTGGCGGCCTACGCGGGCCTTTGCGCCTATGCCGGTTCTCTGGATACATTTTATCCCAACCGCCACATCAACGGCATCGACGTGGGCGGTCTTACCGTGGAACAGGCGCAGCAGCGCCTGGAGAGACAGCTTCTCCAGCAGGCGATCACCCTTGTGGATGACAAGGACCAGCCCTTGGCTCAGTTCACCGTGGGCGATCTGGGCTACACGGCGGAGAATTTCGCCGGGGACGCCCAATTCTGGAAAAACGATGACCGGAGCAAGGGCTTTTTCATGAAAGGCTGGGCCTATCTGGCCACCGTCACCGGTCGCTGGCCCGACGGCGCCCATTGGCCGGACATGGACCAAGCCGTCTTTTCCAAAACCGTATCCCGTCTGACGGAGCAGCTTTCCGAAGCACCCCTTGACGCCTCCGGCGCTGTGGAGGGGCAGTCTGTCCACATCACCAAGGCGCGGGACGGCCGAACACCGCAAGACCTCCGTCTCCTTCTGGCAAATATTTCCGATTACAGTCTGAGCGGCTATCAGGTTCCCATCTCCTTCCAGACTGTCCCCGCCAAGACCCTCACCGCCCAGCAGCTCCACGACCAGCTCCACGGCGAGGTGCGAAACGCCTCCTATGACTCCGCTACGGACTCCATCATCCCCGAGCAGCCGGGAGCCGACTTCGATGTGGCCGCCGTTCAGAAAGCGCTGGACGGCGCCGCCCCCGGGGAAACCCTGACACTGGACGCGGAAATTGAGGAGCCGGAGGTCACCGCCGCCGATTTGAAGGCCGTCCTGTTCCGGGACGTGCTGGGCGAGGCCAAGACCCATGTCTCCGGCTCCGCCGGGCGGATCGGCAACGTTAAGCTCTCCGCTCAGATTATCAACGGCCTTGTTCTCAACAGCGGAGAAACCTTCTCCTACAACGAATCCGTCGGCAAACGGACGGCGGACCGGGGCTTCAAGCCCGCCCCCGCCTATGTCAAGGGCGAAACCGTGGACGAGATCGGCGGCGGCATCTGCCAGACCTCCTCCACCCTGTATCTGGCCTGTCTCCTGAGCAATCTGGAGATCACGGAGCGGTACGCCCACCGCTATGTCCCCGCTTACATCGCCTGGGGCATGGATGCCACGGTGTCCTGGGGCGGCCCCGACTATAAGTTCACCAACAACACCCTGTACCCCGTGAAGATCGTCACCAAATATGAAAAGGGCTATCTCACCGTTCAGATCCTGGGCACCAATGTGGACGGCATCTATGTAAAAATGAGCAACGAGGTCCTCTCGAAGACCCCCTGGGAAACCATCTATCAGGAGGACCCCACCATGGCTCCCGGCTCCCCGGATGTGGTGAAGGTAACACCCTATACCGGATACAAGGTCAACTCTTATCAGACCATTTATGACAAGGATGGCAAGGTGATCGACAGCCATTTTGAAGCGTCCAGCAACTACAAGGTCCGCAACAAGGTGATCTTACAGGCCCCCGCCGCCCAGCCCGGCAGTGGAACAGCGGAGATCCCCGCCGTCACACCGGACACTCCGTCGGATACCCCTGTTCCTATGGAGCCAACAGTCCCCGCGGAGCCTGCCGCGTCCCCTGACCTTCCTGTCGAACCGGAGATCCCGGCGGAACCGTAACGGAAGCGCCCCACAGCTTGTTCGTTGCAAAGCAGCCATCTCCATCCGTTTTTAAGATCAAAACCGCAACCCCCCGCCCATACATCAGTATGGGCGGGGGATTCTTATGCTTATACGTGCTTATACGGAAGCGGCCTTACAGGCCCCGCTTCTTTTTCAATACCCGGATGTCCTCGCCCACAAAGGGCAGAAGCTGATACTCTCCCTCGATCCGGGAGGCGATCTGTCCGGAATACCGCTGGGCGATGGCCTCCGGCATCAGGTTGGTGCTGACGATGGTGGACTTCTTTTCCAGCAGACGGCCATTGATGATCTGATACAGCGCGCTCTGGACGAAGGTGGTCACCATCTCCGTCCCCAGGTCGTCCAGGATCAGCAGGTCGCAGTTCAGCACCCGCTCCACGTCCCGCTCTGCCTCGTCCCGGCCAAATTTCTGCGCCTCGAACCGCTCAAAAATGTGCCCCGCCGTGTCATATACCACGGAGAAGCCCTTGCCGCTGACCTCTCTGGCAATGGCGGCGGACAGGTGGGTCTTTCCCAGCCCCGGACGGCCGAACAACAGCAGGTTGGCCGGTTTTTTTCCAAAATTGTGGGCATATTCCACGCAGGTGTCATACACCCACTCCATGTGCTCCCGGGCAGACTTGGTTTTTCTCGGTGCCCGCTGGTCGGAATACCAGTCGGTGTCAAAGGTGTCAAAGCTCTGGCTGCCCAGATCCAGCAGCTTGGAAAGCTCCTTGCGCTGCTCCTCCACATAGTAGGTTTTCAGGCAGCGGCACATCTCGCCGCCCCGGTAGCCCGTGTCATTGCAGAAGGGGCAGAGGGGCGTATCCTCCAGCGCGTTGTCCGGCAGGCCCAGCTCTGCCAACAGCATCTGCCGTTCTGCCTGCAAGCTGAGGTTTTCTTCCCGCAGGCGCTGGATTTCCGGCAGCGGGTCCTCTCCCCGCCGCAGAGCGGCGGCCATCACCCGGCTGGCCGTGCGGCGCAGCTGATCCTGAATTTCCCGCAGCCGGGGTCTGCGGGCATAGAGCTGTTCCCGCTGCTCCGCCAGATCCGCTTCCCGGGCGCTCCGGTCCGCTTCATACCGCTCCTGCGCCAGACGCAGCAGCCGTCCGTCATATGCCATGTCCCCGCTCCCTCCTTACACGTATTTCCAGGCGTCGCCCGCCGACTGTGTCGGCTGCTTCGCCGGGGGCTTGTCCGCCCGTTCGATCTCCTCCGGGGTATGTAAGCCCGCCTCGTGCCAACGCTTTAAAATACCGTTGCAGTAGGGCCACTTCAGCTCGTGGCACTTGAGCACCGTCTTGTCGTAGGCCAGAGCCACTGTCTCCGGCGGAAAGCCCATCTCCTGCCATGCGTTCAGATACTTCTCCTCCGATGCCACCGGCAGCCGGTCTCCCAGGCCCAGCGCCCGCATATACGGCGGGATGGCCCCCTGACGCTCCGCGTACTTTTTCAGGTACTCCACTGCGGCCCTCTGGGTGTCGATGCCCCGTCTGGCCCAGGCGTAGCCCTCCTTCTCAATCTGCCGCAGGGTGGGCCGCCGCCCCTCTCCGTACTTCCGGGTGACCCGCTCCACGCAGTGATTCACCAGCAGGAAGATCACGTCCGCCGGCAGGCCCAGATAATCGTTCAGTCCCAGCAGAACACCCACATCCGGCGTGGTGAGCCGCTTCCCCAGCTTTTTTTCCACCTCCGCCGTCAGCAGACGGAATTCCTCGCTGCTCTCCAGCCGCCGGGCAATGTCATCCCGCTGGTAGCTGGGCTTTTCATCAGCAGGCTCCGGGATCTCCTCCGCTGCGGGCGCCAACAGCCGCAGGTCCCGCAGGGCTTGCTCCGCCGCCTCGATGCGGCTCTTTTCCCATCGCAGCTCTCCCGCCAAAGACCGGGGCTGCACCGTGCCGTGATGCCGCAGAAGCGCCAGATATAGGAGCGCTGCGTCGCCGTCGCCCCGGTCCAGCAGACGCTTTACCGTCTGGGCCGTCAGCGTGACGGACTCATCCGCCGTGTGGATCAAAATACTCGCCATCCGCGCTCCTCCTTCAGCGTGTCGAAAAAGTCTTTTCTTCCCGTTGCCCTTATTATCAGAACTTGTAAAAGTTCTGATAATATTTGATTTCAATGGCGTAGGAAACCCTTCTTGGGTTTCCCGCGCACACCCTTTACCCGCAAGGGGTATGCAGCATCCGTAAAGCGGCAAAGCCGCTAACGGCTGCCCTACCTTACCGTTGCGGAGAATTTACTACTTTATCGACAGCCTCTTTCCTTTTCATTCAGCCCTTATTCTACACGAAATCTTCCCCTACGGCAAGAGGGCCGTCAGCGAGTTGTAAACTTTTTCGATTTCCCACGATTTTTGTGGAACACCTGCGGCCTTTGTGCTATACTGGATGCTGTAATATTGTGTATTGCGTCCCAACGCAGGACGTATATAAAAAAGGAGGATGCGCATATGGCAAACCGTGTTGTCATCACCATCTGCGGAGAGGAATACACCCTGGTAGCGGACGAGACCTCCGCCTACATGCAGAAGGTAGGAAACTGTGTCAGCGACAAAATGACTGAGGTCATGAACGATGCCAAGGTGGGCCGCACCGACGCCGCCGTGCTCACTGCCGTCAACCTAACGGATGAGCTGTTCAAATCTCAGGCTGCCGCCGAGCAGCTTCGGAGCCAGATCAAAGGCTATCTGGACGAGGCTTCCAAGGCCCAGGCTGAGGTCAGTGAGCTGAAACGGGAGATCTTCCGTCTTCAGCAGCGTCTGGACAACCGCAAGTAATGGCTCTGGAACTGCTCTCCCCCGCCGGGTCTCCGGAAGCCCTCCGGGCCGCCGTCCAGAGCGGCTGCGGCGCCGTCTATCTGGGTTGGGGGAATTTCAACGCCCGCCGGAGCGCCAAAAATTTTTCTGACGAAGAATTCGCCGATGCCATCCGGTACTGCCATCTCCGGGGCGTCCGGGTCTTTCTGACCCTGAACACCCTGCTGACGGACCGGGAGCTGCCTCTGGCCTTAGATGCCGCCCGGACGGCCTGCCGTCTCGGGGTGGACTCCGTGCTGGTGCAGGACTGGGGCCTGTTTGCCCTGCTGCGGGAGGCCTTGCCGGACCTCCCCCTTCACGCCAGCACTCAGATGAGCGTCTTTACCGCCGGCGGCGCCAACGAGGTCTATGGGGACGGCTGCGAGCGAGTGGTCATTGCCCGGGAGTGCTCCCGGGAGGACACCGCCGCCATCTGCAAGGCCTGTCCCGCCGAGATCGAGATCTTCGGCCATGGTGCTCTCTGCATGTGCTACTCCGGCCAGTGCGAAATGAGCGCCCTCATTGGCGGACGCAGCGGCAACCGGGGCACCTGCGCCCAGCCCTGCCGCCTGCCCTACGGCTTCAACGGCCCCGCCAAAAACACCTACCCACTCAGTCTGAAGGACAACTGCCTTGCTGACCGCATTTCCGACATGGAGCGAATGGATGTCAGCTGCCTGAAGCTGGAAGGCCGCATGAAGCGCCCTGAATATGTGGCGGTCATCACGGACATTTACGCCCGTCTGATCCGGGAGGGCCGCAAGCCCACCGCCGCCGAAAAAAAGGATCTGGAGCTGGCCTTCTCCCGCTCCGGCTTTACAGCGGACTACTGGCAGGGTCGCCACGGCCCCGCCATGTTCGGCACCCGCCCTGAAAACACCCCGGAGCCGAAGGAATTGTTTGCCGCCGCCCGAGCCAAATACGAAAAGGACGACGCCCGCACCGTTCCCATCCATTTCTCCTGCTCCTGTCAGGCCGGACAGCCGGTTTCCCTGACAGTTTGGGACGATGACGGCCATGTGGCCGCCGCCGAAGGCCCCATCCCGGAGCCAGCTCAGAACAAGGCACTGACGGCTACCGATCTGGAATTCCGTCTGCAAAAGACAGGCGGCACCGCCTTCCGCTGTACGGACGGCTCCGCCGATGTAGCAGACGGCCTGTTTCTCTCCGCCGGGGCGGTAAACGCCCTGCGCCGGGATGCTTTGGCCGCCTTGGAGAACGCCCGTTGTGCCGTTCCGGTCCGCCGGGAACAGGACTTCTCCCCCCTGCCGAATCTGGACTGCACCGCCGATACCCCGGCCCTGACCGTTTCCGTCACAACCTGGGCGCAGGCGGAAGCGCTGCTGCCCCTGTCCCCCGCCCACATCGACCTCCCCTTGGAGCTGCTGGCGGAGCGGGACGCGCTGCCGGACTTTGCCGGGGAGTGGTGCGCCATTCTTCCCCGTATCTGGCGGGACCGAAATGAACCCCAGCTCCGGACGTGGCTGGCTCACGCCAAAAAGCTGGGCGTCACCTCCGCTCTGGCTGGGAATATCGGCCATCTACCCCTTTTGCGGGACGCCGGACTGACTATCCGCGGCGACTTCGGCCTCAACGTGTTCAACAGCCGCTCTCTGGACTATCTCCGGCGCAAGGAGCTCTCCTCCGCCTGCCTGTCCTTCGAGCTGCGGTTCCCACAGATGCGGGACATCCAAAAGCTGATCCCGGCAGAGGCCATCGTCTACGGCCGACTGCCCCTGATGATCACGGAAAACTGTCTGGTGCAGAATGAAACCGGCTGTCACCTGTCCGAAGCGGGTGACGCCGTCCCCCAGCAGGCTCCCTGCCGCAAGCCAAACGATCTTCAGGACCGCACCGGGGCAAAGTTCCCGCTGCTCCCGGCCTACGGCCACCGGACGGAGATCCAGAACAGTGCGCCGGTGTGGCTGGCGGACAAGCCCGAGTGGAAGCACTGTGGCCTGACCTATGCCCGCCTGCGGTTCACCACGGAAGCACCTGCGGAATGTGCGGACATTTTCCGGGCCTACCAGACCGGTGCCCCCGCCTCCGGCCCCTTCACCCGGGGACTCTACTACCGCGGTGTGGATTGACCCGACGGCAGAATCTCACCGGAATCCCCCGCTTTTTCAGGCGATTTTCAGTTCTATTTGTATAATATATACTTTATAATACTATTTGTTTTCGATTTTGGAGTTTTACATGGAAGAAATCAAGGTAAAATATTTTGTGGACGGCATCGACGAGCTATGCTATGTGGCAGGCAAATCCGACTGGATCGACCTCCACGCCGCCGAGGATGTGGATATGAAGGCCGGAGAATTCCGCCTGATCCCCTTGGGTGTCGCCATCGAACTGCCGGAGGGTTACGAGGCCCATGTGGTGCCCCGCAGTTCCACCTTTAAGAACTACGGTCTGCTGCAAGCCAACTCTATGGGCGTGGTGGACTATACCTACCGGGGGGACAACGACCAGTGGCACGTCCCCATGTACGCCACCCGGGATGTCCACATCGACAAGAACACCCGCATTTCCCAGTTCCGTATTATGAAGAACCAGCCTCCTCTCGTCTTTACCCGTGTGGAGCACCTCACCGGTCCCGACCGGGGCGGCTTCGGCTCCACCGGCAAGTAAGGAGGGCCGCCATGTCTCGCATCGTTTTGGCCTCCGGGTCCCCCCGGCGGCAGGAATTGTTGAACCGCATCGGCATCACGGATTTTGACATCCGGGTGCCCCAGACGGACGAGCACTACCCGGCGGGTCTCACCCCCGCGCAGATCGTGGAATACATCTCCCGGGAAAAGGCGGATGCCGCCGCCAAGCTCTGCACCCCGGAGGAGATCGTCATCACCGCCGACACCATGGTGTTTCTGGATGACCAGCGTCTGGGCAAGCCCCAGGATGAGGCCGACGCGCTGCGGATGCTCACCGCGCTGCAGGGCCGCCGCCACACTGTCTGCACCGGCGTCACCGTCCGTCAGGGAGACCGTGTACTCACGGAAAGCGAAGCCACCGGCGTGGTGTTCCGCCCCGCTGAGGAATCCGAGCTGCGGGCCTATATTGCCACCGGCGAGCCTATGGACAAAGCCGGGTCCTACGGTGTTCAGGGCAAGGGCGCGTTGCTGGTAGAGCGTCTGGAGGGCGACTTCTTCAACGTCATGGGCCTGCCTGTCCTGCGTCTGAGCCGGATGCTGGCTCAGTTTGGCATTAAGTTATTGTAATCGATTGCGTTTTAACTTTTTAGAAGGAGAACTTCCTTGAAGGATTTTCTGAAGAATCACGGATTATGGATCCTCTTCGCCGGGGCGGTGATCGCCGTGGCGCTGGCTCTGCTGTCCTATTTCAGCACCAACGCCTCCCCGCTGGTGGATCTGGCCAACACCATTACCAGTCCTTTTCGGGCAGTCTGCACCTCCGTATCCGGCTGGTTCACCGACAAGCAGAATTACTATGAGGACGTCACCGCCCTGAAAGCGGAAAATGAGGCCCTGAAAAAGCAGATCGCGGAAATGGAGGCCACCGTCCGTCAAGGCGAGGCCGCCAGTCAGGAAAATGTATTTCTCCGGGACCTGCTGGACCTGCGTCAGCAGCGCCGGGACCTCAGCGACTTCGAGACCGCCACCGTCACGGAGCGGGGTGTCACCAACTGGACCGCCTCCCTGACGCTGAACAAGGGCACGGCCCACGGCGTGGAGATCGGTGACTGCGTTATCGACGGAAACGCCAGTCTGGTGGGCCGCATCAGCGAGGTGGGCTACAATTGGTCCACGGTTTTGACCGTGATCGACACTGACACCTCCTTGGGCGCCCGTGTCTACCGGACCAAGGACATCGGCATTGCCGGCGGCGATTTCGCCCTGATGGGTGACGGCAAGCTGAAGCTGGATTCCCTCCCCGCCTCCTGCCAGCTGTTGGAGGGCGACCTGGTAGTTACCTCCGGTCTGGGCGGCTATCTGCCCCCGGATCTGGTCATTGGCTCTGTCTCCGAGCTTCGGGCCGACGATTCCGACACCTCTAATTATGCCATCCTCACCCCCGCTGCGGACCTGAACGGTCTCACGGAGGTGTGCATCATCAAATCCTTTGAGATCGTAAGCTGACCGCTTACCGTTCATTCACCATTACAGAAGGGAGGGATTCCCCTTGCTGGCCCGCAGCGCCACGATTTTCAAATGGACTCTGTATACTTTGGCCGGGCTGGTCTGGGCCGTTGTTCAGGCCGCTTTTCTCCAGCGTGTGACCATCTGGGGCGTTATCCCCTTTCTCTATCCCCTGATTGCCGCCCTCCCCGCCACCTTTGAGGGTCCCGCCGCCGGCACGGTCTACGCCCTTGCCTGTGGCGTTTTCTGCGACCTGCTGCTCCCCTCCCCCATTCCCTGCTTTTATACCCTGATCCTCCCCCTTGTGGGCCTCGCCGCCGGACTGCTGTCCCAGAGTCTGATCCCAGCTGGGTATCTCTGCTCTGCCGCCGCGGCTCTGCCCGCCTATCTGCTGACAGGCATCTTCCACTGCATCGTCCTTTGGGCTCAGGGCCATCCCGCATGGGGTGCGGCCATGTCCGTCACCCTGCGGGAGCTGTGCGCCTCCCTGCTGTGGAGCCTGCCTATGACCTGGCTGTTCCGCCGGGTCTATCTCCGCGTTCATGTTGACGATTAAGGACTTTCCACGGAGGTAATCATGAACCAACGCCCCTCCCAACTCACCAGATTCCGCGTCATGGCCGCCATGGCGCTGGTAGTGCTGGCCATTTATCTGGTGGTCCTTTTCAATACCCAGGTTGTTCACCACGAGGAATATCTGGCCAAATCCATTCAGACCATCACCCGCATGGAAAATGTGGAGGCCTCCCGGGGCATCATCACCGACCGCTCCGGCCGGACCCTTGTGACCAACCAATCCACTTACAGCCTGACCTTTGACGCCTCTCTTTTGAAGCCCGGTGAAAACCAGAATGACGCCATCCTCCGTCTGGTCACCCTCTGCCGGGATCAAGGGGTCGCTTGGGAGGATAACCTCCCCCTCTCCCTGGACGGCGTGGCCCATTTCACCGTAGATACCCTTACCGACACGCAGAAGAGCCGCTTTTTCTCCTACCTTCGGGACCTGAAGCCCACCCGGGAGCTGCTGGCCGCCTATGTCCGCCAGCACCCGGAGCTGCTGAAGGCCCCCAAGGAGGGTGAAACTGCTCTGGACCCGGCCACCGCCAAGGATACGGAGCTTTTGAAGCAGACCAACAGCGCCGCGCTGACCAATTCCCTACTGCTGAACGCTGGCGTCACGCCCGCCAAGCTATTCGACTGGATGTGGGAGGATATGAAGCTCTCCGACGATTATTCCGACAGCGACGCCCGCCTGATCTTGGGCGTCCGGTACGAATTGAAGCTGCGGAAGCTGGGCGCCAACAACAACGCCTACGTTCTGGCGCAGAATGTAGACGTGGCTTTCTGCTCCCTCATCAGCGACGGCCAGTTTCAGGGGGCCAAGATCATCCGCTCCTCCGCCCGGCAGTACGCCACCACCTACGCTGCCCATATTTTAGGCACCGTGGGCCGTATCCCCGACTATACCGATGAATGGGAAGATCGGGGCTATCTAATGGATGACACCATCGGCCTCTCTGGTGCAGAAGCCGCCTTTGAGGACTACCTCCGGGGTACGGACGGCAAGCGGATGATCTCCGTCAACAGCGACGGAAAGATCACCGGTGAATATTATAGTGTAGAGCCCCGCTCCGGCTATACCGTGGAGCTGACAGTGGATCTCAAGCTCCAGCAGGCGGTGGAGGACACTTTGGCCGCTAAAGTAGCCCAGTTGAACCAAAAAGACCATCTGGACAGCCGGGGTGCCGCCGCCGCTGTGGTCAAAGTCGGTACAGGCGAAATTCTGGCACTGGCCTCCTGCCCTTCCTATGACCTCTCCACCTGGCGGAAGGACTTTGCGGAGCTGCGGGACGATCCCGCCAAGCCCCTGACCAACCGCGCCACCAACAGCCCCTACGCCCCCGGCTCCACCTTAAAGCCCGCTACCGCTGTGGCGGCACTGGAATCCGGTGTCACCACCACCACCGAGACCATTTTTGACCCCGGCTACTGGAAATACCCCAGTGCCACTTGGGAAAACAACACGAATTGCTGGAAGCGCAGCGGACACGGCAAAATGAACGTCACCAGCGCCATCACCAATTCCTGCAACACCTATTTCATGGAAATGGGCTACCGCATGGGACTGGACACACTGAACGAATACTATTCCGCTCTGGGCCTCGGCGAGCCCACCGGCATTGAGGTCGGTGAAAGCACAGGCCGGCAGGCCGTCAACGAAAGCGGCCAGGATCAGGCCCCGTGGGCAGCTTTCGGCCAGGCCAATCAGGAATATACCCCGTTGCAGCTTGCCAACTACATTGCTACTCTTGTCTCTGGTGGCAAGCATTACCCCGCCCATTTGTTGAAAACCGTCAAGTCCTACGATAACTCTGAGATCATCGCCACCGGCGACACAGAACCCCTCAACACCCTGAACATCAGCGATTCCACCCTGCAAGCTGTGAAAAAAGGTATGCTGGGCTACACCACCAACGGCGGCTCCGTGGCCGGTCCCTTCCAGAACTGCGTGGTCTCCGCCGGTGCGAAAACCGGTACCGCCCAGATCGGCGGCTCCATGAAAAACGGCGTGTTCGTAGCCTTCGCACCCTATGACGAGCCGGAGATCGCCGTAGCTTTGGTATTGGAAAAGGCTGACGCCGGCGCGGTTCTGGCCACCACCGCTGTGGACATTATCAACGCTTACTTTGACCGGGAGGACACTGCGTCCATTCTCCCGGAAAATCAACTGATTCCTTGATTCGGAGGTCTCTCCCATGCGTGATCCCTTTGTGTTCGACTCCCGCAGTGAGTTCTGCAAAAAGCCCTACGGTGCCGTCCCCTGCGGCAGCGATGTTGTGTTTCATGTCCGTCCCCTCACCCGGGATGGCTATTCCCGCTGTGTCCTGGTGGCGCGGCGGGAATTTTCCGGTGAAGAGATCCAGATGGAGCTTCTGCCGGAGGCTGTGGACGGTGAGCGTACCCGCTTCACCGGCGTCCTCACCGCCCCCTCAGAACCGGAGCTGCTCTGGTATCATTTCCGCCTGATCCGCTCCGATGGCTCCACGGCCCTGTTGGATCAATCCGGCTGGCAGGAGACCGGGGAGATCCAAAGCTGGCAGCTCACCGTCTACGAGAAAACGGCCACCCCTCTGTGGTTTGGCGGCGGTGTGGTCTATCAGATCTTCCCGGACCGCTTCTGCCGTCTTTCCCTCCCGGACCCCACCGGTCTGGTGGGAAACCGTTGGGTCCATGAGAATTGGAACGACCAGCCCGTTTGGGCGCCGGACCCAGACGGCGAGGTACGAAACCGGGACTTTTTCGGCGGCTCTCTCAATGGTATCACCGCCAAGCTGGATGATCTGGCCGCTCTGGGCGTCACCGTGCTGTACCTGAATCCTATTTTTGAATCCGCCTCCAACCACCGCTACAACACAGCCGACTACCTTCACATCGACCCCATGCTGGGCACTGAGGAGGACTTTCGCCGCCTTTGCCGGGAGGCCAAGGAGCGAGGCATCCGGATGATTTTAGATGGTGTATTCAACCACACCGGCTCTCAAAGCCGCTACTTCAACGCCGACGGCTTCTATCCCGGCGTAGGCGCGGCCCAAAGCACCGATTCCCCTTATTTCAACTGGTTTTCCTTCCATCCCTGGCCTACGGATTATGACGCCTGGTGGGGGATCATGACGCTGCCTGCTGTTCAGGAGAACGAGCCGGACTACCGGGACTTCATCATCCGGGGACAGGACTCCGTGGTGCGTCACTGGCTCCGGGCCGGGGCTTCTGGTTGGCGGCTGGACGTAGCCGATGAGCTGCCGGATGACTTTATTGCCGAAATTCGTACTGCTATGGAGGAAACCGCCCCGGACAGCTTCCTTTTGGGCGAGGTCTGGGAGGACGCCACCACCAAGGTGGCCTATTCCCAGCGACGGCGCTATCTGCTTGGCCACGAGCTGCACGGCGTGATGAACTACCCCTTCCGCACGGCTCTCATCGCCTACCTGCGAGGCGGGAATGCCGACGATTTCCGGGAAACACTGGAAGCCCTCCGGGAAAACTACCCGCCGGAGGCATTCCTCTCCATGATGAACTTCCTTGGCACCCACGATACCCCTCGCATCCTTACCGTTTTAGGCGCAGACAACGTACCGGACAGCAAGGCAGACCGGGCAGCGTACCGCCTCTCCCCCACCCAGCGTCAGATCGGTTTGGAGCGGCTGCGGCTGGCGGCACTGATTCTCTTTACCTTCCCCGGCGCGCCCACCGTCTATTACGGAGATGAAGCTGCTATGGAGGGTTGGGAAGATCCCTTTAACCGGGCCGGCTATCCTTGGGAGCAGGAAGATACTGATCTCAAAGCGCACTTTGCGGAACTGGCCCGGTTCCGGCGCTCCTTCCCGGCACTGCAAGCCGGCGTTCTTCATTGGATCTGGACCTCCGGTCCCCTGCTGATCTTTGCCCGGGAGCTGGATGGCCAGCTTCTGACCACTGTGGTCAATGCCGCTGATGTGTCTCAGGCCTTGTCGCTGCCCTGGCCCGCACCGCCTGCCCGGGATCTGCTTACCGGGCAGTGCTTCACGCCGGTTGACAATGCAATCCCCTTGACACTGCCGCCCCGCAGCGGACTGCTGCTGCAAACCGATCTGCCGTGAAGCACTCTCGCTTCCGCTTCATGTTTCACGTGAAACAACTCCGCTGACTTTTGTCAGCGGAGTTTCCTTTACAGCCGCCGCCAACAAAATGTTTCACGTGAAACCAGTAGAATTTGAATTTTCAAAAAACTGTTTTTATAAAAAATACTGCAAAACCGCATTTTTTTACAGGAACGCCTTGAAACACCGCAGGCTCCTTGTTATAATACTATTTGCTGAGTCATTGCACCGCAATGCTCCATGGCACTTATGCCGTGCATCAAACAGGGCTGTGGCCCGGAAAGCAGGTGGCCTGTGGCAAAAATCATTTCCATCGTAAACCAAAAAGGCGGCGTGGGCAAAACCACCACCTGTGTCAATCTGGCGGCAGCTCTGGCGGAGCAGGGCAAGCGCGTCTTGCTTTGCGACTTTGACCCACAGGCCAATTCCACTTCCGGCATGGGCGTGGACAAAACCGTTTCCAAAGGCATTTACGAGGTGCTGGTCTCCGATGTGCCCGCCGCTGACGCGGTGGTGCACACCCGATACGGAGACGTGCTCCCCTCCAACAAGGCACTGGCCGGCGCTGGCATCGAGCTCATCGGCATGGACCGCCGCGAATTTCTTCTGAAGGACGCGCTGGACCAGCTGGCGGCGGAATATGACTTCATTTTCATTGACTGCCCGCCGTCTTTGGAGCTTTTGACGCTGAACGCCCTCTGTGCTGCTGACAGCATTTTGGTTCCGGTTCAGGGCGAGTATTTCGCTCTGGAAGGTCTCAGCGACCTGATGAACACGGTTCGCATTGTGCGGCGCTCTTTGAACCCGAAGCTGGCGCTGGAAGGCGTTCTGCTGACCATGTTCGACGGGCGCACCAATCTGGCCATGCAGGTGGCGGAAGAGGTCAAGCACTACTTCCCCGGCAAGGTCTACGCCACAGTGATCCCCCGGAACGTCCGGCTCTCTGAGGCGCCCAGCCACGGAAAGCCCATCACGGCCTATGACCGCACCTCCCGCGGTGCGGAGGCCTATCAGGCACTCGCAGTTGAGTTCCTGAAAAAACAGTAGAAAGGAGCGTTTCTATGGCATCAAAAAAGCCCTCTGGTCTCGGCAGAGGACTCGGCGCCCTTTTAGGCGACGACGTGATGAAAACCGAGTCCAGCGGCAGTCTGTCACTTCCCATTTCACAGGTGGAGACCTGCTCATCACAGCCCCGGAAGCGCTTTGATGATGAATCTCTCCAGGAACTGGCGGATTCCATTTCACAGCACGGCATCATTCAGCCGTTGACCGTGCGAAAGCTGTCATCCGGCTACTATCAGATCATTGCCGGAGAACGCCGCTGGCGGGCAGCCCGGCTGGCGGGCTTACAGGAGGTTCCGGTCATCGTGATCGAGGCCGATGACCGCAAGGCAGCCGAGCTGGCCATGATTGAAAACCTCCAGCGAGAGGACCTGAATCCCATGGAGGAAGCCGCCGGTTTTCAGTCATTGATCGAATCCTACCACATGACGCAGGAGGAGGCCGCCCAGCGGGTAGGCAAATCCCGCAGCGCCGTGACCAATGCCCTGCGGCTGCTGGGACTGACGCCCTCCGTCCGAAAGCTGGTGGAGGAGGGCAAACTCTCCGCCGGTCACGCCCGGGCTTTGGTTCCCCTCTCCCCTTCCCTGCAGGAAAGCGCGGCCAACGCCATTGTCAGCGGCGGACTTTCCGTCCGGCAGACAGAGGCTCTGGTCAAACGGCTTTCCGCTGAGAAGAAAGAGGCGCAGGTCAAAGATCCTGACGAGGTGGATTATCTGGCAGAGGCCCAAAATGAGTTGAAGGCCCGGCTGTGCCGCGGTGTGAAGATCGTTCCCGGCCGCAAAAAAGGTCGGATCGAGCTGGAATATTACGGCGTGGACGATCTGAACGACCTGCTGGACGCTTTGGCCGTCATCAAGGTCTCACAATTAAAGAAAGGACCCCAGGCATGAAATTTGAAAAACGAGCTGACGGAGGCGAGGTGACGCCCGCATCCTCAGAAACGCCGGAAACCGGCAAGAAACCCGTTATCATCTATATTCTGATCCTGTTCCTGGCGGCATTTCTGCTGATGTTTCTCTCCATGCTGTCCCATCAGCGGAGCAACACGGAGGCACTGGGACAATTACAGAATTCCGTCTCCGCCATTCAGGAGATCCAGACAACACAGGAGCAGATCATCGAGCTGCAGAAGCGGCTGGATGAAACAGAAGCAGAACGGGATGAGGCCAAGGAGGAGCTGAAGGTCATTTCCGACAGCATCTCCGATCTGGAGAAAACGTCTCAGGCGCTGCTGGCCCTCTACAATCTTCAGCAGGAGTATCTCACCGGAAATCTGGACGGCTGCCTCCTGACCCTTCAGGAGATCAGCGACCAGCATCTGGACGAGCTTCTGCCCAGCACCAATACGGAAGGCGTTACGCCTCCGGCCCAGCGGTATCAGGAATTAAAAGAAGCGATCTTAAACAAGTAAACATTATCATTACAATTATTTCGATCAAATCGATCAAGGAGAATGAACTATGCTCGACATTAAGTTTATCCGGGAAAATCCCGACATTGTGAAGGAAAACATCAAGAAGAAGTTCCAGGACGAGAAGCTGCCCCTGGTGGATGAGGTCATCGAGCTGGACAGCCAGCGCCGGGCCAACATTCAGGAGGCAGACCAGCTCCGTTCCGACCGCAACCGCCTGAGCAAGCAGGTCGGTATGCTGATGGGTCAGGCCAAGAAGGACCCCAGCAAGCTGGCTGAGGCCGAGGCTGTGAAGAAGCAGGTCACCGATGAGGCTGAGCGGCTGGCCGCTCTGGAAAAGCTGGAAGCTGAGCTGGACGAGAAGGTCCACCACATCATGCTCCAGATCCCCCAGATCATTGACCCCTCCGTGCCCATCGGCCCGGACGATTCCGCCAACGTAGAGGTCCAGCGCTTCGGCGAGGCCAAGGTGCCTGACTTCCCCATCCCCTATCACACCGACATCATGGAGAGCTTTGACGGCATTGATATGGACGCCGCCGGCCGTGTCTCCGGCTCCGGCTTCTACTACCTGCTGGGTGACATTGCCCGTCTCCACGAGGCTGTGCTGGCTTATGGCCGGGACTTCATGATCTCCAAGGGCTTCACCTACTGCATCCCCCCCTTCATGATCCACGGCAACGTGGTGGAGGGCGTTATGAGCCAGACGGATATGGACGCCATGATGTATAAAATTGAGGGCGAGGACCTGTATCTGATCGGCACCAGCGAGCACTCCATGATCGGCCGGTTCATCGACCAGATCATTCCCTCCGACAAACTGCCCCAGACGCTGACCTCCTACTCCCCCTGCTTCCGCAAGGAGAAGGGTTCTCATGGTATTGAGGAACGCGGCGTGTACCGCATCCACCAGTTTGAGAAGCAGGAGATGATCGTGGTCTGCAAGCCCGAGGACTCCAAGGCGTGGTACGATAAGCTGTGGAACTTCTCCGTAGAGCTGTTCCGCTCCATGGACATCCCCGTGCGGCAGTTGGAGTGCTGCTCCGGCGATCTGGCGGACCTGAAGGTGAAGTCCTGCGACATTGAGGCCTGGTCCCCCCGTCAGCAGAAGTACTTTGAGGTGTGCTCCTGCTCCAACCTGGGCGACGCTCAGGCCCGCCGTCTGCGCATCCGCTACAAGGATGAAAACGGCAAGATGCAGCTCTGCCACACGCTGAACAACACCTGTGTGGCACCTCCCCGTATGCTGATCGCCTTCCTGGAAAACAACCTTCAGGCGGACGGCACCGTGAAGATTCCCGAGGTCCTGTGGCCCTACATGGGCGGCACCAAGGTTCTGGTCCCGACCAAGAAGTAAATTCTTCACGCAGCCCTGTAAAAACAAGAAATCGGCTGGAAGCTACGAATTGTATTATTTGAATAGAATAATACAATTCGTAGTAGGCTGATACAGCCCATAGCAGACCACGGAGACCATGGTGGGATCATTTTAGGTCCTGAAAACGTCTCCATTCCGGTCTGCGTTCTGAAGCCATTGCGGCGCAACGGTTTCAGCTTTCAAGATTTTTCGATCAAAAGGAGGTTCTTCCTGTGTCCGCACCCGAAAAGAAAAAAAGCTTCATGGGAGAGTTCAAAACCTTTATCGCCCGAGGCAATGTGATGGATATGGCCGTCGGCGTCATCATCGGCGGTGCGTTCGGTAAGATCTCCACTTCCCTTGTGAATGATGTCATCATGCCTCTGATCTCCGTGCTCACCGGCGGCGTTGATTTTTCCAATTGGAAGATCGTACTGAAGGCCGCTGTCGCCGGAGCCGACGGGGTGATCGATCCCGCTACGGAGGTTGCCATCAAATATGGCAGCTTCCTGGCCACGATTCTGGATTTTCTCATCATCGCCTTTGCGGTGTTCCTAATGATCAAGACCATCAACGGCTTCCATGGCAAGCTGAAAAAGCAGGAGGAAGCCCCTGCCAAAGAACCCGCCCCACCGGAGCCCTCCAATGAGGAAAAGCTGCTGACGGAGATCCGGGATCTGCTGAAAGAGAAGAAATGATGGAAGCACATCTGCGAAAAGGCTTGGCGGAATTAGGGCTGGGCGATGACGCCGCCCCCTCCCTGCTGCGGTTCGGAGAGCTGCTGCTGGAAAAAAACAAGGTGATGAATCTCACCGCCATCACGGACCCGGAGGATGTGGTATCCCTCCACTTTTTGGACAGCGCCGCATTATTGACGTTGGCGGACCTCAAGAACAAAACCGTGGTGGATGTAGGCACCGGCGCAGGTTTTCCCGGTATGCCTCTGAAAATTTTGGAGCCGTCCATCCGCATGACGCTGCTGGACTCCTTGGGCAAGCGGATCACCTTCTTACAGGAGGTCTGCAACGAGCTGGGATTGCAGAACGTGCAGTGTGTTCACGCCCGGGCGGAGGAATTCGCGGCAGAGCACCGGCAGAGCTTTGACTTCGCCGTGTCCCGGGCCGTGGCGAATCTCAGCGTATTGTGTGAGCTGTGCCTGCCGCTGGTGAAGGCTGGCGGATACTTCCTGTCCATGAAATCCGTGGAGTCCGATGAGGAGCTGGAATCCGCTAAAAAGGCTATCAAGATCTTAGGCGGACAGGTGGAGCGGACGGCCGACTACCAGATCCCCGGCACAGAGGTGGTCCATCGGGTGATTTTTATAAAAAAAATTGCCGAAACACCAAAAAAATATCCCAGACCATTTGCAAAAATCAAAAAGAATCCGTTATAATAAGGATACTGGCATTTGAAAGTGAGGTGGTGTCGTGAGCGGACAATGTATCGCGGTAGTGTCCGGCAAAGGCGGCACCGGTAAGACCTCCCTGACTGCCGGAGTTGGCACCGCGCTGGCCCAGAGCGGCAAGCGGGTGCTGTGCATGGACTGCGACATCGGACTGCGGAATCTGGATCTGGCCTTGGGTCTGACGGACCGGGCGCTGATGGATTTCTCCGATGTGGCGCTGGACCGCTGCCCGCTGGAAGCGGCTGTGGTGGCGCATCCCAGTATTCCCAATCTCTATCTGCTGACGGCGCCTGTGCGAATGCGGGGGCCTGCTGTGACAGAGGATGACTTTCGGCGGATGCTGCAAAAAATCCGGCAGCAGTTTGACTTCTGTCTGCTGGACGCACCGGCAGGGCTGGGGCTGGGATTCCGACTGGCAGTCTGCGGTGCAGACCGCTGCGTGGTAGTGACCACGCAGGATGCCTCCTCCCTGCGGGACGCCCAGCATACCGTGATGGAACTGCGGCAGTTCGGCTCCGGCCGACTGCATCTGGTGGTGAACCGGGTGCGGAAGAAGCTGCTGCACAGTATGCACGCTACCATTGATGATGCCATGGACAAGGCAGGCCTGCCTCTCATCGGCGTGATACCGGAGGATGACGCGCTGCCTGTGTCCCTGAATCAAGGAACCCCCCTTTTGCTGCGCTCTTACAATGGAGCGGCCAGCGCATACCGAAATATCGCAATTCGACTGCAGGGCGGTAAAGCGCCGCTGCTGCGGATCAGATAAGAACCCCAGAAAGGAGATCGACAGATGAATATTGCTATTATGTCGCATGACAACCGGAAGGACCTGATGGTACAATTCTGTACCGCCTACGCCGGCATTCTCTCTCAGCATAACCTGTACGCTACCAACACCACCGGACACATGGTAGCGGAAGCCACGGGTCTGAAGGTACACTGCTTCCTGTCTTATGCCCACGGCGGCAGCCAGCAGATCGGCGCCCGCATCGCCTACAATGAATTCGATCTGGTACTGTTTTTCAACGACCCCAGTAACGAAAAGATGGCCGGTGAGATCAGTTACATCTCCCGCCTGTGCGACCAGAACAATGTGCCCTTCGCCAGCAACATTGCCACGGCGGAAATGCTGGTACTGGGTCTGGCCCGGGGTGATCTGGACTGGCGTATGATCGTCAATCCCGCCAGCAACCGGCCCATCGCTTGACAAATCGCCGGAAAACGGCTACTATCAAATGAATACACCGCTATGACGCCGCAGCAGTAGGCCGGAACGCAGTCTCACAGAGAGGGGTGCAATGCTGAAAGCATCCCGTCTGCCCCGGAGGAAGGACAGCGGCGGAGCGGGGACGGAAACGTCCACGGTCCCCTTCCCGTACCAGAAGGCCAAAGGGGGCAGTCTGCCCCGAATTTGGGTGGCACCACGAAGCGTAAGCTCTCGTCCCAAAGCTATGGGACGGGAGCGTTTTTTTGCAGTTTTTACGATCCTATAACGCCCTGTTTCAGCGGAAAACTCAGTAATATCACCCGAAAAGGAGTATTTTTATGGCAAAAATGACCCCCCGGACGCTGTCCGGCTTTATGGAGCTTCTCCCGGCGCCCCAACAGCAGATGGAGCGCATCATGGAGATCCTCCGCAAGACCTATTCCCTGTACGGCTTCACGCCCCTGGATACCCCCGTCATCGAGTCCAGTGAGGTGCTGCTGGCCAAGGCCGGCGGCGAGACGGAAAAGCAGATCTACCGCTTCCAGAAGGGCGACAGCGACCTCTCCCTCCGCTTTGACCTGACGGTGCCTCTGGCCAAGTATGTGGCCCTCCACTACAATGAGCTGTCCTTCCCCTTCCGCCGGTATCAGATCGGCAAGGTGTATCGGGGCGAGCGTGCCCAGCGGGGCCGGTTCCGTGAGTTCTATCAGGCGGACATTGACATCATCGGCGACGGCAAGCTGGACATCACCAACGAGGCGGAGATCCCCTCTATCATCTATCAGACCTTCTCCACCCTGGGCCTGAAGCGGTTCCAGATCCGGGTGAACAACCGGAAGATCCTGAACGGCTTCTACGCCATGCTGGGCCTGACGGAGAAATCCGCCGACGTGATGCGCACCGTGGACAAGCTGGATAAGATCGGTCCCGAAAAGGTAAAAACCATTCTGGTAGAGGATTTCGCCGTCAGTGAGAGCGACGCCGATGAGATCTTGAAGTTCATCGCCATCAAGGGCAGCAATGCAGAGGTCCTGACGGCGCTGGAGGGCTACACTGGCAGAAACGAGATGTTCGATCAGGGGCTCAGCGAGCTGAACACCGTGGTGAAGTATCTGGCGGACTTTGGCGTACCTGCGGAGAATTTCGCCGTGGATCTCACCATTGCCCGTGGTCTGGATTACTACACCGGCACGGTCTATGAGACCACGCTGCTGGATCACCCGGAGATCGGCTCCGTGTGCTCCGGCGGACGGTATGACAATCTGGCGGAGTTCTACACGGACAAGCAGCTCCCCGGCGTGGGCATTTCCATCGGCCTGACCCGGCTGTTCTATGTGCTGGGCGAGCAGGGGATGCTGAATCCGGAGCTGCCCACCGCCCCGGCGGATGTGCTGATCCTGCCTATGACGGAGGACCTCTCCCCCGCCATCGCCCTGGCGACACAGCTGCGGCAGGCGGGTATCCGCACCCAGCTCCACTGCGAGCAGAAGAAGTTCAAGGCCAAGATGAGCTATGCCGACAAGCTGTCCATCCCCTATGTGATCTTCCTGGGTGAGGACGAGATCAGCGTCGGCGTGGTGGCCTGCAAGGACATGAAGTCCGGCGAGCAGACCAAACTGAATACGCAGGAGACCATCGACCGGATCAAGGCCGGTCTTGCTGAACTGGAAAAAGGAAGCGTGATCGTGGAATAACCACAGAAAGGAGCCTGTTATGAAGCTGACTCTGAAGCGTGACCTGCCGCTGCTGCTGGCGGCGTTGCTGGTGATCTGGGGGCTTTGGTATGCCCGGCCCATCGGCGTGGAAACCCTGTATCCGGAACTGGAGCCGGACATCATTGAGGTGTATTTGTCGGATTTCACCACATACCGCCATGAGGATCGGCGCTTGAAACTCACCGCCGGGACAGAGGAATTTGACGATCTCTGGTCGGAGATTCGGGAATTGCGGTTCCGGCGCTCCCCCTTCAACGTGGTGGTGCAGGCCCTCCCCTTCTTAGAAGGGATCGTGGATACCTACGTCAAATACCCGGAAACCGATGATTTAGATACCATGTCTATCAGCTTCGCGCAGGACAACGGAACTGATATCTGGCGATCTGAGCATCTGAAATTCGATGTGGACGCATGGAGTTACCGGGACTTTGACCATGGGGTCACACTGCCGCTGTTGATGAAGAACGGCCACGAAATCGGGCAGAAAATGGCCCACGAGCTGTGGGAACAGGCGGCCGAATAAATACAATTTGTTATTTCTGATTTTAATTATACAATTTTAAATCACTTTTCATGGAAAGGAAGCAACAATATGATGCAGAATCGAACCCATACCTGTGGAGAGCTGCGCCTCAGTGACGCAGGCAAGCAGGTGAAAATTTCCGGCTGGATGGAAAACGTTCGCGTGGTCAGCGCCAATCTGGCCTTCGTGGTGGTCCGCGACTTCTACGGCACCACCCAGGTGGTGGCGGAGACCGAGGACATGGTGAACACCTTTAAGGGCATCACCAAGGAGTCCACCATCTCCGTGGAGGGTGCTGTCCGGGAGCGTGACAGCAAGACCGACAAAATGGCCACCGGCGACATTGAGATTGTCCCCGCCAAGGTGGAGGTGCTGGGCCGCTGCCAGCACAGCGAGCTGCCCTTCCAGATCAACCGCAGCCGGGAGGCCGACGAAGCCCAGCGGCTGAAGTACCGCTATCTGGATCTGCGGAATCCCGCCGTAAAGAAAAACATCATTCTGCGGTGCAACGTAGTGGCCGCCCTGCGGAAGTCCATGACCGAGCACGGCTTTTTGGAGATCACCACGCCCATTCTGACGGCCTCCTCCCCCGAGGGCGCCCGTGACTATCTGGTGCCCGCCCGGAACCATCCCGGCAAGTTCTACGCCCTGCCTCAGGCTCCCCAGCAGTTCAAGCAGCTGCTGATGACCTCCGGCTTCGACCGCTACTTCCAGATCGCCCCCTGCTTCCGGGACGAGGACGCCCGTGCGGACCGCTCCCCCGGCGAGTTCTATCAGTTGGATATGGAGATGGCCTTCGCCTCCCAGGAGGACGTGTTTGCCGTTCTGGAGGACGTGCTGCCCCCCATCTTTGCCCAGTACGGCACCTATGACCGGGCCAGCAGCGCCCCCTTCACCCGCATCCCCTACAACGAGGCCATGGAGAACTACGGCTCCGACAAGCCGGACCTGCGGATCGACCTGCGGGTGCAGGATGTCACCGCCGTTCTGGGCGGCTGCGGCTTCGAGCCCTTTGCCGAGGGCAATCTAGTGAAGGCCGTGAAGGTCAGCGATTTCCACGAGACCCGGAAGTTCATCGACAAAACCCTGGCGGATGTGGAGACCGTGTCCGGCGGCAAGGCCTACTGGTTCCGCATGGACGAAAACGGCGAGCTGGTGGGCGGCATCTCCAAGTTCGTCAATCTCATCAAGGAAAAGGTCGTCGAGGCCCTGAGCCTGAAGGCCAACGACTTCGTGGCCCTGTCCGCAGGCAAGCGGGACGCCGCCCTTAAGACCGCCGGTGTGCTGGTCAAGACCCTGGGCGCCGCCGTTCCCGGTCACATGGACAAGGAGCAGTACGCCTTCTGCTGGATCGTGGACTTCCCCATGTACGAGATCGGCGACGAGTCCGGCGAGCTGGAATTCTGCCACAACCCCTTCTCCATGCCTGCCGGCGGCCTGGACGTGCTGCTGAAGGCCGAGCGGGGCGAGATCGATCCCCTGACCATCACCGCCGACCAGTACGATCTGGTGTGCAACGGTGTGGAGCTCAGCTCCGGCGCTGTCCGGAACCATGACCCTGAGATCATGATCAAGGCCTTTGAGCTGGTCCGGCTGGGCGAGGAGGATGTGAAGGCCAAGTTCCCCGCCATGTACAATGCCTTTACCTACGGCGCACCCCCCCATGCCGGCATCGCCCCGGGCGTGGACCGCATGGTGATGCTGCTGGCCGGTGAGGACAGCATCCGGGAGATCATCCCCTTCCCCATGAACAAGAACGCTCAGGATGTGATGATGAGCGCGCCTTCTGAGGTCACCCAGAAGCAGCTGGATGAGCTGCATATTCAGATCACCAAGCACGAGGAATAAACCGCAATGTGCGGCTTTGCCGCACAGGAAAGCATGGTGATACCATGCGGGATGGAATCCCCATTTTCTTTTCCTCTTGCGGAAAAGAAAACGGCCATTCATGGTCAAAAGAAAAGACGCTGAGGGATGAGTTGACCGGCAAAGCGGTCAACTCACCCAAAGCGGGGGCTGGCCGTCACGAACTGCCAACCAAATCCGGAAGTCACCTGCCGGCTGCGCTATACCCGAATATCAAATCGGCATATCCCCGCACCTGCGGGTAGGTACGGAGCATAACGGGGTACAAAACCGAATCGGCGTATTTCTGCTCTCGTGCGTTCCGCTTCGCTATGCACTACCCGGTCCGTTTTCTGCTTTATCCTCGTTTCTCGTCCTTCGTCCCCTTGGGGGTTGGTTTTTCCTGCCCCGTCCCTCATCTCCGGGAGGGGTTTCCAAAGGGGAGGGACCGCAGTCCCGCCCCTTTGTGCCACGAGGGGGTATGGGGGAAAGCGGGCTAAGCGCCGCCAGCGGCGGATAAAGCGGCCCGCTTTCGAGGAAACGGCACGATTGGCGGCCCATTAGGGTTGGGAATCGTGTTGCCGTGACGGTGCTTTCGGGCTGCTGCCCCGGCCTCTGGGGGTTGGTTTCCAAAGGTGTGGGCCGAGGCCCCCGGCCTTTGTGTCGTTGGGGGTCCAGGGCGAAGTCGAAACGCCCTGGTGCTTTTCTTCCGGGGTGTGGGGCGGGTTCTTTTCCAGAAAAGAATGCGCCCCACGTCCCTGCGGTGGAAACCGTCCCTTGCGGGAGCAGAGAACTATGCGAAAGCGCACGGCGATGCCGTGCGCTTTCTCTTTAGCCGAAATCATGACGGCTGCCCGTCGAAATTCCAAGCTCTTCGTAAAGGGAAATGATCGCTTCGATCTTATGAAAGCAAATTTCGTCACTTAGCGTATCGTCCCGGATGATCTCCAATATCTTTTTCAATGTGCGGCCCGCGGCGTCAGACACCAGACAGCGATAAAACTCCTGCTCATTCTGCATAAAACTCCCTCCTTTATTTACCTGATACAAGGATATACTAAAATCAGGTAAATGTCAATCAGGGTTATCCTTGCTAAAATGGATAGAGCGAGGAGGGGTCATATGCGTGAGCCAAAAAGCATTGTCAGCTATCAGACAACGGAATACGGTCATGTGAAAGTCACCCTTGCGAACGTGATGGACGCACGGGGAATCACCCGTAACCGTCTGAGAACCCTGACGGGTGTAAAATATGATGTGATCGACCGCTATTATAAAGGGCAGGACATCGCTTTGGTGGATCTGGATTTCCTGGCGAAGGTCTGCTATGTATTGGATTGCACGGTTGAAGATCTGCTTCAATATGAGGGGCCGGATCAATAAATCAGAATCGTTAATAGTTACTTTGCAGATAGTATAGAACAAGAGGTGGTGGTCTGATGCCAAGGTCTGTTCACGCGACAAAGGAATATGGAAAGCTTCGGTTTCATTTGTCAGAGCGTATGGTTGAACAGGGATTGAACCGCAACCAGATTGCACAGGCCATCGGAAGCCGCTTTGAGGTTGTGGACAAATGGTGTTCTGACGGTCCGGAGCGAATCGACGCGGATGTACTGGCCCGTTTATGCTATGTATTGGAGTGCGGTGTTGGGGATCTGATCACCTATGAAGAAGCTTAAGGAGGGCGAGGCCCTCCTTTTTTCTTTCTTTTTTTCCCGGTTTATGATAGACTGAAGCTACTTTGAGAGGAGGCGCCTATGAAACGCTTTTTGGCCGCGCTTTTGGCGGCATTGACTGTATTTACCCTTACAGGCTGCGGAAAAACAGAGAATCCCGCTGAACCGGTGACGCCGGGACAGGGGGAGGAACCCGCCGCGCCCACGGAACCGGAGCTGACGCCGGAGGAAATCGCGGAGCAGGAGCGTCTGGCGGCGGAAAAGGCCCGTGAGGAACGGCTGCAGGGACTGCTGGACTCCATGACCTTAGAGGAAAAGGTGGGACAGCTTTTCTTCGTCCGGTGCCCGGAGACCAACGCCGTGGAGGATATTTCCACCTACCATTTAGGAGGCTATCTGCTGTTCGGACGAGACTACAAGGACGGCGACAGTTGGCTGACGTGGGAGCAATTCATCCAGAAAATCGAGAGCTACCAGGATGCGGCCGCTATCCCCCTGTTTATTGGAAGCGATGAGGAGGGCGGCACCGTCACCCGGGCCAGCCGGAACCCTAACCTCTTCTCTGAACCCTTCAAATCTCCACAGAAGCTGAACTACATCGGCGGCATTGAGGAAATTCTCCGGGATACAGACACCCGGAGCCGGGAACTGCGGGCGCTGGGCATCAATGTGAATTTCGCACCGGTGTGCGACGTGTCCACTGACCCTAAGGATTTCATCTATGACCGGACGCTGGGG
Source organism: Dysosmobacter segnis (assembly GCF_014297285.1). Lineage (GTDB taxonomy): Bacteria > Bacillota > Clostridia > Oscillospirales > Oscillospiraceae > Oscillibacter > Oscillibacter segnis. Next base: position 115,875 of record NZ_JACOQI010000004.1, read on the forward strand.
CAGGACGCGAACATGACGGCGGATTATGTGAGGCTGATGGTGCCGGCCATGACGGAGGGCGGCACGCTGCCTGTGCTGAAGCACTTCCCCGGCTATGGCAGCAACGCAGACACCCACACCGGCATCGCCGTGGATCAGCGGCCGATGGAGACCTTTGAGACTGCCGACCTGCTGCCCTTCAAGGCGGGGATCGAAGCCGGGGCTCCTTTTGTGCTGGTGAGCCACAACATCGTGAACTGCATGGACCCGGAGCTGCCGGCGTCCCTCTCCCCTGCCGTTCACAAAATTCTGCGGAAAGAATGCGGCTTTGACGGCATCGCCATCACCGACGATCTGGCGATGGACGCCGTGAAGGCCTACGCCAAGGACGGCGCTGTGGCTGTGCTGGCCTTGCAGGCGGGGAACGATATGGTTGTTACCACGGACTACCGGACCCAGATCCCCGCCGTCATTGCGGCGGTGCAGGAGGGCACATTAGATGAAAGCGTCATCGATGACGCCTGTCTCCGGGTACTGCGGTGCAAGGACACCTTTTTGAGGATCCCCGAAAACAATCCCTGATTGGATATTCCATGAAAACAGCCTGATTTGCTGCATTTTTTGAAAATATGCAACCAAAACGTCCCTTTTTTCGTCTTTCCTTGTGAACAGCTATTGGAAAGACCGGTCTATGGGAAAGGAGCATTTCTATGAAAAAGTCTCTGCGTTTTTGCGTTTTGCTGGCTTTGGCCGCCGCATTGCTGACGGTCTCTGCCTTTGCGGACACGGGGCCGAAGGCGCAGTTAAAGGTGCTGGTGAAAAATGCCCCGGAGGAGCCATATTACCTCGATCTTTTGGAAAAGGGGGATTATCAGGGGCACACCTATGGCTCCGGAGACGGGGATGACACATACAGCGGGCTGGATTGGAGCTACTCCGAGGAGGAGATCGCTGCACTGGACAGCGAGCTGCTGGACGCGCTGCGGGCGGCGGTGCCGGAGGGCTGGCACGCCTGCACCGCGCAGGGCACCAACGGTGCGCCCATGTGGGGCGACCTGATCGGCAGCGACGCAGGCGGGGTGCGGCTCCATTCCTTCCGTTACCATGGCGTACCGGATACGTATCGGATCATTCTCGTAACAAAAAGCGGCGAAAGCTGGGTATCCGGAGTCCTGCACCGGGCAACGCTGCAATCCAGCGCAACGGTGGATTGGGCGGCAAGGATCGCCAACGCGCCCAGTCCGGCCATGGCCTATGCGCTGCAATTCCTGTGCACCCTCCTCCCTACCCTGCTGATTGAGGGGCTGCTGCTGTTTGCCTTCGGCTACCGGAGCAAGAGAAGCTGGCTGGTATTTCTGCTGGTGAATCTGGTGACACAGGGCGGCTTCGCCGTCTATCTCGCCGTAACGGTGTTGAATCACGGTGTAAGCGGCTGGTCTTTGATCTTCTATATTCCCATTGAGGTCATCATCACACTGGTCGAATTGCTGCTGTACCGCCGTCTGCTGACGGAAAAAAACAAGGCGCGAGCCGCCGTGTACGCCATGGCCGCCAATCTCTGCTCGGCTGTGTTGGGTCTCTGGCTCATTGATCCGCTGTGGCATTTTATCGTGTCGATCTCTTAAAAATGAAAGGAATTTTCCCCATGGAAACTGAAAAGCTATACTACGCGGACCCGTTTTTGACGGACTTTACCGCTACGGTTCTGGACTGTCAGCCGGGTAAAAACGGCTATTTAATCACATTAGACCGCACAGCCTTCTACCCGGAGGGGGGCGGACAGCCTGCCGATCACGGCGTTCTGGACGGAGCGGCTGTGACGGACGTCCATGAAAAAAACGGCGTGATTCTCCACAATGTGGACAGATCCGTGGAAATTGGGAAAACTGTCACCGGCGTCATCGACTGGGGTCGGCGGTTCGACCACATGCAGCAGCACTCTGGAGAGCACATCTGTTCCGGGCTGATCTGTGAGCGGTTTCACTGCGACAATGTGGGGTTCCACATGGGTGCGGACATCGTGACCATCGACTTCAACGCCGACATCCCCTGGGAGGAACTGCTGGAAATCGAAGCCCAGGCCAATCAATATATCTACGAAGACCACCCCATTGACATCCAATTCCACCGGGGTGCAGAACTGGACGCCATCGACTACCGCAGCAAAAAGCCCCTGGAGGGGGATGTCCGCATTGTGACCTTTCCCGGAGCGGACTGCTGCGCCTGCTGCGGCACCCATGTGCTGCGGAGCGGGCAGGTGGGACTGGTGAAGTTCCTGTCGGTGCAGAAATTCCGGGAGGGCGTGCGGATTGAGCTGCTGTGCGGCAAGCGAGCACTGGAATATCTGTCCAAAACATGGGAACAGGCCAAGGCCATTGGTCAGCGGCTCAGTGTAAAACCGGTGGACAGCGAGGCGGCTGTGGAGCGGCTGGAGGGCGAGTTAGCCAATCTGAAGCTCCGCTGCGCTCAATTGGAGGAATCCGTATTTGAGTCCATGGCAAAGGAGCAGGCAGGAAAGGGCAATGTGCTGCTGTTCCAGCCTGCCATGCGGCCGGACAGCGTCCGGCGGCTGATGGACGCTGTGTCCAAGACCTGCGGCGGTCTGGCGGCAGTTTTCGCCGGAGAGGAGGGCCATTACGCCTACGCCCTGGGCCGGGCGGACGGACAGGACATCAGCCCTCTGGTCAAGGCCATGAATACGGCCCTCCACGGGCGGGGCGGCGGACGGAACGGGTTCGCTCAAGGCAGCGTGGAGGCGGAGCGGAGCGCCATCGAATCGTTTTTCAAGGAGAATGGATATGGAATATGTAATTAAGGAATTGCTTCACCCGGAGGAGGATGACGAGGCCAATTTCATCTACTCGGAGCTGGACAGCCAACGCCGGGAGACCCGGCGGGTAGAGTTTTATCCCTCCGGTATGTGCTTTGCCTACGGCGGGGATATGGGACAGGACGAGGTCCTGAACCCCGCGCCTTTCCCGGAGGACCTGCGGACACTGAACCGCCCCGGTGAGGTGGAGGTCCGGGCCATCCCCCGGCAGTTGTTCATTGAGGTGTGGAATCAGGCACAGGAGCGGCCCGACGGCTTCATGGGGATGTTCTATTGACTTCTTTACCGCTGCGGAAAATTTGTTTTTCATAGTAAAACCCCGGCCCCGGACAAAAGTCCGGGGCCGGGGTTGCTATTCTGCTATTTTACAATTTGCGGTTGCCTGTTGTCTGCGGGGTGGCGGATCAAACCACCGCGAAGAACTTAATGAGGAACAGGGCAGAGATCACATAGGTCAGCACGCTGACGTCCTTGGCCTTGCCGGAGAGGAGCTTGACCACCGTGTAGGAGATCAGGCCGAGGCCGATGGCGTGGCCGATAGAGCCGGAGATCGGCATACCGATGAGCATAATGGACACCGGCAGCATCTGGTCCATATCGTCAAAGTTGACATTTTTGAGGCCCTGAAGCATCAGCACACCGACATAGATCAGCGCAGCAGAGGTCGCGGCACCGGGAATGATGGCGGCGACGGGGGCGAGGAAGATGCAGGCGAGGAACAGCACGGCAGAGGTCAGCGCGGTCAGACCGGTGCGGCCGCCAGCCTCCACGCCGGAGGCGGATTCGATAAAGGTGGTAACGGTGGAGGTGCCGGTGGCAGCGCCCGCGACCGTACCGATGGCGTCGGAGAGCAGGGCCTCCTTCATGTTGGGCATCTCGCCCTTCTCATTCACCATGCCGGCGCGGGAGGCGGTGCCCACCAGAGTGCCGATGGTGTCGAACATATCGATCATGCAGAAGGTGATGATCAGCGTGATGGCGGTGAACCAGCCGATGTTCATAAAGCCCGCAAAGTCAAACTTGAAGAGCGTGGTAGAGACCATATCGGCGAAGGGCGGCACGAAGCTTGCGGTCTCAAGGCTTGCAAAGGGATTCACGCCGAGGAATGCGAAGCTGCCGATCCAATAAAGGACGGAGGAGAAGAGCATACCAAGCAGCACGGCGGCCTTGATGCCCTTCTTGGCCAGCACGACCATGACGAACACACCGAGGAACGCGGTCACGACGGTCAGGACCATCGTGTCATAGCCAGAGCCCATGTTGCCCTTGATGATACTGGGGGTCAGGGCGCCGAAGAAGTCGCGCATCATGTAAAACGGACCGCCGTTTTCGGAATAGATGCCAATGTTGGAGCCGAGACCCACGTTCATCAGCATCAGGCCGATGGCAGGGGCAATGCCGTAGCGCACACCGAGCGGGATGGCCTCCACGATCTTCTCGCGCACCTTCAGCACGGTGAGCACGAGGAACACGATGCCTTCGATGAGGATGATGACGAGGGCAGCCTGAAAAGCGCTGGTGTAGTCGCAGTCATTGATCACGGCGATGTTGGCCACCACCACGGCGAAGAAGCTGTTGAGACCCATGCCGGGCGCCATGGCAAAGGGCTTGTTGGCCAGGAAGGCCATGCAGGCGGTGCCGATGGCGGAGGCGATGCAGGTTGCAAGGAACACGCCGTTCCACAGCGGCGTGCCGACCGCGAAGCCGGTGAGCAGATTGGGGTTCAGGGCGATGATGTAGGCCATCGTCATGAACGTGGTCAGGCCCGCCAGGATCTCCGTCCGGACGGTAGTGCCGTTCTCTTTCAGTTTAAAGATTTTTTCCATAGTTTTCCCCTTTCTCTTATCACAGGGCCCCGTAAAGGTCAACCTCTGTTATAACGAAATTTTAACACAAATTTCCGCTCATGAATAGTTCTGAGATTTACTGAAAAAATAGGTGTCTCTTTAGCATATTGCACAAAAACAGCCCTGTCATTTCGACAGGGCCGCTTCGTTCAGGCAGTATGATGGGGTTCAAAGGCTTCTTCGATCCTTTCCCGCATCCGGAAATCCCGGCGCTGCCACACAAAAGCCAGAGCCACAGGAAGCAGAACAGGCAGGATCGTACAGCTTCCCCACCCCATCGCCCACAGCACACATTCTGCAATAACGCCGGCATGGAAGGCCAACAGCGTTCCTCCATAGAGATTCATCCGGGGGATATGGTCCGAATCCCGGAATAAATGGGCCTGGACCCAGGCATCCACAAACTGGCGGAGGTTGTTGGTAGAGAAGATGGTAGAACAGGGATACCCATATTTTCCGGCAAACACGCACCACTGGAAGCCCATGGCAAAAATGCAGATGTAAACGCCCAGCTCCGATAAGTGCTCCGGCAGAACACTCAGCACACAGGCCGCAGCTGCATCTGAGAGAATGGCCCACATCCGCAGATCGCCCTTACAGCGTTTCGACAGGCAGGCTGCCAGAAAAATCGTAAAAACGTACAGAATAACGATTCCCAGACGCAGCAGTGCTTTGATCCAGTTGTTCTGAACCGCGCTTGTGAAAACCTCAATGAAATTGACGGTCACTGCCGAGGCGAAGTGATGAAAACGCAAAATAGCATACGCGCCGAACCAGCCGCCGATCAGTGCCATGCAGAAATGCAGGCGCCGTTTTGATTGCTCCAACTGTTCTTCCATGTTCCTCTGATCCTTTTCCTTAAAGAGGCGGAGAGTCGATCAGACCCTCCGCCCTGTTACTGCGTTTTCTTAGAACTTGATCTTCTCTTCCAGATAGCTCTTCACCTGATCAATGGGGATACGCACCTGATTCATGGTATCACGCTCACGGATGGTGACACAGTGGTCAGCGGGGGTGTTCTCATCGCCCACGGTCTCAAAGTCCAAGGTAATGCAGAAGGGAGTGCCGATCTCATCCTGACGGCGATAGCGCTTGCCGATGGAGCCGGTCTCGTCATAGTCCACCATGAACTCCTTGGACAGCTCGTTGTACAGCTCCATAGCGGGGCCGGAGAGGACCTCCTTCTTGCTCAGAGGCAGGATGGCCGCCTTGAAAGGCGCCAGGGCGGGATGGAAGTGCATGACCACGCGGACATCGTCCTTGCCGTTCTTGTCCTGACCCACAACTTCCTCGTCATAAGCGTCGCACAAAACGGCCAGAACACTGCGCTCCACGCCCAGAGAGGGCTCGATGACATAGGGGATATATTCCACCATGTCCTTGCCCTCGCCCTCGCGGTAGACCATCTTCTGACCGCTGGTATTCTGATGCTGGGTCAGGTCATAGTCAGTACGGTCGGCTACGCCCCACAGCTCGCCCCAGCCGAAGGGGAACAGGAACTCGAAGTCCGTGGTAGCCTTGGAGTAGAAGCACAGCTCCTCGGGATCATGGTCACGGAGACGCAGGTTCTCATCCTTCAGACCGATGGACAGCAGCCAGTTGTGGCAGAAGGTCCGCCAGTAGTTGAACCATTCCAGGTCGGTGCCGGGCTTGCAGAAGAACTCCAGCTCCATCTGCTCAAATTCCCGGACGCGGAAAATGAAGTTGCCCGGGGTGATCTCGTTGCGGAAGGACTTGCCGATCTGGCCGATGCCGAAGGGCAGCTTCTTCCGGGTAGTGCGCTGGACGTTGTTGAAGTTCACGAAAATGCCCTGAGCGGTCTCGGGACGGAGGTAGACAGTATTCTTGGCGTCCTCAGTGACGCCCTGAAAGGTCTTGAACATCAGGTTGAACTGACGGATGTCGGTGAAGTTGTGCTTGCCGCAGGTGGGGCAGGGAATGTTGTGCTCTTCAATGAAGTCCTTCATCTCGGCCTGAGAGAAAGCGTCCACTGGCTTGGGCAGTTCAAAGCCGGTCTCGGCGCACCAGTCCTCGATCAGCTTATCGGCGCGGAAGCGCTCGTGACACTCGCGGCAGTCCATCAGGGGATCGGAGAAGCCGCTGAGGTGACCGCTGGCCACCCAGGTCTGGGGGTTCATGAGGATGGCGGCGTCCAGACCCACGTTATAGGGGTTCTCCTGAACGAATTTCTTCCACCAGGCGTTCTTGATGTTCTTCTTCAGCTCTGCGCCAAGAGGGCCGTAGTCCCAAGTGTTTGCAAGGCCGCCATAGATCTCGCTGCCGGGGAACACGAAGCCCCGGTTTTTGCACAGGGCAACGATTTTGTCCATGGTCTTTTCAGTGTTTTTCATGGTTTCCTCTCCTTTTTGTTTGGTGGCTCAGAGCAATTTCAAAATTGCATGCACGCAATTCTGATGCCACGCGTCCCGGCTGCCGTGTCTGCGGCGAGGGGCGCGGCTCAACTCATGCGTTTTTGCGCAGCAAAAAACGCCCTGAGCCTATTTTAGTAGGCTCAGGGCGAACATAATGTCCGTGGTTCCACCTGAATTCCCCGTTGGAAGCGGGGCACTTCGTTCCCGGTAACGGCGGGGTCCGGCGAAGCATTTCCGCTCCGCGGCTCCAGGGCGCCATCCGATGCTTTCCGGAGGAGCTTGCACCAACCGCTCCTTCTCTGAAACCGGATCCAGCAGGACTTCCCTGTCACAGCCTTTCACCCGGTCACTGTATCACGGTTTTTGAACATTGTCAAGGCAAACAGCGGAAAACGGCCGTTTTTTCATTGAGTTTCTGAAAAAACTCACCGACTTTTTCACAATGTTGAAAGAAATCCGGAAAAATAGGACAACGCTCCGCCTGAAAGACGGAGCGTTGGTTCGGTTTACTTTTTCTCCCGATCGTAGGCCACGATGACCCGACGATTGGGGTCCACACCCGTGGAATAGGTGGTGACACCGGGAACCTCCTGCAAAGCCGTGTGGATCACATGGCGCTCGTAGGCGTTCATAGGCTCCAGGGTAACGCTGCGGCGATACTTGACCACCTTGCCCGCCACCTTGTTGGCCAGACGCTCCAGGCTCTGTTCCCGCTTGGCCCGGTAATTCTCGGCGTCCAGTTGGACACGGACCCGGCTGCCGGTGCGGTTGACGGAGTAGCTGGTGAGCTGTTGGATGGCGTCCAGAGTCTCGCCCCGGCGGCCGATGATGGCGCCAAGGCCCTGACCTTCCAGGAACACCTTGTAGCGGCCCTTTTCAGGGAGATACACCTTGACCTCTGCCTGAACCTCCATCTGCTGAAGGAGGCCGGAAAGGAACTTGCGGATCTCCTGAGCCCGCTCGTCGTTCACTTCCTCGCCCAGATCCTCCGGGACCTTGACGGTCTGTGCTTCCTCGGTCTTGGGAGCGGACTCCTTTTTGACCGGCTCTTCCCGGCGCTGAGGCTTTTCGGCGGGCTTCTTTTCCGTCCGGGGCTTCTCGGCCTTGGGCTTGTCCTCCCGGACCTTTTCCGCCTTGGGCTGGGCGGGAGCGGCAGGCTCCTCGTCCTCACCGTAGCTGACCCGGACTTTGGCAGGGCAGCTGCCAAGACCTAGGAAACCGGCCTTTGCCCGCTCCAGGATCTCTACAGATACATCGTCCCGGTCCAGCTTCAGCTGCTCCAGAGCACGGTTAATAGCTTCTTCTTCCGTTTTGCCCGTTACATCAATAAACTGTCTCATAACGGCTCCTCATTATGTTTCGTCATAGCGGTCCGCCTTATAAGCACGGCCACGGGCATAGGGGCGGTCACCCACCCGGCCAGCCTCGGTGGTGCTGGTAGCGGCCTTGGCGGCTTTGGCGGCCTTGGCAGCCTGAGCAGCCTGCTGCTTTTCACGCAGAGTCTGCTTCTTCTGCTCCTCCTGCTGTCTCTGCCGCTCCTGGATGCGAGCCTCTTCCATACGCTTCTGGCGGTCAGCCTGGCGGGCCTGGAAACGGGCTTCCTCTTCCGCCTCCATCTTGGCGGAGAGAGTCTTATTCAGAACGGCCTCCTGAATCAGAGAGAACACACTCTGGGCGATCCAGTACACGCCCAGTGCGGCAGGCATGACGAAGGCGATGTAGACGCTGAACAGAGGCATCATATACATCATGGACTTCATGGATGCGCCGCCGGCAGCGTCCGCCTGAGGCTGGGTCTTCATGGTGAGCTTGCTGAACACAAACTGAGAAAGACCGGCCAGAATGGGGATCAGGATCACGCCGATCACGGCCCAGGTGAAGGTGAAGCTCTTGACATACTCCCAGGGAGTAGCGGTCAGGTCCAGACCCAGGAACTTATAGTTCACGTTGAACCAGCCATCCGGCGTGGAAAGGCCCATTTCCTGCACAGCTTTGACCAGGTTGATCTGGCCGTAGGCGGAAAGCTGGGTAATACCGTTTTTCACGATGGCGGCACCGGCCTTATCCAACTGGACGATATTAGCCATGTTGACGCCGGCGTTGGTAGCAGTTTGGATCAAAGTCTCCACCGCGGATTCCGGCAGCATCATGAAATGGGTGATAGGCTGGCGGATGATGGAGTACAGAGCAATCAGGATGGGAAAGGGCAAAAAGCTCCAGAGGCAGCCGCTCATGGGATTGACGCCTTCCTCTTCGTAGAGCTTCTGCATTTCCTCTTGGAGCTTGGCCTGGTTTTTGGCATAGCGCTTCTGTAACTCCTGCATCTGACCGCTGACGCGGCTCATGCGCATCATGCTCTTCTTGGACTTCATCTGGAAGGGCAGCATGATGAGCTTGATGACCAGAGTAAACAGGATCAGAGCCACACCGTAGGAGTTCGTCAGGTTATAGAACAGACGAACCAGCCAGGCAAAGGGTACGCAAATGTAGTAGCCAATGGTGGACATTCTTGTCTTTCCTCCGATATTCTTTTGAATCAGGGAACGGGGTCGTAACCGCCTTTGTGGAAGGGATTACAGCGCAGGATCCGGCGGAAAGCCATCCAGCCGCCCTTTAGGGCGCCGTATTTTTCAATGGCTTCCAGCGCGTATTGAGAACAGGTAGGGGTATAGCGGCAGCAGGGCGGCCGAAACGGAGAAATAGCCCGACGGTAAAACCGTACCAAAGCCAAAAGAACCCGCTTCATACGGGCTCCTTCATCAGATCTACCTTCCGGCACAGACGGCGGAACTGTTTTTGCAGCTCCGGCCAAGGGGCCGTGGCAGTTCTGCTCCGGGCAACCAGAATAATATCATATCCCGTTTTCAGCTGGGGCTTTTCCAGACGGTAGACCTCCCGGAGACGGCGGCGGCAGCGGTTGCGCACCACGGCATGTCCCAGCTTTGTAGAGGACACCAGCCCCAGACGGTTCCGGCCCAGACGGTTTTTCCGGCAGTACAGCACCATGACGGGACTGACAGCCGAAACGCCCTTCTGATAGGTTCTCCGAAATTCATAATTCTCTTTCAGCGTGACCGCTGCTTTCATGACTCGTTCCCTGTCCTTTCACCCTGAACAAAGTTTCCTTGGATACAATTCCAGGGACGGAGGACGCTTGCAGTCCCACCGTCCCTAAAGGACATTGTTCAGGTGTCTCCCGCGCATGAGTCCTTCTTAGTAGCTCAGGCGGGCACGGCCCTTGGCGCGGCGGCGAGCCAGGACCTTGCGGCCGTTGGCGGTAGCCATTCTCTTGCGGAAGCCATGGACCTTCTGGCCGTGGAGCTTCTTGGGCTGATAGGTACGTTTCGTTGCCATGTTGAGACACCTCCTGTCAGATTTCCGTCCGCCTTGCGGCGGCATTTACTCGACACCCCCGGAGACCGGCGGCGCAGTAAGCATATCAGTGCGTACTTATGACGCACGGATTAGTATACATACTTTTTCAAATTCTGTCAAGAAAAAGTTGCAGATTCCGTGAAAAACATCCGGTTTTTTCTGTTTCCTGTACGTTTTGGCAGATATGGTGCTTTTTTTGTCGGAGATAACCACATTTTGTTTCCCGACAGCCCCTAAATTTTTGAACTTTATTATTTAGTATATGTGTAATTTCTGTTGCCTGAACGTTCTGTTTTTGATATAATGTAACTCGGTATGATTTTGTCTTTTATAACAAGAGAGGTGTTCTGATTTGAATTCTGTCGCTGATGTGTGGACCAACGTCCTCCAGCAGCTCAAGAAGGATCTCTCGGAGACGACCATCACCACCTGGTTCGATGAACTGACGGCGGTGGACATCCGGGAAAATACCTTCTATCTGCACTGTCCCAACGACTTTAAAAAACGATACATCGAATCCCTGTTTATCAAAAACATCAAAGCCGCCCTTCAGGATCTCTTCTCCATGGAGTTTGAAGTGAAGATCCTGGACGAAGCGGGACTTCTGGAATTTCAGGGCGGCGCGCCCAAGAAAAACAGCGATCGCTTCACCTACGAGGATTTCACGTTTGAGACCTTCGTGGTAGGTCCCAGCAATAAGCTGGCCTACGCCGCCTCTATGGCGGTGGCGGAGCATCCCGCCCAGAACTACAACCCCTTGCTGATCTACGGCGATTCCGGTCTGGGCAAGACCCACTTGCTGTACGCCATCGCCAACGTGATCCGGCAGAATGATCCGGCTGCTAAAATCGTCTACATCAAGGGCGATGACTTCATCAATGAGTTCATTGAGCTGATTCGGGCAGGCCGTGGCAGCGACTTCCGGGCCAAGTACCGGGAGGCAGACCTTCTGCTGGTGGACGACGTGCAGTTCGTGGCCGGCAAGGAACAGGTCCAGAATGAATTCTTCCATACCTTCAATAACCTGTACGAATCCGGTAAGCAGATCGTTCTGACCTCGGACCGTCCCCCCTCTGAGATGACGCTGCTGGATGACCGGCTGCGGACCCGGTTTGAATGGGGCCTGCTGGCGGACGTGACGCCGCCAGACTTTGAGACCCGTCTTGCCATCGTAAAAAATAAGGCGGCGGCGCTGGGTATGGAGCTTCCCGATAAGATCGCCAGCTACATTGCTGAAAATGTCACTGCCAACGTCCGACAGCTGGAGGGCACCGTCAATAAAATCCTGGCTTACAAGGATCTGCTGGGCAGCGAAGCCGACGAGGCCACGGTCACCCGTGCCATGCAGGACATTCTGAAAAAGAGCAACGAGTATATTCCCACGCCGGACAACATCCTGGACTACATCAGCAAGTATTACGGGATCGAAAAAGAGATCATCTGCGGTCAGCAGCGGGTCAAGGATGCCGTGGCTGCCCGCCAGATCGCCATGTACCTCATTCGCGGCATGACCAATCTGCCTGTGGTGGAGATCGGCAAGGTCTTTGACAACCGGGATCACTCCACGGTGCTCTACTCTCTCAAGCAGGTAGAAAAGCAGATGAAAAAAGACCCCGCTTTCGCCGAGACGGTGAAGGAGATCAAGACCAATATCAACAACCGCCATTGACCGTATTTTTTCCACATTCACAAGGGAAAAAGAAAAACTGTAATGTGGAAAAAGAAAGTCCGTTTAAAACCGATTTTTTTCCACATCTTTTTTCCACAAGGGCGTGGAGGCTGTAAATATTGGGGTTGCAAGGGTTTTCCTACTTTTCCACATTTTTTTGCACTACTGTTACTTTCTTCTAAAAAATTTATTTTTTCTTTTTAAAAAGCGCTTTTATCCCTATTTGATACAGAAAGGAAGCGGCTCTCATGATTAAATTTTCCTGTGAAAAAGTTTTCCTCCAAAACGCGATTGCCGTCACCAGCCGGGCCGTTGCCCAGAAGAGCTCCATTCCGGCGCTGGAAGGTCTGTTGATCCACGCGGACCAGCAGTTGACCATCTCCGGCTACAACATGCAGACCGGTATTCGCACCAACGTTTTCGCCAACGTTGTGGAAGGCGGCAACATCGTGCTGAACGCCCGGCTGTTTGGTGACATCATCCGCCGGATGCCCGATGATATGATCACCTTTACCGCTGATGAAAAAATGATGGTCCATGTCTCCTGCGGTGATGCGGATTTTGACATTCTGGGCTTGTCCGCTGCGGATTACCCGGATCTGCCGGAGGTTGAGGATGAATATGCCGTTTCCATGCAGCAGAAGGTGCTGCGGAGCATGATCGAGGAGGTGGCCTTTGCCGTCTCTACCAATGAAAGCCGCCCGGTCCATACCGGCGCGCTCTTTGAGATCGCGGATATGAGCCTCAGCATGGTGGCCGTGGACGGCTTCCGTCTGGCTTTCCGCCGGGAGAAGCTGGAAAAGCTGGAGGGCGGCGCGTTTTCCTTCGTCTGTCCCGGCTCCGCCCTCAGTGAGGTCAAGAGTATTTGCGGAGATACGGAGGATCTGGTGACGGTGACGCTGGGCAAGCGGCATATCCTATTTGAAATTGGTGATACTCAGCTGATCTGCCGCCGTTTGGAGGGTGAGTTCCTGGATTATAAGAACGCCATCCCCCGGAAGAATCCCATTCAGATCGTGGCAGAGACCAAGGCACTCATCGAGAGCATCGACCGCGTGTCCGTGGTAATCTCCGACAAGCTGAAAAGCCCGGTGCGCTGCCTGTTTGACCACGATAAGGTGATGCTGTCCGCCAAGACCGGCAACGGTGAGGCCAAGGACGTGTGCCGTGTCAGCGGCGACGGCGACAAGTTGGAGATCGGCTTCAATAACCGGTATCTGATGGAGGCGCTGCGGTATGCCCCGGCGGACAAGGTGAAGATCGAGCTGAACACAGGGGTCTCCCCTGCCATTATCGTCCCTGTGGAGGGCGAGGAGAACTTCCTTTATATGGTATTGCCTGTACGGCTGAAGAGCGCGGAGTAAGGAGGTTCAGAAATGAAAAGAATCATCTATTACGTATGGACGATTCTTGTACTTTTTTCTGTTGCTCTTGGTATTGTTGGCTGGGTCATGCAAAAGAATTACAATCCGGCAGGCGATACCATAGCGATCATCTCTGATGTGCTTATTTATGCTGCAGTTATTTTCTATATAGCATGGAAAATCATGGGAAAGAAGAAACCGTCATGAAAACAATGACCATTACAACGGAATACATCAAGCTTCAGGACCTTCTGAAGCTGGCCAACGCCGTGGAGACCGGGGGCGAGGCCAAGGAGTGCGTCCAGAGCGGCGAAGTACAGGTCAACGGCGAGGTGTGCACCATGCGGGGCAAGAAGATCCGCCCCGGAGACGTGGTAACCTTCCGGGGACAGGAATACGCAGCGGCCTATGCGGATTGACGGGTTAAGCCTGGATTTTTTCCGTAATTACGTTCATTTAGACGCTGCGTTTGACCCGAATATCAATGTGATCTACGGTGACAACGCCCAGGGAAAGACGAATCTGCTGGAGGCGGTGGCCTATCTCTCCGGCGTCAGCCATCGGGCCAGATATGACCGGGAGCTGATCCAATTCGGCGTGGATCACGCCTTTTTGAAGGGGCATGTGTTTGCACGGGAGAGGGATTTTCTGCTGGAGGCGGAGCTGCACCGGGGGGCGCGGCGGGTGCTGCGGTCTAACGGCGTCAAGCTGAAAAACGGCGGCGAGCTGTCTGGTATTTTTCAAAGTGTGCTGTTCTGCCCGGAGGACCTGTATCTGATCCGGGAAGGAGCCGCCGCCCGGCGGGGCTTTCTGGATGACTGCATCTGCCAGCTTCGGCCCCGGTACGCGCAAGCACTTGCGGAGTATAAGCGGCTTCACGAGCACAAGATCCGCATTTTGCGGGACAGCGAGGAAAAGCCCTCCCTGCTGGACGCACTGGATGAGTTTTCCATGAGCATGGCCAAGGCAGGAGCGCTGCTGATCCATTACCGGGCGCACTTTATCAAGCGGCTGTGTCAGGCGGCCCCGGCCATTCACGGAGATTTTTCCGGCGGCCGGGAACGGCTTACCTTACGTTATGAAACGGTATCTACGGTGACGGACCCGGAGGCGGGACCGCAGGTGATCTTCCAGCAGCTTTTACAGCATCAGGAGGAGCACCGGGCGGCGGAGATCGCCAGCCGGCAATGTCTGTCCGGCCCTCATAAGGATGACCTGCTGGTGGAGATCGACGAAAAGGCCGCAAAAAGCTACGCCTCACAGGGCCAGACCCGGACGGCGGCTCTCTCATTGAAGCTGGCGGCCCGGGAGATCTTTCAGCAGGACACCGGGGAGTATCCGGTGCTGCTGCTGGACGATGTGCTCTCGGAACTGGACCCCCGGCGGCAGGAATTTGTTCTCAACCGCATCCGGGGCGGGCAGGTGTTTATCACCTGCTGCGAGGACGACCGGCTGCCGCAGCTGTTGGGAGGAAGGATCTTCCATGTCAAAAATGGCACTGTGCGGTGATGAATACCGCGACGGAGCGCAGCGAACGGAGCCGCGCGTCAGCGCGTTTTGAAATACCGCGCCGTTACGCGGCGCATCACCTGCTGCGAGGACGACCGGCTGCCGCAACTGTTGGGGGGAAGAATCTTCCATGTCAAAAATGGCACTGTGCGGTGATGGATGCCGCACCGTTATAGGAAGCAGCATCTTTCATGTATAAAGAGGGCCGGATGGCCGGGGAAAGGGAGCGGTGCAATGGAGAACCGAAAAATAAAGGGAAAGAGCCTTGTCAGCATAGCGGCGTGGGCCGTCACGCTGGGTCTGTTCATTGCGTATCTCTTTCTGAAAAGAGAGTGGATGCTGTACACAATGGACTTTACCATTCTGCTTTGCTGCCTGCTTGGGATCTCAGATCCGGAGGAGGACAGAAGGAGCAAGAATGTATATTGGATCTTTCTCATTACCCGTGTGATAGATGTTGCGATACGGCTGATGTAAGGACGGGCTTTGTGCGCATTGACGCTGCTTTTGGAACGGAGGGATACCGTGTATTTGCATTTGGGACAAAATGAGATCGTGCCGGACCATCGGATCATCGGTATTTTTGATCTGGATAAATGCAGCTATGAAAAGCGCACCCGGGAGTATCTGACCCGGGCGGAAAAGGATGGCGTGGTGCTGGATGTGTCCGGCGACCTGCCGAAGTCCTTTGTGGTGTGCGACCACCCCTATCACCCGCAGATCGTGTATCTGAGCCAGTTGAATACCTCCACCCTGAAAAACCGGGCGGAGAGCGAAAAGCTGGTACTGTGAGACAAATGGGGCGGGCCGGAAACGGCTTGCCGTTGAATAGAAGTAAAAATTTCTTCGGGGCAAGAAGAACCGAGCCGGAAATGGCTCCGGCTTGATTCTTCTGGTCCCGCGATGAAAGGAGAACCTACATGGCAGAAAACGAGATCCTGCAATCCACGGCGGTGGATGCCGCCAATGATTACGACGCATCGGAAATCCAGGTTCTGGAAGGCTTGGAGGCTGTGCGGAAGCGGCCCGGTATGTATATCGGCTCCACCTCCTCCTCCGGCCTGCACCATCTGGTTTACGAGATCGTGGACAACGCCATCGACGAAGCGCTGGCGGGCTACTGCTCGGAAATTTCCGTGACCATCAACGAAGGCAACACCATCACCGTGGTGGATAACGGCCGCGGTATCCCCGTGGACATTCAGGCCCAGACGGGAAAACCCGCTCTGGAGGTGGTGTACACCGTGCTCCACGCCGGCGGCAAGTTCGGCGGCGGCGGCTACAAGGTGTCCGGCGGTCTGCATGGCGTAGGCGCATCCGTAGTGAACGCATTGTCTGAGTGGCTGGTGGTTCAGGTCCATCGTGACGGCAAGATCCACGAGATGAAGTTCGCCCGGGGCCATGTGACGGAGCCGATGACGATCGTGGGCACCACGGATCACACCGGTACCACCGTGACCTTCAAGCCGGATCCGGAGATGTTTGAGGAAACGGTTTACAGCTACGATATCCTCCATACCCGGATGCGGGAGGAGGCATTCCTGAATGCCGGCCTGCGGATCACCATTGCCGATGAGCGTTTGGCCTCCGCCGAGAAGCCGGAGGAGGAGCGCCGCCACTCCATGTGCTACGAGGGCGGTATCCGAGAGTTTGTGGCCTATCTGAACCGCACGAAAACACCGCTGCACGAGCAGGTGATCTACGTCAGCGGGCAGAAGGGCGACTCCATGGCGGAGATCGCCATGCAGTATAACGATGGCTACAACGAGACCACCCTCTCCTTCGCCAACAACGTTCATACCCCGGAGGGCGGTATGCACGAGGAAGGCTTCCGCCGGGCGCTGACCACCGTGCTGAATAACTACGGCCGGAAGATCAAGATGCTGAAGGACGATGAGAAGGTCTCCGGCGAGGACTGCCGGGAGGGCCTCACCTGCGTCATTTCCGTGAAGCTGACGGACGCACAGTTTGAGGGCCAGACCAAGGCCAAGCTGGGCAACAGCGAGATCCGGACGCTGGTGAACAACATCGTCTCTGAAAAGCTGGATACCTTCCTGGAGGAAAATCCCCAAGTGGGCCGGATGATCTTGGACAAGGCCCTCACAGCCAACCGGGCCAGAGAGGCAGCCAAGAAGGCCAGAGAGTCCATCCGCCGCAAGACGGCGCTGGGCGGCGCGGCCATGCCGGATAAGCTGCGGGACTGCAACGAGAACAACCCGGAGCTCACTGAGCTTTATATCGTCGAGGGTGACTCCGCAGGCGGCTCCGCTACCCAGGGCCGTGATTCCCGGTTTCAGGCAATCCTCCCCCTGTGGGGCAAGATGCTGAACGTGGAAAAGGCCCGGGCGGACAAGGTGTATGGCAACGATAAGCTCCAGCCGGTGATCACGGCGCTGGGCGCGGGCATCGGCGATGAATTTGACGCCGCCAAGCTGCGCTATCATAAGATCATCATCATGGCGGATGCCGATGTGGACGGCGCCCATATCCGGACGCTGCTGCTGACCTTCTTCTTCCGTTTCATGCGGCCCCTGATCGAGCAGGGCTATGTGTATTCCGCCGTGCCGCCGCTTTACAAGCTGACCCGCGGCAAGACCACACGGGTGGCCTTCTCCGATGAGGAGCGGGACGCGGTGTCCGCTGAGCTGCGTGGCGGCAATCCCAACACGAAGATCGACATTTCCCGGTTCAAGGGCCTGGGCGAGATGAACCCCCATGAGCTGTGGGAGACCACCATGGACCCGGAGAAGCGGACCCTGCGGCGGATCACTTTGGATGACGCCGTACAGGCGGACGAGACCTTCACGATTTTGATGGGCGAGAAGGTGGAACCCCGGAAGGAGTTCATTGAGAAGCGGGCCCAGTATGCGGTCAATCTGGATTATTGATCCCTCAAGGAGGAGAAAAAATGAGTAAAAAACCCCAATATGACCCCGAGGAGATCCGGTATCCGGAACAAAGAATCGTGGAATCTCCTCTGGTGCCGGAGATGGAACAATCCTATATCGAATATGCCATGAGCGTCATTGTGGGCCGTGCCCTGCCGGATGTGCGGGACGGCCTGAAGCCGGTGCACCGGCGCATTTTGTACGCCATGTACGAGGACAATCTAACCTCTGACAAGCCTTTTAAGAAGTCTGCTACCTGCGTGGGCGACGTGCTGGGCCGGTACCATCCCCACGGCGACGCCTCTGTTTACGACGCCCTGGTCCGCCTGGCCCAGGATTTCTCCATGCGCTACATGCTGGTGGACGGCCACGGCAACTTCGGCTCCGTGGATGGCGACCCCCCGGCAGCCTACCGTTACACCGAGGCCCGTCTGAGCAAGATCTCCGACGAAATGCTCCGGGACATCGAAAAGGATACTGTGGACTGGGACCCCAACTTCGACGAGAGCCGGAAGGAGCCCCGGGTCCTTCCCGCCCGATTCCCCAACCTGCTGGTCAACGGCTCCAGTGGCATCGCCGTGGGCATGGCCACCAACATCCCGCCCCACAACCTGCGGGAGGTCATCGGCGCCTGCATCTGCGTGCTGGATGATCCCAACGCCTCCCTGTCCGACTTGATGGAGCACATCAAGGGACCGGACTTCCCCACCAAGGGCATCATCATGGGCCGGTCCGGCATCCGGGCGGCCTATGCCACCGGCCGGGGCCGCATCGTGGTCCGGGCCCGGCATGAATTTGAGGAGTTCGGCCATGACCGCACCCGCATCGTTATCACCGAGCTTCCTTACCAGGTGAACAAGCGGATGCTCATCAAGAGCCTGGCGGATCAGGTGGAGGATAAGCGGCTGGAGGGCATTTCCGACATCCGGGACGAGTCCGACCGGAACGGTATGCGGATGGTCATTGAGCTGAAGCGGGATGCCAATCCTCAGGTGGTTCTGAACCGCCTGTTCAGCCAGTCACAGTTACAGACTACGTTTTCCATCAATATGCTGGCTCTGGTGGATAACCAGCACCAGCCCAAGATCCTGTCCCTGCGGCACATCATTGACGAATACCTGGCGTTCCAGGAGGAAATCATCATCCGCCGGACCCGCTACGATCTGAAAAAGGCTCAGGAGCGGGCGCATCTGCTGGAGGGTCTGCTGATCGCCCAGGACAACATCGATGAGGTCATCAAGATCATCCGCAGTGCCTATGATGACGCCAAACAGAAGCTGATGGAACGCTTCGGTCTGGACGATATTCAGGCACAGGCCATTCTGGATATGCGCTTGAAGGCGCTGCAGGGCCTGGACCGGGAGAAGCTGGAGGGCGAGTACAAGGAGCTGGAAGAGCGGATCGCTTACTTCAACCGGGTACTGTCCGACGAAAGTCTGGTGCGTCAGATCCTGAAGGAAGAACTCACCGCCATTGCCGAGAAGTTCGGCGATGACCGCAAGACCGAGATTCAGGACGTGGAGGACGAGATCGACATTGAGGACCTCATTGAGGAGGAGCAGTGCGTCTTTACTCTGACGGAGGCGGGCTACATCAAGCGGACTCCCGTCAGCGAGTATACCGCTCAGTCCAAGGGCGGCATGGGCAAGAAGGGCATCACCACCCGGGAAGAGGATACGGTGGTGGATGTGTTTACCGCTTCTACTCACGATCATATCCTGTTCTTTACCGATACCGGTAAAGTCTACCGGAAGAAGGGGTATCAGATCCCCGAATCCGGCAAGACCGCCAAGGGCACAAACCTCATCAACATTTTGCAGATCGAGCAGGGTGAGCGGGTGCAGGCCATGCTTCACTACCGGGAGACCGGCGAGGACCAGCTCTATTTGATGATGGTGACCCGGAACGGTACGGTGAAGCGTCTGCCGGTGGAGGCTCTGAAGAACCTCCGCAATAACGGCATCCGGGCGCTGACCATGGACGATGGCGACCAGCTGGTGTCCGTCCGGGAGACCGACGGCAGCCAGAAGATCCTCATTGCCACCCATGACGGCATGGCCGTGGTGTTCGACGAGAATGACGTCCGGCCAATGGGACGCTCCGCTATGGGCGTCCGGGGCATCCGTCTCCGGGAGGGCGACTATGTGGTAGGTGCTGCCCGGGCCAGAGAGGGCAAGAGCGTGCTGACCATTACGGAGAAGGGCTATGGCAAGCGGACGCCTGTGGAGGAGTACCGCATCACCAACCGGGGCGGTCTGGGCATCAAGAACTACCAGATCACCGATAAGACCGGCAAGATTGTGGGTGTCAAGGTGGTGGACGGCACCGAGGACCTGCTGCTGATGACCCAGTCCGGTATCCTGATCCGGACGCCGGTGGAGAACATCAAGGAGACCGCAAACCGGGCCACTCAGGGCGTGATCGTCATGCGCTTCAAGGAAGAGGGCGACCAGGTGATCTCCATGGCGCTGGCGGAGCATGAGGACACGGAGGACGTGTCCGCGGAAGCAGAGATTTCCACAGAGATCTCCGCAAATGAGGAAAATTCCACCACAGAGACCTAATTGAATCAAAAAAGCAAGGAATCGGCAGAAAACTGATTCCTTGCTTTTTTTGCACTTTTCGAGAGAAATCAAATTAGTTTCCTGTGAAAAAATACAGAATTATAGAAAAAATTCTGTGCGGAAAGTGAATTGATTTTTCCTGTGGCGGCTGTTATGTTAATAATAGAAATGGAAGCTTGGACTGCGGGAAAGGAGACACCATGAAATATTTCGTTATTCTGTTCGCCCTTGCGGCTTGGGGATCTTTGGGACTGATCATTGGAAAGGGCATTGCCGGGACTTGGAGAGAAGAGAGCAGCGCCGACAAGAAAGCCCGAATCTTGAATGATCCTGATATTCAGACCTGTACCCACGGTTTTGAGGAATGAAAAAAGCACCGAAAACTTGAAAATGCGATAAAAAGTCCGTCTGGAGTATTCCAGACGGACTTTTTTCAGTGAGGGGGCAAAACAGATCCCGGCAGGTATCCGCAGATCGATTGACAGAAATTTTCAAGAGTGCCAAAAGAGGACGGCTGAGGCGGCTGCAAGAGAAATTGGAGTTGTCTCAGTGCTTTTCAAGTATTTTCCTTATAAACGCGGAGAGCAGCATGGCCGCGGCCCCTAAAAGCAAGTAGATCAGCGCATAGAGAAGAAACGCCGGTTCACCCATATCGAAATGCAGCCATGTACCGGCTAAAAACAAGACCGCGGTGATCATCGGCAAGGCCCAGAAGCGTTTGACGTCTCTACTGGCCTGCACTCCGGCAAATATGGCATAAATAGGGTTCAGCGCAAAAAACAGAATGAAGCAAACCGCCATTCCGCCGTCGCCTTTTACGAAGGTGACCGCAAGCCAAGGAAAGACCAGCATGATCACGGCCGATGCAATGATCCACGGTATCATTTTTTTCATACCATCACACACCTTTGTCAAACGGTTAGTTACCTCTGCTTCCCTTTCAGTTTAACATGCCACGGAGGAAAGAACAAGCCTCCGGTCAATGACCGGAGGCTTGCGGTTATGCGACTGTTTGATGCCCTTGCGGGAGAATTACATCTCCTTGATCGCAGCCTGAGCGGCGGCCAGACGGGCGATGGGCACACGGAAGGGAGAGCAGGACACATAGTCCAGACCGGTGCGGTGGCAGAACTCCACGGAGGAGGGATCGCCGCCGTGCTCGCCGCAGATACCCAGATGCAGGTCGGGGTTCACGCCGCGGCCCAGCTTGCAGGCCATATCCACCAGCTTGCCGACACCCTTCTGATCCAGCTTGGCGAAGGGATCGTTCTCGTAGATCTTCTTATCATAGTAAGCGCCCAGGAACTTGCCGGCGTCGTCACGGCTGAAGCCGAAGGTCATCTGAGTCAGGTCGTTGGTTCCGAAGGAGAAGAAGGCAGCTTCCTTGGCGATCTCATCGGCAGTCAGAGCGGCGCGGGGGATCTCGATCATGGTACCAACCAGGTACTTCATGTCGGAACCGGCAGCCTTGATCAGCTCGTCAGCAGTCTTGACAACAATGTCCTTGACATACTTCAGCTCCTTGGCCTCGCCCACCAGGGGGATCATGATCTCGGGAACCATGGTCCACTCGGGATGATGGGCCTGAACGGCCAGAGCAGCCTTGATGACGGCGCGGGTCTGCATGGCGGCGATCTCCGGATAGGTGACAGCCAGACGGCAGCCGCGGTGACCCATCATGGGGTTGAACTCGTGGAGGCCGGCGATGATGTTCTTGATCTCGGCAACGGTCTTACCCATGTCGCTGGCCAGCTTCTCAATGTCGGCCTCCTCGGTGGGAACAAACTCGTGCAGAGGGGGATCCAGGAAACGGATGGTGACGGGGCAGCCCTCCATGGCCTCATAGATGCCCTCGAAGTCACTCTGCTGCATGGGCTCCAGAACGGCCAGAGCGGCTTCGCGCTCTTCCACAGTGTCGGAGCAGATCATGCGGCGGATAGCGGGGATACGGTCCTCGTTGAAGAACATGTGCTCGGTACGGCACAGGCCGATACCCTGCGCGCCGAACTTACGGGCCTGAGCGGCATCGTGGGGAGTGTCGGCATTGGTGCGGACCTTCAGACGGCGGAACTGGTCAGCCCAGCCCATGACACGGCCGAACTCGCCGCCGATGACAGCATCGGTGGTGGGCACAGCGCCGTCATAGATGTTGCCGGTGGAGCCGTTCAGGGAGATCCAGTCACCCTCGCGGTAAGTCTTGCCGGACAGCTCGAACTTCTTGTTCTCCTCGTCCATCTTGATGTCGCCGCAGCCGGAGACGCAGCACTTGCCCATGCCGCGGGCCACAACGGCAGCGTGAGAGGTCATACCGCCGCGGACGGTCAGGATGCCCTGAGCAGCCTTCATGCCCTCGATGTCCTCGGGAGAGGTCTCCAGACGGACCAGGACCACCTTCTCGCCGCGCTCAGCCCATTCCTTGGCGTCCTCAGCGGAGAAAACGATCTTACCGGAGGCAGCGCCGGGAGAGGCACCCAGAGCCTTGCCGATGATGGCGGCCTTCTTCAGGGCCTCAGCGTCAAACTGGGGATGCAGCAGGGTGTCCAGAGAGCGGGGCTCGATCATGGCCACGGCCTGCTTCTCGTCGATCATGCCCTCGTCCACCAGATCGCAGGCGATCTTCAGAGCGGCAGCGGGAGTGCGCTTGCCGTTACGGGTCTGGAGCATATAGAGCTTGCCGTGCTCCACGGTGAACTCCATGTCCTGCATATCGTGATAATGATCCTCCAGAGTCTTGCAGACGCCCTCAAACTGCTGGAAGGCCTCGGGGAACTTCTCAGCCATCTCAGCGATGGGCATGGGAGTACGGACGCCGGCGACGACGTCCTCGCCCTGGGCGTTGGTCAGGAACTCGCCGAAGAGCTTCTTCTCGCCGGTGGCGGGGTTACGGGTGAAAGCAACGCCGGTGCCGCAGTCATCACCCATGTTGCCGAAGGCCATGGACTGCACGTTGACGGCAGTACCCCAGGAATAGGGGATATCATTGTCACGGCGATAGACGTTGGCACGGGGGTTATCCCAGGAACGGAACACGGCCTTGATGGCGCCCATCAGCTGCTCCTTGGGGTCGGCGGGGAACTCCTGGCCAATCTTGGACTTGTATTCGGCCTTGAACTGCATGGCCAGTTCCTTCAGGTCCTCAGCGGTGAGATCCACGTCCTGCGTGACGCCCTTCTTCTCCTTCATCTCGTCGATGAGCTGCTCGAAGTACTTCTTGCCCACTTCCATGACCACGTCGGAGTACATCTGGATAAAGCGGCGATAGCAGTCCCAAGCCCAGCGGGGGTTGTTGGACTTCTTGGCGATGACATCAACAACGTCCTCGTTCAGGCCCAGGTTCAGGATGGTATCCATCATGCCGGGCATGGAGGCGCGGGCACCGGAACGGACGGAGACCAGCAGAGGATTCTCGTGGTCGCCGAACTTCTTGCCGGTGATGCTCTCCATCTTCTCGATGTATTCCATGATCTCGGCAAAGATGCCGTCATTGATCTTCTGGCCGTCCTCATAATACTGGGTGCAGGCCTCGGTGGTGATGGTGAAGCCCTGAGGCACGGGCAGACCGATGTTGGTCATTTCAGCCAGGTTGGCGCCCTTGCCGCCCAGAAGTTCACGCATGTTGGCGTTGCCTTCCGTGAACAGGTAACAATACTTCTTGCTCATAGAAACTCTCCTTCGATTTTTGCCCGGAACAGGCAGAATAGAACAACATGGAGCCGGTGGACGCCCAATGCGGAAAACCGGCGGCCTGCGGCTCCGGATATAACCATTTTGTATTATAGTAGATTGGGAAAGAAAATACAATCAATATATTTTACAAGATTTTCTTTTGAAATTAAACGTTTTCGATAAAGAAAAAGGCGGTTTTTCAAACGTATGCTGCTAAAGTGAGCGCAGAGGGCCGCTTTTAGATGAATCGTTTATGCGAAACGAAGGTATTCTGAGGAAGATCGAACGGCGGTCTGCGTACGCAGACCGCCATTAAGACTGTCGATAAAATGGTAAATTCTCCGCAACGGTAAGGTAGGGCAGCCGCCAGCGGCTCTGCCGCGCTGCGGATGCTGCATACCCCTTGCGAGTGAAGGGTGTGCGCGGGAAACCCAAGAGGGGATACACCGTTGGCTCAAGCCAAACAGCGGATACAAAGTATCCGCTGTTTGGGAGCCTTCCTCGAAACAGGCTTGCTTCATCCGCCACTGGCGGCGCTTCGCCTGTTTCCCTGTGCCATTGAAATTCTAAGCTTTCAGAACTTTTATAAAGTTCTGAAAACTTGCTCAGCGGGGCGAAAAGACTTTTTCGACAAGCTGAACGGCGGTCTGCGTACGCAGACCGCCGTTGTGAGGTTCTTCTTCAGTTACCGAGATCCTGACCCAGAATGTACTTTTTCAGGGGCTTATACAACACCGCCGCGATGACCAGCGCGATGATGGTATTGGGCAGCATATAGGAGCCGTTATAGACCAGAGAGTAGGCGGAAGGACTGGTGAAGGTCCACTTCATGAACTCCGTGGGAGCCAGAATTTTGTAGATGGTCACACCGCTGATGTAGTGAATGACAAAGCGGCCGAGGCAGCCTACCACGGTACCGACAAAGATGCCCCACTTCTTGCCCTTGAACAGGCCAGCCAGACCCAAGGGAGTAAAGGCCACCAGATAGTCCAGCAGCATGGACTGCCAGCCCCAGGCGTAAGCGCCGTCAAAAATGAGCTGCAAGAGGCCGAAGGTGAAGCCGGCCATGAGGCCCGGAGTCAGTCCCCAGCGGACGGCAAACAGGATGATGGGGAACATGGCGGGGGTCAGGGAGCCGCCGTTGGGCAGTTCCATCAGCTTGATGTAGCTGAGTACCTGGGCCAGGGCCACCATCATGGCACCCTCGCACAGCATCCGGACTCGGAAATGGGAGTTGGTATTCTTTGCGGACATAAACGTCCCTCCTGAAAAAAAGTACCGCAGGCCACATGAACGGGCTTGCGGTACGGAAAGACAGATCGTTCACTTCCTACGCCGGCATTACCCGGATCAGGTTTAAGGGAAAGAGGGCAGTCACAGCCCCGCATCTCAGCCGGAGTTCTCTCCAGCACCCCTGTGTTCAGTTTTCTACGGCCAGTTAAAATTATAGAGAAAAACGGCGGTTTTGTCAATACAATTGCCGAATCTCAGTACCGTTTGTCCAGAATGGAGACGATCTCCGCAAGGGTATCGTGGTCGCAGTCCGCCACAATGGTAGCGCCGCAGCTTCGCACGGTTTCTACGCAGTTAGCCGGGGCAAACCCCTCTGCCGCCATCGTCAGCATGGAGAGATCGTTGTTTTCGTCTCCAGCGCAGTAGATATGATCCATGGAGATCCCCAGGCGCTTTGCCAGACGAGCTACCATAGCTCCCTTGCTGGCGCCCTTCCGGGTGACCTCCAGCAGAGTCCTGTCAGAGAAAAACACCTCGTAGTCCGCTGACCAAGGCTGCCTGCTCACATAGTCCCGCAGAGCCAGCAGGTGCTCGTGGTCATCCTCAAACATGATCTTGATGAGGGGCATTGGCACCTCCAGCAGGGTTGGGACAGGCTGCACCCCGGCATGGGTCACGTGCTCATGCTGCCGGGTGTACTCGTTTGGCCGCACGGAATGGATCACATTGTCCATGTGATAGGCTTCCACTGCCGCTGTGGGAAACCGGTCCAGCACATCCTGACCCTGCGGACGGATGGTCTCCGGCAGCTCCATGGTTTCCAGATAGCGCTCCGTTTTGAAATCGTACAGCGCGCCGCCGTTGCACACAACGGCCGGTGCGTTCATGGGCACCTGCTCCGCGAATATCCGGAAGGCGGGCAGCGCCCGGCCTGTGGCTACGGCAAAGCGGCCGCCGTTGTCCATGAAATAGCGGAGGGCTTCCACATTCCGCTGTGAAATAGGTGGAATGGGACAGCCGGTGCGGCGGGGCCGCTCTGTATTCAGGATGGTATTGTCAAAGTCACTGGCTAGCAGAACGCCGTCAAATTTTCCCATAGTTATTCTCCTAAAAAACGGCGGAGCGGAAAGATTCCCGCTCCGCCTGAGATAGCCGCTTATTCTGCGGAGGGTGTTCCGCCGGCGTTTCCGCCGCCACCGCCGCGATGGCGGCGTCCGCCCCGGTGACGGCGGCGCTTAACAGCTTCACCGTTTTCCGGATTGATGACCTTTTCCCGGACGGGAGCCGCATCCTGTCTGGGACGTTGGTCCTGCTTGGGCCGCTCGGTCCGGGGGCGGTCCTGCTTAGGCCGCTGAGACCGGTTTGCGGGCTTGCCGCCCTGACGGCTCTGGCCTTCGGGGGCCTTGGGAGCTTCCTTCTTCGCCGGTGCGGAAGTGTTGGGTGTCCCCTCGCCGCTGCCGCCGCTTCTGCGGCGTCCGCCCCGGTGACGGCGGCGGTTCTTGCTCTCGCCGCCCTCCTCGCGGGGACGTTCCCGGACAGGGACCGGCGTCTCCGCCGGTTCCTCCGCTTCAAAGTGCCGGGAGATCACCGGCGCGATGAACTCATCTTCCTTTTCCTCCACATACCGCTCGGGCCGCTCTGTGGGGATCTCAATGCCCTCACGGCTGCCCTTGCCGTTGCGCAGGACGCAGATCTCGCAGTTGTGGTAGCACTTCTGGGTCTCCGGAGCACTGTCCAGACTGACCTTTACAGTTTCCCGCAGCAGGTCCACGGCTTTTACATTGCCGGGGCCGTCGGGGGTCTGAACGAAGGATTCCTGCTTGGGCATCCGCTTCTGAGCATCCTCATAGGCGTTCTGCTCATATTTCAGGCAGCACATCAGCCGTCCGCAGGTGCCGGAGATCTTGGTGGGATTCAAGCTGAGATTCTGGGTCTTGGCCATCTTGATGGAGACGGGCAGGAACCCGTCCAAAAACTGGGAGCAGCAGAAGGGCCGCCCGCAGATGCCGAGACCGCCCACCATTTTGGCCTCGTCCCGGACGCCGATCTGACGCAGCTCGATCCGGGCCCGGAACACGCCGGCCAGATCCCGCACCAGCTCCCGGAAGTCCACCCGGCCATCGGCGGTAAAGAAGAAAATAATCTTACTGCCGTCAAAGCTGGCAGATACGTTCACCAGCTTCATTTCCAGACCGTGATCCGCGATCTTCTTCTCGCAGATGTCGAAGGCCTCGCTCTCTTTTTTTCGGTTGTAATCTACGGTGCGGCGGTCGGCGTCAGTGGCCAGCCGCAGCATGGCGCACAGGGGCTGGACAACAGCTTCGTCTGCCACCTCGTGGTTCCCTTGGGTGCAGGTGCCGAATTCAGGGCCCTGAGCGGTCTCCACGATGACCTGATCGCCCATTTTCACCGCATGTCCCTTGGGGTCAAAATAATAATTCTTGCATCCGCCCCGAAAGCGGACGCTGATCACTTCAGTCAAAGGATTTCCTCCAATTCCACCGCCAAAGCCCCCAGCACATGGCTGGCGCCCACATTGTAGGAGCAGGCTCCGCGGTACGTTTGTAACAATTCTATTGTGCCCATGATCCGCTGTTTTGTCAAGCGTTTCCCAAGTTGGACAATGAGGGCGGCGTCCGGTCCCTCCGGGGCTTGGCCGTACTGGGCCAGCAGGGCTGCCGCCAGAAGGGTCCGGGCCTGATCCAGCATGGCCGCAAGGCCGTCCCGGTCCAGCCGTTTTTTCTCAAGACGGACCATCAGCTCTGTGACAGTCCCCCTCTTCCCTGCCGCCAGCAGACGGCACAGCTCCACGCCCGCCTCCGAGCTTTCCTTTTCCACGGTGACGGCGGGATGGAGCTTCAGCTCCACGCACCGGGAACGGAGCGTCTGCAAGACCACGGAAGAATTTTCCGCACAGAAGAGGAATGCCGCGTAGGGCGGGCCTTCCTCTACGATCTTCAGCAGTACGTTCTGGTCCTGCTCTGTCAGAATGGTGCAGTCCGGAAAGATATAGACCTTCCGGGCACCCTCGTTGGGCCGGATATAGGCATCGGCGCGGATCTGGCGGACGGTGTCCACGGAGAGGTTCTTATGGGCCTCGTCCCGGACGGTGATAACGTCCGGGTGAATGCCGGAGAACACCTTGCGGCAGGCGGGACATGTCCCGCAGGGCTTTTGTCCGCCGCCCTGACACTCCATGGCCGCAGCAGCGTACTGCGCGACGGCGATCCGGTCCCCGCTGCCGGAAAACAGCAGCGCGTGGGAAAGTGTTCCCCGTCCGGCGGCTTCCCGGATCCGCCGGGCAATGGGGTCATTGGCAAATTCCATTGGACCGCCTCCCTTCTTTCCCGTTTCCCGCAAAAATGCGGAATAAGTATAGCATATTTCACGCAAAAAGGGAAGAACCGTTTTTCCTATCAACGGAGTGCGAAAAATTTTCAATTCCATATTGACAACTTTCCTTGTCAATGGTATCATCCATAAATGACAAAGATAGTTGTCAAATTGACAAGCGAACCTAACAGAAAGGAGGGGCCTATGCCCCT
Source organism: Dysosmobacter segnis (assembly GCF_014297285.1). Classification (GTDB taxonomy): domain Bacteria; phylum Bacillota; class Clostridia; order Oscillospirales; family Oscillospiraceae; genus Oscillibacter; species Oscillibacter segnis. Next base: position 144,716 of record NZ_JACOQI010000004.1, read on the forward strand.
GTATAACCGATTGAAGGAATACCGGGCCCGGCTGGGAGTCAACCAGCAGGAAATGGGCCGTCTGGCGGGGGTCTCCCGCCAGACCATCAGCCAGATCGAGCGGGGGGACTACTCCCCCTCTGTGACCCTGGCGCTGAAGCTGGCAAAGCTGTGCCAGGTCTCTGTGGAGGATATTTTCAGCTATGAGGAGGATGTGCGCAATGAAGCAGAAAAGTGAGAATCAAAAGGCATTTCCCAGATTTTTGGGGATCTTAGTGGTGGCTAGCCTTATCGGCGGTGTGCTGGGTGGCCTGTCCGGTGTGGCCGGGTATTTCTGGGAGGACCATACTGCTTTCGGTGCGGCGTTTGCCCACCTGCTGGGCGCCGCATCCCCCTGGGCTATGGCTGCCTGTGCCGCCGTGCTGCTGGGTCTTGGACTGTACCAGTACCGCAAGTCCGACACTGCCTTCCATGGCTGGGACGGCGAGGATGAGGACGTGATGCAGCGGGCGGAGGAGCGCCTGAGCTGGGCGTTGCTGCTGGACAGCCTGACGGTGATCGTCAGCTTCTTCTTTTTCAATGCCGGCACCGCGAAGCTGCCACAGAGCTCCGATGGTAATACGATCACGCTGCTGGTGATCTTTCTGGTAGTCATCGCACTGGCCACTCTGCTCCAACAGAAGACGGTGGACCTCACCAAGAAGATGAATCCGGAAAAGCGGGGCAGCGTATATGACATGAAGTTCCAGGAGCGCTGGTGGGAAAGCTGCGACGAGGCGGAGCGCCGCCAGATCGGCCAGGCCAGCTACAAGGCCTACGTTACGGTGAGCCGCTTTTGTCCTTACTGCTGGGGCGTGCTGCTTCTGGGGAACATGGTCTTTCACTACGGCATCCTGCCCAGTGCCGTGGTGCTGGTGATCTGGGCGGTGCTGTCGGTGAGTTATACCCGGGAGGCCATCCGCCTGGGCCGCCGGGGCCAGAAAACGGAATAAGAGGAAAAAAAGGAAAGGCCGCTTATGCGGCCTTTTCTTTTGCGTATCGTGTACTTTGATTTACTTCTTCTTGCTCTCCCACTTGGTGACGCACAGGGAACAGGCAATGTCGCCGGTGACGTTCAGGCAGGTACGGCCCATGTCGAACAGACGGTCCACAGCCACGATCAGGCCAATGTAAGCCACGGGGATGCCGATGGCTTCCAGCACCATGGCCAGCATGATCATACCGGCGCCGGGAGTACCGGCGGTGCCGATGGAGGCCAGCGTAGCGGTGACCACAATGAGGATCATCTGGCTCAGGGTCAGCTGCATACCGGCGCAGGTGGCCAGGAACACAGTGGCAACACACTGGTAGATGGCGGTGCCGTCCATGTTGATGGTGGCGCCCAGAGGCAGCACGAAGGAGGAAATATCGTCCTCAGCGCCCAGAGCATCGGCGCACTCCTTGGAGACCGGCAGGGTCGCGGCGGAGGAGGTGGAGGTAAAGGCGAAGATCATAGCCGCGGAAGCGTTCTTGAAGAACTTGACGGGGCTGATGCCGGCAAACGCCTTGGCGGAAACAGAATAGACCAGCAGGGCGTGGAGAATGTAGCCGATATAGGCGCACAGAATGACCAGCGCCAGAGAGCCAAGGATCTCAGCACCCTGGGTGGCAACCACCCAGGTCATGTAGGTGAACACACCGATGGGACTCAGGGAGATGATGAATTCCATCAGCCGCTCTACCACGGTATAAGCGGAGGTCACCATGTCCCGGACCAGTTTGGACTTCTCACCGGCAGCCAGAATGGAGCCGCCGAACAGCAGGGCGATGACAATGACCTGAAGCATGTTGGCTTCGGTAAATGCCTTCCACATGTTGGTGGGGAAAATGGCGACCAGAGTCGCCATGAAGCCGGCATATTCCTTGGCTTCGTACTCGGCAGCCTGGGCGGCCTCGCTGAGGTTGGGGAACAGGCCCGCGTTGTTGAACACCGTTGCCAGAACCAGACCGATGACGCAGGCCACGGCAGTGGTGACCATGAAGTAGAGAATGGTCTTCCAACCCACGGCGCCCACCTTTTTCATGTCGCCCATGGAGATGATGCCGTCGATCATAGACAGCAGCACCACAGGCACCACGATGAACTTCAGCAGGTTGACGAAGATATCACCGAAGGGCTTGATGTAGCTGGTGGTGAAGCCGGCCGCGCCGGTGAAGTAGAACACCAGACCGACAACGATACCCAGTACCAGAGCAATAAAGATCTGTACCGGCAGGGACAGTTTTTTCTTTTTTTCCATAGAATACGCTCCCTCTTTCACACTTTTTAATACGCTGTGCGTAAAATTCGCAGAAATTTACGCAAATATGATTGGAGATATTATAGCGGTATGCCGGGAACTTGTAAAGTCCGCACTAATAAAGTTGTTTATTTTGTGCAAAATCCCATCTGTTTCACTGGATCATTCGTCAAAATAGAGATTCTATGGGCGTTTTTTGCTTATTTTGCCCGTACACGGAAGCCGCAGAAACGGATGGCGGCTTTTGCAAGCTCCGCAGTGGGATCCACCACGGGGACCGTCAGGCCCACGGCCTCCGCAGCCAAGGGGAGTTCCGTGCAGCCCAGCAGGAACACACCGGCCCCACGGGTCATCATATGCTCCACCACGGTCAAAAGATCCGCCCGGTAAGCGTCTGGGCCTTTTCCGGCTTTGACGCCATCATAGATGACCCGCATGAGGGCATCCTGCTCTTCTGTCTCCGGGATCAGGTACGGCACACCGGCTTCCCCAAGGGCGTTTTGATACAGTTGAGCGGAAAGCGTCCCCTTTGTGGCCAGAATTCCCACGGTTTTTCCGGGGAACTGGGCTTTGCAGGCTTCCGCAGCGGCGGTGAGGATGCTGAGGAAGGGGATCTCTGTCATAGCCTGGAGCCGGGGCAGGAAGTAATGGGCGGTGTTGCAGGGCATGATGACACAGTCTGCACCGCAGGCTTCCAGATTCCGGAGGGCACTTGCCATTTCCGGTACCGGGTCCGGGCCGTTGCTGAGGATGGCGGCGGTGCGGTCGGGAATGTTGGCATTGCTGTCGATGTACACCCGGATATGGTCCCGGTCTGTTTCCGCCTCCGTCAGCAGGGTGATCTTCTGAAACAGGTCGGCGGTGGCAAGAGGGCCCATGCCGCCTAAAATACCGATGGTCTTTTTCTCACACATATTACGCACCTCAACTCCAGAATTCCGGAAATAAAAGCTCGCTGCCTACCTTTACGGTCAGCAGGAGCAGGACTGCGATCACCGTGGGCCGGACGATCTTGCTGCCGTTTTTGATAGCCAGACCCGCACCGATATAGTGTCCCAGAATGGATGCCACGGAAGAGATCAGGCCAACGCCCACCAGCACATACCCGGCCCGCAGGGCGGTGAACAGGCTGCCAAGATTGGAGGCCAGATTGACCACCTTTACGCCGCCGGCCGCGTGACGGGTATCCAGCTTGGCGAAACGCACCAGCGCGATCATCATGAAGGTGCCGGTGCCGGGGCCGTAATACCCGTCATATCCGCCGATGACAAAGGCCGAGCCCCAGATGATGAGCCGCCGCAGCCAAGGGTCCAGCGGCGCTGTTTCATCCGGCCACTTCCGGGTCCGCAGGGTGATGAACGCTACCACCGGCAGCACCACCAGCAGCAGGTATTTCAGCACTACCGCAGGGGTGTGGTGCTGGAGCCAGGTGCCGCAGACGGAGCCGGTCAGGGATAAGATTACCGCCGGGGCAAAGAGCCTCCAGTCCACCAGTCCCTGATGGATGAACCGGGCTGTGGAAAAAATCGTGCCGATGCCGGAGGAGAGTTTATTCGTCCCCAAAGCGTTATAAATGGGAAGGTTTGAGAGGCCCATGAGGTAGGTAGGGACGGTGATGATCCCGCCGCCTCCGGCGATGGCGTCCATAAACGCGCCTAAGAAAACGCCGACGCAGATCAGCAGTACCACCCAGAGGGCTACGCCGTCCACCGTGATGTCAGTCAGGAAGGAAATCATGAAAACTCCTTGTTTACGGCCCGCGGGGCCTGAATTTTGCTGTCAGGCCAGTGGGTCCGACAGATGGAATGTACTCATCTTAACAGACCTTAAACGCCTTGTGCACCGGCATATTCTACAAGAAGCGGGAACAAAAACTGGAAAAGTAAGACAAATCGGACAAAGAGTGTCTTTCCTTTTCGACACCCTCTTACCTTGACGCTTTCGGCTATCCGGCGGTATAATATAAAATCAAAGTGTATCATCTGTAAAATGAATTGCGGCTGCCTTGACGTAATCGTTTTAAAATGCTACCCTCAATATGAGAAAAAATAATATGGCAGCAGAAAGGGGAGACCCATGGCAGATCAGACTCAACTGTATCACAGCGGCAGCTTGACGGACGGCTGGCGGCTCTTCGGCGCACACCCTGCCACAGAGGGAGACGTCCACGGCTGGTGGTTCAACGTTTGGGCGCCTCATGCAAAGGCTGTTTCCGTAGTCGGAGATTTTAACGGCTGGGACCTGACCGTTGATCCACTTACCCAAAAGGGCGAATTCTGGCAGGGCTTTCTCCCGGACCTGCCCGTCTATACCAGCTATAAGTATGCCATTACCGGCGAGGACGGCAGAGTTCACTACAAGGCGGACCCCTACGGGTTCCATACGGAGACCCGCCCCGGCACCGCCAGCAAGCTCTATGACATTGAGCATTTTTCCTGGACGGATGAGGATTTCCGCCGTAATAAGCAGCCGGTGTACCATCAGCCGCTGAATATTTACGAGGTCCATCTCGGCTCGTGGCGGAAGCATGAAAACGGCGAGTTCCTGGATTACCGGGATATGGCCCGGCAGCTGGCGGCTTATGTGAAGGAGATGGGCTACACCGCCGTGGAACTGCTGCCGGTGACGGAGCATCCTCTGGATGATTCCTGGGGTTACCAGTGCACCGGATACTTTGCGCCTACCTCCCGGTTCGGTACGCCGGAGGATTTCATGTGGTTTGTAAACCACCTTCACGAAAGCAACATTCCGGTGATTTTGGACTGGGTCCCCGCGCACTTCTGCAAGGATGAGCAGGGCCTTTACGAGTTTGACGGTACCTGCTGTTATGAATATGCCGATCCCCGGAAACGGGAACACGCCGGCTGGGGTACCCGGGTCTTTGACTACGGGCGGCCGGAGGTGGTGAGCTTCCTCCTCTCCTCTGCCCGGTTCTGGCTGGAAATGTACCACATCGACGGCATCCGGGTGGACGCTGTGGCCTCCATGCTGTATCTGGATTACGGGCGGCAGGACGGCCAGTGGACTCCCAATATCCACGGCGGACGGGAAAACCTGGAAGCGGTGGAATTTCTCCGGAAGCTGAACACCATGGCCTTTGAGGTGGATCCCAACGTGCTGATGATTGCTGAGGAATCTACCGCCTGGCCTCTGGTGACCAAGCCTGCCGACGTCGGCGGACTTGGATTCAATCTGAAGTGGAACATGGGCTGGATGAATGACATGTGCCACTATCTGAAGCTGGACCCCTGGTTCCGGCAGGACCACCACCGGGATCTGACCTTCTCCATGATGTACGCGTTTTCCGAGAACTATGTCCTTCCCATCTCCCATGACGAGGTGGTCCACATGAAGGGCAGTGTGGTGGGGAAAATGCCCGGAGACTACGAAAACCAGCTTCGCTGCACCCGGGGCTTTTATGCGTACCTGCTGGCCCATCCCGGCAAGAAGCTGCTGTTCATGGGACCGGAGATCGGCCAGTGGCACGAATGGGACTCCAACGGTCAGTTGGACTGGTACTTATTGGAGCATGAGGAAAATCAGCAGCTCCATGCGTTCTTCAAGGCCGCCAACGCCTTCTACAAGGCGGAGAGCGCCCTGTGGGACATTGATTTTGACTGGCAGGGCTTTGAGTGGCTGGTGTCGGATGACAATCACAACAACGTGGTGGTGTTCCTCCGGCGGGATCAGGCAGGGAACGAGCTGCTGTGCGCGGTGAACTTCTCCCCCAACGATTATGAAAACTACCGGGTAGGCGTACCGCCCCGCAAGCGGTATGTCCCCGCCTTTACCACCGACGCGCCGGAATTCGGCGGCAGCGGGTTTGCGGATACGAAGCCGCTGACGGTAAAGGACACGCCCTCCCACGGAAAAGAACAGTCTGTCGCTCTCCGGCTCCCCGCGTTCGGGGCGGTATTCCTCCGGGGAGAGGGCAGCTTTACAAAGCGCGGTTCGGCAACCAAGGTGAAAAAAGTGAAAAATAGGAAAAGGAGCTGATCCACCCATGAAAAAAGAGTGTATCGCTATGCTGCTGGCTGGCGGACAGGGCAGCCGCCTGTATGTCCTCACCGGCGCCATGGCCAAGCCCGCCGTCCCCTTCGGCGGTAAATTCCGCATCATCGACTTTCCCCTGTCCAACTGCACCAACTCCGGCATTGACACCGTCGGCGTCCTGACTCAGTATCGGCCCATGGAGCTGAACAGCTACATCGGCTCCGGCCAGCCATGGGATCTGGACAGCAGCAGCGGCGGTGTTCACATCCTGCCGCCCTATATGGGCAGCAAGGGCGGCACCTGGTACAAGGGCACCGCCAACGCCATCTATCAGAACATCGGCTTCATCGACCAGTATCAGCCGGAGTATGTGGTGATCCTCTCCGGTGACCACATCTATAAAATGGACTACTCAGAGATGCTCCGCCGCCACAAGGAATCGGACGCCGCCTGCACCATTTCCGTTATGGAGGTCCCCTGGGAGGAGGCCAGCCGCTTCGGCATCATGTCGGTGGATGGGGAGGATATGATCACCGAGTTTGCCGAAAAACCCCGTCAGCCCAAGAGCAATCTGGCATCCATGGGCATCTATGTGTTCTCCTGGAAAGCGCTGCGGCGCTACCTCACGGAGGATGAGGCGGATCCGGGTTCCGAAAATGACTTTGGCAAGAATATCATCCCCAAGATGCTGGCGGACGGCCAGCGGATGGCGGCCTTCCGCTTCCAGGGCTACTGGAAGGACGTAGGTACCCTCACCTCCCTCTGGGATGCCAACATGGATATGCTCTCTCCGGAATCCGGCCTGGACCTGTCTGACGAGTCCTGGCCCATCTTCGCCCGCAGCGTGGACGCGCCCCCCATTTACATGGGCGGCGACAGCCGTGTGAGCCACAGCGCCATCAACCGGGGCTGTGACATTGAAGGCACCGTGGAAAATTCTGTGCTCTCCCCCAGAGTCACCGTGGAAAAAGGCGCCAAGGTCAGCTATTCCGTGCTCCTCCCCGGCGTTACGGTGGAGACAGGCGCTGTGATCGAATACGCCATTATCGGCGAGGGCTGCCACATCGGTAAGGACTGCCGGGTGGGCGGCGCACCGGATTCCGCTCTCGATGGGAAATGGGATCTGACGGTGCTGGCCCCGGATTGCCAGTTGGAGGACGGCCGAGAGGTGGCCCCCGGCATCATGCTGGACCACCATGGTAAGGAGGTGCTGAAATGAACCGGATGCATGGCATTATTTTCGCCTATGAACAGCGCGGAGAACTGCGGGAGCTGACAGAGCGCCGTACCGCCGCGTCGATGCCCTTTGGAGGCCGGTACCGGGCGGTGGACTTTGCCCTGTCCAATCTGCTGAACGCAGGCGTTACCGATGTGGGTATGGTACTCCACGGCCGGTATCAGAGTATGCTGGATCATGTGGGCAGCGGCAAGGTGTGGGATATGTCCCGGAAGCGGGGCGGCCTGCATCTGCTGCCTCCCTTCAACTACCTTCACGAGTGGGGCGTCACGCCCTTCCGGGGCAAAATGGAAGCCCTGGCCGGCGTCCGGGACTACCTGAACGAGATCCGGCAGGATTATGTGGTGCTGATGGAGGGCGACCTGGTGTCCAACCTCCCGCTGGCGGATATTCTGGAGCAGCATATCCGCACCCATGCCGACATCACCGCCGTCTGCGGAGATGACAGCTTCGCCACGGAAAACGGCACCTATTTTGAAAAGGACCCGGACGGACGCATCCGGGAGGTGCTGTTCAATATGCACCAGCCCAGAGGCTACCGGAGCCTGGACGTGTTTGTGATGTCCACGGACCTGCTGCGTTCTCTGGTGGACGAGTGCCAGGCAAGAGACCAGTACAGCTTCCGCCGGGATGTTCTGCAGGCTAAGCAGGATCTGCTGCATTTGCAGAGCTATACCTTCAGTGGCTTCGCCGCGCAGATCCGCTCCGTGCAGGAGTACTACGACCGCTCTATGCAGCTTTTGGATAAGCAGATCCGGGAGGACCTCTTTACGTCGGACCGGCCTATCCGGGCCAAGGGTGCCGATAAGGCGTCCACATACATCGGACCTGACGGCGTGTGCCTGAACTCCCTGGTGGCTGAGGGCTGCCGCATCGAGGGCACTGTGGTGAATTCCATCCTCTTCCCCGGCGTCACTGTGGAAAAGGGCGCAAAGGTAGAGGACTGCATCCTCTTCCGGGGCACCACTGTCCGGGAAGAGGCGCGGCTGTCCCATGTGATCACGGATAAGCATGTGGAGTTGCTGCCGGGCCGCACCATGGTGGGCCATACCGCATATCCCATTGTCATTGCCAAGGGCAGTGTGATCTGAGCAAGACGGCCTGAGGGGGTTTCGCAAAAGCTCTGGTCTTTCTTCTCGGGAAAGGAGTAACAATATATGAAGATTCTGTATGCGGCCAGCGAGGCCGTTCCCTTCTGTAAAACCGGCGGACTGGCAGACGTAGCCGGTTCCCTGCCTCCCGCTCTGGCGGAGCAGGGAGCCGAAACCGCTGTGATCCTGCCTCTGTACCGGCGGGTCAGAGAAAAATTTGCTGACCAGCTGACGTTCCTGTGCTACGATTATGTGGATCTGGCCTGGCGGCACACCTACTGCGGTCTGTTTTCCATGAAAAAGGACGGCGTGACCTGGTATTTCCTGGATAACGAGCAGTATTTTGACCGGCCCGAGCTCTACGGTTATGTAGATGACGGAGAGCGCTTCGGCTTCTTCTCCCGGGCCGTGGTGAAGATGCTGGACCATCTGGAGTTCTGGCCGGATGTGATCCACTGCAATGACTGGCAGACGGCCCTGATTCCCATTTATCTGAAGGATGACGGCGTCCGGGAGGACCGGTATCGCTCTATCCGGACGGTGCTGACTATCCACAACATCGAGTATCAGGGCCGCTATGACCCCTATTGCCTGGGCGACCTGTTCGGCCTGGACCGGGGCTGGGTGGATGACGGCACCCTGCTGCTGGACGGCGATCTGAATTTGCTGAAGGGCGCTATTCTCACCGCTGACGCGGTGAACGCCGTGTCCCCCACCTATGCGCAGGAGCTGAAGAATCCCTACTTTGCTCACCGGATGGAGGGCATTTTGACCCAGTGCGGCTATAAGCTGTCCGGCGTACTCAACGGCATCGACATGAAACTCTACGATCCTGCTGCTGACGGACGCATCACCGCCAACTATACGGCGGAGGATCTGTCCGGCAAGGCTGCGGATAAAACCGCCCTCCAGAACCTGATGGGTCTGAACGAGGAGCCAAACACCCCCATTATCGCCATGGTGAGCCGTCTGGTATCCCATAAGGGATTGGATCTTCTGCGGGAGGTCATGGGCGACATCATGGAGCTGCCTGCTCAATTTGTGGTGCTGGGCAGCGGCGACGCCGGATATGAGGAGTTCTTCCGCCGGACGGCGGAGCGGTATCCCGGCCGTATGGCTGTGCGTCTGGGGTATAATGAGGCACTGTCCATGGCTATCTACGCAGGTGCGGATCTGTTCCTGATGCCCTCCCGCAGCGAGCCCTGCGGCCTTTCCCAGATGATCTCCATGCGCTACGGCACGGTGCCCATCGTCCGGGAGACCGGCGGCCTGAAGGACACTGTTCAGCCCTATGAGGCCTGGCGTGACGCCGGTACCGGCTTCACCTTTGCCAACTACTCCAGCGCAGATATGCTCCATGTGATCCGGGAGGCGGTGTATCTCTACAAGGATTATCCCGACGCCTTTGCCCGTTTGAGAGACCGGGCCATGGCACAGGATTTCAGCTGGAACCGCAGCGCCGGGGACTACCTGCGGATCTACGGCGCTGTCACTGGCCTTTCCTGGGAAAAGTCTGCCCCGGAAGCGCCTGCCGCGGAGGCTGCCGCCCCCACTGAGGAGCCGGTGATCGAGGTTCCTGCCGAGGAAGCTGTTGTTTCCGCTGCGGAGCCGGTCAGTGAGACCGCTGCAAAGCCTGCTGCAAAAAAGGCGGCGCGGAAAACGGCTGTAAAGAAGCCTGCGGCCAAAAAGACAACAACGAGAAAGACCGCAGCCAAGGCCACGACTAAAAAGGCGGCCGAAAAAGCGGTGGAAAAACCGACTGAAAAAGCAGCTGAGAAGCCCGTTGAGAAGCCGGCCGAAGAACCTGTTAAGAAAACTGCCGCGAAGACCACGGCGCCTGCGGACACCGTGGAAACCACGCAGCCTGTTCAACCCAAAAAGAAAGGAGCCGCTAAAAAAGCGGCAAAGTAAACCCGTATGACCGTACCATTTACCACGCAATCGTTACAAGACGCCCTGACCGCCAAGCTGGCCTTGAACTTCGGCACCGAGCCGGGGGAAGCCACGGATCAGGAGATGCTGAAAGCCTGCGCTCTGGTGCTGCGGGATGTGATGGCCCTCCGGGGCGTACAGACCGCCAAGGAAACAAAAAAGGAGCAGAAAAAGCAGGTCCACTATCTCTCTCTGGAATTTCTCATGGGCCGGAGCCTGATGAAAAACGCTTACAATCTGGGCGTGCTGCCCGAATTGAAGGAGGCTCTGGGCAACCTGGGCTTCAAGTCCGGCGACCTGTTTGAGCTGGAACCGGACGCAGGTCTGGGCAACGGCGGTCTGGGCCGCCTGGCCGCCTGCTATCTGGACTCCATGACCACGCTGGACATCCCAGCTACCGGCTACTCCATCTGCTATGAGCTGGGTATTTTCAAGCAGAAGATCGTGGAAGGTCAGCAGGTGGAGCTGCCTGATGACTGGAAGGGTGTTGGCTCCGCTTGGCTGCTGCCCAAGCCCGACGAGGCGCAGGCCGTCCACTTTGGCGGTACCCTTCGGGAATTCTGGCATGACGGCCATCTCCACATTGTCAACGAGAACTCCACCACCGTGCTGGCCGTTCCCTGCGACATGGTGGTGGCGGGCTATGATACCGACCACGTCAACACGCTCCGGCTGTGGGATGCCCGGTCCACCCGCCCTGTGGACATGGCCCTGTTTTCCCGCGGCGAATATCTGAAAGCCTCCGAGGACGAGGCCATGGCGGAGACCATCGCCAAGGTCCTCTACCCTGAGGATAACCACTACGAGGGAAAGTCCCTGCGGCTGAAGCAGCAGTATTTCTTCGTTTCTGCCACGGTGCAGTCCATTGTCACCAAGCATCTGGAGACCTATGGCACCCTGAAGAACTTCCATGAGAAAAACATCATTCAGATCAATGACACCCATCCGGCTCTGGTGATTCCGGAGCTGATGCGGATCTTCATGGACGAGGCGGGCATGAACTGGGACGAGGCGTGGGACATCACCTCTCGCTCCGTGGCCTATACCAACCACACGGTCCTTTCCGAGGCGCTGGAGCGCTGGCCTCAGCAGCTGGTGGAGACCCTGCTGCCCCGCGTGTGGCAGATCATTCAGGAGATCGCCCGCCGCTGGCAGGAAAAGGTGGAGAATTTCTTCCACGATCCCTCTGTTACTGAAAAGATGGCTATTGTCTGGGGCGGCGAGGTACGGATGGCCAACCTGTGCGTTGCAGGCGGCCTGTCCGTCAACGGCGTGTCCGGCCTCCATTCCGAGATCCTGAAAAAGGACGTATTCAAAAATTCCTATGCCATGGAGCCCTGGAAATTCACCAACGTCACCAACGGCATCGACCACCGCCGCTGGCTCAGTGAGATCAATCCGGGTCTGGACGGTCTGGTGCGGGATCTGGCCGGTGGAGACGACTACCTGCTCCATCCTCAGGCGCTGAAAAAGCTGGATGCCTATGCGGACGATTCGGCTGTCCTCAAGCGTCTGGACGAGATCAAGTGGCAGAATAAGGTGAAGTTTGCCGACTACGCCCGGAAAGCTCAGGGTGTGACCCTGGACCCCAACGCCATTTTCGACGTGCAGGTGAAGCGGCTTCACGAATATAAGCGTCAGCTGCTGAACGTATTGCATATCATCACCCTGTATCAGCAGTTGCAGGACGATCCCAACTGCATCACCCGGCCCCACACCTTCCTGTTCGGCGCCAAGGCTGCGCCGGGTTACGCTGTGGCCAAGCGGATCATCCACCTCATCAACTCTCTGGCGGATGATATTTCCCATGATCCCCGCTGCCGGGGCAAGCTGCAGGTGGTGTTCCTGGAGAACTACCGGGTGTCTCTGGCCGAGCATCTGATGCCCGCCAGCGAGGTCTCTCAGCAGATCTCCACCGCCGGCAAGGAGGCCAGCGGCACCGGCAACATGAAGTTCATGATGAACGGTGCCCTCACCGTGGGTACTTTGGACGGCGCCAACGTGGAGATGCACGATGTGCTGGGCGATGAGAACATGTTCCTCTTCGGCCTCCATGCCGATCAGGCTGCTACACTGAAGCGGGAGGGCTATGTGCCCCAGCGCTATATCAGCCACGATCCTCAGATGGAGCGGTGCCTGAACGCCCTGCGGAAGGGTTTCCGGGACGGCGTCAGCTACGAGGACCTCTACCAGCGGCTCATCAGTCAGGACGAGTACCTCCTGCTGGCGGACTACCGGGCCTATTGCGACGCCGAGCGCCGCATGGCAGAGACCTATGAAAACCGGGAGACCTGGAACCGCATGAGTCTCCACAACATCGCCCGCAGCGGCATTTTCGCCGCCGACCGGGCTGTGGCGGAATATGCCGACAACATCTGGGACGTTCCCCACAGATAATCAGATTTGATCCACTATCAGCGCCGCCCAAAAGGGCGGCGCTGATATTTTTCACTCCTTCTGCCTTTGGAGTGTCCGCGAAGGAGAAAGTATTTAGATAAATTTCTAAATACCTGTTGACAGCCTGCGGGACATGTGCTATTTTATATTTAGAAAATTTTCTAAATACCATGTAAAGGAGAACTGCGGATGGCCTTTGCAGAGACCTTTAAGGCGCTGTCGGACCCGGTGCGGCGAGAAATTCTGAACCTGCTGAAGGGCGGGCGTCTGACGGCGGGCGAGATTGCCGGGCAGTTTGACATGACGGCGGCCACCGTGTCCTATCATTTATCCCAGCTGAAAAAAGCCGGTTTGATTTTCGAGAGCCGGGAGAAGAATTTTATCTATTACAGCCTCAATGCCTCTGTGCTGGAGGAAGTCCTGCTGTGGTTACAGGACTTGAAGGGGGAAAGAAAAAAATGAAGAACAACAAGAGGGAAATGCTGCTGACTTCGCTGGTCTGCCTGCTGCCGCTGTTCGCGGGCGCGGCGCTCTACCCGCGTTTGCCGGAGACCATGGTGACACATTGGGACTTTTCTGGCAACGCAAACGGCTGGTCGTCGCGTGCCGCCACTGTGTTCGGCCTGCCGCTGTTTATTTTGGCACTGCATCTCGTCTGCTTTTACGCCGAGAGCCGTGAGACGAAGAAAAATAGGAATCCTGTATTGCGGACGGTGCTGCTGTGGTTCTGCCCGGCCGTATCGCTGCTCGGCGGGGCGGTCACCCTCGGCACAGGGCTGGGCTATGAGATGCACATCAGCACAGTGGTACCGGTGTTCGTGGGACTGCTGTTCCTGATCCTTGGTAACTACCTGCCGAAGATCCGGCAGAACCGCACCATGGGCATCAAGCTGCCGTGGACGCTGCAAAGCGAGGAAAATTGGACCCGGACCCACCGATTGAGCGGCTTTTTGTGGGTGCTGTGCGGTCTTGTGATGATCCCCCTCTCCCTGCTGCGGCTGTGGAGCGGTTGGCTGTTTGGGGTGCTGCTGGCGGTGATGGTTCTGATCCCTGCCGTCTATTCCTACGCGCTTCACAGAAAAGGCATCTGACACAGAATAAAAGCGAGAACCCCCTGCGAAATGGATGCGTCCATTTCGCAGGGGGCGTTTCTTGTTGTTTTTGCGTCGATCCTGATGTTACACAGAGAACAGCAGGTCGCTGTATACCGGGAAGGGCCACCGCTCGGCGGGGGTCAGCTCCTCCAGCCGGTCCGCCAGTTCACGGGCCTTTTCCATATCCGGGATTAGGTGATCATGGCTGTAAGCCATGGCCTTCTTAGCGTCTGCCGGGATCTTGCTGAGGTCCCGCTCCATTTTTTCCGTGGCAGCATAGAGCTTATCCGTCAGTTGGCCCATTTCACGGGCCACGGCGTCATCTGCCTTATGGCTGACGCCCATCTGCTCCTTCTTCCAGCCTCGCTCGCACAGCTCCGCCGTCACCGCGGATACGGCGGGCAGGATCTGCCGCCGCAGCATATCCGCCATGGTCCGGGCCTCGATGGTCAGGACCGTGGTGTAGTTCTCGATGTGGATCTCCGCACGGGCGTTGATCTCCTCTTTCGTGTAAATCCCATGCTTGACGAAGAGGTCCACGTTTTTCTTGGCGGTGTAGACCGGCAGAGCGTCCGCTGCGGATTTCAGGTTGCTGAGGCCACGCTTTTCCGCCTCGGCGATCCAGGCGTCATCATATCCGTTGCCGTTGAAAATGATCCGCTGATGGTCGGTATAGACCTTTTTGATGAGCTTTTCCAGATCCGACTGGAAATTCTTGGACTTTTCCAGTTGGTCGGCAAACTGCTGCAATTCCTCCGCCATGATGGTGTTCAAAGCAATGTTGGGACCGGAGATAGACTGGCTGGAGCCAAGCATCCGGAACTCAAACTTATTGCCGGTGAAGGCCATGGGAGAGGTGCGGTTCCGGTCCGTGTTGTCCTGGGGAATGGGGGGCATGGCGTCCACGCCGATCTGGAGGGTGCGTTTGCCGGCCTCCTTGAACTCCGTACCGCGGATGATGGACTGCACGATGGCATCCAGTTCGTCACCCAGGAAGATGGAGAGGACTGCGGGAGGTGCTTCGGAAGCGCCCAGACGGTGATCGTTGCCGGGAAATGCCACCGTAGCCCGCAGGAAGTCCTGATACTCGTCCACGCCCTTGACAAAGGCCGCCAGGAACAGCAGGAACTGGGCATTCTGGCTGGGAGTCTTGCCGGGCTTGAAGAGGTTCTTGCCTGTGTCGGTGTTCAGGGACCAGTTATCGTGCTTGCCGGAGCCGTTGACGCCGGCAAAGGGCTTTTCATCCAGAAGGCATACCAGATCGTGCTTTTCTGCGATTTTTTTCATGACCTCCATGGTGAGCTGATTGTGGTCGCAGGCTGTGTTGGCGTCTGTATAGACGGGGGCCATCTCGTGCTGAGCGGGGGCCGCCTCATTGTGCTTGGTCTTGCTGTAAATACCCAAAGCCCAGAGGTTTTCGTCCAGGTCCTTCATGAAGGCTGCTACCCGGGGACGGATGGCGCCGTAATAGTGGTCATCCAGCTCCTGACCGCGGGGAGGCTTGGCGCCGAAGAGGGTGCGGCCGGTCATCCGCAGGTCCTCCCGCTGGTTGTACATCTTCTTATCCACCAGGAAGTACTCCTGCTCCGGGCCGACACAGGGCGTGACCTTGCGGGTCTCCGTGTCTCCGAACAGCCGCAGGATACGGATGGCCTGACGGCTCACGTCCTCCATGGACCGCAGCAACGGCGTCTTTTTGTCCAGCGCGTGACCGCCGTAGGAGCACAGGATGGTGGGGATGCAGAGGGTGCCCTCCTTGATAAAGGCAAAGGAGGAGGGGTCCCAAGCGGTGTAGCCCCGGGCCTCAAAGGTGGCCCGCAGGCCGCCGGAGGGGAAGGAGGAGGCGTCCGCCTCACCCCGCACCAGGTTCTTGCCGGAAAATTCCAAGATCACCCGGCCGCCCTCGGCAGGGGCGATGAAGCTGTCATGCTTTTCCGCCGTGAAGCCAGTCATCGGCTGGAACCAGTGGGTATAGTGGGTGCAGCCCCGCTCCACCGCCCAGGTCTTCATGGCCCCGGCAATCTCATTGGCGGCAGCCAATTCCAGAGATGCTCCATCGGTGACGCAGCGCTTCCACGCCTGATAGCAGGCGCCGGACAGCCGCTCCTTCATGGTTTCCTCATTGAATACTCTGCTGCCGAACAGTTCGGGCAGTTTCAGTTCGCTCATGGCGGTCCCTCCGTTCAAGACGATAAAATATCAAGTTTATCCTACCATAAATTCATGTAAACGCAAGAAAAACATTGAAAAATCTCACAATATGAAACTGAGTGTATCACGGGGCCGTCCCCCTGTCAAACGGTAAACTGCACAAATACGGCTCCGTCCGGCGGCTTGGGTCTGTCTGCGGTTTTTTTTACCTTTTCTTCCCCGGCATCTTTCCAAAACCGACGGCCTGTGCTATACTTTTATTTATGTGTTTAAAAACAAAAGATAAGGGGCGTTCATCATGGGAGCCATTGGGTTTGACAATCAAAAATATCTCACTACGCAGTCTGAACAAATCAAAAAGCGGATCCACCAGTTCGGCGGGAAGCTGTATCTGGAATTCGGCGGGAAGCTGTTTGACGACTATCATGCCTCCCGGGTACTGCCGGGCTTTGAACCGGACAGCAAGATCCGGATGCTTCAGCAGTTGAAGGATGATGTGGAGATCGTCATCGCCATCAACGCCGGGGACATTGAGAAGAATAAAATGCGGGGGGATCTGGGTATCACCTATGATGAGGACGTCCTCCGCCTGATTGATATTTTCCGGGACATGGGGCTGTATGTGGGCAGCGTGGTGCTGACCCGTTACAGCGGACAGGATGCGGCGAACGCTTTCCTTCACCGGCTGGAAAAGCTGGGGATCCGCTGCTACCGGCACTATCCCATCGCCGGATATCCCTCCGATGTGGCCCATATCGTCAGCGATGAGGGCCTGGGCAAAAATGACTACATTGAGACCAGCCATTCCCTGATCGTGGTAACGGCTCCCGGCCCCGGCAGCGGCAAAATGGCTACCTGCCTGAGTCAGCTGTATCACGATCACAAGCGGGGCGTCGATGCCGGCTATGCCAAGTTTGAGACCTTCCCCATCTGGAACCTGCCCTTGAAGCATCCGGTCAACCTTGCCTATGAGGCCGCTACCGCCGATCTGGATGATGTGAACATGATCGACCCCTTCCATCTGGAGGCCTACGGCATCACTACCGTCAATTATAACCGGGATGTAGAGATTTTCCCGGTGCTCAACGCCATTTTCGAGAAGATTCAGGGCAAATCCCCCTACAAATCCCCCACGGACATGGGCGTGAACATGGCGGGGAACTGCATTGTAGACGACGAGGTATGCCGCGCCGCCTCCCGTATGGAGATCCTGCGGCGGTATTACACCGCGAAAACCGAGCTGGTCCAGGGCAAGGGGGCGGAGGAGACTGTCCGCAAGCTGGAACTGGTGATGCAGCAGGCCGGCGTGACGCCGGAGATCTGCCCCGCCGTAGCAGCGGCGCTGGACAAGGCGGAAGCCACCGGCGCTCCCGCCGGCGCCATGGTGCTGCCGGATGGCCGGATCATCACCGGCAAGACCTCCGGGACATTGGGGGCTGCGGCGGCGCTGCTGCTGAATGCTCTGAAGGCTTTGGGAAATATCGACGATCAGTTTGAACTGATCTCCAAGCAGGTCTTAGAGCCTGTCTGCCATCTGAAAACCACCTATTTGGATCACCGTAACCCCCGACTCCACACCGACGAGGTACTGCTGACCCTGGCGATCTCCGCCCTGACCAACCCGCTGGCGGACCTTGCCAAGCGGCAGCTGCCCGGTCTCCGGGACAGTGAGGCCCACTTTTCCGTCATCATCAGCGAGGAGGATCTGAAAATCTTCAAGCGTCTGGGTGTCCGGGTGAGCTGTGAACCGAAGTATGAGACCAAGCGGCTCTATCACCGCTGAGAACATTTGCCCCTGCGCTTGACACATCAGAAAGGAGACGGCGTGTGACACCGAAGATCGTCTGCGTCGCAGGCCCCACCGCCTGCGGCAAAACCACACTGGGCGTTCTGCTGGCCCGGCGCTTTCACGGAGAGGTGGTCTCTGCCGACTCCATGCAGATCTACCGGGGCATGACCGTCGGCACCGCCGCCCCTACGGAGGCGGAAATGCAGGGGGTTCCCCACCACATGATCGCCGTGGCGGAGCCCAGCGAACAGTGGAGCGCCGCAGAATACGTGGCGAAGGCCACGCCCATCGTGGATGACATCCTTTTCCGGGGAAAGCTGCCCATTCTGGTGGGCGGCACCGGATTGTGGATGGACGCCCTGATCCGGGGACACGGCTTCGCCGGCGGACACGCCGGCGGAGAGGTGCGCCGGGAATTGGAGACCCGGTTTGACCGGGACGGCATTGAGCCGCTGCTGGCAGAGCTGCGGCAGGTGGACCCGGAAAGCGCCGCACGGCTCCATCCCGCCGACACCAAGCGCATTCTCCGAGCGCTGGAGGTCTATCTGGAAACGGGCGAGACCATCTCCGCCCACAATGCTGCCACCCGCCAACTGCCTCCCCGGTATGACGCAGTATGGATCGGCCTGCAATTCGCAGACCGGGCCGACATGAAGGCGCTCATCGACCGCCGTGTGGACAAGATGGCGGAGGAGGGGCTTTTAGAGGAAGTCCAAGCTCTGCTGGCCATGGGACTGCCCCGGAATGCCACCGCCATGCAGGCCATCGGCTATAAGGAGTTTTTGGGCGTACTGGACGGGACCCTTACGGAGCAGGAGGCACTGGAGTTGGTCAAGCTCCGCTCCCGGCAGTATGCCAAGCGCCAGCTCACCTGGCTGCGGCGGAATCCGGCTATTCACTGGATCTATTGGGAAAAAGACCGTGATTTTGCCCGTGCCCTCCAGATTTCGACAGAAATTTTGACCGCTTCTGGCTTAGGATAAGACCAGGGGCGGCGGTCATCGACCGACAGAGACAGCGTACCGCTGGCACAGCCGCTCCCAAATAAAGAAGGAGCGGAATACTATGCAGAAAAAAATCAATTTACAGGATCTCTTCCTCCTGCGTCTTCGGCAGGAGCGGCTGCCCGTCACCGTGTTTTTGATGAACGGGTTCCAGATGCGGGGCACCGTTACCGGCTACGATCCCTTCGTGGTGGTGCTGGAAAGCGACGGCAGGCAGCAGGTGATTTACAAACACGCCATTTCCACAGTGGTCCCCCTTCGTCCGGTGGCCCTGCGGGAAAGTGAGGAGGAAGCCGCCCTGTAACGATACGAGGCGTACATGAATCGATCATCCTTTGTAAGCAAGCTGTTCACGCCGGTCATCACCCTTCTGGTTCTGGCCTATTTCGGCTATCAGATCTACGGCTATGTAAGCGACCCCTTTTCCACCACTCTGGCCTACACCTATCAGGTGGAGGATACGGTGGACATCAGCGGCTATGTGGTCCGGCAGGAGCAGGTGCTCACCGGCGATACCGGCGGCCTTATGCGGCTGCGGAAAAACGAGGGCGAGCGGGTCGGCACCGGCGGGGCCGTGGCCACCGTCTACGCCGATCAGGCGTCTTTGGACCGGCAGAACGAGATCGAAACCCTGAATAACCGCATCGAGCAGCTGGAATACGCTCAGGAATCCATGCTGGGCGCGGAGGTCACGCTGAAGCTGGACAGCCAGATCGCCCGGTCCCTGCTGGATTACCGGACCGTCGTGGCGGCGGGACGGCTGGACGCAGCGGAGAGCCGGGGGCAGGAACTGCGGTCTTTGGTCCTCAAGCGGGATTATACCTATTCCGGCACCGAGGATCTCAGCGGACAGCTGCAGGAACTGAAAAATCAGTTGAAAACCCTGCGGTCTCAGGCTGCTAACTCTGTAAAGACCATCCGGTCTCCCCGGTCCGGTTTGTTTTCCGCCGTGGTGGACGGCTACGAATCCGTTCTGACGCCGGACAGTTTGTCCGCGCTGACTCCCAGTGCTCTGAATAAGCTGTCCCCTGCCGAGATCCCCGCCAACACCGGAAAGCTGATCCTGGGGGACAGCTGGTATTATGTGGGCGTGGTCTCCGCGCAGGAGGCCCAGACCCTTCAGACCCGCCAGAACCGTCTGGGAACCGGAGAGAGCCTGTCCCTCCGGTTTACCAAGAATGTAGACCGGGACCTGTCGGTCACGCTGTTGTCCGTGGGCGCGGAGGAAAACGGCCGCTGTGTGGTGACTTTCCAGGGGAATACATATTTGCAGGAACTGACGCTCCTGCGCCGCCAGAGCGCCGAGATCATTCTGGATACCACCGATGGACTGCGGGTCCCTCTGGCTGCGCTGCGTGTGGCCACCCAGACCGTTACGGAAAAGGACCCGGAAACCGAGGAGACTGCCAGCAAGGAGGTCAATGTCACCGGTGTTTACTGCGTCTCCGGCGCAAAGGCCCGGTTCAAGCCGGTAGAGGTGCTGCTCACCGGTGACGATTACGCTGTGGTCCGGTCTGCTGGCTCCACGGAGAAGCTGCGGCTGCGGCCCGGTGACGAGATCATCGTTGCCGCACGGGATCTGTATGACGGAAAAGTTGTTTCATAAAGAAAGAGAGGGATGTTCTATGTCCATTCAGACAAATATTCAGGAGGTCCGTCAGCGGATCGCCGCCGCCTGCGGAGAATGCGGCCGGGACCCCAAGGAGATCACGCTGGTAGGCGCCAGCAAGATGAATGACGCCGCCGCCTGCCGGGAGGCCATCGCCGCTGGGATCGACGTGCTGGGCGAAAACCGGGTCCAGGAGATGACGGAGAAGCTGAGCCAGAACGCCTATGACGGCGCGCCGCTCCACTTCATCGGTCATCTCCAGCGGAACAAGGTCAAGCAGGTGGTGGGCAAGGTAGCCCTGATCCAATCCGTGGGGTCTCTCCCCCTGCTGGAAGCCGTTGAAAAAGAGGCGGAAAAGCAGGACATCGTTCAGGACATTCTTCTGGAGGTGAACATCGGCGGCGAGGAGGCCAAGAGCGGCTTTGCCCCTGCTCAGTTGGAGGACGCCGCCAGAGCAGCTCAGGCCATGTCCCATGTCCGGGTCCGGGGATTGATGACGATTCCCCCCGCAGACAGCGACCGGGACACCAATATTCGCTATTTTCAGGAAGTCCGGGCACTTTATGTTGACATCAACGAGAAATTGTTCCATAATGAATTAAAGTGCCTTTCTATGGGCATGAGCGGCGATTTTGAGGATGCTATCCGAAATGGCGCCACCATGGTCCGTGTGGGCACCGCGATTTTCGGTGCCCGGTATTATCCCACTTGATTGCAGGAGGTTTTGGCTTATGGGTATTTTGGACGAGCTGAAGAAGCTGACCCATCCCTATGATGACGAGGATGAGGAATATGAGGATTTTGAGGAACCCCGTGAGCGCTCCTTCGATGACCGCCGCAACAAAGCGGAGGATCGCCGGAATAAGGTGGTAAACATCCATGCCACCACGCAGCTGAAGGTGGTGTTGGTGAAGCCGGACCGCTTTGAGAACGCCTCGGAGATCGCCGATCAATTGAAGGACAAGCGGACGGTGGTGCTGAATCTGGAATCCACCAACAAGGATGTGGCCCGGCGGCTCATCGACTTCCTTTCCGGCGTGGCCTATGCCGGCGAGGGCAAGATCAAAAAGGTTGCCGCAAACACCTATATCATCACGCCTTACCACGTGGAACTGGAGGGCGATCTCATCGACGAGCTGGAAAGCAACGGCTTATATTTCTAAGCAGGGAGGATATTGGATATGCTGACACCTCAGGAGGTTTCGACCCATTCCTTTGCCAAGGCGTCCTTTGGCGGCTACAACATGGCCATGGTGGACGAATTTCTGGATGAGCTGACTGACGATTATACCGCTCTCTACAAAGAAAACGCGGCGCTGAAAGCCAAATTGAAGGTTCTGGTGGAGAAGGTGGAGGAATACCGTGCCACCGAGGATTCCATGCGGGCCACCCTGCTCACCGCTCAGCGGATGGCGGATTCCATCGTGAAGGAAGCCGAGCAGAAGCGGGATCAGATGATGACGCAGGCGGAGATTGACGCCAAGCTGAAGATCAACTGCCTGAAAAACGAGGCTGCCGCCGCAGAGGAACGTCTGCGGAAAGGCAAGGAGGAACTGGAGAAGTTTTCTGTTGCCGTCCGGGCTGTGTGCGATAAGGAGATCCAGCTTTTGAATGAGCTGCCTCAGGCCCCGGTGGAGTTGCCTCAGGAGGAAGCCAAACCGGAGGACTCCGTTCAGGAGATCGAGGACAGCGTCATGGCCGCGTTCAGCGAAGCAGCGCCGGAGGAGGACGGCGACACGGCGGAGACCCAGACGGAAGCGTCTGAGCCTGTTGCCGAAGCGACGGATCCCGCCGCTGACACCAGCGATCCCTTTGGGGATTTTCCCGACCTTTCCAGCACACGCCAGATCAATCTGGACGAACTGAAATTCGGCCGTAATTACAATACTTGACAAAAAGCGGCCTGCAAGGCCGCTTTTTGCTCTTTCAGGAGGTAGCTATATGGAAACGCAAGCGCCGATCATCGCCTTCCTGTACGACTTCGACAAGACTCTGTGCACCACGGACATGGAGGACTACGCCTTCATCCCCTCCCTTGGGTATACCCCGGCAGAATTCTGGGGCAGGGCCAACGCCTTTGGCTGGGAAAACCGGATGGACGGCCTGCTGGCCTATATGTACACCATGATCCAGGAGTGCGCCGCGCAGAATATCAAGCTGGACCGGGCCTTCCTGAACCACTGCGGTGAGTCCATCCAACTGTTCCCCGGCGTCCGGGAGTGGTTTGCCCGGATCAACGCCTTTGGGGAGAGTCTGGGCGTTCAGGTGGAGCACTATGTCATTTCCTCCGGCCTCCGGGAGATCATCGAGGGCAGCGGAATCGCTCAGGAATTCCGGGAGATCTATGCCTGCGAGTTCTACTACAACGAAAATGGCGACGCCTGCTGGCCCAAGCTGGACGTCAACTTTACCAATAAGACCCAGTTTGTCTACAGGATCAATAAGGGGATTCTGGATGTGTCCCGGGATAAGGAACTGAACGACTCCATGCCGGACGATTCCAAGCGGGTCCCCTTTACCAACATGATCTATATGGGAGACGGTCTTTCCGACGTGCCTTGTATGAAAATGATGCGGGCCTACGGCGGACAGGCCATCGCCGTCTATCAGGCCAGCAACCGGCAGGGTGTGGAAAAGCTGCTGGCGGACGGACGGGTGGATTTCATTTTCCCGGCAGACTACCGGGAGGGCATGGAGCTGGACCGCACCGTCCGGGACATCCTCCGGAAAATGACCATCACCGACCGGCTGCTGGAGGTCAACAACCGCCAGCTCCGCAGCATCGGCGGCGATGTACTTCCCAATCAGGTGGGACTGTTTTGAACACGGAATATCTGAATGATCGGAAAACCGGCGCAGAAAATGCGCCGGTTTTTTCTGTTTTTCCAGGAAAATCTCTTTACTTACAGTATCGTTTCTGTTAAACTATACGCTGTGTATTGAATCAATTCAGCCGGGGCAGCGCCCCGGCTGTTTCACGGAGGGTATCCATGGCAACAGAATTTTCCAGAACGCTGTCTCTGCTGCGGAAAGAGCGGGGGGTTTCTCAGCGGGTGGCCGCTGCGGATTTGGGGGTGTCTCAGGCCCTTTTGAGCCATTATGAAAACGGTATCCGGGAGCCGGGCCTTGCCTTTGTGTCCAAGGTCTGCGACTACTATCATGTCTCCGCAGACTATATGCTGGGCCGGACGCTGGCCCGGGACGGCAGTATGCTGACTGCCGAAGAGATCCTCAATGCCGCTGAGCCGGGCAATGTGCTCCAGGGCAGCGTGCTGGCCACCCTGCGGGGCAAGCTCATCACCAGCGCCAGCGGCGTGCTGTTCGGCCTGCTGGGCAAGCTGGGAGACAAGGATGCCATCAACGCCGCGGCGGACAGTCTGGGCTGCCACATCTATCTGCTTTACCGGCTGCTCCACCGGGCTGCCGGAGGCAGCACTGCCTATTTTGCTCTGCCCGAGGAGGACTGCGCCGCAGGCGCTGCCTCCGCCGGGGCCTCTCTGGCCCGGACGGACTACGCCCGTGCGCTGGCGAAACTGTCCCGTGAAAAGGCCGCCTTCCCGGATATGTCTCATGAGACGCTTAACAGTGCCTTTCCCGGCCGGAGCCAGGGTATGATCCAAGTCCTCAGCACGGCGGACGGCCAGCTCAACCGCCTGAATCAGTCCGGCCTGAAATGAGTGTGCAGTCTCTGGCCTTTCTGGCCTTTTTGACCGTCACCGTCTGCGTCTGCCGTCTGCTGCCCAAGGAGCGAACCTGGGTGCTTTTGGCGGCCAGTCTGGTGTTTTACCTCTGGGGCGGTGCTCCATCGGCCCTGTGGGGCTGCGGACTGCTGGCGGTGTCCTCTTTTGTCAGCTATCTTGCAGCCAACACGCTGCGAAAGCACCGCCGAAAAAGCGTCCTTCTTGCCGTCGTCTGCTATCACATCGCCGTGCTGGGTGTGTTCAAGTACACTGGCTTTTTCACCGGCGGCGCGGTACGGATGCCCTTCGTGCCCTTGGGTATCAGCTTTTTCACCTTCCAGCAGATCTGGTATCTTCGGGAGGTCTATGCCGGGACCTTTTCACAGGTCCCCACTCCGGCAGAATACCTGACCTACAGCTTCTTTTTCCCCACGGTGTCCTCCGGTCCCATCTTGAAGCCGGGGAATTTCTTCCCCCAGCTGCGGGAGACCTCTCCCCTGCCCCAGGATACCGCAGCCGGTCTGTACGCCATCGGTCTCGGCCTTGCCAAAAAGGTGCTGCTGGCGGACAATCTGGGCGTGCTGGTGAACAACGGCTGGAGCAGCCTCTCTGAGCTGACGGCTCTGACTGCGTGGTGCGTGATCCTTGGCTACACGCTTCAGCTTTACTTCGACTTTTCCGGATATTGCGACCTTGCTGCCGGCTGCGCCCGGCTGCTGGGACTGCGGCTGCCCATCAACTTCGACTCTCCTTACCGGAGCCTATCTGTTACGGAGTTCTGGAAACGCTGGCACATGACCCTGACGGCCTTCCTTCGGGAGAACGTCTACTTTCCCCTGGGCGGCAGCCGAAAGGGCCGGGGGCGTACATACCTGAACATTCTGGTGGTGTACCTCGTCAGCGGCATCTGGCACGGCGCGGGGTGGACCTTCATCCTATGGGGCCTGCTTCACGGGCTGGCGCAGGTTCTGGAACGCCTGTGGGGAAAACGGCGGGACGCTCTGCCCCGCTGGGTTCGGTGGGCCATGACCTTCCTCTTTATCAACCTTGCGTGGGTCTTTTTCCGGGCGCCGGATGTGTCCTCTGCCCTGCTTTTGCTGAAAACCGCCGTTACCGGCGGGATGGGCGGGATCCGCCTGTGGCTGGTGAACGGCTTGTTCCGCCGGGAGATCAGCGCGCTGGAGCTGCTGCTCCCGGTCATCGGCCCCTATACAGCCTACCTGCGGGTGGCGCTGATCTTGGGGATCGGGCTGCTGGCGGCTTTGTGGCCCCGGAACGTCATCCGTCAGATGGATACGTTCCGTCCCAACTGGCGCAGCGGCCTGTATGTGCTGGCGTGGACGGTATGGGCCATTTTGTCCTTCACCGGCGTGGTGACATTCATCTATTCCAACTTCTAAAGAAAGGAGGCCCCGCCATGGAACAGCGCGCCTATCAAAAATGGACCCGGGGCCTACTTTTGGGGCTTGTGCTTGTGCTGACGGCCTGCGCCGCCATTGTATACAGGGTGGACCCTTGCTTTTACTACCGGATGCCCACGGACCGGGAGCCTGTTTTTTTCAGTGAACGCTACCAGACGGCGGGTATCGTCCGCAACAACCCGGCGGACGTGGTGCTGCTTGGCTCCTCCATGACCGCCAACTGCTACGGCAGTCAGCTTGAGACCGTTTTCGGCGGCACGGGCCTGCGGCTCACCATTCCTGACGGCTATTTCAGTGAATTCGATCAGGTGATGGGCCTGCTGATGCGGACCCACCCGCCCAAGCGGGTGCTGTTCGCCATGGATACCAATATTTTCACCCGGTCTCCTGACGGTGTTACCGGTGCAATGCCCGATTATCTCTATGACGCCAGTACCATCAATGACGTGAAATACCTGTTGAATAAGGACGTGCTCTATTACAGCCTCTACGCCCTGATGGCCCAGCGCTGGGACGAGGGCGAAACGCTGGACAAGGGATTTTCGTGGATGGATACCGTCTGGTGGAACCACATGACCGCCTTGGAGGAATATACCCGGCCGGACATCGCACCGGAGCCGATGCCCCGGGACGGCCTGCTGGCGGACGCCGCCAAAAATCTGGCGGTGGCGGCAAGCTGGGCGGAGCGGTACCCGGAGGTGGAATTTGATTTTTACTTTTCCCCTTACAGCATCCTCTATTGGGACAAGATCGGCCGCATGGGAGAGACGGACGCCGTGTTTGCGGCGCTGGAGCTGGCCTGTGAAACGCTGCTGCCCTACGAGAACGTCACCCTTCACGGACTGCTGTTTGACCGGGATATCATCGAGCACCTGGACTACTACTGTGACTACGTTCACCACTCCGACGAGGCGGGCGCGCTGGCGCTGGAAAAGATCCATTCCGGTACCGATCGGCTGACCGAGAAAAATTATCGGGAAACTCTCGCCAACTGGCATGACTTTGTGGTAAACTACGACTACGATAAATTCTGGGACGATTACTACTGGTATCAGTTCCATACACCGGCAGGCGCAAAGACCTGACCGTTTCACATGAAACCTGAGAATTCCGTCCCTTGGGACGTTTGCCTACGGAGGTTTTTTCTATGACCAAGCAATCCAATATCCGAAATTTCTCCATCATTGCTCACATCGACCACGGCAAGTCCACTCTGGCGGACCGGCTGCTGGAGATCTGCGGCGCCGTTTCCCAGCGCCAGATGGAAAATCAGCTTTTAGACAACATGGATCTGGAGCGGGAGCGGGGCATCACCATCAAGGCCCGTGCCGTGAAGCTGAACTACAAGGCTCAGGACGGCGAGACCTATGAACTGAACCTCATCGACACGCCGGGCCATGTGGACTTCAACTACGAGGTTTCCCGGTCGCTGGCCGCCTGTGAGGGCGCTGTTCTGGTGGTGGACTCCACACAGGGCGTGGAGGCCCAGACCTTGGCCAACACTTATCTGGCTATGGAGCACGATCTGGAGATCCTCCCCGTGTTCAACAAGATCGACCTGCCTGCTGCGGACCCTCTGAAGTCCAAGCAGGAGGTAGAGGACATCATCGGCCTGCCCGCCATGGACGCCCCGGAAATCTCCGCCAAGATGGGCATCAACATCGAGGCGGTGCTGGAGGATATTGTCCGCAATGTTCCGGCTCCCAAGGGTGATCCCAAGGCCCCGCTGAAGGCGCTGGTCTTTGACAGCCAGTATGACAGCTATCGGGGCGTGGTGGTGTATTTCCGCATCATGGAGGGCACCATGCGCACCGGTCAGACCATCAAAATGATGGCCACCGGAGCGTCCTATCAGATCGTGGAGTGCGGTCATCTGCTGCCCTTGGGTCTGGAGCCCTGCGATTCCCTGTCTGCCGGTGAGGTGGGCTATTTTACAGCTTCTATCAAGACCGTCAGTGATACCCGGATCGGTGACACCATCACCGACGCGGCGAACCCCACGGCGGAGCCCCTGCCGGGCTACCGGCCGGTGCAGTCCATGGTCTACTGCGGCATTTACACCGAGGATGGCTCCAAGTACCCCGACCTGCGGGACGCGCTGGAAAAATTGCAGCTGAATGACGCATCCCTGAGCTTCGAGCCGGAGTCCTCCGCCGCTCTGGGCTTCGGTTTTCGCTGCGGCTTCTTGGGAATGCTCCACATGGAGGTCATTCAGGAGCGTTTGGAACGGGAATTTGACCTGGATCTGGTGACCACCCTCCCCTCCGTTATCTACCACGTTTATAAGACCAACGGCGAACTGGTGACGGTGGACAATCCCCACAACTACCCGGACCCCTCCCTCATCGAGCGGGCGGAGGAGCCTTACGTCAAGGTGAACATCATCGCCCCCAACGAGTATGTGGGCAACATCATGCCCATGTGTCAGGACCGCCGGGGCGAGTTCAAGGATATGCAGTATCTGGACACACATCTGGTGGAGCTGCATTACCAGATGCCCCTGAACGAGATCATTTATGACTTTTTCGATGCCCTGAAGGCCAACACCAAGGGCTACGCCTCTCTGGACTATGAGCTTTCCGGCTACCGTCCCAGCGATCTGGTGAAGGTGGACCTGCTGCTCAACGGCGATCAGGTGGATGCGCTGAGCTTCATCGCCCACCGGGACAAGGCCTACCCCCGTGCCCGCCGTCTGTGCGAGAAGCTGAAGGAGAACATTCCCCGCCAGCTCTTTGAGATCCCCATTCAGGCGGCCATCGGCGGCCGGGTCATCGCCCGGGAGACCGTGAAGGCCATGCGGAAGGACGTGCTGGCCAAGTGCTACGGCGGCGACGTCACCCGTAAGAAAAAGCTGCTGGAAAAGCAGAAGGAAGGCAAAAAGAAGATGCGGGCCTTGGGCACTGTCCAAATGCCCACGGAGGCGTTCCTGGCTGTCCTCAAGCTGGATGAATAATCTCTTTTTGCCTTCCTGCGAGCCGCAAAGCGGCGAGCCGGCGCTGTGCGCCGTTATTTCAATCAGCTTTTGAAACGCGGAGCGTTTTCAAAAGGCAAAAAGAAGATGCGGGTCTAAACAGGGCTCCCGCCGAAACCCAGCGTTAGCGGTTTCGGTGGGAAAAGGAGGCGCAAGGGAGCAAATGAACGCTTTGCCGCAGGCGGAGCGGAAGTTAAGCGGACTTTGCGACGACGCGCAGATGCCTACCGAAGCCTTCCTGGCTGTCCTCAAACTGGACGAGTAACACGTTTTTCAACCCTATATCTGCCATATAAACGAAACAGCCCCCGCCCGGATTACCGGACGGGGGCTGTTTTGCATGTTTACATCAGGTTGTAGAGAATCTTGGCCATTTGGCCGCGGGTGATGTTGCTGTGGGGCTTGAAGCTGCCGTCACTGTAGCCGTTGATGACCCCCTGAGCCGCCATGGTGCGGATGTAGTAGTCGGCGTAGCCGGGGATCTTGCCGCTGTCGGTGAAGGTCAGGTCCGCCAGCGCGTAGCCCTTAGCCTGGGTGCGGCCGATCATGGCGGCAGCCTGGGCGCGGGTCAAAGCGTTGTTGGGATTGAAATACAGGCGGCCGTTTTTCTCCGCGCCGGAGATGACGCCTTCGGTATAAAGTGCCTTGACTGCGGGAATGGCGTATTCCGGGATGATGTCCAGATCCGCGAAGGGCAGAGACACATCAGCGTACTTGCTCTCGTCCAGCTTCAGATAGCGGTAGAGCATGACGGCGAACTGGGCCCGGCTGATATTCTGGTTGGGGCGGAAGGTGCCGTCACTGTAGCCGGTGGTAATGTTGGCATTATACAGGAAGTCCACATAGGTGGCGGCCCAGTAATCATTGATGTCACTGAACTTGTGGTCCACGTTGTAGGAATCGATGTCCACGCTGGCCCGGCCGATATTGCCGGAGGCATCCACAGCGGTAACGGTAATCCGCAGGGCATCCCCGCTCTCACCGGGGGCGGGGAGCGTGTACTGGAAGGAACCGGTCTTGGCATCATAGTTTTCCAGAGGCTCCGCGACACCGTTTCTCGTCACCGTAATGGAGGAAGCGGGCAGAACGCCGTCCACCAGATCGGAGACCTTCACGCTGATCGTCTGAGTCTGCTCATCCAGTGCGGCTGTCACCGTCGGCGGGGCGTTATCCACCGTGCCGGGGAAGGCGGCTACCAGTTGGTCGATATAAACTGTGCCGCTGCGGGGGGTGTCGGCGTAGGTCACCTGAATATGGTCCCAAGTGGCATCCGTAGTGGAGGGTGCATAAATGACCACGCCGCTCAGGGTGAAGTACTGGGGCAGCGGCACGTTGATCTGCTTCCAGCCGGTGAAGTCCAGCGTGGTGACGGGCAACTCCAGGTCGCTCTTGATGTCACCGGTGTAGAGGAAAGAGAGCTGGTTGCCGGAGCCGTCGCCGTAGACCCAGAGGTTCAGGGCTGTGTAGGGCGTTTGCAGATTGGAGAAGGAGCCTGCCATGGCCTGAGAATAGTAGCCGGTGTCCTCCGGGAGCACATAGTCCAGCTTTCCGGCGTAATGGCCTCGCTGGACATAGTCGCTGGCATTGGTGCGGGAAACCGTCAAATAGTAGCCGCTGAAGAAGCGCGTATCCGGAGTTTCAAAGTCCTCGATGGTTTGCAGGGCCACCTGAGCCACCGTGACGGGGATAGTCAGGCTCTTGTCCCCGGCGGAGACCGTCAGGTTTCCGGTGCCGGGGGCGGAGGCGGTGAACACGCCGTGCTCATCCACCGTGCCGATGTCCCCGGAAACAGACCAGGTAAAGGCTTCATTGGTTGCCGTCAGAGGCAGATGGTTCCAGACGGCCCCAGCGGTGAGAGCGGTCTTGCTGCCGGGGGTCACGGTAAGCTCCGTCAGGTTGGAGGCACCGTTTTTCAGGGTCAGATTGTCCGGGTTGCGGATGGCGTGGACCACGGTGCTGCCCTTGGCCCCCCGGCCAGAGGCCGTCACGGTGATATCGCCGCCGGAGGCGGGGGTAGTCAGCAGATAGCGGCCGTCCTCTTGCTCCGCAATGCTGCCGGCGCTGGCGGACAGTGTATAGCTGGCATCCATGGGGATGTAATTGCTGTCCACACCGGAGGCTGTGACGGACACGGCACTGCCGGCCAGCACATAGTCACCGGCGGCGTTGACGTAGAAATGATCCAGCCGCCCGCTGGAGCGGTCCGAGGCCACTAAAAACACCTGATTTGTGACCTTGCGCCCGGTCTCGGAGGGACGGTTGATGATGGTGGCCGCTGTGGAATCCGGCGTTGTCACCGCCAGATTGGTGGAGCCGCCGCCGTCCAGACACAGAACCGTCTGGCAGCCCAGTTCCAACAGCCGCTCCCCTACCTGAGACAGAGACGCGCCGATGGAATAGCCGGTCTTGCGGCCATCGATGGTGTAGAAGACCAAGGTGCCGTCCGCCTTCTGGCCCACGGCGGTGCGGGGATTGCTCCCGGCGGCCAGGTTGGGGACCACAGCTCCGTTTTCCGCCAGACAGTAGAGCGCGCCGATGGCATACTCTACATCCTCCCAGCCATCGTTGGCGGAGACGGTGAGGGTCAGTTCACTTCCCTGTGGGATGTTTTGCAGTGCGGTGGTATAGTAGCTGTCCGCCTGCAAATTGGCGGAGAGAACGATCTGATCCGGCGCAAGGCTGGTGACGGCGGTCTCTTCCACCCTGTTAACCCGGAGGGTGACAGTGGAGCCGATGGCCAGCTTCCCCTGCTCCACGGTGCAGACTACATTGATACCGGGTTCCGTGGTGCCGGTGGTGTGCTTGGCGTTAAAATCGTATGTATAGAGGTAAAGGCCGCTGTTGGTGCGGGCCTTGTTCACCGCCGCCACCGGCCGGACCAGCTCTGTGGAGTTTCCGAAGCCGTCATCCACGGCATAACCCAGATTTGCGGAGACCTTGACGCCGGGTTTGCCCAAAATGGCAGAGCCGTCCGCCCGGAAGCCGATGGCGTAATATCCGGCGTCACTGCTGCGGAGCAGTCCCTCCGTCACCACCATGCCAATGGGCAGGCCGGTGGAGACATTATAGAAATCGCCGTTGATGCCGGCCACCACCCGGTAGCCGTCCTCTTCCAGCAGCGCGGCCATGTCCGCTACGCTGGAACGGTCTGTCAGCGCGTCGCCGTAGGTGACGATGGGGGTCACAGCCTTGTTAGGCGTGTAGGTGATGAGATTTTCCGTCCGGAGATCGGAGTAAGTTGTACTCCAGAATACATTGGTGGAAAGCTGGGTCTCCTGGTGGAGAAGTGTGTCCTTGGCGGACAGATCCTCCCCCAGCGCGTTTGACGCGGCGGCGGGCAGAGTCAGCGCGCTGATGAGACTGAGGGACAGCAGCAGGGATGTGAGTTTACGGATGCGATGCTTCATAGGAACCTCCTATCGGTACAGGTCCGGGAAACTCCGGACAGGGTGGTCTACATAACACCCATAGCATAGCATAGATGCAGGATGAAGTAAATGAAAAAAGTGTTACAAAATCGGTGGGATCTTCCAGTAAGTCCGCAGCCTTTGACGGCGGAAAGCTGTTGCAAAAAAGGAAGGTTTCCGTTATAATATTCATGCGAAAAGGAGGCGGCAATATGACAGTAACGGTTGATGATAAGCGCTGCATCGGCTGCGGTATGTGCGCCGCCGCCGTACCGGAGGTGTTTCAGGTCATTGGGCGGGTGTCCACGGTGCTCTCCCAGCCTGCGAAGGAACGGTTCTTCCGGGTATTGGATGCCGCAAACGGCTGTCCGGTGAACGCGATCCAGGCAGAGCGGCGTTGAAAAAACGAGACCGCAAAAAAAGAAAAAGAAAATCAGAAAAATGGCTTGACAATTTTCTGCCCATCTGTTATAGTAATTCGTGCCTATTTGAGGCAGATATGGCGGCGTAGCTCAGCTGGCTAGAGCATTCGGTTCATACCCGGAGTGTCACTGGTTCAAGTCCAGTCGCCGCTACCATGATCCGGAGACGTCACGTGACGTCTCCCGGATCTTCCCGGCCCGTTGGTCAAGTGGTTAAGACACGGCCCTTTCACGGCTGTAACATGGGTTCGAATCCCGTACGGGTCACCAACCTATCAGACGTCGTGAGTGGCGTCTGATAGGCCAACTAAAAAATGGAGGCTTAGCTCAGCTGGTTAGAGCGCATGCTTCACACGCATGAGGCCACTGGTTCGAGTCCAGTAGTCTCCACCAAAAATCGCCGGAATCGCCTGATTCCGGTGATTTTCTTTCATAATCCGCAACTTTTTGAGGTGCTTAATTTTCGCCGTTTCTTTAAGACTCACACGCTGACCCACACGGGGAAAGGGCCGGAAAGTACCGGACAGGGCCAGACAGGAATTTTCCTGTCTGGCCCTGTTTTTTTACCGCATCTGCTGGCTGATGACCCCGCCGATGGTGTCCGCCGCGTCCTGTTTCATCTGGGCCGTGGCGTGAGTATAGGTGTTCAGGGTGAACCCTGCCGAGTAGTGGCCCAGCGCGCCAGACAGTGTTTTCACGTCCACTCCGCTTTTCAGCGACAGCGTGGCGAAGGTGTGGCGAAGATCGTGAAACCGGATGTGCTCCGTACCGATGGCCTTCAAAATTTTGTCATGGGTTCTCCGGAAAGCGTCCGGGTCATACATGGTTCCGGTTTTGGGCGATGGGAACAGATACGAATTGCGAGGGTGCTTTTTGCGCTCGGCAATCAGCAGGTCGACCGCCTGCTGAGGGAGAGCCAGCGTTCGCACGGAGTTGCGTGTTTTCGGCGGACTGACTACTAACTCGCCGTTGATGCGATTTACCTGTTTCGTGACGGCAAGCGTCCGGTTTTCAACGTCCAAGTCCGTCCATTGGAGGGCCAGCAGCTCCCCTCTCCGTAGGCCGGTGGTCAACTCCAAGTAGAAGGCCGCCAGCAATCCTCTCTTTTCCGCCTCGGCAAGATACAGGCCGATTTTTTCCTGCGGCAGGATCTTCATTTCTTCCTTTTCAAACTGCGGCAGCTTGCAGCCTTGTGCGGGGTTGGCGAGGAGCAGGTGCTCCGCCACCGCCTGCTCCAGGCAGTTGTGCAGTAGTGTGTGGACGCCCCGCACCACTCTGGGGCTGAGGCTTTTGTCCTTGAGTTCAGGAAAATTTTTGCGCTGGACTCGTCCAGTTTTCAGGAGGTTGTTGTAAAACCGCTGGATCTGAATGGTGGTCAGCTTGTCCAGCGGGATGCTGCCGATTCCGGGGATGATGTGGCTCTCGATGTAGTTGGTGTAGTAGGATTTTGTGTTGGGTCGGATGCGGGGCTCAGCGTAGACCTCGTACCACATTTTCATCCACGAACTGACTGTGTAAGCCCCGGCTTTGGATACATCCAGCTGCTGACTTTCGCTGATTGCGGTCTTGAGTTTCTCCTTCACCTCGGCCTGCGTCTTGCCCAGCACGTTCTTGATGATCCGCTTTCCGGTCTCCGGGTCATAGCCTGCGGTGTAACGGCCTTCCCATCGGCCGTCCTTTCGTTTTCGGATATTGCCTTCTCCGTTTGCTCGTCGCTTTGGCATAAAATCAACCCCTTTCGGCAACGAACAATACCGTAACCAAGAGGGAAAAGCTATCCAAAGACGGAACAGTTATCAGAAAGTTATCATTTGCCCCATCGGAGTTGCACCGCCCAATCTTTGTCTATTGCGGCGCAAATCTTGCGCTGCCGGGGACATTCTCTTTAGTTACAGCGGTGCGATTTTTGGACGGTTGAAAGTCTCTTTTCATTGACTACAGCGGCGCAAAATATGTACGATCTGCGCTGAAAATCGCCGCTGCACAAAATCACTTTTTCTGGTGGTTGAAAACGGGAAATTTCTCAAACGCCTGCGGAACGGTCACCTTGAAAAGTCTGTTGCCACAGGCATTTGCCGCGTCCAACGTTCACCCAAGACCGCGAAAACGCCCGCCAAGGTGCACCTTAGACTGCGGTTTCAAAACCCCGGAAAGCCCCGCACTGCGGGGCTTTGTGGCTGAGAGGTGCCCAATTACGGGCACCTCTCTTTATCTTGTGCTAAAATCGAACGGCCTTCGCCACCTGAAAAACCTTCCTGTAAAGTTCGGTTTTTCACTCAAAACTGTTCCCGCAAATATCGCCCAAAAGTTGCCGCCGCAAGTTCCATATCAAACCATTTTTCATCACGATTTTCAACTTCTCGCACAAACGGCCCACGTTCGCTTTCACGGGTGAAAGCGGGTACACACTCGGCTTACGGAGAAAGATTGCACACAACGGCTTACACGCCGAAACAGGGGCCTTCCCTTCTGCGGGCACAGCGTGGCTTTGCGCTGCCAACAGAATTGCTCTGAACGCCGCATTTGCAACCCCTGATTCCACCGTGCTTTTATATACATACATTTCCCGGTTCTCTGTGAACCCCCACTATCAGCAGACGAGAAAAATCCGGCAAAGCTGCCGCCATAAATTTTATCCCCAACTGTTTCTTGTCGCGTTTTCAACTTCTCCCACAAATGGCCCACGTTCGCTTTCACAGGCGAAAGAGGGTATACACACTCGGCTTTGCTCAAAGGATCGCACACAAGGGCTTACACGGCGAAACACGGACCTTCCGGACGGGGGGGGGTATCACTACCCTCGACACGTACTGCACGTTCACGAACATCCCCGGGCCGGGTGTCAAAACGGCGTACTTTGCTGCTTTGGGATCTTGGCCGGGAGGTGCTCTCGAAGGACACAGAAAGCCTACGGGACAGCGATGTGCTTATGCACGTCGCTGTCCCGAGGCGTCGCGGCCCCGCTGGGCTGCGTGATCCAGTGAGTGCGCTATTGATTATGTGGTGAGCATGATTTACTACGCATCGCCCACCTCTCTATTGGTGGTTTCCACTCACTGCTATCCAGGCAATAGTATAAGCCCATATCAGTCACAGCCGTCCGCAGGAGTATCCGAACTCCTGTGGGCGGCTTTTTCTTTGCAGAGGACATCTCACGTTCTGAGGAGATTATCTTGCGAACATTGTCGTTTTGTGCTATAATATAATCAGTCTAAATTTGGAACGGAGAATTGCAATGCCTATTTCCTACGATAAGCTCTGGAAGCTACTGATTGATAAGAAAATGAACCGGACAGATTTGAAAGACGCCTCCGGTATCAGCTTCAATGTGCTTGCCAAGATGGGAAAAAACGAATTTGTCTCTATGGAAAGCCTGCATAAGATTTGCTTGACGCTCAAATGTGATGTAGGAGACATCATGGAGTTCGTTGATGAAGGAGATATAGAACAGTCATGATTTCAATCGAACTACACAGGAGTGAAAAGAAAATGCAGCAACCGTTGACTTGTGTTGAAATATGCGCTGGTGCTGGTGGGCAGGCTTTGGGGCTTGCAATGGCGGGCTTTGTCCATGTTGCGCTTGTCGAGTATGAAGAAGATTACTGCAAGGTATTAAAGCAGAATCGCCCGGAGTGGAACGTCATTTGCGCAGATGTTCACGATTTTGACGGACGCCCATACCACGGTGTCGATCTGCTGGCTGGCGGCGTTCCTTGCCCGCCTTTCTCCGTTGCAGGAAAGCAGCTCGGTCAGGAAGACGAAAGAGACCTTTTCCCGGAGGCCATTCGGCTTATCAAAGAAATTCAACCGCGTGCTGTCATGCTTGAAAATGTCCGTGGCTTTCTTGATCCGGGCTTTGATGAATACCGCAACCACATTTTCACGTCGATTCAAAAGCTCGGTTATGTAACCCATATCAAGCTCTTGAACGCCTCTGATTATGGTGTTCCACAGCTACGTCCCAGAGTGGTTATCATCGGCATTCGGAAGGATCAGATTGGAGCATTTGCCTATCCTGATGAACGGCCAGACAGCGCCACGACTGTTGGCGATACGCTCCGTGATTTGATGGCACAGAACGGATGGGAAGGTGCAAAGCGGTGGGCATCTAATGCAAACCGGATCGCTCCGACCCTTGTAGGCGGCTCCAAGAAGCATGGTGGTCCCGATCTTGGTCCCACACGCGCCCGTAATGCATGGGCAGAGCTTGGCGTAGATGGCCGAGGAATTGCAAACGAAGCACCGGCTCCCGGATTTGAGGGTATGCCCCGGTTGACAAGCCGGATGATGGCACGGATTCAAGGTTTTCCCGATACATGGACGTTTGGAAATCGGAAAACTGTAGCCTGCAGGATGATTGGAAATGCATTCCCGCCCCCGGTTGCCCGGGCAGTTGGAGAAAAAATAAAGGAGTGTTTGGAGCATGGATGCATTGATAGCAAACGCGAGATTCCACTTTCACAAGCAGTTGTTTGAAACCAACACACTGACGTTGACCACGGCAGGTATCGCATCCAATGCAGACACCAGCAGCCGCGGCTCAAAGGCGATTGCGCGGAGGATCGTTGACATTCTTGTGGAGGAACAGCATCATGCTGTCTCCACGGTTGACAAAATTTCCGGGCAGACTCTCGGAAAGCAATTTGAAACGCTGACAATGGAGTTCCTGCGTGAAACCTTTCCCTATTTGCAGAACCTCCGTCCCGGAAACTGGACAATTCTTCAGCTCGGCAATAACAACAAACTAAAAACAAGCGATTTTGCGCAGTACGAGCATCTTGCTTACTTAAATGCGCTTACGACACAGAACGCACAGTTGGCTGCTGCACTCGGGAATGATTACCTCGTTGCACCTGACGTTGTTGTTTACCGCGATCTCTATGAGGACAGTGAGATCAATGCCGCTCAGCCCATTGTTGATGACGAAATCTGCAAGATGGCTGATATTCGGAAGTCTAACGGCGGCAAGCCCATTCTTCATGCGAGTGTTTCTGCAAAGTACACGATGCGTAGCGACCGCGCACAGAACAGCCGCACAGAGGCATTGAACCTGATCCGCAACCGAAAGGGACATTTGCCGCACATCGTTGTTGTGACGGCTGAGCCTATGCCGAATCGCTTGGCATCTCTTGCGCTCGGCACTGGCGATATTGACTGCGTATATCACTTTGCACTCTATGAACTGATCCGAGCAGTTAAAGAGGCGGGGTCTGAGGATGCGGTAGAAACGCTGGAAACCTTGGTGCAGGGCAAGCGGCTGAAGGATATTTCCGATCTGCCGCTGGATTTGTCTGTGTAGCTATATATGGAAGGAATAATAGACGCCATGAACAAGCAACCGTAAAGAAGGAAGTGGGGGAAGCTAATGAATTTTTCATACTACGACTTTGGGTATCTTGAAAAGGGTAAAATAGTTGAGGTTCAATTATCCGCAGCTGCAAATGTGCGGCTAATGGACTCGACAAATTATTCCAACTACAAAAATGGTAGAAAGCACAGATATTACGGTGGCTATGTCACGAGAAGTCCATACAGAATCACAGTTCCCTCAGCAGGCCACTGGTATCTTACTATTGATTTAGGCGGGTATTCTGGAACAGTTAGACACAATGCCAGAGTTTTGTCTGGTATGTTACCCATTGCAAGAGAACAACTTCCGCTTGTTCAAGAGAAAAACCTATATATCGATATCAGCGATACAAATAAGGAATATGACGTTTTTATTTCTCATGCATCAGAAGATAAAGATAGTGTTGTTCGTCCATTGGCACTTGCTTTGAAAGAAAAGGGTGTCAATGTTTGGTATGACGAGTTTGAACTGAAAATTGGAGATAGCCTGAGAAGGAAAATTGACCAAGGTCTGTCAAAGAGTAAGTTTGGTATAGTCGTTATTTCTCGATCCTTTATAAAAAAAGGATGGACAAACTATGAATTGGACGGTTTGATGACAAAAGCTATTTCTGGACAACAGATATTACTTCCAATTTGGCATGATATTACCAAACAAGAGGTAATTGATTATAGCCCTTCGCTGGCAGATAAGGTTGCAAGGAATACGAGTCAAGAAACAGTAGAAGAGATTGCAAGTGAAGTTGCCGAGTTAATACACTCTTCGATTTAGTTTATATAAATCCATTTAAAACGGTAGTAGCCTCCTAATTCACAACATACAAATCGAGTTTTTCGAGGAGGAGAACAATGACGTTTTATCCAAATAGAAAAGTCTTTATTTCATACTACCACGGTGATCAAACTGCGGTTAATAAATTTGTCCAAGATTTTTCGGATGTATTTATTGCAAAGACTGTTGGAGTAAAGGATGGGGACTTTGCCTTTGATAGCACCAATCCTCAATATATTATGAGAAAAATTCGAGAAAACAAGCTGCAGGATTCCACTGTTACTATTGTGCTTGTAGGCTCATGCACACATAGCAGAAGATATGTTGACTGGGAAGTTAAAGCATCCCTTCAGCAAGGTGCCACACTACCCAATGGGCTTATCGCAATCAATCTTCCCTATATGGGGAGCGAAGGTGCATTACCTGAACGTGTTTCTGAAAATGTCAAGAGAGATGCCAATGGGAACGAAGTGGGCTATGCAAGATACTATGTCTATCCAGATTCCAAGCAAAAACTATATGATTGGATAGAAGATGCTTATGCAGCACGAACGACCAGATCAAATCTTATTAAAAACCCAAATGAAATGATGCATTACAACGCAAAATGTAGGCGCCATGGCGTAACACATTAGGAGAGTGTGTGAATAAAGCTGATTCCAGTCTTGGGCTCTTTCGAAAGATACAAAGTGACAAAGTGACAAAGTGTGCGTGTTTATTTCGCATAAAAAAGAAAATCAACATATTGCTATCGAACTTGGTAAATATTTGACTGAACAATTGGACGTTGACATTTATCTTGATCTTTTTGATTCCGAATTAAGAGAAGCAGTATCAGTTGAAAATGACGCTAAGATTGTAGCATCAGTAATAAATGGGCTGAAGTTGAGTCAAATATTGCTCTGCATTATCTCAGATAAGACAGGACTGTCTTGGTGGATTCCTTACGAAATCGGTATGGCCGATAATGCTGGCATTAAAATTGCGTCAATAAAGACAAAGAATATTGACGATTTTCCATCTTTTCTGAAAATCAAAACGGCACTAAATAATCTCACTGAACTCACTGAGTTTATTCTAAAGAACGGCAAGTATGGTTCAGCTTTTTATTCAGATCAACATAGAAACGGCCTTCTGCAAAGAATTACTGGCAGTCTTAATCAATATTTTGAGCAGGAATTCTACTGTACACTAAGATTGGAATGGGTTATATGGATATTATCTCTGTAAAATTTGAAGGATGGCAAAATATCGTTGTATCTTTCAACTGGATAGCTATTATCATTCTTTTTCTGCTCATATTATTCATATCATTAGGGATAACGTGGATACATAAAAAATCAATCCTTAAGACTGTGACAATTGAAGAAGCAACTATTGGAATAGGCAACAGCAGCGTGACCATTAAATATGATGGCTGCATAAAAGAAATCGCATACAAAATCTGGATTGAATTGACCACAAGAAAAATTGGTCTCAAGTTTGATGAGAAATACGACATTATCAGTGAGATTTACGATTCGTGGTATGAAGCGTTCAAGGTTATCAGGACGCTTCTCGCAAATATTCCTGCGAATAGAATTAGTGATGCCAAGGGCTTAATCGATATAACCACAAAAGTTCTAAACAATGGTCTAAGACCTCATTTGACTGCGTGGCAAGCAAAGTATAGGGCTTGGTACAACAGCACCTTATCTGACGCAACGGCAACTCCACAAGAAATACAGAGAACGTATCCTGAATATCAGCCGTTGGTTGATGATTTGAAAAAAACCAATGATATTATGATAAAATATGCAGATGAACTCAAACGATTAATTGACTATGAATAATTAGTGCTTACTGAACGGCGCAAAAAAGCTCGGAAACCATTGAAAACACTGGGAAACGCAAGGGTAATATGGTATAATATCTGCAAAGGGATTCAGGAGTTCTAAAGAAAAAGTTTGCAGGTGATGAAGATGTATATTCTGTCAAGAAACCCGCTTTGCTGCATGAGAGCGCCGCTTTGTTGTATGAAGGCATTCTGCCTGCAGCAAACAGAAAACGAGGATCACGTTTTGACCCACGCCGTGACCCACGAACAGAAAAACCGGGGCGGAAACAACGGAGAAAAGCGTATCTGCGGGTGGGGAAATCACGCGGCAAACCCGCTTTATTCTCCCAAAATTCGGCAGAAGGCATCCCTATCGAATCTTCACACGCATGAGGCCACTGGTTCGAGTCCAGTAGTCTCCACCAAAAATCACCGGAATCGCTTGATTCCGGTGATTTTATTTCGTAATTCGCAACTTTTTATGGCACTTAATTTTTTCCGTTTCTTCAAGACTCACACGCTGACCCACAGATAAGGTAAAATAAGTTGCGCAAATTGAAAATCGCATAAAAGAAGACATAGCTTGCAGGCTCTGGTAGAATGAAGTAACCACACACCATTCGAAAGGAGCAAGCAAACTATGTCCGAG